>JABHSG010000004.1 GCA_018697095.1 archaeon | reverse complement strand
GGGGGAGCACCACAAGGGGTGCGGCGTGCGGTTTAATCTAACTTTACGCAGAGAATCTTACCAGGGGCGACGGCAGGATGAAGGTCAGTCTAAAGGGCTTACCTGACGAGCCGAGAGGTAGTGCATGGCCGTCGTCAGCTCGTGCCGTAAGGTGTCCTCTTAAGTGAGGTAACGAGCGAGACCCATATCTTTACTTGCCAGCGGGTGCTTTTGCATGACTGGGTACAGTAAAGAGACTGCCGTGGAAACGCGGAGGAAGGTGTGGGCTACGATAGGTCTGTATGCTCCGAATCTCCTGGGCTACACGCGCGCAACAATGGCATGGACAATGGGATGCTACGCCGAAAGGCGGCGCTAAACCTCGAAACCATGTCTTAGTCTAGATTGAGGTTTGTAACTCAACCTCATGACAACGGAATCCCTAGTAATCGGACGTTATCAGCGTCCGGTGAATATGTCCCTGCTCCTTGCACACACCGCCCGTCAAACCAATCGAGTAGGGTCTGGGTGAGATCTACCTTTCAGGTAGCTCGAATCTGGGTCTTGCAAGATGGGTTAAGTCGTCACAAGGTAGCCGTAGGGGAACCTGCGGCTGGATCACCTCCTTTTTTTTTCCTTTTTGGAAATATTGTTTAAATCAATTTGTTAAGTGTGAACTTATAATTTTGATCTAATCAGTAGAAATAGTAAAATTAGGTTAATCAAATTAACTTAATTTGTAGTAATTAAACGTGCCTCTGTTTTGGATGGGGCAACGCAACCTTATGGGCCCGTAGCTCAGGGGGAGAGCGCCGCCCTTGCAAGGCGGAGGCCACGGGTTCAAATCCCGTCGGGTCCACTTCCTAGTTTTTGACTGGGATTTTTTGGACTTGCTGTTAAGTAAGTTTAATGCATTCGCAAGTTGAAAATACTTGCGGCTGTATCAGTTAGAGAAATATTTCCCAATATTATACTCAATGAGCTGTTTATATGTATGAGTCTACAATAGTAAAAAATCTTGTTAAATTCGTTTAACAGATGGAAATTATTGGATTAGAATTGTAATAATAAAATGATCTTTCGAAAATTCTTTCGGGAATTTTTGGAAGTGAAAAACCTACTGTAAACTACTAGGTGGATGACTTGGCTCAAGCACCGATGAAGGACGTGGCAAGCGGCGATACGCCCGGGCGAGTTGAATGCGAATTTTGAACCCGGGATCTCCGAATGAGACTTCTCATTAAGGCCTTTATAGGTCAGGGAACGCAGGGAATTGAAGCGTCTTAGTACCTGCAGGAAAAGAAATCAAATGAGATGTTGTTAGTAAGAGCGACTAAAAGCAACATAGTTCAAACTGAATCCCTTGTAGTAATATAAGGGAGATGTGGTGTTGAGGACTTTCTTTTAAACCATTTTTTTGACTTGAAGTTTTTTGGAACATAATACCTTAGAGGGGGATAGTCCCGTAAAGGAAGAGAAAATGGTTGTGAAAGTATCCTGAGTAGTGTATCCTGGAAACGATGCATGAATATGGGGCGCACTAAGCTCCAAAACTAAATATGTCTTGAGACCGATAGCAAACGAGTACCGTGAGGGAATGTTGAAAAGTACCCGTAACAGGGAGTTAAAAGACCTGAAACCTAGTAGTGATAGAGTGGTAGTGCCTTTAGAGGTTCTACCGTTCGTTTTGAATAACGTGCCAGGGAGTGTATCTGTGTGGCGAGGAGAAATCCGAAGCGAAAGCGATTTTGCGCAGTTTACGAGGCAAGTGGTATGAAAGTGCCATTAGTCACGCGGATACGACCTGAAACCGGTCGATCTATTCGTGGGCAAGGTGAAGCGGGGGTAAGACCCCGTGGAGGCCTGAAGGGGTTCTGTGTGCAAGCGTTCCTCTGACTTGCGAATAGGGGTGAAAAGCCAATCGAGATCGGCGATAGCAGGTTCCTATTGAAATTGACCTTAGTCAAGTCTCGTGTGAGAGTGCCCAGGTTGTAGAGATACGGATCGGGGGTTTTGGCGGAGAAATCTGTCGGCCTTCTGTCCAACTCCAAATGCCTAGGCCTTGTAGACCACGGGAAACAGGGGATCTTGGGGTAAACTTGATTTCCGAGAGGGGAACAACCCAGACTATGGTTAAGGCCCCTAAATGTTAACTAAGTGATAAAGGGTAAAGGGCGTTTATGATCTTAGACAGCGAGGAGGTTGGCTTAGAAGCAGCCACCCTTTAAAAAGTGCGTAACAGCTTACTCGTTGAGATCGTAAGCCCCGAAGATTGACGGGTCTAAGTTAACTGCCGATACCATAGACCGCGACAAGCGGGTGTAAATAGGCGCTTTGTTAGGGCAGAAGGGAGTGTGTGAGCATTCCTGGACCTTGCAAAGATGAAAATCCTGGTGAGAGTAGGAACGGAGCAAAGTGAGAATCTTTGTCGTCGTAAGGGCAAGGGTTCCTTGGCAATGAAAATCAGCCAAGGGTTAGTCGGTCCTAAGGAATTCCGTAACCGGATAATCCGATAGGGAAACAGATTAATATTTCTGTACTATATTCATATTAGCGGCAACGCAAGTCATACTTTCTGACACTTTTGGATACGTGAGCTAGTTTTATCTGACTAGTTAATGAAGATAAGTCAAAGGAGTACCGTAATGGTGAGATCTTGAGTAAACTTCAGAATAGTGGGCCTATGGTCCATCTCGCAGATACCTGGAGTCCATGAAAAGGGAAGATGAATAGATTGAATATAACCGTACCCAGAACCAGCACTGGTGCCCCTAGGTGAGAAGCCTAAGACGTGCAAGACTAATCCATCTAAGGGAATTCGGCAAATTAGTCCCGTAGCTTCGGTTGAAGGGATCCCTGGACTCGTCCTTTAAGGAGCGAGTTCAGGGCGCAGTGACTAGGGTGGTCCGACTGTTTACCAAAAACAAAACATCCTGCTAGTCGGAAACGATGTGTATAGGATGTGATACCTGCCCAGTGCGAGTACTTTAAGCCTCGTTACAACGGGGTGAAGAGCTTGTAAACGGCGGGAGTAACTATAACTCTCTTAAGGTAGCGAAATGCCTTGTCGGTTGAATGCCGACCTGCATGAATGGTATAACGAGATCGCCACTGTCCCTAGATGGAATCTTCCGAACACTCCATTCTGGTGCAAAGGCCAGAGATTTCCAGTGGGAAGCGAAGACCCCGTGAAACTTTACTGTAGCCTGTCGCTGTGTTTTGAATTGTATTGTATAGCGTATGTGGGAGCTGTTTGAGCTTAATGACGTCAGTTAGTAAGTGAGGCGACAATGTAACACCACACCCTATGATTTAGAACACTAACGCTATATGCGGACACCGATTGGTGGACAGTTTGGCTGGGGTGGCACGCAGTTGAAAAGATATCAATTGCGCCCAATGGTAGGCTCATACGGTTTAGAAATCCGTAGTAGAGTGCAAGGGCAAACGCCTGCCTGATTGAATTTCAAACATAACGAAATTCAAACACGAAAGTGTGGCCTAGCGAACCTCAATAGTTTACTAGTGAGACTTTGAGATGACTGAAAAGTTACTCCGGGGATAACTGAGTTGTCGCGCCCGAGAGTCCATATCGACGGCGCGGTTTGCTACTTCGATGTCGGCTCTTCCTATCCTGGCGGTGCAGAAGCTGCCAAGGGTGGGGGTGTTCACCCATTAAAAGGGATCGTGAGCTGGGTTCAGAACGCTGTGAGGCAGTTTGTTTGATATCTACTGGAAATGTTACATATCTGATAGGAAGGAGTTCTTAGTACGAGAGGAACGGGACTTCGGTGCCACTGGTGGATCTGTTGTCTGATAAGGCACGCAGAGCAGCTACGCACCAAGTGATAAGTGCTGAAAGCATCTAAGCACGAAGCAGACCTAGAAAAGAGATATGATGGGACACGGGAAAAAGACCCGTTTGATAGAAGCGATGTGTACGGCTCGAGCTTACGCGAGAGTTTTAGCATGCGCTCACTAACGTCCATATTGGTTTTTTTTAAAACTAAAATAATCTAAACTTATACATATAAACAGCTCACCTTTTTTACTTTTGTAATCAAGGATTGGTACAGTTTGCATTTTTTTTTCTTTTTTTTTTTTTTTCTTTTTGAAAAATTTAGACTAGTGTTAACTTTAGAAATTTTGTAAATAATTAATTTTTTATTTTAATGAATATTTAAAATAGCGTTAGCTTTAGAATAATTGTAAGTAAAAAATTTGTTTTTGAAGAAGGTTAAATTTCAATAATTATACCATGAGGACAGTGATCAGAACCTTCTACTTCTTGCATGATGAATGCTTGTTTTAGTTGAGGTAAGAGCTCACTAGTTATGAAAAAGTAGTCTATTCGCCAGCCAACGTTTCTATCTCTTGCACGAGTTCTCATAGACCACCAGGAGTATTCATCTTTTTTGTTTGGGTAGAAATGTCGGAATGTATCAACATAATTATGTTCTATGTACTTGTCAACCCAATTTCTTTCCTCTGGAAGGAATCCACTGATCTTTTCATTACCTTTTGGTCTTGCCAAATCAATTTCTTTATGAGCGGTATTATAATCACCATTAATAATTATTTTTTTGTTAGTAGTTTTTCTTAGGCTTTCTACATATTTGAGATGCGCTTTATAGTAATCCATTTTGTATTGGAGCCTTGTGTCATCACGTTTTCCGTTTGGGAAATAGATGTTGAGAATTATGAACTCATTGTAATGTAGTTCAATCATCCGGCCTTCGTCAAAGAAACGTTCTTCTGGCATGCCACGTACAATTTTATTTGGTTTAACCTTTGTGAATACTGCTACACCACTATAGCCTTTACGCTTTGCAGAATGCCAGTAAGTACTATACTCATGTAACCTTAAGTCTTTATCAACTTGATCTGGATTTGCTTTTGTTTCTTGGATACAAATAATGTCAGGATTTATTTTGAGAATTTTGTCAACAAAACCTTTTCTTAATGCTGCTCTTATTCCGTTAACATTCCAGGAGATGATTTTTAGTTCTTTTTTGTTTGGCATTAAGTTTGTATCTTGTGGGAAATAATATATAATGCTTTGTTTTTGGAATTAAAGTGGTATCAACTTACATATTTGATTTGGATGGGACTTTGATTAATATTAGAATCTATTCTGAAATGTATCTTGAGATTTTGAAACTTATTGAATCAAAGCTTGGTTTATTTGGTGAAGAGTTAGATATTAAGGCTGCTTTGTTTGGTTTAGTCAAAGGAGACCATAGTAGATATGATTCTGGAGATTTATGTCGTGAATTAGGACTTCTGGCTGAATATTATGAAATATTGGACAGACATATTAAAGTTCGCAAGAGGGTGCATGATGATGCGTTTTTGGTTCTTTCTGAGTTGAAAAAGAAAGGTTTGCGAGTTGGAGTTGCATCTAACAGTATGCACCGAACAATTCAGAGTTATTTGAATAAGTATGATTTATTGGAGTTTGTAGATTTTATTTTTAGTAGTGAAGACGCAGGGCGCCGCAAAAATGATCCTGTGTTTTGGGAGAGACTTATTGCTGCTGAAGACTTGGTGCCAACTGAGTGTTTAATTATTGGTGATAGTAAACTTGAAGATATTGAGGTTCCTGGTACTTTTGAATTTAATGGTTTTTATGTTGGAGAAGGTGAGGAGAAGCTTAGAGATGTTCTGAAAAATTTATAATGGACCTTTGTGACAAAAAAGGTTCTTGAAATTTTTAGCCGGTAGCCTTAAAAAGGATGTTTATGAATTTGGTGTTGAAGTTTGAATATAATGATTGGGAGATGATAATTATGACAGTTAAGAAAGGCGACAAAGTTAAAATTGAATATGCAGGAATGCTTGATGACGGAACTGTATTTGATGAAAGTAAAACTCATGGTAAACCTCTTGAATTTGAAGTGGGAATTGGCCAAGTAATTAAAGGTCTTGATGAAGCGATTGTGGGAATGAATTTAAATGAAGAAAAGAAAATTCGAATTGAATCTGCTAGTGCTTATGGACCAATTAGAGCTGAAATGGTTCAAAAAGTTCCAATAGATCAAATGCCAAAAGGTCAAGAGATTAAGGTTGGTATGGTACTTGCTATGACACTTCAAACTGGTCAACAAATGCCTGTTAGAGTTGCTGCAGTAAGTGAAACAGAAATTACAATGGATATGAATCATCCACTTGCTGGAAAGGATTTAACCTTTGTTGTGACTGTTGTTGCGATCAATTAGGGTGTTTTATTATTTTTTCTTTAATTTTTTAAAATGAATCTTTCTGATCGGTCAAAATATGGACTAGTTTTATTGGGTAGTGTGTCTGCTGAATTTTTAGGACATTACTTAAGAGAAAATTGTCCGGAAACATTTCCTTTGTTATCAAGTAGTTTGCCTAATTTTTCTGACTCATTAATGTCGACTTCAGGATGTTATTTTATTGCAGACCCCAAAAGAAATTTGGAGTTTTATTTTTATGCTACTTTTGGAACATCAATTTATCTTGCTCATGAAATTTTTCAGAGGTTTGGGATTACAGAAGGGACTTATAGTTTTGAAGACGTTATAGCAATTGGGTTAGGCGGATTAGCTGGACTTGTTTCTGGATTAGCAATAAATTATGACAAAAAAAACTCTTTGGATGAATGAATCTTTTTGATTATTTAATTTTTCTTAGAGCGTCTGCTATGATTAATGCATGCTTTGTTTCTTTAACATCATGAACTCTTAAAATGCTAGCTCCATTTAGTGCGCAAGCTGTGATGGAGGCTAAGCTGCCTTCGAGTCTATCTGTTGCAAGTGGGATAGTTTCTAGATTGAGTGCTTGCTTTGTAAGTTTTCCGATGAAAGATTTTCTTGATGGCCCTATTAGTATAGGATAACCAAGTAGTTTGAACTTTTGGATGTTATTGATTAGTTCTAAATTGTGATTTACTGTTTTTCCAAATCCAATGCCTGGGTCAAGAACAATGTTTTCTTTTTTAATTCCTGCTGTGATTGCAGTTTGGGTTTGAGATTTTAGATAATTTGCAATTTCTTGTGTACAATTGCTATTGTAGGTAGTTTCAGTGATCTCTTGTTGCATGGTTTTAGGCAAACCTAGCATATGCATGATGATAACTGGACACTGATGTTTTACTGCGACATTAATCATATCTGGATCACGAAGGCCAGTTACGTCGTTGATGATTTGGGCGCCAGCTTCAAGAGCTGCATTAGTTACAATTGGCTTCATAGAATCAATTGAGATAATAATATTTGGGATTTCTTTAATTAGTGTTTTTATGACTGGGATTACACGATTTAGTTCAGTTTCTATTGGGACTGGATCTGAACCTGGTTTTGTTGATTCTCCACCAATGTCAATAATGTCAGCGCCATCTTCAATCATTTGTTTAGCGCGTTTTATTGCTAATGTTTGATCAAGGAATTTACCTCCATCGCTGAAACTATCAAGGGTGACATTAAGAATTCCCATGATGATTGTTCTATTTTCTTGGTGTGTTTGATTTAAGAGAACATTGAATTGGTTTATTACCATAGTTTAGGAAGAAGGTTAATTGTTATTTTATATGTGTTTTGGAGATTTTTTTATTTTTATTTTGATAACATTTATTAAGGGAATTTTCTTTGTTTTGATTATAATTGATTTAATTGTATGATCACTGGTGAATTAGATGGGTAAAAAAAAAAGTTTTTTTTCAAGAGTTTTTTCAGGTAAGAAAAAGAAGGTCAATAAATCAGTTTTAAAAGCTGAACGTGAAGATTCTTTAAAAGACTTGGAAGCAATCAAAGATTTTTTTGAAGATATGCATTATGATGTAGCTCGAGTGAAGAAAAATTTAGAAAAAATGATTGATTTAGAAAAAGAACGTAAAGTTGCGAACTCAGGGCTTTTGCAGATAAACCTACAAACTCAAGGTGATATGCTTGATCCTCTTTTAGAAGATTTTGAAGCTTTTGAAGATGATGTTGTGATTCAAGGTATTAGGTTAAAAAGAATTGCAAGAGAGTGGACTAGGCTTGCTTTGAAAGCTGGGATGAAAGATGCTGTTAAAAATAAGAAAAAGAAGATTGCTTGGCTTCGTAGACTTAGGTAGTAGTTTACAGTAAATAAATAATAAGTGAAAAATAGAAATTAAAAAAATAATGTTTTGAAAATTACTTTACAAAAATGTTGTATTTTTCGTCGCCTTCAAGTTCTTTTAGGATTCTTTTGATAACAATTCCTTTAGGATTAGGTAATAGTTTAACTCTATTTTTGATATCGTCGAAGTTTTCAAATTCTTTGAATTTTCTTTGGTCAAGAATCTCCCACATATGTTTTTTACCAAGACCAGGTAAAATCTCTAAAGAATGCATTCTCATTGAAAGTGGTCCAGCTTTATTGAAGAATTTGACAAAGCGAGCTTCATCTTCCTCAACTATTTTAGTTATAGCGTGAACTAATTCAGCATCAGCAGTACTTGTTAATTTATTTTTAGGAATTCTTCCTTTGATATGGTGAATTTGATCTCTTCTTCCTTCGCCAATGTAAACTTCTTTGTGTGGTTCTAGGTGGACTTCTTTTTTGGGAATTAATTCTAGTAAGGTTAAGTGAGTTTTTCCAATTGCTTGCGCGATAGGATCTTTTGGTCTATGTCCAGAATTTTGAGAGGCGTAGCCATGTTTAAGAAAATCAAGTACAATCGCAGATTCTTCTGCAGGCCTTTTTGGTTTTATATCGCGTCCTTTTTCCATGATTTACACCTTTGTTTCTCATAATTAGAATCTTGAGAAGTTTAAAATCTTAATAAAGCTTTGCTCAGAAAACGAAAAATTATGATAAAGCCAACTTTTAGATGACTTTTTTGACCTCATCAATGATGGCTTCTTGGTCTTTTTTTGGGAGTGTTACATTGTACCCAAGCATTACGACTTTAAGGTCATCAAGATTTTGTGGTAGAAAATCGATTATCTTTGCGATGTGTTCTGCCTTTAATCTAGTTAAATCAAGACTTTTAAGGCCAGTTTTAATATCGTCACGTTGTTTTACTGTTAGTGTAACAAAGTTGTCTAAATATTCTTTAGTTTTTTGGGAAAGAACACCTAACTCTTCATCTCTACCTACTATCTTGTCCATAGCTTCTTTTACGTCCACTAAACAAAGTGGTGCTTCTTCGAGAATTGTTGGGTTTGGCATTTTTATTTCCTTTTTTTTGTTAATATTTGTTGTTTTTTAATAAAGTTTGCTAATTTTGATTAAATAGCAGCTTGTTGAAGTTTAACTAAGTGAATTGGATGTACAAAAATTCTTTTTAATTTGCTTCCATCTTTGAAATCAATTTGGTAGCATGTTCCACGATTTCCAGTTACCTTTCCACATTTCCCATGAAATCTTGGATGAAATTGGCCCTTATTAATTGCTGAGTTTATTTTTAGTGCAACAGTTTCTTGTAATTCAAATTTTGCGAAGTACTTACTAATGGATAATTTTCCTCTTTCACGTACATTCTTTTTGAACTTATGACGTGTTTTACGACGTCCTTTACCAATTCTTGTAACCATAAGCGGGTTTGACGTTGAAACATTTATAAAGCTTTTGGTAGGTGAATGATTTAATTGATTTTAGGCGTTGGAGAGATTTTTGGTTAGTATAGGTAATAAATGGGAAATAATCAAAAAAATAACTTGAAAAGTGATCGAAAATATGGGGCGCAAGCTTTAGTGAACGCAGAAGATGCGTTTTATGTTGAACTTGTTTCTACATTAATATCTGGAGATTATACAGGAAAAGCGTTAAGTAGACTTAAAAAAGATTTATGTCAGAAATATAAATTACCTAAAATTCCAACAAATATTGAAATTTATCTTAGAGCTCCTTCAAAAATGCGCATGGAGGTTAGACGCAAACTTATGACTAAACCAGTGCGTAGTATTTCTGGTGTTTCTCCAATTGCCATTATGACTAAACCACTTTCTTGCCCTCATGGAAGATGTATCTATTGCCCTGGTGGCCCAGATTCAGTTTTTGGAGATGTACCACAATCATATACAGGAAAAGAGCCAGCAAGTATGAGGGCTATGCGAAATTACTATGACGCCTATTTACAAGTTTTTAATAGGATTGAACAATACGTTATTTTAGGACATAATTTTGAAAAAAATGATGTTATAATTATGGGAGGAACTTTTCCCTCATTTGAAATAAAGTATCAAGATGAATTTGTAACTTATATGTATAAAGCAATGAATGATTTTTCTGATTTTTTTTATGTTGGTGGAGAAAACAGTAAGGGATTTGATTTTGATAAATTTATTGATTATTTTGAACTGCCAGGAGATATTCGGGATCCTGATAGGACTTCTCGGATTCAAGAAAAACTTTTGAAATTGAAATTGGGTTTTGGTGGAGAAAATGGAAAAGGCCAAACTAATTTAGATTTTGAAAAAAGAAAAAATGATTTGAATTCTTATGTCAAATGTATTGGACTTACTATCGAAACAAAACCTGATTGGGCACTTTTGCCTCATGCTAAACAAATGCTTCGTTTAGGTTGTACTCGAGTTGAATTAGGAGTACAGACGACAAATGCCTTGATTACGGCAAAAACTAATCGTGGACATACTCAAGAAGAAACAATTGAATCTATTAGAGTGCTTAAGGATTTGGGATTTAAATTGAATTTTCATATGATGCCTGGGCTTCCAGGGTCAAGCGAAGAAGAAGATGTTAAAATGCTTAAAGAGGTTGTTAGAGATTCGCGCTACATGCCAGATATGATGAAAATTTATCCATGTATGGTGATGCCAGGAACACCACTTTTGAAATTGTATAAAGCAGGAAAGTTTGCTCCAATGGAAACTGCTGGTGCAATAAGAGTAATTAAGGAATTTATTGCGGCAGGTATTCCTAAGTGGCTGCGTATAATGAGGGTACAGCGTGATATTCCGACTTATAGAACAGAAGCAGGTGTTGATAAAACAAACTTGAGGCAGATGCTTGAGCAAGAGATGCAAAAAGAAGGAATTAAAAGTTCAGATATTAGGGCACGCGAAGCAAAAGGACGTGAAGTTGATTATGATGCTGTAGAGTTAGTAGTTTCTGAATATGAAGCAAGTGGTGGAAAAGAATATTTTATCTCGTATGAAGACAGAAAAAATGATATTTTACTTGGGTTTATTCGTTTGCGTTTTGTTGGAGATAGTTTGTGTTCTGAGATTGATTTGAATTCTGCTTTAATTCGTGAACTTCATGTATATGGTCAAGCTGTTGCTATTGGTGATACTAATGAAGGTGTGGTTCAACATAAAGGTTATGGTGCTAAATTACTTGCAAAGGCTGAAAAGATTGCTTTGGAAAATGGCAAGAAAAAGGTAGTAGTTATTAGTGGAGTTGGGGTTCGAGGTTATTATGAAAAGTTTGGTTATGAGCGTGAAGGACCTTATATGAGTAAAAAATTGAATGTGTGAAGATTATGGGAGATTATAGTTTAGATTATGTTGTTTCTGAAGAAAGGTTGCATGCGGTTGTTTTTGTTTTATATCATCAAGGTGAAGTCCTTTTAGAAAAAAGGAAGGCAGAAAAAATAGAAGATGCTGGGATGATTGATATACCAGGTGGTTATATTGAAATTGGAGAAAATGTTAAAATTGCTTTAGAAAGAGAAGTTAATGAAGAGTTAAGTGTTTTAGCAAAAAATTATTTTTATTTGACTTGTATTGATTATCCAAAAACTGATGGTAGAATTGTAAAACTTCATTATGTTTGTGTCACACAATGGGATGGTGAGATCGATGCATTGGAAGCTGAGGAAGTATTTTGGCAAAAAATTTTTCAAAAAGATAATTTATATTTGAATCAAGATAGATTGGCGCTTTCTTTGTTGGAGACTAAATTGGATGAAATTAAAGAGTGAATTAATTTTTGTATTAGTTACTAAACGACATCTTTAAATATTAATTCAGGATGTTTTTGAAATGAGGAGGGTATTTAGAGGATGATACGAAGAGTGCTAGGTTCAGGTCTGTTTTTACTGTTATGTTTATTGCTAGTTAGTTCTGCTTTTGCAACTGATATAGAGGTTGTTGTAGTAGATAATAATATTGGGCCAGATGAGTCTGCACAATTTGAAGTAACTATTACAAATACGGGTTTAGAAACTCAAGATTATAGTCTGTATTCTCTTTCTACAACTAGTGGTTGGCAAATTGACCCAAGTCCACTTAGTGATAAAGTTATTGAAGATTTACCTGCGGGTGAAAGTTTAGAAGTTTTAATTTTAGCAAGCCCAGTTTCTGAAAGTTTAGAACCTGGAATTTACCAATTAAATTTGGAAGTTGATGGTTCTAAAGATGATGAAGCGATTTCCGTTCCATTGAAAGTATATCTTGGTTCTGGATCAATTGGAGGGGAATATTTGCCTTCAATCTCTGTGGAAGTAGAACTTGATGATAGGGTTAAAACTTTAGAACCAGTGAGTGTTGTATTACATTTACGTAATGGGAATTCTCTTGATTTAGATGATTTAAATTTGCGTATAGAAAGTGATATCGAAGAGTTTAATGTTAATATTCCAATTGGTCTTGAAGCTTTTGAAGAAAAAACAACAGAGTTTAGTATTGAACTTAGTGCTTTTACCCAACCAAAAGAGTATGTTTTATTTTTTGTTTTTGAAAGTGGTTCAGAAACAGTAAAGGTAGTTGATGAAAAACTTACTGTTGAAACTTATGTTCCTGATTTTGAAGCAGAAATTGAGTTAGAGAGCACTTTTTTGAAAAGAGAATATGTTCTTACACTTTATAATGCTGGAAACGCAGAAAATAGCCAAGAATATCTTTATCCAATCTCATTTTTCTCTTCTTTTTTTGTGGGTAGTGATGAAGGCAGAGTTTTACGTCAAGGAAGCCAAAGTTATGTGTTATGGGATGTACAAATAGAACCAGGTCAAAGTCAAAATGTTTTTTTAACTTTGAATTATAGAGTATTGTTTTACCTATTAGGATTTGCAATTTTTCTTTTGATCTTTTATTTGCTTGTTAGGTCACCAGTAAGTATCTCTAAAAAAGGGATAGTTGTTTTAGGTGATGATAATGGCCTTAGTGAAGTTAAAGTTCTTTTAGAGATTCGTAATAAAAGAAAAATCCCAGTAAGAGATGTTGAGATTTTGGATCAAGTACCTGGAATTGCTAATGTGGAAAGAACTTTGCAATTAGGGACATTAAAACCAAATAAAGTTACTCATTCTAAAAAAGGGAGTAAAATACATTGGAGCCTTAGTGAACTTGATGGTCTTGAACAAAGAATTATCACTTATAAAATCAAAGCAAAATTGAATATTTTAGGACAGTTTCAATTACCTAGGGCTCAAATTGAGTATACTACAGGGAAGGATAAGAGAAAAAAGAGTTTTTCAAATCTTTTTAGAATGGATACTGAGATTAGAGAAAAATAGAGAAATATTGTTGAAAATCATGTTATGTGCCTTAAAATATCTTATTTACTTTTGGCATATAGGTTTTGCACAATAAAAAGATTTAAATAATGAAATTAGCAAATTAATTTATCAGTTTCATGAGGGAAAGAGGGAAGGAAAATGAGGGATTTTTTTTTACAGTTAAAGGAAAAGTTTGTCGGGTCTGCAGAGATGGAGATGGACGAAATGGAAGAGACTAATTCAGAATATGTTGAATTAGGTGCACCTAAAGGGCGCACTCCAGATAAAGATTCTAAAGTGGTTGTTAGACCATTTGTAATGGAAGATTTTGAAGATATTAAGCCGGTACTTGATAGTTTACGCCAGGGCAAGACAATTGCTTTGATTAATATCAAACCACTTAAAGAAAAAGATATAGTGGAACTTAAGAGAGCTATTAACAAACTCCGTAAAACCTGTGATGCTATTGATGGTGATATTGCTGGCTTAGGAGAAGATTATGTTGTAGCTGCTCCATATTTTGCTAGGATTTATCGTGGAGCAAAGCCAAAATCAGCTGTGCCTGCTCAAGACCCAAGTATGGGATAGATTGTTAGTAATTTTTTTTATTTTTTATATCTAATTTTTTCTTGATTGATTAATTTTATTTTTGTATGTTTTATTTTTTTGGATTAGGTTTTTAAAGAGTCTATTTTCTAAGGAGTTATGGGTAATTATCAAGTTTTTTCTATTCGTGCGGGTGCTTTTGATGAAGTTTTGAAGTATCCAGTTCGTTTTACTGATGAGTTAACAGATTTGGAATGGGGATCACCTGGATATTTAGATCGTTTGAGAAAATCATCACATTTTTTTAGTGGTGATAAACCAATAGCTATTGCTCACGAACTTCATTGTAGGACACTTAGGGGTTTGTACGTTCGTTTTAGAGGTCAGACTCATTAATGGCATCCAGAAATTGACCAATTAAGAGCTTTATATGTTCAAAATCCAGATTATGTTGAGGATTTAGCTAGGTTTGTTGATAAGGAGCTTAAGACATTAGCACCTTTTTTGGCAAATGATTCTTTGCCCGCTCCAAGTGATCTTGCTAGGTACCGAAAAAGGGGAATTGGAAAAGATGGAAATATTTTAGCAGAAAGTTTGATTACTTTTTGTGGAGATCCACATGCCCAATATAGGAATAGGGGTTGTATGTGGGACCCGAATGAATTTATGCGTCAATTAAAAAGTGCTGTTTTAAGTGGTGAAACTGAAGGGGGCGTACAAATATTGCAACCGGCAATTGATGATGGACTGTTTACGATATTTGATGGTACTATGTATGATATTAGTTCAACATTTTTTGGTTCTGATTGTGGTGGAAGTAGAGGAAATCTATTGTCTCCTTCTGAAAGGCCAAAATTATTACAAGGTGTTAAAAAATCTGTTTTGTGGGATGCAGGAGCTTATGAAAAGCAATTAGATTTGATTCGTGGAGTTAGGACAGTTGAAGATAGTTTGCGTGAGTTTTTTAGTTTACCAGGTGCAAGGGAACTTAGTGAAGCGATTAGAAATGGAATGGAGGCCAACTCTAGAAGGGATTTAGGTGTAATGGTTGAAGGTGATGGCGATGAAAAAGTGACTAATGCAGGCGGTGTTTCTTGGTTATCATCTTCTAGATATGATTCAGAAGATAATTAATTTTATAAAATTTAATTGATTGGGATATTTATTATTTGAGAATTCCAAAGCCAATTAGTCTGAATCTATCTCCGATTTTTCTTGAGATTGTGATTCTATCACCTGGATTTGCTGCAATTGGCAGTTTTAAATCAATAGTAGTATTTTTTTTACTTGGATCTATTACAATTCCCACAGTTGTTTGTGATTGGATGTTTAACAAAAGCATTTCTTTTCTTGCAAGAGGTTTAACTTCTGTTTCTTGTTTTGTTCCTAATACTCTTTTAAGAAGATTAGTATCGATTTTAATTTGATAATGAACTTTTGGAAGGGTTCCTGGTTTTCCAACTAAAGAACCTGAAAGAGAATCTGATTTGACAATACTTGGATCAAGACTAGTTCCAAAAGCCATGGAGCCTCCTGGGCCAATATGATCTACTGGAGATCCGCCAGTAAAAATCTTTGTAATAGTTGTAGTAATTGGTTTCCACACACGCTGATTTTTCTCTTGTACCATATATCCTGGTACAATTTGAATTTCGTCTCCAATTTTAAAAGAGCCTTGTTTAACTGTTCCACCAAGTACTCCTCCAACTATTTTTTCTGGTTTTGAACCAGGTTTATTAATATCAAAAGAACGTGCAGTAAGCATAAGTGCTGTTGCTTTTTCATCTCTAATAGGCGTTGGAAATGCAGTTTGTGTAACTTTTAAAAGGGTATCAATGTTGATATTTGCACGAGCTGAAATAGGAATTATTGGAGCATCTTTGAATTCAGTTTCACTTAAGAATTCTTTAATTTGATTGTATGATTTAAGTGCAGTTTCTTTTGGAACTAAATCAATTTTGTTTTGAATAACTATTATGTTTTTGATTCCTGAAATTTGCAGTGCCATTAAATGTTCACGAGTTTGTGGTTGAGGGCATCGCTCGTTTGCTGCAACCATTAAAATTGCACCATCAACAATTGCTGCGCCTGAAAGCATAGTTGCCATTAGAGATTCGTGGCCTGGTGCGTCAACTAAAGAAATTTTTCGAAGAAATTTAGTTTTCTTGTTGGACTTGATTGATTTTTGTTTAGTTGTATAAAAATCATTTTCTTCATCGTAGTAGATAGAAAAATCTGCATAACCAAGCCTGATTGTGATACCTTTTTTTAGTTCTTCAGAATGTGTGTCTGTCCATTTTCCAGAAAGACGTTCTGTTAAGGTTGTTTTTCCATGATCAACGTGCCCTACAAGAGCTATGTTAATTTCTGGTTGAATAGAATCTGTTTTGCTTTGTTTTTCACTATTTGTTGTTGCTTTTGGTTTGGAAACAGTGGAATCTGATTTAGTTTTTGATTTAGTGGTCTTTTTTTTGGCTGTTTTTTTAACTTTTACAGTATCTTTAACTGGAGTTTTCTTTGCTTTAGCAGTTTTAGCCATTGATTTTGAATTGAAGAGTGGTCTTTATAAAGCTTTGGCAGTCTAGAGGAATTGTGGCATCTATAAAAAAACAAGCAGACGAAGATGGGCAAAGAAACAAGAAATTTTTTCCTAAATTGAAGTCACCATTAATTTTAGCACCTATGGCTGGAGTTACCAATGTGGCTTTTCGTGTTTTGTGCCAGGAGATGGGAGCAGGAATTTGTTACACTGAATTTTTAAGTGCTGATGCTATTGTGAATTATCGCAAACAGTTAGAAAGTGATAACCCTATTTTTGATGTGGCAGAAGAAGAAAGGCCTGTTGTCACACAAATATTTGGAGAGGATCCAGAAAAAATCTGGGAAGCAGCAAGTTATCTTGAAGGGAAAACTGATGTAATTGATTTGAATGTTGGGTGTCCTGCGCCAAATATACTTGCTTGTGGCGGTGGTTCAGCATTGCTTGCAGATTTGGATAAGTTGCGTAAGATTCTTGTGAAGCTAAATACACTTTCTACTCCGATTTCTGTGAAAATAAGACTTGGGTTATCTTCGAATCGAATTGTGGCTCTTGAAGTTGCTAAAATGGCTGAGGAGACAGGTTGCGTTGCAATTGCAATTCATGGACGTACTACTAAACAAGGTTATTCAGGAAAGGCAGATTGGTCTTGGATTAAGAAAGTGAAAGAAGAAGTTGGGATTGTAGTTATTGGTAATGGTGATATCTCTACTGTGGAAGATGTTAAAATCAGGATGGAAGAGACTAAATGCGATTATGTGATGGTTGGGCGAGCTGCTATGCGAGACCCGTATTTTTTTTACAAAGCGAACCATTATCTTAAAACAGGTGAAGTGCTTGAAGATTTGTCTTTTGAGAAAAAAATTGAACTTTTGATGAGATTTGTGGAACTGCTTCGTAAGTATAAAGTTTACTCTGTTTACCAAGTAAAAAGTACGTTGATGCAATTCACAAAAGGCTACTTTGGTGGTAAGAAACTTAGGCAAAAAGTGATGAAGTTAAAGACTGAAGAAGAAATCATGGGTTTTGTGGAAGGATTACTAGAGAAAGGAAGTGTTGAGTAAATTCTGTTAAATTAATAGTTGATGAGATCAAAATTTTTAATAAGAAATATAAAAGTTGAATTAGAATCTAAGATAGGGCTGCTTGAGCTTTTTTAAGACGGGTCATGTAACCTGCCATAATATTACGAATTTTTTTACATTCTACCTTTGCGTGAGCATTAACTAGGACTTTGTTTTTATCGAAATCTTCAGTGAATTTTTCACCATGAACTTTTAATAGCTCTTTAGTTACTCTTTTTACAAACTGAGTTTTAATTCGTCCCATTTACCTTGTTTGACAGCTGGTAGTTTATAAAGTTTACTGTTGGAACCTATTTTTGGTGTTTGGTCTTTTTATTAATGATTTTTTTGATGATATTAAAGTCATCTTTCATTTGCTGGAAGATCACTGGATTTCTACCATTATATAGAAGATTTGCTGGATGAACTACTGGAACTATTGTGTATGAAGAGTTGTTGATAGTTGTTTCAATTGGTTTGCCACGTATTTTAGTGATTCCTACCTTGGTTTTAGTTATAGCTTTAGTTGCAAAGTTACCAATAGTTACTATGATTTTTGGGTTGATAGCTTGGATTGTTTGATTTAGTCTTTCATTACATGCTTTGATTTCATTAGCCTTAGGATTACGGTTTTTTGGTGGTTTGCATAGAACTGTGTTAGTAATGAATATTTGATTTCTATCGTAATTGATACTTTGTAGTAGGTCTTGAAGGATTTGGCCGCTAGCTCCGCAAAAAGGAATGCCATTTTTATCTTCATTAGCTCCAGGGGCTTCACCTATGAATAGAATCTCTGCATTAAGGTTACCTGAACCAAATACTACTTGAGATCTTGATTCACAAAGTTCTTTGCATGATTGGCAAGAGGTGTATTTTTGTTTTAGAAAGTGGATTTTTTGATTGGTTGTATGTTGGTGATCTAGCATGAAGAAGAGATGCTAGTTTTTGGTTAAATAATTTACTCTTTTGAATAAAAGTAATTAGTGGAATAGAATGAAATTTGAAAAATTAAAAAAGAAATTAAAAGAAGATTTATTCTTCTTGTTTTGGTTTAGATTTTGTCTCAGTGTAACCAGTTGCACCACAAGTTTTACGGTTTTTGTGGTTTGCTAAAAAGTTTCCTGGACTTTTTGGAGAATAATCGTTAGTTCTTGTTAACTTATCTCCGTCAACTTTGTATTTTTCCCAAGTTTTACGAGGAGAATTTTTCTGGTTTGCTCGAGCTGCTTTTCGATCTTTACCTGTTTTTTTTGTGCTTGCTTTTTTTGCCATGTTTGATTGTCACCTTGTGGTTTATTTTGTGTACTTAATTATATTATTATTCTGATTTTTCTTCAGAAGCAGGTTCTGTTGTTTCAGCAGGAGTTTTTGCGGCTTGCTCTTTTGCTTCCTTAGCGGCTTTAGCTTCTTCTTGTGCTTTTAATTTTGCTTCTTCGTCCGCTTGTTTTTTTTCAGCTGCTTCCTTTTTTTGTTTTTCTTCAATTTTTTTAAGATGTTTAGTCATTACTTCATATTTATTTTTGGATTCAATTGTTTTGTAAGCTACAGCTTTAAAATTTGCAGTTTGTTTACTAAACAAAGTTTTTATTTGTTTTACAACAACATTTTCTTTGTCAACGCCAGTTTTTTTTGCAAGTTCTAAAGTTAATTCTTCATTACTTGGAGTTGCTACGTCAAAATCAATTTTCCCATTAAGGTCAATGCGATTCATTGCTAAGTTTTCTGTTTTGTTTTCAATTGTAAGTTTCATGATATTCACCAAATGTATTTTTTCATTTATTTTTTTGTTATTTTTAAGGATTATCTTACTTTGATTGCGTATTCGCCTTTTTCTTTAATACCCATCTCTTTTGCAATAAATGAGTTTTGTGCATCTTTAACGTAAATTCTTCCTTGCCATGAAGAGGTAAAATTTGATTTACTTTCGTTTAAATCACCAATCATATTTTCTTTGATTAGGCGCTTATCTGTTTTTCTTGCTAATTTTTTTGCCATTTGATTGTTACCTTATTTTATTCAGCGCTTTTGTTTGCTGCTTTTTGAGTAGCGGTTTCAAGCCATTCTAATTTACCAAGGCCTTCTTGACGCATTGTAAGTCCAATTTTTGGGTTTCTTACATCTTTATAGCTAACTGCAATAATACGAGCTTTACATTTGTCATCTACTTTAAGAGATCTTCCTGAAGCTTTCCCTTGTAGAACTTTTTCTTTACTGAATGAGACAAAATCGTCCATACTTTGTGAAATGTGGACCATTCCTTCTGCTCCACCTAAATCTAAAAATCCACCAAAATCAATGATATCACGTACTTTTCCGTAGATTAATTCGTGTAGTTCTGGTTTGTAAACTAGAAGATCAAACTCTGCTTCATAAAAACCAGCTCCATCTCCTGGAACAATGATTCCTTCATTGATACTATGTACTTCTACTACATTGATCACGAAACCAAGTTTTTTTGAGACAAAGTTTTCATAGCTATTTCTGATATTTGAGAGCACAGCATCTTGTTTGCCTTTGTTAAACATAGCGGGTGGTACCCGTACGAAATCCTTTACACGTACTTTGTAGAACATTTTGGTTTTTCTCTTGTTTATTATATTTTGGCTCAGTTTTGTAGTAATTGACTTGTACTTAGGAGCCTGAAGTCATTTTGAGTGGTTTTGTTTATAAAGGTTGCGGTGCCAATGAGGATTTAAATTAAATGTTTAATATTTAACTTTTTTAGCTTTCTTGAAAGTGTTTCTGGCCTTAAACCTATTTTATTTGCAAGACTTTTATTAGTTTGACTTGGATTTTTGTGTTTTAAAAGCATTTTCAAGTAACGAAGCTCGAAATCAAGTTTAGCTTGTTTCCAAGTCATTTCTTCAATTTTATCTTTATGGTTGATTTTTTGGTCAGTTATAATTTGTTCTTCTATTTTTGGCATGCCCCAATTTAGCTCTTCTGAATTTTGTTCATTGTATCCTTTTAGGAGATCTTTGAAATTTTTGTATGATTTGATGTTTTGGTAATAATCTTGACTTGTTTTTGATTTTTTAATAGCTATCAAATCAAAATCTTTGATTGCCCGATGAATACTTCTACGATCAATTCCAAGAAATTTTGAAAGCATGGATATATTTTGGTGTTTAGATAATTCTTTTCTAAAAAAACTTTCTTTAAATTTCTTTTTTGATTCTTTAAACGTTAATTCATAATGAATTGGGATTTTAGATTTATTTGTTTTTAATAATTCACTTAAGTTTTCTAAACTATTTTCACCTTGGATTGCAGTTTCTAATGAGATATTAGGTTTGTCTTCTTTACTTGGAGAACTTATGTTTATGAGACTTTCTTCAAGATTTTGTGTTTTTCTTTTCATTTTTTAAGACGTCTTTTATTTCTGGACTAATAAAATCTGAGTGCAATTTTAAACCAGCTACTACTGAAATTATTAAAATTCCAATTAGGGTTGCTTGGATTTTTTTTGTTAAAATTGCAATTATAATTGATGAAATCAGAAACGTGGCGGATGTGATGGTTGCATGTTTGAAATATTTTTTAAAAACATTTATTTCTTCAATTGTAAGCATTCCAAGAATAAAACCAAGTACAATCCCTAAAGGTGGTGTTATGATGAATGGAATTAATTGAATAATGAATGAGTTCATTTTGAATCTATTTTTTTTGTTTTCTTTATTTTAGGTTTTTTAGTTGATATTTTTTTAATTTTTTTACTGATTGATTTCTTTGAAACTGTGCCAGTTCCTAAGTCAGTGCCACTTTGCGGCCCAGTTTTTGTTGTTTCTTTTTTCTCTATTTTTTTAATGGTTTTTTTAGGCCAAGATTTCACAATATTTTCTTCGAATTTCCTGATGAAATGTTCCCAATCAATTTCTGCTACTACCGCACCACAAGCAGTTGGGTGTCCTCCACCATAACCTTCTAATCCTTCTAATGCATCTTTAAGTGCATCAACGATTGGGAATTGGGCTCTTAATGAACATTTGTATTTCCCATCGCTTTTTCTAGTAATTAGAATTACTTTGTTTTTGTGTAACCATTGTAATTGATTTGCTAAAATAGATGTGAAAGAAAATCTTGAATCAATGTAATTATAAATTAGTAATTTTGATTTTGTTTTACATGTACTTGCTTTAGTGATGTGGTACTCGTATGCTTTGTTTGTTTTAGCATAATGTTTCCAAAGAAATTTACCTTTAGGTGTTGTTTGATCTAAAATTTCTTCTGGCCCGGAAATTTGACGCATTACACTTAGGCGTTTTTGAACGTCGTTATTTGATCCTTTGTACATAAAAAATAAGAGAACTGAAATGATTCCTATTTTTGATTTAAAAAAAGCAGTCCCAATATCTTTTGTTTGTGATTTTTTAAGAAGTTTAGGATACTTTTTTTGAAAATCTTTAGTGAAATCTGGAAGGCACCAATCTGCTAAACAACCAGCCATTGCGAGCCACATCTTATCTTTGTTTGGATTAATTTGCCAAGCACAATATGTTGTTGGAAAATAACCATCAGGATTGTTTAATTTTGGGTTGAAATAATTAGCTTTTTTTGGACGTTCTGGACCATGGTGATCTATCCAATAGATAGGTGTTTTGATTTGGTCAATAAAATCTTGTTCTACTTGGGGTACATCTAAAATGAATAAAGAATCGTAACTTAAGTGTTCAATTTTTCTAAGGAATCTTGTGTCAAGTTTTGGGGCAGCTTTTAACATCAAAGCTTTGCCCTCACGTTTAATATCATATAGTAAGAGGAACGCACATAAGCCGTCTGGGTCGTCGTCATGAATGAAAAGTGGACTTTGAGAGTTTTCAATAGCAGTACGTAGAGTTTTGACTTGTTTTGGAGTTAACATGTTATTTTTAGATGTTAAGAATGGAGTTTATAAGTTTGGTGATTACAAATACTTAAATAGGTGTTTTTTATGTTTTATTTAGTATTAGGAGGAGTTAAAAATGATTATTGGATTTGGAGTTTGGATTATTAGTTTTGTAGTATTGATTATTTTATCTGGAATAAAAATTGTTAAGGAGTATGAACGTGGCGTTTTGTTTACGCTTGGAAAGTATTCTGGAGTTATGAAACCAGGACTTAGGATTGTAGTCCCAGCAGTTCAAAGTTGGGAGAGAATTGATATGCGTGTTAAGACAATTGATGTTCCTAGCCAAGATGCTATCACTAAAGATAATGTGTCTGTTAGAGTGAATGCAGTTTTGTATTACAAAGTTAAAGATTCTTCAAAAGCTATTTTGGAAGTTGAGCATTTTGGATATGCAACAAGCCAACTTGCACAAACAACAATGCGTGATGTTGTTGGAGAAGTAATGCTTGATGATCTACTTGCTGGCCGAGAAAAAATTTCACAAAAAATTAAAGTAATTGTTGATAAAGCAACTGACCCTTGGGGAATTGATGTTCAGTCAGTTGAACTTAAAGATGTGGAATTACCTCAGGAAATGAAACGAGTACTTGCCGCAGAAGCTGAATCAGAGAGAGAGAAACGTGCTGTGATTATTAAGGCTGGCGGGGAACTTGAAGCTGCTAAGAATCTTTCTAAGGCTGCTAGTTTACTAAGTAGTTCTGATGGTGCGCTTCATTTACGGACTTTGCAATCACTAAGTGATATCTCAGCTGATAAAAATAACACAGTTGTGTTTGCTATGCCTCTTGAAATACTTCGGGCATTTGAACGGTTTGGTAAGAAGTAGCTAGTAAATTAGTATATCTTTTTTGTTTTTTAATTATTATTTTTTGTTCATTTTTGTTAATTTTTTTTTTTTTTTTTCTTTTTTTTTTTTTTTCTTTGTTCTTTTCTGGTTTGAGCTACTTCTTTAGTGGTAGAAATGGAATATAAACTAAATTTTTGCTTACTTTTTTATTGATTTGGCTATGAAAAAAGCCATTATTTTTTTGTTTTCTAGTTGGCGCGCCAAATTGCATTCACTGAAGAGTGACAATTAAGCCATAATATTTATAAACAGTGTGTCTTTTTAGCTAATATTCCATTAAAATGGGACCAGGTTGCGGGGAACACAACCTTGAATTCACAGCTTGAAACAAATTTGTTTTACTGTGCCTTTGAAAGCCTAAAGTGCTTTTTTAGATTTCTAAAAACACCCAGGATTATAGATCGAGGGTGAAAATATGACTAAATATATGAAATTTATAACAATAATTTTAGCAGTATTATTACTGCTACCTGCTGCTTTTGCATACGATGTCGATGTGAATACTTATAGCGTATTAGATGGTGACGGATTTTTATCAGATAACACTATCGTAACAGTAACAGGAACTGATCTTGAAAATTTGACTATAGGAGTTACTGATGAAGTAGATATAGTATATTTTGAAGATTTAAGTACTGGAGATGAATTGTCAGTTACTCTTTCAACTTTGTCATCTTCGTTTAGCTCATCTGATTTACTCACTCTTGGATATAGCTTTACTGAAGGAACTGATTTAGAAACTGGGACTGTAGATATTATGTCTGATTTTGTGACACCAGTATTTAGTTGGACTTCTGCTCAAGATACAGTTTCTTCAAGTGATACTCCTACTATCTATTTTGAAATAACTGATGATCAATCAACAAGTTTTGTTTGTGACATTTATTTAAATTCTGAACTTTTATTAGCTGACCAAAGTTATGGGACTGGTTCTGAATTTGAAACTTTTGCAACATCAATTGCTGATGGAGATCATGAAGTTTACTTTGAATGTGTAGATGAAGCACTAAATCAAAATCTAGAAAATGTTCTTAGTTTTTCAGTTGATACTGAAGTGCCAGTAGTATCTCTTGAAAATGCAGATGAAGGAACAACAAACGATAATACTTTTTTAGTTGAATTTATCCCTGAAGATAACTTGGCAGATGAATTAACTTGCGGATTATTTGTAGGTGAAGTAGGTGATGATCTTGAATTAGAAGAAAGTGATTCATACACCAATGGTGAATTAGTTACAACTGAAATTACTGGATTAATTATTGAAGGAGAATTTCAATATTTAGTTGTTTGTACTGATGATGCAGGAAATGAAGGTGTTTCAACAACACAAACTTTTAGCGTAGTGGATGCAACAGTACCAGTTATTACTGTTAGTTCTCCAAGTGAAAGTGAAGTATTTGATCTTTCAAGTAGTAGTGTTGTAATTATAAGTTCTACAATTGTAGATGATTTTTCAGCTGCTGCAGGTTTGACTGTAACGCTCACTAGAACTGATCCAGATGGAACTACTCAGATTGCTCCTGCTTCAAATCCATCAGGTGACCTTTTTGGAGAAACTATTAGTTTTGATGGAAGTTCCGATGATGGTTGGTATGTTATCACAATTGATGCAACTGATGAAGCTGGTAACTCTGCAACAGAAACAATTAACATTGCTTTTGATAATGCAGCACCAGAGTTCACAACTGTGACTGCACCTGCATCAGTTTCAAGCTACGATGATATTTCATTTAGCTTTGAAGCAACTGATACAGTAGATACTGAATTAACTTGTAACCTAAACTTAGATGATACAACCATGGTTTATGGAGTAGGTGGAGTGTTTAGCTTTACTGCAGAATCTGTAACAATTGATACAGAAACTACTTTAACTGTTTCTGAGGATGAATGGGACACTGTTATTGGAATGGATCCAGTAGCTGGAGATCATAACTTTTACATTACTTGTACTGATGATGTTAGCTTAACTGGTACTTCAGAAACGCAAACTGTGGAATTTATTGATTCTGACCCAGTAATTGTAATTAGCAGCCCAGTTGAATTTGAATCATTTGGAGAAGCTTATGTAGATGGAACTTCTACAATTGAAATTACTTATGGAATTACTGATTTTATTGGAACTAGTTTGAGTTCTCTTGAATTTTATGTTAGACCAGAACTTGAAAGTGTATTGTCAGATTTCCCAAATGAAAGTGCTGATGGAACTTATTCATACACATTTGATGCAACAGGTTACGCTGATCAATATATTTTCATTACTGCTGGAGCTTTTGATGACTCTGGTAATGAAGGATATGCGGAATCAACATTTTATATTGATACTGCTCCTTCAACTGCAACTGTAACTGATGCTCCAACTATTGTTGCAGCTGGTTCAGAAGATATTACTGTTGAAGTAGATAGCGAAGCTGGATTTTATTCAGTTTATGTAATGGATGGCGATGGTAACATTGTTGGTGAAACTACAACTACTGAAGCTGCAGCTAGTTCAGTAACTGTTAGTGTTGATTTTTCAAGCTTTAGTAATGAAGAAGAAACTTTCATTGTGTATACAATTGATGATGCTGGAAACAGTGGTGCAGGAGATGATTCATTAAGTGATGAATTTACTGTTTACATTGATGCGACTGCACCAACTATTAGTTCATTTACTTGTTCTGACTTGACTGTTGGTGCAAGTTCAGATTGTACTTGTGATGCAACAGATGATTCAAGTTCAGTAAGTTATGGAAGTACTGTGACTGCTGTGGTTACTGGTGACGATACAAGTGCTGCTGGCACTATTACTGCCATTTGTACAGCAACAGATTCGCAAGGAAATGTGGCTGACTTAAGTGAAGTTGATTTTACTGTTAGCGCAGCAGTTTCAGCTTCTGGTTCGTCTGGTGGCGGTGGAGGAGGAGGATCATCTTCAAGTAGAACTGAGTGTAATGATAACAGAGATAATGATGGCGATGGACTATTTGACGAAGATGACCCTGGTTGTAGCTCAACAAGTGATGATTCTGAAGAAGATGAAGTCTGTAAAGAAAGTTGGATCTGCCTTGCATGGTCAATTTGTAGTGCTAGTGAACAGTCAAGGTCATGTTATGATGCAAATGGATGTTCTACAAAAATTGCACGTGGTCAAGCAGATGTTCTTGAAGAAAGTCCAATGCCTGCTGAATCACGAAGTTGTGAGGAAGAAGTTTCTACAATCGAAGTTGAAGAAACAGTTGAAGAACCAGTAGTTGAAGTGATTGAATCAGAAGACACTGGGTTTGCATCCGGAATTACTGGAGCAGTAACTGGATTTTTTGGTGGATCTATTAAAGATCTTTTGAAACCACTTGCTGTACTGGTTTCATTGGCTTTGTTAACTGGACTTGGTTTACTTTTGAAAAAGAAGTTTACTAAATAATTTTTTTTATTTATTTTTTATTTTTTTAATAATGTTGTTGTTGATTACTTTTGTTGTATCTATCGTAACTTCTGCTTTCAGATTGTATTGGTTATAGAAAAGGTTGAAAGAGTAACTGTATGACTTAGTTATTACATTATTACTAGTTATAATTTTTGAAACTATTTCTTTGCTTGTTTCCACATAATATCAAAATACTGTTTAAAGCTGTTCATTACTTCTTTACTTGTGATTCTTATAACAAGTGGTTCTTTTGATAAAATAATAATACAGGTTTTGTTTTTACATAGCATAATCTCAGATGGAGTTACATGATCTAAAAAACGAACATTATATCTTTTGGACTTTAGAAAAAAATCAATTCTTTGCTTTCTTTGTTTAAGCTCTTTGTTAAAGATAATATTGGTAATTATTCCTTTTTTTTCTCTTAGTTTAGAATATTTCAAAAAAAATCTATCTGTTTGTTTATCACTCTCACCTTTGCTTGCTCCAAAAACATAATTTTGATCTTCTTTCTTACAGTCATCTATAAGGTCTTCAAATATTGTTTTCAGGCCATTCCATCCTTGAAAAACTTCAATATTTACCTTTTCTTTTGAATCTTTATATCTTGCAAGTAATGTTGGGAGAATTTCAGTTACAATGTCTCTTTCTTTTTCAAGTTCTTTTTTCTTCAAATCTAAAAAATTTAATATGTGTTTTGGATTGGCAGGGCTAAAATGGGCAATTCCATTTTTTATAACTTTAGATATAATTCCTTTCTCAATCAACCTGTTTGTAATATCATAAACATTGCTTGGAGCAATTTTAGCTTTTTTTACAAGAGTTGTTTTAGTGCATTCTCCTAAATCTAAAAGCGCCTGGTAGACTTTAATTTCTCCATTAGTTAAACCAATTTTTTGTAAATTTGAAAAGTCCATTCTAACTAAATAATAGTTTTCCTATATAAATCCTGTTGAAGTCGCCCTGTTAAGGGACCCTTCTTTTAATATAATCTCTGTGTCGCTACTCAACCATAACAAATTAATTTTCTTTTCAGTTTAAAAAAGGGGGAGATGATAAAATGAAAAAAACAATTGAAGTAACACTTAAAGACTCAAATTTTTCAATCAAAACAGAGCCTTATGGGATAAGAAGTAATCAAAGAGATGTTTTTGATGGAGAATACATGAGTCCTTCTCACATGTCTGGGATAGGAAAGCTTCGTATTGATGATGTCCACAATGGGCAAGTTATGGTCACCGGAGTTGTAGCAATATCAAAGGTGAAATATAGCTCTGCTGTTAAAAGTGCATTACGTGGAATTAATACTAAACCAAGGGTAGAAGATTATTCTTCTGAAATGGAATTTTGGAAAGCAGAGAGAAAATTCCGACTGGATGTTCATGACTCTTGGTGTGAGAAAGTAATTAGACCAAAATTAGAAGACTATGAGATAAACAGTGCTCTAGAACGGCAACCAGATTCTAGGGAATATGAGTCAGCTTTGCATGAGTTTAGATACTTCTTGGAAGGATCTAGAAGAGAGCCTCTCAATTCCCAAATACATGTTATTCCATTTAGTGGAGAAGCAATAGCCTTGCATGAACAAAGAGTAATTGTTCTTCCATATCAAAGGTTAAAAACTTATGGAAAGGACATTAATGGGCCTAATCTTGATCACCTTATTAAATTTGGTAATCTTTCTGAAAGGGATCTTGAATATCTGTCAACTACTACGCCACTTTCTCAGCTTCGAGCTTGATATAATTTGAATTTAGAAAGTTATTTGTGACTATGGTTAGCATTGAAAAAAGACTTGATTTAATTGAGTTAAGAAATGGGAAAGTTGAGTTAGACAAAGCTTGGGAAACAAGTTTGTCAAGAAAACTAATTATTGCACTATTAACATATATCACAATAGTATCATTTTTTTCAGTTGCTCAATTACCAAAACCACTTATTAATTCTATTGTTCCAACTACTGGTTTTGTTTTATCAACATTATCTCTACCTTTTTTAAAAAAAATATGGATTAGTAATTGATACTTCTCGTCCGCCATACGCTCTTTGTCAAGGTAATGTCTATTCCCAATAGATACTGAGCTTCTTCCTTGATAAAAATCTGCTACAGCGAAGGAATATCTAAATTCAAGCATTTAGTATAGAAGAACTTACATAGATATTTAGGTCGTATTATTCTACGATCACTTTGAACTATTCTTGTAACAAAATTGTAAGTAGTAAGAGTTAGATCTTTGCAACTGTTTGGCAAATAGAGATAGATTGAATTCCTAGAACCTCGTTGATAATTCATCTCAACTTTGAAATAACCATCCTTTTGGATAATACGAAGTTTATCTTTATTTTTCCACCAGTAATCAACTTCATTGACACGAGCACCAGAATATAGTAAACAAAGATAATAGTTGTATACACTAGGATATTTATCTTTGAGTATCTCTAATGTTTCTTGAACTTCAATTTCTGTTGGAACATAAATGTCAGCTCTTTTTCTTGGAGCTTTCAATATTTTACGTATTTTTTCAATATCTTCAACAACAGCTGTATCAAAATGATTAGATTCTTCGAAGTAATGGCATAATGCTCTGATTGTCTTATACATTCCATCATCAAGAGAATAGATAAAGTCTAATTTACGCAATTTATCATAACTGAAAAAGTGTGTATAATTACTCCATTTTTTAGCATTTCTAACTAATTTCTTAGTATGACTATTTGAATACTTTTTCTTAGTTACATACTCGACAAAAGAAGAAATTTGATTAGAGTCTAACTTAAGCTCCGTAGGAAAAAAAGCGCCAACGCCCGGATTTGAACCGGGAAAACCCGAAGGTAACAAGATTTCCAGTCTTGCGCAGTACCAGATTGTGCCACGTTGGCTTGACTAGCTCTGATTTGCTTTAGATGCTTTATAAATGTTATTGCAGAGCAATAATGCTGCTAGCTTTGTTTGATATAAACATAATTGCTTGCTTTGGTATTTTTTAGATGAGAATTCTAAGAGTTAATAGCAAAATTGCATATTTGACTATAAGGCCTAAAAGTGAGGCTGTGAAAGTTCTTGTGAAAGAGAATCCAACAATACCTGCAAGTGCTATGATAATTGGCGAAGAAAGAGGAGTTATACTAAACAAAAAGATGAATAATGTCGCATAGTTTTCTAGGAACTTATCTAAACGCCTTATTCTTTTTTCTCCAATTAGATTGATTACAAATGATTTTGGTGCTAAATAACCAATCCCGTAATCAATTAATTGGGCAACTATTGCTGTTGTGACTGAAAGGATGAAAAGAGTAGTTCCTGAGTGGCCAAGGGCATAGTAGTATGGGACTAGTGCTTCTACTGGCATCATGATGAAAAATAGATATCCAGTGAAATGTAATGAAGCAAATGAAGTTAGAGTTGGAAGTTGGTTTGAAAGTAATTGATTTCCGATAAATAAAGAAACGATTGTAATTACGAGAATTAGGCTAATTAGTTTTGCAATATTTGATGGAGAGAATATTTTTTTGAGAGGAATTAACCTTATTCTTTGTTTACTTTTTTGAAATATTTTTTTAGGCATGCAATTGGAAAGAATTTTTGGATTTTAAATGTTGGGTTTAGAGATGTGTGATCTGAAATTATTTGAGAAATAATTTTGATCTGGACTCATGTTTTGGATTGAAGAAGCCAATTACTTTTTTGAATAGTTTTAATTGTTTTTTACCATTAATTTGGATACGATACAGGTCATTCCAAGAATTTTGATATGTTTTTGAAAGGTAGACTTTACTATTAATCCCTTCTTTTATGAGGAAGCAATTTACTTGATTAAGTAATTTTTTTGATATGCTTGAAAATTCAATTCTAGGGTATAAAATGCCATTGTTATTTGTGATTACAAGGCAACCATCTGTTGCAAAGTATCCTTGGATTATTTTTTTGTAAAATGGAAGCATTTGATCTGAGATAATTAAATCAGTTCCTTTTTTCCCAATTGGAAAACCATGATTAGCAATTTTTTGAAAAAGTTCTTTGTCTGAAAATTGAATTTCTATTTTTCCTTCTTTTGTTCTTTCTCTAACTTTTACTGGTTTCCCTCTAATTTTTTCGATAATTGGGAGCAACTTTGAGAACATTGGTTTATCTGAATGTAAGTCACAGGTAACGCAGATATATCTTGCATTTTCATATCTGAAAAGACAACCATCACCTAATAATATTCCATAAAATAATGCGAAATTTGAGCTTATTTTCATATGGTTGATTAAATTTTGTTCTTAATAAATGCTGCCTGGAGTTGACCAGTGGGAGAGAAAAGAATGGTGGCGAAGGGGGGATTCGAACCCCCGACCTCTGTGTGACTCTAAAAATAATCATTGAAAGTTAAAACTTTCTCATCGCTCAATTTATATGAGCACAGTGCCATAACCAGACTAAGCCACTTCGCCAATTTGGTGCTAATGAAGGGTGTTATCTAAGAATTCTTTTATTAAGCTTTCTACGCAGCATTATGTTCGCGTCTTCTTACTCCTAAAATAGTTAGATTGTCACTTTTTTTGCTATTTTTTATATTTCTTTCTTGTGCTTCATCAACAAAGTATTGAAGCTGAGAAATAAAATCTGATCTGGAGTGTCTTTTATTAGGAGTTTTATCTGTTTTGCGGCTTTTTGAATATATTTCTCTCATGAGTTCAGGGCTTAGTCTATCTAAACCATCACAATGGACAAAAGCAGTATTATATTGGGAACTTTTTACTTGTCTTGTGGTATCAAGCCACTTGTTGTTATCCCATATATCATGATCTTCGTCTGGAGGACTACCAAAACGTAGACTTGCAGTCACCATATTCCTATATTGTTTTGGTACTCTTTTCAATGTTGCAAAATTTACTTTTTTTCCTGCTTCTTGAAGATTATATGCTCCCATAGTATCTTCAATAGATCTAGTTACTTTTTCTCCATGAATTATTGTGTCTACTGTGTCTCCTTGCCAAGTTCCATGGACAGTTCCGTCGAAATCGAAGAATCCGAAATAAGCTGTTGCACCCATATCGCTTGGACCAGTGAGGTCTAAATCTTGAGCAAGTGCGCAGACAAGAGGGTAAGCGCCTTTAATCATTACATCTGATAGGTTTTTAATTTCACCATAAGCTATCATCTCTTGGTATAAACTAAGTGCAGTAGTAATTCTTTTAGCACGTCTACGTTCTGTAGAAAGTGTGTCTGTCCAAAATTGTTGAGCATACATTATTTTGTGAATGAATTTTCTTTCAGCTAAAGGAGTTACTCTTCTTTCTGAAATACTTAGATCTAGATCTGCTATCCATTCATCATTTGTTTGGGGCTTGAATGTTTTACTTTGGGCATAAAGTTCAATTGCGAGTGCTCCAATCTGCGCTGCTAGTCTTCCTGTGCCAATGCCTGTAGAAGTAACTGCTTTTCCATGTCCATCTAAAACTGCAGTTAGAATACCAACTCTTCCATCAATTGTAATTGGACTTGAGAATAGACCGTAATCTTCTTGCCTATCTCTGTTCCTTGTTCTTGGACAAGTGCTACGTCTAGACTAACTCCATCATGGACATAAGTTGCGCTAGCAGAATAACTTGAGGTATTTGTTCTATGAATATGGAAATCTGGCATTTGCCATTTATTTTAGCGGTTTTTTAAAAATGATTGCTTTATTGGCTGAGTAGTTTTATCAAAGCAATTTAATTGAATTTGAAATTAACTCTGTGAATTCTTGCATTTGCTCTTTTGTGAATTCTTTTGAGATTTCTGGATTGATGCAAGCTCCATGGTTGTCACTTTGGAACCTAGGAATTAAGTGGATATGAGCGTGTGGAACTTGGTCTCCCATTACTTGCGAAACGACCCAGTTAGTATCAAATGCTTTTTTTAGTGCGTTTGCAATTAGATTTGTAGTTTGACTATATTCTTCTTTGATGTCCCAAACCCAACGGTAGTGTTTTTTTGGAATAACTAAACAGTGCCCTTTATTTCTTGGAGTAATATCTAAAAAAGTTAGAAATTTTTCATTTTCATGGATCTTGTAACAAGGAATCTCTTGTTTTACGATTTTACAGAATATGCAGTTATGATCTAGATTACTGTTTTGGTCTGTTTTTTTTTGTTCCATTAGTTATTTTTGGTAGAATGATGATTTATATTGTTTTTGGAGATTTTAGTATAGAATGAGTATTTAGAATAATTAGCAGCAGAAGTTTTATATTTAGAAAAGTATTTTTAGTATTATGATAGTTGTAAGAACTCAAATAAAAGATCTGCTTCGAGAAAGTGGTACTGGTGTTGAAAATATGTCTAATGATTTTATGGACAAATTAGATTCTAAAGTTAGAGCATTAATTACTGACGCTTGTAATCGTGCTAAGGAAAATGGACGTAAAACCGTAATGCCTAGGGATGTTTAGAATTTTTTAATTTAATTTCAATTTTTTTAATAGTAGAGAATAGTAACTTATCTTCTTTTGATCCTAGGTGGTGGTGGCAGAGGTAATTCTGCAATTAACTCATCGTTTAACTCTTGTTCATTGATGTCTGCTTGATCAATTGTTCCCATTTGCGCGGTTTGTGGGCCATTCATTTGGTTTGCAAATTGGCTTATTTGTTCACTATTTGCTTCTTGCATAGATTCTTCGAGATTTTGACCTTGATTTTGTAGTACTCCTTGATTATCTCTTGGAAGTGCAGACTCTGAAGTGATGTCCTCTTGGTTGCCATTGATATTTGGATGGACCATCATCATATTATGTTTTACTTGTGGGGCGCTAGTGTCTGCTGGGGTAGCGGTTGAACTTTCTAAGTGAGATCTGATTGGAGAAATTTGGCTTGGAATTATTTGTGCTCCAATACTTTTTGCAAAAGCTTTTTCTTTTTCCAATTCTAAAGCTATTTCTTTTTTTAGTTGAGGGAAATCTTGTTTTAATTGGTCTAATTTTTTTTCTAATAGGAAAATATCTTGTTTTAACTTTTCAAGAAGTTTATCATTACCATTATTTTTAGCAATGTTTGCTTTATTTTCAAGAAGTTCTCTTAATTGAGTAGTTTTTTTAATCAAATTTAATGCTCTTGCTTTTTTTGCAGGAGATAGTTCATTGGAACCATAACTGTTTAGTTTAGAGTTGTCTTGCATTTGCTTTTGTCTTTCCCATTTGCCTTTTTCTAAGTGCAGGGTTTCATCGAGTTTTGCTTTAAGTCTAATATTGTCAGCAGTATCTGATTTGGCTAAAAGTTCTCCTAAAATCATGGTTAACTTTTCTATTTTCTCTTCAATGTCTGGATTGCTGGATTTTTCAATTTTAGTTTTTAGAAGAGTTACTTGGCGCTTTAGGTTGGATACTCTTATTGATTCATGCTCTTCTTTACGTAGTAATTTTTTTTCAATATTGAATAAAGATCCTAGCTGTTTTTCTAAATGCAAGATCTCTTTACGTAAACTTAACTTTGGAACATTTTTTTTAGAAGAAAGATATTTTATCTCATCTATTTTTTTACTGATCTCATCACGAGACAGAGATTGCGCCTCGTCTTTTTTTATCCTTGCTGCAGTACTCAGCAATTGTCTTGTTCTAAGTGATGTCATCTTTTTATTTTTTAATATTAATTATTTTTTATTTTCAAAAAAAGCTACGTTTTTTTCTTCCAGCTGGGCTTGGTGGTGGGACTCCTCCCATGCTTGGCCTTCCCATTCCTGGTGGTGGTGGGACTATACTTTGATGAACTCTTTGCATCTGTGGTGGAAGATTATTTTGCGTTGGTCTTCTCATCTGATTTTGCATTGACTCTTTGGAAATTGGAAGTGAGTTTGGGGTTTTGTTTGAATTTTGACTCTGTACAAAACTTTCTACTTTGTCAGAAATTGCAATCATTCCTTTTGCGATAGTTTCGTTTTGTGTTTGAACTGTCTCAAGGCGTTCATTTAACGAATGAATTGTTTTGTAAATGTCTTCGTCTTCAGTTTGATGAAGTGCTTTTTTGAAAATATCATTTAGATCATGAATAGAATCTTTTAGACTTTCGATTTCTAAAATCAGTTCATTTGTTTTGTTTGTTGGTTCTTCTAATTTTTTTTTAAGAGCTTCTACATCAAAGCGTAGGGCTTCTAAAATATCTTGTGGAAGAATTTCATACATTTGTTTTTTTGATTTAGGATTTACCTTTGCCACCATAACACCTCTGAAAAGTCAAATACAATCAGTAATGGCGTAGATTTAATTTATAAACTTTTGCTTGAGGGAGGTATTATCTGGGTGTACTTAGGCTTATTTTATATATCTGTAAAAAAAAGATGTTTTATATGTGTTATAAATTGTGTTATAGTTGTGTTATAGTTGAGTTATAGTAAGGTATGTGTATGGTAGGGATAGAATTTATTGGCGTAGAATTTTTTACCAGTTTGGTTGTTCTTTTTGTTTTATTAGTAGCATCAGTGCAAGATATTAAATCTCGCGAAGTATATGATCTTTTGAGTTTAGGATTATTATTTTTTGCTTTTGGATATAGAGTAATTGGCATTTTTGAATCTGGTTGGCAATTTTTTGTTTCAGGGATAGTTGGTTTTTTGATTTTCTTTTTGTTATCTTTGTTTTTGTATTATGCAGGGCAATGGGGTGGCGCTGATAGTAAACTTTTGATGGGCATGGGTATGTTAATTGGGTTTGATTTTATATTCACATCTTTAAAAGAAGTTAGTATGTATAGTGGATTTGAATTGGTGGTCTTTTTTGTATTGTTATTCTCTTTTGGGGCCTTATGGTCACTTGTGTTTAGTTTGTTTATGGCGGTTAGTCATTGGAAGAGCTTCTTGGAAGAATTTAAGGTGGTTTTCTATAAAAGTAAAAATTATTTTTATATAACTATTATTAGCAGTTTACTTTTTTTGCTGCTTGGAATTTTTATTGATGTTTCAATTTTGTTATTTGTAATATTCATCTTACTTGCTTATTTTTTGTTTTTGTTTATCACAGCTGTTGAAAGAAGTAGTTTTTTCGTTCAAAAAGATATAGTAGACTTAGTTGAAGGTGATTGGCTTAGTGAAACTGTGTTTGTTGGTAGTAAGAAAATTATTGCTAAAAAAACACTTGATCGATCAGATCTGAAAATATTGTTAAAGTATTATGGGAGTGGAAAGTTGGAATCAGTGAAGATAAAAGAAGGAGTTCCTTTTGTTCCAAGTTTTTTGCTTGCTTATGTTTTTTTAATATTTGGTCAAAATTTCTTTATGTTAATTTTTAACCTTTTATATTAATAGAATTTTTGTTTTTTAATAATTTATGCGATTTACTTGGTTTTTCTAACACCCTAAACATAAAGCTTTTTATACCTTAAGATAGTTATATTTGTTTAGTGCTATTGAAGTACATGATAGTAAAAGAGATGCGTGTTATAAATTAATGATTGAGGTGATCAAAGAGATGGTGTATTCTAAATTTAAAAAGAAGTTTAACAAAAAAGCTTCATTGAACTTATCTATTGAAGCAATTGTAATAGTTGTAATTGCTTTTGTGGTACTTGGTTTAGCTCTTGGTTTTGTAAAAGGGCAATTCGAGCAAATAACTGATACTTCAAGTTCAGTGCAAGATCAAATTCAGCAACAAATCATGGATGATCTGCGAAGATCAAATAATAAATTGAGTTTTCCTAGTGATGAATTAACTTTGGAACTTAAAGATGAAGAAGTTCAAGCTGTTGGAATAAAAAATACTGACGACCAGTCTAAGTTTTTTGCAGTTACTTTTCATGTGAAAGATGGTATCGATTTTGCAGATTTTATTAGTGGGGAAAAAATGTCTTTGGCAACTAGTGCTGCTGATGTAAAAATTTTTTGGGATAATGATTATCGTGAAATTAGTGCAGGTGATACAGACATAATTAAGTTTTCGTTAACTGCTCCAGATAAACAAGGGACATATCTGTATAAAATTGTACTTTGGGAAGCAGAAGATTCAAGTGGGGCTGGCGTTACAGAGTATGCTACTGCAAACTTTTTTGTGAAGACTAGTTAGGGATTAAAATTAGAGGTATGAATTAAGATGGTAAAAAAACGGTCAAAAAAGGGAATGGTACGAGCACCAGCTAACCGTTCTTCTAAAAAAAGGATGACTGCAAGTCAAGAGTTTGAAATCATGAAATTGGTTTTGGATAAATTTTTGTGGCTTGGTTTTGCAGTAATGGGCTGGGGAATGTTTCAGTCTCTTAACACTGGTCTTCTTAGAGATGGTGTTTGGTATATGATTGCTGGAGCTGTGCTACTGATACTCTTTTTAGTACTCATCATAAAAGAGTATGAAATCTGGCAATAAAACTGATTATTTTTTATTTTTTATTTTTAATATTTCTTTGATTTTTCTTTAAATGTTTCTTTGATTATCTCTTTGTGTTATAGGAGATAGATTTGAGAATAGGTAGCCTTAAAAGGAAGTGTTGCGCGCTTTGGATCTCATGGTGAAATTGAATGTTTTAACAGATGATGATTCTTACTCCAACCTTTCTGCATGTGAGCGTTGTGTTAGTGAAGGTGGTGGCTGTTGTACTGGAAGTGGCAGTGGCATTTTTGTGACTTTACATGATGTTATGCGTATTTCAAAAGCAACTGGTTTGCCGCTAGATTCTATTGCAGTTTTTGGAGTAGTTGGAGATTCATTTGCTAAAGGTGTCCAAGAGAGTGATCCTTTCATGTTTGAAGCATATGAAGATGGGAAAGTGTTGCAACTGATTCGAAAAGAAGGTCATTGTCATTTTTTAGTTGACGGAGATGGTTGTCAAATATTTAATGATCGACCTGCAATATGTAGGATATTTCCATTTTCTTTTGGATTTAGAAAAGATGGTACTGTGAAAGTTGAAATACCAAAAGCTAATCGTAGGAAGGATGAAGATTGTACTATCTTGCAAGAGAATTTTTATCGAAGCAATGGGAAGGTATTCTCTGCTATGAATACGAGTCGCGGCGTAATGGAAAAACTTTGTTCAAGACATGTTGAAGAGCTTAAGGAATATAAAAAATATGTTAGTGATATTGCTTTAGGGATCCCACTTGAAGAAGTAGCTTCTAAATGGGACATTTTTGTGTAGATTTGAGCATGTTTTTTTTGATTATACTTTTTAATTGTTGTTTTTGGTTGCTTGTTTTTTAATCTCTCTTTTTTAGTTATTATTTTGCTTTTTGTCGAGTGGAAATAGGCTAAATGTTTATATACCATCAGTTGCTTTATTTTATGAGGATGGGGAGTGTTTCTAAAGCAGGAATAGTTTTGACTATATCATTAGTTCTTTTCATAATTGGTTTTGGTTTTTTGCTTCTTGATTCTTCTGGATTTACTGGTGCAGCAATAGGAGTTGGTTCAATTTCAAGTGGGCTGGATACTGGCGTTATTGGAGAAGATTCTATCAGTGAAGGTTTGGATGAGATTAGTGCTACAGTAATAGAAGAAGAAGTTCCTGAGGAATCTGACTCAAGTGAAGAAGAGATAGAACCTTTGGACGAAGGTTTGGTTGAAGAAGAAGTTGGTGTTTCAGCAATTGATGAAGAAGAAGTTACAGCTGCAGTAAGTAGTTGTGGCGATATCAGTTCAAACTCAATACTGACTGATAATATCACAGCTAGTGGAGATTGTTTTAATATCAGTGCAAGTAATCTTGTTTTAGACGGGGCTGGTTATACAATCACAGGTCCAGGCTCAGGAATAGCAATTAATGCCTGGGATGTTTCAAATGTCACAATTAAAAATTTTGCAAATATCAGTAATTTTTCTACTGCTTTTGATATTCGGTATATACAGGGTCCAATGAATATTAGCTATATCAATATTAATGATTCAAGAATCCTTTATTATTATTCTGCAGGTGCCAGATTTTCTGATATAAATATTACCGGTGCTGGACTTATAGCCATTGCTATTAATGATTCTTTATTTGAATTTAATAATTTTAGTGCAGGCCTTACAAGAGCAATGGATATACTTGGAATAAATCGGAATCTAACTGTACGTAATAATCATTATTACGATTTTCCAACCTCTGGATATAGAGTCTCTTCTACAACTACAAATTCATTGTTTGAAAATGAATTGATTGTTGATACAGATGTTGGTATACAAACTAATGGGTTTGCAAATACTTATCGAAACATGACTATACTCTCTTGTGCCAGTAGGGCTTTTTTTGATCAAAATGATAACTACGAACCAGTTCAATACTTGACTGACGATGCTAGTGTTACTTGGAACCTTACTCGGACAACTGTGAATTCTCCAGGTGAATTTGGATTTGGTCAACTAGTAAATATTAGTTCAGAAAATATTAATTTAACTACAGGGCCGACTTATAGTAGTTTGAATGACGATATGGAAATGGAGTTTTACAATCTAGCTTATACTTCTGTTGAGTTTCATCAAAATGGTAAACAGTGTGATAATGATAGCTCTTTGTGTAATCTAAGTTATAACTCTGGGACAGGTATTGCTTATGCGAATGCAAGTTTGCTTGCAGATTATGCTATTGTTGAAGTTGCAGTTACTTGTGATTCAATTAGTTCTGATACTGTGTTAACCAATGACATTAATGTTACTATGGATTGTTTTACAATTGCAGGAAGTAATGTTGTACTTGATGGAGCAGGTTATTCTTTGATAGGGAGTGGTGCTGGAACTGCAATAAGTGTTACTGGGTTTTCAAATGTTACAATATTTAATTTTTCTAATATCTCAACATTTCAGAAAGGAATATATGCAGAAAATGTTGCGGAAAACCTTAATATTACTGAAGTTCAGATATTTAATTTTACAAATGATGGGATTCAACTAGAAGATGTTAATTATTCTTTGCTTGATAAAGTAACAGTATATAATAATTCTAATGGTGAAGGATTACAATTAGATAATTCTTCATTTAACAATGTCACTAACTCTAGCTTTATTTTTGTTACAAGGGGGATTGAGCTTACTTTGGATTCAGATAATAATACATTTAGAAATAATTATTTTAATGTGATTTCAGCTCAAGGGATTAGAATTTTAAATGATTCTTCTAATAATAATGTCTTTGAAAACCAAACTATGTTTCTTGCAAAATGGGGTTATCAAACTGCTTCTTCGGAAAATAATTTGATTAATCCTTATATTAGAAATAGTGCTTCAAACGCTTATCTTGATACAGAAGCTGAATTAAATGATTATATTTTATTTAACAATACACTTGGCCTGATCTCTTGGAACCTTTCAGATACAGATGTTGGTGGATTTGATTTTTATGAAGGTGCGGGAATTACTCTTAGTCAAAATTTAGTTGGAATTGATATTAGTTTTGCAAGCACTTCTTTAAATGATACTGCTAAGATTGAAATATATAATCTGTCTTACAGTTCTACTCCCTTTTTATTGAAAGATGGAACTAGGTGTGATAATAGTAATAATTGTAATGTGACATATAATATTGCTAGTGGTATTTTGTATGCGAACGTAACTAGTTTTAGTAATTACAGTACCTCAGAAGGAAGTCTTGCCTGTAGTGTAATATCTGGTGATACGACTTTGAGCGCTGATGTGACTGCAACAGGTGATTGTTTTACTATGAATGGTACTGGCTTAGTATTGGATGGTGCAGGATATTCTATAATTGGAAATGGGAGTGGAATTGCTTTTAATGTAAGTGGTTCTGATGATTTTGAAATTAAGAATGTAACTATTTTGAATTTTTCAACAGGAATAGTTTTGAATTCTAGTGATGGGGCTAAATTAGAATATTTGAATATGAGCAATATGACTGAATATGGTATTAGGATTGGAGGAAATTCTAAAAATACATTTATTGAATATGGGAATTATTCGAATATTGAGACATATTTGCTTTTAGAGGAAGCTGCTGATGGAACAACAATTTGGAATGTGAATTTTTCAACCCCTGGGAATTATTTGATTGAAGATAAAAATTCTAGTACCTATAATTATTTTGTTTTTAATTATAGTGAGATTGGTGAAATTTTTTGGAACTCAAGTAATTTGAGTGTTAATGGTAGTGTTGGTTTAGGTAATGGGACTACTGTTTTTTTGCAAAGTAACTTGAGTGGAACTTATGATAAACTTCTTGGAATAGATTCTCTTGAACTTGGTGGATTAAATCAGAGTGCAGAGATAAGGTTCGATGTTTTAGGTTTTAATTCGAGTTCTGTTTATTTATACAAAGATGACGTACGTTGTGATAATGATAGTTCACTTTGTAATACCACTTACAATAATGTGACAAGGTCACTTTATACTAATGTGAGTAGTTTTAGTAATTATACTGTTTTGGAAAATAATGTTCCTGTGACCTCTAGTTTTTTAGTTAATAGTACTGCTGGACAAAATACTACTTTTGAAACAATGAGTTGCTATGTTACTGGAGAAGATGATTTGAGAACAGGGATGGATGTTTATTGGGAACTTTATAATGGAACTAATTTTTATTCTAATGGTTCAAAATTTATGTCTAATAATAGTGAAACCTTACTTGTTGATCTTCCTGGTACAAATACTTCAAGTGGAGAAACTTGGACTTGTTCTGTTTTACTTTCAGATTTTGATTTAAATCAAAGTAGTTATACTAATGTAAGTATGGTCTTAGATGCTTGTGGTGAATTGTCTTTTCCTAATATAGATGTTACTGAAACAGCTAGTTTTAGTGGTGATTGTTTTACAATTAGTGGTTCTGATATAGTAATTGATTTGCATGGGAATACTATGACTGGTGATGGTACTGGTACTTTTTTGAATGGAACAAATCTTGATAGTATCACTTTGAAAAATGGGACGGTTGTAAATGCTGCGCAAGGGATAAATATTAGTTCTTCAGTTGAAATATCAATTATTGATTTTGATTTTCAAGGGGCTGTTGGGACTGGGATCTTTTTTGATGATGTAAATACTTCAGTGATTAATGGTTCACAATTTCAAAATTTTTCTACTGGTGTTTATTTGGTAAATTCTTTTAATAGTACTTTTGCTGATAATATCTTTAATAGCACAATTAATGCTATTTCAACTGATTTTAATAATTGGAATTCAAGTTATTTTTGTACTGAAACAAACATCATTGGTGAAAGTTGCATGGGTGGTAACTTTTGGAGTGATTATTCTGGACTTGATAATGGTGTTGGATTAGTTCATCCATCTAATTTTAGTGGTGATGAAATTGGTGACACAGATATTCCTTGGAATTCTTCGGCAAATTTTACTGTTGGTGGGGATTATTTGCCACTTGTATATGATGTTACTTGTAGTGAAAGTTGGAGTTGTTCAGCATTTTCAAGTTGTAGTAGTTCTTTGCAAACAAGAACATGTGTTGATGCAAATGCTTGTGGGACAACAGTTTCTAGACCTGATTTGACTCAAGCTTGTAGTTCTGGCGGAGGAGGTGGCGGTTCTGGAGAGAGTTCTTCTGACTCAAGTAGTGATTCCTCGGACTCTAGTTCTGAGTCAAGCGATTCCTCAGAATCAAGTGAATCTTCTGAATCTAGCGAAAGTGAATCAGACAGTGAATCTAGTGAGTCAAGTGAGTCTTCAGAGTCTACTCCAACTGAATCTAATGAAGTAGTTGATGATGGGAATGTTGAAATTCCCCCACCTGACGAAGATGTTTATGATGATGTTGAAGAAATAAATGATGTTTTAGTTATTGGAGAACCTGAAGTGGAGACTGTTGTTGATATTCCAGAAAGTTCTGAAGGAGAAGAATCAGATGGAACAGCCACTGATGATAGTGATGATGGATCTAATCTTGCAGGGCTAGCTGGGTCACTTGGGACTTTAGGGGATGATAGTAGTAGCGAAGCTAGCGAAGAAGCTCCTGTAGCAAAAGTTAATGATGCTGCAACTGCAAAAGAAGCAGCTAATACACCTACAACTACAATTAGTGTTGATTTGAAAAATGATGGTGATAAGAAGATACAACTTAAACCGCAAATCAGAGCATTTTCAGAAGAGACTAAATTAATTGTTACACGAAAAACTTCTAGCTTAATTTCAACTGGAGACTTGGGGATGAGTTATTCTAAAGCTCCGGTGTCTGGGGATTTACTTACTGCTTCTATTAGTTCAGCTGGAGGGCTTGTTGAGATTAACCCAGGTGAAGAGATTTCACTTGATATTGAAGTTGCAGCAGGGTTTAGTACAAAATCACAAATCCCAATTAAAATAGAACTTCTTTCTTATGATGGGTCTGTTTATGAAAAAGAAATTTTAATTGTACAAGAACCAACACTTGCTACTGCAGTAGTTCCTGATACTACTGCGAAAACTTTAGATTTGTATGCAATGATTGTTGATAAAAGTGAATTGATTGCTGAAGGTGGAGATGGTGGGGATTCAATCACTGGTGGCGCAGTTACAGACTTGATTTTTGATGGCTTTGTTTCAAATGAAGATTATTATTTAGAAGTTAATATTTTATCACTAATGGAAGTTGGTGGACTTAATAATATCCCTTTCATTAAGCTTTTTATCCCAGATACTAAAGTTGTGTTTGCAGAATTGTATGGGCCATATCCAATTGATTCACAAGAAGGATTTGTGTTTGCGCAACAATTTTCATATGATCCAGAAGTTTATGATCCTGGTGATTATGTTGTTGAGATGAAAATTATGCAAGGGCTTCATGAATTGTCGTCAAAGAGATTTGAGGTTTATTTGGAATAAGTTAGTTCATGTGGGTTTTGAGTAAGTTAGTCCTCTGGGGATAAATAAGAAAGATTTAAATTCGGATAGAAAATGTATGTTGTAGGTGACGAAAAGCAAAATGCTGCTTAGTAACAAAGTTACTAGCACCACGGGAGTGGTTTTTAAACCGTTATGATAGATGAGGTGATGATGAAGAGTGTTAATTTTTGGCGTGGATATTCCACTTATTGAAGTTGTACTTGGACTTACTATTATTACTTTGATACTACTTGTGCAGGCAATTGTACTTGTGACATTACTTGTTAAACAGCAAAAGAAAAGTCGCGAGCTTGTGGATTTGGTAGAAGATTTGTCTAGAACAGTTTTGTCTATTAAAAAAGTTGAAGTTGAAGAACTTGATCGTTTGAAAGTTGGGCGAAATCACCACAAGCGGTAGTTACTGTGAATCTTGTCACCTGAAATAAGTTAACTGGTAAGTTTTTTATAGAAAGGTGTTTTTCTTTGTTTATGTTTAGAAGATCGGGACTTGTTGGAATCTTGCTGGCTAGTTCTTTAGGATTTTCTTCTGGATGTGATGATTCTTTATTTGCTGAGCGTGATTTGGATTCTGAGCAAGGAAGTAGTTCTGATTCTGGAGTTTCAGAAGTTCCTTATGGGTTCCCTGACTTAAGCCTTCAAGGAAGTGGTTCTTTTGATGGAGTTAATCCTGATGGTTCTGATGACTTAGATTTAGGTGATTATGTGGCAATCACTGAATATGATTTTGGAGTTCAGTGGTGGAGCGATACTCGGATGCAAAATATTCATAAGGTTGTAAATGGTGGTTTAGCTGAGGAATATTGTCCATTAGATGGAATTTTACCTGGTTTTGAAACCGATGATTTTGTTTTTAGTGTTTATGGGGATTATTCAGCTGGGGAAAATACTGGTGTTTCTATATACGTTAGAGATGATGGAAGTTGCCATATTAATGATTTTAGTCGTGCTTTTCAAGTGCAACGCGCTTTTGCTAGTGAAGCTGAAATTGATGGGAGGACTGAAATATTAGTTGGGATTGAACTTAATTATCATTACCTTTGCCAAGGAGATGATGGGCCAAGTCCTGAATGGGAGGAGCTTTGCTCTATGGGGTATTCTCCTTTGAAAGTTGAACTTCTTGACGTTAGAGAATATTTGAATCATCCAGCAACTGGTGAGCCTGGTAATGATTCTATTGGAGATGATAGTTTATACGATTGGCATCAAGTTGCAAGTTTAGGTTGGCAAGCTGATTTTGATGATCTTACTGATGACGATTATGCGGTTCTTGGAATTGTTGCAAGGCAAAGTGCTATCAGTGCTGATGATAGTTTGTTAGTAGTGGATCCAGATCATGTTAGTTCCGGAGAAGACAAAGAGACAATGTTTTTTGGATGGCCAGAGGCAAGTGCAGGTAATTTGGGAATTTTTATTTATGGTTCTGAATTAGGTACAGACGGTTCTATAGTTGGTGGAGTTGTGACTCCTTTAGAGATGAGTTTGTATGATGCAGCTGATTACCGTTAGATTTTAGGATAATCCTTTTTCACTGAATTTGAGTTATTTTTTTGTAGTTGATATAAGGAAGTATTAATATAGAAATGTGTTTTTCTAGTAGTACTATGAATCGATCTGGACTTGTTGGACTTGCTGGGATTTTGTTATCAGCAAGTGTTGGTTGTGCTCCAGATAATGATTTTTTTTTAATTGGTGGTTCTTCTTCTTCTTCTTCTTTTTCTGAGGGAGACACTTCTGAAGTTGGAACAGATGATCAAAACATAGAAGCTTTTGATACTGGTTATGTACCGTTAGAAAATGTTATTGCTGCAGCAGATTTAACTCCGGCTGGACGTTGGCATAATGGTGGTCCAGATCCGCAAGATCGAATTGATGTTTTTTTGCTTTCAGGTGAAAGAGGAATGCCTGATACTGTTGCTGGATTAGGTGGCGAGTGTCTTAGTTTAGGAGAGTATAATGCATGTTTTACTGACTCTTATAGTGGAGGACCTGTTTTTGGTGTGACTGATGGAGAAAATACTTACTTTAAAGCTTTTAATGGTTCAACAGCTGTTCTAGATGTTAATGTTATGGATGTGGATAATCCTGCAATTGGAATTGTTTATAATTCAGGTGACGGAATCACTCGTCTTTTTATGACTGATTTAGGTTATAATCTTAATCTGCTTGAGACAGGTGGTGTTGACGCACTTTGGGAAAATTTTAATGTTGCTAATCGTAAATTTGGTGGAATCTATTCATCAAATAGTTCTGAACCTGTTGATCAAGGATATCTAGCTGAACTGGCTTCTAATGTTGCACTTGCTGATGGAGAAGAAGTTCGTTTATGTACGGTTGGTTTATCTGGCGAGGCAGCGCTTTTAACCCCTTGTTATGTTAGTTCAGAATTGGAAAGTGGAGATTATACTTTTGGTGGTGGACCAGATCAAATGATCTCTGGTCAAACACTTGCTGATTTTCCTGCGACTGATTTTTTGATTTCTGTAGGTGCACAAAATAGTGGTTATTTTTCTGATTAGTTGTTAATGGAGAAATAGTTATTAACATTGATGGATATTTAAGATATAATCCTTCTTTATGGAAATAGTTTTTTGATTTAAAAAATTAGTTTGTTATGTAGAATAATTTGTTTTAAAGAAATAAAAATTGAAAAAAAATAAAATAAAAAAATTAAGAAGTTTACTTCTTTTTCTCTGGTGGAATTAATTCGTTTTGAATTGTTACTGGAACTTCTGCTTCGGTTAATTTAGCACGAATCTTCTTAGCATCTTTTCCTTCCATCTCTTGAAGAATTTTCTGCCCGATTTCCATGTATTTATCCCGATTAGCCTTTAACTCTTCTTGAAGTTTTTGTTTTTCTTCTTTAAGAACTTTAAGTTCCTCAGCAGTTAATTCAGTCTTACCTGAATTAATTTTATCATCGAATTTTCCAGCTTTGATCTCTTTTAGAGCGTCAGCTGCTGACATTCCTTCAATCATCATCCCCATACTTTGACAAGTTCCTGCAATTTCTCTTACTCTTGCTTTGGTACTTGCACCAAGAAGTGAATCTTGTTTCATGTTAGAAATTTTGATGATCTGTTCAATTTTTAGATCTGCAACTTTTTCTGTTAATGGGTTAGAAGCTCCTGATTTTACACCAGCTTCAGTTTTAATTAACTGTGCTGCAGGGGGAGTTCCAACTTCAATCTCGTAGGTTTTTGAATCTGTGTCTACGATAACTTTTACTGGAACTTTCATTCCTTTAAAGTCAGCTGTTTTTTTGTTAATATCAGCCACTACTTGTCCGATATTAACTCCTGTAGGACCAAGCGCTGGTCCAAGTGGTGGAGCTGCAGTTGCTTTTCCACCTTCAATTAGTACATCTACTGTTTGTTTTGCCAATTTATATTCACCTTTGTTACATTATTTGTTTGAAGCTATCGGGATTTTGGAGCATCACTTCCATAAAGTCCCTTTGTAACGAGTCTCTTGGGAAGCTTTTGCTTTATATATCTTACGTGGTGGAATTTTAGTTCTTTTAGGTCATAAGATATAAAAAAGGGGATTTTGCTGAAATTGTATGGTTGTAATACGAGGATCTGTTGCTGAATTAGTTGGATCTTATGATAAGTTTGTTTCTTTGGACTCTACACTAGATAGGGCTGCGCTTTTAGGGGATGCTATTTGTAAGTATATTGAACAGGATAATTTTGTTAGGTCAGTTGTGGAAGGAGATGGTTCTTTTATGGGTCGGGTTATTGGCTATAGGGATAGAATTTTGTCTTTAGGACGAATTGATACTTTTGATAGAATAAAAATTGATAATGGATATGATGCTGGAATTAGTGGGCTGGTAGGAGATTTAAACAAAGTTGGTGTTGGAGTTCCACTTTTGAATTGGGATTATACTACAAAAAATCAAAAGGATTTACAAACAAAAGTGAGAAAGATTGGTGTTTTAGGTTTAGTTGGGACAGCTGGGCTTGTTGCGGTTCATCCGGCTTTAGCATTTTTGTTTGGTACTGCACTTCTTTGGGAACCAGCTTATGGATTTAAGAAAAGTAATAAACAAAGAGTTGATTGGGCTTATCAAAGCCTTGGAAGTAACGCTTTTTTGGCAGATGAATTTTTGAAAAATTTAGATCTAAGTCAGTTTAGAAGAAGTTCTGGATAAATTTTGAAGTAAGGAAGATAACTAAAAGAAGAAAAAATAAAAACAAATGCTGTTTTTTGTGTTCTTAGAGATCTTTGTACATTTTAATTGAGCCTTCAAAGACTTCACTGGCTTTTTGTTTACCTTCGACACTTGTGATTGTAACTTTTCCACCTTTAACATCTTTGTAATGTTCTAAAAAGTGTTTAATCTCATCAAGCATTTGTTTTGGTAAATCCTTTAGGTCTTTGATGTTGTTGTAATATTTGTCTTTAGCAGGAACACAAATCAATTTGTCATCTTGTTCTCCACCATCTTCCATAATCATAACTCCAATAGCTCTACTTGGAACTAGGCATCCAGGGAAAGTAGGGGTTCGCATGATCACAAAAGCGTCAAGTGGGTCACCATCTTCGCAGTGAGTTTGTGGGACAAATCCATAATCATAAGGGTAACCAAACTTTGAATTAAGTGGACGGTCTAGTGCGAAAACATTGTTTTCTTTATCATATTCGTATTTGTTTTTGGATCCTTCTGGGATTTCGATGATTACATTCATTTTGTCAATTGATCCTGGTTTGATGTCTTTTAGATAGTTCATAGTATTAACCTCTGTTTATGTTTTATTATATGCTCATTCTGGTTTTTTATTACTTTTAATGCTTTGTGTAAAAATCTTTGTTTCAGGTGATAGCTTTATAAATGGCCTGGTCTTTTTAAGCTTAACAGATAAAGACTGCAGCGCGCTAATAACAATAATTGTTCTTGGTGCGTAGGTCATATTGAGAAGATTACTGTTTGAATAAAATTAAACAAATTTGGTAATTTTAAATTTCGCTTAGCGGGCTTTTTCTGAAAAAATAATAAGTAGGTCACATTTGCATATTTGATACTTGGCTTTTTGCTTTGTTGTTAAATTAAGTAATCTGTAGATTCTATTTAGGAGAAATAAAACAAAATGACAAGTAAATTTGAGGCTTTAGGACTAAGCCATGATGTATTAAAGTCCATTAGAGATTTAGGTTTTAGTGAACCTTCTGAAGTACAAGAAAGAGCAATCCCGCTTATCTTAGCTGGGAAAAATGTAGTAGCTGGATCAAAAACTGGTTCAGGAAAAACACTTGCTTTTGGAGCAGGAATGATTGAGAGAGCTGTAAAAGGTAAAGGTATTCAATCATTAGTTTTGACACCAACACGAGAACTTGCTGAGCAAGTTAAAGATGCTATTAATGATTATAGTAAATATAAAGGCCTAAGAGCATGCTCTATTTATGGTGGTGTTTCTATGAATCCACAGATTCATAACTTGAAGCGTAGTGAAATTGTTGTGGCAACACCTGGACGTTTACTTGATCATATTCGTAGCCGAACAATTAATTTGAGCCATGTGCGTATTGTAGCTTTGGATGAAGCAGATATCATGTTTGATATGGGTTTTATTGATGATGTTTCTACAATTTTAGAACAGTGTAAAAATCGTGAACAAACACTATTATTTAGTGCAACTGTTACTGAAGCTGTACACAAAATTGTAACAAGGTATATTCCAACTTATAGTTCTGTTGAAGTAGAAAGTTATGTTGACTCTTCAAAATTGACTCAAGTATATTATGATACTGAAGATCGTAACAAATTTAGTTTACTTGTACACTTACTTCGTGAGGAAAAAGGAAGCCTTGTAATGATTTTTTGTAACACTCGTCGTAATGTTGATTTTGTAGCTAACAACCTTAAAGACTTAGGATTTAAATCTGCAGCGATTCATGGTGGACTTACTCAGAAAAAAAGGCAATTTATGCTTGATAAATTTGCAGATGAAAAAACCAGAGTGAATGTGCTTGTTTGTACTGATGTAGCTGGACGTGGAATTCATGTAGATGAAGTATCTCATGTTTTTAATTACGATATCCCTAAAGACAGTAAGCAATACGTACACAGAGTTGGACGAACTGCACGTGCTGGCCAGGAAGGAAAAGCAATTAATATTTTAACATCTCGTGACCACGAGAACTTTCAAAAAGTTTTACGTGATAATGATGTAGAAATTGAGCACCGAGACACCCCACGAACTGAAAGAGTTGTAATCTCTTGGAAAGGAGATAACGATCGCGGATTTGGTGGAAGAAACTCTCGAAATGGCGGAGGCCGTGGACGCTCAGGCGGACCGGGAGGATCTCGAGGTGGCGGACGTCATGGCGGATCAAGTAATGATCGCAGAAAAAGTAGTGGTGCTTCAAGAAGTCATGGGCAAGCTCGTAACAAAGGTTACTCAAGAAGTTCATCTTCTTCTGGACCACGTACCAGTACAAGTGGCGGAAACCCGTATATTCCTAGTAACTAGGGGTTAGAATTATTTTTTAATTTTTTATTTTACTTTTTATTCTAGTAAACTTTCATAAGTGTCATGTACTAATTTACTGATATGTTTTATCTTTTTGTTTGCTTGTTTTGATTCTATGATGTACCAAGCAGTGATACTTGAGAATATGATTATGAACATTACTGCAATTAGGCTTTTGTATGTAAGTTCTGGAATTAAAATGATGCTAGGGATTGCGATGATGGTGCTGATTGCTAAAGTTCCAAAGTATTTGAAATTGATACGATTGATTTCGAATTTGTAGTAATTGCTTTGATGTACAAGTTGCTGGATTTTGATGTGGCGTTTTGGCATGAGTTGTTTAAAGTGAAGCTACTTTAAAAAAACTTATACCAGTTTCTAGTCACTAAGAAACTGTGATGCCAAAGAGGCTTAGGAAGTTGGCAAAACCTACTTTGATCCAACCAAGAAATGGAATTCTTAAAATTGCTTGGCCGTAGATACGATCTTCACTAATACTATCTTCACCTAGGAATCCTCCGAAGGTATCGCTGTTGTGGTCACCTTTTGTTTGGTAGAAGTAAGAGTTGTCTTCTTGCGAGACCTTTACGACTCTATGGATGATTGGTTGGCCACCTGGGCCTTTGAAAACAAGTACGTCTCCCACATCAAGGTTATTTGAGTTAGCTCTCCAAAGTACCATGATGTCTCCTTTATTGAAACCGTTTTTGAATTTGAATTTTTTGAAATCTTCTTTTGCTATGGGGCTTTCTAGGTTGTCATTGTTTTCGTACCATGGACCGCAGACATTCCAATAGCTGTCAAAATTTTTTGGAAAGGAATCGAAGTCTTGCCCACAAATTTCTCCATTGTGAAGTCCATGTTCCATGCTTTCTGATACAACTGCTACTACTGGGAATGGTGTTCCTAGAACTGCTCCAAGAACTGGATAAAAAATGAATTTGATTAAAACGAATGCAATTAAGATGTTAGCAATCCAACTCCATGGTGAATCACTATGCCAAATAAAGTGCCAAGCTTTTTTGGCAAAGTCTTTAGCGGAATTATCTTTCATGGATTTGTTTAATGCTTTAAGGTTAAAAAGCTTTTCAAAATAGTAGTAAAGTTTATTTGCTTGGTTGTTTTTTAATTTGTATGGGTCCTAGTGTGTCTAATGAAGTAGTGGTATTAGTAGTTGATGCTGTACTAAAAAAGAAGGAGCTAAACTCAGTAGATGCTTCGTTTGCAATTAAGGAACTTAAGGAGTTTTTGAAGCGAGACCCAAAGGCTTTGCGCTACTTGAAGAAGGGATTAGGTAAAGGTGGCGTAAATAGTAGAAGTAGCGAATTTAAGCGAGTTGTTTCAAGTGTACGTAAGAATTTGCGGCGTTATCATGGATTGTTTTCTGAAGGAGATAGGGATTATGACAAAATGGTTAGTGAACTTAGTTCTGCTAAGAGTTTTGCTTCTTTGAAGAAGAAAGCTTTGGAAGTTTTGTCAATGCATACGTCCAGTAAAGAAAGAGCTTCTGATTATGGGTTTGTGTGGAAACAGATATGGGGTTTGTGTTATTTATCTGATTTGAAAAAAGTAAGGTTTTTAGATCTTGGTTGTGGGTTTAATCCATTTAGTTTAATTGGTCTTGATAAGAAACAATTAGGCAAGATTGAATTTAACTCGTATGATATTAATGTCTCTGAACAAGATGTTTTGAATAAATTTTATACTGGACTTTCTAAAACAGTAGATGGATTTGCTGGAGAATCAGGACTTTTGGATTTACTTGATGTTTCTTTAGTATCTTCGTTGCCTGAGTCAGATGTTTGTTTAATGTTTAAAGTGACTGACCATTTAGACAAAGGCAAAGGTCATAAGAATACCGAGAATGTTGTAGTAGCTGTTTCTGCGCAATTTGTTGTGTTATCATTTCCAACAGTTACTCGTACTGGTTTGCCTATGAAGTATCCACAGCGTCGTTGGGTTGAGATCATGAGTGAGCGATTAGGTTATGTGTGGGAGAAGTTTGAAACTAAAAATGAAATGTTCTATGTGATTGATAAGAGACAAGCAGATCATCACTAACAAGTAGTTAATTTCAAGACAATTTATAAAGTAATACGTCTTTTAACAGCTTATGTATCAGCAAAATGTAAATCCAAATAAGGTACTTATTTGGGAACATCAAAGAACAAACCTTGGTTTAGAAAAAATTGCAAAAGATGGTAGGTTGGGAAACTTAGCTCCAGCTCCTGTTTTTGAATTACCTAGGAGATATAAACATTTAGGGGATTATGTTTTATTAGATGGTCATAATAGAAGAGAAGCAGCTAGAAGAAATAATGTTGATTTACCAGTAATTGTTGTAGAATCAGCAGCAGGTGATTTTCGTCATGTTGAACAATATGCTGATCCTTTTTTTTATGAACAAGACGAAGGTGACTTTCAAGAGATGGTTGATGATACAGTTGATAATGCCCTTAAATATTTTCTTGATAGTTTAGCTGCTTGATTTTTTGGAAGTGTTCTTTATATGGATCTTAACCCATGCTGAAACTAACTGCGCCTGCCATTGCTGGGTATGAACCGATAATTAACCATTTGATTAATTCACTTGGGTCACTTGGGAGGCCACCGAAAAGATAGAGTGATAATACTTCAATAACAATTGCAATAGTGTAGAGAAATATGAGTCTTTTTGGAACAATAATAAATCCTTCTTTTTTGATGAAATCATGTTCGTTTTTGTAGATTAAAAGAGCTGATACTGCTAAGATGAAAATAAGGATGCCTATTATATTTATCCAAGGAAGTGTTTGTGCGAGAGTTTCAAAACTTAGAAGTGATTTTCCAAGGCCAACCCCTAAAAATGCTCCTGCAGTTCCACGAATGAGTTCTAGTAAGTGGCGCCTTTTGAATGTGAAGTTTCCAACTTTTAGAAGCTGTTTTTCTATCTTTTTTTCTTCTTGTTTGATCTCTTTTTGTTTTTTGAGTTCTTGTAATTCTTCTTCTTGGAGTTTTTTGTCAAGTTTTTTGATTGATTTTAGATTTGTTTGGATTCTTTGAGTTCTGCCAAGGACTGTTTTCATTTCTGATTCTAGAATTTGAAGTTCTTTTTTTGTTGTGAGTTTCTTTGATGATGATTTGGACTTTGGCTTAGTTTTAGAAGATTTATTTTTAGCTTTTGATTTTTTAGTAGTTTTTTTGACTACTTTATTTTTTAGCTTACGCTTTGCCATCCAGTATGAAGAATGAATTTTGAGTTTATAAGAATTGCCTTGAAATGGTTATTTTTGAGTGTTGTGGGTACCTAAAGAAAAATTGAGAAAAAATAAAAAAAGTTTTTTGTGGTTTGTTTTTATTAGAAGTTTTGTAGTAATACTTCTGCATTTTTACCAAAGTGCTTTTTGATGTCTTCAAAGATAGGTTCTTTGATGAAAACACGGCCAGGTAGTTTAGCACCAGCGATTGCTTTTTCAAATTCTTCCATACTAGATTTTTTAGCAGGGCCAAGTGATCCGTCAGTGTTTATTTTGGCTTTTTCTATTTGACCATCACGTGCGTCTAAGTCTCTTATGATGAAGGCTTCTGACTCTAACATAGTAATCTCGGCGAACTTGGAACCATGTTTGATTCTAATTTTAGCACGTTCAAGACTACGTCCACGTTTTAGTTGCAGATAATCAACAAGGAATCTGATAAGTCCACCAGATTCTTTCCTAGCTTTTTGGATATCTGTTTTAGTGATTTTACCTTTGTCTAGTTTTTGTTTACATTTGATTATTTCATTTAGGTCTCTTAAGTATCTTTGAGGTACTTTTCCTGAATGGATTAATTCGTTTTCAAAAATTTTGACAATTTCAGATTCTTTTGCTTTTTGAATTCCTTCTAATTTGAGGATGTCTCTTATGATGGTGATGGTTTCATCATGCAAATTAAGAACTGACCTTTTATCATGCATTTCTTCAATTTGTCCAAAGAGTTTTTTGATTCGTGCTAAATATTCTTCAGTATCTTTTAGCATTTTATCAAGTTCTGAACCAGTAATTGTTTTTTTGTCACCATGCTCTAAGTCTTTTCTAACTTTGGTATTATACCTTAAGACATTAACCCATTTTTTCTCAAGCATTTTTTCTTTTTTGACAAAGATTTCCTCAAGAACATCTGGTGTTTCATTAGGTGTTGGTGGAGGCAAACCGTAAAGCATAATTGCTGCTTGTGTTGGTGTTAATGCTGCGTAATACATATCTTCCATACCCATAGATTTGAAAGTAGTTTGAATACGTTTTTTCATCTGCTCACCAGAGTTCATGAAAATGTCAATTGATTCTCTACTAGGTTTAATTTTTCCAAGACGAAGAAGTTGTTTCCATGGCATGAAAATTCCACGATCGTACATTGGGATTCCATCTCTGAGCAGTGTAAAAATTATTGGATTTGCTTCTTTTAATGAATCCCAAAAGTCTGTTAAAATGTAGACCTGGATGTTTAGTTTGTTGGTGATACCAGTCATTTGACCAGCCTCTGCGCCCATACCAATTATAATTGATCGAAGCTTTTCTTTTAATTCGAGCCTTGACATCTTTTTAACGTCAGTGTCGTCTATTACAATCCATACATCAATATCTGATTTTTGGGTATTACGTCCTTGGGTTAAAGATCCTGCAAGTACATAACTCAGGATGTATTTTTCGAATTTTCTTAGAACCATATTTTTGTGGATTTCTGAAATTTTAATTGCAGCAAGCATTCCTGTATCGTAAATAGGAGCTGCCATTGCAATTAATCTACTTAAATCGTATTTAGCATCGTAATAATTTTGCCAAAGGTCTGTTAACAAAAGTGCCTGAGTAATTAGGTGTTTGTCAATTGACTTGGCGATATCTTTAATGATACTTGAGAACTTGTGGTGTAGTTCGTCTTTGCCCATCTTTTTGCTGGTACTATCATCTACTAGAATTAAAATTTCTACATCGTCTTTTCCAAGGGGTTTTTTAGCAGGTGCGCCAGGAATCCCGGGTGCTTGTGGTGGTGCCATAAGACCAGGTGCTTTTGTGTTTGCTGCAGTTTGTCCTGCTACTGGTGCTTGTCCTGCATTTGCTGGTGGAGCTTGAGGTGGTGGAAGAACAGTGATTCCAATAATATAATCACCAAATTTGTCAACAACTTTTTCTTTGAATTTGTCGAGTTTTGCTTTCAGATCGCTTAGTTTTTTTTGCATCTCTGGAGGAAGTTGATTTTGCTGAGGTACTGCACCTACTGGTAGAAGTGGTGCTTTGCCTTTTGCTGTAGTAAGTGACTTGGCTTTTAATGAAGATTTACCTTTTGATTTTTTAGCCTTAGAATTTGATTTAGTTGATTTTTTAGTTGTCTTTGCCATAATGTTTTTTCACCCTTTATTTTATTAGTTTGATTGCTCTATTATCCTTTGCAAAGAATATAATGTGCTTATTTAAAGTTATGGCAGAATTGAGACAAAAAAGTCAATGAAATTAAGGGATTTTTAGAAGGAAAGAGGATATGACTTATCTACTTGTAAAGCGACAAGTTTAAGTACGAAAAACTTTTAATTTGTTTATAGTTAAGTTATGGTGAAAAGGTGATTTTTAATGGTATATCAAAGTTTTTCTAAAGTAGAGGTTCCAACAATTGTTAAAGCAATTGACTATCATGCTAAATCTCATGGTGATGATAATAAAAAGGCGTATAAACATTTTGAAGGACATGTTAAAGCTGAGATGTCTAGGGTAGAGGCTAATGCTAAAAAACGTAGTGATATGCATGATCTGGCGGTTGCTGGTGCTAATATTGAAGGAGATTATGATTGGGATTCAGCTGATTCTCTTAAACAATATGGAGATAATGTTAAAGATAAGTTTGAAGCTCAGGCTAAAAGATATCATGGGAAAGAAGATGGAGACAGTCTTAGTGAAGATGAATTTCGTGCTCTTTTTGGAATGAGTCAATCTGAACTTTATGATGTTGCTGTAAATGAAGGAAGAAATGCTCCTGATAAAATTAAAGAAAAGTTAACAGAAAAGTTAAATCGTGATCGTGGAGAACAATATCAAATAATTGGAAATAAGTATATTCTAGACAAGGTGACAGCTGGTCATATGGCTGAATTAACAGGGGCCACTAAGTTAGAATCTTATGATAAAAAAGGTACAACTCCAGATGCAATGAAGGCATTGTTTTCAAGATACTGGCAGCAAGGTAAAGTTGTTACTGATAGAGATTTGGGTGCAGGTAGCAGGTCAAGTGCTCTTGAAGATTTGGTTGTTGCTGAAGCAGCTAATAATAATAAACATCATAAAAAAGCAGCTTAATTATTAGTTTAGTAGTTAATTTTTTCTTTTTCTTTTTAGTCACTATTTAGTGACGATAAGTTTATAAAGTAGATTTCTTTTGAGATAGTAGAGATATAGGTACAACTATGGCTACTACAAATACGTCTGCTGGAGAGGCAAATTCTGGAAATTTAAGTGCTTCTAGTGCGAACGGTAGTACTCAAAATGCTGGCCAAGTAGGTAGTTCTGGAAGCAATGTGCCAGGACGATCTCGTTTAGAAAAACAGCTTGATGATACAGTTGGAGCTCCAATTTATTCGCATGGCGCTGGAGGAAGTAATGGGGCTAATTCTAGTGCGAATGGTGGACCTAAACGAATGCTTTTTGTAGGGGATCCGCACGGTCGTTTTGATGCTTTGAAATGGGTGACAGAGTTTGCCAAAAATAAAGGTATTGAAGATAGAGTTTGGCTTGGAGATTTTACACATACACTTAGTTCTGCATTTAGTAAGTCAGAAGCTGCGCAGCAAGTTCAATTTAGACAATCCTTACTTCAAGAATTAGGCTCTTCAAAAGATGATCGCCTAGATTCTAGTTTGCTTGAGTCAATTAAAAAAGGTGAATTTAGTGATGGTCAACTACAGCGTTTTTTGGATATTGAAGAGAGACAAAAAAAGATAGTTACAGCGCATGCTAAAGCAACTTATGAAGCTGCTCATGCAATAGATCCAAAAGCTAGGAAGCTTGCAGGTAATTGGGATGTTGAAAAACCATTTTTTGAAACCTTTGGTGAGAGTGCAATGCACAATGAACTTCTTAAAATGTCTGGGATGGATGTTTTAGCTTTAGGTGGTGCTGGTTCTACACCAATTGGAACAGCTGGGACTTGGGAACATATTTTCATGAGTGATGATTTAATTAAAGAAAAATATCGAATTGAAGGGATGGGTGATCCAACAAAAGATATGAGTAAATTAATTGCTACAACAAAAAACTTAGATATGGTTATTGATCACGTTGGTTTACCAAAAATTAAAGGACAAACACATGATCAGCATTCTCACATTTTTAAACAGATGCTTGCAAAAAGACATAGCTTAGGACTTGAAATGCCAAAAGTTGTTGTTAATGGACATACACATTTAGATCATGCAGAAATTGAATTTCGAAGATATAAAGATGCCCGTACTGGTATTGATATGAAAGTTCTTAATTTTGTACCAGGAGTTTTAGCAAAAGAGCATAATGAAGGAACGCAAGGAACTTTTTGTATTGCGGAGTTTGATGATAATAATAAAATTGTAGCTGTTGACGAGTATCGTGTACTTAATGGTATTGAAGGAATTATGAAAGTAGTTTATCATGGTAAACATACAATTGATTATGAAAAAGAAAAAGTTGATTTTAAAGAAGTTGGTGAAGTAGTTGTAAATCAGGCGGAACTTGGATCTTTTAAGGCGTCGCTTAGTTCAGATAAAAATTATGAACTTAGTTCTCGGGGTTTTGATACCAAATATGAAGGGCTTAGTGGGAAAGAAAAAGACCTAAAACTTAGGCAAAATCTTGCTCTTATTGATGAACGTGTTGAAGAAGCTCAAGAATTAGTTAACTGGGCTTTTAACTCAACAAAATGGGAGTGGGATGCAAAACTTAAAGCAAGAGATTCTAAAGATTCTACTAAATTAAAATCTGGCGAAGTGTATGCTGTGGCTTTAGGTGTCTTTGAAAAATTGGCTAAAAAAGCTGCAGAAAAATATAATGTTAACTTAGATGAAATTGATTGTTCTAGCGTTGCTAAAATTGGTTATCTTGAAACACTTGTTAAAGCAGCTTTTGGAATTGGATTTTCGGATTTACTTGAAGGAAGTAAGGTTGATGATGATGATTTTGCAAATGCTGGCCATGATTGGGGAAGTTCTGTTTATCATCCTCATTTAAGAGGAGGGAGCGTTGTTAAACGTAAACTAAATAGTACTTTACAACAAAGCGCATTAAGTGGTCTTGAAGGTGAGGACTTTTTGGATATGGTTGATGAAGTTTATGCTGCTCAGAATGTTAAAAGAACTGGCGAATTGAGTCGTGAAGATGCTATTGGACTTTATAGTAAAGGGTTTGGTTTAGGACTTGTTAGTTCGCATGATTTGGTGAAATCAGGGGCTTACAAAAAATTAGATTCAAAGAAAGGAAATACTCGCACCGATAAAGATATTCGGGAAATGTTTGATATTGGAGAAAATAAAGTTCCAAAAACTTTTGAAACTGGGACTCAAAGACAAGTTGCAAGCGGAGATTTAGCAGATCGGATTAGTAAAAAAATATCAAATGGAGCTACTAAAGTTTTCTCTAACCAACATGGAGATTATGTTTTAGGACAAGTTTCTGAAGATGTTGTTACAGGGGTATACCTTGATGATGCTACAAAAGAATCAATTAATTATGAAACTAAAAGTATCAAAGATATGTTAACTGCTGGAACTGCACGGGTTGTAAGAGCAGGTGGTGATTATGCTGTTGAATTAATGGAAGCTCAAGGAACTTACATTGCTGTTGATTGGAAGGCAGAGGGAATTAAAAATCCTACTGAATATACTGTCGTATCTAAACTTGAATCTATTCATCAAGCAAAAGAGAAAGAACAAAGCAAACTTGCTGAAGTTTTGAGAAAAAGAGATCAATCATTAAATAATATTGATGCGCAAGATGATCCACTACTTGGAACTAACCCTTTTGCAAAAGATAAATCTTATCTGCCAAACACATCTAACTCTGGTGGAGCTAATTCAGGGTTAAGTCGTGATTATAATGCGATGGAAAGTAGCGGATTGAATTAGGTTTTAGATTTTTCATTATTTCTGATTTTATTTTATAAATAGTGTTTTTATTTTTGTAATTGGCTTGTTTTTGCCACTACCTTTTTATATTATCGGAAGAGGACTTCTTTATCATGAAATACAAAGACATTTCACTTGCTACTGAAGAAGCGATACTTCGTCATTGGAATAACAATGAAACAGTACAATTTTTGCGAGATCGTGATGCTGAAGGTGAAAAATTCTGCTTTTTAGAAGGTCCACCATATACTTCTGGGAAAATCCACATGGGTCATGCTTGGAATATGGCTCTAAAAGATATGGTTTTGCGTTATAAACGTGCTAATGGGTTTAATGTTTGGGATAGAATGGGTTATGATATGCATGGTCTTCCAACTGAACAAAAAACTATGAAAAGGCACGGCCTTAAAGATAAAGAAGATATTGAAAAATTTGGTCTTCTTAGGTTCAGACAAGAGTGCGAGAAGTTTTGTCTTGAAATGAAAGAACAGATGGACAAAGATTTTGTGCGTTTAGGGGCAACTCTTGATTTTCGTGATTCTTATCAACCAATTAAAAATGAATATATTGAATCTGTTTGGCATTTGGTTTCTTCTGCTCATAAAAAAGGTAGATTGTATCAAGGGCTTCGAACAATGCATTGGGATTTTGCAACCCAAAGTTCTGTAGCTAAACATGAACTTGAATATAAAGAGATTAAAGATACTTCTATTTATGTTAAATTTCCTAGACTTTCAATCTCTGGAGAAGCATTACCTGGAAAATATTTTGTAATTTGGACAACAACTCCTTGGACAATCCCACTTAACTTAGCGATCATGGTTAATCCTGATATTGATTACTTAGAAGCGCAAGTTCTTTTGGAAGATGGATCTTCTGAAAAGTGGGTAGTTGCTAAAAATTTACTTGAATCAGTTTTAGAAAAAGCTAAAATTAGTTCTCATACTATTGTTTCTGAATTTAAAGGCTTAGCAATTGCTGGAGAAAAATATGAACATCCTCTTGGGACGCGCGATATGCTTCCAGAAGAGTTACAACAAAATCCAAAACTTTTTACTGTTTTACTTACAAAGAAATATTGTGATGATTCTTCAGGTACTGGCCTTGTTCACAGTGCACCAGGTTGTGGGCCAGAAGATTATGAAGTTGGGCACCTAAATGGGATCCCTCCGTTTAATCCAATTAATGAAGCAGGTCATTTTGCAAATTTTGGAAAATTTAATGGTATTCGTGCAAAAATAGAAGATAAAAAATTTGTAGAAATAATTGATTCTGCAGGCGTTTTGGTTGCAAAACAATCTTATGTGCATGATTACCCTCATGGTGAGCGTAGTCATGAACCAGTTATATTTAGAACAACAAAACAGTGGTTCTTTAAAATTGAAGATTTGAAGGAAAAACTTCTTGCTTGGAATGAACAAGTACACTGGGTTCCGGAAGCAGGTAAAAATGCATTTCGTAATTGGCTTGAAAATTTACGTGACAATTCTATCTCAAAACAAAGGTTTTGGGGAACACCTGTACCAATTTGGAAATGGACTAGTGAGGACGGGGAAGAAGAAGATTTTATTGTAATTGAATCTATTGCGCAACTCGAAGAATTAAGTGGAGTTAATAGGTCTGAATTAGATTTACATATCCCAGCTATTGATAGAGTTGTGATTGTTCGTGATGGGAAAGAGTATCGACGTGTTCCTGATGTACTTGATGTTTGGATTGATGCTGGAAGTGCAGCTTTTGCAGTTTTTGATTATCCTTCGCGAAAAGATTTGCTTGAAAAATATTATCCTGCTGATTTTATCTTAGAAGGAAAAGATCAGATCCGTGGTTGGTTCAATTTACTAATGGTGGCTGCAGCACTTGGGATTGAAAAAATGCCATTCAAAGCTTGTTTTATGCATGGTTTTGTAACTGATGTTGATGGGGTTAAGATGTCTAAGTCTCTTGGAAATGTGATCTCTCCATATGAAGTTATAGACAAACATAGCGTTGATGTACTTCGTTCTTACATGTGTCGCGCTAGCGCTGGAGAGGATGTAAATTTTTCTTGGGATGAATTAATTGTAGCTGAAAGACGTGTTAAAATCATGTGGAATTTGCATAAGTTACTTTTGAACTTATCAATTGAAGTTGGACAAAATCCTTTTGAATTGGATAAAGAAATTACGCTTTCTTTGTGTAGCCTTGAAGAGAAATATATCTTGTCTTATTTGCAATCTGCAATTAAAGAAATTACTTTGCGTATGGAAAATTATGAATTAGATAAAGTTCCAGAACTAATTGATGATTTGTTTTTAGAAATTAGTCGGACCTATATTCAAATGGTTCGCGAAAAATCTTCAGTTGGAAGCTCTGAAGAAAAAGAAGTTGTTCTTTATGTTTTAGCCCATGTTTTATTTGAAGGATTAAAGGTTGCTCAAATTGTTATGCCGTATGCAAGTGAAGCTATGTATTTGAATCTGAAACAAGCATATGACTTGGAAGAAGAAAGTATAAGTCATTTTATGTGGCCAAAAGCTGATGAGAAATTAGTTGATGAAAAGTTAGTTGCTTCTATGGGTGTTGTTTCCTCTGTAATTCAATCTGGGCTTAACGCTCGTGAAAAAGCAAAACTAGGACTTAGGTGGCCAATAAAAGAATTAATTGTTGTTAGTTTGGACTCAGAAGTTATCAGTAGCGTTGAGAGTTTGCGTGATATTTTAAAGGCGCAACTTAATGTTAAAGATATCAGTATTCTCTCTAGTTTGCCTGGTGTTAAAGAAAGTGTTAAACCTAATTATAGGACACTTGGACCAAAATTTCAAAAGCAAAGTTCTGAAGTAATTACTAAATTAACTGTGACTTCTTCAGAAGCCATCTTAACTAATTTAAATTCTAAAGGAGTACATGAAGTTGTGCTTGATTCAGGTGAAACTGTTACTGTTGTACGTGCTGATTTTGAAATCTCACGTGAAGTTCCAGTTGGGTTTTCTGAAGCTGAATTTAAAGATGGATATGTGTATTTGAACTTGGAGCGTAACTTAGAACTAGATGCTGAAGGGTATGCACGTGAAATAATGCGTTATATGCAAAATGCGCGTAAGAAATCTGGATTCCAAAAAGCTGATCAGATTTTTTTACATGTGACTTGTCCTGGGGACCTTGGAGAGGCTGTTAGTGTTTGGAGTGATTCTATTGCTGCTAAAGTTGGAGCTAGTAAGGTTTATGTTGGAAGTTTAGAGTTTCCACGAGCGTTTAAGGAGCAAGAAACTTTTAGTGTTAAAGGCAAAGAATTTTCTGTAGGTTATGAGAAAGTATAAATTTTTCATCCTTTTTTGGAATTCTTTGAATTCCCTAAACCTTTGTTTTTACAAAGTTTGTTCATTTTATTCACAAAGTTTGAGAAAGTTTAGATTTTTGAACAAGGTTAAATTTTATTGAAATCTTGATCCATTTGTGTGACTTTTGCATTATAAATTTCTTCAATATCTTCAAATCTTCCAATATCTTCTTTACAGATGAATGTGATTGCGTAACCACTACCCTCTGTTCCTTTTGCAGTCATTCTTCCAGTTCTTCCAATCCTATGCACATAAAATTCAGGTCTTTGTGAAACGTCATAGTTGATGATTGCGTCTACTTTTGGAATGTGTAATCCTCTTGCTGCTACATTTGTAGTAATCAAAATTGGGACCCTGCCACTTGTGAACCCATTGAGATGATTCTTACGTTCTTGCATTTTAAAATCACCATGAAGTTCAGTTGCATGCAGTTTGTGCTTTCCAAGATTTCTATTTATGCGAAAACACTTATCTTTAGTGTTGGTGAAAATAATGATTTGTTTTTTTCCTTCAGATTTTAATTTTTTTACGCATTTGATTAAGAGTTCTTCCTTATCATCCATTTCACAATAAACTTTCTCTTGAATAATTTTTTTAGGGATTCGATTTCCAATTTCTAAAAATTCATAACCATCTAGTCGCTCTTCCATGAATTTTTCTACTTTGCTGGTGATAGTTGCGGAAGAAAGAACAATTTGTACGTCTTTAGCGGATCTGCGTTTGATATATGCACAGTCGCTAGCAAAACCATTATCAAACATCTGGTCACTTTCATCATAAACTAAATATTTGACATCGCCAACCTTTAATGTTTTTTTATTAATGTGATCTATTAATCTTCCAGGAGTTGCAACCATAATTTGGTTTTTCTTTTTGACAGTTCTGGAGTCTCCTTTGAACTCTCGCCCTCCATATAATACACCAACATTTAGGCCAAGTTGATCAGTTACTTTTTTGATATCTTTAGCTACTTGCTGTGCTAATTCTTTAGTTGGAGTAATAATCATTGCTTGTAACCCAATATTTGGGTTTATTTTTTGTAAGTATCCTAATAAGAAACAAAGAGTTTTTCCTGAACCAGTTTGAGAAGTGAAGACAATATGGCTTCCTTGCTTAATTTTAGGGATGATAGTCTCTTGAACTTCTGTAGATTGAGTGATTCTGATCTTTTTGAGCGCAGTGACTACTTCTTTTTTGAATCCTAATTGAGAAAATGTCTTTCTACCTTTCATGGTACTCTTGTTTTGAAGGTGAGTTATAAATCTTAGTAGATTAACTCATAAAAATCTGCTTTTGAGAAGGTTTAAATTTTTAATTAGCAGTAAGGGTCGTCGAAATTGATAGTGTTACGCCTTGCTTGCACTACTTGGATGTTTGTCCCTTCAATATCAATTGAGCCTTGTTGTAACATTGCAAGGATTTGGGTGTCTGAGAGATTCTTGTGAATCCCAAGTAATTTTGCGTATTTTCCTGCCATTGTGCATAAGTTTTTGGTTTTTTGCAAATAGTATTATTGATGCTATATGTTAATATGACATATTTAGGGCTTTTGAACTATATAAAGATTTGCTATGTTTGCTCCAATTAGGTCCAAAATGGCGTTTAATTTGGCATTTAAGGTATATACATAGTTTGTATTTGAAATGAAGTAAAGAAGACTTTTTATATTTTGATTGAGTAGAATATTGTATGAACTTAAAAGAAATGCGTGAAAATTTGAAATGGTACCAAAAGCTTGTTTGGATCACCAGAGTACGATTTCCAGTTAGGCGTATTTTGTTTGTTGGAAGGAAGAATTGTGGACGTAGCGCAGCTAGCGAATACTATTTTCGTAAATATTGCTATTGGTGGGATCAACTTGAGGCTTGTAGTAGTGGAGTAGATATTAGGGGTAAAGGTGCGTGTAAAACTTTTGTTTGGAAAAACCGGGAAGTTTATGCTAAAGCACGTTCAAAATTGAGTAAACAAGCAGTTAGATTTCTAATTAGTTATGAGCCAAAAGAATTTTCAGCTGAATTACTTGATTCTGTGGATTTGGTTTTAACAATGGATGAATGCGTTGCTAAAGAATTGTCTTTTAAATTTCGTTCAATGCGTTATAAAATTTTTACATTAAAAGGATTTGTTGATCGGGAGAAAAGAAGTACTAGTTGGAATTGTTTAGATATTGGATCTACAAAAGGCAAGGAGATTACAAACGTAAATGAAATATTAAATTCAATTTTAGAAGTTAAGAAATATATTAGGCAACTTGTAAATATTTTAGATTATCTTGAGGATGAAGTTAAAAGTAGTGGTGTTAATTCTGATGGTCCAAGAGAAGCTAGTGCTTGGAGAGAAGGACATTAAATTTTAATTTGGTAGTGGTTTTTTAGTAGCGAAATGCTTAAGAGTGATTTTTTATTATTTTCTTTTGTTATTATGGTAATTGAAAAAATTGGTGAAGAACTTTCAAAGGTAATATCGAGTTATTCTATTAAGGAAGACTCTTTGCTTTACAATGGAAAGGAGTTTGCAATTGATTCTGGAAATTTTGCTGCAATTGAAACTGTAGGTGCTTTAGATTCTGTGGATTCTAATAGTGCAAAGGAAGTGTGCTTTATTGATGGTGGGCAAGCTGAAGTTTTAATGGGTGGGTCTTTTTGTGTGTCTTTTATTAGAGTTGCTGCTGCAGGTTTTTTGAATGGAAAGAAAACCGATATTAGGCGTCATGAATTTTACTTATTGACTTACGCTCAGGATAGAGGTGGCGAAATATTTTATGTTTCTAAGGTTTTTGCTAACGATGATTTTGAGTTATTAATTAGAGAGGAAGATTTGATTGTAAGTAGCCGTGATGGTAATTTGCAAAGTGGTTTGCAACGCGCCTCTATATCTAAAGTTACTAACATGGCAAGGCGTTTTGCTGAATTGGAGCTTGCACGGCGTATTGGGATTGAGCTAAGTGATTCTGGCTATGTTGTTTTAGATGGTATCTTACAAGCATCGTTTACTGGGGAAGAGAAGATTTTGGATGGACTTGGTGATAATGTATTTGGATTAGCAAAGACTAGTCAATTGTTTACGCGGGAAGGAAATAATCCTTGCGTCTTATTGAATTCTTTAGTACCAAAGGAACTTGCAACTTGGAGTTATCGAATCATAGACATGGCGTGCTTTGTGAAGTTGCATGAGAAATCAAGGCATATATTTAGGTTTGAGGGGAAGAAAAATATTGGGGTTTGGGATGAAGTATTGCCTTTGCTAGTAGGGTTATCAACTGATCCAATTTTTTTAGGGTACCCATATGGCCTCGTATTTGTTGATCAGATTGCACGAGTAAGTGAGCAGGAGAGAAGAAGTTTGAAAATTAAATTTTTATTTTTGACTAAAGGGAATTCTGATCTTGCTAATTATTTAGCAACTAATGACGCTCATAGTATCTTAGATAGTATTGGGTAAGACTTTTGGACATGATGAAGTTATGTTTTGGAAGACTTATCTTTGTATGGAGATGTGTTGTTTAAATAGTTCTTTTTGAGTTAGGTAAGGATACACCTAAATGATGACAAACTTTATATCTCTGGTATGCCTAGGTATTTTAGTAAAATGGACATTAATGTTAAAGAGATTGAAACCCTTGGATGGTCTAAAAGGTGGGCCGGTCCATTTAGTATTATCTCTGGATCTTATTGGGCAAAGCACATAATAAATTGTGGTGATAAACTTGGTAAGGGATTTAAACATTCTCTTTTGATACATAAGAACCTTACAATTGATGCATATGACATTAAATCAGAAAGAGATCTCTTAGGTAAGTTATTAGTTAGAAAAGCAATTAAAGATAATAAACTTATCAGCTTTTGGGCAGAGAACCTAAAGTTAAAGGCTGATGCAGTAAAAGATTTAATTAAAGAACCAATAAACCTTTTTCTACAACTAAGTAAACATGAAGAATTTGAAAAATGTCTTGAAGATTATTTGCCATTTCATGTTGCTGTTAAAACGATTCCAGATTATTTGTCGCTAGATCTGGTTGAAAAATATCTTCCAATTTTAGAAGATGCTCGTGTGTATTCTGAATCTATGTATCAAGAAACAACAGTATTCTTTAATAATTTAGCTAAACTTATTGGTGAAAAGGAAAAAGTTGAACAAAAATTAATTCTTTGTTTATTTAGCAATGAGCTTTCTGATTATTTAGAATTTGGAAAACTTCCATTAACAAAAACCTTGGAAAAAAGATTTAAGATGTCTGCAATTTTGTTTAAGGGAGGTGAGTTTTATGAATTATTTGATAATAATGTTTTGCAACTTGAAGAAGGAATTGTTCATTTAAGTGGATTAACCACTGGAGAAGTCTCTGGCACAACATCATTTCCTGGAAAAATTAATGGTATCTGTAGAATTATCCTTGATCCATTTGATTTCAAAGAGTTTAATCAAGGTGAAATTCTGGTAACAGGAATGACGCGTCCTGATTTTGCGATGTTAATGGAAAAAGCAGCTGCAATTGTTACAGACGCTGGGGGAATGCTTTGTCACGCAGCAATTGTGGCAAGAGAGATGAAAAAACCTTGTGTTGTTGGTACTGAAACAGCAACAAAGTCATTTAAAAATGGAGATTTACTGGAAGTGAATGCGACAGTAGGCGTTGTGAAGAAGATCGGCTAATGATATACCTTTATCTTATGAGCTGTTTTTTGAAGTGTTGAAGTGTCTCTTTATGACTATCTTCGTGTAAGATAAGTTTGTTATTTCTTAGTTTAAGATTGTGTGAGAGAAATACTACTTTGAATTTCCCATTAATCATATGCTCTGGACGTAGGGCTTTAAGAGCGCCAGTTGCTTTTTTGATTAGTTTTGCTTCCCAAGAGTGGGCTGGTTTTACTGAACGAAGTCCAGTTTTGTAACCAGCATGGTGATAGCAGGAATTTACAAGTTCTGAACAAAAGTATTTTGATTCTCCATCTTTGAAAAAATAGTCGTACTCTTTGCCAATTTGTTTATGAGCAAAAGTTATTGCTTTTTTGATGATTTGGTTTCTATTTTTAACTTTTTTTGGAATTCTAAGTATTGCAAAAGTATCGTGACTCGTGAAAATTTGATGAAGTGTTGTAAAATGAACTCCTTTGTCTCCTGTGGCTTGAACAAATGTTCTTTTGCCAATATAAATTGCTGCGTGTGTTACTGCCCCACCAATAAGTAAACTAGTTATCTCATGTAAATTACCTGTTAGGATAAAATCTCCTTTGCGAAGTTTAAGATTAGCTTTGAACATATCTTCTTTTGTTAGAAGGCTATGCTTTTCATGAACAATCACTCCATGCAGAAGGTAAAGCAATTGTGGAATTATTTTTTTGTAGAAAGGATAATCTTTTGGCCAAGAACGAATTAGGTGAGTGTGGGATAATGTTGGTTTAATATGATGAGTTAATTTTGGTTTAAATCTTTTTTTAATCGTCTTTTGTTTTTTCACCATTCAAATAGATTCGTTAGGTTTATAAATTTATTTTAGTTTATAATGATTGGATGATTGTTTATTTAAATTAAAGATGTGTTTTATGGGATGGGCAGAGATTAAAAAAAGAGAAACGTTTGTTTGGCATCATCGGTTTATGCCTAGTTTGATTGCTGGAGCTGCTGTTGCTTTTGTAACACTTTTTTTTGAAGTGACAGCACCGAACGTAGTTTTGTTTGCATCCCTAGGTGGATCTGCAGTAATATTAACTCATAAATATGTTCATAAACTTAATATCTTACGCACAATTCTTTTGTCTTATCTTTGTTCTTTGATTGTTAGTTTGATTATGCTTTGGGCTTTGGAAATTTTGTCAGTTCCATTTTCAGTAGTAGTTTTGATCGCAGTGACTGGAACAACTATGGTTTTGTATTTAGTTGATGCTTTTCATCCTCCAGCAATTGCTGCTAGCCTTGCATTTATCTTGTATGAAGGAAGTATTGGAGAAACTTTTGCTATTTGGGGTTCAGTGATTTTGTTACTAATGGTAATAAAGATATTTACTTATGTCTTTTATTATCAGCATTTGACACTTAAGGAGTTTTTACTTGAGTTTAAACGTTGGGAAGATGTTGAATGGGAAGCTCTTGAAGAAAGGGTTAAAGGGAATTTTTTGGAGAAAAAGAAAAAATCAAGGAAAAGAAAAAACTAGTTTAGAACTTCTTTTAGTGTAGTGATTACTTGGTCAGCTTGCTCTTTTGTTATGCAAAGTGGTGGAAGTAATCTGATTGTAAGTGGGCCTGCTAGGAGTGCTAGGATTTTGTGTTCAGTCATTAATTTATGGACGTATTCACCTGCACGTACTTTTAACCCAATCCCGATCATAAGTCCCATTCCTCTAACTTCTCTAACTTTTGGAAGGTTTAAGTCGTTTATTTGTTTTATTATGTAGTTTCCAATTTCTTTGGAGTTGTTTATGAGTTCACTGTTATTATCTTCAAGGATTTCTATTGTGGTAAGAGCTGCTGCGCAGGCAAGAGCGTTTCCTCCAAAAGTAGAAGTGTGAGATTTAGTTGGTGCTGTGATTTCTTTTGTTGTAAGTGTAGCTCCCATTGGAACTCCACCAGCGATTGCTTTAGCTGTGCAAATGATGTCTGGTTCTACATTGTAATGGTTAGTTGCAAACATTTTTCCAGTTCTACCAAAACCAGTTTGGACTTCGTCAATTATTAGAAGGATATTGTTTTCTTTGGTGATTTGTCTGAGTTTTGTTACATATTCTTTATCTAGAGGTCTTACCCCACTTTCACCTTGAATTAGTTCGATGATGACTGCAGCGATGTTGTGGTTTTGGTCATCTTGTTTTATTTTATTTTCTTGAATTGCTTCTTTTAATTTCTCAATGTCATTTTTAGGGATGTGAATCACAGCAGGCATAATTGGGGCAAAAGGAGCTTGGTACTTTTTGTTATGAGTTAAAGCTAGTGATCCAATTGTTTTTCCGTGAAAACATTGATTTAAAGCAATAATTGTTTGTTTACCAGTAGTTGATCTAGCGAATTTGATAGCAGCTTCTACGCTTTCTGTTCCTGAGTTACAAAGAAAAGCTTTGGCAATTGGTGAAGGTGCTATTTGAACTATTTTTTGAAGAAGTTCTGCGCGTTTATCATTATGGAATATGCTGTAGCAAGTGATCAGTTTTTTACTTTGTTCTTCTAAAGTTTTTGCGAGTTTAGGGTGGCAGTGCCCAATGTTTGCAACTCCAACGCCGCTAGTACAATCAATGTATTCATTGCCTTTTTCATCGTATAGAAGGGCAGCTTTACCACTTACTATTGTGATGTCACGTTTAGGATATGTTCCAAAGTCGTAGTTTTCTTCAAGTTCTTTTATTCTGTTGTGATCCATTTTCTTATTTTTTGTTAGCATATCATTTACTTTTGAAAGTGCAATTTTGTTATTTTCCCATTCAATTGTGTTTATTGCTTTTTCAAATAAAGCCCATTCATATTCACTATGTTCAGGATAGATGTTTGAATCGATATTAATTTTTACATTGGATTTTACTTCAAATGCAAAAACATATTCTGTGATTGTTGTGTTCTTATCGTTTTTGAACTGAAAAGAATGAATGTTGCTATGTTTTTTCAAAATATCGCTTTTTTTAACTTTTATCTCTTCAAATATTTCTCTAAAAGATGCTGATTCTATGTCTTTGTCAGATTCTTCTACGCTGCCTGTTATTGGTTGCCAGAACCCTCCTTTGCTATCTAATCTTTTTAGGATTAAAAATTCATGTTTTCTATTTACTTCTTTGTAAATGATACATTGAACTTTAGTTGGGAGTTTCATTGTATGATTGTTCCTTTGCCATTTATGATGTCAGTGATAGGAGTTTGTGTTCTTCCATCGCTGATGTGGACTGTACTTGCTCCTGCTTCAAAAAGTTTTGTTAAAGAAAGCATTTTACGTTTCATTCTGCCTTCAACTTGCTGAGTTCTTGCTTGGAGTTCTTCTTTGGTGATGGATTTTACAAGTGTAGTTGGGTCATCTTTGTTGTCTAAAAAACCAGGTGCTTCAATTAGCATGATTATTTTGTTTACAGTGATGTTCTCTTTAAGTTTTAGTTCTTGCGTGAGTACTCTTACAATGTCATCATTTTCTGAATTGATTGCTATGTTTTTTTCATCGATTATTGGGACACAAAGAATAGGAGTGTAGTTTGCGTTTAGTAATAGAGTTAAGAGCTTGGTGTTTATTGCTTTAGGCTTACCTGAAAGGTCTTTTAGTAGTTTGAATTTACCATCAATTTTGGTTTTTATTCCACGATTTCTTTTTCCTTGGATTAGTTTTCCATCGAGTCCACTTAGGCCAATTGCGTTGATATTTGATTGTTGGCAAAGTTCTACGATTCTTTTGTTCATAAGTCCAGCGTATGCCATCATCTGCAAGTCAATTATGTCTTTATTTGATAGAACACTGTCGTAACCTGAAACTGAGGTAATTACTTCTTTTTTGATTTGTAGTTTAGATGCAAGTTCATCTCTTACTGCATTTGCTCCATGGATAATGATTATTTTTTCATCAGGGTTATTTTGTTTGAGAATAGCTAGGTCTTGGATTGTAGCTTCTAAGTTGATAGTAGCTCCTCCGCCAATTTTAAGAATGATCATAAAGATTTAGAATGAATTTCTTTTTTATGTGTTATGCTTTTAAAATTTGCTTTATAAATTTTAAACCGACAATTCTTTGAATTATAGTTTAGAATTCAATTACTTTGCCTGTTTCTAGCTTAGTCCATCCTTCTTGTTTGAAATTGTATGGGTCAGATGAGATGATGGTCATAGTACTGTCTTTGAAAGGCACAGTCCTTTCATACATTTGATAGTAATCTGGCTCTTTATCGTTGAAGTTATTTGTGACAAATAGTTTGTTAGTGTTTTTCTCTAGTAAAATGATATTTAGTCCACGTATGAATTCTGTTTTGATTTTGATTAGTTTAAGGGCAGTTTCAAAACCTAATTTTGTGTCTTTTTTGAGTTTGATGAATTTTTTGATGAAGTTGAATATTTTTTCTGCACCAATTCTTCCTTCTTCACGAATTTTTACGCCTCTTAGTTCTCCATTGAAAATGAATGAGAAATTTTCGTCTTCAAAAGGCATATTGTTTTCAATGATTATTCCTTTATCTTCAAAAGCTGAACGTGCGTGGACAATTATTAGGGGTGTTTGAGGTAAAGAGTCCCATGATTCTTTGTCTTGCCAGATTGGTTTGATATTTTTGTAGGTAGAGAAGGTTGAATGACTGTTAGTTTGGAGATCTTCTGGTAGTTTGTAAGTAGTCCCCCAACCGTGACCTTGAAATTCTTTACTATTTTTAGAAATGTGTGAGAAGAGTTCTAGGTGCGCTTTAGGATCAAAGACTTGATTTTTATTTGATTTGATTGCTATTATTCGGCACATTGTGATTCACTCTTTGGCTTGTTGCGATCTTCATTATAGTCAATTGATATCTTTTTTTTGTTATTGTATAAATAGTTTTTGCGCAAGACGTAACTACTAAGCAAGAGTAAATAAACTAAACTTTTATAAGTGATGGATATATTTGTATATGAATGAGAAGACAAATCTGTGTTACATTGGATGAAGAGACGCATTCTATTATGCAGCGAAAGCTTCGTGGGAAACAGTTTCGTAGTAAAAGTCATTTGATTGAATGCGCTATTGAGAAGTATTTGGAAGGTGATGTATAGTGGTTAGGAGTGGTCTTGTTAAGGGTGATTATGATATTTGGACAGCTGGCCTTCGTTTTGGTATGAGTGGAAGAAATCAAGTTGATATTGCTGTTGATGCTGGAGCTGATGCTATTTTACTGAAATCTAATGGTCTGTTTCCTTATCCTGCTCTTCGTGATCCTATTCGAAGAGCAAATGCTGCAGGGATTCCTGTTTTTCTTCCTGATGCTGGTAGTTTTAGTGATTTTGGTGTTCAAAGAAAAATTGCTCTTGCAGAAAACGATGGTTTAACTGCACTTAGAGTAGATCCAGGACAACACTTTGTTGTTCAACAAGGGATTGAAAGAATTTTTGATCAAGAACCAACTTTGGAAGGACGAAGATCAGTTTCTAAAGACCTTTTTGATCAACCACGATTTTTTGAAAAACCAGCATTTTTAGATTTAATGATGAATCCTGCTTTAAAAAATTATGCAGATAGTTTGACTTTAGATGATGGTCCAATTGTCATTGATTGTGGCCATATTGATTCACCAAATGGAAAGCCAACAGATGAAGATTATACTTCTTTTGAAGAAGGCATTGTTCTTATGCGTTATCTTCAACACAAGGGACATCAAGATGTCAAAATTGGATTTCTTCTTAATGAGATGTATACTCTTGAGCAATTTGACAAAAAAGGTGCTCGTCAAAGAATTTCACGGGCTCGTAAACAAAGAAAAAGAGAAGGGATTTCAGCTGATATACACCGTGTTTATGGTCAAACTCTTTATGGGTATGGCGTTACTAGAGAACAATGGCCAAAATTGTTGACTATGAGTTTTGAAGGAAGCTTGAGTTTAGAAACACGACAAGAACTTAGTAAATATGAAAAGGGAGAAGATCATCCTTTCCAGGTTGAATTAGATGAACATGGTGATGCAGGCTATTCCTTTGCAACAAAAATTGAAGGTAGGCCATTTGAACGTGTTATCTCGTCTGCAGAACGTGGTGCACCTGTTTGTTCATTGATGTCTGCAAAATTAAATGAACGTTATAACAGAGGTGATGTTCGAACACTTATCTATTTACGTGATGTAAAATGGAGATCAGCAATAAAATGTGGTGCAAGAAGTGCTCGTGTTTTATATGGGACTGATCTTAATATGTTTGGAGCATTTTATCAAACAAAAAATGGTAAAGTTTCTATTGTTGAGCACGGCCAGATTTAGATACTTTTTTTGGTACTTCACAATGATCGTACATAAAGTCAAATATTTTTTTGAAGCCTTCAGTTACTTCTTTACTTTTTAAAACAAATAATGTGGGTTTTTCTTTGAGTTTTCCAAATTCTTTTCCTGTGTAAATAACTAAGTAGTCTCCAAAAAATTCAAATGTAAGGTTACTACAATATTTTTTTGGAAGAAAACGATATTCGTTTTTTTCAAATTGTAGTGGTTCTTTTATTTTGCCCTTCATTTCTGAATCGAAAATATGCTTAAAACAAATGTTGGACTCTTTTCTTTGTCTATCAAAATTTGGCATAAAAAAACGTAATCGCGGATCAAACCACATCCCTTTTCCACCAATACAATAGTATGGTTTTTTTTCTTTTAGAATTTGGAACATATAATTTTTGTATGCGTGAATTCCGCGGTAGAAAAAAGCTTCTTCCTCTTCATGGTCTGTTTCAAATTTTTTAGTGAGATCTGGAAGAATTTTCTTTATGATACTGAGTTTTTCTTCAACAATCTCCTTGACTCTGTTTGGATGCGCTGCCTTGTATAGTTTTTCTTTTTTTGTGAAGATGTCAGAAGCGAGCCCTTTCTCTACTAGCCGTTCCATAGCATCGTATATGTTGCTCCTATTGATTTTGGTTTTTACTGAGATCGTGTTGACTGATGCTTCACCAAGACCGACTAATGCTTCGTAAATTTTTGCTTCGTTTGGACTTAACCCAATGTCTTTGAGGATCTCTTCATACATATTTATAGTGAGTTATTTGCTGACTTATATAGTTTTCGTGGTGATTACCACGAACAAGACTTATATATTGCAGTAAGTTTTCTTATTGATGAGTGACAACATGGATAAAGCAATTGATCATAAACGATTACAAACAATAGTAGATGCAGCTAATCAGCAATATAGTAGATTTGTCACAGAAGAAATTCCTGAGCCAAAACGTGTTGTTGAATGGATGGGGAAAACACGAAAACCACGGATTCTTGTTTTGTACACTGGAGGGACTTTAGGTATGAAGAAGGAAATGGACCCTAAATTAGGTGAAGTTCTTGTTCCAAAACTGAGCCTTGATCAACTTCTTACTGCAGCTGATACTATTACTGGTCTTAGAAATGACTTTGATGTTTTAGGATATCATGTTTCTCATATTGATAGCACAGAAATTAATACAACTGTTTGGGATAACCTTGCTGGGCTTATTGAAACTCATTATGAAGAAGTTGATGGTGTTGTTGTTCTACATGGAACAGATACATTAGCATATACAAGTGCAGCTTTATCTTTTACTCTTCGTAATCTTGCTATACCAGTTGTTTGTACTGGTGCACAAAAGATTATGCAAGTAGGTGGCACTGATGTTATTAGTAACCTTACTGGTGCTTTTGAAGCTGCGCGAAGTGATTTAGCTGGTGTTGCAGTTTATTTTGGTGGCGATCTTTTTGAAGGAACGCGTGTTGATAAAAGGCATGATAATGAACTTGCAGGTTTCCATTCTCCAATTTATGATCGAATTGGTAAGCTTGGTGATGGGATTGAATTAGGTCCACGAGCACTTACTCGGGGGAGGCATACTCCAAGTAGTTTACTTTATGATCCTGGTTATGCAAATAGTGTTGTTGAAATTGTATTGTCACCACTTTCTGCTCCAGGTATTGTTGCAGATGCTGTCAAAAGTAAAGATTGTCGTGCGTTAGTTATTCGTTCTTACGGTCCTGGAAATATTCCACGCTGGTATAATCCAATTATTGAATATCTTACTAAAGAAGCAGGATTTCCAGTTTTTATCTCTTCACAATGTGCTGGGAGTGGTATTAGTTCAGGTAGTGATTATGCTGTTGGTGCGGCTGCACGTATTGCAGGCGGTATTGCATTAGGTGATATGTCATCACCAGCTGCTGCTGTTAAAGCAATGAAAGTCATGAATAATCATGATAATGTTACGCGCATTGCACATGAGATGGTGAATGTTGCATATGCACGTGAAATAACTCTTGGAACTGACATTAATCGGAGACATATAGAATGAGAAGAAAAATAGGTTGTACCTTTGAGGTTAGAAAATGACAATACGCATATTCGTGACTGGTGGAACATTTGATAAAGAATATGATGAGATTCGTGAGGCTTTTATCTTTAAAAATACTCATCTTCCAGAAATTTTGAAGTTGGGACGTTCTATTGTTGATGTTGATATTCGGACATTGATGATGATTGATAGTTTACAAATGGCTGATGAAGATAGGCAGTCAATTTTAAGGAATTGTCAAAGAACAAAACAAGATAAAATTATTGTTACTCATGGTACTGGGACAATGGAAGATACTGCGCGTGTTCTTTCTACAATAAAGGATAAAACAATTGTTCTTACTGGTGCAATGATCCCTTATGCATATGGGAGTTCTGATGGATTGTTTAATCTTGGAGCAGCTTTAGCTTTTGTTCAAGCATTAGCTCCTGGAGTGTATGTTGCAATGAATGGTAGTTATTTCAAATGGGATAATGTGACAAAGAATACAAAAACAGGATATTTTGAGGTTAAACAATGAAAATACATTTTATTATAACTGGTGACAATTGATTCTTATTATGAAGGGTCAAAAGATACTGCAGTAACAAATGAAAAATCAGTGATCCCACGTTTTGTAAAAAGTCTGAAACTTTATACAGAAACAATTTTTTCAGAAATTTGTATGAAGGATAGTAGAAGCCTTACTAAAGAAGATTTGAAAAAAATATTGGAAGCTGTTGAAAAAAGTGATTCTGATAAAATTATTATTACACATGGGACATATACTATGCCTGATACTGCACGTTATTTGCAAGCAAATTTAAAACGTAAAGATCAAACAATAATCCTTACAGGATCAATGATCCCGCTTGTGGGTTTTTCTCCATCTGACGCGCCATTTAATTTAGGATATTCTATATCAAAAGCAAAAGATTTACCAGAAGGCGTTTATGTTTGTATGAATGGGAGGGTTTTTTCACCTCAAGAAATATTGAAGACTCTTTCTGAAGGGAGATTTTCTTCTATTTTTAATAAATAAAAATTAATTTTGAGATTATTAATTTTAATTAATTTATATTGGGTGAAGGCCTGGGAATTCTAATCCTAATGTCTCTTCGAAGTTCATCATAATGTTCATCCCTTGAACAGCCTGACCAGCTGCGCCTTTCATTAAATTGTCAATTGCTGAGATTACTACTAGGCGATTTGACTGTGGGTCTTTTTGAAAACCGATGTCGCAAAAATTTGTAGCTGTTAGAATTTTAGGTTCTGGCATACGATAAATTCCACTGCGGTCATTAACGAAACGAATGAATGGCTGATCTTTGTATGTGGATCTGTATATTTTCCAAATGTCAAGTTCTGTTAAATTTAATTCTGGTTTTAGAAATACATGACTAGTTGTTAAAATTCCACGAATCATTTGTATTGAAGTTGCACTAAAATGAATGTTTGGCTTTTGCTCAGCTCCATTATCTTCAGGGGCGTTGTTTGGGTTGTCTATTGGGATTGATAGTTCTTGAAGCATCTCTGCTGTGTGGCGATGCCTAGTTGGTTTGTAAGACCTAACACAACCAGTACGTTCAGGGTGATGCGAAGCTAAAGAAAATTTGTTTCCACCTTCAGAAGACCCACATTTGGATTCAGCGATGATTGGTAGTTTTAAATCGATTACCCCTGCTTTGATCAGTGGATATAATCCTAAAATTGTGCAGGTTGCATTGCAGCCAGCACTTGAGATGTAATTAGCATTTTTCATATCTTCTTTATGTAGTTCTGGAATTCCATAGACGAATTGATTTAGAAGTTCTGGATTTGTATGTTCATGTTCATACCATTTTTGATAATCTTCTTTTGTTTTAAGTCTGAAGTCGCCAGAAAGGTCGATAATCTTTGGAGCTAGTTGTTTTAATTGAGAGATTTTTTCCATAGTTGTTTTGTGTGGAAGACATAAGAACAATAAATCGCATGCTACTAGGTCATTGATACTTGTGAACTTGATTGGTCTTAGATGGCGAAGGTTAGGGTGAACAGTTTTGATTAGTTTTTTTGCATTACGTTCGCTGGTTGCTTGCATAACTTTTACTTTTGGATGCATTAGAAGAAGACGTAGTAGTTCTCCACCTGTGTAGCCTGAAGCACCTACAATACTTACTTTGATTGGCTCTTGTGTGTTATTTTGATTGTTGTTTGTTTCCATTGTTAATTTTTTATTTTTTCTTTTGCTTTTTTAATCAAGTAATCAACCATTTTTCCAGGGATATTAACTCCACTAGTAGTAATTGAGTTTTTGAATTCCATAGTATGGTTGATCTCATTGATTATAAGTTTGTAGGAACTTGGATCGTTAATATCTACAGGAACGTCCTTGGTTTTTGGGACTTCGAATAAATCTAGTGCGATTACTCCAGGGCCAATAGCATCTTGCGCTGCTTTTGCAATTTGTTTCATTTCATCAGTGATTTCGCAGCCAGTTGCTTTGCCACCACGAGCAGTATTAGTAATCCAATGCTCTGAATAACGATAGATTGCAGCAATGCATTTTCCGTCTATTACAAAAGCTCTGATGTCACGTTGTGGTTTTTCAATGTATTCTTGAATGTAAAAAATTGAATGGTGGTAAGTTCCAAGTACTGCTTTGTGTTCTAAAATTGCTTCAGCAGAGGTTTTACTTTCAACTTTACTAATGAGTCTTCCCCAAGAACCTACTGCTGGCTTAAGTACACAAGGGTAGCCCATCTCTTCAATTGCTTTAAGAGCTGATTTTTCTGAGTATGCTACTTTTACTTTAGCTGTAGGGACACCTTTTGTTTCAAGGTAAAGGGATGTAAGGAGTTTGTCTCCGCAAATGTTAATTAGTTTTGGTGAGTTGATAATTAAAATTCCTGCTTCATGCAATATCTTTGAAATGTACTGAGCAACTGAGTGATTGATGCACCTGTCGATGATTACGTCTGGCTCGTAGAAAACTTCTGGAACTTTTCCAGTTAGAAGGTAAGGGTAGTGTTCAGGATTGATTTTGATTAGTTCGCAATCGTCTCTTTGTCTGATTTCTTCAAAGAGTAGTTTCTCGTCGCCTCTGATTCTTGTGCATAGCACTCCAATTTTGATTTTTTTAACAGTTTTAGGATCATTCATTGGAGTTCACCTTGATTTTAATTGATCCAAGTTTGGATTTTACTAGTGTTACAAGTTCTTGCATGATTTTCTCAATGTCTTCTTTGAAATAAGCATGAAATTCTACAGTGTAATCAATGTCAATGACATAATAATTTGAGGAATTATTTTCTTCTTCAGATTTTGATTTTTCAAGAATATCGACTGCTACAATGTCTCCTTTGATGGCAATCGCTGCGTTTTGTGCAATTTCAATTAGTTCTTTTGGAAGATTTGTAAGTGGAATTTTGGTTATTTTTTCTTCTGGATCTCTATGGCTTGCCCAACAGGATGCTTCACGCTTAACTGCGCAAATTGCTTTTTTGTTCATCACTAAAATTTTATATTCTGCTGTTTTTTTGATGAATTCTTCTAAGTAAAATACAGAATGGTGATATGAACCAAGCATTTTTTTGTGACCTAAAATTGCGTGGGCAGCATCCCAATCATTTGCTTTAGCTAGAAGTCTTCCCCAACTACCAATTGCTGGCTTAAGAACAATTGGGAAAGTAAAATCATCTTTGATAGTTTGAATTGCAGATTCTTTTGTGAATGTTAGCGCGGCTTTTGGAGTTTGGATTGAACTTTTGTTTAATTCTTGGATTAGTAAAAATTTGTTTCCACAATTTTGGGCAGTTTTAGTATTGTTGATAGTTGGAATGTTGTATTTTTCACATATCTCTAATGTGTATAAAGCTCTTGCGTGATTGATTGAACGCTCTAGTAGAAGATCAAATTGTTGAGTGTCTTTAGGGTTGTTTTCTAATGAGAAGAATATTTCTTTGTCAAAGATTGGTACAACTTCTATGCCTGCAGATTCAAGGGCTTTGATGATTGCTTTTTCATCTTTACGAATTCTGGTTACAAATAATGCTACTTTTTGAAAACTTTTTGAGTTTTCTAAATCATTCTGCACTTTGTTTGAATGTTTCATAATATCTAACTCTGATTTAATTAATTAGAAAAAAGAAATTGGTTTATTGACCCCAATCTTCTTGCGCTTCAGGCGCTAATTCTAATTTTAATGGTTCTGTGGTTTTCACTTCAAGCTCTGCACCGCAGTCTTCACACATACAAATTTCGCCTTGTTCGACATCGCTTGCTACATTCATTGCAGCTGCACATTCTGGACATTCTACCATAGTAATTTTCCTCAATAATTGTTTATAAGTTTTATAGAGGGATTGAGCATAGAATTTCTTTATAAACTTTATTTAATAGAAAGTTATGTTTATGTGCTTTTAGAAAAAGTTGTTAAAGAAAAAGTAATAAAATTTATTATCCGCACCAGTGGTTTGCTTCTCCTCTTTCAAGAAGGGCATAAGCACTAGAAGTAGGTTCGTATTTTCCGAGTTTTTCGCGTACCAAAGATTCTTGGCCAGGTAAAGCATAAACTTCTGCTACTGCGTCTCCAAATCCACCAGTTACCTCACCATATGCTAGGTGGGTGCCATCTGCGCCTTGTAACACAACATATCCTGACCTTTCTGCTCCATGTAACTCTCCTGCTTCCATTGCTGCTACGTGGTCAATAGTCATTATTGGAGTGCCTTCTTTGAATATTTTATCAATTGAAGGTATATTTAAATTTTCAAAGGGTACTGTTCTTAATCTTACCATAATTGGAAGAAAATGTAAATAAGTAGATTAACACTTTGTTATTATAGTAACATTTATATCTATTAATTGTTATTTTAGTGTTTTGAGAGTAATGTTATCATGGTAAGTATTGCAAGGATTGTGGAGAAACGTGTTGGAGCGCAGCCGTTTTTAGAAGAAGCACTTAGCCGAGGTTTACTTAATTATGGGGCAGTTGCACAAGAGATCCAAAGCGATGTTGAGCGAGAGTTTGGTAAAAAAGTTCGGCATGCAGCCCTAGTGATGGCACTTCGCAGGTATTCTGAGAAACTAGGTGTTTTGGATATTAGTAGTTTGAAACTTAAAGATAGTGCTGATATTGTTATTAATTCTAACTTATTTGTATTGACCTTTATCAGAAGTGCTAAGGCCTTTAAGGCACTTGATTCATTTTACAAAGTGGTTGACTTGAAAGCTGGAGATTTTTTTACAGCTACTACTGGGATGCATGAACTAACCATAATTGCAAATGAGAAATATAAAGATAGATTCTTAGAGCAGCTTGAAGGAAGAGAAATAGTGGAATGTAAAGAGGGACTCGCTGCTGTTACAGTTAGGATGCCATGGGATACTACTGGCGCAATAGGATTATTTTACCATTTGACTAGATCACTTGCTTGGGAAGGGATATCTATTATTAGAGTAGCTTCGACTTTTTCAGATGATACATTTGTTTTAGAAGACAAGGATGTTGGGAAAGCATATTATGTTTTGAAAAAAGAAATAAAGAAAAAATAAAAAAAGTTATTTTAGCTTAATTACGGACATGGTGATCCAGGGATTGGTATGCACCTTGGTCCAGATGTAGGTATATCGCTTATTGGGTCAGAATCTTTACTGTCGTCGTCACCACTATCATCATCAGTATCTGGTGTTTTATCGTCTGGGGTATCTGGTTTGTCTTCTTTATTCATAACAACTATGTTACGTTTTCCAATTGTTCCTGACCTAAAAGCTTCTCCAACTAGATTCCCCTCTTCATCAACTACTGTTACTGAATCACCTTCTTCAAATACTGTTGAAGATCCACCAGTAAACATAAGAACTAAGCCTACTAATGCTACAATTGCTACAAGAGCAACTAAATAATTTCCTGTTTTTTCCATCTATAATCACCTCTAATTATCTTTTTAGATTAGAATAAAGAGAAGAATCTTTTTTTGGTATATAAAAGTACCTTTTAGTGTCTTTAATTCGAAAAATTTTGCAAATTTTTAGTCTGTGAAATTAACTAGAAATGGTTTTTGAGAAAATAATCATTGGATATTTGCAATACCAATAATTCTGATAAGTTCTTTATTTTGAGCTGAGCTGTTAATGAATTTTGTGAAGTACATATCATCTTTTTTTAATTTGATTATTGAGAGAGTGTTTTCAATTGGACGAATAATTAATGGAGTGCTGTTGTTATTTTTTTGATTGGTATTATTTGCTGTTGTGATGACTATCTCTCCTCTAGCCTCAATTGGCCATTTACGAGTTAGGTCAAATATTATTAATAGTGTTTCACTGTTTTTTTCTTCATTTAGATTATCATCATGAAGTAATGTGAAATCATTTTTTTGGAACTTTTGGAATTGCCAAGATATATTTTCATCTATTTTTGTAGATGTAATTTTTTCTATGAAGTCTTGGAAATCTTTTGATTCTAGAAACTCTGAATGGGAATTTTTTTGAATTTGAGATGTACTAAGGGATTCTTTGTGTGGATCATTTATTTTTTCCCAAGAAATTTTTTCTAACTCTTGCATCAAGATCGCACGCTGTTTTGGAATAAGGATTTCTTTTAGTTGGATGAATTGTCTTGACTTTTTTGAAATACTTTGTATCAAGTCGAACTTTGTTCTCGTGACTTTGCTGTGCAAAGTTTCTAAACCTTTGTTGCTTTGCATCAAAGTTTGCCCTTTAAATGAGGAAGCTACTTGATCTAGATTTTGTTTTTCTAGAATTTTAGGATTAATGTGAGTTGTTAGGATGTTATCCATGGAGCCAACCTCCAATTGTTACTCTCCTACAATCTTTTGAAATTTCAGAAATTTGATGCCATGATTTTTCTGAAACTTCAAAAAATAAAAGACTATTTTCTTTTGGAATAAATGATTTAGCGATTGTTGTTGGAATTAATTTTTGTTTGCTGCTAGTATTTGGATTTTCTTTTGTATTAAATAAGTCTAAAGTTCCACCTTCTTTTTTTTTTAAAGATGTTAAGTACAAAATGAAAGCGATTTTTCTTCCTTCTAGTCTGTCATCATGAGGCAGAAGGTAACCGTGCTTTGCGTAGGTAACTGCGCTTAAATCAATTTCTTGATTGAGTTTTATGTTTGTGATTCTTGTCATCCAGTTTTGAAATTTATCTCCTTTTAGGAGTGTAGCTAAATCTTGGATAAGTGAAATTTCCGTAATGGATTGCAGCTCAGGTGTTTGGTGCAAACTAAAAAGATCTGAGTCTTTTTCTTCCCAAGGAACGTGCAGAAGCTTTTTTTTAATAAGGTCAAGAAATTTTGGTGTTAAAAAATTAGTTATCTGAATATGTTTAAATGGAGTACTGTTTTGGAATTCTTGATGATATTTTTGAACTCTTTTTTCATTGCCATGCTGGGATTTGATCCACGAGTGCCAAAGGATTTGTGTCATATGTAGTAGAATCTGCTTGGTTTTTATATGTTCTTTGGATTTTTGGCTTTGCACCTTGTTTTCTTTTTGCCAGAATTCCAAAGCGAACATTCATTGAAATTGAAACTCCATACATTTCTAGTGGTCCTTGATTATGAAAATCAAGGTTTTGATCTTCTGGTTTTTCTTTTTTTGCCATTTCTGAAGCTGTTCTTGTAAGATTATACGCTACTTGTGCTTCTTTTCTATGTTCTGGAATTAGTCTAATGTCTCTTTGCATGAATAATCTTTGGTAGAATCCCCCAACTGTAAGTTCAATATTTCCTCGTTCACCTTGTGTTGTTACACTTTGAACAATTGCTTGAACATTTATTGAGGGGCCAAATCCATGTTCATTATAGCGAAGGGCTTTGATGTCAAATTTATCACTATAGTTTTCTTTCCACATTGGAAATAGAAGATCTATGTCAACTTTGTTTGCATTAATTTTGGCAGATGCCTTTAGAGAGGTTATTCCTGGACTTAAAAGAATTGTAAGATTTTGATGAGGCCTGTATCCTAACCCTAGTGATAGATTTTTGTAACTTGCGCCTGCTTTCCACCCCATCCCTAAATATCCATCCAGACTTGTCCATTTTGTTGTTTTAAATGATGAATTTACACCTTCATTACCTTGTAAATACTGTTGAAATGGGTTTGTCGATATCCATGATCCATCGATTCGCGTAACCCATTTTTGGTTTTTGCCAAGACAGAGTTCTAATCCGCCATGAATAGTTGGGAGAGGAAGAGATCTTGTATCTTTTAGGGCTTTTTCAACTTCGTTTTTATCTGGTGCATCTTTAGTGTATTCTTTGAGACCTTCAGCTGCAACAATTTCGATTTTAGGACCAAAAAATCCTGAAATACAGGTATTTTTAGCAAGTGCCGGGTTTGCAGTTACTAAGAGGATGCTTGCGAGAATTCTTGAAACAAGATTTTTTGTCACAAATTAATGGTTGTTTAATTATATAATAAGCTTGGGATAAATCAGATTAGTCTCGCCAGAGTAGTGAAGTAAGTGAATATTTATAACTATGGGCGTCTTTTGAGGGGTTATGGTTGAACCAATTCAAGAAGATGAAGGAGGATTAGTTGTTGATTCAGTTGAAGCAGATTATTCTACTTATGATCTGTTTGATTTAGATGCTGAGCCAAGAGAACCAGTAGTTTATTCTGTGAGACCAAAGGCACCAGCTGTTAGGGAACAAAGTTCTGGACGCGCGCCAAGATATTTTGGTATAGGTAGCGAGCCAGAAGACCTTGCTAAAAGATTAAAAAAAGAAGGTATGAATGTATTACCAACCCAAATTTTTGATTTAGGAGATGATCCTTTGTATATTGGTATTGACCCAACTGATCTTCCAAAATCACAATATCTTGTAGATAGAAATTTTGAATAGTGTTTTTTTAACTTAATGCTTCTAACTTCACTTTTTCGAATTCTTTTGTGAAAAGTTCTGCGATTTGTGGGTCGTGGATGATTAAGATGTTCTCATCGTTTCTTTTATCACCATTATTACTTGGATTCATGGAACCAGTAATCACTGTCTCACCATCAATTATGAAGGTTTTATGATGCATGTTATTTGGATTGCCATCTTTAATTACATCTAACTCTTGGTATTCAAACAAATGGTACTTGGAATACTCTGAACCTGCTTGCCGAGCTTCAAATACACCTTGGATATCAAGACCATCTTCATATTTTAGTAAAATATTGTTTCCAATTGAATCATGGGTGAAACTAAAAGTCATAAAGTAAATACTCTTTTTTGCAGACTGTAATTCTTCTATAATGTGGTCAGCACAATCATCATCTGGGCAAAAATAGTTTTCTATTTCAATCTCAGTTTCGATACCTTCGTTATTTGTAGTTTGTAAAAGAATATTTGTTGTAGGTACGGGGTCACCTTTTTTGAATATTAAATCTGTATACATCTCTTGAAATTCATTTTCATAGTTTGCAGCTAATTCAGGGCTATTGATTATGATTAAGTTGTTATTGTTTTTTGTGATCCCGTTAACTGTTGGGTTCATTGAACCTGTTGTTACTATTTGGCTGTCTATAATACAAAACTTGTTGTGCATTTGTCCACTTCTATCTGGAGTTACAAACTCTTCATAAGGAAACCTTTCAAGGTAGTGGTCGTCTACAACTATTTGTGTTTCAACATCTTGATGTTCGTATTTTTCTAGGACAAGATCTTGGATTAGTGGGTAACTCAGTTCGTAAAAAGCGCAATGTAAGGATTCTTGTGCTAGGCCAATAGTTTCAAGCATTATTGTTTCACAATCATCATCAGGGCAAAAGAAAACTTCTATGTCACCTTCACTTTGAATGGAATAAGTTGTTGTACCTTGTACTTCCTCATTACTGTTTGTAAGTGCACCAGTTAGGTCTTGTATTTGATCAAAAGAAAAGTCGTCACTTAGATAGTATCCAGCGAAACTAAGAAGAAGAACTATGCCAACAGCGAAATATTTTTTCATAATAAAAGATAAAAGTAAGGGCTATTTAAGTCTTGAGTTGCCCCTTGAAAGGTATTAATTTGTTAGTTGAAAATTTAAAGTAGGGTTTGTTTTGAGAATAGTATGGGAGATGATAGTTCGATGAGTAAAGGTCCAATTGAATTTAGGCATTGTCCTGGACAAAGAACAAGAGATCCTTTTGTAATTGATACTCTTTTAGCAGATAGTCGCTTTAAAGGAAGAAGAGGTTGTATGGAAAGATGTCGAGATGGTGAGGAAGTTAATGTTTGCAAAGACAAATATTTTGTAGGGATTGATATGCCTGGTGGTGCCCGATATGCTAGTTCTGATGATGCAGGGAAACTTGTTGCTGGGATTTATGCTGCTTTTGGTTTAGAACCACTAGTGCCTTCTGATTGAAAATAGTAATTAATTGTTTTTTAGAAATTAAAGAAAAATAATAAAAAAATAAAGTTTTGAAAACAATGATGTTCGTTTATTGTCTTCTGTTATTAGCACGACGAGATGGATATGCTTTCTCGTGACCTTTACCTTTGCTTCTCATACCACGAGATTTTTTCGCAGCTGAAGTTTTTCCAGTAAAAGCACGTGCTTTGTTAGATCCATCTTGAAGCCATTTCATTTTAGGATCCTTTTTGATCACTGGGTGATCTGGGTCTACTAAAATTGCTTCATACCAGTAATATTTCCCATCTTGGGCTACCCAATATGAGTTTAGAAGAACAAGGTTTGTGAATTTTTTTTGTGCTCTTTCTTCAGCGATTACTTGGTAAGATTTACTAAGAGTTAAACGCATAGTATAACGCTTTGGTCTTCGTCCACCTTTTAGTTGTGGTCTTTTGTGTCCACCACGAGCAACTCGCTGACGAACCATAACGTATCCTTGTTTTGCTTTATAGCCAAGGCTACGAGCTCTATCAATTCTAGTTGGTTTATCAATTCGAGTACAAGAAGTTTGTTTTCGCCATTCAATTAAGCGTTCTCGAAATAGTTCAGGCATGTTTGCCTTAGGTTTTTTCCATAATTTTCGTACGTATTGGTACATTCCCATTTTGTTAGCCTCCATAACTGTCAAGTCCAAAGTAATTTGCTTTTTGGTTGCAGTTTGGTTGTTTTTTTGTATATTTATCTAGGGTTCAGGTAAGCAACTACCTACATTCCAAAGATAGTCTTGTTTTTCCTTATTTTATTTATAAAGCTTGTGTGAGTATTGGTCAGTTTGAATTAATACTTTACATTGCGCTTAGAAGGCCCTAAACACAATTGATACAATATCTATACAATAATTATCTTTATATAGTTCTTTTTCTAGAATTTTGGTACAATTGAGGCGATTTAATTAATGGTAATTGAGAAAACAGTTTCTAAGGATTATATTAAATGTGAAGAGAGCGATACAGTTAGTTCCGTACTTGGAAAACTAGCTCAGACAAAATTCAAATCAGTTCTTGTCTATAATGGGAAGAACTTTTTAGGTGTTTTAAGTAGACGCCGAATGCTTAGTATTGCGTCTGATCCATCTAAAACTAAGGTTTCTAAATATCTACTTAGAGTTCCTAGACTTAGTTTGCAAACTGAGTTAAATGATGCTGCTGAGCTTTTGCTTGCTTCAACAGTTGAAGCTTTACCTGTTTTTGATAAAGATAAATTACTTGGTATTGTCAAAGGACTTGATTTGGCAAAAGCTTACTTGCTTGAAACTGTGGCTAATTTGAGTGTTTCTGAAGTAGAAATAGAAAAACCAAGTCCACTAAAAAAAACTGATAAGATGAGCCAAGCTTTGAAAATTTTATTAGATGAAAAAGTTGATCATGCTCTACTTTTTGATGGGCGTGAACTAGAAGGTTTGATTAGTGTTTCTGATATTTTGAAATATGTAGCTTTGCCATTAGAAGGAGATTCATATCAAGAAAGAGAAAAATTGTCTTCTTTACTTGTATCTGATTTTGCAACAATGGGAGTTCAGGGTTTGCATACTGCAACTCGTAGTGCGAGTGTTGCTGAAGCTCTAAGTTCAATGCAAAAACTAGGTACTCGGGATTTGATCATTGAAGAAAATGGAAAAGTTTTTGGACTTTTAACTGCTAGGTCAGTAATTATCTCTTTATTACAACTTGAAAAAGAAGTTGAATTAAATGTTAGGCAATCTGGACTTTCTAAAACTAGTTTAAATGATTCACAAGTTAGAGAATTGAAAACTTTTTGTTTAAATGAGTCGTCTAAATTCAAAAATAAATTTGGGCAAGTGGATAGTTTCTTTTTCAGATTTAAAGAGATGAAAAGTAGTGGGAACTCGCACAAATATTCTGTGCATTTGAAAATAGCTGTCGGTAGTGATGAAATTAAAACAGAATCTGTAGCTTGGGATTTACAAAAAGCAGTTAAGGCTTGTTTTAAGAATATGACTAGCCTTTTGAAAAAAGATGCTGGAAGACGTAAACGTTAATTGATTGATTTGTTTTTATTTTATTCCTTCTTCTCCTTCTTATGCTTTATTTTTAATAAGTGAATTTAGGTAGTTTTAATATAAAAAGGGCATTTTTTGTATTAAATGGTAGGAAGTGTAAGATTTTTTCATGATAAGAATAACAGAGGGAGTAATTCTGGTTTAATTCCGGATGGTTTACTTAGAGTTGCAACTGGGCTTCATGGTCGGGATATGCCTTTAGGTAGAGTAGTGGATTTACTTAGTGAAACCCCTTTTAGCCTTGAAGATAGTAGTATGCCTAGAGGGAGAATCGTGGTGGACCATGGAATGAAAAAAATCATTTATTCAGTAGGGGAAAAAGATTATGCTCTTGCTAGATATATTTGAGAATTCGTCTATTTTTAGAAAATTATTGGTAAGAATGTTCTTAGAAGTAAAATAGTAGTTCCTGCTACAAGAGGTACTAAAATATTGTCATCAAGGATTTTGTCTCCAAATTTTAATTCAGCAAGTTCTGCTGTCATTGCAATAGTAGCTGCTAAAAAAGCTTCATGAATTGGGATGAATAAAAGTGCTCCAACAAAACCTGCTGTTGCTCCAAAAATTGGGCCTTCAATAAATTTATTGCTATTTTGTTTGAAAGGGTTATTTGTTTGCCCAATTGCTGCTCCAACAATATGGCTTAAAGAATCTCCAAGTGTTAAAATTATGATACTTGCTAGTGCGATGTCTTTAGGGAAAAGTTGAACTGTTAGAAGAACTCCTAAAAAAAAATAAAATGCACCTTTACCTGGAAAGGATTCATTTTCGTGGTCTCTTCCAAATATATTTAGTATTTTTGTGATAATTGGGATTTTGTAGTTTTTTTGAATAAAGGAAGTAATTAGTCCAGCTAGAGTGATTAGAAATAAGGATAGAGGTGATAGTATGTCTTTGATTAGTAAGAAAATTATGGTCAAACCTAGGAGTGTGTGGAAGATTTGACGGTGAAGTTCTTGTTTTTTGATCATTTTGGCTATTTTTAATCGTTGTTTTTTTAAAGTATTGGGATATTGAGATCTGTGTCAGAGCCAAGTTACCAAATAGATCATCGTTTTGTGTATCACCGAGATATCTCTGCGGCTGAGACATTTTTTTCTGATGATAAAGTTTTGATAGTTGAATCTGCTGGTTTTGATAGACTTTCTGTAGTTAGATCTGTTGCCTTGTATGGTGCTTCTTATGTTTCTGGTAGGGGTGATCCACGGGTGTTTAGTAAGTTTGTTCATAATACAGGTAATCCACAGTTTAGACCTTTGGAAGCGCTTATTTTGCAAAAAGAATTAGGTCAATTTGAAGCATATGTTTATCCAGGTGTACAGTGGGGAGCAGTTCGTGTGCAAGAGATGGGTGAGCGGTGGCAATATGCGTTAGAGGGTGTTGATGATTGTGGTAATGTTGATTATCGGAATATAATGGCTGTTTGTGGAAAAAAAATGGTTTCTAAAATGGCAGAGCAAGATGAAAGACTGATCTCAGGAGTAAGAGATGGAATGATAGTGAAATTTTTTGACGAAAGACTTCCAAATGGAAGATATAAAAGACCAGATCTGCTTAGTGGTTCGGCTGAACTTGGAAGATTCCCTCATTGGTATGATAGAAGACTTGCTGATCATCCTTTGCGGCGCTAGGTTTGTTTTTCTGAAAATGTTTCATTTTTAGACCAGCAGATTTTATCTGCGGTTTGACAGTTGTTCGTATACTCACAACCTTTATATTTGAGGGTTTGTTTTTCTAGTTATAATGGTTCAAAAATCTGTGTATAAAATTAGTTCTATGAGACAAGAGACCCCTGATACTGTGAGTTTTGTGCTTAGTGGCGCTGCGATTGAGTTTTTATGTGGGCAATTTGTCATGATACATTATCCATTAGAATTGGCCGGTAAACATGGAGCTAGTGAAAAAGATTTGGCTGAAGGTAAACCTGTGAAGCGTGCTTATTCAATTGCTAGTAGTTCTGTACGTGGCTTGAAAGGAGAGATTGAACTTTGTGTTAAGGCAATGCCTGATGGTTGGATTTCTAAATTATTACAAGAGGTTAAGTTAGGACAAGTGCTTGAAGTTTCAGGTCCGTTTGGTAGATTTACTTTTGATCCTTTGAAAGATAAAGATATTGTGATGCTGGCAGCTGGCTCAGGAATTGCACCAATGCATGCGATGATTGAACAGATTTGTTTAGGCGATCATAAGGATGTAAAAGGTCATTTGATTTTTTCTAACAAAGTTGAATCTGATATTATATATCGCAAAGTCTTTGATAAATTTGCTTGTGATAATTCTAATGTTAAAATAAGTAACACACTTACTCGTTGCGCAGATGGAAGTTCTTGGGATGGAAGTGAGGGAAGAATTAATTTTAAGATGCTTAGTGAAATTTGTGGCGATAGTTTAGTTAGTGAAAGTAAAGTATTTTTTATCTGTGGACCTAGTGTCTTTGTAAAATCAATGCGAGAATGTTTAGAAGAACTTGGAGTTTCTAAAGAGAATGTTCGTTTTGAGAGTTATGGGTAGATTTTTTTTCTAGCCTTTTGTTATGTTTAATCTTTGTATCTTTTAACCTTGAAGTTATAATCACTCATTTTTACTCCTAGTACTCTTTCTTCTGATTGAGCAAGAATATTTTTCACTCTTTCAAAGTTTTTGATATGCCCAAAATGTTTAGATCCATAAAATCTATTGCCTGATGCAACGATTATCTGGCCATGACCAATTATGGCGTGTGAAGCTCCAACAATTACTTTTTTGTATCCTGATACTCCTGCTTGTCTTCGGCTTTCTTCAAAATCAATCATTGGTATGTGTCCAATATCGCCAATCCCATAAGTGCGAACAAATGTTTTGTCTCCAACTTGAATTTCAATTAATTGAAATGGATATACTCTGTCGGTAGGATGATTAAAAGGATAACTATCGTATCTTCCATAAAGACTACTACGCATTCGAGAGAGGGGTTTTGTTAACCCTAGGCTGTGTTCGTCTAGATCTAATTGTAATTGTGGGATTGTATCTAGAAAATCACCAAGGCTTTCTAGTCCTTGGTATTTATCTATTAGTTCTTTTTGCCAGCTTTTGGTACAAAGAGGTTTTGCTTTTGCAAGCACTTCTGAGTTGATTTGCAAGTCATATTTTATGCCATGTTTATCCACAATTGCTTGTGCCATTGCAAAACTTCCTTGGGCGATTGTTTCAATAACTGCTGTTTCAAGAATAGCTTTTCTTTGCTCTTCAGAAGTTTGATATCTATCTGCAAACAAATCAAATATACTTAGTACTCTTTTAACTCCTTCTTCAACTTTTGGATAATATACCCAATCAGGTGATTGAATTTCTTCTTGGAATCTTTGGGGCAATGTTTTGAATGAAGATCTCATCATTTCGTTATCTGTGGGCTCTTTTGCTAATCTATTAGCTAATTCACTTGTTCTAAGGTGAGTTAGGACTTTTTTCCTCATTTCATCTGTTGTTAAACCAACTCCTCTTTTATTTTCAAATGAGAGATATGCTTGCATATTTGTGATCTTGTCAACGAGCGCGAGTACCATTTGTCTTACTAGAGTAGTGAATGTTATTTAAAATAAACTCTTTGTTTTTTTGTAAATTAGATAAATTTATAATAAATAATGTCTTTTTTCACGAAAATAGCTAAAAATGGCCTTAGATGTGAAAATTGATCTAAAAGATCGTAGGATATTGTATGAATTGTGTTTGAACGCAAGAGCCAGTAGTTCTTTTATTGCTAAAAAAGTTGGACTTAGTAGTCAACTAGTTGATTATCGCATGAAGCGCCTTGAGAAATTAGATGTTATTCAGGGATACTATAGCTGTATTGACATTTCAAAAGTAGGTTATTCAATTTTTAAAATTTATATCAGGCTTCAAAATTTGAGTAAAGAAGAAGAAGAGAAAATGATTAATGACCTTAGCCAGAGTCCTCAAATTACTTGGGTTGCACAATGTGATGGTGCTTGGGATTTATATTTAGTTGTCTGGGCTAAAAATGTTTTTTCTTTTAATGAAACCTTTAAAGAAATTAATAATAAATATTCATATTACTTTTCTAAAAAAAGTATTATTGCTAATACTACTATCTCTCAATTTACAAGAAAACATTTAGCTCCTGAAATAAAAATGAGAGATTATTCTAAACTTGATTGGCTTGGAGAAATTTCTGAAGTTGAATTAGATAAAGTGGATTATCAAATACTATTAACAATTTCACTTAATGCAAGGTTTAGTGAGGTAGAGATTGCAAAAAGAATAGGTAGCAGTTTGAAAACTGTTAGGTATCGGTTAAAAAAACTAATTACTCAAAAAATAATCTTCGCATATAGACCATTTCTGAATGGAGACTTACTTGGATATAAAAATTATAAAGTATTTTTATCAATTCAAAGCTTGACGCCTGAACGTGAAAAAAAGTTGATCTCGTATTTGAATACACATCCTTATGTGATTGAAGTTATCCATTGTATTGGTAATTGGGAGATAGAACTTGAAATTGAAACTCCAAGCATTGAATCTAAACAAGATCTAATCCGTGATTTGCGTGATAAATTTACAGATGTTATTCGAGAAATTCAAACAATGCTAATTTACAAAAGTAGTAAATATGATTATTTGCCAAGTGGACTTAAAGAGATACAAGAGAAGCTTAAAGATTAGTTAGCTGAAGTTACACTAAAAACTTTGTTTTTTGGTCTTTGTCTCCGACAACATTTATAAAGAATCTTTTGACTTTTGTGTTTATTATGGTAGATAATAATTCTGATAATAGTTCTGTTGATAAGTCTAATAATAATTCTGGTGCTCGTAGTGGTTCTGATGATGATTCTAATGTGTTTGGTGATAAGAAGTTCTCTTCTGAAGGGCATTTGATTAAAGACACAAAGAAAAAAGATGATTGTTGTGGACATGGAAGTACTGGTGCTCATGCTAAAAAGCTTGCAGATAGTGGCAGCGAATCTGCTGCACCAGAATGCATGGTGAATGTTGGAACAAATGTTTGGGAGATACCTGCTTCTTACAAAAAAGGAATGCTAGTTCCTGCTAGAATTATTGCAAGTGAGGAGTTGATTCATTCTATGGACAAAGGTGTTTTTGAACAAGTGACAAATGTTGCGAGTTTACCAGGGATCCAAGACTATGCATATTGTATGCCAGATGGTCACTGGGGATATGGGTTCCCAATAGGTGGAGTTGCAGCTTTTGATCCAAAAAAAGGCGGCGTTATTAGTCCAGGTGGAATTGGCTTTGATATCAATTGTGGAATGCGTTTGATAGTGACAACTCTAACAGAAGAGGAAGTTGCCCCTAAAATCAAAGAATTAGTACATTTACTTTATGAAAAAGTTCCAGTAGGAGTTGGAAAAAAAGGAACCGTACGAGTTAACCGAGAAGAATTTGATGGTCTTGTAGAAGAAGGAGCAGCTTGGGTAATTCGTGAAAGAGGTTTAGGTTGGCCTGAAGACTTAGATACCATTGAAAGTAATGGGTGTATCCCTCAAGCTGATTCAACTAAAGTTTCTGAAAAAGCTAAAAAGCGTGGGTTTAACCAACTTGGAACACTTGGTTCTGGTAATCATTATTTAGAAATACAAGTTGCTGATGAATCTGCTATTGTTGATAAAGAGGCAGCTAAGGCTTTTGGAATTACTAAAGACAAACAAGTAGTTGTGATGGTGCATTGTGGTTCACGTGGCTTTGGTCACCAAATTGGAACTGATTATCTGCGAAAATTTGTAGAAGAAACTATGCCTAAGTATGACATTAAAATTTTAGATAAAGAACTTGCATGTGCTCCATTTGAATCACCAGAGGGCCAAGATTATTTTAAAGCAATGGCGTGTGGAGCTAACATGGCTTTTGCAAATAGGCAAGTTATAACTCATCGAATTCGAGAAGCTTTTGAACAGGTGTTTGGTAAGTCTGCTCGAGACATGGGAATGAAAGTTGTTTATGATGTTGCGCATAACATTGCAAAATTGGAGAAACACATGGTTGAATCTGAAGATGGTAGCGGGAAAGTAGAAAAAGAGTTAGTTGTACACCGTAAAGGTTCAACTCGAGCCTTTGGACCTTCACGCGCTGCTGATTTACCAGAAGCTTATCGAGGAATTGGGCAACCAGTAATTTTAGGTGGTTCCATGGAAACTGGATCATATTTGCTTGTTGGTCAAGATGGGTCTGAGAAGACATATGGTTCAACTGCGCATGGTGCTGGTAGGGTTATGAGTCGTATGAAAGCTAAAAAACTTTGGCAAGGAGATGAGTTGCAAGCTTCAATGGAGAAAAAAGGGATTTATGTTAAAGGTGCTTCCATGAAAGGACTTGCTGAAGAAGCTGGTGGAGCATACAAAGATGTTCATGCTGTTGTGAAATCTCTTGAAGAAGCAGGGATCACTAAGCGAGTAGTTGCACTTCGTCCAATTGGAAATATTAAAGGCTAAATCGCTTTTATCAAAGGGCAAAATGCTTTTTTTAAGCTGGGAGCTGTTTTTTGTCACTTAGTGAATGCGACATACCTTTATATTCTCATTTTTCTTGAATTTGTTTATTATTGTTTATATTAATAAAATTGTAAGGTGAATGTTATATGGCAGAGATGGAATTAACTAGTGTAGATATGCAGGATTTTTTAGATGTATTATATCCTTTTTTAGAGCGTCACGATGCTTTAGAAGTTGATGCTTTTTGGACTGATAAGAATTCTGAAGAACAAAGTAAACCAGTATTGATTGAAGACTTAGTACAGTTTGTAGAAGATAACTTTATTGATCGTGGTCTTGAATTATATGGGATTAAAGCAAATACAATGCTTGTGACATTCACTTTTGTGGGAGATATTTTGACTATTGATTATCCTGGTGGATTTGAAAATGAAGTTGCAACATTTAGATCACTTCACGAAGATGATGATTATGAAGAAGAATTAAAAGATGAAGTTGATGGAGATTAATTGTTTAGTAGGTGATTAATAATGGACATTAGAACATTTTTTGAAACACGACTTAAGAGTTTAGGCGTACTTGATATTGGACTTGTGAAGTTAAGTGTATTTTTTTTTGCACTTTTGATTGCAGTTTGGTGGCCAGGAATTTTAGGCCTTAATTGGTATTGGTATTTGATTTTGGGTGTGGTTTTTGCAATTAGGCCAATTAAGAAGGTTTACTTTAGTAGAGCTTATTAGAATTATTGAATGTTTAATTTATTTTTTCTTATTTTACTTTTTTAACTTCTTAGGATATGTTTCTCTAATTAATGCTTTTGCAAGAATGTTAGTTGGGTCAATTAAGATCAGATCTGATTTTTTTGAATTTTTAAAAGCTAGTGGTAATTCAGTGCAACCTAAAATTATTGCTTTGGCGCCTTTTTTTTGAAGAGAATCTGTTGCTTTTATGATTTTGTTTTTTGCAATACTCGTTATTGGATTTGATTTAGATTTTATGCCATAATCTTTGTTATAGATTGCTTTGTCAATTAAATCTACTCTTATTTTTTTATCTGGGATTAGAATTTTTATGTTTTTTGATTCTAAACTGTTTTGATAAATTTTAGATTTATATGTTCCGATTGTGCTTAGTAGACCAATTTTTTTAATATTTGGATGATTAATTTGGATATAATCTGCAACCTCTACGATCATATCTATTAATTTAATTTTACTTTTTGATTTTTTTAATTTTTTTTTAATTTCATCAATGATTTTAGGAGAATGTGCAGTGTTACAAGGTATTCCTACCACTGAAGCTCCAATTAATTCTAATTTACTGATTATTTTAAAGATTGCATCTGCTGGATTAACTTTGTTTTCTCCAATTAAAAAAGATGTTCTATCACTAATGTCTTTTGGAAATGATAATAGTGCTACTGGTAAATGTTCTTGGTCGGTTTTGGCTTTAGTATTGTCAAATATCTTTTCAACTAAATCGGTCCCTGCGTATGGTCCAACTCCACCTACAATACCGATTATATTTTTATTTTTCATAGTTATTATCGTTTAAATGAAATAATTAGTTTTATATTTTTGTAATCAATAATCTTATTTATTATTTTACTTGTTTTGGTTGCGCGTTCTCAAAGTCTTTTTTCATTTTCATCTGCCGTTTTTTCTTGTTGTAGCTGATTACGTAATCATGAGTTGCATCTCTTATTTTTCGAATCATAAGCATCATGGGACTTTGTTTTAGGTATTTTCGTGGTTCATTTTCGCTAGGTAGGAAGATTTCTTCTTCTTGTTTGGCTAGGCCAATGATTGGAATGTGAAGTGAGAGTGTCTTTAGAGCTTTTAGTGCCATCCCTAATTGACCTTTGCCACCGTCGATAATAATCAATTGTGGGAAACTGGTGCTGTTTGGATTTTCTTGGTGATCTTTTTTGAGTCTTTTGTAACGTCTGTACACGGCTTCGTACATAGAAGCAAAGTCGTCGTGGGTTCCTTTTTGTTTAGTTACTTGGATTTCGAATTTTCTGTAAGCTGACTTATTTGGTTTTCCATAACGAAATTGAGTCATGCCTGCTACTACGTGTTCTGAACCTAGGTTAGAGATGTCAAAACATTCAATGATGTTTGGTTCCTCAGGAAGGTTAAGTTTTTCTTGGATTTGTTTTAATGTAGTATTTTCAAGAGCGTGTTTTGCGTTTTTTTGTGCTAATTGGATGAGTTTGAGTTTTTGACCACGTTGAGGTAGAGTAATCTCTACTTTCATTCCTTTGATTTTTTCAAGATACTTTTCTATGGTTTCTTTTTCTTCGTTATTTTTGTAAAATTGTTTGTTTATGATTATTTCATTAGGGATTTCTTTTTGTGAATAATAAAGTGTGATGAACTCTTCTAGAAGTTGTGCTGGGTCTTCGTTTTCGAATCTGTAATCTTTTTTGCCTGAAATTACCCCGCGCTTTATTTGAAAAAGTGAGATGATTGATATTGTGTTAGTTGAGTCTGATTCTATTGCAATAATATCTTGGTCTTTATTTTTTATGAGGTCTACTGTTTGTTTATCTGTAGCAAGGCTGATTGTGTAAATTTGGTCTCTGATCTCTAATGCTTTTTCGAATCTTAATTGTTTTGAAGCTAGTTTCATATCTGATTCTAACTTTTTTTGGATTGTTTTTGTATCTCCTTTGAGAAATTCTTTTGCATGGTTTACTTGGCTTTGGTATTCTTGTTTATTTACTTTATTTATGCAAGGAGCCGAACATAACCCAATGTGGTAATTTAGACAAGCACGTTTTGGGAGATTTTTACAGGTTCGTAATTTGAACAGTTTGTTTGCTAGAGTTGTAAGTGTTTTACGTTTGAAGCCGCTCGTAAATGGACCAAAGAAGATTTCATTTGGGTGATTTTTTGATTTGCGTGCATTACGTGCAGTAATAATCTTAGGATAATCTTCATCAGTGATTTTGATATAAGCGTAGGTTTTAGAATCTTTTAGGCTGATGTTGTATTTTGGTTTATGTTGTTTTATTAGTTTGTTTTCTAAAAGAAGCGCTTCTACTTCATTATTAGTGATGATAGTTTCAACAGCAGTTATGTTTTTTACAAGAAACTGTGTTTTTAGAGATTGATTTTTTGTTTTTTGGAAATATTGGCTGACTCTTTTTTTGAGATGTTTTGCTTTGCCAATATAGATTATTTCGCTTCTTTGGTTTTTGTAAAGGTAGACTCCTGGCTCAGTAGGGAGATTTGCAAGTGGAAATGGTGCTTGTATTGGCATAGTACTTGTGATTAATTAGGATTAGTTTTTTAAGCTTGCTATGTATTATTTCTAGATTATTGAGGTGAATTATATGGATAAAAAAATTTTAAGTTTATTTATTGTACTTTGCGCTGGTTTATTCTTGTTATCAGCTTGTAATGTAGACAATAGTGATTCTTTAGAATCAGGTGATACTGAAGTAGAAGGAATTGATGTTGATGTGAACGCTGAAGGTGACACCACTGTTACTGTTGATACTGATTCTGATTTGGAAGCTGATGCTCAAGTTACAATTGATTCTGATAATGAAATTGTTGAAGTAGAAATTGATATGGATATTGATGTGGAAGTAAGCGAAGAAGAGCTTGAAGCTTTTTGTGAAGCTGGAAGTACATACTCTTACTCTAGTAGTGATGGGAGTGTTGATTCAGTAATCATTGGGTTAACTACATATCAAGGAAGCGAGTTTTGCCAAGCGCAAGCAAGTTCAGTTATTGAAACTGCAGCAGGAGACATTTCAACTGAAACAACATATTATTTTGATACCAGTTATAGTGAATATTGGATTGAGACTAGTGTTTCAAGTGATTTGATGCCAAGTGCTCAAGTGACTACTGTTCATTTAATTGATGGAGAAGTTCAAAGTTAGATTTTAGAGTATATTTTTTTTATTTTTTATTTTATTTTAATCTTGAGATGTTTCTTTAGTTCATTTTTTAAGCCAGAAGCGTTTTTTCTTATTTGTGGAAACAATATCAGCTATGCAGCATTTCACTGAAATAGAAATTTCTGGAACCAAAAGGTTTCTAGATGAGAAACTTGAAGAGTTATCTGAACTAGAAAGTATTGATAAAATTGAATACTTAGTAGAACTTGGTGCTATGTACCAATCAAAACATCCTTTTGATGAATCACTCATGGTAGAAGTAAATCGTGTTCCTGGTTGTGTTAGTGGTGCTTATTTGGTACTTGAAATTAAAAGTAATAGGGTTGTATTTTCAGGGATGGCAGAAGCTAAAACAGTTAATGGTTTTATGGCAATACTTCTTGAAGCGATAAATGGGTTACTTGTTTCTGAATTCATGAGTGAGAGTGAAAAAGTAGTAGCTGATTTTTCTAAAAAGTCTGAAATTGCAGCAACACTTACACCTAACCGTGCTAACGCTCTTGGGAATATTTATGCTATGATGAAGAAGTTAGTTTTAGGTTTTGAGAAGTAAGGTTTATATTTGAGTTAGTGGTTTAAGGTATATGGTAAAAAAATCTAATGCTCAGAAAAAAGTTTCAAAAAAAGTAGTTAAGAAGGCTGTTAGTTCTAAAAAAATTAAATCAGTATCTAAAGTGACTAAATCTGTTAAGAAGCCAGATCAAACTATTGCAATATTAGCACTTGTTCTAAATATTTTAGTAATCCCAGGTATTGGTAGTTTAGTTGCTGGTAAAAATAAAGAAGGGATTTGGCAAATTGTTTTAGCGATTCTTGGTATTCCTTTAATGTTAGTATTGATTGGTTTTCCAATGTTTTTAGGAGCTTGGATTTGGGGCCTTGTAACTGGAATTAGATTAGTTCAAGCATCTCAATAAAATTTATCATTTTTATTTTTTCATTTCTTTTTTACTATTAACGATATTTTGTTTCTCCTACCCAAATTGGAAGCACAATAAAGCGATGAATCATATCTGAAAGAAATAGTGTCCATCCAGTAATTAAGACAAGTTGGTTATGGAAGAAGATGAAATTAAGAATAATAAAAATTAGTCCTAGTTCTCCATGATGAAGTCTTAACTGAGGATTTAATTGAAACTTTTTGAATTTATTTTTGATGTTTCCAAAAAAGTATCTGCAAGTTATAGTGATTAATTCTACTAAAATTGTGGTTAAAATAATTAGTAGTATTGTTTTCACTATGCTGGGATATTGGCTTTAATAGTATTTATCTCTTGTGTCTTTTCGGAGATATTTTGCGTAGTGTTTGTTTTAGCTTGCCATTTGTGCCAACCTTGGTTGATATTGTCATAGCTGCCATCTGGATTTTTACGTTTTGGAAATAGACTTCCACCAACTTTGTGTTGCCCATATGCTAATTTTGCAAAGCAGGCTTTACATTTTAATTCGTAGTAGTCATTATTTTCTACAGTCCTTACAACAAATTGCAGATCAATGTTTTTACAAGCACCACAGCACTTCTCATCAAAGATTTCTTGGAATTCAGCTAATTGTTTGAAAGCGTCTTTAACAGATTCACTTTGGAGTTCGACATTGATATTTTTGTTTCTTGTGGTATAGTTGATTTTCATAATATTAGAAATGAAATGATCATTTAAGAAGGTTTACTGGACTTGACCAGTGCGGGTAGTGGCTTATTCAAAGCCAAGTGGTCCGATTTGTCTTAGGATTAGCTTTATTTCTTCAATTACTTTTTGTTGCTTTTTCTTGTCAGACATCCGTACAAATTGAAGAATTAATTGCGAGATCTCTTTGGACTGTATCCATTTTAATTTATGCCCATCAACAATAAAATAAAAACGAAAACTTTCAAATTTAAGTTCTTTAATTAAAATACCACCAACTGTCCCTAATGGTTTTCCTTTACTTGGAGTATCTTTTATTGATTTTAATTTTTTGAGAATTTTAGTTGAATGTGCTTTGAATTTTTTGTTAATCTCTTCATACAAAGAATTAGTTATAATAACTTTTATTTTTTCCATCGTTTCTTTGATTTTTTAATTGCTTCATCTATTGACATAGTACTTTTGTCTGACATTAAAAGCTGTCTTAACTGTTCTTTTACAGCAAAATCATACAATCTGAGTACAATATCGTTGTAACTATCTTCTTTACTTCCAAAAGTTCCAATGAGCTTTTTTGTTTCTTGATCTATTTGTATTGTTGTATTTGCCATAGTCCCTATAGTGACTATAGTTGCTATTTTATATAAACTTTTTGTCATCTTATATCACAATTCATCAAGTGGGCTTTTTGTTCTCAAAATTTGTGGAGCTGCCATATGAACATAAATCATTGTAGTGTCAAGTCTATTATGTCCTAAAAGTGGTTGCAGATCAGTAATTGCATAGCCATTTTGCAAAAGGTGAGTTGCAAAAGAATGGCGCAATGTATGTGGAGTTAAGGTTTTACTAATTTTGGCTTTTTTTCTTGCAATTTTTAGGATTGATTGAACTGTTCGGACAGTCAAATGTTTTAAAGGGTCTCTTGCTGGGAATAACCATGATTTTGGTTTAAGTGTATTTTCAATAATATGAATAGATAATTCTTTTTGTAATCTTTTTGCAATGATAAATGGTCTATCTTTTGCACCTTTACCTTGTCTAACCCATCCATGACTATTTTCTAAATCTTTCACTTTCAGATTTACTAGTTCAGAAACTCTCATCCCAGAAGAGTAAAGTAATTTAATCATAAGTAAATGTTTTTGATTATGGATACATGAGAATAATTGTTTAGTTTCTTCTTGGTTAAGATATTCTGGGATTCTTTTTTCAACTTTGGCTGAAGGTACATGCACAAGTAGTCTTTTTTTCAAACCTACATGAAAAAAGAATTTAATTGCATTATGATAAAGATTAATAGTTGCAGCACTTCTCTTTTTTTGCGAAAGCTCAAAAAGATACTGCTCAACATCTTTTTTACTAATTTGTTTTACTTGCTTATGAGGGAATCTTCGTAAAAATTTTCCGACACAAAAGGTATATGATTTAATTGTTCTTGGACTAAGGTTTCTTATTTTTCCATGACGAAATATTATGTTTGTAAAATCCATGATTTCAAATAAATAAAATCTTGTTTAAATATCTTGGCTGGACTTGACCAGTGCGGGAGTGGTTTTCGAAAATGTTTACGAGAATCAGCTAACAGCCCATAACACTAAATTTTGTACGAAAGAACCCCACTTCGCACAAAAAGTGTTAAACGTAATAAATCAGAAGCCCCTAAAAAAAGAAAACTTATTAATGTATTATCATTAGAAATTATTATGGCTGAGAAACTCGCAATAATTATGTCTGGCGGAGGAATGAAATCTAGTTTTGGAGTTGGTGTGATTTTAGCTCTTGCTGAAAAATATAATATAACTGAACCATTTTTATTAATTTGTGGCTCAGGAAGTGCAGGAACTGGCTCTTATTATATATCAAAACAATATAAATCAATTCGCAATATTTGGACGAATCTTGTTTCTTCAAAAAACTTTCTTTCTTGGAAAAGATTCTGGAAAATTATTGATATTGATTATTTGATTTATGTAATCTTTAAAAAACAAGATCCTTTGAAAGAAAAATTGATTTATGCTTCTAAAACAAGATATTTAATTCCTGCACTTAACAAAAACACTGGTAATATTGATTATTTCGATAATCAAAAAGGAATGGATGTTTTTGAAAATATGAGAGCCACAAAAGCCATGCCAATTGCATTCAAAATGAATCCAAGCATAAAAATTAATGGTTCAGTTTATTGCGATAGTTTAGTTTCATCAAGAGCAGAAACCCATATTCAAAAAGCAATTGATTTGGGAGCAAATAAAATTTTGATAATCAATAATATTTCTTATCAAAAAAAAGGATTAGATAATTTATTCTTTTCGCTTTGGATATTTTTTCAAAAATGCAAAAAACAATATTATGAAATTGAGAAAAAATCATCGAATCATCAAATTCCTGAAGATGTAAAAATATTTACTATTGCTCCAAAATCAAAACTTAAAATCACAACTCTCAATAATAATATAGATTTACTCCGCCAGACAATTGACCAAGGATATCAAGAGACAATTTCTAACAATAAATTAAAGTCATTTCTAAAATAATGGGGCTTCTGATTTACTTCTCCGTTACGCTTCGCTACACTACGACCACGTTGCACTCTCCTCCCCTTGGTCGTCGGGACGTTTAACAGGGCTTAAAGGGTTCACTCCGTTGCACTCGTTCACCCAAATTTTGCCTACGGCAAAACTTCCCTTAATCCCGATGTTAAACGTAATTTATTTTAGGCAGGCAAAAGATTTATATTGATTCTTTATTTCTATTATTTATATGAAACCAAATTATAAAGAATATATTGAGGGCACGGCAAAAGTTCTTCGTGAAAGCGAAAAAGAAAGCGAAAAATACGAAGTTGAAATTTTGGGAAGAAAATTTGTTGTTTATCCTAATGTATTTTCTCCAAAATATTTTTTTGATACTGAATTTTTCGCAAAAGAACTTCCTGTTCAAAAAGAGGAGGACTTTTTAGAGATTGGTCCTGGAACTGGTACGGTTTCTGTTTTTGCCTTAATCAATGGAGCAAAACACGTTACTGCCATTGATATAAATCCTGCTGCTGTTGAAAACACTAAAGAAAATGCAAAACTTAATGATGTTGAAGATAAAATAACAGTTTTGCAAGGCGACATTTATTCTCCATTATCTGAAGATGATAAATTTGATACCATTTTTTGGAATACTCCTTTTGGATATGTTGAAGAAGATGTTTCTATTTTAGAAAAAGCAGTATTTGATCCTGAATATAAATCTACCAAAAAATTTATCTTTGAAGCTAAGAATCATCTTAAGAAAAATGGTCGCCTATTAATTGGGTTTTCAACTACTCTTGGAAAATTTGAAATTCTTGAAGAATTTCTAAACCAAGCAGGATTTAAAGTTCGGTGTTTAGCAAAAACAGAATCTGTTGAAACACATCCAGTTCTTTTTGAACTTTTTGAAGCCGTGCCCTCTGAATGAAGCCTGCCTAAAATAAACTTCTCCGTAAAATCAAAGATTTTACTACGACCACGCCTTGCAGGCTCTCCTCACTTCGTTCGTCGGGACGTTTAACAGCGATTAAGAGGAAATTCCCTGCGACAATTTCCCAAATTCGCTTCGCGAACTTCTCTTAATCGCGATGTTAAGTCTAATTTGTCCATCACCTAAAGAACGCTACGCTAAAAACTAAGAAATCTAAAGTTGGCGCCGAGATGACCTTTATTCTAGAATTTTATTATCAATATCCCAAATACAATTATCTTTTGCATAAGTAGAAGAGATCTTATCACAAATAGCTTTATCTTGATTTGCAAATGCTACTTTTTGAAAACACTCATCTTTCTTTCCTAAACTCACAATATCTTCACAAATTGATACGTCTTTTGTTTCTTTTGCTACATCAATAAAACAATCAAATTTAATAGTTACATCATCTATTTTCTGACATAAATCCTTTGTTTTTTCAAAAGAAGCCAAACACCAATTTTTTATATCGGAATTTTCAATTTGTTCACAAATAACTTTATCCTCTTTTTCCAAAGAAACTTCCCTAAAGCATTTGTCTCTAGTGTTTTCATATAATTCTAAATCGGTTCCTGTTGTTATCTGATTACAAATTAACTCATCTTGTTTAACGATGGCAACTTCTTTAAGACATTGATTTGTGTTATACTCATCAGCAAGCTCTTCACAGATAACTGGATTAGCACTTTCTTTAGCAACATCATTTAAACAAATATTACGTGAGAAATCACTCACTATTTTTTTACAAACTTCTGCATCTTTTTTGTAAAATGCAGTTGCACTCAGGCATAATTCTTTATCAAGTTCTTCTAATGTTTCACAGAAAGCGGGATCTGCTTCTTCTGGAGTTGCACTGAGAACACAATAATGAGCTTCAATTTTATTAACTATTTTCTCACAGAAAGATGAGTCTTTTTTAATATTCCCAAGACAACTATTTTTATTATCTTCTGTACTTAAAGCTAAACAAAAGTTTTCATCTTGGTTTTCAACAGCTAAATCAAAAATACATAGGTCTTTAATAACAGATGAATCACCACATTTTGCTTCAATTTCTTTTGTAATTTCTACTGATATATCTGTTGATACTCCAGTATCCTTAGAACACCCAACAATAATAAGTAGCAAACTTAGAATTGATACAATAATTAATTTGTGGTATAATTTCATTTTTTTGATTGATTTGTTAATCCTTGTAATATTAACATTACTGACATAATTAATAATATTAGAGTACAAGTTCCAAATATAAATCCTGATGCCTTTACAACTAGCCCTTGTGTTACCAAATCACCAACAATTATTCCTGAAATCATCTCATTCTCAGGACTTCCTTCACCCAGTTTATCACTTACTTCTCCCCAAGTGCTGGTCTCACTAGAAACTCCATCTGCAAATGAATTTAATACTCCCTTGAATATAACAACAGAACCGATAATTGTAACAACAAGCAATATAATTCCTAAATAAAATTGAATTTTACCTATCTTTTGTTTTGTGGCCATCTAAATACCTCTATTGTTTAGTAAAATTTTAATTTTTATAAAGCTATTTGTTTTGAACGGCGCCAACTATACTGTACGGTGATGGACAAACTCTGCGGTTAACAAGTTAACCTTGCCACCCCATAAAGGGGCGGAGACTTAACATCGTTAAATAAAATTTTTTAGGGAGCTCAAATAACCTAGCACACCATTTTTTTAACAGAAAAGTATTTAAGTATAAATATAATTAAATAATTATATGGCAAAAGCAATTATCGTTATGGACTATATGAATGAACTAGTCCATCCAGATGGCAAATTTAAAGCAAGAGGTTATCCTCAATTTGAACAAGATAACCAAGTTCTTGATAAAACCAAATTAGCTGTTGAATTAGCACGAAAAAAAGGTTTTTTAGTAATATATGTCAAATTTGGTTTTACAAAAGACTATAAAGATTTGCCAAAAAATTCTCCTCTTTTTGCTTTAGCCAAAAAGTTTCAAGCTGTTCAATTAGATACATGGGCTACTGAATTTCATGAAAAACTTGAGGTTAGAGACGAAGACAAAATAATTCTTAAACATAGAGTAAGTCCATTTTATGGAACTTATTTAGATGCTTATTTACGAGTAAATAATGTTGATGAATTATTTTTATGCGGTGTCTCTACAGATTTAGTTGTTCAATCTGCTGCAAGAGAAGCCCATGATATGGATTACAAAGTTAATGTTCTATCAGATTGCTGCGTTGCAGGAAATGAAGAAGATCATTTAAATTCTTTAGAAACATTAAAGAAAATATCAACAGTTGAAACTTTTGAAAAATTATTAAATTAATTTGTGTATGCTAGGTTATTTACTGGTTCTTCTAAACGCTCCCTAAAAAACTCTCCTTCCTTTCAGTCAGTCGGGGACGTTGCACTTTCGCCTTCGGCTCACCCTCATTTAACAGGGCTTAAAGGGTTCGCTCGTTGCACTTCGCTCTCCCAAATTTTTCCCTCAGCTCTCACTCACTACGTTCGTGGAGGAGAAAAAAACTTCCCTTAAGCCCGATGTTAGTTTCAATTTTTCCAGCGCTCTCGAAGTAGAAAACTATATAAATATAAATGATTTAACCAATTAAATAATCAAACGAGGTGTAAAGAATGAAAAAAATTACAATTATTATGTTAGGATTAATTGTTGTTTCTATGTTTTTAGTTGGTTGTTCTTCTGAAACAATATCAAATCCTGAACTAGAAGCAGAGCTTGAACAATTACCAGATGAAGAATTAGATAATTTAATAGAACAAAGTGAAAGTGAAGAAAATAAAGCATTAGCTGGACAAGCAACACAAATGGTTAGAGGGTACAAACCTTCCAAATTTTTAACTTCAGCATATAAAGTGAAATACAATAAAATTAAATTAGACCCCTGTTTAAATTGTGAATCTCCAGAATGTGAAGAAACACAGTGCCCAACTTGTCCAGAATGTGAAGAAACTGAATGTCCAATTGATACATACTCAACATCTTACTTTGATGTTTCTGGAAATTATAATAGCTGTAATAATGAATGCGGTGTTGGTAATTGTGTTGGTGCTTTCAAACGCGTAGGTACTGATAAATATCATCCTCAAATGTATAGTTGTAGTACATCTTTTAACACAGGTGAACATTTGATGTGTATTTGTATAAACTCTTAATTTTTTTCATTCTTTTTTTATATTTTTAAACGAGCGCTGGAAAAACTTTCTCCACTTCGTTACGAATCCTCCCCACTCCGTTCCCTTCGGTCACTCGTAAGTCGGAGAAACTAACAGCAACTATACGGTTCGGCTCCAGTCGCCACTACGTAACTCCTTTCGCCTCTCCCAAATCTCAAACCAAATTTATAATTTTCAAAATAAATTTACCCTTACCTGCTCGGGCTGTGGTTTGCCTCATCCCAGATGCCACCCTTTTGAGACTTCGCATAGTTGCGATGTTAAGTTCAATAATTTTGAAAGGCTAAAAAAGAAGATATACAAACGATTCTTGTTTTTACGAAATCAAGAGAATATTTCTTGTTTACTTATTAATTCAATGTTATGCCTTACGTAAAATTTTATCCATTGCTTTTCCTTTTGCTAATTCATCAACAAGTTTGTCTAGATACCTAACTCTTTGGGTTAATAGATTTTCAATTTCTTCTACGCGATATCCACATATTACTCCTTTAATCATTGACGCATTTGGATTTAACTTTGCTTTCTGGAAAAATGATTTATAATTTACTTTTTGATCAATGAGTTCTTTTAGCTTTTTTTCGTCAAAGGCGGTTAACCATTTTATTACTTGATGTAATTCTTTTTTTGTTCTGCCTTTTTTTTCAATTTTTGCTAAATAGAGTGGGTATACAGATGAAAATGTCATTGTTGCTATTCTCTTATCGTGTTCTGACTTATTTTTCACAATAATTGTTATTTTTTAATTTATATAAATCTATTTTTTAATATTTTTATATCGTGTATGCTATCAATTCTTGTTCTTGGAGTATCGCATTTGCTTATCAGATTGAACACCCTATCTCTCGACTTTTTTGACTAAATTTTTCATACTTCGTATGCAAAAAGAATATAGCAGGGATTATACTGTTTATTTCTCACTCTCTAAGCTCGCTCGTCATTTTCCCAAATCGCCTTCTGCGAATTCTTTTAATCCCGTTTTTAGTTATTTTAGTAAATAATTGGTTATGAGAGAATATATTATCTACGGAGTTTTCCGACTTCGACATTTGTTAAATATCTTTTGACAAACCCAAATAACTCTTCTGCACTTTGAACTGATTTTGTTGGGAGGTCACCTACTTTCTTATTGAAAAGAACAGGCAGACTTTTAGGTATATTTCTAATTTTTAAAAAGTATTCTAGCTCCCAAGTTTCATTGCTTCCTTCTTTTCTTGCCGACTCTTCTCTCCAATCAACTTCCCATTGGCACCTTGATTCAAAAAATTCTACGTTTTGTTCTCTCCACAGATCAAATCTTTCACTTAGTAAGTCACTAAGAGCTTCTTCAGATAGTGCTTGGACATTCGACCATATTCCTGAATTGTGTGATGGTTGGACTTGACCACCAGTTTCTTCTATACCCAAAGAGACATAAAGTGACTTTCCAGCAATCTTTGCGTTACCTTCATCAGTGTGGAAAAAATAGCGATAATCAATCTTGTTAGTGACGTAACCTGCAAATTGTTTACGGCCGATCCAGAGTGATTCAGACTGAGTAACTCTATAATCAACGCCCCTGTTATCATCTAAGTTCCCCAGCCTAGATTGGTAATATGTTCCTGGTGGCATGGATGCAAGAGTCTCATACATTTTTGCTAAAACGGCAAGAGACCTTGGGAGAATTTTTTTTAAAACGACAGGTTCTTCAACAGATCCATCATCTTGAAATCGGCCTGTGGCATTCCAAGCCGTAACTTGATGTGGAATGTAAAGTCTTTTGGCAATGGTTAATACTTGATCTTTACTATACCTATACAAAGAAGGATCATAATCTGTAGCGATCAAATCATCGTCATTGACACGTGTATTGGAGATATCTATTACTATTGGATCCATTTTATCTAAACCACTAAGAATCTACCTCTGATTATTGTTAACTAAATCTCTTTTTATAATTTTGGGTGAAATTTTTCTTATATAAAACCAGCAAGAACAATAATGCTTATATAGAATTATTTATTATAATCAACTATGCAAACAATTGGTTTTATCGGAGTTGGCACTATGGGAAAAGGCATGGTGGAAAACCTTGCCAAAAATGGTTTCTCAGTATTAGCATATAATAGGACAAAGAGTAGAATTGAGAGTCTTGCAAGTGATAAAATTACAATTGTTGACAATCCTCAAGGTGTAACTACAGCTGATGTCATTTTCACATGTCTTCCAAGCGATGAATCATTGCAAGAAATATTTGAAACAATCCAAACACATCTTGCAGGTAAGACATTTATTGATTGTGGGACGACCTCAATTGAATTAACTCAAAAAATAACAGACTTAGCAACAAACTTTGATTTTATTGACGCACCCATAACAGGAAGTAAATTAGGTGCGGAAGGTGGAAAGTTGATGTTCATGGTTGGTGGTAAAAAAGACCTAGTTGAAAAATACACACCAATTCTGAATGCAATGGGACAAAGAATTGTCTATTGTGGTGAAAATACATTTGGGCAACGAGCAAAGATTGCGCTTAACCTTACTCAAGCTCTGATTTTACAAAGTTACTTTGAGGGTATAACACTTGCTGTAAAAGAAGGTGTTCCTCTAGATGCAATTCATGAAATACTTGATAATTCTGGTGCACACAATAAAGCATGTGCATTTAAAATTCCGTACATTAAAAAAAGAGACTTTGATCAACATTTCATGTTGAAATTGATGTACAAAGACTTAAAATTAGCTGAAAAAGAACAGCAAAGGTTAGGGTTAACACTACCTCTTACAAATAATATTGTTGAAGTTTTCAAAAAAGCAATGGATCGAGGAGAAGGAGATGACGATTTTTGTACTATTATTAAAACGCTAGAAAAAATGGCAGACATTGAAATAAAATAATTAACTTATTTTGAACGAAACTGTTGAATATAAAATAAAACTAAATTTGCTGATTTACTAATTCAACTGCTTTTACCATATTCTTTAATTTCGCTTTACAAATTTCTATTGGCAGCATTGCTAAACCGCAATCTGGTGCTATCATTAACCGTTCAGCAGGAATATTTTGTAAAACTTCTTCAATATGGTTTTTTATTTCTTCAACAGTTTCAATTTTGCTTGATGCAATTTTTAGAACTCCCAAAATGATTGTTGTTTTTGTGAACTTAGAAAATAGTTCTGGGTCATTACGTCTGTGACAATCTTCTAAAGAAATTGCGTCAATATCAGCGTCATCTAAAGCTTTGGCTACTTTTAGATAAGCATCTTTGTCTGCTTTAGGATAATCTTTTTCATCTAACTTATTTGGATATCCACAACAGGCATGTATTGTTTTGAAAACTGTGCTTGGAACTCCTGCGAAACAGCGTTCTAAATTTTTTATTCCAAAATCTAGTGCGTCTTTTGGTTTTCTTACAAGTAGGGGTTCGTCAATTTGAATATGGACACAACCCTGCTCTGCTAAACTTAGAACTTCATGATTAATAGCTTTTACAATATCGTCATACAATTCTTTTTCATCTTTGTAATATTCACTTGAGATAGTGTCAAAAATGGTCATTGGTCCAGGGATAGTAACTTTGATTTGATTATTTGTGAAAAGAGTGCATAGTTTCCATTCGTTTGCTAAAAAAGGTTTTATTGATTCAATTTTTCCAATAACTGTTGGTGCCATGAAAGTGTATGCACCATTTCGACAAACTTTTTTAGTTAGTTTATCAAAACTAATGCCTTTCAAATGTCTACAATGATAATGAATATAGTTCCCTCGCCTGATTTCTCCATCTGTTGGGATATCAATACCTATTTTTTCTTGTTCTTGCAGAACTTCTTTAATACCTTTCAAAAGATGAAAATCGTCATCTTGATCTTTATTTTTTAAGTAGGCATTACTATCTTTAGTGGTGTATGTTGCAAACCCTAATTTGAACCAATCTGGTATTTCCACATATGCTGGTTTTGGATAACTTCCAATGACTGTGGTTTTTATTTTTCCCATCTGTTTAGCCTGTGATTTATGATTTTATTTTATATATAAGCATTATGAATAATGTCTTTTATCTCTTTTTTTCTAGGCCCTAAAAACTCGCGTGAGTAGTCTTGTTGCTTCACTTTTCAGGCGATTTTATAACTACAACGCTTATTTTTGGTGATATGTCATTTAAATTATTAAAACCAGAACTGCAAAAAGCGCTAACTAATTTAGGTTATAAAACACCTACTCCTATTCAAACAAAAGCAATCCCAGGACTTCTGGAAGGAAAAGATTTGATTGGGATCGCGCAAACAGGAACTGGAAAGACAGCAGCTTTCACTTTACCAATTCTAAATAATATGAAAGAAGAGTATCCACGAAAAATAAAAACATTAGTATTAACACCAACACGAGAACTTGCAGCTCAAATTGGAGAGAGTTTTTTCAAATATGGTCAATTTTTAAAATTTAAACACTTTGTTATTTTTGGTGGAGTTAAACAAGGAAGACAAGTTCAAGCTTTAAAAAAAGGTGTTGATATTTTAGTAGCAACCCCTGGAAGATTACTAGATTTGCTTGGTCAAGGAAAATTATCTTTGAAGCATGTAGAATTTTTTGTTTTAGATGAAGCTGATAGAATGCTTGATATGGGTTTCATTCATGATATCAATAAAATTATTGCAAGACTTTCACATAAAAGGCAATCACTATTTTTTTCAGCAACAATGTCTCCACCAGTAAATAAATTAGCAAGAACTTTACTTAAAAATCCAGTTCATGTTGAAATTACACCTCAGGCAACAACAGTTGAAAGAATTAAACAATTCATTTTGTTTGTTGATTCAACAGAAAAAAATAAATTACTACTTAAACTTCTAAAACAAGAACATCTTACAAGTATCTTAGTCTTTACAAGAACAAAACACAAAGCTAACAAGGTTGTTCAATTTCTAACCAAATACGATATCCCCTCAGCAGCTATTCATGGGAACAAATCACAAGCAGCAAGAACTAAAGCAATAGCAAATTTTAGAAGTGGTCAAGTAAAAGTACTTGTAGCAACTGATATTGCTGCACGTGGAATTGATATTGATAATATCTCTCATGTTATCAATTATGAATTACCAAATTTGCCTGAAAGTTATGTTCATCGAATTGGTCGAACTGCTAGGGCAGGAACTGAAGGGACTGCATTCTCATTTTGCTGCGCTGATGAGCGAAGTTACTTGACTAGTATTGAAAATTTAACTAAGCAAAAAATAGAAGTAATGGAGCATAAATATCATTCTGACGCTGCAAAAAATGCAAAAGGGGCTGCTGCTAAACCAAAACCTAAAAAGCAATTTAGCAGAAGACCAAGATCTGGAAATAAACCAGGTAATAAACCAGGTAATAAAAAACCATTTAATAGAAGAAGGTAATTTGAACTTTTGATATTATGTGTGGAATCCTAATGATCTAAAAATTATTTCTTCAAAACAGCAGATTTTGGTTTTTTCTTAGCTTGTTTCCAAAGAATTTCAAAATACTTATTGTAACTATCTGCTAATGCAGCATTTTTAATTCTAATAACTGAAAATGGTTCCCAAATTAGTATTGCAACATTATCTCCATAAACATAAGTTGGAGTTGGATTAAAAGATTCAGCTGGAAGATATCTGTAAATTGCAGATTTATATTCATAAACAAATTTAACATTATCTTTTGTTAAGATTCTTTCTACAAAACCTAGTTTTTTTTCTTCTTTGAAATACCAATCCATAAAATGTCCTAGTTTCTTTTGAAACATGGTTTCATCTATTCCCATGATTACATGGTCTTTTGCTTCTCTTAAAACGTCTTTAAGAAGTGTTTTGACTCCTTCAACTCCTTCAAAAACTTCTACATTTAACACGTCCTTAGAAAATTTAGCTAATTCTTTCAAATCAGGTAAAATTGTTGAAACAATATCTTCTTTTTCTTTAACATAATCATGGAGTTTATTTGGGTGAGTTGCCTTAAAATGTTTCACACCTGCTTTAATTACATAACTCACAAGACCTTTAGCTAGTAAATTATCTAAAAAATCGTAGACATTTGATCTGTGAAGTTTTACTTCTTTTGTGATCTTTGCAACTGTAGATGAACCTAGTTTTAGTAACGCTAAGTAGACTTTACTCTCACTTTCGCTTAATCCTATTTTCTTTAATCCATCTTGTAAATCCATGATATGGTGAATATAAACTCAGTTATAAGTCTTGCCGTCTAAAAATAGACTACAACTATTTATAAATCTAGTCAGTTGCTACTAATTAATAAGAACAAGGGCAACTAAAATGGATGAAATAAAAAAAATGATTATAGGCGTGGCAATTGCTGGGTTAATAGGATATGGGCCAGTAGCTAATGCTGGTGGATCTGCTGAACTAATGGCGGGACAGAAAGATACTACACTGGATGTGAAAGTAGCTAGTGAACTAGCTCCTAAAACTAACTTATTCATAAGAGATACAACTACAGTTGGTTATGATAATCAGGTTGATCATTTTGGCTTGGTTGATTTAAGCTATAATCTAGTTGGTGGTTTAGACGTTGTTGTTGAGACTCAGTTCATACCAGGAGTTGGAGTAATTCCAAGACTAGGATCACAATACTTCAAAGAAGTTGATGACTTGAGTGTTTATGCTTTAGCTACTGCAGGTTTAAATGGAAAAGAAGTAGATGCAGAAGTATTAGTTAATCTTACTTATGTACCAAAACTTTCAGAAAATTTGAATTTGGTATTAAATGCTGAAAATGTTACTAATCTTGGAAAAGATGGACATAATTTTAGTACTCAGTTCTTAAGAACAGGATTGAGCAATGGAACATATGAAGCAGGCCTTGGACTAAACCTGGCAGAAGCTGATGGGGAATTTAGTGGGAACCTTGGTGAATATATGAAAGCTAATTTTTAGTGATGGGGATTTTTTATTTTTTAATTTATTAATTAAGGGTTTCTAAAATTATTGTGAGCTTGAAACTTTAACCGATGAATTTATTAAAATTGTAGGTTCTAAGCTATTATGAGTAATTTTCAAATACTGTGGGATGAGAGCGGAGAAATTTATCATCAGTATGGACTTAGTTATTCGCAATACAAAAAAACTAATCAAAAATTAATAGAGCTTTCAAGTATAAATGGGAGCCAAATAGTTATTGATTTAGCTTGTGGGACTGGTTTAACTACTAAAGAAATTCTTAAAAAGAATCCTGAAAAAATTTATGCAGTTGATTTTTCTAAAGATATGTTAAATCAGGCTAAGAGATTTATTGGTGATAATGAAGTTAATTTTATCCTTTCTGATGCTTCCAAAATTGATCAAGTAATTTCTGAAAAAGTAGACAGGGTTCTTTGTAACTCAGCTTTTTGGCAATTTCCAGACCAAATTCAAGTTTTAAAATCAATAAAAAATACTCTCAAAGAAGATGGATTGTTTATTTTTAATCTTAATTCGCAATTTTATGACTTTGGACTTGAGGAATCACATAGGACAAGAATCATTAAAGAGATATTTTCTGAAATGGAAAAAAGAGGATATAATCCTCAAGGGAAATTAAAAGAAAAAGTTAATCAGAAATTAATCCAGAAGATGATTGATGAAAGTGGTTTGGTTTTGATTAAAACAGAACTTTATTCTTTTGAAGGAGCAAGATTAGAAGATACTATTGATTTTTTTAAAATTCCAGCTGTTGCACCTTTTTTTGATGGTGTTCCATCTTCTGAACAAGAAGAAATCTTATCTTTGGTAAAGAGTAGATTGGAAAAAGAAGAATTGGAAACTCCACTGAATAAATGGATTTACTTTGTGGTTGGGAATAAATAATCTGATTTTGATTATTTCTCATTTACTCTATGCCGAACTGTTTCTTGACATTTGCCACCATTTGTTTCTTTGAAACTTTACCACATACTTCACTAGAAAATTCATTTATAGAAAACATACATAATTCATAGAGAATTTTCCCAAGACCGTTACCTTTTTTGGTTAAGTGGTATTCAATAACTACTGGATGTTTCCCAATGATTCTTTTTTCAATAACTCCATTAGATTCTAAATCTTTGAGCCTGGTTGAAAGCATCTTAGTACTTAAGTTTTCATTTGCTTCTAAGAACTGATGAAATCTTTTTTTACCCATAAAGAGGTCTCTTAGTATTGGGATGGACCATTTCTTGCCAATGTATTGTAATGTGTGATCGATTGGACATTTTTTTCCCATGTTGTTTACCTGATTACCTTTTGGTTACAAAAGGTATTTATATTACTTATAGTAACAAAGTAAAAAAAGGAAACATATAAATGTTTCTATCTTTTTGGAGAAAAAATAAAATGACAGAAGAATGTAATAAAGGAAGTTGTGAACAAGAATCTCAAAGTCAATGTGGATCAAAAGGCTCAGGCTGTGAAATGACTGACATGATGATGCACCTCGCAGACCAAGCATGGAGTCAACTTATGATCGAAAAGATGAAAGCTGAATTTGAGAAGGTACGTGGCGAAAAAATGAGTAAAATTGCTGCAGCATCAATTGAAGTTAGTATTGCTAAATGGGAACATAAAATGGGCGGTAAGATGAAGTGTCAAGAAGGCAAAGATAAACTTAAAGCAGCATTTATGGGATAATTTTCATTTATTTTCTTTTTTTTTTTTTTTAATTGTCTTCTAGGTCTTGATAGAATAATTTGATGTGCTGATCCAAATCAGAAATAATGTCCATTGTTAAAGCAAGTTTTGGAGTAGTCCAACAGAGATCCTTATGTTCATCTGAGTTTATGGTGATTTTAGGAAGTTTGTCTAATTTGTAATGGTAGATATGAAAAATGAAACTGAGGTTAGGAAGTTTTACATATGTTTTTTTGAAATAAGATAATTGTGTGGGTAATAGCTTAAGACCTGTTTCTTCTTTTATTTCTCTAATAATAGCATCTAAGATATGTTCGTTAGAATTGATTTTGCCAGCAGGGATTCCCCAAGTGCCTCCTTGAGGTTTATGGTTTTGTCTATGAAGCAAAAGGATCTTTTTATCATATTCTAGAAAACAACTAACTACTTCGAACTTGGAGTTGAAATTATTTGGTTCTTGTGTGTAGATCATTTTTTGATTTAATTTAATATTTGTTCAATTATTTTATTGTTGACTTATCCACTTTGAACATTTTGCCGTGACCTGGAACAATATAGTCTGCAAGTTCCAATACTTTTTTTCTGCTCTTTACCAATGTAGGCATATGCATTCCTTTTGCTTGGGAATGGTCTTTTTGATAGATATCAACAATTTGGTTCTCGCTATCAAGCCACCAGATAACATCGCCAACAATTGCAATTTTACCTTTTTTTGTATTAACTAATAAAGAGATATGTTCAAGCACATGTCCAGGGGTATCGAGAATTTCAATATCTGTGCCTAGTTCATGTTTGTCGAATTCAGTTATGTGGTCACCATCATACATTAAATTGGTATCAAAAGTAATGAATTTTGCTTTTTCAAAAATTCCAGCAAGTAAAATGTGGTCTGGGTGTTGATGTGATAAAAAAACGTAGTCAATGTCACTAGTAGTTAATTTTTCTTTTTTGAGAGCTTCTAGAAGTTTTTCACGATTACAACCTGGGTCTGTGATTATTTTTTTAGTTTCAGTTGTTACTAAACATGTAGTGGAACTTGCAACCCAACCATTTTCAATTTGCTTTGCATATCCTTCAATAAGAACTTTAACCTCTGCCATGAAGAGCATTAAGAGTGATTTATTATAAATCTGTGGTGAGTTTATATTTTTGTTATAAAAAAGAAGAAACTTTATAATCAATATTAATTTATGAGCTTATATTGTGCTTTTTAAAGTATGGTGTGAGAGAAATGTTTGATACGAAATTTAGATTTATAATGCTGGTGATTTTTACATCAGTGATTTTGAAAGTAATTAGAAGTAGTAATGCTACTTTGATAATTGCAACATCCTTATTTGAAATTAGTTTATTGTATCTGATTTATGCTGGTTTTTCAGCGTGTGAATTTAAACAAAAAATTTGGAAGATCTGTTCAAATGTTACTTTTTATGTGATCACTCTTATTATTGGATTGATCTCTATCGCTCAATCATATTTTATTGATCAAGCGTTAATCTCTAAGTATTCTATTTTTGATATGAGCGTCGGGATTTTTTATTTTGGTATTACAAATATTATCCCTAGGGGCTTAGTTGTACTAGCTTTAGTTTTAATTGTAGTAGTAATCTATTTGAATTCCAAGTATGATGGGACCTTAAGAAAATATCTTGGAGTGATTAAGAGTTTGAATCGTTTGGAGAAAACCTTTAATTTGCCAAAAGTTAGGTCTGTTCTAATTATTTTAGCTTTGATTTTGGTAATATTAGTTCCGATATTGTTCTCATCCAATTTTTCTCATCCTTTTGCAAATCAACTTTTAGAAACTCCAATTGAAGGTGAGGTATTAGTAGACTTTGATAAGTTGGATTCTATTTTGGTGAATGAGTCGAAAGTCAATTTAATTAATCATCAAATAACTGATTTTTCAATAGACTTGCCTGAAAACCATAGAGTACTTGTTTTTGTTATGGAAGAGATTACAACCCAGGATTTTGAAGAAGATTTGTCTTTAATTGCTGAAGAGGATAATTTTTTTAGTTTGACCAGGGATAATTTGCATAGTTATACTAATTATTATTCAGGTAATCAAGATAGTAAAACTTCAATCCAAGCAATGCTGTATTCTATATTTGTGCCATATGAGTCATATAAATATCTTGATTGGGTTGAGCGTTATGATGTGAAGGTTAGAAGTCAGCAAAGTGTACTGAGGCTTTTTGGCCTTAATGGATATGAGAATGTATTTTCAATATCATCAGTTGATCTCCCATGGGCAGGTGGGTATAGGTACCCATGGGACTCGCGTATAACTATCGCTGAAGATGGTTTTTCTGAAGATGACCCAGACTATCTTTGTTTACATGAATTACAGTATCAAAGAGCGTGCGATGATTTGAAAATATTTTCGCAGATTGAGGAAGTTATTTTGGAGAACGATAATTTGTTTTTACTTCAAGAAATGGTATATGGGCATACGCAAACTTATGAGCAGATGTATGGATTAAGTCCTATGCAGTATTACAATAATTATTTGATGGAAGTTTATGGATTTTTAGAAGAAAATGAATTGTTAGAAAATACTACTATTATTGTTTTGGCTGACCATGGTTCAAAAAGTGTTGAGAGAATGAATGAACTTGAAGCATATCATATTCCATTTTTTGTGTATAATAGTAAGTTTAGTGGGTTTGTTGATGATACATTGTATTCGCATGTGAATTTTAAAGATATTTTACTTTATGAATTAGGGGTAAGTGAAGAAATAGTAAGTAATGATTTTGTTTATATGGTGGGAGCTACTGCATCAAACTTGCTTGGTTATATTGAATCCAATGAAAGCTATTTTATTTTAGATGAGTCCAAAAGCCAGGTTGTTAGTTCAGAAGGAATGGGTGAAGAGAGAATTCTAGAGGAGTATGGCGTATTTTTAAGTTATATCGAAAGCTTTGCAGATGATTCAGTTTTTGTGCGTGGTTGAAAACTTTTTTTTTTCTTTTTGATAGTTAATATTTATATACAAACTAGAACAATGTTAGTGCTATGAACTTAGGGATATTATTTGCACTACTAACCATGCTTGGTTTTGGGCTAAACTCTGCTTTTTCTAAAAGACCAACAGATTATTATGGACCAAGTAAGGCAATATTACTAAGAAACATTACTGTTGTTCTTATTTTGCTTCCAATTGTAGTAGTTGTTTTTACAAAAGTTGAATTTAATTTCTTAGGAATTTTGATGGGTATTGGGTGGGGTGTTATTGGATATATTCCAATTCTTTATTTCATGAAAGGCCTTGAAAAAGGAAAACTAGGCGTTGTTGTACCTATTTCTAAAACTAAAGTTATTTGGACAATATTTTTTGCAATGATTATTCTGAAGGAATTCATTAGTTTAACTCAGGGAGCTTTGATATTTTTGATAATGGTTGGAGTAATACTTTTGACTAAAAAGCAAGGTCAGGCAATAATAAGCTCTGATACTTTGAAACATGGCGCTTTTGAGGCTTTAGTAGCTGCGTTTTTATGGGCTATCTGGTTTGTTGTGTATAAATTAGTAGTTTCATCTATTGGGATTTTTCCTGCAGCATTCACAGTGGAATTGGGCGTTTTAATTGGCGCAGTGTCACATGTCTTATTTAGGATGAAATTCAAAAAAGAGAAGTTAGTTCACCAAAACAAAAAAATATATGGCAAAGGCGATAGAAAGTCAATTATTTTTGAACTAATTGCAGCAGGTTTGTTTACAGCTGTTGGGACAACTAGTTTTGCTTTTTCGATAAGTTATATCCCAGTAAGTTTGGCATCAGCTATTGTGGCAGCTAACCCTATTATTGCACTTTCATATGGGCATATTAGATTGCATGAAAGGTTCTCAAAGCAAGAAGGGATTGGGATATTGATTATTGTGATAGGTATTGTTGCTATCTCTTTGGTTTGAATCAACACACTTTTATAATGGCAATAAAATTACTAATAAATGAATCTAGGGATACTATTTGCAATTCTTGCTATGCTTGGTTTTGGATTAAGCTCTTCATTTGCGAAAAAACCTTCAAATGTTCTTGGACCAACTAAATCAATTGTTATTCGAAATCTTGGAACAGTCATCATTTTGATACCAATAGCAATTATTCCACTTATCAAAATAAAACCAACACCAGTCCAATTAATTCTTGCAACAGCAATTGGGATATTTGGATATATTCCTTTATTATATTTTTATAAGGCATTACAAAAAGGTCGCCTAGGGATTGTTATCCCTTTAACAAGAACATCCATTATATGGACAATTTTTCTTAGTATGATTATTTTGCAAGAGTTTATCTCATTTAAACAAGCAATTACTGTGACAATCATAATTATTGGAACAATTCTTTTGACAAAAAAACCTAATACAAAACTTCTAACCAAATATACTTTGCAACATGGTGCAAAAGAAGCATTAATTACTGGTTTTTTATGGGCAATCTGGTATGTGCTTTACAAATTTCCAATTCAGGCAATTGGACCATTTCCAGCAGCATTTTGTTTAGAGTTAGGAGTATTAATTGGGGCACTAATTCACTTTGGATATGAAAACAAAGATAAATTATTTTCAAAGAAAAAAGATCAGTTTGTAATGATCCACCAATTAAAAAATCAAGATACTTTTTTTGCTTCAACTTACCAGCAAATCAAACCAATTATCCCTGAATTAATTGGAACAACTCTTTGCGCAGCAATGGCGACAACAACACTAGTATTTGCAATCCAATTTTCTAAAGTAAGTATTGTGACAGCAATCACAGGTGCAAGCCCACTTATCGCTATTGCATATGGGCACATAAGACTTCATGAGAAATTTACGAAACAAGAAATAATTGGGGCAAGCATTGCAATATTAGGTGTGATTCTGCTTGCTTTAGTCTAATATCTGTCAAATTTGCAGTTTGTTTTTTAAAACAGCTTAGTTTTGAGAGGGGATGTCAATTGTAAGATCTTCAGTAAATTCTGGTGTGTATGGTGTTAAAGTTTATGATGGAATTATTCCTCCACAACTTTGTGATCGTCTTATGGCACATTTTGATAATTCTTTGCCAAGTAGAGCTATTGGCAGGGTACATGGAGAACTAAGAAGATATAGTGAAGTTAGTATTAGGAGGGGAATTGAAAATAAATTTTTAAAAATAGCACTAAGAAAAATAAATGGTGGCATTGGGAAATATCTTGATGAACATATAGCTCACCCAGCACTAAGAGAAGATTTCAAAAGAGGGATAACTGATTATGAACCAAGAATGAAAAGATATTCACCTACGGATGAATTTCAATTACATTCTGATGATTCTTCATTATTAGCTATTACTAGAAGGTTGGCATATATTACTTATCTAAATGATGATTTTGAAGATGGTGAGACTATTTTTGAATCTGGAATTGGTGAATTAGCAAGGGTTAAACCAAAAAAAGGTTCAATGCTTGTTTTTCCAATCCATCCAGTGATGATGCATAGGGGCGCTAGAGTCGTTAGTGGTCAGAAATATATTTTGAATGGGTTTGTGAATGCAATTGTTTCTGCAGCAGTAGATCCAAGAGGAAAAATGACGAAAGTAGAAATTGTCACTCAAGAAGCAATCCAATTAGCACAGAGAATTGCTGATGATGCAAGCAGGACATTCTAAATTAATCGTCTGCTGGCTAATGCTTCTTCAGTTAGGTCTTGCGCAAAGATCGCATTTTGTTTTGACCCAACTTCACGAAGCTCGCAGGAGAGTATCTTGTTTTTTTCGTGAAGCACATACCCATAACTTTTGAGCTTAGGTAAAAATGCGTCAACTTCTGAGGAATAGAAATATTCATCTCGCCAATTTCCAGTATTAAGAATTGTTTTTCCATGCACCTTATAGATTGAACTGGTATGGTTGTGACCAACTGAAATAACTTGGTAATTGTTTTTTTTAAGTTTTTTACGAGCTTCTGTTAAAAAATTTAAATGGAAGCTCATTGCAAAAAAAGGTTTTAGGTAAAGCCATAAATCAGCGAACCTGAAACGCCTAAGTGGGTCATGACGTTCTGAAAACTGAGTTATAAAAAAAGATTTCATAAAATAAAGAACCATCTCTAAAACAAGTTCCTTTTTGAACTTCCAAGAAATTTTGCTTAAAGTTGCTTCTTTTGGATAAAGGCGTTCCATTAGTGGGTATCTCTCTTTGATGTGGATCACTACATCATAAAGCGCGTTAACGCCCCATGGCAAAAGTAAGAATGGCTCAGTTAGCCATTTTGTTCCTGGATGTACAAATGTTTTTGGATTAACTCGAAAAAAAGCGTCAAGTTGTGATCCATGTTCGACATGTAAAAGCCCATCTGTGAACTCAAAACCAGAAAATACTACTCTTTTTTTTGGATTATCTAAACCTTTTGTGAGAATTGACCGCAATTTTCTTTGTACTTTTGGGTAGATAATGTCGTAATCATGGTTCCCTACAATGAAAACAATTCTATTTGTTTTACTGGCTTTTAGAAAATTTGCAAAAGTAGAAAAAAATTTAGGGTGAGCAGTAATTATTGCATCTAACTTGGCAATTGACACTTTTTGTGTTACATGACGAGGATAGATGTGCCCGTATGGTGCTTTTAGAAAATCAAAAGTGTCTCCATTTAAGATCAAGTCAGTTGGTTGAGCCTTGGAATCTTTGATTAACTTTTTGATGGTATTGCAAAAAAGTTCTTCCTCAATAAAATCATCTGTTGGAGTTCCAGCTCCAGCTTCGATATCAGAAAATAAAAGACTTAATTTTACCATCGAAATTAAAGACATAAAATGGCTTTATATTGTTTTCTACAAAGTGAATGATTTTTTTTGATTATAAGCTTAAAATAGCAATTTTGCCCTAAAGCTTTTTAAATGAGACTAAGGAGTACTATATAATGGTTAAACGAAGACGTGGATTTGTTAAAGGCTGGGGAGTAATTCCTGATACTGGGGCTGGAAGATTTCATAAGGAATCTGCTAAAGTTATTGAAGAACGTGAAAAACGTTTTCAAATTGACGAAGAATTAAAAAAAGAAAAAGAATAATTTTCTAATTGCAATTAATCAATTTTACTTATCATCTGATTTTTACTCTAATCGATGTTTTATTTCTAAATATATACTCTTTTATCTCTAACTATACCCATGCTGCGAGGATAATTGCTGCAACAAGTACTGAAGCTAGAGTTTGCCCTATATTAATTAAGTATAATTGAACTGGTTTTTTCTCCCAAAGCACTGATCCTAAACTAACAGTTGCAATGAACCCAAGCCAGATCCAAAATCCAACAGTTACAGCTGCGCTAATTCCAACTGCTCCAGTTAAGTTTAGCATCTGTGCTAAAACTACTACAAGAACTACATTAGATAAAAAAGCTACAACCATTTGCTTTTGCATGCCGTCTTTTTTACACTTTTTCATTTCTTTTTCAGAAATTCCACTTAGTTTCATCCATTGGTCTTTGAATAGAATTGGTGAGTACCAGAGCATTCCTACAACAAAAACAGCTATACTAGAAACTAAAATTGCAATCCAATTTAATATCATTTTTTATTACCTCTTTTTTAATTTGTTACTATTTTGAAAATATCTTTGTTTGTTTTACTTTTGATGTTTAAAAGATAAATTTAAAAGATATAAACTTTTAGTAAAGATATGGACTTAGCAAAGATTCACATCAGTAAACGTAAAAGGATCCATCAAAAAAAAGAAAAGTTTCCAAGTCCTAATAAAAAAATAAAATTTCTTGATAATTTGATCTATTTTATTGGAGTATTAGGTCCAGTTTTAACTCTGCCACAATTTTTCAAAATAATAAATTCTCAAAGTTCACAAGGTGTTTCTTTAATCTCTTGGAGTTCATATTTAGTAATGGCGACTATTTGGTTAATTTATGGGATTGTCCACAAAGACCGTCACATAATAACTGCATATTCTGGGTGGGTTGTAGTAGAATTAATGGTTGTTATTGCTATAGTGTTATATTAGACATTTACTGATTTTTTTTTATTGTATGAATTCTTTTTATTATAATTAATTTGAAACATATAGAATTTGGATTTAGAGTATTGAATTTAGAAAAGTAAAAAAGAAATTAATTTTCACCAAGGTATTCTTTATACACATGAGTCTTACTTTCCATGTCTAAAAGTTTCCTGATGTGCGCTAAAATGTTGTTGTGCCTGTAACGCAAAGTATCAATGTGGAATACCTCTATGTCAGTTATCATAACTTTGAAATATAATTTTCCTAGAAGGCGTTGCCACCAAACCTTTTTGTCGAACTTTTTTTGCCAATCAGTATGCAAAAATGGGGTGACTTTAATCTCAATGCGCCCTGAAGAAAGAGATTTTTGTCTTCCACCAACATTGACTTTTACTTCTTTCATGTCCCAAATATGGAATTCTAGTATGAATTCATAAATAACGTATTCGTCAACTTTTTGAGTAAGTGACCATCTTAATTCTTGCTCAGCCCCTTTAGCGCTTGGAACTTTATGTTTGTATACTTTTTCATGAAAGAAATAGTTGTAGTTTTTAGCCCAATCTACAACTCCTGCGTAAAGGCCATCAAAATCAAATAATCCTTTATACCTAAGATAGGTCTCATCCCAAACTGGAATGTCACGGTAAGGGAAAGGATCTTTTGCCATAGCTTAGAATAAATAGAAGGCGTATTTAAAAGTTTGTCAAACTTTTAAGACAAAAAAACCTTTGGTTTTTAGGTATTTAAACATTACTAGCAAACTCAAATCTTAAGAATTTTTTTAACTTCAATTTCGCGATCAGCTGCAATTTGCTCCAAGAGTTCTAAACGCTCTTTAGCAATTACTTTGCTCTCAAAGCAATCACTACTGCATGGGAAATGTGAGAGTAGGCAAACATCCACGTTTCTTTGGCTTAGGCTAAGAATTCCAGTTTTGATTTGGGTAATCTCTGGGTTTGTGTTTTGGTCATTGAAGGAATTTTGAAAATAAGCTATGCAGCAAATAGGGTAACCAAGTAATTCACCTAATCTTGCATGTTTATTTTGTTTTTCGAAAAGTTGTGCTAAAAGTGCCAATCTTTCATTTTTTGAGATGTAACAAAACTGCATTCCTTGTTCTTGGTTATTTAATGGAACTTTTAGGCCTTTGTTAGAGAAGTTAGAATCTTTATCTTGGATTATTATCTTGAAGTCTGACCATGATATGAATAAATCATTTTTTTGGCAGAATTTTTGAATATTGTCTTTTTCAGAATTGTAAAAACCTTGCCTCACTACTGTTTTTAATCCATAAAGAAGGTAAAGAATTTCATCTGCTTTTAGCTTGGATTTGAAAGTGGTTGTGAGGTCATTGTAGTTTATGTTTAGCATCTTAGATGAGAAGAAGTGTGTTCATTTATAACGATTATTACACCATAGAGTTAAATATAATTAAATGAGGTAATTTTGAATAGTGAAGAGTAAAAATTAAGTATATGGGTATGTGGATATTATCAATATAAATCATAGGTGAATAACAATGACTGAAGCAAAAATTGAATTATTACGATCATTTGAAAATTTGAATAAAGATAATGTTGATATCGCTGGCGGCAAGGGTGCGTCACTAGGCGAAATGACTCAGGCAAAAATTCCTGTGCCACCTGGCTTTGTTGTACTTTCTTCTGCTTTTGATCGGTTTATCTCTGAAACTGGAATTTTGGCTGATATTGAATCTATTTTGAATGGAGTTAATCATAAGGATGTAGCATCAGTAGATCATGCTTCAGAAAAAATTCAGGCGATTATAATTGGTCAGGATATGCCTTCTGATTTGAATGTAGGAATATTGGATTTTTTTGATAAACTAGGGGCAAAATTTGTAGCAGTTAGATCAAGTGCAACTTCTGAAGATAGTGCAGATGCTGCTTGGGCTGGGCAACTTGACACTTATTTGAATACTACTCGCGCAAATGTGCTTGAACAAGTAAAACACTGCTGGGCATCACTATTTACTCCACGTGCAATTTTTTATAGATTTGAAAAAGGACTTCATGGGGAACATATCTCTGTTGCTGTTGTAATTCAAGAAATGGTTCAAAGTGAAGTTAGCGGTGTTGCTTTTTCAGTACATCCAGTAACACAAGATCATAATCAGTTAATTATTGAAGCAGGCCTAGGTCTAGGCGAAGCAATTGTGTCTGGGCAAATTACGCCTGATAGTTATATTGTGCAAAAAGATGATTTGACTCTTCTTGATATCTCTATCTCTGAGCAGAGTCGCGCTATTGTAAGTAAACCTGAGGGTGGAAATGAATGGAAAGAACTTGGATCAGAAGGTGAGGAGCAAAAACTTAGTGGTAAAGAAATAATTGAACTTGCAAAATTAGTTATCCATATTGAGCAGCATTACGCATTTCCTTGTGATATAGAATGGGCAATGCATAAAGGGGTTTTGTATATTACTCAAAGTAGACCTATTACAACACTTGGGTGAGTGGTTGTAATTATCTTAGAGATTATAATATAAAATGAATATTAAAAAAATTCTTCAAGCTGCAAAGGTTAAACGTTTCAAACAGGCAGCGCCAGGTTCACCAATAATTATCAATTCTACTGGTAGGTCAGCTTTTTTCATGGAAAAATATCATGGGTATAATTACAAAGAGATTTTTCTTGTATTCACTGATGATTATCTTGAAGGTTACTACAATCAAGAAATCCTGGAAAAAATTGGAGAGGATATTCTTGAAAAATGTGAAAAAGATCCAGATTTACTAAAAAAATGGTTTGATCAGTATTTTAAAAACGTAGAAGAGAATCAAATTAATAAAAATGAATTAGAAGAATCAGTGAAACTGCAATCACTTAATGAGTTGACAAAAACTCTTCTAAATACATTAAAAGTGCAAGAAGAGGTATACATGGGCCTTGCACATTTCATTGAAAGTTTCGCATTAGTTTCTGAAAAAAGATTATTAGCTCAAATAAATGGTCTGACTACGAATAAAAAATTGCAGGGAATGATTCTTTCAAAAATCACTACGTCAAAACAAAAATCGTTTTTAAGAGAATATGAAGAAGAGATAAGTAAGTTAAAAAACAGTTCTAATAAAGATGAATTAATCCAAAAAATTCAAGATAAATTTTATTATATTAAAAATACATATACAGGACGTAGGGAATTAACAAAAAAAGAGATAATTACAGATGCAAACCACCAAAAATCAATTGATGCTGAAGAAGATTATATTCTTCCAAATGATGTAGTTATATCTGTGCAAACAAAAGAACTTGCTAAATTAATTTCATTTGTTACTTATTTTCAGGATGTTCGTAAAAAAAATACTCTAAAAGGTATTGAATGTATTGAAATTGTTCTTGAAGAAATTTCAAAAAAAACAAATATGCAAATTGGTCTTTTAAGACAATTATTGCCTTCAGAGATTTCAGAAGAGACAATTTTGAACATAAAAGAAAAAGAAGTATTACTTGAAAAAAGAAAAAAGAAATGTATTATTCACTTTTCAACAGACTCAGAGATAATCATCCCTTCTGAGTACATCAAAACAATAGAGAAAAGTCTGAACACTGAATCTAAAAAAACAGATACTTTGCAAGGAACAGCAGCAGCACTTGGGCATGCAATTGGAGTTGCAAGGGTATGTAGTTCTCTTAAAGAGATAGATGAATTTCAAGAGGGAGAAGTGCTTGTGGCTTCAATGACAAGGCCAGAATATCTTCTTGCAATGAAAAAAGCAGTAGCATTTGTGACTGATGAAGGTGGACTTACATGTCATGCTGCAATTGTTGCTCGTGAACTGAAAAAACCATGTGTGATTGGTACTAAATTTGCTACGCAAAATATCAAAACTGGCGATTTGGTAGAAGTTAAAGCAGATCATGGGTTTGTGAAGATTCTTAAAAAAGTAAAATAACTTCTAAGAACATTTAAAAATTAAGTTCTTGTGTAATAGATTGAAAATGGTTAATGTTTTACTAAAAAATAACTGGGAAGTTCTTGCTGAAGATTTCAATTCTCCGTTTATTCGAAATTTCATCTGGGTAAGTGCATTCCCAATGTATCAGAAATTATTTGGTTTGCCGCAAGTAACTCTTGGGACAAATTCGCGCCATGGTAATCTGAAATATATGGGTGATGTGCAAACCTGGGGGGTTTGTCATAATGAACTAAAAAAACGCGCAGAGAAAGACCAAAGTTATGTGGGAAAAATAATTGATGAAACAAATAACCTTGCAAAAGAATTCAATAGTTGGTCAGAAAAAGAAATTCAAAATAAAGATCTTTCTATATTAGATGGTGCTCAAATTTTAGAACTTTATAATTTATTTATTCAAAAGCAAGCTATCTTGTATGCTTATGGTGTGATTTTGCCAATAATGGATTTTAAAGAATATTCATTTGTTGAAGGTAACCTCAAAAAAATTCTAGAAAAATATACTAAAGGCAATAATGATCAATTTCAAACACTTTTTGTTTTATTTACAAATCCAAGCCAGAAGTCTTTTGCAAAACTAGAAGAAATTGATCGGTTAAACCTGATGAGTCAAGAAAACATAAGTAGTGAACTAAAAGAATTAATTATAAAAAAAGATTTAAAATCAATTCAAGAGAATTTTTCTGTGTTTTATCACCAATTAGAAGAACATAGAAAAAAGCACTCTTGGGTCTATTATGTGTATCAAGGCCCAGCCTTTGGTTTTGGGGATTTTTTGGAACTTATGAAAATTAGTATTGAAAACAATGTTGATCTTGAATTGGCTCTTGAAAATATCAAATCAAAAGAGCAAAAAATAAAACAAGATCAAGATGAATTTTTTAGAAATTATAATCTTGATAATTTTGAAAAAATGATTTTAAAACTTGCAGGCAAATTTGTCTGGGCAAAACCATATAGAAAAGATTTGCAAAGTAAGTCTTATTTTCACTTGGAAAAATTACTAAGGGAATTTATGATGAGATTTCATATTACATTAAAACAAGCAAGAAATGTTCCTGTGTCTGTTCTTGAGCTTGCTTTAGAAACTGGTGAAATTGATACGAAGTTGATTAACAGCATTGAAAAACATCATGTTTGTATTCCAGACCCAGAAGACAAATCTAAGGTAATAATTTTAACTGGTGAAGATGCGAAAGACTTTGATGCGAAGCTTCAGAAAGAAAATGAGGATGTTGCAGTTGATATTAAGGAATTAAAAGGAACTTGCGCTTGCGAGGGGAAAGTCACTGGGACAGCTAGAATTATTAATCAACCTTCTGATATGTCTAAAATGCAAATAGGTGATATCTTAGTTTCTATTGCAACAACGCCTAGTATTGTAGCTGCTATGCAAAAAGCAGCTGGGATAGTTACAGATGAAGGTGGGCTTACATGTCATGCAGCTATTGTTGCAAGAGAAATGAATACTCCATGTGTGATTGGAACAAAGGTGGCTACTAGGGTTATTAAAGATGGTGATTTAGTGGAAGTCGACGCTGGGAACGGAATTGTTCGGATTTTACAGAGAGCGTGATAGTGTGATTTTTGTGGAAATACGCAATTATTAAATAGCTAAAATTCTTTGTTCAGGATTAGAGGTGTTTTATTATGAGTATTATAAGTCATAGAAGTTTAATTGATGCAAAGCAAATTCTTCAAAGAGTTTCTGTAATAGTAAATTCTTTTAGTGGAATTGATGAGTTAGCAAACAAAGTAGCTGCAAAAAAACAAGCTCTTGGTTTATTACATAAATTAAAAGATCAAATTCTTCGCGTTATTGGAGATCATCATGGAACACTTTTTGATGAGGAGGTTGCACAATTAAATGAAACTGTGAGTTTAATTGGCAGGATAGGACATGCTCCAGATACACTTGAAACAGAACTTCCAAAGTTAGAAAAATCTCTTGAATTCCCATTTTTTTTAAACACAGTCTGGCTTTTACGCCATACAGATAAACGCAAGGGTGGCCCTGCTCAACAATCAAATGGTTTTTGGAGAAGTATCCCTGGTTCAGGCGTTGCTCAAGCAAAAGAATTTGGAAGATACCTTTCTCAAGAAATACTTCTTTGCCCAAAACCAGTTGTACTTGAAATTCACCATAGTGAAGCTAGTACAAACAAAGAAGCTAGAAGAGCAAGAACTTTTGCAAGGATAATTAGAAAACAAGTTCAAAAGAACAATCATGGTGGACATGTTAAAATTAAAATGATGGAGCATCCTGCATTATATTTTAGGTTTGGGGATGAATCATTACAAAAGATAAGGGCGAGAATGGAAACTGCGGAATCACAATTTGCAGCATTTCAGGAATGGGTTCAAGGGAAAGTGTCATATAAAGACGGTAGGACTACTCATGATCCAGAAAAAATAGCTAGTGAATTACGTGCTTGGGCACAAGAAGGAACTAAGCATAAAGAAGCAGGTAAGCATTACATTAGAGTTGGTGTTTCGCATTCATGGATTGTTGATACTTTGCTCCACTTTGCGATACCAGAAGCGCATCCTGACATTATTGCAACTGCTGGGAGAGTAAGGTTCAGGGCTGACCATATCAAGTACAGGGGCACTGAGAAAAAGATATTTTAAGTTTTATTTTTTATTTTTACTGACTTTCTTTAATTTTCAATTATATCTTATACTAAATTCTCTTTTTGTAATAAATTGTAATAAAATGTAACATTTATATAGTTTTGATTTAATTTGTAAGTCTATGTCAAAAGCAATTATAGATATTCTGGCTGAACAAGAGAAAATTGTAGCTCTTACAAAGGCAGAATATGGTTTTAAAAATAAAAATGATGCAATCAATTTTATCATAAAAAAATTCAAAGAAACTGTTCTTGAAGCAGATAATCAAATTGTAAACTCATTTAATGAGGTTAATCCAGATGATAAATGGATGTTAGGCGAAGAGATTCCAGATATGGATTTTTCTTTTTCTCAAATATGGATTTCTTGTTTTTCAAGAGAATTTGCTAAATATACTGGAAAAACTTACAATAAGGCTTTAGGGATTTACAAAGGATATCACCTTTGGTTTTATTTTGGGGAGAAAGACTCAAATGAAGTAGCGCAGAATATATTAGATAAATTTCTAACTCAAAAAGACTTTATGAATAAAACTAATCAAGAAATAATCAAAGTAGCAGATAAATTAAGGGGATTTGTAGACAATATCTCTAAGAAAGAATTGTCCAAATTGTCAGGAAGTGAGGTTGCAGAAATCTATGAAGAATATGATCGAATTCATACTGAATATTATTCTTGGGCTTGGATCCCAGTTGCAGTAGATATGTTTCATAATAATTTAACAAATACATTGAAAGAATATCTTAAAAGTAAAGGGCTAAATCAGAAAAAAGTTAATGAATATTTTATCACTTTAAGTCAACCAATTGGTAAATCACTTATTCAAATTGAGGAAGAAGAATTTCTAAATATTGCAAAAGATGTTCAAAGTAATAAAATACAAGAAAAATTGTTTAAGGACCTTTACAAAAAATTTCAAGAACAAGATGCAGCTCCATATGGTCTTGCAACTCATACAAAAGAATTTGAAGAAAAATTATCTTTTCGCATCGCAGAAATAGAAAATAAAATTGAGATAAAAACTTTGAGAAGACTAAGAGAGCATTATAAAAAAAATTATTATGTTAAATTTTTATGGGTAGGTAAAGATGGTGTAAATTCTTTTGAACATTATTTAAGGAAGTTAGTGAAATTTGTAGGGCAAGGTGCAGATGCAAATGGATTATTAAAAAAAATAGACTTGGAATATAAAAACCATCAAGAAAAAAAGAAAGAAATTATCAAAGAGATTCAATTAGAAGAAAAGTGGAAAAATATTTTTGAAAACTTTGGGGATTTTATGGTAACAAAAATTTATCGAAGATATGCTCAAATTTATGCAATATACAAAATGCAATCTATTTTCAAAGAAATAGCTAAAAGGTGTGAACTTTCTTTGAAACAAGTTAGATTCATGATGACAAGAGAAGTAAGGCCTGCATTAGTAGATAATGATGTTAATAAAAAAGAACTTCAAAAAAGAACTAATCTTGCTGTGATTTATACTGATTCTAATACTGAGACTGTTATTACTGGAGTTGAAGCGCAAGAGATTGCAAAAAGAATTCAAAATGTAAAAATTGAAAATATCACACAATTAAAAGGACAATCAGCGTGTATTGGGAAGGTTACTGGGATTGTTAAAATAATTATAAGGCCAAGTGATATGGTTAAAATGAATGAAGGAGATATCTTAGTGTCAATAGCAACTGATCCAGATATTATTTCAGCAATGAAAAAAGCAGCAGCATTTGTCACAGAACAAGGTGGCGTTACTTCACACGCAGCAATCGTAGCTCGAGAAATGAATAAACCGTGTGTTATTGGAACTAAAATTGCAACAAAAGTTCTAAAAGATGGTGACCTAGTAGAAGTAGATGCTGAAATTGGAGTAGTAAATATACTCAAAAGAGCATAAACTTTTAATGTTTTTAATCAGGATATTTAAAATGGTAATCAAACTAATTATTTCTGATTTGGCTGGTGTTCTTACTGAAAATGGTGATATCTTGTTATTTGAACAATTACAAGAACTTTTTCCAAATAAACCCTTAAAAAAAATGGAAGAAGTATTTTCAAAACATATGCTCTTGGCTGAACGTGGTGAGGTCAGTGAGTGGGACTTTTTGCATGCTTTTTTAGAAGAGATGAGTTTAGATTCACAGGATGTTGATAAAATTCAGCAGTTAAGAAGAGATGCAACAAAAACAAATCCTGAAATGATTTCTTTTATTAAAAAATTAAGAATGGCTGGTTATAAGTTAGGATATGCAACAAATTGCTCGGAAGAAGAAATAATTCATAATGAAAAAGTTCTTGGGCTTTCTGGTCTGTTTGATTTTGGACTAGCTTCTTGTGATACTAAGTGTCGTAAAACTGATCCTGAGATTTTTAGAAAGATTGTTGGGCATTTTGAAGGTGTAAAGTTTGAAGAAGTAGTTTACATGGACGATAATGTCAAATATGTGGGAGTTGCTAAAGAGCTTGGAATACACGCGATACATTTCAAATCACTTGAGCAAGCTAAAATCGAATTGCAGAAGTTAGGTGTTGATGTTTAAAATAAAAATAAAGAAAAAAATAAATTAATCTATTCTACAATTATTTCAAGACTATAAGTTGTTAAGTATTGCCCAACAAACTCAAATTCTCCAGTTTCACTAAAAGTGTATTCCCATGAATCGCCAGGTGTTAATTCTTCTGAATCAATACCACGAGCAGATCTAACACCCATTACGACTTCATCAGGATAAGCTCCTTCACGAACGTTTGTGAATGTTACTGTTGTGCCAGCAGCGATTGTAAGCTCATCTGGACTGAAACCTTCGTCAGTTAATTCAATTAAAGTGATCTCTTCTTCAACTTCTTCCTCAGTTGTTTCTTCACTATCATCTTCTGTAGCAGAATCTTCTAACTCATCTTCTTCTTCAGTGCTGTCTTCTTCTATTAAATCTTCTTCAGTAGTTTCAGCTTCTTGCTCATCAGTTGTGTCTTCTGCTTCAGAATCACTTTCTTGCGTTAGTTCTACAATCTCACCTTGATCTACAGTACAAGAACTAAGCATTAGTCCAAGAGCGCAAATTAGCATAGCTAAAATGATAATTTTGTTTTTTTGCATTGTTTTACCTCTAAATTGTTATTTTTTGTAATTATGTGAAATAAGAATAAGTTTGTACTTAAAACCTTTATGAAAAAAATTCAATGGAATTATGTGGATTGATCGGTTAATATCAAATACAAGTACATTTAGAACTTGCTTCTAAACTACATAGTGAAGCTCCAGCATCTGCAAACAAACATTCAAGGCCAAGGGTGCTACATTCATCTGCGCAAATACCTGTGCTACTTTCACTTAGTTCAATAACTTGTCCAGTTTCAAGCCAAGTTAAAAAATCAAAGTATTGTAAAATAAAAATAGATTGACTGCTACCTGATGTAGAAGTTGCTGTTCCTGGTCCTACAATCCCTAAATCAACTGCAACGCCACCAACACAAATTTGATCATTACCATAAGCTTGATTTTCACACTCATCATCAGCGCAATCAATTAAACCATCTAAATCGTTATCAAATCCATCAGAACAAGCGTTTTTAGTATTTTCGTAGCAAGAGTAGTAAGTACTATCTTCTGGGAAGAAGAGTGTTTCTTCATCTTCTAATTCAACTTCATAAGAACTATCACATTCAGATTCTGCTGTAATTGAAAAGGCACTACAATCATAAAGATAATCAAATGTGTCTCCACTAGAAGTAATCTCGCTTGCACCAGAGCATTGGATATCTCTGGTTCCAGTTGCTCCATTTGCACAAATGGCATTATTTTCTGAATGTAACACTCCAGTTGTACTGCTAGATGGGATTGTAATCCCTACTTGTGAATTTTCAATAATGTGGGAATCTGATATCCCTGCCTCAGAATTTGAAATATGGACTCCATAGTTGTTATCGTGAATATAACTGGATTCAATTGATGCGCTAAAAGTATAGGATGTTGTAGGTGGATCAATTTCGATTCCTATTGAAAAACCAGTGACTTCACAATTTTTGATGACTATATTCTCACCTTCAATGGAAATTCCTGCGCCTATGCCAGAATCTGAACTAATAGAATGCCCATTACAATCAAAAATAATATCGTCTGCTTCTAAAGATATTGCATTGGAAGAACATTCTAAATCATTGTATAAAAAAATCTCTTCTCCGGCTGTTGAAAATGTGTCTGCACATGAAATCTCTTCAGGTGTACAAGAAGTGATAGTGTCCATAAAGTTTCCTGAACCAGTGTTTTCTAAACTGTAAGTACAAGTAAAATCATCTAATGCTTCAGAATAACAAAAATGATTTGAATTTACAACATTTTCTTCTGATAAAAAAGCGAGACTAATCCCAGAAGCCGCAGAGAAAATTCCATTTGAACTGATTTCATTTTCAGAAGATTGAGTCAATAAAATCCCAAAACTTTCTGAATCAATTAAAAAATTAGAAGATAATTCATTTGAATCACTTAAATAAAAATAAAACCCTTTATTTGTGATTCCAGAGAGTTCATTATCAATAACAACATTAGAAGAAGAAGCGTAAACCCTAATTCCAGTTTCTGAATTAGTGATTTGATTAGAAGAAATACTATTAAATTCAGTATAGGTCAGGTAAATACCCTCGTTAGAATTTTCAATAACATTTAAAGAGATCTCACTCTCATCGCTTTCATGGACACGAATACCACTACCTAAAGTTTCGGAGATTGCATTATCACTAACCACGGAAAGATCGGAATTGATAATATAAATTCCATTGTCACCTGAATTTTCAACAGAATTCCCACTAACTATAGTAGACTCAGAATTAGTAACATAGATCCCATCAACATCTGAATCCAATACATCGTTTGAGTTAACAATTGTTCCAGTTGAGGTGCTTACAATGATTCCAGCAGTATCAGCATCATTTACTTCGTTATTAGGACCAATTGTAGCTCCATCTCCACTTACAAAAATACCATAAGATGCTCCTTGAGTAACACAATTAGTTACAGTTACATCTTCACCAGTAACTAAAATTACAAAACTCAAAACTCCAGAAATTTGGTTGCCACCACAATCTAAAGTAAAATCATCTTTTGACAACTCAACAGATGTAGTGCAAACTAGGTCTTCAGTTAAAGTAACAGAGCCACCAGCTTCCATTGAATAACCTGCTGCTTCTAAACAAGTAGCAGTAGAAGTAGTGGATTCCCTAGGCGCAAAAACATTCAAAGAGAACAAACTCAAAAATAAAAGAGATACAACTAGAAAAACCATCAATTTCTTCATGTCTTTAACTAGTAAAAATTAGTATATAAAATTATCTTTTAGCACCTAGACTTATTAGCCACATTAGAAGAGCACCAAGAGCGAACCCAGAAAATACTCCGAGTAAAAAAGACCACGTGTCTATGTCAAAATTAAAATTGTCTGAAAACCCACTTATTTTATCATCGCTTGCAGGAAAATAGATATCAAGTTCGCTCATTTCTAAAGCGTATTCATAATAAAGAAGAGCTGAGTATGGTTCTTCATCAGCAAGATTTTTTGCGTACTGATAATAGGAATATCCAAGTATTGGGAAACTTCCTTCCTCACTATTGGCTGCAATAATACGTTCTGCAGCTTGCTTTTTAACTGCTAGGAATTCTTCAATTGCATCAGTGCTGATTCCTGAAGAACTTAAAATTGAAGTGCTGTCAGCTTTTGCTTGAATTGCTTGCGCGATACAAAGTTCATAGTCAGCTTCATTTTGCGCTTCTTTACCTAATTGGATTTTTTCAAAAATGTTTTCTAAAGAGAACGGGACATAGACATTTGCATAATTGTAACGTTCATCAGCTTCAGCTAATTTTAAAGTACAAACAAGAGATAATGAATTTTCATCTAAACTAAGTTCGATTCCATTCATTTCAAAAAAGAGCATCCAGGTTTGTGCGGAATAAACTCTTTCAGTAATATAACCTAAATTAAAATAAGTTGAAATACTTGTTTCATAATCTTCACTTGCAATTTGCGTGCGCATATTTTCAATTCTTTGCTGTGCATCATTAATACGTTCGCTAACTACAATTTTTGTTTGCAAGTCAGAAATTGTTTCAAGTTCAGTTTGATCTAAATCTTCTTCTAAGTCTAATAGTATTGTTTCTTGGTACTGTAGTTCAAGTAGTAGCTCGTCTTTTTGTAAGTCTTGTTTTTCAAGAATCAATAGTTCTGAACGGAGCTGGGTATTTAGGCCAAAACAAAAGCTTGCAGATGCATAATAGTCTCCTTGCTCTTTTGCTGAGTCTGAAAGTAAGAATCTTGCATTGTAGTAATCCCAGTCAATTGTATCTTCTTCGTTATCTTTGTTTAGAATTTCAGTTTCAAGGCTTCTTGCTCTAAGGCATAAATCACGTTGCAATCTTGCCATGATGGAATCATATTGACTATCAACTTCAAAAGTGCTTTCTTCATTTAGATGTCTTTGTCCAGTTAGATGAAATAATACATCATCGAGTTCTGATACTTCATATGCGTTTATCTCTAATTGGTACTTCGCATAATTTTCAAGAGTTAAATTGTCTTCTTCAAGCCAATCAAAAACTTCGATTTCAAATGGGTTTTCTATGTCTATAATTTCATTGTTGATAATTTGGCTATCTGAATTGTTTTGATCATATTCGCTTTCATTAGTTAGTGTAATTGCTTTTGATATTTGCTCTTTGTTTAACACTTCATCAAGGGCTGTTAGAGGAACAAGAACTGTTTTTAATCCAAGGTTATTAGCAGCTTCAATTTTTTCTTTAACTCCACCAACTGGACCAACCGTTCCACCTGAATTAATAGTTCCAGTTAGAGCTAAGCTGTCATCGTAATCAAGGTCCATTACTGCTAGTGCTGTTAAGGCTGACATGGCAGCACCAGCGGAAGGTCCTCCGATAATCCCTGTTTCGGAAATGATTGTATAGAAAAAATCGTAATTTTCACAAGGAAGATTGTAGTATTCGCAAGCAACTTGTTTTGCGTATCTAGTTGATACTTGGGTGTCTAACTTAGTGAGAGGCGTTGTGTCTAAAAAAACTCTGCCACTACCTTCTTTAATTTCTACATATAGGTCAGCAGTACTTCCAACGTAAGATCCATCTCCTTGGTCTTGAACCGCTAAAAGTGTAAGGTGGTATTGTTCGGGAGTATCAGCAAGAGCAAATTGGCTAAGGGTAATTGTTAAGATAAAAATGCAGAAAAACAAAAAAGTTTTTGGCACCGAAAAGGTTGTAAAGAAATTAGTGAAAAATTTACTGAAATTCATGGGTTTTTTGGAAGAATGCAAGTATATAAATCAAATGGATTGCTAGGTTTAAGATTCTGTTAAATTTTCTTCTTCGATTTTGGTGACTTTTTTCATTAGTTCGTATTTGACTCTTAATTTTTGTGGATCATCAAGGCCTCTTAGGACAATTTCTTTTGCCATAGATAAAACTTCAAAACGTTCTCCATGGAACATTACTTTATCGCCCCTTCTAAAATTAGCCATACGATATAGTACAGTTACTCGATAAGCATCTTTACCTTTGATTTTGGTATGAAGTGTTGCAGTTTCTTTTACTTGTCCACCGTACCTTTGCCTAAGTTTTTTTCCAAGAGCTCTAGTGAAACGTTTATCAGCAACTTTGTAATCCATTCCATTTTTTACTTCACCAGAATCAACAATTGGGATATGTGCTTTTCTAAATTGATTTTCTACATAATCGATGATCTCTTTGTTAATTAGGCGTAGTTGCAGGGTTGCTTCGAAGTATAATGCATGTTTGCCTGTTAAGGATCGTACCATATAAGTTACCTAAGAACAAAAAACAAAGCTACATTAAAAAGCTACCCATGCCTTCTTCTTTTTTATCAAGCATAGGATAATAAATGTCAGAATCAAACTTGTCACCACATCCAGAAGATACATGAGCTGTAAATTCAATATAAGTATCTTCTGAAAAAGGAGCAAAAGGTAATTGACTATCTCTCATCAAAATAACACCTTGTTTCTTACTCACATCCAAACACCCTTCTTCATAAAAATCAGGATCATTTGCTTTTAAAACATAACAAAGTTCATCTACATTACTTGGATAATTTACTTCAATTTCTAAATCTGTAAGTTCATAACTAATTATCTCTACAGAAAAATCATCATTTTCAATCCTTTCGCAATAAGTATCAACTTTTACTGGAGCACAGGCTGTTAGAAAATTGTTAATTATCATGGCTAAACCAAAAATACCATTTCTTGAATTATTATTTGAATTCTTCACTTTTGCTTAAAAAAGAACTGCAGTTAAAAATTGTGTAGTGGAATTAGTTGCCGCCGAACCTGCGCTTTCTAGTGTAGAACCAATTTATTGCTTTTTTGAGGTCATCTATATTGAAATCAGGGAAGTGCTTTTGGCAAAAGTAAAGTTCAGCATATGCGCTTTGAAGTGGCATGAATCCCGAGAGTCTTTGTTCGCCACTCGTTCTGATGATCAAATCAACAAAAGGCAGATTTAATCTAGAGCTGTTTAGATTTGCGATTAAGTTTTTTGAAGAAATTTCTTGTTTTTGATTTTTTAAGGAGTTTGTTGCTCTAATTAGTTCGTCTTCTCCCCCGTAGTCAAGTGCTAGAGTGAATGTTATAGGAAGAGTGTTGTTGTTATTGTTTATTGTTTTGGTTTCTAGTTGGTTTAGCATATTGGCTAGTGAGTTTGGTATTCGATCTTTTCTGCCAAGGTGTACAAATCTGATTGTTTCTATTAATTCGTCATTAAGGAAATCTTGGCAAAGGTTTTCAAAAAGATTCATCAGTGCAGCAACTTCTAATTTATTGCGTTTCCAATTTTCAGTACTAAAACCCCACATAGTGAGATGAGTGATATTTTGTTTTTGTGCTTCTTGAATGAAACTTTTGATTCTTTGAAATTTCGCAGCTTTTTTGTGGCCAAGGCTTGCAGCAAGACCTTTTTCTTTTGCCCAACGGCGATTGCCATCTGGAATTATTGCAATGTGTTTAAGCGAGGTATTTTTTGTCATTAGAATGGTGGGTTCTTGGTGAATGGTTTATTAAGTTAGTGAAAGAATGGTTTGATAAAAAAGTAATTAGCAATTAGGAGTCATTTTCTCATTAGAATAATCAAGGCTGTTTGCAATAGGTGTTTCGTTATTTTCATTGCTTTTTTCATCTTTTTTGTTATCGTTTTCTTTGTTAACAATCTCGAAGAACTTTGGAAAGTCAATGTACTGCTTACCTTGCATACGTTTGTGCATTAAACAAAGAACGCGGCTGGGTTTGTGTTCACTAGTAACTGTGTATTCATCTCCAAGTGTTTCTATGAGACTTTGTGTGAAAGTATCAATTTCTTCATGCATTGGCATGTTTTCACGTTCAAGAAATTTACGGGATGCTCCCACATGCATGTAGCCTTTAACTTCAATGAAGTCTGGAGAACCTCTCATTATTAGAGTTTTATAACCTTGAAGGTCCAAGTCGTTTTGATCTTTGATAATTGTTAGTCTGATGCAAGTTCGGTATGTTGCTTCTTTCATAATGTCAAGTGATTTTAGAAGACGTTCATAAAAGTCAGGGAACAAAGGCCGATCAATTTCTTTTAGTTTAATTTTGTTAGGCGCGTCAACAGAAATGTAAAATTGAGTTACATTTTTAATTTTAGCAATTTGTTCTGGGTATTGAGCGTTTGTTACCAAAAATGTACTAATTTTAGCTTTGTGAAATTTTTCGAGTAGTTCATTGATTTTTGGATATGCAATTGGTTCTCCAGTTAGGCTAAGTGCTACATGGCGAACTTGTTTTGCTTCCTGGAAAAGAAAATCTTTAGTTTTATCATTACCACCAAAACCTTGCAGTAAACTCATATGACGTTTTTGGCTCAATTCAATAATTGTATCTGGGTCATCTACTTCTCCTTTCCATACCTTTGCTACTGGCGCTTTTTCACCGCGCCAACAAAATGTGCAACGGTTAGCGCAAAACATAGAAGAGGTCATCTGCATGCATTGGTGACTTCTGATGCCATAGAATTTGAATTTGTAGCAGGCGCCTTCGGAACGTAGCATTTTTTTGGTCCAACCACATACTTTTACAGCGCTGTGATTACCAACCATACGGTATTGCTGTTTTTCTAGTTCCTGAATTTGCTGCTTTGTTAACATGTTTGGCTTAAAATGTGCTTTCTTTAAAAAATAATCTTTATATATCACTTTGAGTCTGAGAATGGATGGTATTTACAAAAGAGGAAAAACATTTGATTGCTGTTCTTATTGAGAAAGAACTTGAACATGTTAAAGCTGATTTTAAGAAGCTTATGATTAGCAATGCAGACTATATCACTAAGACATCATCAGAGATAGGAGACTTGGAATTTTTGAAAAAAGAAGCACTCTATGAAGAAATGCTCGAAAAGCTTAAAATGAAGCTAGGGAAATAGACTATTATGACCAAAAACAAAGAAATTGGCCAAGGATCTACAGATTTGGCTGCAGGGGATATGGATAGCGATGTGTCTATTATGGATCTAAGAGAACTTCATGAAAGTGTTGAAGCACTCTCAGAGACTGCTCAAAAGATGGAAGAACAGTTAGACTCAATTAAAATCACTAAAAATGCAATCAGCACTATTGTAGATACTTCCAAAGGCACTGAGATTTTAGCTCCACTAGCAGATGGGATTTTTGTAAAAGCAAAATTGCATGAAGATAAAACTCTTCTTGTACATATTGGCGCTGGGAAAACTGTAGAAAAAACAGCTTCTCAGGTAAAAGAGATGATTGGAAGGCATGAAGCTAAGTTGTCTGAACAAATAAAAATCTTAGAAAAACAAATTGAAGACCAGGGTGGTAAACTTATCGAAATGATGAGTAGCTATGAAAGTCAGTAGTTTAGAATAAATTTTAATTTTGTGGATACAATAAAAAAATAAAAAGTCGTGATATCATGTTTGGTAAACTAAAAGATAAGCTCAAAGGTGCACTTTCTATATTTTCTAAGAAGACTGAAGAAGAAGCTGAAGTTAAAGAGGAAGTTGTTGAGAAAGAAGTAGAAGTTGAAACTACTAAAGAAGTAGTTCAAAAGACAAGTAAAGAAGAGTCAGTTGAACAAGTTGATGAAGCTGCTAAAGATCCAGTAGAAAATAAGGAAGTAGAAGTTTCTGAAGAATCTAAGGTGGAAAGTGATGCGAAGTCTTCTGAGGAAATGCGAGATTTTGTTGATGAAAACAATAAAGTTATTGGCCAAGCACCAAGATCTAGAGTTCGTAAAGAACTTTTAGCTCATAGAGGAGTAATGGTTTTCTTTCGTAATTCAAAAAATCAAATATATATCAATAAACGAGTTAAGTCAAAACAATTCTACCCTGAGTACTACGAAACAGTTTTTGGTGGAGGGGTTCATGCTGGTGAGCAATATTTGCAAGCTGCTCTTCGAGAACTTGAAGAAGAAACTAATCTTGAAGATTTAGAGATTGCATTTTTGTTTGAAGACCGTTATAAATCAGATATTCAAAATGTATTTTATCAAGCTTTTGAATGTGTAAGTGAAGATGTTCCAAAACCAAATGAGTCTGAGATTGAATCTGGTAGATTTGTTAGTTTAGATGAACTTGAAAAGTTAATGGTCTCAGAGAAGTTTACTCCAGGTTCAATTCAAGCTTATGATAAATACAAAGAAATTCTTAAGGAACGTGAAGATGAAAAGGAAGTTCTAGTTGAGGCTAAAGAAGAAGTTGCAGAGAAAGTTCAAGAAGTATTTCAGGAAGAAAAGGTAGTAGAGAAAGAACCAGTTAAAGTAGTAAAAGAACCTGTAGTGGAAAAGTTGCCTGAGCCTGAGGTTGTTGAGCCAGTGCAGGAAGTTGAAAAATCAGTTGAACCTGAAGTAGTAGTAGAGGAAGCAATTGTAGAAGAAGTAGAGGAAGCTGAAGTTGAAGAAGCTCCTGTTAAAAAGTCATTTTTTAAACGTATTACTGAAACTCTAACTACAAAAAAGATCTCGGCGGAAAAATTTGAGGAATTATTTTGGGAACTTGAAATTGCACTACTTGAAAATAATGTTTCTGTGAAAGTAATAGAGAGAATCAAAGAAGATTTGAAAGTTGAACTTGTTGATAAACCACTTCCACGTAATGTTTTGAAAAAAATTGAAGAAACACTTGAATTAAGTATTCGCGCGATTGTGAACCAAGATCCAATAAATCTGCTTGGAAGAATAAAAGAGAAGAATAGTAAGTCTACTGATACTAAGTATGAAACTTATGTCATTACATTTTTTGGAATCAATGGTTCTGGAAAAACTACAAGTATTGCAAAACTAACTCATTATCTTCAGGCTCAAGGACTAAGTGTTGTACTTGCTGCTGGGGATACATTTAGAGCTGCTGCCATTCAACAGCTTGGTGAGCATGCAAAAAAATTAGATGTTAAAATGATAGCTCATGATTACGGTTCTGATTCAGCAGCTGTTGCGTTTGATGCTATTTCATATGCTCAAAAAAATAAAATCAATGTAGTTCTTGTTGATACAGCGGGACGTCTTCACTCAAATAATAATTTGATGCAAGAACTTGAAAAAATACTTCGAGTTGCACCAGCGGACTTAAAAGTTTTTGTTGGAGAATCAATCACAGGTAACGATTGTGTTGAGCAAGCTCAAGTTTATGATGAGAAGTTAGGTGTTGATGGGATAATACTTACAAAAGCTGATATTGATGAGCAAGGTGGAGCCCCACTTTCAATTAGTTATGTTCTTAAAAAGCCAATCTTGTTTTTGGGAATGGGGCAAGAGTATAAGGACCTAGTTCCATTTAGTTCTGATTTGATCTTGGAAAAACTTGGGTTTTGAAAATAAGATTAATTGTCCCTTTTAAGTCATTATTTTTATAAATAGGGTTTGTTTTGTTATTCTAATGGGATTAGTTGATGTTTTAAAATTAGCAAGAGTTGCACCTTTATTTGCGGCGAGTGCTTTTATTGCTAGTATCAGCCATCCCAATTTTAATTTTTCTGTTTCAGATAGCCATGTTTTAAGTAAATTAGTTGATACTGATTTAGAAGTCTATTGCGAGGCTGCTCCAGAACCAATAGTTGATTTGTCTGAATGTGCTCAACCAACGTATAATCCAAAAAAGACTAAACTTTCTAGAACTTTAAACACTGAAATTGATCGGCTTAGGGATGAAGGTAAATTTTTTGCAGATGAAAGAGTCTTTGCAGTAGCTTATGATCATAATAATGGTACTTTTCTTGCAGATATTCGTGGTGATGAATTGATGCAAGTAGCTAGTATGGTTAAAACTCTTGTAGGAATTGCTTACCTTACAAAAGAAGCAAGTGGAGAATTAATTGATGCTGATCAAAATTCTGATTATCTTGAACTTGGAAAAATGATTTTATTTAGTAATAATAGATCTACAAATGAACTGATTAGAAAAGTTGGTGGTCCACAAGAAGTGGAAAGAATTGCAAAAGAATATGGACTTAAAGATGTTAGTATTGTAGAGTATATTCCTACAAAAGGAAAAATGAAAGGTAGGACTTACAAAAATAAAGCTAGTCCAAAAGATTTGATTAAAGCATTAGATTTACTTCGTAAAGGTGATGTTCCAAACTCTGATCTGCTTTGGGAATTACTATATGATTCAAGAGGTAAAAGGATCAGTAACTTGAAGGATTATCCTGGTGAACAAACATTTTCAAAAACAGGTAGTACTGGGATGTTAATTGGTGATATGGGGACAGTAGTTTATCAAGATTTAAATGGTGAGTATAATTCAGTTTCTTTAGTAATTGGAGTTGAAAGAGATAGGAGAATTTCAGATAAATATTACAGTGGTTGGAAGAAAGGACGTGGTGATAGAGTAAAAGATTTGGCAAGGTTAACTCTTGATAAAATCAGAACTAAGAGTCATGTTTTTTCAGACTATTGTTTATGATAATTTTATGCGTCCATGCTTTGCTCTTCTTCAAAGATTGCATCTGCAATGGCGTTTCCAGCATCCATATTTTCTTTGATGAATTCTTTGAAATTTGTATTCATATCTCCACGAACATATGGCGTTGGGTCAGTTACCCCTCCTGATTTTTTATACATGGAAATATGTACGTGAGGGTTATGTGCTTGAGCGTTACCTGTGATGCCAAGTGTTCCAAGTTGTGTATTTAATGTAATTTGTTGGCCTTTTTTAACGAAAACTTTGTCTAAATGTAGAAACTGTACTTTCATACCTTTGTAAAATAATCTGATCACTACATTATTGCCTGTTCTCCAATTCCTAGTTTTGTTTTTTCGATCAGAAACTTTCCAATTTGTTCTTATTCTTTCAACCACTCCAAAACCAAGTGAATAAATTTCAGCCCCAACTGGTCCTGGCCAATCAAAACCGTAATGTTTAGTTATCTCTCCACCAATTCTAACACGTCTAGCTTTCCAATGATGAGTTAGCTTTATCTCTGGTTCAATATCAGCCCAACTCTGTTTTGTAGGGCTTTGGAAATGTGCATATTTTTCAAGGTTAGGTACTTCGAAATTTTCATTGACTTTTACTGGATACAAACTTTGTGGGATTACTAATGTTGTGTGGGAATTTAGCGTTTCATTTTTTCTAGGGATTGTATATGGGAGACTTAAACTAAAAGCAATTAGTAGTTTGAACCTATCTGGGATTTTAACGTGTGAACGCGCTAAACTAGTTTCAACAAAATAGTGTAGTGCCATGCCTTCTTCTAAAGTAGAATGTAAAAATTTTCCTTCTCTTAGGTATTTTAACACAATTATGTTTGCTAAATTGCTTGGAAAGAATAAGTAATCTCCAGTGTTGTATTTTTTTGGATTAAATTCTTTTAGGATTTTTATAGTGCTGGCTGAACTATCTTTACAATAGAATTTAGATATATTACTGAAACTCCAATTTGGCCTTAGTTTGATTGCAACAAATTCCTTGCCATCTTTAGAATTAACTAAAAAAACTGCTCTATTTTCAGAACCTGGCTTTAGTGACAATGATCTTGCTTCTTCAAATAATTTGCCATATCTCATTGTTGCTGCAACAACTGCTGCTGCGCCCCCTACCATTAAAGCTCCTTGAATAAATTTTCTACGGGATAAATTTATTGCTTCTTCTTCGAGTTTCCCTAAATCAATAATTGCAGCATGCGCGAATTTGATTAAATCTTGGACTTCGCTTAAGACTTTATGTAATGTAACTTTAAAATGACCGAATGCTTGTGAAACTTTTTTAATAGGTTGTTGGTTAAATCTTTCTATAAGTTTTTCTTCGCCTTTAACTTTGTTTAAATCAATTCCTAAAACTCCACCCATTGCAGACAATCCTCCAATTAGGGCTTTTTCTTCTACTTGTAATCTTCCAAGAATTATTTCTAAATGTCCATGTGACACAGAACTTTTTGGTAATTTCGAGTGTAGAGAAGTTAAACTGACTAATCTGTTTACAGCCTTTTGTTCATCATGGTCTGCTCTTCTTTCAAGCCTTGTTAATTTTTGATGTATTCTGAAAACTGAAATAAGAATATCTTGCATATTTCCAACTTTTTCTGATGATGCTAGATTGATTAATAATGTAAGGTCATCTGCTAACTCTTTTAGAAATTTTATCTCAAGAGCGTATTCTCCTTTGGCTTTTGAAGCAATTCCTTTTGCTTTAAACCCATCCAACCAAGAAGATATTGTGTCTAAAAAACCCATCACAATAAATTAGGGGAAATTAGTTTAAATACCCTTTGCAAATATGCGTTTAGTTGTGATCTTTTGTTATAATAATCCTTCTGCTTTGAGCATATATTTAAATATACAAAAATGGAGGGGTAATTATGGATTTTAGTACTTTATCTGAACTTTATAGTAAGTTAGAAAATGAAAGCTCAGGAAACAAGCTTCGTGAAATTTTAGCTGAATTCTTCTTATCTACAAATAAAGAAGAACCAACGCTTTTACCAACACTTACTTATTTATCACTTGGGAAAATAGCTCCAGATTATAAAAATAGTGTTCTTGGAATTGCTGAAAAACTTCTATTAAAAGCAATTGCTAAAGCTGCTAATAAAGGTAGTAAGGAGACTATGACTCTGATGCAAAAAGATGGAGATGTTGGCCTTGTAGCTCAAAAACTTCTAAAAGTAAAACCAATGACCCTTGTTCCTGTAGCAAAACTTACAGTAGAAGAACTTTGGAAAACATTACATAAAATAAAAAGCATCTCTGGAAATAAAAGTCAAGATACAAAAGAGAAAATACTCATTTCTTTATTTCAAAAAACAACTGGTAGTGAAGCTAAATATCTAGCAAGAATAATACTTCAAAATATGCGTCTTGGCGTTGCAGATATGACTGTTTTAGATGCACTTGCAATTGCTTTTACTGGTGAAAAATCAAATAAGAAAATACTTGAGCGAGCATATAATGTTTGTCCAGATTTAGCTGTTATTGCTTCTTCTTTAGTAGAACTTGGACTTGAAGGAATAGGTGATATCCCTATTAAAGTCGGAAGGCCAATACGAGTGATGCTTGCTCAAAGAGTTGCTAGTTTGAGTGGTGTTTCTGAAAAAATTTCTGGGGAATTACAAGTTGAAGCAAAGTATGATGGGGAACGCATTCAAATACATAAAGATTCTTCAGGAAAAATCACACTCTATTCTCGTCGAATGGAAGATATCACTTACCAATATCCAGATGTTCAATCTTTTTTGAAACAAGAAATTGCTAAAACTGCTCAAAGTTATATCTTAGAAGGTGAGATCATGGCACTTGACTTAGAGAAAGGTGGCCATAAGAATTTTCAAACACTTATGAAGCGTAAACGTAAAACTGAAATTGAAAAACATGCAAAGCAAATACCTGTTGCGATTTATTGTTTTGATATTTTGCTATTGAATGAGAAAAATTTGATGAATGAATCATTTACTGTTCGCGAGAAAGCACTTGAGTCTATCTTGAAAAAGAAAGATAGGATTAGACGTATTGAATTTATTAAAACAAATGAAGTTTCTGAAGCTAAAGCTTATTTTGATAAAATGATTGCTCGAGGAGAAGAAGGAGTGATTATCAAATCACAGGGCGAGGGCTCTTTGTATAAAGCTGGGGCACGTGATTGGAACTGGATTAAATGGAAAAAAGATTACAATCATGAACTTGTTGATACATTTGACTTGGTAGTGATTGGCGCATTTTACGGAAAAGGTAAACGTAGTGGAACTTATGGTTCTTTATTATGTGCGACATACAACCATGAAACAGATACCTTTGAATCAATAAGTAAACTTGGAACTGGTCTTACTGATAAAATGCTTGAAGAGATTCCATTTCTTTTACGTAAACATGAAGTTGATAAGAAGCCAGCTAGGTGTAATGTTAAAAAAGAAATGACACCTGACTTGTGGTTCGAACCTTACTTAGTAGTGGAAGTGATTGCAGCTGAAATTACCAAAGGAGGATTACATACTTGTTCAATGCATAGCGTTATGAACAAAAGTACTGGGAAAAAAGAAATGAAAGGTTATGCACTTAGGTTCCCACGATTGATACAAATCCGCGCTGATAAAAAACCTGAAGATGGAACTTATAGTGAGGAGATTGTAGGAATAGCAAATAATTAATTATTGTAAAGAAAGCCAAGTATCAATAGAGCTGGTGGGTAAAATTTCTAAAAGTCCAGAGGAAGAACAAATCCAACCTTCAGGAATTTCAGGTGCACTAGAATCATAATTATTTTTTTGTGTCAAATAATAAATTCCTGCCTCTTTAATAAGCATACTTGCTTTAGAAGCATCTTCTTCTTCTTCACATGCAAAACGAGCTTCGAAATAATAATCGGACATCTCCTCACAAAATACTCCTGAGGAATCAAAGGATTCATTGCAATACAAAGTGGACTTTTTAGAAAATTCATCACGATAAAATGAAGTTAATTCATCTGAATTTTGTGCACCCAAAAGATCATTCAAACCACTATCACTAAAAGGGGTAAAATGAGTAAGATTTTTTCCTTTTGAACCACTAATTCTAAGATCTTGTAAATCTGCAAATGATGGTTCAACCAATGTGTTAGTTTTATCTGAACTACAATATCTTTGTGTAAAATATATAGAAGTGATTAATAACCCTATAGTACTTAATCTTTTTTTTTGTTTCATGATCAAAAAATAAAAATAAAAAATTAATCAAATAACCCTAATATTCCTTCTTCAAAACAATTGAACCAATTTTGCAAAATTGCATCTGAAGTTTCTTTTTCAAAATTTTCATGTGCTTGAATTCGTGTGTCCTCATAAATTTCCCAACAAGCTTCATATTGACTAGATCCAGGCTGATGGCCTCCCCTACAGTCATAACCATGGATGATTGTGCTGTATACACACCCTCTACAATCATAATAATCTCTTTCTGCATCAACTAATGCTCGAGAATATCTTTGTTCAGCATCGATTAAAACTGGATCTCTTTGATTTCCAAATTCATTCCATTCAAGACATTCGTTTGATCTTGGATTTGGGACTTCGTTATCATCTCTTTCTCCTTCAACAATAATTTCAGAATCTGCTGTCCCAGAAGGATCATCTGAAGAACTAGTTGTTGCATCTCCAGGGATAACTGGAGTATTCGCAATAACAAATGTACTTAGTAAAATTGCAGCTATAATAATAATAGCTGGCACTATATTTTTTTTCATTTCTTAATCTCCTACGTTTTATCTATGCATTGACAATACGTATTTTCTTTGGAAGATTTTTTCAAAAATCAAGCTTTTGAGGTTGTGATCAGAAAACCTTTGCATAACTTACCAAAATAGCCCCCTTTTAAAAACATTATTATCTTAGATTAGCTACAGGTAGTATGTTGGGTTATCAAAACTACTCTTTGATTATCCAAAATAATTAACATTTCTTTTTTTGTTTTGAGCAATTGCTTTGGCACGAGCTGAGCTGAAATATTCTTCCATCTTTTCATAAGCTTGCTTTGTTTCCAAGTCAACTGAAGCTCTAACAGACTCAAGGGCTTTTGTGAAATCAGAGAATTCAACAATTTTACTTTCATGATCTTTGCGAAGTGCAATCATAGCTGCTTCACGGCATAAACTTTCTATGTCGGCTCCAACAAAACCTTCTGTTTGCTTTGAAATTTCTGATAGATCAACATTTTTACTAAGAGGAGTTTGTTTTGTATGGATTTTTAGAAGATCTAACCTTGCTTTTTCATCAGCTATAGGAGTTAGAATTACTGAATCAAACCTACCAGGACGCAAAAGAGCAGTGTCAATAATGTCTGGGCGATTTGTTGCAGCAATAACTACGATGTCCACTAGAGATTCCATTCCATCCATTTCAATTAAAAGTTGGTTTAAGAGACTTTCATTGCTATGGCTAAAAGCGCTACCTCCCATGCCACGTTTTTTTGCAAAACTGTCTATCTCGTCAAAAAATATTATCGATGGCGCTGTTTGCCTTGCACGTTTGAAAACGTGTCTTAAATGCTGCGCTTCTTTACCTACAAGGCCTTCTTGTTGCATACTTGAACTATTAACTAAAATAAAGTTTGCTTGAGCTTGCGTTGCTACTGCTTTAGCTAGGAGAGTTTTTCCAGTTCCAGGTGGGCCATAGAGTAGTACTCCTTTAGGTGGTCTTATTCCAAGTCTTGTAAATCTTTCACGATGTTTTAATGGCCATTCAACTGCTTCACGTAGTTTTTCTTTGACTTCTACTAAACCACCAACGTCATCCCAAGAGACAGATGGAGTCTCTACTAAAACTTCACGCATAGCGGAAGGCCGGACTCCTTTAAGTGCCTTTATGAAATCGTTGTGAACAATTAGGAGCTTTTCAAGTATCTCTGAAGGGATATCTGCTCCCTCTTCAACTCCTTCTAATTTTAGATCTGGAAGGATTCTTCGAAGCACAATCATTGCAGCTTCTTTACATAGAGCGGATAAATCTGCTCCAACAAAACCATGAGTAATTGCGGCTAACTCTTTTAATTTCACATTGTCATCAAGAGGCATATTTCTAGTGTGGATTTTTAGAATTTCACAACGTCCACCTTTGTCTGGAACACCAATTTCAAGTTCACGGTCGAATCTGCCAGGACGGCGAAGTGCTGGGTCAAGTGAGTTTGGACGATTGGTTGCAGCGATAATTACTACTTTTCCTCTGACTTTTAGGCCATCAAGATTTTTTAGTAATTCTGAAACAGGTGTATTCAAAAATTCGTTTGTTCCACGGTCTTGACGTTTGAAAGCGATAGAATCAATCTCATCAATAAAAAGAATTGTCGGAGCTTTAATTTTGGCTTCTTCAAAAATTTTAGCCATGGTTTTTTCAGTTTCTCCAGGGATTCCTGAAATTACGTCACTTGCTTTTAACTCCATAAAATGTACTCCACTTTCACTTGCTACAGCTTTAGCAAGTAGTGTTTTTCCAGTTCCAGGTGGTCCGTAAAGAAGAACTCCACGTGGTGGGTCAATTCCAAGTTTATCAAAAATTTGAGGATGGCGAAGAGGAAGTTCGATTAGTTCACGTACTTTAGTGATCTCTTCACTAAGTCCACCAATGTCTTCATAATTTACCCCTAAATTAATCTCTTCACTTTCTAAGTTAACAGCACGGGAGCTAAACTCTACAATAGTTTGCTTTCCAATAACAATAGGGCCAGATGGTTGAGAGTCAGCTACAACAAATTTTAGATCTCCAAGCCCAAGCCCAGCGAATCTTTCTTCCATTGCTGAAAAAATATCATTGACACTATGAGGCATGTTTGGATCGAATCTTTTGGACCTTTTTCCAAGAGAGACTAAATCTCCTTTGATTACAGCTTTTCCAAGTAGGCCTATTTTGAATAAAGTTGGTGATGCTTTTACTACTAAGTTATCTTGTGCTGGAGCTATGACTATTTTTGTGGCAATTGCGATCTTTGTTTTAGAAACAGTTACAAATTCACCTACACTCGTTCTAGCATTTGCTCTGGTATTTCCATCCATACGAATAATCTGAAGGCCAATGTCTCCAGGGTAAGCACGATCTACAAGTGATACTGTGACTCGATCTCCTTTAATTTCAATAGCATCTCCAGGGCTAAGTCCTAGTTTTCTAAGTAAAGCAGAATCTATTTTTACAATCCCTTTGTTTACATCTTCTTGGACTGACTCCATTACTTTTAAGCGAAGTTCACTTAGTTGGATTGCTGATTCTTTTTTGATATTAGAATTATTAATTACAGGGATCTTGGTATTATTTTTATTTAACTCACTAAGTAGTTTTTTCTGATTAGAACCAATTTGCATAGTAGTTTCATCCCCCATAATAACCCTCTATTTGAATGTGAGTTGACAAGAAGCTAGCTATTTAAATATTGCGAACAAGAGGGAATTTTCGTATGCTAGAAGATATATTTTAGAAAATAATCATTGGTGTTTCATTAAATTAGTATAATTAAATTAGTAGAAATGTAAAAAAGTTAAATAAAAAAAGGAATTTAATTAGTTACTTACTTCTGTTTAGCAGGAGCCTTTGATTGGGGCTTTACTTTTGGAAGTGGAAGTGGGCTTGGCAAACTAATCTCTTCTGAAATTTTGATTGCTTGGATGTTTCCTTTGTGAAGAGCTGCGTTAACAACTTTTTCCATAATATCTAAAGGAACTTTTTTGTCTTTATCCCATGACTTTTTAATTTCTTTAATTTTGTCTTGAGTTTCAGTAAAGAAAATTTGTCCTTCTACTTCAATTGATCCAAGTCCAGGTTCGTATTTACAGTTAAAAGAAAATGTGAATTTAATTCCAGCGCTTCCTGGAATGTTGAACTCTAAATCTTCTAGATCTTTGATTGAAACATTATTGTTGATTTTTATTTGGCCGCCCTTAGCGTCAAGTTTTCTTTCTGCAACAACTTTGTATAAATTAATTTTTACAATTCCCATGTTTAATTACCCACCTTAAGTTTATTTGTTATATTTTATAATATTTTTATTATCGTGATTATTTGTTACTAGAGGCTTCAAAAAAGCTTTCTAATGTATTCTTCGCACGGCTTTCCCTTTATTAACTTTTCCCAGTAGCCATAGTTAAGTTGATTAGCACAAATAAGTAGTGAAATATGCCTAAGATATAGATATTTATACTGATATCTGCTAAATGTACTCAAAAAGAAATTAAATTATAATTCTGGTTTGCCTTTTAGGTTCTAAGGTGATGCACGTGCTTTTCTTTTGCGGATTCTGCCTTTTTGAGTTAACTCCTCTGCAAGAAATGTTTTTAGGACATAATCATCTTTGTAAAGTAAGTATGCGATAATTTCTTTTAGTGAATATGCGTCTTTGTAATCTATTATTGCTTGAATTCTTTTTTGGGAAAATTTGAAAGTTTTGAAAAAATCTTTAACAAATATTCTCTCTTTTTCTTTATGCCTTTCAAAAGCTTCTTTTTCCTGGTGGAGCCGAGCATCGAATTTGCGAACAACTCCAAAGTATAGCTTCATTGGATGGTACCATTCATCACTTAAGTCTGTGACTTCCCAAATCCCTGAGTATTCATTTTTGAATTTTTTAAAAGCTAACTCAAGCATCCATTTAACTTCCCAAATTCCTTCATCTGTTGCGCTTTGGCAGATCTTTAAGTATGCTAAATATGTTGCTTTAGCGCATCTGTTAAAAAGCCTCTCTGTTGGATTTGGATTGCCACGCCTAGTTAGTTTAGATTCACTTTTGAAAATGTCTTTGCCATATAATTCTAAAAGAAACTGTTTGGTATTGTTTAAAATGAATAAATTTTTGAAACACTGGTAAAGTTGACCTGCTTCGTCAAAAAAGTCAATTGATTGGATGTTATGCATACGGTCTGCTAGTTTTATTTGAATTGCTCTTTCACGTAACTTAATGTCTGAACCGCTTGTAAACATGAAAGAAAGAGATTTGTAATAGAAATGTCTTTTGTGACGTGTAAGTAAACTTAGAACTAAACAAATTTCTGGAACTACTTTTTTTGGAATTTTGAATTGCTCACAATAATTTGTAAGTTCTTTTTCAAAAGCCGTAACAAGACGAATTTCGTAGGCGTCAAGTAGGCGTTTTCCATGCTCACTTTTATCATCTATTTTTTGTGCGTCTCGATAAACATCTACTAACTCTTCAATATAATCATGTAAAAGACCAGTTAAAAGAGTAGTTTGATTTTTTACAGTTAATGATTTTAAATTATTCACTACATTTGTTGGATGTAAAAAAGAGTCATCTCCATTTTTTCTTGGTCCAATCTTTTTGTAAAGAACTTTTACTTTTTCATAATAAATTTTAGCAAGAGGATATATCTTGTCATCTTGGTCAAATAAATCGGAAACAGAAAGTACTTTATTTTTAGGCAAGCTTAAGTTGAGGTATTCTAAAGAAAATGTTTTTTTTACCTTTTTCATTCTTTTAATGACCTCTGAAAGAAGAAGAGAATCAAAAAGAGCTTATAAAAGTTCCCAATTGTTTGATGGTGGTTGATATATTTTAGGCAAAACTTCTTAAACAGGTTTGATTAGATTATTGTATGAAACTACTCGATATGCATTGTCATCTTACTCATGATTATTATAATGATAAAATGGATGATGTGATAGCTGCAGCTAAAGATGTTGGCGTTGTTAAGGTTGTAGTGTCTGGAGTGAATCCCCCAACTAATCGCGAGGTTCTTAAGTTGCAAGAAAAGTATCCAGGAATTATTGGTGCGACACTTGGGCTTTATCCAACTGATTTGATTGGAATTAAACCTGAAGACCCAGGTGAATCTGGTTTGTCTGTAACTCGTGGTGAATTTGACTTAGATAGTGAACTTAAATTTATTTTAGAAAATAAAGATAAGATACTTGGGATTGGAGAAATAGGGATGGACTTTCATTGGTCTAAAGAAGCTTCAGAGCATGATCTGCAAGAGGAGAATTTTCGTAAAATAATTAGATTTGCAATTTCAATCAAAAAGCCGATAATAATTCATTCTAGAAAGGCAGAAGTGCGAGTTTTAGATGTACTTGAGGAAGAAATTAAAAATAATGAAATTCAAGTTATTCATCACTGTTTTAGTGGGAAGAAAAAATTGGTTACGCGCGCAGCGCAGCTTGGTCACAATTTGACAGTTCCAGCTATTGTAAAAAAATTGAATCAGTTTGAATATTTGATTGATTTGGTTCCAATTGGGCAATTGTTGTCAGAGACTGATGCCCCTTGGCTAAGTCCGACGCCTGGTGAAAAAAATGAGCCAAAAAATGTTGTTTATTCTATTGCTGCTATTGCTAAAATTAAAGGGATTAGTGAAAAAGAAGCTGCAGGTAAAGTTTGGGAGAATTTTGAGCGTATTTTTGATTTATAATAATTATTTTTATAATAACTTTATTTGGTCAGTTTAGAAATGCATATCTATTTTTGTTAAATTTGTTTCAAATACAAGATTTGCAGGGTTAACTTGATATATCTGTCTGTCCTTTTGTTTCCAACCGTATAATCTTTTTGTTTTATTGGTTTTAGGATCTAAAGAAAATGCATTTAAATTTCCTCTGAATAGCAAATCATTTAATCCATTATTTGAACCGTTTAATATTCTGTCTCTATCCTCATTGTCAGCTAATAGGACAATTACATCAGGTATAGCACCCTTCCACCTAATCTTATTAATTCTTCTTTCGGCCACCCATAAAAAACGATCAGGGAGTACTGATTGGCCATACATTGACGGTATGAATGTTGAATCATATATACTTAAATAACCCAATTCTGTAAGTATTCCTTTGATTCTATCTTCAGTTAATAGCATTTGATGTTTAGAAAACGTTTTTTTTATAAATCTGTAGTTCAAAAATAAGTGTAATGCTAAAATCTAAACACATATAAATGCTTAATTTTCTTTTTCTTTTGATGGTGGTTTTTTATGGTTGGATCTGGTGAACTTATCTCTATGCATGCTTTTTTGCGGGATTTTAATAAAGAGCAACAAAAGGCAATTAAAAGTAATTCAAGTAAAATATTGTGTGTTGCTGGAGCTGGCTCAGGGAAAACTACTGTTCTTACAAAACGTATTGAATATTTAATCAGATACAAAAATGTTGACCCTAAATCTATTTTGGCAATAACTTTTACCCGTAAGGCTAAAGGAGAAATGCTTCATCGTTTAAAACAAAATAATGTTAGTGGGATTAATTGTCATACGTTCAATTCATTTTGCGAAGGGGTTATTCAAAAACACCATAGGTTAATTTACAAAAATCTTCCTTCAATTATTCAAACTAATGAAATAATTAAACTTGTTAAGGAAAGTTTGAAACTTCTTGGAATACCAATTCATCAAGCTGTAAATTATTATTTTACAGCTGGTCAACAAAAGCGCAGATCGCCTGAAGAATTATTTGTGACTTTTGCTCTTGATGCTTTTTTTATTTATGAGAAACAAAAAGAAGGAAAATGTAGTATTGATAAAACACTTAGTTCTACAACCATTAGCGCAAAAGAAAGTTTGACTTTGAAACTTTTGAAGGCACTTACAAGTATAATTGAATCTAAAGCTAAAGCACATATTTTTAGAAGCTATGACGATCAAATTAATGATGTTTTGAAGTTGTTCACCAAGTTTAAGATTAGTGCTAATAATTTAGTTCCTAAGTATACTCATATCTTAGTTGATGAGTATCAAGATATAAATTCTGAACAAGAGAAAATAATTGATATTTTGAATTCAGAAAATCTGTTTTTTGTAGGTGACCCAAGACAAGCAATTTATGGTTGGAGAGGAAGTAGTATAAAATTTATCCATGAAAAGTCTGGTGATAAATCTAATTGGCAAAAAATTGCTTTGTATACAAATTACAGGTCAACTAATGGGATACTTACTCTTGCTAATAATAGTATTAGAAATATGGAGTATGAAGATTTAATTTGCGCTTTGCATAATAAAGATCCAAAAGTTGAAAATGAAATTGAACAGTTTTCTTTTGAATCAGAAGAAGATGAAATGCATTATATCTTGCGCTGTTTGCAATCAAATCTTGAGAAAGGAGCTGGTTTAGAAAATAGTTTTGTTTTGGCAAGAACAAATAAACAATTACGAAAATTAAGTGATCTTTTGAATAAATTTGGAATTAAACATGTCTTGAAGACTGAATACAATGAAAAACATCAAAAAGAAAATCACACTACTCTAGCAACTGTACATGCAGCTAAGGGGCTTGAAGCTGAAGAAATTTTTGTAATGGGTATTGGAGCTAAATATTTTCCTTGTAAGGCTAGTGAACACCCAATAATTGATCTTTTATCACCGTACCAGTATAATAAATATGAAGAGGAGCAGCGATTACTTTATGTTGCGATAACAAGAGCTAAGCAAAAATTGCATCTAACTTACACCGGTGAGAAAAAAACTCCTTTTTTAACAGATGATATTGTATACTCTGTTCTTGATAAAAATAAAAAACTTGTTGAAAAGTTGATTCCTATATCTCAAATAGTTAGAGATAAACATAGATCAGAGAAAATGCTTTATGAGAGACTTAAGTCTTGGAGAGAGCAAAGAGCGCAAGAACTTGATTTGCCAAATTATTTTGTTGTGACAAATAAAGCTTTGAAAGAACTTTCACGTAAGGCACCACTTACTGCTATGGAACTAAAAAAAATAGGAAGTATTCATCCTTACAAAAAAGATCAGTTTGGTGATGAGATTATTAAAGTGATTCAAAGCTGTTAGCTAAGTTAGTGCTGTTGTGGCCTGGAAAGTAATAAATATTAGTTTTGTGCGAGAATTGATAGATGATATTTACAATTGATACAGTTTCTGATTCTATAGAAGATATTCAAAAAATCATTGATATTTTAGAGAAGCATGTTGAAGATCATAAACGAACAATATTTTTCAATGATTTTGATGAAGAAGTTTCTGAGATCAAGTCTAGTTTGGTTATTGAAGACAAATTTGAATTTAAAAATATTGAGGATAAAAACGAAGGACAGGAAGTTGAGGCGCAAATAGGTGATGAAAAGTTTATTGAGAATGAGATAATCCCAGTCACTGTTAAAAATGCGCATCTTCGTGATCCAAGAAGGAGCGTTGGTACTGCTCCAAGTTTTCCTAAGTTTTTGAGTTTAATTAAGAAAAGTGAAAAAGATGAATTAGAATCTGATTTGAATGATTAATTATTTTTTAATATTAATTTTCTGAATGTGTTTAGTTTGTAGCTTTGTTGTCTTTTGGCTGTTTGTTTTGCTCATTTGCTGAAGTAGTATTTTCACTGTCAGGCATATCTTGAGCTTCTTCAATTTCAGCTTCTATTTGTTTACGCACTTCGTCTTCGGAAACATAAGCTACGTCACGCCGGCGATAAGATGAAAGTAATTCTTTTATTGCATTATAAACAAAACCTGTGTCTGAAGCTACTTCGCCTCTGAAATTTTGGAGCCTAGGTAATCTTAGGAATATTTTATCAATTACAGTTGAAATTGTAAAAGGAAGAGCTTTTGCTGCCCAACGATCTTCAAAATCAGTGTATGACCAGGAATCAAAAACAATTTCGATATCACCTTTGTCAAAACTAAATATGTTCCCTCTTAATTCTTGAACTTGCTGAGTTACATTTTTTAGATTTATTTTTAATTTTATTAGAAGTGTGACCTGTTTTGTCATTTCTTTGTATGGGCGAAGTTCAAAAAAAATGTTACGCCCATTTTCAGTTACAACTTCTTCATTACGCTTTTCTTTTAGAGTATAACCTTTTTTTTGAAGTGAGATGTTAATTGTAGAAAATAATTCTTTGAGGTGAAAGATTCCAGAGTATGTCAATGTTCGGCCGTTAACAACTAACCACCGTTCTCCATGTGTTTTTTCTGGCATATGAATCCTCTTTTAATAATTTTTAATATGTATGGTATCTTGTTTTATAATTAGTTTGTTGCGCAATTTATTATGTTTAGTTATTTTTATATCTGTAATTAAATGCATTCAAAAAAGTTCTTAGCTTTTCATATAAATCTCCAACGTCACTTTCGAGCCAGTCTTTTGCTTGAGATAAATGTTGATTGAAGTAGTACTTAGTGATTATAACTTTTATGAACCATTGCCATGGGCTATTTTGCCACCATCCTTTAGTGTCTGATTGTACGTATGCGTCAATCATAAGTCGCATAAGACCTTGGCCCATCCTAATTGTTTGTCCATCGTGCTCTACTTCCACTTCTTTAATGTCAAAAAAGTTTATTTTCATGTGAATATGGATTTTGAAATAGTCTGAAATTGTTTTAAATGGTTGAAGAACAAAGCGAAACTGTTTTCCATTAGGAGTTACTAATTCTTGATTTACATGTTCACGATAGTCCCAACCCTTATCATAAAAAAAAGTACTGATCATAGCATAAGTTTCTGAAACATTCAAAAGCCCTTCATATGAGAACTTTAGCCGATCAACAATTAAATATCTCTCTACCATCTTTTGTAAACCTTTAATTTTTTGTACGCTTTATGTATGAATTAACTTTTTTGTGGTTTTATAACTTTCCAAAAGGTCCAGGTAAATCTGGACTTTGCCCAGCTTGCCATTTGCAAAAAGAGCTAAAAAGGTCTTTTGCACAAGAAAGCTATGCTTTCTTTGTGTCTTCGAATTTCTTTTTTCCAAAAAAGATATAGTAAATAACTAAATTAGATACTACTAGCAAAAATATAATTAAAAATGGGTTCATAGGGAGTAAAAGAGTAAGTTCTCTTATAAAACTTGCTTAGGGAAGTGCTTTGTTTTTTAGTTTAAAATTAAAGCTGTTATAATTTTTTTAAGAATATTTATTGTATGGATCAATTTAATCAACTACAACATAAATCTTTTTTACGCTATCGTAACGTTGACTCCATTCATCATAAACATAAACGTTGAAAATGTATGTGCCTTTTTTAGCGTCTTCTGGAACTCCAATATATATTCCTTCACTATAATGTTCATTTTCAGGAATGTAAAATGGGCCATTGTCAAAAAGAAGCCATGATTCAGGAATACTTGAGTCTATTGAGATTATTTCATTCTCTTCTGATAATAGTTTTGAAAAAGTTACATCTAAACTAAATTGGTCTCCGTATGTTGCGGATTCAAGATTTAATATACCTAGGCCAAAAACATGGCTTTCTCCAGCTTCTAATGAAGCAGTGTGAAGTGGCAGAGCAACTTTTTTACCTTGGCCAACTAATAATCTTTCAAGCTCAGCTTCAGTTTGGGAATCAAGATTTTCTTTGATTTCATCAGCGCCTGAGATGAAGCTTTGCATTAGAATAATTCCACTGGTTAAAATTACAAGCCCAATGATTATCATAACGATGGTATTCATAGCTAAATTAATTGATGCTTTACGATTAAATAAAAAAGAATTGGATCTAGTATTGAACAGTTTGGCCATCGTAGGTAAATAAACAAAAACCCCCTTATATATTTTGCGTTGATTATTTTATAGGTGTTGGAAGAAGGTATTTGATTTTTAGAATGTTGGCTTAAAAAAAAGTGTCAAGGGACAAGTTAACTAAATTTTCTTTTGCTTGTAGATCTTTGAATCTGGGGTCAAGTGATACTAACATTTGCTTATGTAGAAGTTGTCTTGAGAGAACGACACCTTTTGAAACTAGGGAACTTAGAATTGAAGAAACTTCACTAACACTAAGTCCAATATTCTCTGCAAGTTTAGTGTAACTAAGTCTTCCTGCACTAGTGTATAGAAGCTCGAAAACTTTTCTTTCCATTGAGCCTAGTGGGGATACTTCGTATTTTTCACAAGAGTGAGATAATTGTAATGAGTCCAGACGTGCAGACAGGCGATCCATTTTGCCTTCTACATCTTGAAGGTAATCAAAAAGTGCAGTGATTTCTGAGCTGTTCTCGTTTATTGCTAGCAAATGCTCTTCGATAGCTTGCTTAACTTTAGAAAATTCGTTGATTGTTTTTACCACTGCTTTAACACCGTTCTTAACCTCTACTAACATGAAGTTTGTATGCCAAAGCTTGCGCTTTGACTTTTCTACCACCCAAGGATAATGGTGCAAATTTAGTTTATATAGATTTCGTTAGTACACAAATGTGACAGTTTAGATAATCACATTGTAATAGTTAATTGCTGGCATGTATTTTATTTAAAGTAGTTAAAACAATAATTTATAAATAAAAAAAATAGAATTATTTTATGAGCAAATCTATTCGAATAGCAATTGTTGGGTCAGGAGTTGCTGGGATGACTGCTTTGCATTATCTAAATAGCAAACTAAAGTCAAACAAAAATGTTGAATTTTTTTTAATTGATCCAAATCCTAATTTTGTATTTACGCCAAGGCTTACAGAGTTAATTACAGGCGTTACAAAAGAAAAGTATATGATCAAACCAAAATCTATTTTTAAAGATCATGAACGAATTCATGTAATCAAAGCAAGTGCTAAAGAAATAAATTTGAATTCTAAACAGATCACAGTTGATCGAATAATTTCTAAATTAAATTTGAAAAAAGGACAAATCATTGATTATGATTATCTGCTTTTGGCGCAAGGAGCTAGTACTAATTTTTGGGGCATTAAAGGTGCTAAGAAATTTTGTTTTCCCTACAAAGAATATCCAGACGCTCAAAAATTAAAACTGGAAATCTTCTCGCATCTTAATTCAGAGTCTGATGAAGATTTAAACATTACAATTGCTGGGGCTGGTCCTACTGGTGTTGAGCTTGCTTTTTCTATTACTGATGCTATTAAAGCTGCTAATAAACAAAGAAAAAAAGAAGGAAAGAGTTTGAAAGAGAATATCAAGGTGCATATAGTTGATAGTGGCGAATTCATGCTAAAAAAGTTGCCTTCGTATTTTCAAAAAAAGTCTACTAGTTTAGCTAATAAGAAGAAAATATTTTTTCATAGTAAAGAAAGAGTTAAGGAAGTACATAGGGCGCATGTTGATTTGGTTTCTGGAAAAAAAGTGTCTTCGCAAATTTGTATTTGGACAGCAGGTGTTACACCTAATGTGATTTTAACAGTTCCAAATGTTGTTGAAGATTCAGGCCACATTAGGGTTCAAAGAAGTATGCAGGTTTATCCACTTAAGTTTCCAGAAGTTTTTGCGGCTGGTGATTGTACACTTCTTGAAGATATTTCGAAAAAGAAAAGTTCTAAGAAGAAAAAAAATGGTGGCAAAATGGAATCAGTGAGAGTAAGAAAAACTTATTATCCCCCAACTGCGCAAGTTGCATCAAGGCAAGCGGAATTTGCATCTGAGAATATGTTTGTAATGATTAAAAACAAAAAATTAGGTTTGAATGTGCCAATTAAACTTAAAGAATTTAATTACAAAAGTAAAGGATGGTTTGTTGAACTTGGAACTAAAATGGCACTTGCGCAAGCTGGTCCGATTTTCTTTAAAGAGCCAGTAGCCTGGCATGCTAGAGATAAGTATTACAAATATTTCTTTTGGAAACTTATGAATGGGTATTGAAAAATAAAAACTACTTGTTATTATTATCATTATTAACTGATCTGTATTTAGCACGAACAGCATTAGCAGAACGTACTGATTCACCACTGTGATATTTTTCATTCAATCCTTGAGCAATGAGTGAAGATCTTTCTTTCCAAGAAGAGCTAACAGATGCAGTTGATTGTACCATCTCTTGCAAACTGATTGCCTCTTTATCTGACCAAGGCATTAAACCTCTTGCAATGTGAGATTTATGTGCATTTTTTACTCTTTCTTTAAGACCATAGCTATGTATTCCAACTCCCTTATCGCGAGAAACTGCACCACCTACTTTTCCCGCGATAGATGAATATGCTGCCCTCTGCTCTAAACTTTTTCCATGGATACCAATTTTTTCTTGAACTACTCGTTGACCAGTTTCTTTACTATTTCGTAGTTTGTGTTCAGTTAACAATTGATTTAATTCGATTTTATCACTTATCAAACCAGTGTAAGCTGCAACTTTAAATCCACCTGGAAATCCCACGATAGCATAACGAACAGCTTGCTTAGCAACAGAAGGCGAAACATTATAATCAGTTTCAATTCCAAATTCTTCTTCAATCTCACGAATAAAAAAACCTTCGCGATACCAATTTGCAATCCCTGGGATTTTGGATTTTAACATAAAACCAAGTTTTGCAGCTTTGTGTATTGCTGCCGCGCGACGTTTTTCAATTGTAGAGCCATCAAACATCAAAATCACCTGTACAATGAAAATTTTCTGGTAATTTTACTTACTTTCTTCGATTCACCAAACAAACAAATGCCAAAATACTGCAAATCTTCTGCTTTAGTCAAAGAAGTCTTTGCATGCTGATCGACGTACGTTTCACCAAGCATCGTATCAGTGAAATTTGTAAACAAAAAACTTTCTGCTTTTGCAATTTCTCTAAGTTTTTGTATCTGTGATGAATTTGCACGAAGTACGATAAAAGGGATATCAGAAATGCTTGGATGTTTCTCTCCATCAGCATCATGGTAATCTTGTAAACGAAGTAAATTACTCTTGGTGCTTCCGCCAATTCCAACAGCCATATGAGCAAGAGCATTCATTGCGCGACCAATTTCTATTTTTTTATTCAGCACAGCTACAAGTTTGTATTTTGGTTCTATATATTCCATGAAAATGGATAGAAACTTTTTTTAGCATAAATTTTTACTAGACTATAGTCTACTTAAGAATCTTGTAAAAATTGTGACATTATCTTTTTCTCTGCTTTACGAAGATGAGATAAAAAAACAGTTTTAGGAATGTTGATCATCGAACAAATGTTAGTGATTGAATTTTGGCGTGGCCATTCATAATATCCGAAATGTTTTGCGTAATTAAGAATTTCTTGTTGTTTTTGTGTGAGTAAGACATTAAAAGAATCTTCTTTAAGGTAACTAATACTCACAGGATGGTTCTTTTTTAATTTTTCATAAACTAAGGAAATATTTTCTCTATTAGAACTTCCTAAAGTCCAGATTTCATGTTTTTCTTCAAAACGTGTTGGGGCTATAAGAAAACAAGCATGCTCAAAGAACATATCGGAAAATTGACTCGTGTGTTCATCCTTTTTTGCACTAACTCGAAGATATAGGCGATTTGTACTTTCACTTAATTTTTCTAAAGTAAGTACATCAGAGCGTGATTGTAAATATTTCACTATTTCTAAAAATTTTTTAGAATCACCTTGGGCAAGTAAGATATGTACAACATCACCATCTACCCATCTACAATCAACAGAAGAAAGTAGAAATTCAGGAAATTTAACTCCAATATCAGAACCCCAACAAACATCATGATAAATTTTGAATTGTACTTTATGCATATTCTTAAAAAAGCAGACAATCTTATAAAATATATCAGATAATTAACAACAATGACGTTTATTCCATCGCAAAAGCAGCTAGAAATGGTTCTACAAAGACTTTCTGGGTTTGAGAACCCAAGTGCTTCCCTTGAGCAGTATCAAACGCCTGCTGGGATCGCTGCCTCTTGGATTTGGAGCATGCATATGCAAGGTGAGGTTGAAGGGAAGGTTTTTGCGGATTTGGCGGCAGGTCCAGGGATATTAGGACTTGGTTTACTTCTAATGGGAGCAAAGAAGGTTCATTTTGTTGATATTGATGAAAAAACTATAATCACAGCAAAAGAAAATTTAAAATTTATAGAAGACTTAGCTAAACATAATAATGCTGGATTAGGGGAAGCTGTGTTTCATAATGTGGATGTTCAAGAATTTGACCTAAAAGTTGATTGTGTTGTTCAGAATCCTCCTTTTGGTACCAAACAAAAGCATATTGATAAGTTATTTTTAGAAACTGCCTTTAAAATTGCCCCTTTGGTTTATTCTATGCATAAAATTACTACTGAAAAATTTGTAGTGGCTATTTCAAAGGATTATGAGTTTAGAATTGAGAGTTTGCAGGAATTCAAGTTTTCTTTACCAAAAACAATGAAGCATCACAAGAAAAGAATAGAATATACTCAAGTTGGGCTTTGGAAACTAAAAAAAGTAGAAAAATAGGATTTAAGCTCAAATTGGTAAAAATTCAAAATAAATAGAAGGCTTTAAAAAAGGAATCAGTAGAATTTACATATAAATGCTTAATTGAAAGACTGGTGAATTATGTGGTAGAATATAAAATTGTGAAGTACTGTAGGTCATGTAAAGTTAGATACGTAGTGAATAAAGGCGAATCTAAGAAAAATTATTGTGATTCTTGTCAGAAGAGATTTAATGATGAAAAAGAAAAGGAGGTGGAAGAATGAAAGGAACTGTAAAATTTTTTAACCATAGTAAAGGATTTGGATTTATTGCTGGAGAAGATGAAAACGAATATTTCGTACATCAAACTGGCTTAAAAGACGGAGTAGCTTTAAACGAAAACGACGCTGTCGATTTTGACGTTGAACAAGGCGACCGTGGTCCAAAAGCTGTGAATGTTAGTAAAAGCGAAGAATAAATCTCAAGATCTATAACTCAGATTACTAAAAAAAATTCATATTCATTTTTTTTTTTTTACCTTTTTTCAATTTCTTACCAGAAAAATCTTTATTTTAACCCTGTGTTAGTTTGGAATTTCGTATGAACAATTAGTAAGTGAAATGAACGGTTTTTTTGGAATTTCCTAGAAAAGTGAGATTATAATTAAAAACGATTTTTATTTAAATTTATAACCTTTACCAAAAGAATTAATAGGCAATTTTAATTTAGATTCTGGGAATTGATTTAAAACCCATTGAATATAGGAATTACTATTTGGGCCTAAAAGTGAATATCTATTATTAAAAGAATATTTTTCAGGAGAACTTTCAATTAATTCAACCATTCTTTTAACATAAGATTTACTGTTACCTTCAACATATCCTAATAATTTTCCAGTCCATTTATGCTTTGTAAATGGTAAAATATTAATCCCAGAGGTAGTTGGAAAAAAATTTAAATGTAAATGCTTCCATGAAGTTTCATTACCTCTTGGAATCATTAAAATTTCCCATCTTGAAAGTTCTCCTTTTTTCGAAATTACAAACCAAGAATGAGTTGCAAAACTAATTGGTATTGTACAAGCAGAACTAAATAAAAATACTTGATATAAATTATCGTTAATTAAAACAGTTAATTTTTTTTGTTTCATAGATTTAATTCTTTAAAATAGTATATAATGTTTTCCAATTAAGTTTATCTCTTGACTTATTTTTTGATGGCTACTGGACAAGCCTTGCAAACGCTTATAAAAGTGAGTTCTTATAGTGCTGTGTATGCCAAAATTCAAATTACATTCTAAATTCAAACCCGCTGGTGGACAACCTGCTGCTATCAAAAAACTAATTGCTGGCTATAAAAAATTCCCTATGCAAACTCTGCAAGGAATTACTGGCTCAGGTAAGACATTTATCATGGCTAATTTGATTGAAAATGTACAACAGCCAACATTAATCTTAGCTCATAACAAAACTCTCGCCGCGCAATTGTATCAGGAATTAAAAGCATTCTTTCCTGAAAATCGCGTAGAGTATTTCATCTCTTATTATGATTATTACCAACCAGAATCTTATTTGCCAACAACTGACACTTACATCGAAAAAGATTCTTCCATTAATGAAGAAATTGGTCGTATGCGACTTAAAACAACAGCTTCACTTTTGGCTCGCAAGGATGTGATTGTAGTTTCTTCAATTTCTTGCATTTATGGTTTAGGAGACCCTAAAGAATTTCGTGACCTTTCACTAACTTTTACTAAAGGTGAGAAGAAAAGTCGACTTCAAATAATTAAATCGCTTGTGCAAATGCAGTACACTCGTACTATGGGAGATATGGAGCCAGGGAAATTTCGAGTAAAAGGTGAAACTTTTGAAATCTGGCCAGCTTATGATGATGAAATAATTAGAGTAGAATTATTTGGTGATGAAACTGATGCAATTACGTTGCGTCACAAAGTAACTGGTACTATCATCTCAAAAGTTGATGAAATCTCAATATTTCCAGCAAAACAGTTCGTTGTTTCTGAAGATAAAGTTGTTGGCGCTATTGAAGATATCAAAGATGAACTTCATGATTGGGCACCAAAACTTCAGGAACTAGAACGGCAGCGAATAAAGCAGCGAACAAAATATGACTTAGAAATGATCAAAGAGATGGGATATTGTTCAGGTATTGAAAATTATTCTAGACATTTTGAAGGACGAAAAGAAGGGACACCACCTTTTACACTTTTAGATTATTTTCCAAAAGACTTTATGTTTATTATTGATGAGAGCCATCAAAGTATTCCTCAATCACATGCGATGTACAAAGGTGATTTAGCACGTAAGAAAAATTTAATTGATTTTGGGTTTAGGCTTCCATGCGCGTATGATAATCGTCCACTAAAATTTGCGGAATTTGAAAAATATTTTACAAATACAATTTTTGTTTCTGCAACCCCGGCTGCTTATGAAATTGAAAAATCAGGGCAAGTTGTGGAGCAGATAATTCGTCCAACTGGATTACTTGATCCGACAATTGAGATAAAGCCAATTGATGGTCAGATAAAAGATATTATTGAGCAAATTAGATTGCGGGTTGGTAAAAAAGTTCCTGAACGTGTTTTGGTGACAACACTTACTAAACGTATGGCTGAAGATTTGACAAACTATCTTGCTAAAGCTGATATTAGGGTTAGGTATATGCATTCAGATATTGAGTCGCTTGATAGGATTGAATTGATTCGCGCTTTACGTGCAGGAGAGTTTGATGTACTTGTTGGAATTAATTTACTTCGTGAGGGACTTGATTTGCCAGAGGTATCGCTTGTGACTATACTTGATGCTGATAAAGAAGGATTTTTGCGTAATGAGCGTTCACTTATCCAAACAATTGGACGTGCTGCACGTAACGCTAATGGACATGTGATACTTTATGCTGATAAAATTACTAAGTCAATTAAGGCTGCTGTTGGTTTGACTCGCGATAGGCGTAAAAAGCAAATGGCCTATAATAAAAAATATGGGATTGTTCCTAAAACTATTATTAAAAAAATTCCAGATAAAACTCGTGAAATTAAAGGGATTAAACATCTACCTCTTGCTGATTTGAAAAAACAAATTAAAGAAGTGAATGTTAGGATGCGAATGGCTGCTGAAGAATTAAATTTTGAAGTAGCAATTGATCTTCGGGGAGTATTAAAGCAACTTGAGGATGCCTTGGAGCAACAAGAAGGTAAGGGAAAGGAGAAGAAATATTTTGAGAAGTTACCTGATAACCCTAATGATAAAAAAACTAGAGGGAAGATGAAGTTTAAGGATTCTAATAAATCTAGCGTTGCTAAAAAAGTTAAGGTTGTGCGAAAGAAAAAATAAAAAATTTAAAGAGATTATTATAATTCTTATTATTTATTCATTGTAATTACTTTCACTTGGCAAAGTTCTCTAAAGCCCATAATCCCATGTTCACGGCCCATCCCTGAAATTTTGTACCCTCCAAAAGGATTGTTACAAGAAGTCCAACGACTTACTCCATTAATTTCTACAGTTCCTGCTTGAATTCTTGAAGCAACTCTTTTTGCACGATCCATGTTTGAAGAAAATACTTTGGCTCCAAGACCATAAACTGTATCGTTAGCAAGTGTAATAGCTTCTTCTTCAGTTTTAAAACTAATAATTGGAAGTGCTGGGCCAAATACTTCTTCTTTCCAAACTCGCATGTCTTTAGTGATGTTTGTTAGTAAAGTAGGTAAGTAATATGCGCCACTTAGATCTTTTGGTTTAGATCCACCAGTGATAGCTTTTGCTCCTTTAGAAATAGCATCTTGGACTTGTGCATCTAATAAGTCAACTTGCCTTTTTGCAACTAAAGATCCAATTTGAGTTTTAGGATTTTGTGGGTCACCGATTATTTTATTTTCTACTTCTTTTTTAAGAGCGTCAACCAATTTTGAAAAAATGGATTCATGTACAATTAGTCTTTTTAGTGCGTCACATGATTGTCCACAATTATCGAATCGTTCAGATAATAAGTGAGGGACTATTTCTGGGATATTTGCGTCTTCAAACACAATCCCTGGGTTAGACCCACCTAACTCAAAAATAACTTTAATGAACTTTTCAGCAGCTATTTTGTATAGTAATTTTCCAACGTGAGAACTTCCAGTAAACCAAATTAAATCGATATTAGATCTTGCTAAAGTTTCCCCTACATCTCCAGCACCATGGATAGTTGAAAAAACTCCTTCTGGAAGATTTTTGGAAGCAATTATTTCTTCAATTAATTTTCCCATTAATGGACATTCTTCAGAAGTTTTGAACACAACAGTATTACCTACCAACAGATTAGGAATTATCCCCCATATAGCCATTCCAAAAGGATAATTCCATGGGGTAATTACAGCAGTAACGCCCATTGGTTCATAAGTAATTCTATGAATTGAGGAGTTATCTTCGAAAGTAATTTCATCAGCTAATGATTTTTCTACATTTTTCAGAAAATAATTAATCTTGCCAAAAGCATCACTGACTTCGCCTCTGCCTTCACTAATTGGTTTTCCTACTTCTTTTGTGACAAGTAGGGATATTTCTTCTGAATGTTTTTCAAATTCGGATAATACTTCTTTAATAATCTCAATTCTTTTTGTAATACTAGTTTCTTTCCACTGAAGTTTGGCATTTTGAGCTAAAGCTACTTTTTGTTTAATTTCAGATTCAGAAGAAGTTTCAACATCTGCAATTACTTCATAACCCTTTGCTGGGTTTGTTGAGATCAATTTTGCCATGAATGCATTGGAATAAAGAAGCTTATTAAATATATCTGCGAAGAATTGGGCGATGCTTAAAATTAAGTGATGTTTAGATAATCACCCTAGGGTTTAAATATAGAAAGTTCTGTTTTTGCCTTATAACTATGGAATTATCTTTTATTTACATTTCAACGCCACACGCACTTGCTGCATTTGCAAAGCAGTGGGCTAAAGAAAAAGTTCTTGCAATTGACTTAGAATGTGAGAATAATTTGCACCATTATGGGGCTTATCTTTCTATAATTCAATTATCAACGCCCGCTAAGGTTGATTTGAAGACAAAAGAAATTATTAAACCTGCTCAGAATTTTATTATTGATTTACTTGCAATTAAAGATAAAAAAGACCGTCAACCAATAATTGATGTACTCGCTGACCCGAAAATTGAAGTTATTTTTCATGATTATAGTTTTGATTTTAGAATTATCGGAACTGAATTTGATATCACTCCGCAAAAACTTTTTGATACACAAGCTGCAGCTCAGCTTTTAGGCGATGAAAAAATAAGCTTAGGTGATTTGATTGAGAAGTATATTGGAGTAAAACTAGAAAAAGGTTTTCAAAAAGCTGATTGGACAAAACGTCCACTTCCTGAAAATATGTTAACTTACGCTGTGCAAGATACATTCTACTTAATTGAATTAAAAAATAAACTTGAAGCTGAACTCAAGAAAAAGAAAAGATTCAAGTGGCTTGGTGAGGAATTAAAACTGATCACAGGTCAGAAGTGGAAAAATCCTGATTTGCAATTTACTAATCTTAAAGGTGTTAAATCACTTGATGAAAAAGAGCGAGCAATTGCTTACGAATTATATCAACTTCGAGATAAGTTTGCTGAAGAATTAGATAAACCAGCACACTATGTTCTTAGTAATAAATTTTTAAAAGATTTGGCATGTAGGCCGCCACCAGGAATCTCTGGGTGGAAACGTCTAAGGTTACATCCAAAAGTAAAAGCAAAAGCGAACCTTTGGGATGAAGCAGTGCAAATTGGAAAGAAGAAAACATTTCCTATTGAAACTCCTGAGAGAAAAAAATTTTCTATTCAACAAAAAAAGTTGCTTGAAGAAATTGAAGGTAAGCGAAACAAAGTTGCTTTGGAACTTGGAATTAATGGTCATTTGATTGCTAACAAATTACAAATGATTGAGTATACTGCAAGTCCTGGTAAGGTGGCTGATCGGAAAAAAATATTTAGAGATTGGCAAAGTGAATTATTATTTTGATTCTATTGAATAATCTGTTCTAATTGATGTTGTTTTTTAGTGCGTTTTAGGGGAGAAGCTACGTAATACTTATATACCAAAACCTCGTTATTTTCTTATTATATTTATATTTGAGGTATAAAAAGATGGATGATAAATTAACTCAAAAATCACTTGTTGCAATTGTATTAATTGTAGGAGTGATTGGAATGATTATTTCTTTTGGAAGTTCTGATTTTAGCGCAACTGGAGAAGCAAGTAGATTTTCTAAACTTTGTGGAGATGGAACTTGTCAAGCTTTTGAATCTACAAGAAGTTGTAGAGAAGATTGTGGGACTGGACTTAGTGCTGGCAGAGGCAGTTTTGACTTAGGTCTTGGGAGTTCAGTGGATGCTGATGAAGAAGAAGCTACTGGAATTACTGATGCAAATTCAAATGGAATTGATGATAGAATTGAAGCAATTCATTCAGATTATGATTTTAGTGACCCACTTGATCTTGATTTAATGGGAAGTACTGGTACTGTTGCAAAAACATGGATTGATGCTGATGATGCATCATGGGTATCTGTTAGTACTGGTGCTGATGGAATTGATTATATCACTTTTTCTGATAGTAACCAATTAACCTATAATGAAGAAATTGATGGAGATAGTACTTTTGATTATTCTGATTGGTTTGTAATTAACGCTAAAGTTAGAACTCATTCACTTGATTCAACTGGAGTATTTGTTACAAAACTGTTTGAAAATGACAAATGTCAAAGACCATACAATGAGTTCATTATGCGTCAATACAATGGTGGTGGATACCAATTAGGGATCACAACTATTGAAGAGGGAGAAGATGACACTAGATTCATGACTCCCTCTTGGTATGAAGGAGCAGGTGAACAATCTAATACTTGGACTTATGTAACTGGTGTATGGGATGGATCTGAACTTTATCTTTACCAAGATGGTGAATTAGTAGCTGATGCTAAAGAAGTTGGAAGAACTCCAATTACAACAGTTGGTCATTTAGTTGTTGGTAATACTCCTTGTAGAAATACAAATTTTGAAGGAGATATGGCTGAACTTCAAATCTGGGGAGAATAAACCTAATTTATTTTTTTTATTTTTTTATTATCTTTATCTGTTTTTGATTTATAATTCTTGAGAAATGTTTTCCATCTATTGGGTAAATCTCTTCATAGTCTTGAAATAATTCTTCTTCTGAATTTATATCTTCTTTAGCTGTCATAATCATATCTTTATCTTGGGTAACGTTAGAATTTTCTTTGCTGTGGTTAAGAACTCTTATCATGTCAAAAGCCACATGCCATTTTTTTGTTTTTTTGTGGAAATACCCATAATACATTACTTCTTTTTGTTCAGACAGATTTAGTTTTTCGAATTGTTTTTGATTAATGTCGACATCTAAAAGTGGACTTGGCGAATAGATTAAATCACCTTTCTTGATATTTTGATCTGTGAAAAGTCCAATGCCGTGAATTTTTGATTCCTTGATTTTGTATTGTATGTGAATCATTGTTTATATTTCAACTTCTTTGTAGACTAATTCAATTGTTTCAAAAAATTCTCTAGTGAACTTTGTTGCAATTTGTGGATCAAAAGGTTTGCAAGTATAGATGTCAATAGTTAGAAGTGGCTTGTTTGTAGGATAGCTATAGATGTGAGCTCCTGAAGTTTTCCAGTGAACCCAACCGCCATATCCACATTCGTGTGCGTTGTATGCGAAAGGACCAGAAATTACTTGCATCTTACATAGATAAGCTAGTTCTAAAAGAAATATTTTCATCTCTTTTGGTCTTACAATGCTCTTCGTTGTTGCTTCTATGACAAGTCTTTGACGAGTTAGTTTTGGTGCTAAATTTTTCCAGACCATGATCTATTTTCCTAATGTTATTAATTTCAGAACCACAGAATCAAACTTTTTAGAAGATATGATAAAACTAATTGTCTTTTTTTCATATTTTTACCTAAAATATTATAAATAACAAGTAAATATCTAGTTTTATGAGTAAAAAATTAGAACTTGGCCAAGGTGTTAAGTTAGACAAACTTGATTTGAAAATTTTGAAGATTTTGGATTGGAATGCTAGGATGCCTAATAGTAAGGTCGCTAAAAAAGTAGGATCTAGTAAAGATGTTGTTGCTTATCGGATAAAACGCCTTGAAGAAACTGGAATTATCAAAAGTTATTTTCCTGTACTTGATATGTATAAGTTAGGTTTTCACACATCTAGGATTTATTTTGACTTGGAAGAACTTTCTTTTGAAAAAGAAAAAGAGTTTGTTTCTTTTTTGGATAAAGAAATTCATGCTGGAGTTATTTTTAAAATGGATCATTTTTACCATTATGGGATATTTGTATGGACTAAATCAATTTATGATATTGAAGAGATCTTAAACAAAATTAAATCAAAATTGGGTAAATATCTTTTACGTTATGATTATACTATCATCTCTACATTAAAACAGTATCCAAAAGATTATTTGTTTGGCGAAAATATGCATCAAGAATTTAGAACACTTGAACCAAGGAAAGCTGTGAAAATAGATGAAAAAGATTTTGCGATCCTTAAAATGCTTGCAGCAAACGCTAAATCTACAACTGTGGATATTAGTAAAAAACTTAAAATTCCTCAAAGCACAATTTCCTCTAAAATTAAATTAATGCAAAGTAAACAAATTATTCAAGGGTATAGGGCGCAAATTAACTTTAGTAAACTTGGCTACACCAATTATTTTCTTGAAATTTATCTGAATACAAATGATAATATTAAAAAAATTGAAGCTTGGACTAGTACTTACCCTAATGTGGTTTGGCTACAAAAAATTATTGGTACCTGTGATATTGAAATTGAAGTGGAAGTAGAATCAAGAGAACAATTAGAATTGTTATTGAAAAAGCTTAGAGAAAAATTTCCAAATATCCGTAAAATTATATTCTGGTTACAAGAATACAAAAAGTTCACCTATTTACCTTATGACTCTTGAATTAGAAATGTTCACTATTCCACTGGTCAACTGCGGCAAATGCTTATAAAGCATGTAAATAATCTGCTGGTCTTATGCTAAAAGATATTATTGTTAAAGGTGCTCGCCAGCACAATTTGAAGAACATTGACGTTAAAATTCCACGAAATAAACTCACTGTAATTACTGGTTTAAGTGGCTCTGGGAAGTCATCACTTGCTTTTGATACCATTTATGCTGAAGGGCAAAGAAGGTATGTTGAGTCTTTGTCTGCGTACGCTAGGCAGTTTTTAGGGATTATGAACAAACCTGATATTGATTCTATTGAAGGACTAAGTCCAGCAATTTCTATTGAGCAAAAAACAACTAGTAAAAATCCAAGGTCAACTGTTGGAACTGTTACTGAAATTTACGATTATCTTCGTTTACTTTATGCGAGAATTGGGACTGCGCATTGTCCTAAGTGTAGTGAACATATCAAACCACTTTCTGCGCAAACTATTACATCAATGATTATGGCGGAAGAAGGGAAGCAGCTTATTATTTTGGCTCCAATTACTCGTGGGAAAAAAGGAACCCATGAAGCAATCTTTGATGATTTGATTAAAGAAGGATTTAATCGAGTGCGAGTTGATGGGAAAATCTACAAACTTGATGGTATCAAAGAAGAAGTTAAACTTGAACGCTACGAAAAACATTGGATTGAAGCTGTAATTGATCGTATCACAGTTAATTCTGAAACAAGATTACGTCTTAGTGAAGCTGTTGAGAGTGCACTACAAAAAGGCGAAGGAAAAATCATTATTTTAGATTCTGACAAACGTGCAGAAGAAATGATCAAAGCAAAGAAGAGAAATGCTGGAAAGGGTAAAGCTGGTAAGGGAAAAGGTGGTAAGGCTAAGGGGTTAAAAGAAATTGGCCGTGGTGCTGGAGAAACACTTTACTCTAATTTTGGTGCTTGTCCAAATCATCCTGAAATTACTTTTGAAGAACTTGAACCACGTATGTTTTCATTCAATTCTCCGTTTGGTGCATGTAAAACTTGCGCTGGGATTGGAAGACGGCTTGAAATTGATCCTGAACTTTTGATACCAAACCCTAAACTTTCTATCATCGATGGTGCAATTGCTATTTATGGAAAGATGGATAACAAATGGCGATCACAACAAATAGGGGTTGTTGGTAAAAAGTACAAGTTTGATATTTTTACTCCTATCTCAAAGTTTACTGCTAAGCAGCTTGATGTTTTACTTTATGGTACAGATGAACCATTAGTAGGTAAATGGTCAACTGGTGCTAATATGAATCTTAAGGATGGCTGGGAAGGAATTATCCCTCAGTCAATGAGACTTTATAGGCAAACAGAATCAAATTACCGTCGAAGTAAAATTGAGAAGTTTATGCGAGCACTTCATTGTAAGACTTGCGAAGGGAAACGTCTTAAAGATACAATTTTGTCTGTGAAAGTAGATAATGTTTCTATAATTGATATTACTGATTTATCTATTGAAAGGTCACTTAAATTTTTTCGAGACTTACCTGCTAAATTGAATAACCGTGATGCTTTTATTGCAAAACAGGTTTTGAAGGAAATTATTGATAGGTTACACTTTTTAGAAAATGTGGGACTTGGGTATTTGAATTTAAGTCGGGCTGCTAGAACACTTAGTGGTGGGGAAGCACAACGTATTCGTTTAGCTACTCAAATTGGAGCGAACTTGATGGGAGTACTCTATATCTTAGATGAGCCTAGTATTGGATTGCATCAAAAAGATAATGCGAAATTAATTTCTACACTTCATCGTTTGCGTGACTTAGGAAATACACTCATTGTTGTTGAGCATGATGAAGACACTATGCGTGAATCTGATTACTTAATTGATTTAGGCCCAGGCGCTGGTGTGCATGGTGGGTCAATTGTTGCCCAAGGTACACCTAAACAAGTTATGGCGCAAAGGGATTCAGTGACTGGCCAGTTTCTTTTAGGTAAATTGCAAATTAAAACTCCTGAACTTGATGAACGGCGTGATTTGGAAGAACATGATAAAATTATTTTGCGAGGATGTAGTGAGAACAATTTACATGATGTTGATGTTGCATTTCCAACAAGGGTTCTTTGTGCAATCACTGGTGTATCTGGTTCTGGGAAATCTACGCTTATGAATCAAACATTTATTCCTGCTGTTAAGAAACATTTAGATATGACTTTTGATAAAATTGGGAAACACAAATCAATTCATATTCCAAAGGATGTTAGGAGCGTTATTGTAATTGATCAAGAACCAATTGGACGAACTCCAAGGTCTAATCCAGCAACTTATACTAAAATATTTGATCAGATCAGAGTGATATATTCTCTAACTAAAGAATCAAAATTACGTGGGTATAAAGCTGGTCGTTTTTCTTTTAACATGCCTGGTGGACGTTGTGAGGATTGTCATGGTGATGGTTTAATCAAAATTGAGATGAACTTTTTGCCAGATGTGTTTGTAACATGCGACTCATGTAAGGGTAAGCGTTACAATAAAGATACACTTGATATTTTGTACAAAGAGAAAAATATTGCTGATGTTTTGAATATGACTGTGGATGATGCTTTGAAATTCTTTGAAAATCATCCTTCAATTGGGCGTAAGGTGCAAACACTTTATGATGTTGGTCTTGGATATATTAAACTCGGACAAAGTGCAACAACTCTATCAGGTGGGGAATCTCAGCGGATTAAACTTACTCGCGAGTTATCTAAAGTTAAGAAAGGGCACACTGTGTATTTACTTGATGAGCCAACTACAGGATTACATTTTGAAGATGTTCGTAAGTTGTTGCAGGTTTTGAATCGTTTAGTTGACAAAGGAAATTCCATATATGTAATTGAACATAATTTAGATGTGATCAAATCAGCAGATTATGTGATTGACTTAGGACCAGAGGGCGGGGAGAAAGGCGGGCAAGTTATTGCAACTGGGACTCCTGAAGAATTGATTAAGGTAAAGAAAAGTTTCACTGGGCATTTTCTGAAGAAAGTTTTGAAGTGAAGTTTTTATTTTTGATAAATCTCTAATATTCCAATTATCGTTAAAAGAGCTGCCGCAATTACTAAAAACCATTTCCCTAAACCTTCAGTTATACTTATTAAGCCTGATGCTGTTAGAGCAATTCCAAGGACACTAAGGCCATTAAAAATTTTTTGTTCCATATTTATTTATAGATTTGGAATTTATTAAAATTTATGAAACAAAGATCTAAAATTGCAAATCCTCATGCTCCATGAAGAAGGTGATCTTATCGTTTCTTACTAATTGTTTGATTTTGTATTCTAGTTTCGCGGCAACAGACTTGTTTTCGGCTTTGATTACGTGAAGAAGTTCTTTGAATCCTTTAGCTCTAACATACTTGCTGCCAGTTCCATTTTTATGCGCTTGCATACGTTTAGGAAGGTCATTAGTGATTCCAGTGTATACAGAATTATTTTGGCATTCAAGAAGATAGACGTACCACTGTTTTGGGACTTTTACTTTTTGGGAATCTGATGGATTCTCTAAACCTTCGTTCGCTTCGCTTTGAAGTTTAGTTATTGTTGGTACTTCTTTTTCCATCTGGTATAGAATTTTTTTAAGTATTAAAAAGTTAGGTGTTTAACGTGGTATACTAATCATTCTTGTATCACCAAAGTGTGCAAAAAATGGGTCTGTTCTTAGAAATCTTGCTCTATAGAATAAATGGTCTCTTATTTGCAATTGGTATCCTTGGACTGGTCCATAAGCTTGCGTTACTAAATCAAAAATTTCGGCTTGATCTACTCCATTACTTTTAGCAAGGGTGTTTGCTGCATTTGCTGTTAGTAGTAGGATGTCTGTAACTTGTGGGTCAGGAGAAACTCTTTGTATTTCAAAGTCGCAAGTATAAACTAATCCTCTTCTATCACTTTTCTTTCTTTCATCTCTAAAAAAATTCTTAAGATATGCGTCCCCATGTGATTCTCCAGCGTTGTGAATGTCTTTTAGTGTTTCAAATGCTTTGTAAAGAAGATCTAATTTATCATCAATATGAGTTTCCCTATCTTCGAATATGTCTGGGAAGGGAGTTAATGGGACATACTCAACAGTTAATCTTCTAGCAATATTGTCAAAACCTAGAATGTTATGCGTATTTATCCCGTGGTCATATAGTCTTGCAGTGACTTCTTTTTCTCTAGTATATCTTTGCTTGGCGTTAGATCTTTTTTTTCTTTCGAGAAATGCCCAAATCTGTGGGAGAGAAAAACCACCATATTCTTTAGTGAAGGTTGTTTGGTCTGAACTAGTTACGTTACTACTTACAATGCTTCTTAACAAAGATCTACTCATGGCTGATTTTTGAAATTATTTGATTAAAAGGTTATGGGTTTTGGATTGGTGGAGGGTACTGCCAGTTCAACTCTGTTGGCTGGTATCTTGCTGCTATTTGCCTGTGGATGTCTAAGTCTGGGCTAACATCAAGAACGTCAAAAAGAATTGCGAGTTTGTCTAGTTTTTGTTGTGTAACTCCAAAAGGTATGTCTGGGTTAGGGAGATATTCGTTTATTACTCCCTCAGAAATACCCCTTAGATATATTGAAGTTGTATTTTCACCTACACTTAATCTTTCTTTTAATTTTTCCACTAAAGGATGTTTCTTGTGGTAAAATCTTTCATCGTTGCCTTCACTAACAGGATAAGAAGTTTCTATTTGCTCAACAATTAAATCTCTAACTAAAGTCGCAAGGTTGTCATGAGGAATTATTCCCATGTTAACACCCATTGATTGTGCAAATACGTATTGCTTGCGCGACTTTTTCAGCTACTTCGAGATTAAGGGCACCTGGAATGACATTGTCCTCAGTTGGACTTGTTACAAAACTAGCAATTGCTTTTGCTGCTGCTATTTTCATATTCTGAGTAATCTCTTTTGCTCTTACATCCAAAAGACCCCTAAAGATTCCTGGGAAAACTAAAACGTTATTGATTTGGTTTGGAAAATCGCTACGTCCGGTTGCTACAACTCTAGCTCCAGCTTCTTTTGCGAGTTTAGGCATGATCTCAGGAGTTGGGTTTGCCATTGCAAAAATAATAGGGTCATCGTTCATTGATTGAACCATTTCTTTACTCACAATGTTTGGAGCTGAAATTCCAACAAACACATCAGCTTCTTTCATAGCATCTGCTAAAGAACCTTGTTTGTTATCTTTATTTGTAACAGCAAGCATTGCTTTTTTAGCATCGTTTAGATTATTACGTTCTTTATGGATAATACCTTTACTGTCGCATAGTGTTATGTTTTGAACGCCATAGTGAAGTAAGAGTTTAGCAATTGCAATACCAGCAGCTCCTGCGCCACTTAGAACAATCTTAGCAGTATCTTTAGATCTTTTCGTAAATTTTAGAGCGTTGATTAAAGCTGCAAGAGTTACAATAGCTGTACCATGTTGGTCATCATGAAATACAGGAATATCTAATTCTTCTTTTAGTCTTCTTTCGATTTCAAAGCAACGTGGCGCAGCGATGTCTTCAAGATTAATTCCACCAAAAGTAGGTGCAATGTGTTTGATTGTTTTAATGATCTCTTCGGTGTCTTGAGTGTCTAAACAAATTGGGAATGCGTCAACGTTTGCAAATTCCTTTAGAAGGATTGCTTTTCCTTCCATAACTGGAAGTGCTGCTTCTGGGCCGATGTTTCCAAGACCTAAGACCGCTGAGCCATCTGTAATAATTGCTACTGTGTTTTGCTTGATTGTATATTTGTAAGCTAAGTCTTTATCTTTTGCAATCTCGCGACAAGGCGCTGCAACTCCAGGAGTATAAGCTATAGATAAGTCGTATTTTGTTTTGATTGGGATTTTAGAAGTTACTGAGAGTTTTCCTTTTTGCTTTTCGTGGAGTTCTAAACTTAATTGTCCGTAATCTGGGTTTTCTTCTGGTACCATAAGGGTGTTTTGATAAGAGCAGGTTATAAAGATATTGGATTGGATTTTGGGGTTATTCTTATTAAAAATAAGAGTTATAACAGTAGAATCTAATATTTAAAGAGACTTTATTTGTGTAAGTAAAATACGTTCCATTTCACTTATGAAATTCTTAGCATCTCTAATTAAACTGGATATCTCTGATGGTTCTATCTCTAGAGTAGTTCCTGCGATTGTTTTTCCATTTCTATGAAAGATATCATGTCTTTTTCTAATGGAATCATTAAAATTAGACCAATTTTTTGGTAAATCAACATTTAAAATATCTTTATAGAGTTTATTAACTTTTTTCAAATTATGGAAACTAATATTATTTATTGTGTCCTGGACCTTTTTTCTGATGTAGCTATCTATATCTTCACTACCAAGTTTTTCCCAAGAAATTTTCTTCTCTGGAAATTTGTGATTTTTCAAAAAGGAATTAAAATGTTTTTTATGCTTAAAAATGAAGAATTTGAAGGCATCACCTAAATAAGCTTCAAGTGATGTAATAATAGAGCCAAAAAGTAACCTTGACATAACTTTTCTATCATTTTCACCCTCTATCTTATCAAGAGACCATACAAGACTACTTATTCTGTCAAACATATCATTTGAATCTCTTGCGTATTCTGAGGAGATATCAAAATCAATGTAATTGTTTCTAAATAGAGAGTCGTCATATGGAGTTGATAGCGTAAAATCAATTTTACATATATCTTCTCTAGTATAGTGAAAAAAATAGATGTCATTTAATGCCCCTAAAACTTCATCTTTTATTTTTCCAAATAAATCGAGTTGTTTATAGAAGTCAAAAAAACCTCTTGAGAAGTATTTTTTTTTAGATAATTCATGGAATTTATCTGGGAGCTTAGTATACTTGTTTTCCGCTTTTGATTGAATAATTACCACAGTTCCTAATTTATTTATTTTTCCCTTATTAGGTAAATAGAATGCCTGGAAATGAGTGTGATAGTTATAGTCGTTCCAGTTGTTGAACCTCATTAGTACAATACAAGGAAAAGAGATGTCTTCGTTGACATGATCAAAAGTCATGCAATCTTCAAAATTAGGACTTTTATCACAACCATAATAACTATAGAAATGAATTTTATTTTCTGTCATAATTAATTCGAACAACATCATACTAATAAATCTTCTTGGGAATAGGCACAGCTTATAATTGGCTAAAATTAACTCTTTAGTGCTACATCGAGAAAACTCCATGCATATTTTATTTCTGCAAGGAGATGAAATTCTGGAAACTTAACATCGTTATGCTTACAAATTTATTGTTTTTATAATTCCTTTAGAGTATCAGCATATTCAACCCACATATCAACTAACGCCATTAATGAATGTGCTTGCGAAGTGTTATCGACGTTATGAGAACTGTACTTAATTGTGTTTACAGATGTATCATTAGTAAGAACACTAACACTGTCGTCTCTAGCTAGCCAAACACCATTCTCTGCTAAATAAAATTGATCTACAAACGCAGTATCCTCATGAAAAATATAAGGGGTTGGACAATTATGGCCAAATCCTTTTAATAATTCAGTTCCCATTTGATTCATTGTTCTTGTAGCATCAGGAGATAACTTAGTTTCCAACATCCCTTTAGCGAAAGTTCTATCTAAAACAATTCCAAAATTGTAACTTGGTTGATATAATGCAGTAGGTTGCCAAACTATTCTAGTCATGAACTTTCAGAAGTTAATTAATTTATAAATTGATTTAGGTGAAATTAATTAAAAAAAAACACGTTTTAGCACTACTTGGTTTAAGCTTCTTCTAACTTATCTCTTATAACTCTCTGTTTTTTGGATATGTTCTTTGTACTTTTTTTGATTATGCTCGTGGTCAGCTCTACCAGAGTGTAAACTCTCTTTTCTACCTGAAAGATATTTTTGCAAAATTTTGTAAACTTCGTAAGGGTTATGGATATTATTGAATCTATCGTAGACAGTTTTTGAACCTTTTTTAGTTTGAGTAATTCTACCAGTATCAATTAAAATTGAACCTGTGCCAAATATTTTTCCAATTAAACCTACATTCACAAAAGCACTCTTGATTTGGTCATAATAAACTGAACGCATATCTGCACCAATTAAACCTGACTTTAGTAATACTCTTTTACTAGTAACTGCATAGTGAGTTACTTTATATTGTAAGTATTTGAATATTGGAATTAGTATTCCTACTAGAAATAAAGCATAAGCGACATATTTCATTATCCCTGCACATTCTTGTGCTGATTTGATTTGGCCGTTAATTGTACAAGTTCCACCTATTACAATAGAATAAAATATGCTGCCAATAATGAAAAGTAACAATAAACCTAGGATTCCTGCAACCATTGAAGTTTTTAGGTCTTGTTTGCCGTCCCACTTCACTTTTTCATTTTTTTCTAAGATAGTTTTTATTGCTGGATCCATAGTTTATTCTAAAACGTTATTGTTTATAACTTTTCTTATTTATTTTTAGGTAGATTTATTTATAAAGTTTAGATTATGAGTGTTAGTTATGAATAAAGCTGTGAGTGGGAAGTCTTATGGTTGGATAAAAATTGTAGAAAGACAAAACTGTCCTTTATTTCTTAATCTTATTTGCAGTGGGATGACTGATGAATATACTAAAAAAATTCTTGGCGAAGAGCTTGGTTATGACTTTTACGTTTATCTTAATGGGGAAGTGTACATTAGTTCAGAGTCATCTAAAAATATTGAAAAGAAGTTTAATTCTTTAATTTCAAAGAAAGGTTTAGTTTCAATAGAATCTTTTTTGGAAAAGTGGTATCAAGTTTCAAATAGGCTTCTTGAAACTTCTAGGGGATCTAAGGATTATGTTCATAAAAGTAATGGTGAGGTCTCTGAATTCTTCTTGAAAATAACTGGGGTGTTTCATTCTCTTTCAACAGCATTAATGCTTGTTGTGCCAGTTGGAAAATACCTGGAAGAACAAATTAAAGGATTTCTTATTGATAAAGGTAGAAAAGATATTGAAAGAGAACTTTTTGTTTTAACTCGCCCAGATAAAAAAAATGAGAATGAACTTGAATATGAATCAATCAAAAAAATTTCTGAACTCATTAAAGAAGGAAATCTGTCTTTGGATGGATCAGATGAAAGGCTTAATGAATTGATTGAAGAACATATTAATGAGTATGGCCATATCAATTCGGGCAGATATTTTAGGGATGCGTGGTCAAAAAAAGATATTTTGAATCGTTTGTCTTCAAAGTTAAAAGAAAATACAAAAGAAACTTTATTTGGTGGTGAGAAAGGATTACTTTCTGAATTGAAGCTTTCTGCTAAGGAAAAAAAAATAGTTGCTATCGCTAAAAAATATGCGTATTTTAGAACTTATAGGATGAATGTGTTTGTAAAAGCTGGTTTTTTGTTAAGGGATTTATTGTTTGAAATTGCTAAGCGATTAAAGATTGGGTTTGATGAATTGATTTATATGACTCCAGGTGAGGTGATTAGTTGTCTTAATAGTGAATTAGATGCTTCTGTGGTGGAAATAAAACAAAGATTTGAAACCTATGGTTATTATGTGAAAGATGGTTATGTTGAAACCTTTTCAGGTGATAATTATTTGAAATTTAAAGAAAAGTATTTTTCTAATTTAAGTAAGTCTTTTGGGAATGATTTGAAAGGAACTGTTGCACATAAAGGAGTTGTTAAAGGAATTGTTAAGATTGTCAAGTCTGTATCTGATTTAAATAAAGTAGGTAGTGGTGATATTTTAGTTTCACCAATGACAATCCCAAGTTTTGTGCCTGCGATGGAAAAAGCTGCTGGATTTGTGACGGATGAAGGAGGGATTTTGTGTCATGTTGCAATTGTAAGTAGAGAAATGAAAAAGCCTTGTGTGATTGGAACAAAACATGCTACAACTGTTTTGAAAGATGGAATGTTGGTTGAAGTGGATGCCATCAAGGGTATTGTTAGAATTTTAAATATAAAATAATGGTTCTTTTGGTATTTTTTTTGTTTACTAGCTCATAATCTTTTTATATTAGTTATCTTCTTTTTTTACTTATGGTTTATGATATTGAAGCTAATGAGTTAAATTCTGCTATTGAGAATGGTAGTTCTGTTTTTTGGGAATTCTTATCTGATAATGGAAAAGAAGCTTTTTTTCCAACACATGGGGTACTTGGACAATCTGTGGCATCTAAAGGGGCTAAAATTAATGCAACTATTGGGATTGGTCTTGATGATAATGGCGATATGCTTAGTTTGCCAGCAATTGCTTCTAAAATTGATCTTCCTGGAAAAAAAGTTTTCCCATATATCTCTAGTTTTGGATTAAGCGAACTTCGCGTTGTCTGGAAGAAAAAGATGCTTGAAAAGAATCCTAGTTTGGATAATGATAAAATAAGTTTGCCTGTAATTACTGGTGGTTTAACACATGCATTGAGTGTAGCTAGGTACTTGTTTGATGTTCAGGGGAGCAAAAATGATGTTGGAGATATATTATCTTATGATTTTTTTTGGACTAATTACAATCTAATTTTTGGAAATGGAAGTGGCCATAAACTTGTAACTTTCCCTACTTTTGTTTTAGACGAAGAAAGTAAAAAGTATAAATTTGATTTTGGGTCTTTGAAAAAAGAAATCTCATCTAGGGAAAAAGTAATTGTTTGTTTAAATTTTCCAAATAACCCAAGTGGTTATTCTTTGACTGTGGAAGAACAAGAACAAATGGTTTCTATGCTACTTGACTTTGCAAAGAAAGGGAAAAGATTACTAGTAATTTGTGATGATGCTTATTTTGGATTATTTTATGAAAAGGATATTGCTAAAGAATCTATTTTTGCAAAACTTGCTAATCTGCATGAAAATATTGCGGCAATTAAAGTTGATGGGCCGACAAAAGAAGAATTAGTGTGGGGCCTAAGAGTTGGATGTATCACTTTTGCAAATAAAGGTGCAAGTCTTGAAAGTTTGAAGGCACTAGAATCAAAAGCTGCTGGAGTGATACGTAAAACAGTATCGAATGTGAGTACTTTATCACAAAATTTGATCTTATCTTCTTTAAAATCAAAAAATAACTCTGGTGAAAAAAAAAATAATTTTAATATTTTAAAAGAAAGGTATAGTGTATGCCGAAAATTGCTTGATGAAAACAAAAAGAGTTATAGTGAGTATTTTACTGTACTTCCATTTAACTCTGGTTACTTTTTATGTTTGAAATTGGATGATTCATTTGATTGTGATGATGTACGTTTGAAATTGCTTAATGATCATAGTATTGCTGTGATTGCATTACCTTTTGGGAACTTACTTCGGGTTGCTTTTAGTTCTGTGGCTGTTGCAAATTTACCTATTGTTTTTGAAAAAATAGTGCAGGTTTGCTCTGAATTGCAAAGTTAAAATATGTGGATTAAATTAAATTGGTGAATGATTATGACTAAAGTAACAATTGTGGGTGCAGGAAACGTAGGAGCAAGTGCTGCTCTACGCGTGGCAGATTTGCAAAAGGATTGTGAAATCGTAATGATAGATATTGCTGGCGATTTTGCAAAAGGTAAAGCACTTGATATGTCTGCTGCACTAAGTTTGACTGATTTTAGTGGTAGTGTTGTTGGTGGTGATGATTATAGTTTATCGTCTAAAAGTGATGTTGTTGTAATTACAGCTGGGATTGCTAGAAAAGTTGGGATGAGTCGCGAAGATTTACTTGCAATTAATGCAAAAATAGTTGGTAGTGTGGTAAGCGAAGTTGTTAAGGAATCGTCTGAATGTATTATTATTGTTGTTACAAATCCACTTGATATTATGACTCGTTTAGCGTATGAAAAAAGTGGTTTTGATTCATCGTGTGTTATTGGAATGGCAGGTGTACTTGATACTGCAAGGTTTCAATTTGAAGTTGCGAATGCATTGCGCTTGAAAGGATTTAGTGTTAGTGGAGGAGACGTTAAGGCAGTGGTTCTTGGCGGGCATGGTGACTTGATGCTACCAGTAGTAAGTTCTTCTACAGTTTTAGTTGAAGGCATGGAAAAAAAATTAGAAGATTTATTTGATTCTAGTGAGATAGAAGATATTGTTTCTTTAGTTAAACATGGAGGAGCGAGAGTTGTGTCTTTATTAAAAACGGGAAGTGCTTATGTTGCGCCTGGTTATAGTATTGCAAAAATGGTAAATTGTATTTTGACAGGTAAAGAAGAAGTTATGCCATGTAGTGTAATGCTTAAAGGTGAATATGGATTGAATGATGTTTTTATTGGATGTCTTGCTAAACTTGGGAAAAAAGGAGTTTTAGAAATAGTTGAAATGCCACTAAGTGAGTCAGAAAAAAGTGGACTTTTGTCGTCGGCAGAAAAGATAAATAATGTTTTGTTTGAAAATAAAAAATTGTTTAATTAATTGTTGAAATAGAATGTTTTATATATCATGTTTTGTTCTTTTGTTTTTATTATATCTTATTGATTAGTTATAACTTTATTTTTTGTTATAATTAATTACAAATAAAGTGGTTGGTGGTTAAAGATGGTTAAAATTAGTTTATCAAAAAAACCAAAAGGCGTTAGGCTTCTGGAAGGATTTCCAGGCTTTGGACTTATTGGAACAATTGTTACTGAGTATCTTCTAGAACATTTAGATTTTGAAAAAATTGGTCGTATTGAAATGTCAGGTATGCCTGCTATGATTGCGATTCATAATGGTGAAATAATTGAGCCAATCTCACTTCATTATAATAAAAGATATAACTTAGTTGTTGTACATGCACTTAATGTTGCTGCAGGAATGGAATGGAAACTTGCTGATGCGATACTTGAAGTTGCAAAATTATGTTCTGCTAAAGAAGTAATCTCTTTTGAAGGAGTAGGAGGCCCAGGTGGTGAAGGCCATGTTTATTTTAGTGCACAAGGACTTTCAAAAGCTAATTTGAAAAAATTAGGACGCGATGTCAAAGAACTAAAAGAAGGAGTGATTGTAGGAGTTACAGGAGCACTTCTTGCTAAGGGAACTAAGATCCCACAACTTGCTTTATTTGCAGAAGCACAGGGTAGTAAACCTGATTCTGAGGCTGCTGCAAAGATAATTATGGCTCTCGATGATTATGCGGGACTTGATGTTGATCCTAATGGACTTCGACAACAAGCACGTGTTTTTGAAGATAAATTACATGGACTTGTTCAGAAAAAAGAGAAAGCTAGGCAAACACATGAGAAAAAGAGCCATCTGAGTTATGTTGGTTAGGCGATGAAAGAATTAATTTTTGATCAAAAGTTTTAGATCTGAAAATTCCAATTAATAATAAGAAGTTCGAGCAAGAGTTTTGCGTAAAAAAACCCCAGACGAAATGCCGAAACACTTCGCTGGGGAAAAGAGGTGATGGATGGTTGGTACTTCAGAGTAACAACTATTATATAAACGTTTCGTTCTAATCAGTATTATTAAGTAGTGACTGATTTAACCCACATTTTCTAACAGTTGTACGTGCTGAGATACGATAATTCTTAGGAGGGAAAACTTGCATTTAAACTTTCGTCATTTCAAAAAATAGTGAAAATCCTTTTTTATTTCGCTTACTTGACAAAAATTGATTGGAAGTTTTAAGTCCTTATGTTTTAAGCTATTTTTATAAGTTTTATCACACAAAAAGTCTCAAATATTTATGATTTGATTAAAAGTTCTGTTCTTTTTGCAAGTATTGAGTTTTGAAAGAAAAGGTAGGGTTTTCAAGTGAGATTTTAATGAGTTTTTTGATAAATTTTTAGAAATTGAGAAAAGAAGAAACATTTCAACAAAAAAGAGAGGTGTTTGAAATTTTTTCTTTTTTAATTCGTTTCTTGGCAAAAAATTGATTAGAAGTTTTAGTAACCTAAGATTTAAGTTTAGTTTACAAGTTCTATCTGAGAGGAAAGAAGCATTTTTTGAAAAAATAAATTGGTATTTTTGAGAAAAGATTATCTTTTTGAATTTTTTTCTATGACATGGTGTTTTTGAAGAACTTTTATTTTTTGAAAACTGAGTTCCTTGAACTTTTAGTAAAACAGAGTTTCTGAAGCCTGGCTTTTTTGATGAAAAACTAGGCCTTTTGAGTAGTTTTTTAGTGTTTTAGCTTAGAAAAGAAGCAATGGTTCGCATAATATGCATTATCCGAAGTAATTTGAAGAGGAATTAAGTCTTTTGAATCTTGCCTGTCGCATATGCACCGATAGCTGCACCAATTGTAGCCGCTAGTGCACCATAGACTAGTAAGTTATTAGTGACTGTTGTAGGATCGCCAATTGATTCAACATATTGCTCAGATCCAGGAATTAGTGCTATTGCTAAAGGAGTTATCATTGAAGTAACTATGCCACCAATTGTGGCCGCACCCCCAATTTTTGAAATGAGCTCATATCCTTGGTTGTGTTTTTGGATGTCACTAAGTTTTTCTAACTTTGAGTCTGGTGATTTGTAAGGATTTCTTTCCATGTTGCCTTGTGAAATGTCAGCAATATATAAATCTTTCTTTTTTGTCCTTAGTTAGTAGTTAATCATATTCGTTTGATTGTAAATTTTAATCAATGAATGTTTAAGTTTAGTTTAGATATTTTATTGCGTTCTTTTTCTTGAAGTTTTAGTGTTTGATTAAAAGTTTTATTTTACAGCCAATAGTAAATTATGCGAACTTTTATTAATTCGTTTTGTTTGTTTTTTGTTGTGGTTGGTGAAAATATGTTGAGTGATGGTGTTTCTCACAGTCTTGAAGATTTAGAAGCAGAGATGGCGCTTCGAGGCATGTCATTTCATACAAAAAAGGCTTACTCTAAATTTAATGCGCAATTATTGCAATTTTGTGGCACAAAAGAATTAAGTTCTATTAATAAATTTGATACTAAAAGGTTCTTAGCAAAACTAGTAGTTTCTGGAACTGCTGCGCGATCAGTAAATTTGGCTAGATCTGCGATTTTATTTTATCACAATGAGGTTTTGGGTAAAGCAATTACAGGAATTAAAATTCCTAAAGTGCAAAAAAGTTTGCCGATTTATTTGACTAAAGATGAAATTGGTCGGTTGTTTTCTGCAGCAGGTTCTTCTAAGTCTAAATTGATTTTACAGTTTTTGTACAGTTCTGGTTTACGGGTTTCTGAAATTTGTGGGGTTAGAATTGAGGAGATTGATTTTAGTTCTGGGAAAGGTTATATCCGTGATGGTAAAGGAGGAAAAGACAGATTATTTTTTTTAGGAAAAGAATTATGTTCTGAATTACAAAGACATTTAGGAATGATGGACCGTGGGTTTGTGTTTGCAAATAGTAAAAGTGAGAGGCTTAGTGAACGTAATGTGCAAAAACTTGTGAAAGGAGCGGCTAAGCGTGCTGGACTGACTAAAAAAGTGACACCACACAAACTTAGGCATTCTTTTGCAACACATTTGCATGACAACGGTGTTTCGATTCGTACGATACAAGAACTTCTAGGGCATAGTAATTTGGCGACAACAGAGATCTATACGCATGTGAGTGCTAAAAAATTAGAAGAAGTAAAGAACCCACTTGACGATTTGTAGTGGTTAACTATTTTTGTTTTCTGGTATTTTTGTCTTTTGTAGAGGAGAGATTATCAAAATTGTAGTGGTTAACTTTTATCTCGTAAATGGATATCAATTAAAGTTCATGTTGGTGTAAATCATAACAAATGAGCCATCATCAAGTTGCGTAATACCTGGGTCTGCTCCAAGAACATTTGTCTCAGAAGATATTTCCCATTCAAATCCGTTAGTGGATTTTGCAACTGGACCTTTCATACCAGATCCGTAAAAATATAATTCTTCATCTATTACAATTGCTTGGCCTAAAAAGTTCATTGGTAAATAAATATCGTCTTGTCTTTCGAATGTTAATCCGTCCTTTGAAGTTGAATGAACATTTATGTTTACTCCTTCACTGTTCTTTTCATTTGTCCAAGTGTAATGATGCCACATGTCATTAAAGTAAACAATAGCAGGATCAAGTAGTAGTGTATCATCAAGAGATAGTGCTGGTCCTTTGAATACAAAGTTATCAGTGATTGAATCAGCGGTACTTACTGCCATAAAAGCATATTCGTAGCCTGGCTGTGGATATGTAAAATATAATCTTAAACTGCCATCTTCAAGTTGGACTAAATCTGGGTCAACAGGCGAAGGCCTACCTGGTTTAGGTTTATATGGTAATTCTTCATATTGGATAAATCCTCTTTCGCTCCAAGTTTGTCCATTATCAGTTGATATTTGGTAAGCAATTTGGTCAAAATTTTCTTTAATGAATGGATCAAAGTATTGGTAAATTGCAATTAACTCATTATCTTTTGTTTTTAATAAATTAGCTACGCCTGCTTGCTTTGTTAACATACCTTGTTCTATGAAGGTAATTCCATCAGTGGAGGTTGCGATGTTAACTTGACTAAACCACGGTTTACTTGTATCTGTTTGGTCTTCTTTACTTAGAAAATAATATTCTTTGTCAATGTCATTGTTTAATTCAATTGAACATGAAGAAATAAGTAAGGTGAATGTTAGGATTAGAAGAGTAGCTAATAGTAAGTTAATTTTTTTCATGTTCTGAAAGAGTGCTTTTGAGTTTAAAAATGTTTTAGTTTTTAGTTTAAAGAGTCAACATTATAAAAATAAAATATTTTTAACAGTTGCTCGTATACTCACAACCTTTATATCTCACTTATTGTTTATTTTAGTTATGGGAAGAGGAAAATTAAAATTATTTATTTTGTGTATCATGTTTGTGTCTGTTTTATTCTTGGTTTCATGTTCTGATGATACTGTTTTGGAATGGGATGAGTCTGGCTCTGAGGAATCAGCTTTGGATGTTGAGGCTTCTGAAAGCGATGGAGTGGAAGAAGAACTAGTTGTTGAGATCGAAGAAGTAGTAGAAGAAATTGATCTTAGCTGTAGTGATAGTAGTGAGTGTGCATGGAATGAACATTGTATTGAAAGTGTTTGTGGCACTGTTGCTACTATATATGATACTGAAGGTGAATGTGAAACTAAATGTAACTTTAATGAGGTTGAAATCAGTACTAGTGATGGCGAAGAATTAACTCTGTCACGTGGAACTGGCAGTTATACATCAGCTGGCGCACTTGAATGGAAATTACTTAGCTCAGCAGATTATTGTTTAGGAGATACTGCAACACCAGTAGCAATTGAATTGATCAAAAAGAATACTGGGGAAATACTTGAAGAAGAAGTAATTGTACTTGATTTAGGCGAACGTTCAGAGATTATTACGCACCCAACAATAAGTCGAGTTTCTTTTACATTGACAGTAGATGATTATGTAGAGAGTTGTGAGTAGGATTAATTATTGTTTTTTTATTTAGTTTATTGAAAAAGAGGTGTAAAAAATGAATGGAATGGAAATAATTTCTTTAGTTATGTCAATTGCAGTTTTATTAAAGCTAGTGATTTTTTTAGTTAAACCAAAATTGTTAAGTGATATGGCAAGTAATATGGTTAAACATATCAATATGATGAAGTGGCCGATGGTTGCATTATTAGTTGTTATTGGATATTATGTGTTTACTAACTTAACAATTACTCAGGCTTTTCCAGCATTTGTGTTTGGATATTTAGTATTTGGTGTGTTTATGTTTTCGTACCCAAAATTGTACAAAATATTTGTAGCAGAAGTGTTTAAAGATACTAGTAAAACTTGGCTTGTTTGGTTAATTTGGGTAGGTTTATCTGTATTAGTATTGTATAGTTTATTTGCTTAATTTTTTATTTTATTTTTATGCTGCTTTTTGTATTTGAACTAAGTTGTAAGCTGGTCTTTGTGGAAAATGTCTTTTTATATTTGCATCAGGGCATGCAGTTTGGCAAAGATCAACCAATTCTGATTGAGTGTACCTTTGGTATTCTACTAAACCTAACTCTTTTCCAAGTTGTGCCCATGCCCACCTCATAACATGAAGGGGTGCAAGTTTTCCAAAGCCGTTGTCACAGTATGTGTTAAAATCTGCTTCTGGATGTACTATGAAAATATTACCATCTGGTTTTAGTTGATCATATGTTCTTTTGATAATTCCTTTTACTTTTTCTTTGTCAGAGTAAAGGCAACGTTTGAAAATTGCAAAGTCAATTCCTTGTGTTTCTGTAGCTATTGTATCAATTATTGGTCCATATAAGTTTCCTCTAATTGGAGATATGAGTCTTTCTATGCCTCTTGTGTGACTTCTACTTTCTAATTTTCTTAATCTGGTTTTTAATTTTTCATTCATTAAAGGATCATTTTCAACAGAATATACTCTTGCATCAGTTCTTCCTCTTTGAAGTAAGTCTCTTGCAATTTTAAGAGTTAAGTCACCAGTACCAGAACCAAAATCAACTCCTCTAACGCTATCTTTATCGAGAATACCTTGGCCTGATAATTCGCCAATAATATATCCATCTATACTATGAATTAGTTTGGATTGTAAAAGTTCGTAAAAAAAAGCATTAATTGACCATCCAGGTTGTATCAGATTTGACATCTGTTATTTTTTTAAGCTTATTTTATAATGCTTTTGTCCTTTTATACGCCGTTATACATATCTCTAACTTGGCTGGTTGTTGTTGCCATTAATGCTGTTTTATCAGGTCTCATATTTAGATATTTTGGTTGTTGTAAAGAATGCGCTTGAGGGTTTGTTTCTTGAGCGCCACAACTGTGCCAAGTGGATCTTGGGCCTGTGATACTTTTAGCTCTAACTTCAATTACAGGAGCTGCCCTAGGATCAAGCACATACATGAAAGGAACTTTTCCGTGAGGAGCTCCACGTTGAAGTTGAGATGAATAAGTAACATGAACTGATTTGTTTGGAGCTACACCTTTATTTTGCCAAGTGTGCGGCGCAGCTTCAGTATAACTAAGTGCGCAAAGAGGAGCAACTGCATCATAAAATTGTTTTGCTAGAGCAACTGATGGAATATTAACAATTGAAAGTGTTTCAAACTGATTTGTTTTGTCGTTGTATGTTCCTGCTAAAACATTAGAACAGGGCCAACCTTGATTTTGTCTACCTTCTTTTTGTCTAAGGCCAAGTACAACTAAGTCAACTGTGAGTGCTTCTTTGATTTTTACCCAATCATTGTTTCGAACCCCAACTAAACCAGATTTTGCAGCTTTAAGTGCGTAGGGGGATCCAGGTTTTTTGACAATGAAACCTTCAAGACCTCTATCAAATTGGTCCATTGTTAGTTTCTGTAGTACAGTTGGGTCAGTGATTGTTTGATAAGCAACAGAGAGGATTTGTCCGTTAGCTGCGCAGAGATCCTCAAGTCTTGCTTTTCTGTCTTCAAAAGATTGGTTTGCAATTACTTGTCCATTTTGAAAAATCATATCATAAAGACGAATGTCTAAAGGAAATTTGTCAACAAGAGCTTGGCTTAGTTTTTTGTTTGCATTAAATGGTCCACGTGATTGGGCTGCTTGGAATTCTTCACGGCCAGTGAAACCTGGCTTTGTTGGTCTCCCAACAATTTCTCCAACGTAAAGACCGGATGGGAGCGCGTGAATTGCACTTTCAAGTTCTGGAACTGCGCTTGCGTCCCAAACTTGCCCACTTAGTGATCTTAATTGTGGAGAACTAGTTCTTGTATCAATTACAATACCATTACCATCATATTTGGTTTCAACATGAGTTGCGCCGCCATGTAAGTTCAGAAGTTTTTCAAAGTCTTTTAGTGAATCTGGATCTGTTTGATAGTCTTTTGGTTTTTTTGCTGTGAAAGCGTTTACATCGAGAGTCATGTCATCTAAATTTGTTATTACCATAGAAATTAGTTTGAGAATTATGTATATCAAGACTTACGGGGTGGTATGTTCCCACAGTGGGAAGTAGTTCCCCACAAGGTTTATATAACTGATTTAGTTTAATGTTTTTATGTTTGAGAAATTAGTACATGTTGGACTTACAGGAACTGAAGCTAAGATTTATTTGATGCTTATTGATATTACGAAAGCTCAAGCAGGAGTACTTGCTCGTAAAACAGGAATTCATAGGCGCTCTGTGTATGATGCGCTTGATAGACTTATTGAGAAAGGACTTGTTTCTTACATTGTTGAAAATGGAAATCGATTTTATATTGCGGAAGACCCAAAACGTATTCAAGAATTAATTGATGCAAAAAAAGAAGAGATCTATTCTATTTTGCCACAAATGACTGCCAAATTTTTGGAACATAAAGATAAACAAGAAACTTTATTTTATCGTGGCAAAGATGGACTCAAATCAGTATTTGAAGATCAATTGCGTAAAGGTGAGGATGTCTATGTGATTGGTGGGCACTCATCAACACGTGACATTATGAAATTTTATTGGCCGCACTACCAACGTAAACGTGTTGCTAACAAACAAAAATTGCATTTATTGTTTGCTTGTGATAAAAAAGTTGATTTGAAAAGTAAGTATGCTGTTGCACGTTATTTGCCAGCTAAGTATAAGTCAATTGTTTCTACAAATATCTACGCTGATAGAGTTGCAATTATTATTTGGCTTGAACATGACCCAGTTGCTATTGTGATTAAGCAGCCTGATGTCGCGAAAGCTTACAAAGGTTATTTTGATCAGTTGTGGGAAATAGCGAAGAAGAAGTAGTTTATTGTATGATTGTTTCTTTTATCTGTTTTAGAGTTGTGAAGTATATTTTCTAGTTGTGGTAATACTTAAATGCAAAGCTGTTTGTTTTTTCTTTGATGGTGGGTGTATTTATTGTTCTTGATGGTGGAGATGGATCTGGCAAAGCTACGCAGCTTGGGGTTTTGAAGAAGCGTTTGGAGTCTGAAGGTTACAGAGTTAAAACTGCAGATTTTCCTCAGTATGGGCAATGGTCTGCTAAGTTTGTTGAAAAGTATTTGCGAGGAGAATTTGGAGAACTTTGTGATATTGGTGCAAAAAAGGCATCACTGTTTTACGCACTTGATAGGTTTGCGGCTTCTTTTGAGATGAAAAAATGGCTCGATGAAGGATATGTATTGCTATCGAACCGTTATACATCAGCTAACAAAGGGCATCAACTTGGAAAATTATCATCTTTTGCTGAACGTCAAACATTTTTGAATTGGATTAATGACTTAGAGTATTCTACGCTTGAATTACCAGTTCCTGATTTGACTTTGTACATGCATATGAGTTCAGATATTGGTCAGCGCTTAGTGGATAAAAAAGAAGCTAGGGCATATATTGATGGTAAAAAACGTGACCTTCATGAAGCTGATTTGGAGCATCTAAAAAATGCAGAATCAGCATTTTTGCATTGTGTTAAGTATGATATGGTTGAAAATTGGGATAGGATCCAATGTTATGATGGGAAAAATGCTCGCTGCATTTCTGACATTCATGATGAAGTTTATGTAAAAGTTAAGCAGATTTTGGATATTGCTTCTAATTGATTTAAGTTTGGTTTATTTAGTGTTCTTTGTTACTTATTAGTAATAATTAACTTATAAGTTTATAACTATGGCTTCTTTTTAGTCCTTATTAGTAGTAATTTCAAAAGAACGAATGGATGGTAATTTAAAAAATATGGCAAAAGATCAAATAAGTGATAGCGAGGAATTAATGATTCCTGCGATTTTGTTAGCAGCAGGAATAGTTAGTTGTTCTAGTGTCGCTAATGCAGCTGAAGTTAGTCCTGTTGATAGAACACAAGGATGGGAAGTATTAGATCATGTTTCAGATGATGATCTTGGTCGTTATTTGGGTACTGAGTTTACTGAAATATCAGGAAGTTCTGATTTGATTGGTCCTGCTATAGATTCTAGTTTTTCAGATTATAGTTCACTAAGTTCATTAGTACCTCGTGCAACAGCTTTTATTGCAAGACGTACTGAAGGGACTGCTACAAGACAAACTCCTTTGTGTATTGAAATTGCTAGCGATGCTTACTCAAGTGGTTTACCTGGATGGGCAGCTGATACATTAAGAAGTTCTGCTACACCAGAAGCATCAAGTCTTATTGCTTGTTATGATAATGGTATGAATCTTAAAATTTCAACTGGAAGTGGAAGTTCTGCAGTTTTTTCAGCTAGTGGAAGAGTGATTAACTCTCAAATTCCTGTTGCAGGATCAAACATTTCTCTTAGTGGATCAAGAAAATGGGATGTTGGATCTGAATTACTTCGTGAATTTAGTTCTTCAATCCATGATTTCAGTGGTTCAGACTCCGAAACACTAACTGACTACAACGCAGCTTTTGCTGATGGTTACAACCAAATTCCTACTGCAGTTATTGAAACTTCAAAAGCTGTTGCTTTAGATGAAGCTGTATCTGCTGATGGACTTGCAACATATAAAAATGAATTACAAGTTTTTGTTGATGCACACCCAAGAAGTGAAGGATCTGTTAGTGCTTATGATGTTAGTTCAGTTGTAAATCCTGAAGATACTGGCTTGCCTAGTTCTGCAGAAATTCAAGGATTAATCTTCGCAATTTATAGTAGTCCAGAAGCTGTGACTGGTCATAATGATCCAATTGTTTCATCTATGCTTGATAAAGCAGTTGAAGATGTTGCAGCGAGTGGAAGTACCGTTCAAACTGGAGCTATGTATTCAGCTAGTTTTGATGGTGGTTCTTTTAGTAATAATTTTTTACTTAGTCCAATTGTTAGTAATGATTATCTTGGTCAATAAATTTTAATTTAATTTTTCTTTACTTTATTTTATATAGAATTCTTGCTTTGAATTGTTTGTGGAAAATGATATAGTTTCTTTGATTAAATCAATTAAATGGGATGATCGTGTTTGTCGCACAGGATTTTTGCAATCAAAAGCTATTTGTAACGAAGCCCAAATACAAAAAATTGAAATTGTTAAAGAGGTATTTGCTACTTATGATAATATTTTTTGGATACAAGATTATTGTTTGTATGATGAAAAGCGAACTGAAGAGTTTTCTTTAGAATTTGCGAAGGCTTTTGATATTGATAAGAAATGGCCAGTTTTGCAGTTTGAGAATATACAATCTGCTTCGAAAGAAGTTTTATTATTTGTAACTGAATTGAAAAATTTGGATTTGAATGGTAAATCTTTGAAAGAGCTTCTAGTTTATTTTGAAAAGTATGTTGAATCTTTGAAAAAATTTCAGAAATATTACATCTTAGCTGTCCCACTCACAAATTTTTGTGAAGAAAAGTTGAAAGAATTTGGGTTGACTGATCAAGAGATTGCTAGTTATGCTGTTTCTTATGCGCCCCTTGACATTGATAATATCTCAGATTCAAAAAATCCTTTAGAAGAATTTGCTTGGCTTAAAACTGCCTATAATATTGTTGCTGAAGTTAAGAAAGAAGATTTTGAATCTAGCACTGATGAAGATATTGAATCTAGCTGTGTTGGTATTAATGCGCCAAAGGAGATTAAGTATCTAGTAGATGGACTTCAGATTGGGATATATTTACGCAACAGGATGAAAGAACTTGCAGGAAGACTTTGGTATTATATTGAAGATGTTGTTGCAAGTTTGGCTAATGGGCTAGGGATAAATCGTGACGATTTTTTAATGTTGAGTGTTAATGAAGTTCGTGAATCAGTTAGTTTAGGGAGAGTTAATGTTACTGAGAGTGAGGTTGTTTCACGTAGGGATTGTTTTGTAGTTGGGCAATTGGACAGAAAAGAAATAATCTTGTCCGGAAGTAAAGCTAGTGAACTATTAGAATATTATTCTAAGAAAGTTAGTGGTGAAGTTGGTGTTGTTAATGGAAGGACTGCTTACTCAGGGATAGTTCAAGGGAGAGTTCGAATAGTTTTAGGTAAAGATGATTTTTCTAAATTTATTGATGGTGAGATTCTTGTAACTTCTATGACAACACCAGATTTCATTTTATTGATGAAAAAAGCTGCTGCAATAGTAACAGATGAAGGTGGACTTTCTTGTCATGCTGCTATTGTATCGCGCGAGATGAAAGTTCCTTGTGTAATTGGATGTAAAAATGTGACAGTTATGCTTAATGATGGTGACTTGGTAGAAGTTGATGCGAGTAATGGCGTTGTTAAAGTGTTAGAAAATGCACTAGTATCAAAAAGAAAAAAAGTTGAAAAATAAAATTGTTTGTTTAGATGTCAAGTGGAAATTGCAGACATAACTGTTTAACTTCCTTCGCGATTCTTTGGATTTCTATGTTTTGTTTTATCTCTATTTTGAAATCTTTGAATTTGATCCCTTGATATCTATCTTCTTGACAAATTTTTAAGACTTGATCCATCCAAGAAGCGATTTGTGTTATTTGCTCTTCTTTCATACCACGAGTTGTAATCCAAGGTGTTCCAATTCTAAGACCACTTGGGTTTAATGGTGGTTTCAAATCTCCAGGGATTGTATTATAGTTTGATACAATGCCTGCGTGATCCAAGGCTTTTGAGAAAAATCTACCTGGAACGTTTTTATTTGTTAGATCTATGAGTACAAGATGTTTATCAGTTCCGCCTGACACAACGTTGAATTGGTATTTAGTTATTAGTTCATTTGCTAAGTGTTGTGCATTTTTGACAACTTGCTGTGCGTACTCTTTGAACTGCGGTGTATTAACTTCTTTTAGGCCAACAGCAACACCTGCGATTGCATGATTAAATGGTCCTCCTAAAAGTCCAGGAAGTACTGCTTTATTGATTTTTTTGATAATGTCTTTATGAGCTAAAATAATTGCTGAGCGTCCTGACCTTAAAGTTTTGTGAGTTGTCATAGTTACAACGTCAGCGATACCAACTGGGCTTGGAACTGCGCCAGCAGCTACAAGGCCTGCTTCGTGAGCAACATCTGCAAGGTAGTATGCACCAACTTTGGTTGCTATTTGTTTCATCCTTTTGTAATCAATGTTTCTTGGATACGCTGTTCCACCAGTGATTAGAAGTTTAGGTTTTTGCAGAGTTGCAATACGTTCAACTTCGTCGTAATCAAATTGTTTTGTTACTGGATCAACTTTGTATGAAATTGTGTTGAAAATCTTAGATGAGATATTTACTTTGTTTTTTCCACCATAGTATACTGTTTTTTTTGGATCTGCTGGTTGTTTAGGTGTATAAGACCAACCGTGACTTAGATGTCCACCATCAGGAAGATACATCCCCATGATAAAATCTCCAATGTTTAGAAGAGCTAAGTATACAGATAGGTTTGCAGTTGAACCAGAAAGGGTTTGAACGTTCGCTGACCAATCATCAGGTAGATTAAACGCTTCTTTAGCTCTAGCGATTGTGAGAAGTTCAATTTGATCAATGAATTCGTTTCCTTCGTAGTAACGTTTACCAGTGTTCCCTTCAGAGTATTTGTTTGAAAGAACTGAACCTGTTGCTTCACGTACTGCTTTACTGAAGAAATTTTCAGAAGCGATCATAGAAAGTTTGTGTTGTTGTCTTTGTTCTTCTTGTTTAATTAGATTGTAAACTTCTGGGTCTTGTGCTTGAAGAGGTGATTGGTTAGTAGAGTTTTGTGTTGGAAGTGTAGAAGCTGCTAGGTTGTTGGCGCTTTGAATAGTTTGGTAGCTAGTAGTGTTTGGAGTATTGTTGTTATTATCCTGATTAGCTGTTATGTACTCTTCCATTGTATTTGCCTCTTTTTGTTTAGTTTTTAGAATGTGACTTTTTGCAGATTATCTTCGCCGAGTGCTTTTAGTTTTTCTACCGTTTTTTCTTCTTGTTTTTTCCTACCTTCATCACCTAAAGTTAGATCTACATTAATGTATTTACTTAAAGTTGGCAAATGCTCTTGTGTTAGTCTAAACATACGTTGCGCGATGTCGCGGTATGACCAGTGCCCAGCAGGAGTTGACCTTAATTCTGTCACATAAGCTAGCTGCCTTGGATCCATTTGCCAGATGTAACGTTGTTTATGTACAAACATGGTGAGATATACTGCGAGCTTTGGGTATTTTGATTTTACTTTTCTATAAAGATGAGTTGTTGCTTCTGCACAAAAATCGATTCGTTGTTTAACTGCTTTTAATTCAGGGAAATCTGTAACGTGCTCTGGATATTCGTAACCAATCTCTGCTGTAAGTGGCGCTGTGAGTAAAAGGTTTCTTCTGTGACGTTTAAGGTCACGGTAACCACCATAGTCCATGGTAACTTCAAAGAGCATGGAACCAAGCTCAGTTGCGATAGGCAGTGCATCGAATTTACCACGACTTTCACAATAGGATTTGATCACTGGCTCAATGATGAGAGGGATTTGTTTGCAAAGGTTAAGGTATTGCGCGTAACTTTGTCCTTTAATATCATGTTCGAACAAAATGGCGGCTGCGATTTTAGCTTCAGTGTCTTGATCGAAACTTAATAATTTTACAGCATCTTGGCTACGATCAATAGTTGTTTGTTCTTGGTTTAGTTTTAATTTTTGTAAGATATTTGTAATGTCTAATTCTCTTTGTTTTTGATATTCATTAACTGCAACATGACTTAAAAGGCCTGGAGATATTTTTTTTCCTTCTTCAAGAAGGGCAAATCCGATACTTCTGATCTCTTCGCGTGGATCTGACATTAATCTTGAAATGTGACGTTCAGCTTCTCTAGTTGGCCATACTACACCAATTGAAGTTAGCATAGTAGTTGGAATAAAATATCTGATGATGTCAAAGGTTTTAGCTTCAATTGTTCTTTTGAATGCTGCTTCTGATTTGAAACTTTCTTGATTGATACGTTTGCTTAGAAAATTAGAAACAATTTCGCGAGATTCATCATAATTTTTGATTAGAAGGTTATTCCATTGCCTTATTTCTTCTGCGAATTCTTTTAGGTCTGTTGGAACTACTAAATGATCTTTAGAGAATTCTACGTATCTTGTTGATTTTTCTTGGTAAGCTCCTAGCCTTGCTTCTTCAATTGGTCCTGTTGCGAATTGAGTAACGTTTTCAATTGCGAATCTTAATATGTCTGAATCTTTTAGTGAGTCGTGACCATATTGGACAGCCCATTTACGCATGAATTTTTCAGCTTTTGTTAGAAAATAAGAAAGATTAAGTGAATCATTTGAATTTATCTTTTTTGCAAAGTCTTCAATAGTTATAATTTCATCTTGGGTGATTTTGCCTTTGTCTAAGTCTTTTTGCATGTCAGAGAATATTTTTAAAAACCTCATACGCATACTTTCTTGAGCTCTGGAGTAGCCCCCTTCCAAAAGTGCCCATAGTGAATTTGGCATAGCATCAGTAGCTGCATAAACATTTTTGTCGATATTTGTGAAGAAATGAAGTAGAACGATCTTTTCATCATCAGTGAATTCACGGGTTTCCAAAGTTGTTCCAAAAGTTTTGGTTTTGGCTATGTTTTGTTCTTCAGGCATAGCTTGTTTGGTATATTGAGAAATTGTTCTATCAAAGATATTTTTGGAAGTAGATATTGTAGAAGAAGTGCTATTTTGGGCTGAGGAGTTATTGTTATCTTGATTTATTGTTTGAGAATTGTTATTTTGCTTTTCCACTTAGTCCACCCAAGTAGATTTAGCTTGTTTTGGCTTTTTAAGGATTATGAGTTTCCAGAAGTAAGATTTGAAGAAAAAGAAATTGCTACCGTGGTGAAGTTGTGCCCCAGGCTTTTTAAAGAAGCTTTGTAAATTAGGATTTGTTATGGTAAGACAAATTATCTCTGGTTTAGATTACTCTGCTGCTGCTAGGTTGGCAAACACAGCTTATTCTTCACTGTTAAACCCAGATGGAAGACCAATTCATATCGATGCTTGGAGGAAAAAAGGAGAACTTCCGGATGGAATTCCACATCATACAGATATTTGGAGAGTTGGTTATGCTTTGTCAAAAGCTGATTGGAGAGTTGGTGATAGAACTGGTACTTTTTCAATTAATAGAGAATGTTCGCCAGGAAGTTATGGTACACATTTTTGGATTGGTATTAGAGCTGCAGTTAAATTAGATAATGGCAAAACTGTTTATAGGCAACTTCCAACTGATATGGATGCTCTTAGGCCATTTGCAAGAGTAGCTTCTCATAATCTTAGTAGGCTTCAATGGACTAAAGGCAGAATTTAATTGATTTTTTTGACAGTAGTTTTTTTATAGTGCTTTTCTTGTGATTTTTTGTGGTAGATTCATTTGATCCGATAGCTTATTTGTATAACTTGCAGCATTTTGGAGTGAAGTTTGGTCTTTCGCGGATGGAGCGATTAATGGAGGTTTTGGGACATCCACATAATGTGTTTGCTAGCGTTCATGTTGCTGGTACTAATGGTAAGGGATCTATTTGCGCTATGCTAAATTCTGTTTTATCTTGTAGTGGTAGGAAAGTTGGTTTGTACACATCTCCACATTTAGTGGATTTTTGTGAACGGATACAAATTGATAGTAAGAAAATTAGTGTTTCTGAACTGCGAGAGATTGTGATTGAAATTAAGCAGAAGTTGGATTCTTATGATAATGCTGCCTTAAATGATGATCAGAAGTTTGGTGAGATAACGTTCTTTGAGTTTACTACAGCTGCTGCGTTTGTGTATTTTGCAAAAATGGGAGTTGATGTGGCTGTACTTGAGGTTGGTTTAGGTGGCCGACTTGATGCAACTAATGTTGTGAATTCTTTGGTATCAGTGATTACAAATATTGATCTTGACCATACAAAGGTTTTGGGAGATACTCGCGAGAAAATTGCAATTGAGAAAGCTGGTGTGATAAAAAAAGGTGTGCCTTTGGTTTGTGGAGAAAAGAACTCTGAGATTGTAAAACTGTTTAGTTCGATATGTGCTGAACTTGACAGTATACTGTCAAAAGTTGATTATTCATATTCTCTGGGTTTGAGTGATTTAGGTGGACAGAAGTTTAGTTTGGGTGGGAAGGAGTATGAGTTAGGTTTGTTAGGCAGTCATCAAATAGAGAATGCTTGTGTTGTGATTAAAGTGTGTGAAGTGTTGAATGGTCTTGGGTTTGTTGTTAGTAGTGATTCAATTGCTGCAGGTTTGCGTGATGCTAAGTGGCCTGGGAGGTTACAAGTGTATCCTGAGAAATCAAGATTTCTGGGACCAAAAGGTTCACATTCCCCACTTGTGATATTTGATGGGGCACATAACTATGCTGGCATGAAACGTTTACAGACTTTTTTGCAAGAACAGCGCGAGAGTTTGCCAGCAATTGAAAATCGCGTTGTTATCTTTGGATTATCTACTGGAAAGAGTGCTAGGCAAATGAGTGAATATTTAGCCGAAGAGTTTGATCATTTTATTATTACAGAAGCTGGGCATCGAGCACAGAAAAAAGAAGATGTTGCTAAGGAATCTGTTTTTTATGAAATGCAAGCAATGGAACTTTCTTGTGCTTGGGATCGAGCGCTTGAATTAGTTGGAGATTCTGGAATGATACTTGTTTGTGGATCTTTGTACTTAGTTGGTGATTTGATGAAACTTCTGGAAGAGCGAAATAGTAAAAATGGCGCTAAAGAGAAAAAAGAATTAGTTGATTTGAAAGGAGCTGTGATGTAAGGATGAGCATGGATATTGTTTTAGTTGCTGCAGTTGGAAAGAATTCTAATGGGGACTTGGTTATTGGTAATGAGAGAAGTATCCCTTGGGCAAGAATTGAAGCAGATAGATTGCGTTTACATAGAGACTTTATTTCTAATAAACCAGTAATACTTGGATATAATACTTTTAAGGGAATTGAAGAAATAATTTATCGAAGTTGGCCTAGAAGTCATCTAGTTGTTGTTGGTGATTCGCAGCGTAGTCATTCTTTGAAAAATGGCCTTAAGGATTTGTGTCAAAAATCAGAAATAGAAGTTGATTTTGTTCGAGGTTCTAGAGAGGCTTTAGAATTAATTGGAAGTGGTGGCAAAAGACTTTCTGGTATTGATTATTCAAGTGTAAGTGTTTTAGGTGGCGCTAGAACATATCAGGATTTTATGATTTGGGCAGATAGATTGGAGTTAACTGAAGTTGAAAGAGTAGATAAGAAGGAGTTTGAAGGTGATTGTTATTTCCCAAAAATTTTAGATGGTAGAAAAGCGAATTGGAATGAACCTAGTATTAGACCTTGGCAAAATGATGGTGAATTACGTTATCGGTTTGTGAGTTATACTTGTTGTAATAAATTTTAATTAATGTTTTTTTGAAGTGTAACTCGTGGTTTTTATCGTTAGATTAATATAGTAGTTTTCTTGTTTATTTGTAGGTGAATTGGTTATGGTAAATCGTTTTAAATTTAGTTTATTGTCAGTTATTTTTGTATTAGTAGTTCTTATGTCTAGTGTTGGAGTTTTTGCAGCACTTTCTACTTCAGATTTTACTATCAGTTTACTTGATCAAAATCCAGATCCTGTTGAACCTGGTGAGACTGTGCGTATTGAAATTCAAATTCAAAATGATGGAACAAGTACTGATGATGATGTGATTGTACATATTGAACCAAGTTACCCATTGTCCGTTTATGGTGATTCCGAAGTTAATATTGGAAGACTTAGAAGTGGTTCTTTATCTCAAAGTGTAGAATTTGATTTATTAGTAGCTAATGGAGCTATAGAAGGAAATGCTGAGTTTGATGTTTATTTAGAGTTGGCTGGAACTGAAGCTTTTGAAAGAACAACATTAACTGTTGATATTGATACTTATGATGCGCGTCTTGATATTTCGAACGTGGAACTTGATCCAATGCCAGTACTTGCTGGGCAAGAAGCTAGCCTTATTGTAACACTTTCAAACAAGGCTGATAGTTTACTTAAATCCATTACAGCGTCACTTGATTTTGATGATGATGATTTACCATTTGCGCCTTACCAATCAAGTAGCGAAAAAACAGTTGGAAACTTGGGTGCAGGTAACGCAGTTGGTTTACAATACAAAATTTATGTTGACCCAAGCGCTGAGCCTGGATTATACAAAGTTCCTTTGACTCTTGATTATTCAGACAATGCAGGGGCTTCATACAGTACTGAAGAACTTGTTACAATTCTAGTTGGAGCTAATTTGGATTTAGATATTCAGGTTAGGAATTCTGAAATTTGGAGAGGAGCAAAAACAGGAGATGTTACATTTGAAATTCAGAACAAAGGACTTGGTGAAATTAAATCTGCAACTTTATCTTTAGTAGATAGTACTGATGGATCTTATGAAGTAATTGGTTCTCAATCTTCATTTTATTTAGGAAATGTTGACGCTGATGATACTGAAACTGAAGAATTAACTTTGAAAATTAATTCACGTAAAGATGTTGAATTGATCGTGATGCTTAGTTATCTTGATTCACTTAATGTAGAACAAAGCGAAGAGTTTATTGTCAATTTGGCAGTTCCTTCTAAGTCTGAAGCTGTTGCTCTTGGACTTACAAATGGAAGTGGAGTTGGTAAATTTGTAGTTTTATTGATTCTTGCTGGTGCTGGTTATTGGTATTGGCGAAAAAAGAAAAAGCAAAAAGAATCTTTAGCTGAAAAGAGTATCCATCATGCAACTAGCAAAGTTAGTGGCAGTTCTTCTAAAGGTAAAAAGAGGTAAGGGTGAATGGGCCCTGACCTTCTTAATTTTATTATTCGAAATTTATTTGCACGTAAACTTCGAACTACACTTACTGTTTTAGGTATTTGTGTTGGTATTGCTGCAGTTGTGGCTTTAGTGATGCTTAGTTCAGGTTTGCAAGCAGGAATTGCAAATGAATTTGCAAGTATTGGTTCTGATAAATTATTTGTGAGAGCTGCTAGTGCTGGTTTTGGACCACCAGGAACAGCAGTATCTGCACCACTTACTGTACGCGAGAAAGAAATAATTGAAGATCTGAAGGGTGTCAAAGTTGCAACTGGAAGACTTTTAAGAGTTTTGGCAATTGAATTCGATGATGAAATTGTAACAGAAATGCTCGCGAGTATGCCTGATGATTCTAAAGAAAATGATTTAGTGGTTGAATTTGGAGATTATGTTCTCAAAGAAGGTAGATGGGGAGACAAAGGTAAATTTGAAGTTGTTTTAGGTATATCAGCAGTTGAAATATTTGAAGATGATCTTGAACTTGGAGATATATTAATCATAGAAGGTAGTGAAGTAGAAGTTGTTGGAATTATTGAAAGTACAGGGAACCCTGAGTTTGATGATGCAATTTTGATGTCTGAAAAAGCGCAACGAGAGTTAATTGGAGTTTCTGATGAGTATGATGGAATTGTTATACAAACAGATAACACAGATGGAATGGCTCTACTTCAAGAACGTATTGAAGATGAACTACGTGATTACCGCGAAGTTAAAGAAGGAAGTGAGGATTTTACTGTACAAAGTCCAGAGGCGCTTTTGGCAACACTCACAACAGTACTTGTGATTGTACAAGGAGTACTTGTTGGAATAGCTGGAATTAGTTTATTTGTAGGGTCTGTTGGAATTATGAACACAATGTATACAAGTGTTGTTGAACGTACACGTGAGATTGGTATTTTGCGTGCAATTGGGGCACGTGGTCATGAAATAAGAATCTTATTTTTAGTTGAATCTGGAATACTTGGATTTTTTGGTGGACTTGTGGGAATAGCTATTGGGGTATCAATAACTTTAGGAATAGAATTTGTACTTGTAAATTATATGAATGTACAACTTCTTGATGTGCAGGTTTCATATGTTATGCTTTTTGTTTTGCTTTTGCTTTCAACAGTTATAGGCGCAGCGTCTGGTTATTTCCCAAGTAAAGAAGCTAGTACAATTACACCGCTTGAGGCTATTAGAGGATAGAATATTGTATTAATTTGTAATGATAATTGAAGGTTGATTAAATGGATATTGAATGGATTAAAGATTACATGGGACTTGTGTGGAATCAATTGACTTCTCGTAAGAAGCGAAGTTGGCTTACTCTACTTGGGATTGTAATTGGAGTTACAGCTATTGTATCTTTATTTTTAGTTGGAAGTGGGCTTGAAAATGCATTGTCCGCACAATTAGATACGCTTGGATCTGATACACTTTTTATTAGCCCAAAAGGAAGTGCACTTAGCGCTGGACTTGCAACAAGTACGTCTTCATTAACTATTGATGACCAGGATGATGTTGATGATGTCATAGGGATTTCTATGACTGCAGGATTTATTTATACAACTGGATCTATTGAATTTAATGATGTAACACGTTATTTTTTGGTTTATGGAAATGAGGAAGATCCAGAAGCTCGTAGATTACTTGGTGAAAGTCAAAATTACAAAATTGATTTTGGTAGGGTTCTTGAAAAAGGTGACAAATACAAAGCTGTACTTGGAACTGATTATTTAGATTCTGAACTTTTTGGACGTGCTTTAGATGTTGGTGATTCTTTTTTAGTAAATGGCTATGAATTTGATGTAATTGGGTTTTGGCAGCCGATTGGAAGTAGTACTGATGATAGGACAGTTTCAATCCCGCTTGAAACATATTGGGAAGTATATGGAGGCAAAGATGAACTTGGACTTATTATGGCTGAGGTGTCTACTGGCCAGGATTTAGAAGTTGTTTCAGAGAGGGTTTCTAAAGCACTTCGTAAATCTCGAGGACTTGAAGAAGGAAAAGAAGATTTTCAAATTCAAACACCACAACAACTCGCTGCAAGTTTTTCTGCTATACTTTCAGTTGTATCAGCAGTACTTGTTGGAATAGCTGGAATTAGTTTGTTTGTTGGTGGAGTTGGAATTATGAACACAATGTTTACAGCAGTACTGCAGCGAACTCGGGAAATTGGTGTTTTGAAAGCTATTGGAGCTAAGAGGGCGCAGATATTATGGTTATTTTTGTTTGAAAGTGCACTGTTTGGTTTGATTGGTGGATTGATTGGTGTTTTGATAGGAGTTAGTTTTGCAAAAGGAATTGAGTTTGCCTTTTTGTACGGCGTTGCTCCTAATTTGTTTATTGTAGATGTGTCTTATGTGATGCTAATTGTGATTGTTTTGGGTTCTGGATTATTTGGTGGGCTTTGTGGATACTTACCTGCTAGAAAGGCAGCTAAGGCGAACGCAGTTGAAAGTTTAAGATATGAGTGAGGATGTTTACTGGTTATTAGTGTATTTATTTTTACTTTAAGTTTTTAAGTGAGCCTTATTTTTAGAGCAAATGAGTATTGATAGAGAAGCAATTGTTTATTCTAGTCTTTTTGGTATGGGTGTGGTTGACCGTTATGAAGCAACTCATCGCTTTGATTTAGGTAGTAGAGTTGTTGATGTAGGAGGAATTTCTGATATTGGTAGAAGAGATATGAATCAAGATGTTTTTGTTTTTGGTGAATATGTTCGTGAGGGAGAAATTAAAGGAGTAATTGTTGCTAATTTTGATGGCGTAGGTGGTGGGCAAAGAGGAGAAGTTGCAAGTGGGATTGCTGCTATGGCTGTAGCTGAATATTTAGATGGAAGAGCTAATGGAATAAACTATTTTCAAGAAGCATTTGGATCAACTCCTTCTTCTGATTTTGTAAAAAGTATGGTTGGCGAATATGAGCATAGCTCTGAACCAGATCTTGTCGAATTAGCTCATATAATTCAAAAAGTTTTGATCAATACAAGAGATAGGTTAGGATTTTCTGAAACAAGTAAATTTGGAACAACAGTTGCTTTGCAATTATTTGAAGCAGAGCGTAGTACAATTTATCATCAAGGTGATACTTGTCATTTGGTAGCTCTTAATAATAAAGGTCCATTTAATAAATCAATTTTTTGGTCAGGTGAAGATACTGTAGCTGCAACTTATGCTGAAATTTCAGGAGATAAACTCCCTTTGAATCTTATTGGAAGAGATAGACTTAGATCTGGAGATTTTAGTACTCTTAGACGCAATTTGTCGAAGTGTTTGCCTATGATGTTTGATGAAGACAGAAAAGTAGTAAGTGTTTCAAATTATGATCTATTTGCTAGTTTAACAGATGGGCACGATAGAATTGAAATTTCTGATATGGAAGAGATTTTAGCTTTAGGTTTAAAAGATGATGTCAGTGTTTTGGATGTAGCAAGAGCACTTGTGGATGAAGGAATTTATACTTACGGTCGTGATAATACTACTGCTACATTTGTAAAAGTCATTAAGAAATAATTTTGATTTTTAGATCTCTTTCAAAAAGCTTTTAAGTTTGTTAATTGTGTTATTCATGAGATGGTTGATTCACATTCTAAGGTTTTGTACTCTTTAAAGAATATTGTACGTAGTTTTGACTTGGGGGCTGTCCAGGTTCATGTTCTAAAAGGAATAGATTTGTCTATTAAGCGAGGGGAATTTGTGGCTATCACTGGAAGTAGTGGTAGTGGTAAATCTACACTTATGAATTTACTAGGAATGCTTGATGTGCCTACATCTGGTAGTATCTTGTTTGAAGGAGAAGATGTTAGTGGGCTTTCGGACGATGAATTGGCGGTAATCCGTGGAAAACGTGTTGGATTTATTTTTCAACAATTTAATTTGCTTGGAACTTTATCTGCTGAAGAGAATGTTGCATTGCCACTTATGTTTCAAGGAGTACCTTCAGAAGATCGGTTAACTAAGGCTCGTGAGTTATTACAATTAGTTGGTTTAGGTGATCGGATGCATCACAAACCTAATGAGTTATCTGGGGGACAACAGCAAAGAGTTGCTATTGCACGGGCTTTAGTGAATGATCCTGATGTGATTTTAGCTGATGAGCCTACTGGAAACTTGGACAGTCATACTGGCCAAGAAGTTATGCAAATGCTTGAGAAGTTCAATAAAGATGGACGTACTGTACTTTTGATTACACATGATCAGAATTTAGTGAAGTATGCTAAACGTAAGATATTTTTACATGATGGTGTTGTTACGCGAGATGGAAAATAGATTCACATTTTAGAATTTAGTGTGATTAATATTATTTTTTAAGATTATTATTCTACTTTAATCCTTTTAGTTGACTTTTGATCCAATCAAGTCTATCTTTTGGATCAAGATTTCTTTGTGGAACAGTGTCATCTTCATGTAATTGTTCGTACCTTTGTCTAAGACGTTCTTGCTGCTGGAATTTTCTTTTTTCTTCTAAATTTTCTTGTTTTTCTAATTCAAACTCTTCTTTTTGTTTTTCACTTTCTTGTTTTAATTCTTCTAACTGTTCTTTTAGAAGCATCCAAGTTGGTTTACGTTCTTGATTTAGCGAAATGTCTGAATGAATTGCATCTTTGATTGTTTCTTTTTCTCTGACTTCATCTTCATCATCACGGTTTTTAAGAAGTATTTTTCTTTTTCCAACACGAATATGTTCAACCTTATGTTTTGAGATTAAACCTACAAAAGCAATTGATGTGATCAGAATTGCACCTAGTGAAAGAATCTTTGTACTATGTGTTTGGAAAGTTTGTGTTAAGGCATTACCTACATTTTTGATTCCAGAACCTAGGTTTACTGCCATTCCTGCAAATGCACTGTTTTTCCAATTTTTTTTCTTTTTGAGTGTTTTGTCACTTTGTGCTTTCTTATCTTCTTTTTGAGCAGTTTCTTCAACTGTTTCTTTTGCTTCTTCGCTTTCACAAGACCTGGATTCTTTTGGTTTATCACTAGTTGTGCCACAGCTATTTTGATCAGTACAATCTCTATTTTTGCTGCTACTTTCACATTCTGACCATGAAGAGCAAGTCCAACTTTCTTTACATGAGTCACTGGTAGTTGAATCTGTAGTAGTTTTTGTTGAAGAAGATGATCCTCCGCCACCACCTGAAGATCCACTACTAGATGAGCTGGATTCTTCACTACTTTCACTACTGCTAGGAATTCCTAAAATTCCTGAAAACCTTAAGTTTTCTATTTTGAGTGTAGTTCCTTGATCTGTACAAGTAATGTTACCAATAGTAATCCCTGTGCTGTTTCCAAGACATGAAGTTAGATTTGTTTCTGAATCCCCAGTACAAGCTGTTGAAATATCAGCAAGTGAAGTTACTTCAGCGTCTTTAGCGCAAAGAGTTGTAAAATTGTTATCAGAAACAAAAAGAGTTTTGTTAATGTCATCTTGAAGCTGTCCTGAAAGATTTACCCAAAGACCAGAACCATTTTGATTGATTGTGATTAAAGTAAGGTTAAGATTCGATGCTGAGAAATTGTGAGTGAAATTTACAAGTAATGTGTTATTATCCATGATTCTGATTTCTTGATTTCTTGTGAAAGTTCCGTTAGTTTGGTTACCACCTACTGTGATGTTTAGAGTATTGATTCCTGAAAGACCACCTACGTTTGACTCGTTACCAATAAGAGTGTCATTACGGTCTAGATGTCCATCGTTATCTACATCTGTTGTGTAAACTTCAAACAAGATTGATTCATTATTATTCAAATTACCACTAGTGTCGTTTGCGAAAGCAGAAAAAGTGTAAACTGCATTAGTTTGGTTAGTGTAAGTATAGTTGAATTCTGTTCCAAATGCATTATCTGAACCATTTCCAGTCATGGATGTGTTTGTGATTCCATTATCTAAAGAGAACCAAGCGGTTCCATTTTCGCTAAGTGAAATGTTAAAATTGATACTTGATGAATAATTAGTGTTAGTTGGAGAGTTGATAGTTAGGTTTGGTGCTGTAGTATCTGAAGCAATTATTGTTGGTAAGCTTACGTTAATTGAATATGAGATGTTTTTGCTTGTGAAGTTTTTACTAGCAAGATATTCAAAAGTGATATTGTGGTAGCCAAGCACAGTGAAATTAGTGTTGTTACTGATTTGGCTTGTTGTAGTTGTGTTTGAGTTAATTAGAGTGAAATTATTGTAGAGATTAATTGTAGCAGTAGTGTCACCGTTGATGATTGTAGCGTTAATTGGAATAGTTGTGTTTTGAGTTAAGCTTGTGATACTTGCTTGACTTTCATTGATTGTTAAATTCAGTGTTGGAGCTATTTGGTTGATTACTATCTGCCAAAGTGTGGAGTTGGTGTTATTACTGGTGTCGTTAACAGTTACGTTGATGATGTATGTGTCTGCTGCTAAGTTGGAGATGTTATTAAGGAACCCAGTGCTGTTGATTGTGAAATTGCTTGTATCTGCTATTGAATAATTGTTTACAGCAGTTTCATCTGTACCATTAAATTGGATCCCAGTGAAGGTTTGTTGATAATTGATAGATTTGTTAGTTGGAATGTCTGAAAAATAAGGAGTAGTTGTGTCTGGTTCTGTGATTGAAAGAGTTACATTCACAAAAAATGATCTGTTAAATGAGCTGTAATTTTGGCTTTCTAAATATTCGAATGTGATGTTATGGTAGCCAAGCACTGTGAAATTTGTGTTATTACTGATTTGGTTGGTTGTTGTTGTATTTGAGTTGATTAGTGTGAAATTATTGTAAAGGTTAATTGTGGCAGTAGTGTCACCAGTGATTGTTGTAGCGTTGATTGGAATAGTTGTGTTTTGAGTAAGGCTAATGATATCTGCTTGAGACCCATTGATTGTAAGATTGAGGGAAGGGTTAATCTTGTTTACAGCAATTTGCCAAAGAGTTGAGTTAAGATTGCCACTGGTATCGTTTACACTGATGTTCAGGATGTATGTGTCTGCCGTTAGTTTACTTAGGTTGTTTAGAAAACCAGAGCTGTTAATTGTGAAGTTGTTGGTATCATCAATTGTGTAGTTTAATACTGCAGTTTCATCAGTCCCATTAAATTGGATCCCAGCGAATGTATTGTTGAAATTTATTGTCTGGTTGCTTGGGATATCTAGAAAGTAAGGGAGAGTTGTGTCTGGAATAATTATTGTTGGTAAGGTTACGTTTACTGAATATGAAATGTTTTTGCTTGTGAAGTTTTTACTAGCAAGATATTCAAAAGTGATATTGTGATAACCTTCTATTGTGAAATTAGTGTTATTGCTGATTTGAGTAGTTGTTGTGCTTGCGCTGTTAATTAGTGTGAAATTATTGTAGAGATTAATTGTTGCAGTAGTGTCACCAGTGATTATTGTAGCATTGATAGGTATTGTAGTATTTTGTGTTAGGTTTACTAGATCTGTTTGTGATTCGTTGATTGTAAGGTTTAGTGTTGGAGTAATCTGATTGATTACTATTTGCCAAAGCGTGGAGTTAGTATTGTTGCTGGTGTCATTCACAGTTACATTGATTATGTAAGTATCTGCTGAGAGTTTTGTGATGTTGTTCAAAAATCCAGTGTCGTTGATTGTGAAATTAGTGTTAGCTTCGATGCTATAATTGTTTACTGCTGTATCATCAGTACCGTTAAATTGGATCCCAGCGAAAGTTTGTTGGTAGTTGATAGATTGATTGCTGGGGATGTCTAAAAAATATGGGAGAGTGGTATCAGGCGAGGATGTATTTTCACTGATAATAACTGTACGTTCTTCTGTTTGGTTTGTATTACTTGATGTATCACTTGTGAATGCTTGATAAGTGTAGGTTTGAGCTGTAAGATCATTTGTAGCGTTAAGTGATTGGTTAATGTAAAATTCCCAATTTGTTGAGTTGATTTTTTGGAAATTGCTTATGTAACTAATGTATATCTCTTCTTGAGAAAGTGTTTGATTCCACATTCTTACTTCATCAATTTGTCCATCAAAAGCTCTTTGATCGTCGTAACCGTTACCTATTGAGATGTCTCCTGGATTATTAAGGTAATTTACTCCACTAGTTGAACCATATTCCACTCCATCAATGTATATTCTAGCTGTATCTCCATCAAAGCTTGCTGCTACATGATGCCAAGAGTTAGTTGACATTACAGCGGATGTTAAGATTTCAGGCCAACCATCTCCAACATCGTTTAAAACTCCATCATCGTCAGTATCATCTCTGATTGTAAAAGATAATTTCCCTCCATCACCTGTGCGTAGAACATATCCTGCAAAGACAGTGTTACCATTATAATTATCATTTGAAAATATGGTCCCTTGCCAATAATTTGTTCTCCAATTGTTAGCATTTATCCAAGCAGAGATGGTGAAATTTGTAGAATTTATGCTGTCAGTTTTAGTAATTGTAATTTTATCATTATTATCTGCATCAAACTCGAATGCCCCATTATGTTTTCCACTTGCTGTTGAATATGGGCCAGATACAGTTCCATTATTTTGATATCTGCTCAGGTCAAGAATACTTATGTCATTTTCACCAAGGCTTGAGATATTATCCAAATTCATGAACAAAACTAATGAATCGTTGAGAATAGTATAGTTTGTGCCGTTCCAATTATAGATAAATTCTGAAAGATTTGTTTCTTCAGATACGCTGATGTTGATTTCTATACTGGTATTTGTTGTATTTGTGTTATTTGCATAGGTTGGAGCTATGAAAGAGATAGTTGGATTTACTTTATCCACTGGAGTTGTAGCGTTTACAATGAATGAAACGTTTGCACTGGTGAAATTTTTACTAGCTAGATATTCAAAAGTAATATTGTATGCACCTAATATGGTGAAATTTGTGTTATTACTGATTTGATTGTTTGTTGTTGTATTTGAGTTGATTAGTGTGAAATTATTGTAGAGATTGATAGTTGCGCTTGTGTCACCAGTGATGACAGTTGCATTAATTGGAATTAGTTCATACTGGCTGATGTTGATACTAGCTTGACTTTGGTTAATTGTTAAGTTGAGTGATGGAGCAATTTGATTAATTACTATTTGCCAGAGGGTTGAATTAAGATTGCCACTAGTATCGTTAACACTGATGTTTAGGATGTAATTGTCAGCTGCTAAGTTAGAGAGGTTGTTTAGAAAACCAGAGCTATTGATTGTAAAGTTGTTGGTGTCATCTACAATGTAATTTAGTACTGCAGTCTCATCAGTCCCATTAAATTGGATCCCAGCGAAAGTCTGTTGATAATTGATAGATTTGTTAACTGGAATGTCTAAAAAGTATGGAAAAGTAGTATCTAAAACTATTACTTCACTAATGATAACTGTGCTTTGTTCTGTTTGGTTGGTATTACTGGAATTGTCTGTTGTAAAAGCTTGGTAAGTGTAAGTTTCTAAACTTAGCCCGTCAGTTGAATTTTTGCTTTGATTAATGTAAAACTGATAGTTTGTTGTGTTGATCTTTTTGAGATTACTAGCGTAACTTGCGTATATCTGTTCTGTAGTAAGTGATTTATTCCAAAGTTCAATCTCATCAATTGAACCGTTGAAATGTAGACTATCTCCTCTAGCGTTTACTCCGATATATGTACTAAAAGAATTGTCCAGATTTTTTACTGCTCCAGTTGCGCTTGCTTCTAAAACTCCATCAATGTAAATTTGACCTCCAGTACCATTACGAGTAGCAGCTACATGATGCCAATTACCATCATCAAGAGTTTGACTTGACCAAATTTCATATTGAAATTCACTGTCACCATATATTATGAAATATAATTTTCCTGGGTCTTCTGTACTACAATCATGGTTACATCCAACAATAAGCATATATTCACCATCAAAACCTGGGTTTCTTTGGTTAATTATGACTTGACCCGCACTACTGTTAGTTTTAATCCAAGCCATAATTGAAAAGTTAGCATCACCACTAAGAGATGGGTTAGTTCCAAGATCTATTTGGTCGTCAACACCATCGAATTCGAATGCGCCGCCATAAATTCCTCCTGTGAGGTTCATAGTTGTACCGTTGTGAACAGTTGCGTTATTTTGACTTGGCGAAATGTCAACAATATTTGTGTTGTCTTCGCCAAGTTCTGAGATATTGTTAAAATTATATTTGAAAACTAAAGATTCGTTGTAAAGAGTGAAATTTGTATTGTTCCAGTTATAGATAAATGAATTAATATTTTCTTCTTCAAAGATACTGATATTGATTGGAACACTAGTGTTAGTTGTGTTTGTGTTATTTGCGTATGTTGGAGAAATGTACGATATTTGCGGAGGAGTTATGTCTGTTGTGGAAGCTTCGCTGATAATTACTGTTCGTTCTTCTGTTTGATTAGCATTACTGGAGTTGTCTGCTGTGAATACTTGATAGGTGTATGTTTGTGGAGTTAATTGGTTAGTTACATTTTTGGATTGATTAATGTAAAATTCCCAATTTGTTGAGTTTATTTTTTGAAAATTGCTAGCGTAAATTGTGTAGATCTCTTCTTGAGAGAGAGTTTTGTTCCAAATCATAAAATTGTCAATTGATCCATTTAGGTCTTTTGAGGAACTAGTTGGTGTTGCAGCTCCAATTCTTAAACTGTCGGCTGAGTTTTCTAAACTAGAAATTGAAGCAGTGGAAACTGGCGTGTTAATTAATTCAGCATCAATATATAATTTTAGACCAGTACTAGAACCTGCTTGAAAAGTCCCTGCAATAAAATGCCAAGAAGTATCGTTTAGTGAACCAGATGGTGCACAAATCCTTGCATCAGTTGATCCAGTTGATACAAGAAGTGAAATACTGTCGTAAACTGAAGAACAAGGAGCACTAGTTACTTCGTCTCGCCAAACTAGAATTGGAACATTTGTGTTAAAATCACCTTTGGAAATAAGAGCGTTATCTTTATCCAAGTCTTCTATTTTTACCCAAGCTGCAAAAGTGAATTGCGTAGTTGCATCGATAATGTTATCTCCAATATCAATATATTGATCACTCCCATTAAAATACATAGCTGATTGATATTTTCCTTGACTTGTATGGATTGCATTTGTGATAGTCCCATCATTTTTAGCTAGAGAGTGATCTTTTACATTACTATCATTTTCGCCAAGACTTGAAATGTTATTGAAATCATAAAGAAGTACTAGTGATTCGTTGTAAAAAGTAAAGTTCGTGTTATTCCAGTTATAGATAAATGAATTTAATTGGATGTCTTCTTCAATTGTGATATTTATTTCTACACTAGTATTTGTGCTATTTGTGTTGTTTACGTAAGTTGGAAGAAGATAGGAAATTGATGGGGGGGTTGTATCTGGAGTGTAATCTCCTGCTGGAAGAGTTACATTCACAGCGAAACTGATATTTGTACTTGTGAAGTTTTTACTTGCAAGATATTCAAAAGTAATATTGTGGTAGCCAAGCACAGTGAAATTTGTGTTATTACTGATTTGGCTGATTGTTGTTGTGTTTGAGTTGATTAGTGTGAAATTATTGTAGAGATTAATTGTTGCAGTTGTGTCACCATTGATTACTGTGGCGTTGATTGGAATGGTGGTATTTTGTGTTAGGTTTACTAGGTTTGCTTGTGATTCGTTGATGCTTAAGTTGAGCGAAGCTGCTATTTGATTTATTGTAATTTGCCAAAGTGTAGAATTAGTGTTATTACTAGTGTCGTTTACAGTTACGTTGATTATGTATGTGTCTGCTGAGAGTTTTGTGATGTTGTTTAGAAAACCACTGTCATTGATAGTAAAATTAGTGTTAGCTTCGATACTATAATTGTTTACAGCTGTTTCATCAGTACCATTAAATTGAATCCCAGCAAAAGTCTGTTGATAGTTGATAGATTGATTGCTGGGGATGTCTGAGAAGTAAGGAAGCGTTGTATCATTACCTGCTACGTCTTGGCCAACTATTGTAACATTCCAGTGAATTGATTCATTAGAGACGCTTTGGTCAGAGGTCATATTTACAAATGCAAAAAATTCATGAATGCTATCTATGTTACCAGTTGCATTTACGCTCCAGCTAATAGTTGCAGATTCTCCAGCATTCAAACTAACATTTTGAGGATTGTCATCGGTTGTATAAAATGGTGTATCACCAATTGTTGTTGAAATTAAACCATCTTTTACTGAAGCAAGGTCCCAGTTTACAACATTTGCTTTTTCAGCATTAGTCATATTACCAATATAAATGTCATCAAGGTAATTATTCAAAATAACATCAGCCTCAGCCTCGGACTGAGCTCTAGTATCCCATTGAGTAAAAAAGTGCATTAGTATTTTTGTTTCTCCAGCAGGCACACAGACATTTTCCCAGGTAAAGGCATTAGCTCCACCACTAGCAGTAACTGGAGTTATGACATCAACAACTTCACTACTTCCAATTTGTTGGTAAATAAAACCAGCAGCATCATCTCCAGCAGTTGCACTAGTATCATCCCACATCATCCAATTATCTGATAAATCCCAAGTGTTGTTACCATCAGAAGTATTCATAAAATCGGATCCATCTGAACCCATGTTTTGTGAGTTTCTAACATCTACACAAACAGTGTAGCCTTGAGTGTTGTGCAGTATCTCTAAATACCTAGCCCAATTTTGATCTTCAGGAACGTAAACTTGCCGACTAAAGTTGAGATTTGACTTTGTCTGTGCATCACAAACTGCCTCTCGACCATCGTCTTGGGTTGAACTTCTAGTTCCAGTATATTCTGAAAGATTAATGTAAGCTTTAAGTCCACCATCAAAAACATCGCCTTGCCCATCTGAGATATCACAACCATCTTGAATGTCATAAGTGAAACTCTTATTGTCAAGTAAAGATATTGCGGATTGAATTCCAACACCAACACTTGCACCATCTATTTTTTCTTCAGCAGCTGGTAATAGTGCTTCGTCGAGTGCTGGGATTGGATCCAAGCTTAAATTTACTTCACCGCAGTTTGTATTGTTACACGTTACAGTTACAGTTACAGTAAATGTTTCATTTTGAGTTGCATTACTATCTCCAGTTGGAGTGTCCAAAGTTAAACTAAGCTCAGGAATATCTTGGGTGAAAGAAACATTTGCTTGTGCAAGGTTACTTGAACTATCGTTACAATAAAGAATCAAGTCATTTCCACCATTACTTGCTGAAAAAGTAGTAAAATTAGTCGCACTTGCTAGTGTTGAGCTGTTAGATTCTCCACTATTCAAAGAGTACCAGCAAAACCCAGCAGCATTGTGATCATCATAAGAATAATTTAATTCTGTTAGAGCAGTAGAATAAGTTGTGTTCCCTGGATATTGGATATTTATTTGTGGAGCTGTTGTATCAACAATTGTAATATTAATCTCAGTTGTATTATTATATGCTAAACCGTCACTTGTTCTATTAACGTATGCAAAAAAAGTGTGGTCAATATTAAGACCACCTGTTGCGTTTACCCACCAAGTAATTATTGTTGATTCTGATTCATTAAGTGTGACATTGTATGGATTAGTTGTATTTGTGTAAAAGGGTGATGCATTAACACTCATTGATACAGTTCCACCTTTTGCAGCGTTAGCAAGTTCAATTGTTACAAAACCATTTTGAGAAATAGTTCCAATCGTGTTATTTTGATTAGTACCATTATTTACGGAACCAGCACCACCACCGCCACCACCACTACCATCATAACCACCAGCACCAGCACCATTGTAACCACCACCACCACCGCCACCACCGTAACCAGCACCTCCACCACCAAATCCACCATCTGAGTTTCCAGAACTACTATCTCCACCTGCAGCACCATTTAGATAGGAATGACCACCAGAATTGGATTGAGAATCTGCTCCATCTCCAGAGTAACCAGCACCAGCACCACCACCATTTGTGGAAGTTGCCCCACCAGCACCATTAGATCCAGGTGCATTTGCATCTAAAACTGAATCCCGAGAACCATTTGTTCCAGCTATAGTAGTTGTCGCATCACGGCCAGCAGTATATGTTGATGAACGAATACTTGCACCACCACCACCACCTGCGATTACTAAAATATCATCATTAGTAGAATCTATTACAAAAGTTCCTCCACCACCACCACCACCATAAGTGCCATCGCGTAAACCTAATTGACCAACTAGTACGCTGATAACATCGCCACTAGTTAATGCAAATTCACCAATCATTAATGCCCCATGTGCGCCAGCACCACTTCCACTTCCACCTTGAACGCCTGATGCACCTTGAGCTGAGATAGTATAAGTACCAGTACTTGGAACAGTCCAGTTTTGAATCCCACCAGAAACTGTTACTAGTCCTTCTAAATCTGTTCCAGAATATGAAGTGTTACAATTTGCTTCGCTTGGTCCAGAAACACCAGTTGCACTACAAACAGAAAAATTGTAGATTGTAGCTGGTGGATCAAGAGTTGCATTAAGTTCTCCACAATAACCACTAGCACAAGTTAGATTCACTGTCACGTTAAAAAATTCGTGTTGTGTTACATTGATATTTTCTGTAGGATAAATTAAGGTGATTGTTGTTAGGTTGATATCAGAAACTTCTGTTATTGATAGTTGTTCACCTATTGCAGAAATTGAATTGCCTGGCGATTGAGATTTGTCTTTTTCTATTTGTTCTGAATTACTTTCATTTGGGTTTTGAGTTTCTTCTTCTTCTTCTATAGTATTTGGTAATTGTGGGCTTGGGATATCATTACTTTGCTCTTCATCTGGGGTAATTTCTATAGAATTTTTTGTCTCTTGATCATTTTCTTCAGGGAGTGCTACAATGTTAGAAGGGATACCAATAGCAGCTGCAGTGATACTAGAACCTATGTTTTCAAGAGGGTTTCCTATCAGAAATGGCAAAGAAAAAGCAACCATGCATAAGGCTAGCGCTAAGGCTATAGCTATGTGCTTTTGTTTTACCACCCTTTTGCACCCCTTTACCTCGAGAATGACAGTGTTTTTGTTTATTAAGATTACGGTTAATGTAGTGGGAATTAATATGGAATTTTAGTCAATACGTTTTTAAAGAAAGTGTTATTTTTGCTTTTTATGTATGAACGTGTAGATAGGGATATAAGAAGACCAATTTCTGAAGTAGTTCCTGCACAACAGAAAATGTTTGAGCTTTATGGATGGGATTTTATTGCAAATGTACGGCGTGGAAGTGATGATGATCCATTTATTGATTTGTTTAGTGCTCGTGGCTCTATCACTTTTGGTACAGCATATCATTCTTCTGGAGAAAGATTACCTGGACTTCAAGGACTTTATGTTAGGCATGAAGATAATTTTTCTTAATCACTAGTTTTATATGAGTAATTGTTTGTTTGTTATTATGAAGAAATATTTTGTTATAGTTTTGATGTGTTTGATTGTTTTTAGTTTAAGTTTTTTGTTAGTTGGATGTAGTAGTGATGTTGATAATAATGATTTTTGGGAAGAGATAATGGAAGAAAGTGGGTATGAAGTTGCAACCCTTGCTGGGGGTTGTTTTTGGTGTATTGAAGCTGCATTCGATGGTGGGGATGGAATTATTTCTGCTACAAGTGGCTATACAGGTGGAGATGCTTCTACTGCTTCTTATTATGAAGTTGTAGGTGGTGATACTGGGCATCGAGAAAGTGTGCGTATTACATTTGACCCTGCAATTGTTTCGTATGAAGAAGTTTTGAATATTTTTTGGAGACAAATAGATCCAACTGATTCCGGGGGACAGTTTGCAGACCGTGGAAATCAATATACAACTGCGATTTATTATCATAATGAAGCACAAAAAGAGATTGCCTTGAAGACTAAAAAAGAGCAAGAAGAGAGTAAACGTTTTGGTGATTCTGCTTTTGTTACTGAGATACTTGCTGTAGGCGCTTTTTATGAAGCTGAAGAAGAGCATCAAAACTATGCTCAAAAGCGAACAACAAGATACAAACTTTACGAAGAAGGTAGTGGGAGAGCTGGGTTTTTACGTGGAATTTGGAATTCTGAAAAATGAGTAGTTAATTTTAGTTTGGTTAAATTTATATTGCATTGATGTTGTGAATGTTTTATGAAAGTAGCTACTTGGAACATTGGTGGTGGATTTGTATTAAATCCTGAAACTAAAAAGTATGATATATCTGACTTAGATTATTTTATTGATTCTTTACGTAAAATTGATGCTGATCTGGTCTGTTTACAAGAAGTTCATTATTTGAGTGACTTAGATAATCAAGCAGCTAAGATAGCTGATTCACTTGGAATGAAATATGTTATATTTACGCATGCAAACTCACATATTGTTTCTGGACAAAAATTATCCATTGCAATTTTGAGTAAATTTTCTTTGACTAATTGTGAATTGAAGCTTGTTACAAACCCAAAATTAGTTGCAGAGTATAAAGGAAAACAAGTAGAATTACATGACAAAGGATTTGTTTTAGCAGATATTGAAGTTTTAGGTAAATCGATTTCTGTTTTAAGTAGTCATTTGTTTCCATTTAGAGTGTTTGGTGATTCTTTTTCTGAAGAGCAGATTATGGCTTTGAAAAATGAAATATTTGAAATAGTTTCTGAAAAAAAAGGACCTACTATCTTGGGTGTAGATTTGAATTATTCTGATCATGAATTTATGTGCGAAGAATTATTGTCATCTGGATTTAAACAAATAGTTCCAGAAGGGGCAACTGATTGGCATGATCAAGAAATTGATAAGATACTTGTTTCTTCTGATTTTAAAGTTGTAAATTCTAGAATTATTAAAGGAAAGGCTGATCATTATCTTTGTTTGGCTGAAGTTGAGTTTAAAGATTAGCTATTATTTAGTTCTTTGATTATTTGATTAATCTCGCTTAGGCAAGAGATTATCTTGTGAGGTTTTGCTGTTTGAAGGTGATCTTTACTGTGGAAGCCAAAGTCTACAGCGAGAGTTTTGATATTTACTTTATGAGCTTCTAAAATATCTCCAGTTGTATCTGTTATGAAAAGGGTGTTATTGCTTAGATTGTATTTATTTAGAACAGTTTGTAGTTTTACTTCTTTACTTCTGTGGGTTTCAGCTCCGAGAATTTCTTTGAATGAGTTTATTATATTGTTATTATTAAGATAATTAATAATTCCTTGTTCTCCTGCTGAACTTACAATGAATAGTTGAAATTTTTCTTCTAAATTTTTTATCTCTTTGAATATTTGAGGTTCAATTTGAAATTCTCCTCTAGCCTTTGCTGTTACCTTTCTATATTCAACGTAGTTTATGTCTTTTAGTTTTGGGTTTTTTATTCTTAAATTATAGCTGTTACCATTGTGTAAATCTCTAAATTCTTGATTTGTTAATGGCTTAAAATTATCATTCACAAAATGATTTAACCATTTTAAATTAAAATCAAAGGTGTCATGGATAACACCGTCAAAATCGAAAATAACTGCTTTAATCATAGATCTGTCAGGTTTATTTTTTTATATAAATCTTAGCTTGATTAATTATGGTGTTACTAACTGATAAGTTTAGGTTCTTAGAAGATGAGTAGGAGTGTTATGTAACTGACAAATGTGCCTAGAATTGCTCCAGCTAGAATCTCTAACTTGCTATGACCAACATTTATTTCAAACTCTTTTAATTCCTTATGTTTGCTTTTTGGAATTAGTTTATACATTTCGTTAACAAACTGGTCACGTAATCCAAAGTACCATTTAGCTGCCATAGCGTCCGCAATAGTAATTGCTGCCCAGAACACTGCAAGCCAAAAAAGTGTTGAAAATCCTTCAAGAAAAAAAATTGCGCTTGTTGTAGATACTACTAATGCTGAATGCGTTGAAGGCATACCACCATATTCTTTGAAAAGTGCTTCGTATGCGTATGATTTACTATTTTTTAGATTGATTGCAAGTTTGATTAGTTGCGAAGAAGTTACTGCTAAAACTGTTGCAATTGGAATGTAAAAAGATTGTAGTGCCATTTTAGTTATTGTTTTGTTTGGTGAGTTTTATAAATAAGGTTTTATTTTCACTAGTTAATGACATTTGATAGATTATCTACTCTAAAAGCTGGACGAATTGTCTTAGCGACTATTGCTGTAGCTGGTATTGGATTGGCTTATGAAAATGTGACTGGCGATTCAGTTGATGTACCACTTGCCACTACTTATTTGACATTAGGAGGTGTTGCAGCATTCGCTTATGCTTCTTCAGCTAGGCAGGTTTTGTTATTGAAGGCTGAAAATGATCCTAGAATTAGTAGAGCTTTAAGTGAAGGCCAAAGATCTGCAGCTAAAAATGCGCAAAATGTTGAACAAGGATCAGTTGCTTACAAGGCAATTGCTGGTTTTACAAACGGAATGTTGCAATCAATTAGTACTACTATGGGAGGGCTTGCTAGCATACTTGCTGGTAGTGATAAATTTGGTAAAATGTCTGTAAATGAGAAGTTCCGTGCTGAAGTTGCGGGGAGTCCAATTAGTCGTGGTGCAAGTCTTGTTGGAAAAACAACAGGGTATGCAGCACAAATAGCAATTGTTTTGCCTTATATTTCTTAATTTAATCATTTAAGGTTATTTTTAGTATAGAAGTTTTATTATTTTTTTGCTGAAGTTATTTAGTTTTCTTGCAAAGTAAGGTCTTAAGGTATATTTGTTAATTCTAGAAGCTGTTGGGTATGGGTAAACCTTGTTCATGAAATGTTTGATGTGCAGGTTTGCTGAGTTTGCGAGTATTAATTCTTGCATTAGTTCTCCTGCGTGTTTCCCAATCATAGTTCCGCCAAGAATTCTACCTTTTTTTGAAATATATAATTTGACTTTACCCTCTGTACTTTCAGTAGCTATGGCTCGATCATCAGTTTTGAAATCATGAATCATCTCTTCGAATTGGATTTTTCTTTTTTGTAGCTGCTCAGTGTTTAGTCCAAAAGTGGCAATCTCAGGATCAGTATATGTTACCCAAGCAATTTTGTCATAATTCATTTTTTTCCAAAAAATACGTGGGGTAAAGAAGTTTCTAAGTATTACTGCTGCATGCATCTCTGCTGTGTGTGTAAATTGATAAGAACCTGCAACATCTCCGCAAACAAATATGTTTTTGTTTGTTGTTCGTAAATATTTGTCGACTTTGAGACGATTTTTAGATTCGTCAAGTTGAATGTTAGCGGCTTTTAAGTTTAGGTTGTCAATGTTTAGTTGTCGACCGATACTTACAAGAATTGTATCAAATTTGAAATCAAGAGTTTTTTTTGTTTTAGTATCTCTTACTTTTAAGGTGTTTTTATTTGTAAATTCAATTGTTTCGCAGTGAAAATGAATTTTCATACCTTCTTTTTGAATTTTGTCTTGCAAGACTTTAGCAATGTCAGGATCTTCTTTTGGTAGAAATTTTTCGCCTTTTTCAATTACTGTTACTTGGCTGCCCATACGCTGGAAAGCTTGACCAAGCTCGATTCCAATAGGACCTGCGCCTACTATTAGCATTTTTTTTGGAAGAATTTTAAGATTGAAAATAGTTTCATTTGTTTCGTATTTTACTTTTTCAATACCTTTGAGTTTGAGAAGACGTGGTCTAGCACCAGTTGCTAAAATAATATATTTTGCTTGGTATTGTTTTTTGCTATTGCCGATAGTTATGCTGTTTTTTCCAGTGAATTTGGCAAGTCCTAATTTAACATCCATACCATTTTTTCTAAAGTAGCTGGCGTTTTCGTGTTTACGAATAGTTTCTTTTTTGTTATCAACATATTTCATGATTTTTTTGATGTCAGTAGTTCCGCTGATTTTAAGACCAAAGCGTTGCGCTTGTTTTGCGCTATTGATTATATGAGAAGTGTTGATTAAGGCTTTACTTGGGACACAGCCAAAATTAAGACAGTCTCCACCAATTGATTTGTCAGTTTTATCAACAAGAAGAACGTTGAATCCTGCTTTGTTCATGAACCCAGCTATGTTAAGGCCACCTGAACCTGCGCCGATCACAATGATGTCGTGAGTATAAGAAACCATGTTATTAAATAAAATTATTTTTGGGTTTATAAAAACTACTTTGGTGTTTTATTAAGATAGTTTAAAATAAAAATTTAGATTATATCTTTTTGGTGATTAATATATGAAAAAAGATGTTATTGAAAAATTAGCTGCATTATTGACTGCAGCATTTGGGCTTGTGGCTGCGCTTGCATGGAATGATGCAATCAAAGCATTATTTGTTGGACCTTGTGGTAGTGAAGGTGCTGGAGCTTTATGTGCGCTTAGCTCAGGTGGACCTTGGGTTTATGCAATTTTTGTGACAATTCTAGCTGTTTTTGCAACTATTTGGATAGGTAAAGTTGCAGCTAAAAATAATTAGTTAGAAATATTTTTTTATTTTTTTAAATTACTTATTTAGCAATCGCAGTGCATGTGTTTGTAACAAGAACCGTTGTTGCTTCCACAGTTTCTTACGCCTCTGCAGGCAGCACAGTGTCTTAAGTTTCTTTCCATTAGGGATTTTTTGCTATTGTTGGTATTTATGTCTTGGGTATATAGTATACAGACTATATCATGATTAAAGAAAATAGAAAGAAATTGATTTATTTATCATCCGAGATAGCTTAAGGTGAACATTAGGCCAATACCAAGAATGAATATTCCAAAACTAATTAGTGACCTGGCTGTGTCTTCTTCTTTTCTAAGTTCAGGCAGAAGGTCGCTTGCAGCGATGTAAATTAAGCTACCAGCTGCTAGTGGCAGAAGAATTGTTAATCCAGATTGGATGTTTGATGATAAAAAGAATCCTAGGATTCCTCCAAGAACTGCTGCAAGAGCTGTTATAAAATTAAGAAAAAGTGCTTTTCCTTTTTTGAACCCACCGTATAAAAGTACACCAAAATCGCTGATCTCTTGAGGGATTTCGTGCAAAGCTACTGCAATAGTGGTTGCAATACCTAAATTAACATCTGCTACAAAACTTGCAGCGATAATTAAACCGTCAATAAAATTGTGAATAGCATCGCCAAATAAATTCATATAAGCAAAACTTTGATGTTTTGAGTTTTTTTTATGATGGTGAGGACTATGACAGTGGTGCCAATGTAAGACTTTTTCTACAAGGAAAAAAATAGTGAATCCAATTATGATAAATATAAATGGTCTTAGGGACCCAGCTGGACTGATTTCAAGTGCTTCAGGGATTAAGTGTAAAAAAGCTCCACCAAGCATAGCTCCAGCTGAAAGTGATACAAGAGCAAAAAGGATTCTTTTTAGAAGCTTTTCTTTCATGGAAAGAGTGAATATTCCAAGTAGAGCTAATGCGCTTACAATGAATGTTGCAAGAATAATTTGGGCAAGTGTTCCTAACATAAAAAATTGGAAAGAGAATGTGCTTATAAAGTTTACTTTGAAGAGGGAGTTTTTTAAGAACTAAATTTTTAAGATATGTTTTTGATTGTGTATCTTAATAGTTATATTTGCGAAGCATTAATAAGGGAGATTTTGTTTGTTGGTGTATGGTTTATTCTAAGAAAAAACGTCATGTTAAACGTAATTTGGTTTCTAAGAAGGCTTCTTCTGATTCTAAACCAGGCGTTTTACATTCAATAAGAAGAATGTGGGAAAAACAACTTGATAGTTTTTTTGGTTCTGTTTTAACTGTACTAATTGCAGCAGTACTAGTAATTGTCTTAGTTGTGATTGTCAAAGAATTATACCAATTATTTATACTTCATTTATTTGCAGGTAGTACTGTTGGAGTAATTGATTCTGTTCTAACTATCTTTTTAGAAATGAAACTGTTTCAAGTTCTTTTACATTATCTACGGGATCATCGAATAGAAGTAGAAGTTATTGCAGAGGTAGGAATTATTGCAATTGTTAAAGAAGTAATGTTTAATTTGACTACCTTTAGTGCAATGCATCTTTTTGGGATATCAGCACTATTAATAGCACTTGGCGCTTTGTTTTTTATAGAGAAGCGTTACGGTTGTGATCAGCATTAAAGATTAGTTTAAGGTCACATTTATATGTTCTAAGATTTGATTGTTTGTTGATGGGTTTCAACTGGAAGAAGTACTTGAAAGTAGGCTTAGGCCTTTTGGTTGGTTTAATCGTATTATATATTTTGATGTTTACAGATTTGAAGAACTTTGTGAGTGTAGAAAATGTTGAAAGTTTTCTAGCGCCTTATGGGATGCTTGGGCCTTTAGTGTTCTGTTTGATTTATATTGCTTTGATACTTGTGTTTTTTCCAGCAGCAGCACTTACTGTACTTGCAGGGATATTGTTTGGAGCTTTATGGGGAACTGTTTATGTTGTGATTGCAGCAACAATTGCAGCAGGTTTAGCTTTTTTGATATCTAGGTATTTTAGTAGCAATCTAGATTTTATACGAAAGCATCGCTATGTTGAAGGACTTGTTAAACGCGTTGAAAAACAGCTTGGAGAAAAAGGACTTCAAACTTTTATTATCTTGCGTTTGTTGTATTTGCCATACATGGCTCTTAGTTATGCAAGTGGGCTTGTTCGCTCAGCCAAATTATGGGAATTTTCTGTTGCTACTTTTTTGACAAATATTGTTGGCAGTTTTACTTTCGCATATTTTGGAAGTAGTATACGTTCAGGGCCGCGGGCATTAATTTTACCAGTAATTTTGATTGGATTGACCTTACTTGTACCTAAAATCGTTAAAAAGTTGCAGAGAAAAAAGATTGTTGAAACATAGTATTGTAGTGAATATATTGCTGTAGCTACATAATGTTAATATATTATGAATTTGTTTTTTTGATTGATGGAAAAAAAAGTTGATGATTCTAGTTTAGACAAGAAGGCGTGCGTATTATTTTTTTGTGAGCATCATAGTACTAGTTTAGTATGTGCTGCTTTAGTTGATGGTTTAGGTAAAGAGGTTGGTGAAACTGCTTACAAACGTCTTTGTGAGGCGCAAGCTGAAGTTTTGAGAAGTAGTGGATACCCTGTGATTGTATGTTTCAAAGGCGATTCAAATAAATCCTTGATGATGAAATGGTTAGGGCCAAAGTATCAATATCATGTACTTGGTGATGATGACTTTGCAGTTTCTTTAGAGAATGTTTTGTATTTTGCTTTTAGTAAAGGGTATCATTATGTTTGTAGTGTGTTTGAACTTATGCCACAACTCAAAAATTCTATTTTGCTTGAAGCTTTTAGGTTATTAGATGAGTTTGATACTGTTCTTGGGTCAAGTAGTCAAGGTCGCGTTGGTTTGTTTGCTGTATATCGACCATCGTTTAAACTTTCTATGGTCCAAGGTGTTGATTTTAATTCTGAATTTTCGCATGTGAAAGTGTGGGAAAATATTCGCAAAGCTGATTTGAGTGTAGAGATGCTAAATGAAATGCTGGCTGTACGAAACCATTATGATTATGAAGCACTTAGTGTTTTGCCAATGCAAAGTGAAGAACCTTTAGAAGCAAAAGAGTCTAAGGATGAGAGCGTGGTAGAAATAAAGGCAGAAGAACCAGAAGTGTCAGTGGTTATAGAATCAAAAGATTCTGAGAAATCCTGTGGATTTCTGGAATCAAAAGATGTTGAGAGTAAGAATGTTTCTGAAAAATCTGATGTTGTTGAAACAAAAGGTTCTAATGATGCAAGTGGCGAAGAAGAGTAGTTCTATTTTTTTTATTTATTAAAAAGTGCAATACAATTTTGTGTGTTACAATTGTTATTTAGAAGGGTTGAGCTTGTATTCTTTTTTCTTGTTCCTACTGATTCTTTTTGCTTTATCGGTTTTTTGGAATGCACCAAATGATTTTGATGGGCCTTTTGAATCAGATCTATTGCTGCTTCCGTAAGTTTTTCTTTTTATTTTGTTCTTTAAGCCGCTAAGACCTTCTGAACGATTACTTTGTTTACTACGTTTCCCATCTCTACGTTTTGCTGAAGGTCTATCTGAAGAACTGTTTGACCTTCTTGGTTTAAAATCTCTGCTACTGCTGCTGTAATCTCCATCTCTTTGAAATGGTTTACTCTCACGTTTTTGATATGGTTTATCACTTGATCTTTTACTATAACTGCCTTCTTTTTTGAAAGATGAATTGCCACTTGGTCTGCTATCGCTTCGTTTTTTGAAAGAAGGTTTATCGTTATCTTTTCTGTAAGATGATCTTTTAGTGGTATCATTTGATCGCCTAGATGATGGTTTTGAATCTCTGCTACTGTAATCTCCATCTCTTTTGAATGATGAACTACCACTTGGTCTGCTATCACTTCGTTTTTTGAAAGAAGGTTTGTCGTTATCTTTTCTATAAGATGACCTTCTAGTTGGTTTATCGCTTGAATTATAATCTGCGCCTTTCTGGAATGGTTTGCTTGAACTTGATCTACTTTTTCTAACTGGAGCTGGATTTTTTATTTGTCTTCTTTTGTGAACTGGTTTGTCTTCGTCTTCTCTAAAAATTTCTCTTTCTTTTTTGAGTCTTCGTGCATTATCTGATCGACGGTCTTTGTGAGGAAAAATCAAATCTTTTGGTTTTTTACCATCACCAACTTTAGGACTACGTTTAAAACCACGCACTTTAGTTGATTTTGTTTCATACCTACGTTTTAATCTTTCATCTTTAGAAATGGTTGATTTAATTCTGATCAAGTTACCCTCTTCATCGAGTCTTGGTTTAATTGGTTTAGCTGCTTTTGTATGAGTTGAATGACCAATAGCTTCAAAGACTTTTTTCTTCTCATACTCTTTTAGGTGTCGCCATTTTCCAACTTTTAAAGATCGAAGTTCAAGTCTTCCAATTGATACACGTTCGAGTGCTGTTACATGAAAACCAATTTTTCGCATCATACGTCTAATGATTCTGTTTTTTCCTTCGTGGATTGTAACTTGGATAACTGAATGTTTTATTTTTTTTACTCTAGCTGGCCTGGTTTTCCCATCATCTAAAGTAATTCCAGTTTCTAAGGTTTTGATCTGATCATTTGTGATTTTGCCTGAAAGTTTTACAAGATATGTTTTATCGATTTCACTACTTGGGTGCGCTACATCGTTTGCAAAGTCACCATCGTTTGTTAGAAGAAGTAATCCTGATGTGTTTAAATCTAAACGTCCTACTGGGAATACACGTTCGTCAATTTTCACATAATCAATTACAGTAGGATATTTTTGATCTCGAAGTGCTGTTACACAGTTTATTGGTTTATTAAGAATAATGTAAACTTTCTTATCTTGTGTGATTGGTTTTCCATCCACTTCAATTTTGTCTTTTGTATCTGCAAGAGCTCCAATTACAATGGTTTTATCGTTAACTTTAACCTTACCAGCTTTGATTAGGTTTTCAGCCTTACGTCTAGAACAAAAGCCGCTGTTTGATAAGATTTTTTGAACTCGTTCCATTGATCTAATTGAGAATTATGGGTTATGCTTATAAGTGCTTGTGTTAGTTTGGATAATATGGGTTTCAGAGGTCGTGTACCAAAGCGTTATGGGCAGTCAAAATCAGCTTCGTGTCCATTTTGTGGTGCTATGGCTATTGCTAAAAATGAAGATGGCCTTTCTGTATGTATGGCTCATAAAAAAAGTAGTCAAAAAGACGAAACTAGTGGACTTAATGATATCAAATGTAAGTGTAATTCTTTTTTGGAACTTAAAAGTGGAAAGTACGGGATGTATTTTAATTGTCTAACTTGTGGGAATATCAAATATGAAGTAGGGATGGAGCTTAAAGAAAAACAAGACGCTTTGAAAGTAGGTACTGATAAAGAAGATAAGCGTAAAAAATTTGGGTCTATGCAACAAAAGACTCAAAAAAAATGGCCTGCGCGTAAAAAAGTTACTGAAAGGCGAAGTAAGTTTTCTGGCAAACAAGAAATTGTGATAACTAGCAGAGACATGGAATGGTTTGATTAGAATTTTATATTTTGAAAAAAATGTATTTAATTATTCCAATTCACGTTTTAGAATTTTGTGGGCGTTATTTAGAGCTTTGAATTTTTCTTCGCTTCCTTCTGGACGATCAGGGTGAGCTTTCATTGCAGCTAATTTGTATTTTTTGTTTATAATATTAAGATCGTTACAGGTTTCTTCTACTCCTAAAAGTGATCTTGCGTCTTTACGTTGCTGCGCTACATCTTCTTCTTCTCTAAATAATCCACAAAAATCATTCATTTCAAGTTTCCCATCAATTACTTCTTGAGCTTTGCCTTCAATTACTTTAGAAATGATGTATAAGTTGTCAGCGTAATTTTTACCTTGGCTATATGAATAGTAAAGTTTGTAACCTTCCATCCACCAAGTAAATTCTGCTTTAACTCTTCTAATTGGAAGTTTTTGAATAGTAACTTCAACATCGTCATCAGTTAAATTAAAAGCATTGTTTAGAGTTTTGACAATATTGTTTTTGATTTGAAGAGCCTTACGAAATGAAGATAGTTTAGTATTGAATTCTTTGAATTCTACTCCTTTTACTTTGATTATTGCCATTGCGCTCTATTATTTTATTGATTTGTAGTTATTGATCTTTGATAAGAGAAGAATTTATGGCTTTCAGTTATAAAACTAGTGGTTTAGTTCACTGTAGCCTAATTAATATTTTTGTTGGATGACTTTTTAATATAGGCAATAATTTTAGTCAAAGTTATGGCGGAATTTCCAATAAGTATGCATGTTGACCCACGAGATTGTCTTAGAGTTGGGGATTTGTATGTTCCAAAGGATACAAGATACACTGATGAAAACATAGAAGTTGCTGTTTATTTAGGAAGGGGAATGATGGATTTATTTCCATTATCTGCAGTTGGTATTGTTAAAAGGGATTCTAGTGATGAATTTAAGTTAGGGGAACTTAAAGAACCACACAAAATAGTGTATTCTAGATTAATTTTGCGTAGCTCTGTTGATAGCTTATGCGAAGTAAGTAGGAAAGAAATAATCTCGTCTGATACTCATGATTTATATCAAAGATATGTTGATGGCGCAATCACAGAATTGATGGAATTGACACCGTTGCTTTTGACATTAAATAGAAGATATAACGAAAGAGCATCTTTTAGTTTACAGAAAAAAAGTGTAAGAAGAGTAAGAAGAAGGAGAAGTGAGGCAAGTGAGAGGACTCTTGGACCAACTGAGCTAAAATATTGGAGGGTTCATGTTAAAAATTCTTTTAATGAAGATGAACTAAGGAAGCGTTTGAGAATAAGAAGAGGGGAAGATACAGTTGTTCGTGTTGATGGTGGAAAAGTTAGTTTGGATGAATTTTTTAATTATTGAAATGCTATAATTCTAGGTGTTTGAAACTTTATGTTTTTTTGTTTGATGTTTATTCTTACTAAGTTTGTAATCTACGCCGTATTTGTCTGCTTTTAGAAGAACTAGGCTCAGTAGTGCAATTGTAAGGCCAAAGTCACGTACACCAGTAGCAGTGAAACCGATACTAACTGTGATACCTAAAAGGTGAAGTGCCATTAGAAGAGCTGCAATTCTTGTGTAAAAACCAAAAGCTAACATTAATCCAAAGAAAATTTCTATTGCTCCATTGAAAAGAATTATTGGAACTCCAAGTGATCCTTGTGAAAGTAATTGTGGCAAATAACCCGTCCAATTTGTAGGAGCGAATATTTGACTAATTCCAAAGTATAGAAGTACAGCTGCCATACCCCATCTTAGAAAAACGATAGCTAAGTCAGAGTTCCATTCTTTGTTTGGATTTTTAAAATATTGAATTATGTTTGCCATTTTATTTTATATGAGCGTCACCAATGTATACAGCTATTTGCATGAATTTTGATACTTGAGAAGTTCCATGTTCACGGGCAAAGGCGTTTTCGAAACCTTGAGTGGTTCCACAGTGTTTTGAAATTTTACTAACACCACCAGGGTGCCTTGTTAAATATGATGTGATGTCGTATACTTTTCCATCAAAGCCTACCCAGCAGTCATCTTGGCTGCCATGAGTAGATAAATCTGAACTTGTGATTGTTGGGTCTTCAATAATTACCTCTTCAACAGGGGCTTCTTCTTGCGTGTTTGTATCAGTTGTAGATCCTGTACTGGTATCTTCAGTAGTTGTAGAAACTTCTATGTCAATTACTTCTTTCTCATTTGTAGTTTCTGTGCTTGTTTCACTTGTTGTATCTACAAAGACGGTGCTTGATTCAACGTTGTTAGCACTAATGATGCCAATAAGCATAGTACCTGCAATGATTAGAACTGTAATAGCAAGAATTATGATAAAATATTTGGTTTTACTATTCATTGGAGTTTTTTTTGAGTTAGATGATATAAAGTTTATCTTTTTTTCTTCTTTGTTTTTAAGGAATGGCCACCGAACTGGTTTCTTATAGCGTTAATTATTTTACCACGAAATGTTGGGTTTTTTCTTGATTCTGCGCGTTCATGTACTGCGCCGCCAATTGCATGGTAATGTACTTTGAGAAGTTTTGCTTCATCAATTGTCCAATCTGCCTCTGCTTTGACACTTCTTCCTGCAGCTTTTCCACCTTGGCCAGCAGCTCCAGGGATACTTTTTAGATCATTTTTGTGTTTTTGAAAAGCTTGCAGAAGATTTTGCATAAGTTTTGATTCGATAATTGATCCATGTTGATAAACCCCTGCTACTTTGCCTAAGTCTGGTTTGAATGGTGATTTATTGAGTATTGCAAAGCCTTCAGCAATGGACTCCATAATACCATATTCTATTCCGTTGTGTACCATTTTCACATAATGGCCAGCACCTGCGCCTTTGAAATGTTCAATTCCACCTTTTACACAAAGGGATTTGAAAAGTGGTTCTAGATATTTGTATGTCCCACTTGGGCCGCCAACCATCATACATGCATCGTGTCTTGCGCCATTAGGACCTCCTGAGACTCCTACATCAATGAAGTGGATTCCTTTCTTGTTTAGAGCTTTGGATCTACGCTGTGCGTCTTTGTATAAAGAATTAGAACCATCGATAATAATGTCTCCACGCTTTAAGTGAGGAACTATCTCTTTGATTTTATTTTCTGTAACTTTTCCTGCTGGAAGCATAAGCCAGATAATTTTTTTAGATTGAGATTTACGTTTTAAGGTGATTTTTAGTTTGTCAAAAAGTTCTTTATTTGTGTAGGCTGTAATTGCACCTTTTTTGCAAGCCCGAATAATTGGCTCTTTAGAACGGTTATTTGCTATAACTGTGTGCTTATTGTCTATTAGGTTAAAAACCATGTTAAGGCCCATTTTACCAAGACCAATGTATCCAATTACGAATCTAGTTTGTTTAGTTGCCATTTTCTTCTTTTGATATGATTATGTTTAGTTTATGCTGTCCATTTAATTTTGTGCTTTTTGTTCCAGGCACCTAGTTCTTCTGGGGAACTAGCTCCTTTTTTGTAAGTGTACAATTTATTTTGATGTGGATATTTTTTGTTTGGCTTTTTTCTTAAATCTTCAATTTTATCGATGACTTTCCAAGCGAATTCAATTTCATCAGAGCGAACGAAAACAGATTGGTCACCTTTGATAACATCTTCAAGAAGAATTTGGTAAGCTTTAGGAGTATTGATATTAAAATTTGCTTTTTGGCTAAAATTTAATTTTACTGGTGCTACTTTTTGATGTGAATTTGGAACTTTACTATTAAGATGAAAATGAATATTGTCAACTGGATCTATATTGATTGTAAGATGATTAGTTTCGCTAGGGCAGTAATCTAAAAGACATTTTACTGGTTTGAATTTTATTTGTATAAGAGTTCTTTTTTCTTTGAGAGCTTTTCCTGTTTTGATAAAAAAAGGCACGTTCTCCCAACGTCTTTCTTTACTAATTAGTTTTACAGCAGCAAAAGTTTCTGTTTTAGAATTTTTAGTAACCCCTTTCGTGTTTTTGTAACCTTCATATTGTCCAAGAAAAAAATCTTTAATCATAAGTGATTTTAGAAATTTTGCTTTTGAAGCTCTTATATGTTCGCCATCGAGTCTTTTTGGTGCACCCATACAAGTAAGTGCTAAAAGTTGTAATGCGTGATTTTGAACTACATCTTTAAGTGCGCCATAGTTGTCGTAGAATCTGCCACGTTTTTGGACGTCTAATTTTTCATTGATTATTATTTGGATACTTTCAATATGTTTATGAGAGAAAAGTGGTTCTAAAATACGGTTTGTGAAACGTAAAAGTCCAATGTTTGAAACTAATTCTTTTTCTAAGTAATGGTCTACTCTATAGACTTGCTTCTCTGTAAAATGTTTTTTGAGAGATTTGTTAATTGATTTTGCAGATTTGTAATTGTCACCAAAAGGTTTTTCGTACACCACTTTAGATGAATGAGTTTTAGTATTACGGATAGTTTTGGTTCTTGCTAAGTTTTTAGTGATAATATTGAAATTTTGAGGGATAGTTGCCAGATAAAATATCCGATTGCCGCAGAGTTTAAGTTTAGTTTCTTGCTTTTGGATGACTTTGTCTAGTTTTTGGTAATCGCCGGGGTTAGAAAAATCCATCTGGTGGTAAATTGCGCAACTTACAAGTTTGTTCCAAGTGGAAACCTTCACTTTTTTGATGTATTTTTTTGCTTTTGTTAGGACTTGAGCAGCTTTACGTGGTGATCTAGCTGTAAGAACAACAGAACAGTTTGTGATTGTTTTTTTTTCTAAAAGATTGTAAATTGCGGGAATTAGTTTACGAATAGATAAATCTCCACCACCACCCATGATTATGAATGTGACAGTATCAGAACTACAATCTTTTGTTTGGGTTTTATTGTTGGTCTTTTTTTGTTTTGCCATGGTGTTTGTGATCTATTATTATTCAACTATTGAAGACATTTTCTTGTTGAATATTTTACTGGTCTCTTTCATGTAATTTTGAATATTCTTTTTGAAGTAAGGTGGATGAGCCTTTTGAATTTGTCCAATTACATAATATGCGATAGCCATCATGGCTGCGTAATTTGCTTGCTTTGGCAAAGGAATGTGAAGTCTGTGCTCTTTTTGTCCGTATGTTTTGTTTTTTTGTCCAAAAGAGATGAAAAGTTCTTTTTTTGATGGTACAACAGTTGTTGCATGTTTAGTATTTTGAAAAGTTTCAATGTCACGGGAGAATTGTCTTCCAAAAAGTTCAATGAATTTTACATTTAGAAGTCTGATTATACCTTCAAACTCTTCGGGGACTTGAATGTAAAACTTTTTGTACTTTTTGAGGTTGTTTGGTTTAAGTTTAGTAATTTTGGATGAAGTGATATTGTTTTTGATGAATTTGAGAATAGATTTTGGATCTTCTTTGGTATAGGAAATGATTGGACCCATGTAAGTTGATGTGTTGTAAGTATAAGGCTCACGGTTCTTTGGAAATATATATTCTTGATCTTGTGATTTTAAGTTGAGGATTTTAAGTGCATCTGAATTTTTTGTATTTGTAATCAGTGTTACAGGTTTTTTGTATTTTTTTGCAAGTTTTGCTATGATTGGTGCGTGTTTTGCTCCACTTGCTGAAAAAAGAACAACGCCATCAATTGCTTTGATTGATTTTAATTTAGCCTCTACAGTGCTTTCTGTGGCATATATAGCGTCATGTTTTTCAAAGATTATTTTTCCAGTAGCTATTGCGTTACCTGAACCTACAACAAGTGGACGTTTGTAAGGTATTTTTAGCTTTGATAGTTTTGTTGCTTTGTTTGAAAAAAGTTCTAAAGCTGCAAGTACTACAGTATCAAGGTTTGGAAGAGACTTTACAGTAAAGGATTGCATTGCTTTCTGATTTGGACCAAGAGTTTGTTTTTTTGTTGTCATCTGCCTTATTTGGTTAGTTTAACATACTCTGGAACAATATCTTTTGTGAAGTTTTTCATCCCTTCGTATGTCTTTTGATGTTTTAGCATTTCTTTGATTACAGTGAAAGGAAGCGTTGCAATGTCACTACCAACCATAGCAGATTCACGAACTTGCCTTGTATTTCTTAGGCTCGCTGCAAGAACTTGTGTTTTAAAGTTGTAATGTTTGAGAATTGTTACACACTGCTCAACTAAATCTATTCCTGAAACAATTCCGTTATCGTGAAGAGTCTTGTCTTTTTTTTGCATGCCCCAAACAGGATAATGAGCAGTTTTGTCCACTTTGAGTTTGTTGCTTACTCTGATGAAGTCATCTATACGTCCAGCAAATGGAGAAACAAAGCTTGCACCAGCTTTTGCAGCTAAAAGAGCTTGCTCTGGAGTAAAGATAAGTGTACAATTAGTTTTAATCTTGAGCTTAGTTAGTTGTTTGATCACTGTGATGCCGTCGAAGTGGGTCGTGTCAGATTCTTTAAACGCAGGGTTTATTGGAATTTTTATGTAAACATTTTTGTGGGATTTGAATAACTTATGAATATTTTTTGCTTGTTTTAGCATGCCAGTCTTACTAGTTTCTGTAACTTCAAGTGATACTGGTGAACCTTTGGCAATTTTTAGAATTTGATTAATGTAATTTTTTAGATTGAGATTTTTGTTTTTCTTTTTGTGTTTTGTTACAGCCTTTTTTAGGAGACTTGGGTTGGTTGTAACACCATCAGCTATTCCCCATTCGTATGCTTGTTTAATTTCGTCAATGTCTGCACTGTCAATAAAGATTTTCATTATACCATCACCGCCAATTTATTAGGATATTAAATATGAATTAGGAAGTTATGGTATATAATAGTTACTTTGAAAATACTGTTTTGTATCTTGACTTTTTGTTTCTGATTGTTTGTATCTATGGATTGGGGGCAACGAAACTTTAAGAGCAGATTGGTGGTTGCTGGTGGTAAGATGGTTAATATTTTTCTAAGTAATATACGTATTCAAGATTTGTTTGGGAAAGTTGTAGATTTTAAGGGGCCAATGAATGGTGGGAAATCTAAAGGAGTCTATAATGAACTTAAAAGAGCAAACTATAGTGGGTTTGGTTTTTTAGCTGTTAACTCTGCATTAAATTCTCGTGACGGAGCAAACATTTCTATTGATGGGGGAAGAGAGGGATCCATTAGAGCTTTAAGTGCTATGCGAGCTGGAGAAATTCGTGAACATTTTATTGCTGCAAGAGACTTAGTTGCAAGATCTAGAGGAAGAACAGTTGATTACCAAGGCCTAACTTTGAGAACAGATCTACCACTAAAGGTAGTTGCTATGGATGAAAAAAACCTTTTTTGTTTGGATGAACTAGCTGCAGCTGAGACTCTTGAATTTTTACAATGGGCAAAAAGTGAGGGTTTGTATACAGTAACATCTGGATTAGAATTTGATTTTCGTCAAGAAGCTTTTGCACATGTAAGGGCAAGTTATAGAGCAACTTCTTTTAACATAAATGTTGATCCTGTTTGTCAAGCCCTTGTGGAAGAACAAGTTTGTGGTTCTGCCGCGATACATTCACAAAGAATTTGGTCTAGGGCACACCTACAACGTTTAGGGCTAGGTGAATTTATCAAAGAGGATTTTGGGCATGCTAATAAAGCTCATGAAAAATTGTTTTCTGGCCATGTTGCTGCCCCATATTTTGATAAAACTGTTTACTTAGAAGATGAAGCTAATGGGTCAGTTGGATATATCCCTGTTTGTGACTCTTGTAGTGAACTTCCATTTAAAGAAAAAACACATGATTTGTATGCTCAATTTAGAGGTGGGCTTGATGAAGCAGCTGTTGCAGTAATTCGTGCAAAGGGTGCTCTTGAGAATGGAATTGTAGATTTTTTGCTTAATCAAGATGAAGGATGGGTTAGAAATGATGGCGGATTATTTGTTCCAGTATCTTATCATAAAAACAGAATTGGAACTTTTAGTAGAGTGTGATATTAATTTATGCTGCTTAGTGTAATAAGAAAAGAAAAAAATAAAGTTTATTAGTTTACTGAGAATTTTTTAGATTTGTTTTAAGTTCTTCTTTTATTAAAAAAAGATCTAACTTGTGACATGCCATTTGTGCTTTATAACTTACTTTACCCATTTTACTTAACCACCTAACACCATTTTTTTTTGTGAGTTGCAAAAAAAATTACCACCACGTTTGTTTTTGAACAACTCAATTTTAACAAAAATAAGTTTTGTTTTCTGATATATAAAGACTCTTTATCACTAAGATATAGTCTACACGCCGACACCCCCTTGTCGTGAAAGAGAGTGTTGTTACTTTGTAATATGGTTTGTAATTGTTACTTGCTAAGGAAACAGTATGTTGGAGACGTATCATTGATCAAAGGTTCTTAGAAATGTTTGGTAAGTTGTCATGGCATAAGTTTTATGTAGCTTTAAATTCTGAAATATTTATGGTAGAATTAAATAAATTACAATAAAAAAATTATAATAATATCTTTTGCGCTATAAGGAATTCTTCAAGTTTTTTGGAATCATAAAACTGGTGGGTTTTTGTGATGCCAACTTTTTGTGCAATTGTAATATTTTTTAGGCTATCATCAATGAAAAGGGTTTGTTTTGGTTCAAAGTTAGCTTCTAAAAGTGCTTTGTGAAAACTTTTTTCTTCTAATTTTGTTGATCCAATTTCGTAGGAAAATATTATTGTTTCAAAAAGTTCTTCAATTTCGTGATGTTCTTTGATGAATTCTATCCATTCTTTGGAGTGATCTGATAAAAGTGCTAATTTGTAACCTTTATTTTTGAGTTTTTTGATAATATCTTTTGTTCCTGGCATATCTTTTTTGAATTTTTTGCGAGTAATATCTGCTAGCTTTTCAAAAGGCAGATCTATTTTTGCTTCTTCGATAACTAATCTCCAATATTCAAACTCAGAAAGTTTACCTTCAAAGTATTCTCTTAGCTTTGGACCACGAAGTGCTTTTGAGATGATGTCAACAGGAACGTCTGTGAATTTAGCAATCTCAAATTCTATTTTAATGAGGCCTTCAATGATAACGTCTGCTAAATCGAAAAGAATGTATTTTATTTGATTATTTTGCTTTGTTGACATTGTTTATACTTTACTTCTTAGGGCTCATCATACTATGTTCTTTTGTACTGATTAGTTTGCCACTACTTGCTTCGAGTTTAATGTTTAGAAAAGAAAGTTTTTTTGTGATAAAAGAAATGTTCCAAGTAGGTAAAAGAGATTCCTCTTCTTTAGTATCATCTTGCAAAGTTTGTAAAATTGCAAAGCCGCTGCCTCTTAATGAATCGATTCCTGGGAAGCTATCTTCAATTGCTTTTTGACAATATACAATTGAGTCTTTAAAATCTAAGAAATTATCTAGTTCTTTAGGATCAAGTGTGTGAACTTTTGCTTGTTTTTGTTTAAAAACGTCATCAGTATTTTTTTGAATAATCTCATTTGCTTCATTTAGTGTGAAAACAGTTATCTTTTCATCTTCAGGGTTAAAAAAACCAAGATCCCAAGCAGATGTTGGGATATAGTTTTGATTAATTTGAGCAAAGAAGTGTGAGAGTTGCACTTTAGGGTTTTTAGCAAACCAAGAGTGAAAGGTTTCACTATTTACAATCGTATCATAGAGTTCTTTGAATTCTGCTACCATAACGTTCACTTAAAATTTATGAGTATTCTCTCCAGGTGTGTTTACATTTTGTACATTTAAAGAATCTTGTTTCAGGTTCGTCTGCTGCTCTTGTTTGTTGTGTCCAATAAAAAGCAACATCATTTTCACAATCGTTGTCGTCACATTTGATTCTTACTTTAGGCATCATTTCTGTTACTTCTTTAACAGCTACTATTTTCTTTTTTCCAGTCATTTCTTCTTTAAGAACTAATGACTCGCCACTGGTTTCTCTTTCAAAACCACAAGAACATGCTAAAATTTTTTTGCTTCCTTTAAGTTTAGGCCGCATGATTGATGAACATTTTTCACAAAATAAACTCATTTTAATTACCCCGTTATTTTCTCAATTATAAAAGAGATTTTTGGTGTATGTCGTATATAAAGATTTTGTTAATTAGTCTAGATGACTTTTAATTGCAAATGGAGTCAATTTGTGGAAATAAGACACATATTTCGATAAATCCACTTATTCTCGCAGTTTTTGCCACACTATTTAAGATGTATTTGGAACATATAGTTAATATGGTAACATTAAATAGAGTTTTTAAAGTTGATAAAAGTCAAATTCCTGGTATAGTTGGACGTCTTGGTAAAACAGGATTAAAAGTTCCAAGTCCAGGAAATCCAAATGGATACGATTGGAAGAATGCAGATGGTCCTGCTGCAAGATTGATTATTAGAGATTCTTTTGGAAATGCAGGTCAAGTAGAATTTAGGGATAGTGAAAATAGATTGTCTCGTCCCTATGCTGCAGCTGAAGATACTGTCTTAGTTTCTGTTAGTTATACACCAAGGATTGGTAATAGAGTCGAAGAAGCAATTGGATATATGATGTCTTAATTTTTTTATAATTTTTTTTCTTTCCTTATTTAACAAAGTTTTATAAGGTAATTTTCTTTGTATTTTTTTAATTTAATTAAGGTGTTTTGATGGATGTACAAGGTATTAGGCGTGAACTACGTAGTTTTGGTTCTATTAGTTCAGATATTAAAGGTTTGAAAGAACATTTTGTAAAACCTTTGCGAGCTAGAAGTAAAGATCACAAGAGTCATAAATTTTATTCTGGACTTGGGATGCATGAACAAAAATATCTAAACAAACAGCTTGCAGACTTTCATAAAGTACTTGGTGCTCTAGCGATTGCTGATCAGAATACATCTAAGTTATCTGTTATCTCTAATGCTGTAGTTGATATGAAACTAATGCATGTGCAAGGACGAGAAAATAGCTCAAAGATGGCTCATTTGTCAAATAAACTACTTAACGATGAGTTTCATGGAATGAGCGCTGCTATTACAAACATAAAACATTTTGATCGAAAACTTAATACTGTTTATGAAAAGTATGAACAAATTAATGGGTTTTTGCATCAAAAGTTATCACTTGAACATTCTGTTGCACTTATGCAAATGCCACACAAACAATATCTAGATAACTTGCAGCTTAAAAGTCATAAACAAAAAAAAATTGTAAAACATTTAGGTAGACATTTTCTAGATATTCAAAAGATGCTCAAAGCTCGACGTAAAAAAGATTGATAATTAAATTTTCTAAGCATAAGTACTAACTAATCTCCCTGGATTTGGCCCAGTTGTTGCAAAACCTCTTCTATTATAATTTGATGTTGAATTGTTTGGATAGTTCTTTCCCATATTTTCTTGACCTTGAGCGCCAATTGCTTGTCTTTGCGCAAGGCTATCTGCTACTGTCCTTTCTAAACCAGTTGCTAGTGCATGTCTGTCTTTAGTCATTAGATAAGCAATGTCACCTCCTGCACCAATTCCTGCATTTTCTGTGACTTGTATTTGTGGGGGATCATAACTAACTACAGAGATTCTTGTTGCAGTTGCGCTATACATTGCAGCAAGAGTTTTTGCAATCGTAACACCAGTTTGATTAGCTCCTGGGTCTCCTCTTTCATGTAACTTTGCGCCATCTCTTAGAAGTTGTGCTTTTTTTTTTGCACCACTGTCACTTGCAAAAGATTTTACTGGTCTTGCTAACCTAGTAGTTGCTCTTGAACCAATATTAGGATTAAAGCCATAAGGCTGTGTAGAACTACCGATAACCATAAAGATTCAAGTTAGTTTAATTATAAGAAGGCACTGACATATTTTTTGAGATTAGACTTTATTTTGAATTAAAGCTAATATCTTAGATTTAGAAGTGTTGTTGTTGAGCTTGAAGTTGCTGGCATAGCAGCATATCTTCTAGCTGCTTGATCTGGTCTGAATGTTGTGTAGGTTTGTGCTTGAGTTGGAGGTGTTGTTAAATCGTGAAGATCATCTAAAGTAAGGTTGTTGCCTTGAGAAGTATGGCGTGGTGGTGGCTGGTTAGGTGATAGTTTAGCTATTTGTTTTGCTAGCATTTCTTCAAAATTTGACATGTGTTGTAAAAGTATATCTTTTTTAATAATGTTTAGGTGATTTAGATGATTATTTGATTTAGATTAGTTAGTCTAAATGATGTAATAATTTTATAAAATAACTCTTTAATGCGATTTAAGTGGGAAGAAAAAAAGAAAGCGAAGAAGATAGGGCTCAAAGACTAAGGCAAAGAGCTGAAAGAGATCAAAAATTGTTAGAAGCAGCTTTAGTAGACTATAGAAAATTAAATGATTTGCTTGTTGAAAGTGGTTATTCTGATTTAGGAGAGGAAGAATTTGATAGTCCTTTGAGTCAGCAAGGAAAATATTTTGTTAAGAGAGGAAATGGGTCAGTTTTGTATGTTGGATTATCTAAACCAAGTTTGATTGATACCACGATATTTGTGACTCCTATAAGAAAAGAAAAAAGGGTTCATGGAGATAGGTTTAATATTTATATTGCTGCAGAAGGGGTGGATGATCTTCTAAAAGGGGTTTTTATTACTGCAGGAGTAAATGAGTATTCTTTTCGAGGAAATCCTATGCCACTTAAAGTAAATGGAGAAACCTGTGATGTTTATGGTTTAAGTAGAGGAAATTACCATGGGGATGTAGAAGAAGTTGTTAGTCGCACTAAAAGTATTGATAAATTAATTGAAATGTATGCAAGATTTGGAAATGAAGTTAGAGAATTAAATCTTTGATGATTTGCTTTTTTTGTAGTTGCAAAAGTTAGTGATTGCACATTCATTACAGTTTGGAGATCTTGGATGACAAATACGTTGCCCGTGATCAACTATTAATGAATTGATTTGATTCCATCTTTGTTTTGGAATAAGTTGTTTGAGAGCTGTTTCGCTTTGCTCTGGAGTTTTTGTATTAATCCAGTTTAGACGAGTTGTGTTTGTAATTCTGTGAACATGGATGTCTACTGCTATTGCTGGGACATTGAAAACATAACTAAGAATACAAGATGCTGTTTTACGACCAACACCTGGAAGTTCTAGAAGTTCACCCATAGTGCCTGGTACTTGGGATTTGTATTTTTGGATTAGTATTTGAGATAATTGTTTGATGTGTTTTGCTTTTGTTCTGTGAAAGCCGATACCATAAATCATGTTTTGGATTTGCTGTTCTGTTAAGGTTAGGAAATGTTCTGGTGTGTTATGGGTTTGGAAAATGTTTAGAGCAATTGGGATCACTGTTGAATCTTTGGTACGCGCTGATAAAAGAGTCATGATGAGAAGTTCAAAAGGTGAACGATGTTTGTACTCTTCAAGCATGGTTTTGCCAGCAAGAGGCTTAAGAATGTCTAAAACTTGAAGTGCGTTAGATTGTATCTTTTGCTTTTTTGACATTTTACTTACATACAGTTATTGATGAATTCTTCAGTAGGTTTGTTTTCGAAAAGAGTTTGGTAAAGGGCTGTTGTGATTGGTGCATGTATTTGATTTTTTATTAGTAAGTCGTATACTGCTTTAATTGTGTTATAACCTTCAACAGATTTTTTTTCTTCATACATTTGTTTTAGAATATCTTCAGGTGTTTGTTGGTTTTGGGGTTTACCAACGCGTCTTCCAAATTCTAAGTTTCTTGAAGCGCCAAAACAAGTTGTCATCAAGTCGCCCCACCAAGCGTATGAACCTGCTTCGAAAGTTTCTTGTTTTGCGCCTAATTTGATTGCAAGAAGCTGCATTTCTACACTAATTGCAGAGATGTAACCTGACTTGGAACTTTCTTTAAGGTTTGAATCTATTATTCCAGCACCAATTGCGATTACGTTTTTTAGAGCTCCAGCTAATTGAGTTCCTACTGTGTCTGTACTGGTTCTGATTTTAAGAAATTGATTTTGAGTTAGTTCTTTTAGAAGATTTGCTACGTTTATGTCTTGGCAGGCAATGTCGGCTCCTAGTGGTGCGTTTGCTGTGACTTCACTTGCGATCATACCTCCAGAAAGTGTTGCGTAGTGGTATGGGCTTTGGTCTTGCCCTAACTCTTGGTTTAGGATTTCTTGAATACTGTTATTTGTTTTTGGTTCAAGGCCTTTTGCTACGTTAAGAAAGATAGTGTTTTGCGGAATTTTGCCATTAAGGTTATTGAATGCTGAACGTGCAAATTTAGAAGGAACTGCTAAGAGGATAATTTGTGGAGCTTTGTTATTTATTGCTTCGTCTAAGTTCGTTGTTGCTGATACGTTGCTAGGTAATTTGATTCCTTTGTGAAAAAATAAATGTTCTTTTGTATCTTGAATATGTTTGATTGCTGCTTCTTGGATGTCGAAAAGTGTTATATGGATGTTTGGGTTGTTGTTTGAAAGAACGTGCGCCATAGCAAAACCAAAAGCGCCAGCGCCTAGAATTGTGATTGAAGTTACATCTTGTTTGTTAATTGTCATAGATGGAATTTGGAAGATTAGTGTTTAAGAATGTTATGGAATTGGTCTTTGATTATAATTAATCATCTTGAAATAGGGTAACTACTTCTTCTGGTCTTTTACCTTTATGTTTATTTTTTAATCCAATGATTTCGTAATCTGCAGCTTCATTAGGATGTATTAATTTTAAAGTTAATCCTCTTTCATCAGTTCTTCCCCACTGTCCTTGGAAACAGATTGGATAAATTCCATCATTTTGATGTCCATATGAAGCTCTACTAATTCTGTCAAGGCCTGGGTTTTTTTCAAGTAGTTCTTCTTTATTCATACCTGGGAATAGGACTGTTAGTATTTGATCAAAACCCATCTCTTGTGTTTGTGGGGTTTGCCTTCTTGCTTGCATATATCTTGCAGAATGACTTGTACTGAGGCTAAGTTCACTTATTTCATTCCAAGTTAATATGTCTCCTTGATATTCCCAAAGACCAGTTAATTTTGAAGTTGTTCCATGCCAAAGTCCTGCAATTCTTCCTCCAAGAAAATCTGGAGTCATAAATCTTAGATAGGTTGGCCCAATTGGGTGTCTTTGATCATCTTTAAGTTCACGAATAATGGCAGTTTGATCTATTGAACCATAATGAAGAAATGTTGCTTGACGAGGCATTTTCATCCCAGAGGATTCAGGGTCAGCTACTGTAGTTGTTGGATAGATCATGAGTCTTTTGTTTTCTTCTTGCTCTTTTAAAAGATACTGACATAAATATTCGCAAATGATTAGTAAGCTTTATCAAGAGTATGTTCAGGCTATTCTTTATGGATCCTAATGTGATTATATCTAGGCCTTCTGAATTTGAAGCTAAAATTGCTGCTTTGAAAAAAAGTGGTGCAAGTTCGCTACATATTGTGACTGACTTTGATAAGACATTAACTCAGGCGTATGTTAGTGGAGATAGGTTTGTTTCTAGTTATCAACGTATTCGTGATAGTGGCCTTTTAGGAGATGAATATCTGAGTAAAAGTAAAGCACTTAAGGAAAAATATTATCCTATCGAAATTGATACAAAGATTTCTTTTGAACTAAAATATCAGAAAATGCAAGAGTGGTGGGAAAAACATTGGGGAATCTTGGTTAAGTATGGAATGCGTAAAGATATGATCAAGAGATTAGTAACAGATAAGACATTGAAACTGCGTGATGGGATTGCAATGTTTTTTAGGCGTCTTATGGAAGAGAATATTCCTATTCTTATTTTATCTTCTGGGCAAGGAGATGTAATCAAAATGAAATTGAAGCAAACTGGGCTTATGTCTAAGAATGTACACCTGATTGCGAACTTTTTTGAATTTGATGAAAATGGAAAAGCTATTGGGCACAGTACGCCAATGATTACGTCTGTGAATAAAAATGAAACAAATGTAAAAGAGCATTCGTATTATGAATCAGTAAAAAAAAGAAGTAATGTAATACTTCTTGGTGATGGACTTGGCGATTTGGGAATGGCTGCTGGACTTGAACATGATGAAGTTTTATCAATTGGATTCTTAAATGATCGCGTTGATGAGAGGCTTGAAGCATTCAAAAAAGGTTATGACGTGATACTTCTTGGTGATCCTAACTTTAAATATGTAAATGACTTATTAAGGGATATTTTGTCTTAATTTTCTGATTATATTTCATAACGTTTATAGATTGTTTTTTCTTTTAATTTTTGATGGTGAAATATTTATTGTTTGATTGGGGAGGTGTTTTATCTCCAGGTGATGTTAGATATGCTGCTGAACGTTTAGGTCCTAAGTATGGAATTAATGTTAATGAGCTTGCTAAAGTAATTGCCAAATATGAAAAAATGTCTAGTTGTTCTAGTGACTATTCTACTTTTTTATCTGGGATGGAATCTGATTTTGGAATTAAAGGTGATGAAATGATGCGAGCACTTGTAGAATTACCACTAAGTGTTAATTTTGAATTGGCCAGGCGATTGTCTTCAAAGTACGAAGTTGTTATAGCATCAAATCAGATGAAATTTAAAACAGATTACATTCAAGCAAATTATAATTTGAATTTTTTTAGAAAATTGTTTTTTTCAAGCGAAATTGGCTGCCAGAAACCTGGTCGCGAGTTTTTTGATAAAGTATTAATGGAACTTGGAGCTGATGCTTCAGATTGTATTTTTATTGATGATAGTCTTAAAAATGTTGAAATGGCAAAGTCACTTGGAATCCAAGGGATTCATTTGATTAAAATTGATGAATTAGAAAAAGAGTTTGAGAAGCTTGGGATTATTGTTTGAAGCTTTAATTGTTCTATGTACAAGTTTATGGAAATTAAAATTTTCAATATTTACTCACTGCGTTCACAAACTTTATATACCGTGAATTTAGGTGTATTACTATAAATTTAGAGGGACATAATTATGGTAAAAGCACTTAATGCAGAAGAATTTAACAAACTTGTAAAGGAAGATGGAGCATTTATTCTAGTTGATTTTTGGGCTAGTTGGTGTGGACCTTGTAAAGCTCTAGCGCCTGTTCTTGAAGAAGTAAGTTCTGACGAACAATTCGAAGGACTAACTTTTGCAAAACTAAGCACAGAAGACCACCCTGAAATTTCACAGGAATTTGGAATTCGTGGGATCCCTAACTTAAAAATCTTTAAAGGTGGAAAAGAAGTTGGTGAAATTGTTGGATTTAATCCAAAACCAGCTTTGACTGAAAAACTTAAAGAGATTTATGATAAGAACAAGTAATTCTTATTTCATTTTTAATTCTTTTTTTATTTGTAGTAATGTTCATTTTCTTCGTTAAGTTCTTAAAGAGATTATAATTTGGATATGATATGGCTTTTAGTGTAAATGTAGATAAATCGCCCCAAGGGTTCATTGATGCTGACATCATAGATCTTTTGGATGTGTTGAATAAGGAAGGTGGAGACTATGAAACAACTAGTTCATGCTCTGGAAGAATCACTCTTATGAGTGGAGTTAAGAAAGGAGATGCCAAATGGGTGTATAAAACCCATGATGCTTGTGATTTTTTGAAGGTTTTTGAAATTGTGAGTGGATTAGGTGATGATGAGGTTTTACGATTTATGTATGAACCTTTTATTGTGCATATCAAATGTAAAAATTTTGAAGCTGCGAGTTCAATGCTTTCTATTTTGCATACTAACGGACTTAAGAAAAGTGGAATGATCTCTTTGAAAAATTTAATCTTAGAACTTAATGATACTGGTAGAATTGAAACTGTACTTGACAACAGTTTGACTAAGGGTTATATTGAAAGATTATGTGCTGAGGCAAATCGTCGCTTGGTTTCTACAAAGGCGCGGATAAAGAAGTGCGAAGAATTATTCTTTGAAACAAAAAGTCTCTAAGCCAGTAAAACTTTGTTTTACAGTTTCTTGATTGTTTAGTATTGAATATTGAGCCCGGAGTCTTGGTTAATTGAACTATCTCCAGAGTCTAATTTTAGTTCTAAGCTACTTGGTTCTGGTACTCTTATTTCTGAATTAGGTTTATTAAGGTATGTCACTGCAATGGGAATTATTAAAGCTGCTGCTGCTACTGCTGATATCGCAAGTTCAAAATATTTCACCCCTTCAAGAGCATCATACATTCCCATTTTTCTGATTTATTATTTGCAGTTTATAAAATTAGATGTTTTTATTTCTTAGCGCCTATAATCTTGTGCAAAAATTCCTACACCAAAACGTATTGTTTCAGCTATAGACATTGATTTTTGGACAACAGAACTACCTAAATCGTATCCTATCTGTTGAGCTTTCAAGGTATAGTCTTGAGAACCATGGCTTGTAGGGAAAACAGAAGTAGCTACTCCGTCAACTAATCCACTTAAAAAACCCGCAACATGACTTTTCTTCATAAGGTGATTATCAATACTACTTGTTCCCATAAAATTGTATATCATACTTAATTTAAAAGATTTTTGCTTCTTAACTTTTGACGAAGTTTTAAATATGCTTTAACAGTTATATTCACTTAGGTAGGTGTAAATGGTTAGGTCAGTTAAACGTAATTCTAAAAAGAAGAATAAAATTCCTAAGACTAAACCTACTATAAGGCGTAGAAAGGCTCATCATGTTCTTTCTAAAATGCAAAAAGAAGAAGATGATGTTGACTTAGAATTACTTCATGATGCTGAGAAAGGGATATCACATGTAATGCACAGATTTTTTTCTAAACATATTGATAATTATGAAACTTCTTATGGGAGATGGTTTGAAGGAACCATGTTTTTATTGAACTTTTTAGCGATCGCTTTTTTTATTGCTGATACACATAATGTATCTGAGGCTTGGCACAACTTTTTTTGGTACTCAGAACTTGTACTTGTTAGTTTTTTTATAATTGAATATGGCCTAAGGATGTGGGTTGCTCAAAAAAAGGTTAAACATTTCTTTAATTTGTATTCACTAATTGATTTGATTGCAATTATACCAGTACTTGTGAATTTTGTGAACCTTTCTTTTGTTCGGATTTTTAGAATACTACGTTTGTTTAGAATTTTACGGATACTTCGGTTTCAAAGAGCGTTTAAAGGCCGTAAGACACTCTTTGGTTACTTAACTGATACTGAACTAATCATAATTAGAATTGTTCTGACAGTCTTCACAATCATCTTTGTATTCGCTGGATTTATTTGGGCAGTTGAAAGTGTTGCGCAGCCTGATGGGTTTGGGACTATTTGGCATGCACTTTATTTTGCAATTGTAACTTTAAGTACAGTAGGTTATGGTGATGTAACTCCACTATCACCACTTGGTCGCGCAATAACAGTAGTAATGATACTTACAGGTGTTGCAATGATTCCATGGCAGCTAGGAAAACTTTTGAAAGTTATTGTTAGCTCTGGACAAAAGCATAACACAGAATGTAAGAAATGTGGACTTGTTGGTCATGAAGTTGACGCTATGCATTGCAGGCGTTGTGGTAATACAATTAGGCGCCAGACAAGAGAAGATATAGATGGCGAAGTAGAAGTTGCAGAGAAGTATATGGTTAAGTGAGCTGACTTTTTATTCTATTTTTCATTTGTTTGTATTCCCTATTGTCACCTTGAAACATTGGAACCAATGCGTTGTTACGAAATTCTAATCCATCGTTATCTCTATCACAATCAAAAACCCATAGACTTCCAAACCTTCTTACATATTGTTGTGTAAAAGCGAATAACCCATGTCTTTGATCTTTTTTTCCTTCTCTTAAATTTTTAAATACAACATGGCTATCTCCTTCTCTTCTTTCAAGGTTAGCTTCCCATTCTGGAATTGCAGTTGTGTATCTCCAATGGGTACCATAAAGGTTGAGTAAATCATGTACAAGATGCCTTTTTTTTAATATTGGATAAATTGCAAGTTTATCATCTTCAGCATACATTGTGTCAACTAGGAACTTTGATTTCCTGAAAATAACTTGGTTTAGAGAAGAAATTCTAATTAGGCCTTTATCATTCAAAAAATTTTCTAGGTTCATACCCTTTATTTTTGAAGATTATTTTTAAATTTAATCCCTTTTTTGTAGTAAAATTAATATCTAGAGAGAGTAATAAGAATTAAAAAAATTAAATGGTATCTTTGTAATCTTTTGCGCAATCTGTTGTACAAAAGCTAAGACTATCACCATCGATTGTCTTTTGAAAAGTTTCTTCTCTTAAAGCAGATCCGCACTCTGCGCATTCATCTACTTCCATCTCATCTTCAAAGCCTTCCATGAAAGCTTCGTCTGAATTTTTATCTTCATAATCGTAAGTACTCATTGTTACACCTCAAAAACTACCTGGTCTTGCTCATATTGGTTTTATTATATGTGTTTGGTTTATAGGGTATATACATGCTATTGTTTTTTGTAGAATTTATCTTTTAGATAAGTGATTTTAGAAGTTTTTTCATTTTACTAATTGAACGTCCCCAAGAAAATTGGTAAGCTACCATGTTTCTAGCGTTCAAAGATAGTTTACGATAATAAGAAGGGTTTTGAACCAGTTTCATAATCTTTTTTACAAGTATTTTTGGTTCTTCTTTAGGAATAAATTCTCCATTGTAGCCTCTTTTCAAATAGCTTTGTATAAACCCAACTTTTGTAGCAAGAACTGGTACTGCACAAGCCATCGCCTCAAGAGTTGCTAAAGAAGTTGTTTCAGTTCGTGATGGCATTATGAAAATATCACTAGCTTTTAGATAATCTTGTACGTTATTTACAAAACCAGTCATAGTTACATTTTCATAAGTTTTGAAGAGTTCTTTAATCTCTTTATCACCATCACCAACTAAAAGCAAATGAAAACTTTTTGAGTCAAGATGTTTCATAGCATTTGCTATTAACTGTAGATTTTTTTCTTTAGAAAATCTTCCCACATAAGTTAAAATTGTTTTATGAATTGGTAAATTGAGATTTTGTCTTTCTTGTTGTTTGTTTTGCGTTGGAGAAAATTTAGTTATATTGATTCCTAACTTAGTTAGTTCTATTTTTGTTTTAATATGATGCTCACTTAACTCTTTGAAGTACTCTTTGTATGGGATTATAATTAAATCCATACGGTTCATTGCAAATTCTGAGGCTTTAGTAACTAAAGTAAATATTCTTTGACTAAGATTAAAATAAGCTGCACTAAACTCCCATGGTGTATTATGGATGTACAAAGCTATTTTTTTCTTGTAACGTCTTGCGTACCAATAAGCCATAATGCAATTTGGACCGTACTCTTGCAAAAAGATTATATCTGAATTTTTAACTGCTTTTTTGGTTTTTCTAAGATTGCTAAAACAAAGTTTTGTGAGTGGATATTCGAAAATTTTTAGTTTTTTTGTAAGTTTTAGAGTAATTGGTTTAATGCCTTGTAGTTTAGCTGTTGAAAATTTTGGAACTAATAAACTAATATCAAAATCATCTTTTGATTTTTTAATAAATTCATTTACTGTTCCAAGAACACCATCTACTTTTGGAAGATATCTATCTGCAACAATTAGCAGTTTTGGTTTTTCTTTTGCAAAAATGGAAATGTCTTGAAGTATTGTATTATCCATTTTAGTCACCTTTGCGAATTAGATAAAATTTCTCGGCGAATCTGGATTTGATAATCCATCCATCTCTGATTGCTCTGAACCAAATGAAAAACATTAATGGATATATTGCATTGAATCTTTGGCTTGGGAATTTATGGAGTGCTACCATCTTCAATTTGAAAGTAGTTTTGATTGAAATAATTAAAGCAGGATGACGAGTTTTGAATTCTACTGGGTTCCAAACTGAATAAGAAAGAATTTGAGGTTTGGATTTTAAAGAGTCATAAAGTTCAAGCGTGATATCATTAACTGCTTGATGATCAGGGTGTGGGTCTTCACTGGAATGCGTAAATATTTTCTCTGGATTTATTTTTTCTATTATTTTTTTGAGTTTTGATTTTAATTTAGTTTTTTTTGCATCTTGAGTGAAGTTTAATTCTTTTAAATCAAAAAATTTGCAATCACAACCAAGGACCTTAGCAGCTTCAAAAGCTTCATGACTTCTAAAATTTTGTACTTTTTTTCCTTCTACCCAAGGATGAGAATTTTCGCCATATGAAAAAACATAACAGTAAACTTTGTAGCCTTTTTCTTTGTAAAAAGCAATTGTACCACCAACACCTATTACAAAATCATCAGAATGAGCACTAAAGATAACTATACTCTTGTTATTTGTTTTATTTTTAGTAGTTTTTGATTTGTTAGGAGTTGACATTTACTGAAGAATGAGCTTCGCTTTAATAAAGCTTTTTTTAGAAATAGAGATTGTCATTAATCAATTGCAATTATTTAGCTTAAAATATTTGAAAAGAAAGTATTGCCTTTCGCATCTAGGAGGACAGGTTTTACGCAGACCGAAGTCTAAAACCAGCTGGATTTTCTAGCTCAAACCTTTTCCTTGGCCCTGCGAAAGGACAAGATCTTTTTTGAGGAGTATTTGATATATAAGATTTTGTTGTCTTTTGGACGGAGTTATTTATGCGAAGCGTGGTTCTTTTGTCATATACCAAGCTTTCATTAAAACATCTGCTAATGTTTCAATCCTATCTCTTTTTAACCTAGGAATCACACTTGCAAGTATTCTTACATACTCTATTGCAGTTGGTCTTTGACTACCAAGGACAATTTCAGCTGAATTTTCAAAATTTAATTCTCTTAATAAACCATTAAAAAATTTAAATGACCTTCTTTGTGAAACGTTTGTTCTTTGTTCCATTCTAAATCTAGTGAGAGCAAGCATCTTACATCGATCAAACATGAAATCAGAGAAACCGTATTTTTCTACACTTTGAAGAGTTTCTTTTCCAATACCATTTTGAACTATTTGTTTTGCAAGCATTGTTGCAACTCTCATATTTGGTCTTAGTGAATCTATTTGGTAAGGGTTAACAATTCCTGAACCATTTCCAATAGTTGTGAAACCTTGGCGTGCTGTTCTTACTGGCTGAATTCTTGAGAAGTCGTTAAAAGTGCTGCCAGTGAATTGCATACTAGTTCCAAGACAGCTTTGTGCAAACTGTCTTAAAGCTTCTACTCTTTGACCAATTTCAGACTTTGCTTTTTGCAAATCTGATAAAGTCATTGGCGAGGCATAAACTAAATCCGCAGAGTTTGCATCTATTGGTGACATCCAACTTTGCCAACCAACAGTTTCACCAAAAAACATTGAACATGCTTTTGGGTCAAAATCTCCTGACACAACTCCACCTTGAAGTGGTGCTACTAAAGGATTATCTGTTACATAACCAAGGAGTCTTCCTAAAAAATTACCTGAACCTGTGTTGTCAATTAATAAGTCTGCTGTGTACTGTCCATGGTTAGTTGTTACTTGGTGTCTACCTGCACTATCAAGTCTTCTAGCAGATGTCACTTCATCTTCAAAATTTATTCTTACATGCCTGGAACTTGATCAATTAAGTAATCCAAAAATGCATCTTGGTTTAGTAAAATTGGCATGTACCTTGGGTCTTCTATTTTTAATTTAAAGCCAGGATTATATTCTCCTTCAACGTATGCATCTAAACCAGGAAGGTGATTGTCAGTCATAGCAACTGCTTGCGCGTTATCTACTCCTAACTCATCAAGAAAATCTTGCATTGTATATAGTGATCTTCTAGGCAAAGAATCTCTATGATTTCTTTCAAGAATTGTTACTTCAATATCATCTTGGTATTGGCCTCTTGCTTCTTTTAATCCTAAAGCAAAAGCTAAAGCAGAAGGACCAGCACCTGCAATTACAATGTGATAAGTCATATTGGCAAATTTTAATGGGTTTTATTTAAAGTTTATTTAGAAAAAAGAGTGCGCCGGCTGGGATTTGAACCCAGGTCACCGGCTAGCTTCAGAAAAGCTAGTGCATAACAGATGCCTAGCCTTCACATGGAAGGCCGGGATTCTACCACTAAACTACCGGCGCATTTAGTTTAATTAAAATGATTTACTAGATTTTATTTATAAATGTTGCTGATTTTCATATTATTTTATTTCCAAGAGATATCTTACAAAAACAACTGTTTTTGATGATTGCTTGCTTTGCTTCGCAATCCTACAATAAGTGAACTTATTGAGAATTGCTCACTACGTTCGCAATCTTTTTAAAGGAAATTGGTCTTAGGGTTGTTATGGCAGAATTACCAGGTCAAATGTGTATGATGTGTGGCGAGAAAAAAGCTACACTTCACGAGGAAGAGATAGATGTTCCTCACTTTGGTAAAACATTTGTGTTTGGTATCTTTTGTAACGGTTGTGGCTATCGTAAAAATGATTTGGAAGTATCTGAGAAAAAACAACCTATGCAATATACTCTTGAAATCAATTCTGAAGATGATATGAGTATTAAAGTTGTAAAAAGCAGTGAAGCTACTCTCAAAATCCCTAGAATCATTACTATGGAGTCTGGTCCTGCCTCTAATGGATTCATTACAAACGTTGAAGGTGTACTTGAGAGGATTAAAAAAATCATTGAAAGTGCAGCTGAAAGTGAAGATGACAGTGACGCTAAGAAAAAGGCACGTAAGATGATTAAAAAAATTAATAACGTAATCTTAGGCCGTGACAAATTAAAGTTGATTGTGAGCGATCCTAGTGGTAATTCAGCAATCATTTCTGATAAGGCAACTAAGAAAAAGTTATAGTCTCAAAAACTGTAAATTTTGCAAATCATTATAAATTGATTTTGTTTTCTTATATCTTAAGATGGTTAGTTTTGAAGAAGATGCTGTATATAGAAGAGGAAATTTATCTTTTTTTGAAAATAAAACTATCTCTTTTCTAATTGAAGTAAGCAGTCCAAATTTACATTCACAAAAGGAAATTACTTTTAGCCTTCCATTTAAGCTTAATTGGATCTCTTTTTGGAATAAGATTATTAGTTCTTTTCCAAAATATTCTCGAAATAAAAGTACGTCTCCTGACCTTGAAGTTTATGTGAAAGCTAAAATTGGCAATACTAAAAAACGTTTTGATCTTCAAGATGATTTTAAATGGTGGCTAGAAAGTAAATTAGTTAGTGGGTTTAAAATTAACAATGGGAAATTATTTTTTAATTTGAAATCTCTTAAATGGTCAAAAGTCAAGGTATTTAAATTACGTATGATGAAGCAAAGAAGAATAAATGTTGGTGATGATGTAATGTTCCAGCGTGGGGATACTTTGTTTATTGAATATTCTGGTAAGAATTGGTGGAGTTCAAAAGATAGTGCAGTGATTAAATTATTTGTTTTGTAATCACTTGTGTTTGCCGGAGTTCTCAAAAGCTTGAGTAATATCAATCATATACTTTCCTTCTTCTAGTTTAAAGATCAAAGGATTCTTTTTGAACATCTTTATGAGATCAAGTTCGTAAGAGCCTGGTTTCATAACACGAATAGATTCGAAATCAAGTACAACAGGTTTGTCGCCACTATCAACTGCGTGGTCTTTTTGCCTAACTTGAGATATTTCAAAAATATCATCTTCAATTTGTTTCTTTTCACCGTCTGAAAGATTGTTTAGAAGTTTTTTACCTTCCTCAAGATGTTTTTTCTTTATGTACATAAAGAGCCTTGCGCCACAAGAACATCCTGACAAGATTTGTTTTGCGCCATCAGGATAAATTTCAGCGCATCTTACACATTGGTGAGGCATGTAACTGAAAAAGAGTTAAGGGTATTTATTATTTGTGTAAGCAGAAGAGTAATTACAAAGTTTTTTTTTTGAGAATTTGCTTGAAAAATTATAAAAAATTATTTTTTACGACGTCTTTTGGTAGTTTTACTTCCCTTAGCTTCTTCTGTGAAGAGTTCTAATTTTCCTGGGTTACGCACTATCTTTTTTACAATACTAGCTGGGCCGACAACTGTGAAGCCCTGACGGTCACCTAAAAGAAGATTAACAACATTATTTTTTAGTTTTTCAAAACCTTGTAATTTTCCACTTTCTGGATAAATCACACCAATTTCAATCCCTGGGAAAGCACGTGATACAGAATTCATAGTCTCTTCAATTAGGCCTGCTTCTTCTTCTTTACGAAGTCTACCTTCCATTACCACGATTTTTTCATTTTTAACAATACTAATTAGCTTTTGAATTCGTTTACTTGAACTCAAGTGCTGCATGTCGTGATATGGGACGAATTGAAATGTAACCATTATATAGATTCCTCTTTGTATGTTTCAATAGTTATTTTTTTGTATATAAACTTTACCCGGCAAAGTCAATTAAGATTTCGTAAAAATCTTTCATGTTCTTACCATATTTTGCAGAAATACCAACAACTTCGTATTGTGGAAATGCAGCTTTAATTAAGTCCATATTTGAGCGTTTAAGATCAACTTTGTTTGCAACAATAAGTACTGGGATTTTTCTAGCTTGCAAATTTCCAATGATTGTAATGTTAACTTGACTGTACGGGTCTTTTGTTGAGTCTAGAACTACAACAACAGCGTCCATGTCATCAAGCCACTTAATTGAATCAATAACTCCTTTAGTTGCTTCTTTAGCACGTGCTTTTGCTTGTGATTTTTTCATTCCACGCTTAAGAAAATCTTCATAATCGATTCTAGTTGAGATCCCAGGAGTATCTACCAAGGAAAATGTTAAACCTTGACCTTTTTCATTAGTGATATTGATTTGTTCTTTCATCACAATTTCACGAGTTTCGTGAGCAATGTGTGATACTGTTGACATCTCTTCGCCAAGCCAATCTTTACTTATTCGATTAGCTAAAGTTGATTTTCCGCCGTTTGGTGGACCGTAAAGGCCTAATTTAACATTATCTTTTCTACCAAATAAAGATCCAAGCCCTAAAGCCTTGAGAATTTTTCGAATAAAACTTGCCACCTTTTGTCCCCTTTAAATTTAAACGCGTACTTGTTAATATAATCTTGATATGCACAGCAGAACTTGTTAGTTGTCTGCACCCCTTAGTTTCTTTGCCGTGTTTTTGCTTAAAAATGTTTCGGCGATTGAATATGGGTTTTTTGGTATTAGAAAGACAGTAAGCAAGTTGATTGGGTTTTCTGAACTAGTATGGCTTGTCTGAAAATCCAGTGAATTTTTAGCTTATGAAGGTTTTTAAAACAAGTTATTTTTGCAGCCATTGAGTGATAAAATGACTAATAAACTGACTTTACGAAGAGAATTTACAGATCAAGTAATTAATCTTACTGGGAACACTGAACTTGGAAGAAGTCACTCACCACTAGGAGAATGGCTTCGTTCTGATAGACCAATTCCTGCAATTTATTCTTCACTTGAAACAAGAATTGTTGTCGAGGGGAGTAAGCTAGTTTCAGGCAATCATGCAGGAATTATTCAAGATAATGCTGGGAATTTTTACCTTCAAGACCTTAGAAGTAAAAATGGAACTACATTAAATGGTCGAAGGATTCAACCTGAGATTCAGTATAGGCTTCATGAGGATGATAGAGTTAGACTTTGTGATGTTGGGTACAGAGTTAGTTTAGGGGAAGCTAAGAATTATGCACTACTTGTTGGTGCTGGTAGCGATAACATTGGAGCTTCTGAAGGTGATGTAAAAAGACTCAGTGACCTACTTGGGCAAAGAGGTTATATTGTTACAAGCCTTACAGGTGCTGGCGCGACAAGAGAAAATGTCAGAGAAGAATTAACTAGGCTCCAAGCAGAAGTACTTACTGACAGTTATTTTTTGTTTAGTTTTCATGGGCACGGTGGATCACATGGAGTATCAATTGGTAAAAAAGTTTTTAGTCCAAAAGAGTTGTATAAACGTCTTAATAAACTTAGAGCAAGAAAAAAAGCAGTTATTATTGAGGCATGCAAATCTGGTGTTTTTGTAGAAGGAAAAGGTAAATCTGCTATCCCACAAGGAACACTTGTTCTTACAGCAAGCTCTGCCACAAAGTATGCTGATGAAACTTTAATTGGAGGCAAGGATGACTCTGCATATACTGGAAGATTGGCAAGAGCAATTGAAAGGTACCTTGGTTCTCATGCTGGTTCTTTTGATCTAAGAGATATTTATAGACATATTCAAGAGGGTGATCCTGAACTTTATGAAACTTTGAAGTTACAAGATCCACAAATGGCTGGAGATTCTTTTAGTGTTCCTAGTTTGGAAGGAACTGGAGGAGTTTCAGTAATACATTCATTTATAGGGGACCCTAGAGAAGTTTAAAGATATCATCGCGCTGATGAAGAATAGTCATTTTTAATATTTTTTATTATTATACTTTTCTTGGTAGTAATATTGTAGTAAGAATAGTTATTGTTGAGAGAATTGCTGCTGTAATACCTATTTTTATTGCTAAGTTTTGGAAAAATTCTGCACTTAGGTTAGTGATTAAGTAACTGGATTCTGGGAATTGGTAATTACCTTGAGGGAAAAGAAGTTTGTGGAAAACCTGGAAACTTTGAGTGAAATCTATTTGAGTAGCTATAATGAAAAGTAATAGGAGGATTAGAGTTATGGATGATCCTATGATTATGAGTTGTTTAATGGTTTTGTAATCCTTGTTTTTGTGAAGTTTGTATATTTTTATTGTGACTATTATGATGCTTGCAATTAGAATTATGTTAAGGAGTCTCATAAGCTTGGCTACGTCATCTAAATGTGAGAGTTCATTAGCTGTGATTGTAAGTGGTTCTTGATCCAATAGAGTTTGTGCTTCCTCTTGACTTGGTGAGTTAACATAGGAGGTTATGAGTTCTTGGCTAGGTGTAAGAGTAGTTGTATGATAGATTGCGTTATATGAAGCGAGCAGAATTATTATTGGAATTAGAAGTGCAAGTAAGTGAATTGGTTTGAATTTGAATGATTTTGTTTGCATTTTTGATTATAGGAGCTAAGTCTTTTTAAAAAAACTCTTTTTTGAAGTGTTTATGATTGAAGATGCCACATTATTTCTAGACACTAGTTATGTTGTAAGCGATAGAGAAGATAGTGGAATACTTAGTAAGCAAGTTTGCAAACATATTAGATCACTAAGTAGTTTTGAATTAGCTTTAACACAAGGAATTACTGCTGAATTGAAATCTTTTATTGGTAGTTGTGTTTTACATAGAGACAGGTATGTTGAAAGAAGGGGGCAAATTGATAGGTCCCAAAATAGAAGAAATGGGAATCAAAAAGCTTTGAAATCAAGAATTAAAAAAAATCGACTTCTAATGGATGCATTAAATGGATTGATAGGAAATGCTAAGTTAGTTACCCCAGATGATTTAGAAGATGGTCATGGTGTTTATTCAAATGCAATGGATTTGTTCAACTCTTTTAGATGGCATTCATCATCGCTTGTTGATAGGGGTTATTAGCAATTGCCGCTGGTTATTCAAAAACTACTGATTCTACAGTTTTCACACGTGATGGAGACTTAATCTCTTTAGGTTATCAACTTAAACGCCATAGAGCATTTGATAGAATTAACTTAGCTATTGTATGTGAAAATAATGTCACTGAAGTTGTTGGTTTTGGTAAATATGATGCAATGACTGGTATGTATGATTAAAAAAAACATTCTGATAGAAAATAAAAAAATAAAAAATTAATTTATTCTTCTTTACACTGCTCTTCTTTCTTGCAATCATAAAGTTCTTGCACTTTATCCCAGTTTACAATTTTCATGAAGTTGTCAATCCATTCGCCTCTACGGTTTTGGTACTTCAGATAATAAGCATGTTCCCAAACGTCGCAAACCATAATTGGACGTAAACCTTGTACCCAAACTTTTTGATGGTTCTCAACTGCGAAGATGTGCAAAGAACCGTGTGGACAAGCTGCTAGAACTCCCCAACCACTTCCTTCAACAGCAGCAGTTGCTGCTTTAAATTGACTTGTGAAAGCTTCCCATGAACCAAAGTGTTTTTCGATGTTCTCTAGTAAAGATCCAGTAGCTTTGTTATCTTCTTTGCCTGGGCGCATGTTTTCCCAAAACATTGTATGTAAAAGGTGACCTGCACCATGAAAAGCTTGTTCACGGTTCCAATGTTTGATTAATTTGTAATCTCCTGATTCACGTGCTGCCGCAAGTTGTTTTAGAGCATTGTTAAGTCCTTTAACGTAACCTGCATGATGTTTGTCATGATGAATTTCTACAGTTTGTTTATCGTAGAATGGTTCAAGTGCGTCGTAAGCGTAAGGTAATTTTGGTAATGTAAATTCATGTGTCATTTTTGTTAACCTCGTTTTGTATTTTGCTTGTTATTTTTTAGAATTATCTATTATTACTTCGAAATTTTATGGTATAAAAGCTTTGGGAATTGTAAATTAATTTTTATTTGAATTAACTGTGTGAAGTTGATTTTTAGTTATTTTTGGCTTTATTTTTTATTGTAGGATAGATTTTAGCAGTTAATGATAGATTCGTTTGAAGCAATGGTTCATTTAATTTATGGTGTTACTGATACTGATGATACTGGTGATGAAAAAAATAAAGTGATTAGTGAAGCTAAATCAATGCGTTTTTATTTTAACAATTTGAATGGAGATTTTGAATCACATAACTTATTACTTGATGATTTTGATTTAGAATTTGCTGTAGTTGAAGCAAGAGATATTGAAGGCAATGTTGTTTACTTGCCACTAGGGTTTGATGTTCGTGAACCAGTAAAGGCTTCTAAAAAATACCTTGAACTTTTTGAATCTGATATAAGATATAGAGGCCTAAGTGAAGATGACGAAAACTGGTTAGGGGGATTAGAAGTGATTGGTGGATATTTAGATGATTTGAATCCAAACCAGCGTTATGGAGTTAAACTTTTTTGTACAAAAGGCGATAGGGATTTTTCTTCTCAAGATCCTGAATTAATTCAATCAGTTTTGAGGTTATATGAAGGTAATGTATTAGATTATGGACCAATTCGCGATGGAAAAATCAGTTATATTGAAGATAGTGATTTGTTTGATGTTTTTTTTTCAAATTCTGGCCTTGGTGATCTTTTATGTTTAAGTATTATTTTTGGATCTGCAAAAGTAGAACTGGAAGGATTAGGTAATTATGTCCCTAGTGGTGATGAGCTTTCTTTAGTTATTGAAGAACTTGAAAGAAGAGAAACACAATATAGTGGTTTAAACGAGGGTGTTAGTTTGACTCAGCAAATTTCAAGGATGTACATTGGTTCAAGTTCACCAGAATATGATGTTTTGCTTAGTGCTGGAGAAGTTGATTTAGAGGAACATGGGAGAGGATTACTTGAGTTTTTTAATCAAAAAGAAAGAGGATATTTATCAGGCTCTGACTTACCTGAAGGTTCTTTACCACTTGGTGAAATGATTAGTATGCTCTATGGCTTGCACTTTTTGGCTTATGCTGGAGCTAAACCTCAACCAGAGGGGTTCAGAGGATTCATTGATACCGTAGTAGAACAATTGAATGAGCGAGAAGCATTATATCTTGCTGCTAGTGATTGAATTGAAAAAAATAAAATAAAAATAATAGTTTATCTATAATTTACCAACAAGGTCAAGGCCTGGTTTAAGAGTTGATTCACCTGGTTTCCAATTCATTGGGCAAACTTCTGCGCCATTCGCTGCAACGTATTGTGCTGCTTGAATTTTACGGATAATTTCTTCGCTGGATCTACCAATACTGTTATCGTTAATTTCAGCAGTTTTTAGAATTCCGTCAGGATCAATAATGAAAGTTCCTCTAAGGCTTAATCCTTCACTGTAAATCAAAGTTCCGTAGTCCATACAAACTTTCATTGTTTGATCTGAAAGCATTGGAAACTTAATTTTAGCAATCGTAGGGGTTGCATCATGCCAAGCTTTGTGTACAAAAGCAGTGTCTGTTGAAACTGAAATTACTTCAACATTCATTTCTTGGAGTTTAGCGTAATTGTCAGCCATTTCTCCAAGTTCAGTTGGGCAAACAAAAGTGAAGTCTGCTGGGTAAAAAAACAGTACTACCCATTTTCCTTTATAGTCACTTAGTTTGATGTTTTTGATTTGTCCTTCATGGAAAGCTTGCGCATCAAAATTTGGTGCTGGCTGACCTACTTTTGCGGCTGACATATAACTTTGTTCTTCACAACATTCTTTCATTTTATTTTATCTCCATTTGTTTGTATTAGTTTTATTGTTAATTTGTTTGATTTCTATTCGTCTTTTTTTTCTTCAGGTTTGTCGGCTTGGAAAACTCCTTCAAAAGTAAACTCAGAAACTGGCTTTCTTTGACTAGGTGCTTCTTTGTCCTTTAAATCTTGTGGAAGACTGTCTTTGCTACCCATTTTACCTACGGCAAACATAGCAAGTACCTCATAATCTTCTGGGATTTTTAGAAGTTCTTTGGCTTTTTCGTATTCGATTCCCGCCATTGCATGAGTGTATAACCCTTGCATCTCTGCTTGCAAAGCAAAACTCATCCAAGCAGCTCCTGTGTCATGAGCGTAATGTATGTTCGGTTTGTTTTTGTAAGCGAAAGTTTTTCTAGAAACTGTTAGAACTAATGCTCCAGCATTAAGTGCCCACTTTTGATTAAATTCATTAGGAATTTGTTTTAAGATATCCCAAGCAGGAGTCCTATTAATTGCATAGACAAACCTCCATGGTTGACCGTTGTAAGAGGATGGTGCCCATCTTGCTGCTTCAAAACATTTCATTAAATCTTCTTTTGTAACTTCTGGAGATAGTGAACGTGGTGACCAACGTTTTGGGAAAATATCTTCGCAATCAAATTCTACTTGCCTTTGGTTAATTTTTTTCATTTATTCCATCTCCTTAATATCACTAAGTAATTGATCAATGTGTTTTTTAGGTGACACTTTTTCGTAGACTTTTATTATTTCTTTGTCTTGGTTTAATAGGAATGTGTTTCTTTTGATTCCAAGAAAAGTTCGTCCCATAAACATTTTTTGTCCATAGGAATTGTAGCTTTCTGCAACTTTGAAATCTGGATCGCTCAATAAAGTAATGGTTAATTGATGTTTTTCACAGAACTTAGTTTTAGATTTTTCATCGCCGCCAGAAATTCCAAAAATGGTAGTGTCAAGTTTATTGAATTCTGTTAATTTTTCTGTGAAATTTTTAGCTTCAATTGTACAACCAGGTGTATTATCTCTTGGATAAAAATAGACAATTGTGTACTTACTGGTTATTTTGTTTAATTCGAACTCTTTGTTGTCTTTGTCTAAAAGTTTGAAGTTTGCTGCTTTTTTGAAACCATTTTGGTTTCTAAACCTTTGCCGCTTTACGTCAAAGTTTGTGTTTAGAATTGTATCTGTCATGTTAAAAACCCCCATTTTGAATTAATATGAGCTATTTACTACAATTATTTTTTGGGCAGAACTTGTTTAATAGTGTTTCTGAAAAAGTCTGGATTAACTGTGTGAATAGTACTTTTTGGGTTTAAACTATTGTTTGCAGCATATTTTACATTCAGTGAGTATTTGAAAGTAGTCAGGATTCTTTAAAAGAGATTAAGAGCTATATTTTGTTGGGGAGTGGCAATAGGTACTCCTTTGCCATTTCTAAAAATTATTTTGATTAAATAAAAAGAGGTATAAAAAAATGGCAAAAAAAGGAAGTGTATGTGGATATGATTGGGCAACAAAAATTCTTGTGCTTGTAGGAGCTCTTAATTGGGGATTAATTGGAATTTTTAACTGGAACTTAGTTAGCGCAATCTTTGATAGTTGGGCACCTGTGATTTCAAGAATTGTATACATCTTAGTTGGTCTATCCGCGCTTTACGAAGCTTGGAAACTAAGCAAATAGATTTGTAGAATATTATTAATTTTTATTTTCTTTTTTTTATTGTTTTAGTTTATTCTTTGGTTTGCTTATTTAGATGTCTTTTGAATTGTGATATGTATCTTCTTAGAAAATATTGAACAAATTTGTTTTCATCTTTTTGTAATGCTTTATAGTAGGATTGCCTGTTTTTGTAATTTATTGTAAGAATAGGATATTTAGATTGTTTTAGAATTTTGGCAATAATGAGCCTTCCTACTCTTCCATTTCCATCTCCAAAAGGATGGATTTTTTCAAATTTGTAGTGGGCGCGTGCAGCGAACTCCACTGGCTGCATTATTTTTTGGTTTTGTTCAATCCAATGAGTAAAATTTTTCATCATTTTTTTAACGTCTTGCCAATCTGGCGCTATATAATCCGCTACTCTTACATGATATTCCCTTAATAATCCAGCTATGTCTGACTTTGTTTGAAAAAAAAGGCCTTTATTCCATTCACATAATAATCTTGTTGTAATTAGTGATTTTGATTGAAGTGCTGCAAAAAAAGTATCTATATGAGAGACTGTTTCTTGAACTTCACTTAATGGTTTGTTTGGTGCAATTTTATGTTTAACTAATTCTTGTGTTTCTTCAAAAGAGATAGTTGATCCCTCAATTGCATTAGTATTATAAGTAAAATTAATTGCAAGATCTAGTAGTATTTTTTTTTTAATAGACTCTGGATAATTTTTCCATTCTTTTTTGAAGTTTTTTTGAATGTCTTTTAATTTCTTGAAAAGTTCTTCTTGCAAACATTCACGAAATAATTCTTCTTTTACCTGTTCAATATTTTTTGGGACATCTTTTCCAAGGTATTTTTGTTTAGTTTTTACTTTCCCATATTTACGAAAAGAGTGTTTGAGGTAGAAAAGGTTGTTTTTTTTGATAATTTGCATATAGTTACGTTAGGGCTTACTTTTTTATAAATTTTTGCTTTTTTCAGTATTTTGTAAGTCCCAAGAATTATAATCTTATTTATTCTGAGAGAAGTTGTTTTGCTTGAGCTATGCAAGTTCCCCAATCGCCTGTACAGTAAGTCTTGAAAAGCCTGTAAGCCTTTTTGAAAACTGAAAAGTCTTTTAGTTCTTCTTCTATACTATCTATGTTTGCACAATAGCCTTGAACACAATTGTTACTTTCACATTCGTGATTTGCTTGACATGAGTCTAAGGTTTCTTGTTGATTACTGATACTTCCATCATCTGCGCAGTACATTGGCTTATCTTCTTCTAAAAGTCTAGTGCCATAAGAAAGACATTCTCCTTCTATTTCACAACCATTACATTTGGTTATTTCTTGGTACTCTTCTTCATTGACAATTGGAGTTGTTTCTAAGTCAATTATTGTATTTTTGTTATCTAAGTTTTGGGTTCTAACTGAAGAAGTTGTTGTAATAGTTGGAATCACTTTGCCTTTTATTATGATCTCTTCTTCTAAATCTTCTACGTTGTCTTCAATAATTATTCCTGCTTTATCATTAATACAAAACCAGACTCTTTTTTCGCCGCCAGCATAGTTTTGAACTACTACTTCTTCAATGGTTAAAATTTCACCTTCTTCAAGTTTAATTGTATCTGTTTTGTGAACATTTTCTATGTTTTCATGATTAATCATTAATGAAACATAACTTGATTTTATCTGAGCGTCGTGACCCATATCGGTAATCTCAATGTCATAATCATTACAATCATTAAGTTCACAAATTTCTATTTTTGCAGTTTGATCTTGCGCTAGAGTATTTGTATCAATACAAGAAGTTTGAGCAAATACAGAAGATGCCATAAAAAGAATAGTTAGTGTTGAAACTAGTAGTAAGGTTATTAGTTTGCTGAATGTTTTGTTTTTTGCCATTGTTTAGTTTGTTTTTATTTGCTGCGTAATTGTTTATTTATTCTAAAAACCACTGTGTTAGTTTTATTTTTTTAACTCTGCCAACGGTTCTTGATTCAATTATGTTCTTTTTTTCAAGCGAGTTAATATTTCTTGAAAGCGATGCTTTTGCAAGTCCTGTTTCGTAATGTATTTTGGAAAAGTTCAATTCTTGAGTGGGATCTTTAAGTAAGTGATTTACAATAGTTTTTTCATTGTCTCGAAGTGTACCTATTAGGTCTGTTGCACGGGTTGATGTGGCTGCTGTTTTTACTGATTCTTTGATTGCTTTTGGTTTTTTGGGTTTTTCTTCATTACTTGTTTCTTCGTTTTCTTTACTACTTGGTGTATTCTTCTTTTTTCTTTTTACTATGATTAAAGTTATACTTGTTATGATAACAATGAGTATGATTAGGAATGTAATTGGGATCCATGGGGTTGTATTTTGGTTTTGATTGATTAAAGTCGTGTCAAGGCTGATAGTTAGTTCTACTTTATCTCCTTTAGTTATATCTATCTCTTGCGAACCAGTCGCATCATCATAGCTTGCTCTAACTGTGCAAGATCCGATTGGAACGTAGTCCAGCGAAAAGCTTCCAAAGTTGTCTGTTTTTGTTGGGCTGTCAATTTCAATTATCTCACTACATTCTATTTTTAATTCAGCACTTGCTATTACAAAACCTAAATCATCTTTTACAATTCCACTAAGTGATCCTCCTGGGTAGAGAAAGATATTTTTTTCTAAACTAGAGTCTACTTCGAGGAAACTTTTTGCAAAGTAATCGTTTGCTGTGGTGCTTGGATCGTTTATGATAATATTTGCTAGGTAATTTCCATCATCTAAGTTAAGGTTAAGGGTTTGATCTTGCTCTATGAAATACGTATTTGTGTTTTCATCAATTGTAATTTGTACAAAAACATTCGATACTTGCTGCCCGGTTGTTGCATCAATGAAAGTTAATGCGACATTCGCTGAATCTGCAGCAGATGATACTGTGAAAAGGAGTACCAGTAGTGCTGTGATTAATAACAAATGTAATTGTTTTTTGAACATCTTATTTAGGACACTTTTTTCCTATATAAATTGTGGGCGTTTGAGTGTATTTATTTCAAAGGGAAGTAAATGTAGGCAGCCAGCGAGGTTTTATGATGGTGGTGGTGTTTGAACTGACTGCCCACATGAATGTAAGTTTGTTATTTTGTCATGATTAATTTATTTTGAAATCATTTTTTTTGCTGCAAAAGCACTAACTGTAATTAATAAAACAAAAATCATTTTAGTCACCTAATTCGAGCATTGCTAATGCTGTTTCACTTTTGTCTATGCCAACTCTTAAACAAAGACTATCTTCTTGAGGGTTACCAGTAATTCCAGTATACCATGAAAGTGGCTTTTGATTATCTTTGCACTGCGCGTTGTAGCTGTGAGCTAAGGCTGCGTCATCTGACATTGGAATATATGCTCTAGCTACAAGGCCAGTTGCTTGCTCTGTTTGGTTTATGTCAGCTGCTACATTATCAATTGCTAATTGGTAAGAATGGTTTGGTCTGCCATCTGTCCAACAACTATTTACTAAACTTCTTGCAAGACTAATTCCCTCTTCAGGGTTAATCTCTTTTCCAATCACACATACATTTCCTTGAAGGTTAGTCACAATTACTCTACTTCGTGGGGTCACAAGAGCTGATTGCCCAGTTGCAAATTTGATGAAGTATCCTGTATCAGCGGCTGTAGTTTCACCTGTGATTGTATCTGTTTGCCCAACGGATTGTGGAAACTCAACTTCACCAATGAAGTTACCAAGGCCATCTGGTTTCCAATAGTTATCCATTGATTGCGCAGCTGCAGGGCTAGTGAATGCTGCTCCAAAACACATCAAAGCGCCACCTACTGCACTTGCTGTATAATTATTCATTTTGTTCATATCCTCGTTTGTTTGATTCGTTGTTTTCTGATTGTGAGGCAATTGCCACCAAAACACCTCGAGCGATCAATTAGTCTTGGCGGACATTTGCCCATGTTGTACTGTTTCATAGGTTGGAACAATACTTAGAAAGTCGGTGGAACAAAGGCGTATTTAGTGGAACAAGGAGGGTTTTTGGGTAGAAAATTAGTGGTTTGGAAGGAAATATTGGCTTAAATCATAGTTTTGGGAGAAATTTAGCGGAACAAAGAAAATAAGGAGATTTATTGTTTTTTGGTAACTTCGCCAGTGTTAGCGTTTACTGTTACTATATCACCAGTTTTTAGAAACGATGTTGCTATTTTTGTTCCTACGATGCATGGTTTTTTCATTTCTCGCGCCACAATTGCTGCATGGCACGTCACACCACCTTCATCTGTGATAAAGCCAACTGCTTTATACATTGCTGGAAGGTAAGCTGGTGTTGTCATAGGTGCTACTAAAATTTCTCCCTCTTGCAGCGTATTAATTTTATCTTTGGTAAGAATTACTCGCACAGGTCCAGTCACTTCTCCAGGCATTGCTGCTTTCCCAACAATAATTGTTTGGTCTTTTTTTATGCTTGGTTTTTCTACTTCAATTTTTGCAATCTTTTCGAATTGTTTAAGAGTTTGACCTTCAATTAATTGATCATCTACAAAGATATATTCTTGATGTCTTTTGAGAAGAATTTCTTTACTAGGAATGTTGTTTGTTTTGATTTCTTCTATTGTAAGATATTTTATGAGTTTTGGAATATGAGGGAATAATTTTGTTAAACTTTTACGAAAAAGTGCATCACTAAAATCAAAGAATTTCTCTGTTTGAATACGGGCATTTTTTGCATAACTAATATCTTCTGCACACGCTTTATCTTCATCAACATAGGGAAAACGATATGCTACCTCAAGACCAGTCCATGCGTAGCGTGCTTTTTGATAATAGTCAATGAGCTCTTCTTTACTAAGAATTGCATCACTGTTTGCAATATCAAGAAGTGGTGTCATAAGAGAAAGGTATTTGTCAATTGTTTCTTTGATAAAATTTGAATCTTGCGATACTTTGTCTAAGAGAATTTTTTTAACCCAATTAATATGCTCTTCATCATAATAAACTGCACACAAACCATCTTTATTATGACAAAATATACCTGGGTTTTTGGGAGTTTCAACGCCAATCCAATCTTTAAAGCCACTTGTTTCAGCATAGACCCAGACATCTAACAATACAAGGCATGCGTCACGGCTCATGTCTTTAATGTAAAGTGGCTTTTGCATGTGAGTTATTTGCATTGATTCTTTATAGCTTTTTTGTGTTTTATGATTAGTAAGACTTATTAGTGAGTATTTCAATTAGATATTTATGTTAACATTACGTGGCCAAAAAGAAGAAGTTGAGACTCAAGTTGTAAGTAATTTTGTGGATTCTGTGAATGCTTTACTTGAAAATGGATCTGAGAATGTTGTTGTTGGTTTTGTTGGTGGCAGATCTATTCAAGGTATTTTGAATTTACTTAGTCATGTAGAAGGCTTTGGCGATTCTGTTGATTGGTCTAGAATTGAAATATTTATTGTAGATGAGAGATGGGTATCAGTTTTGGATGAGTCCAGTAACTTTAAACAGCTTGCTTCTATGCTGCTAGAATCTTTGTATGACAAAGGATTGTCTTCAGATAATGTCCACAGATTCGATATTGACTCAGAGAATGGCTTGGAATCTTATAATTCTGATTTTTTGAAGTTTGGTGGCAGGTTTGATATTGTCTTTTTAGGTGCTGGGGAAGATGGACATGTTGCTTCTTTGTATCCAAACCATTCTATTTTAGATGGAAGCGAAGGCTTTGTTGAAGTACTTGATAGCCCTAAAGCTCCTGCACATCGTATGAGTGCTTCACGAAGTTTACTTGAGAAAAGTGGACTTGCATATTTGTTATTTTTTGGATTTGAAAAACAAGAAGCTTATGATAACTTTTTAGATCCAAGCGTGAGTGTTGAAGAATGCCCAGCTAAATTAGTACTTGCATGTACGCAAAGTGTTGTAGTAACTGATTTGAAATAATAATTCTGAATATTTCTTGATTTATATGTTTGATTTTGTGCTTGTTTCTTAGAGATGGAATGCATTCCACCTGTTTTTGTTATATTGTTTCAGCTTCTAGAATACTGTACTTGAGCAAAAGTAAGTAGTTGTTTGCTGCTTTGGTGCGGAGGAAAAGAAAAAATGCAAAAAAACAAAAATGTTTTTGGCACCGGAAAGGTGAAAACAAGAAAAAAGAAATGGAGCTTTGCTTTTTTGGCAGCGCTTGCTTGTATATTAGTAGTTGCAAGTAGCTTTGCTGCTGTAGCGCAGGCGCAAAGTGTAGATAGTTTAACTGAAGAAGGAATTGATGATTTTGCGTATGGCGATGAGTTAGATTATGAAGACTATGAAGACGACTTTGCTTACGGTGATTATGATGATAGCTACGATGATTGGGACTATGAGGACGAAGATGATTTTGCATATGGCGAATATGAAACATGGGATGATGAGTCTGATTATGAAGATTACTACGATTATGCAGCGGAAGATGCTCTTTGGGATAAAATAGATTCTTTGTATGAATCTAATTGGGAAGCCTTTGAATCTCTTGAAGAACAATTAGATGCTATGTATGAAGAACTTTACCTAGCTCTTGAAGCAGATGATGGCCAAGCTATCTTAACGCATGTCAAAAGTATGTATGCAGTTGAACTTGAATTAATCGCTATTGAAGACTCAGTTGGTTTGACAGCGCTCTATGAAGAATTAGATGCTATTGAAGAATCATGGGACGAAGATTTTGAAGATGATTGGTACGATTTTGATGCAAGCGATTTTAGTCACCCTAATGCTGAATCATTAATTAAACAAATCGAAGAACTTGATTCTAAGGCTTGGGAGATTGAAGAAGCTAACTGGGACGCATTTGAATCCTTATGGGAAAAAGAAGATGCGCTTTATCTACAGTTTGATTCAATTGAAGAAACTGGAAGCTATAAAGAAATGCGTAGTTTAGAAAATCAGCTCGATGCAATTGATTTAGAGTATGAAAAGCTGGAATCTTCACTTGGCCTTGATCAGATCTATGATGAACTTGAATCCCTTGAGGATGAACTGTTTGGGTTTGAGTAGAAATGGCATTTCTAACATTTTTTTTATTTTTTTTAATAATACATTCTTGTAAGTATCTTTTTATACAAAAAGACATTGAGGTATAATAATGGTATCAGATAAAACATTTAGAGTAGTTGTAATTGGATTACTTATCTTGATACTAGGCGCTATTGTTGGCAGTTTTTTATCTGAAGGGATCTCCCAGTTTGTACTAGGCGAAGGAGATGATTTTTTAGAATTCGATGAAGACTTAGTATTTCTTGAAGAAGATATGCTAATGTACAGTTTCAATTCGTATAGCTTAGATGAATTTTCTAGTTTTACTCATGTAAGTCTTGATTCTGAAATTGACTTAATTGAATATGGAGAATCGCGCGGGTTTGAAGTTGAAGAAGAAGATGAATTTGTGTTCTTGTTCAAAGAAGAAGACTGCGATGTTGATTCATATGGCCGAGAGATTTGTGTTTATGAAGAAATCTTTTATTCAGTGGAAGAAGACTTGGTTGAACATATGATTGAGGGGTTTATTTACGATGAATAAACGTGAGTCTCTTAGTCTTGGTATTTTTTTGGTTTGTTTGTTTCTTTTAGGTGTTGTATTATTTTCTGGTATGAATACTGACATGAAAGTTAAACTTGAAAATGGGAATGTAATCTCTTCAAAAGTACCTATACATTTTGGACTTGTTTCAGTTGTGTTTTTGATGCTACTATCTTTTGTTGGTGCTTGGTCACTTCAATTCTATATTAGTGATTTGAGTAAAAAGATTTCGATGTCGAAAAAGCAAGAAACAACTCTTGCTATGCTTGAAGGTGATACTCGGCGAATGTATCTATTTATTTTGGAGCGAGAGTATTGCTTGCAAAAAGACTTAGTATATGAACTAGGCATGCCTAAAGTAAAAGTAAGTAGACTTCTTGACAAGTTATCTGAAAAAGGGATTGTGCAGCGAATTAGTTATGGGAAAACCAATAAAATAGTTGCTGTTTGAGTGTCTCTACAGCAAAGTTTGTATTTGAATCAAATCTGCTCAAGATTATTTTTACTCTGATTATTTGTTTTTATTTTGTTTGGGCTTGGAGTTATTTGCAAATGATGAAAATCCAAGTGATGAGTTAATTACTCAAGGGCCTTTTGCAATGCACAGAAACCCATTTTATGCTTCAGTAGGTGCTTCAATTATGAGCATGCTTGGAGCACTTGGAGCAAGTAATCTTCTTAGTGAGGCACCAGGACCAGGTTATCTTGCAGCTCTTGCTGTTGGAACTGCTTTGTTTGGTTTAGGTACTCACAAAGGAGCAGTTCGTGATGAAGCAGTACTTAGCAAACAATTTGGTTCAGAATATGACAATTACAAAGCTAGAACCCCACGTTATCTTCCTGCTGTTTGGAAACTATTTACATAGAATTTTTTTATTTTGTTCATTACGAAGATTGTTTTTATTTCATTGATATTTTTTAATATTCATTTCTTGGAATAATGTTAAATCTCACTATATCTTTTTAAAAAGAGCTAATTTTGAGCTCCTATGCAAAGGTTGGCTGCATTAACAACCTGAAAGCAAATTGACTTTCTTAAAACAGCCCAAAAATAGAATATAAACTATTGGAGGGCGATATAATTGTTCTTCAGATATAATAATAGATAGGTGAATTAACATGAGAAAAAATATTATCCCAACATTAATTATTTTGGTGGCTTTGCTTTTAAGCACAATCGTACTAGCAGATACTCCAGTAATTCCTGGAGATGGAACAACAACTACGCCAGGCGAAGATGGTGGCGAAGATACAGAAAGCGATGACCCTGAAGATGTTGCAGAAGAAGAACAAACAAATAGTGATGAGTGTAAAGAACAAGAAAGACGATTATCAAGAGCACAATCAGATTATGAAAGTGCGCGTGCTACTGCTACAAGAAACTACGAAGAATGTATTGGCTGTGTTTCATACTGGATGACTGGAGACACCGTAACTAGTTGCAAAAATACAGATTTAACTGATAGTGATAGAAGTGCATGTTATGACAGATATTTAGAAGAAGTTGAACTTGCAAAAATTCAGCAAAGTGAATTAAATCAAGAAATTTTTGAAGACACAGCTGGATGTTTTACATTAAGTAACCCAGGATCTTTCCTTAATTACCTAGTTAATTAATAATTTTTTTATTTTTTCTTAGTATTTTATCAAATTAAAAGACAATGACTCCTAACAAAACTCGTATTGGCGCTTTAGTAGCTATAGTAGCTGCAGTTGGTGTTGGTTCATACTTAATGACCGATTGTAGTAAACCAGTAAATTCTAGTGGGAATTATTCTCAACAAGTACCTTTAGACATTAGTGATAATGAAAGTACAGGTGACTCTATTAAAACTGTGTTTGGTACTGGATCTGAATATGATAATGGGTTAGATGATGGGGTGCAGATCAATGATGATCCTGGATACGATAGTGGTTTAGAAACTCTGGAAGAAGAAACCCAAATTCCTTCTGAATCATTATTTGTATATGATAAAGAATTCCGTGAACAATCTATGTATTGCAAAGAAGGTTCGTGGACAACAACAGATCTTTGTGATTTAATGCTTGACTATTTTGCAGAAGCAAGATATGCATGTGAAGAATTTGGAGATCCTGATGAAGCAACAGACATAGTAATGGGGGGTATGAGAGAATATATTGATGTTATAGATTTATTACCACCTGAGGATTGGAATTGTACACGCACACCTGGTCAAATGAGTCAGTATGGGTTTAGTATAACAAAGGCAAATATATTTAGTGATTACTAAATACGAGCTACTCCATATTTAAATCTGTAACTTGCTGAATTAGAAGAAGAAATTATTGAGGTTACTTTGAATCCAGTTCTACCAATTTCATTACCTTCAGTGAACCTTCTGTTTGCAAATAGATTACGTCTACCAAATTTTAAACTAGAATAAGTAGTAAAACTATCTTCGGACCAATCACTATGACGCAGGGTTAAATGTCTCCAAGATTTCCATTCAAAAAAATCGTCAAAAGTTTTGCCACTTCCGCCAAACGAAGTATAATCAAGCTCAAGACCACCTTGGTCTTCACGTAAATAGTGCACTCCTGGCTTTTTTACTGGCCCAATCTCTTCTTCTAATTCTAAAGCCATATTAAAATGGGCTGTTGACCCCATCAAAAAAGCTAATTCATAACATAAACGTGGATAAGATAATAATGCAGCACTAAGTTTTCTTTTATCTTCTAGCCCTTTCCCAGCTCCTAAAATTAAGTGAGCCTTAGTTCCAGAACCTAAAGTTCCACTAGTTGATAACCTATTCATCAAATTCACACTATCACAAAGAATTTTCACTAAACTCATAATGTTTAAGCGGATTTACTTTTTATAAGGATATTGACAAAAAATGGTCTAATTAGGATTAATTTTGTTGAGATTATAAGTGAACTTTAAATTTAGTAAATGAAAGGGATTAATTTAGAAGTACGCTGTTGATATTTTTGATATTCTTTTTTACATTGATGTTTTAGATGTTTTTCTTCAATTTCTATTCTAAGAATTGTTGTTGGAATTATTAAAATAATTGTTGATAAAATACCATAATATGATGAAAAAAATCCTGGAATACTCATGAATATGAGAATGTTTGATAGATACATAGGGTGCCTAATGTATTTGTAAATTCCATTTTGGATAATTTTGTGATCTTTATGAATTATGATATTGATACTAAAATGTTTACCAAGAAGTTTTTTTGTATAAAGTCTTAAAGATAATCCTACAACTAAAAGGATTAGAAATATAGGGATTAGTTTTTTTGTTTTCAAATAATTTTGAATGCTTAGAAAAATCGTCAAAGAGTAAGAAAACAAAAAGAGCCAGAATGTTAACATTTCTTTAGATTTCATTTGTTATTGTTAGTTTATTTGTTTACCTAATAAAAGTATTTAAATTTCCTGATTCAGGGATTCTTGGTCTTTATGTGCTTAAAGTTAAAAAGTAGGTTCTGTTTGAAGGGATAAGATGGGTTTAATGGTTAAACAGGTATTGACCAATGCAACAAAATACATTAGACATTGTTGGAGAGATTCACCCAACTAATGTTCTTAGGACAATTATTTCTTTAGTAGATCTGAAAAGATATGATCTATCCACACTAGCAAATAATTTTATTAGGATAAATAATAATGAACCACATTTATTTGCTGATGAATCACAATTAGATCAATGGGCAAAATATCTAATTGGAAAAATTGATTTTAGTGATGAAAAAGTTGTTGAAAAAATGAAGGCTGAATTAATATGCCCAGATGAACCTGAATTTGATCTTGAAAAAGAAATTGCTACACAAATGCGTTTTGTAGCAAGAATGTTTTCTGAAGAATTTGAATTAATTACTTCAAGAGGATATAATTTATTATTTACTGAGGGTTCTTCTCTCACATTGAATCCACTTGGTGAATATGCAAAAAATAAAGGATTAGATCTTGTATATTTAGATAATGATTTTTTACCATACACCTTAATACAACATGATAGATTGATGGGGATTGATCGTAGTTTAAGTGATATTGAACAACAAGATAGAGAATTGCATTGGCTAGTGGATAAAGTTTTTCCAAGCAAAGCAGATTTAGGTTCTGCACTGATGGTTGTTGGCCAAAACCATGTAGATGATAAATTTGGATTAATTCAAAGATTGAATCATTATGGCGTTAGTTATAATGTTGTTTTTAGAGGGAAAGAAATTCTTAATCAAGTTAGAAGACAAGATAGGTGATAACTAATTGATTCTGGTTTATTAGCTGCTTTACTTTTTTTAGGATTTGTCTGAGAAAATTCAGGTGACCACCTTTTATGGTTTGGTGCTCACCTAAAAGCGAAGATTTCAGATGAGTGGTCACCTAACTAAGTTGCTTTGCTTAGTTTGCTTGTTGTTTATTCATATGTTTTAGTATAAATGCTTTTAAAGAGGCAAATAAAATCTATTGAAACTTAGGAAAATAATACTATGACAATTGATACTGTAATTTGTGATTTTGACGGAACTCTTACTGATTCTGAAGCTAGCTTAGGTGGATTTTTTCCTGAATATGAAAGGTTATTCATTGAAGCATTAGGAATTGACCCAAGTAGTTATGCTAGGGCATTAGGAATCGTTCAAACAGAACTGCGAGCAGATCCAAATAAAGGATGGGAACTAGCAGGCCATATTGTTGCACCAATTAATTCTGATCCATTTGCATTTAACACAGCTTCACATACTGATTTGCTTAAAAGATTAAGAGAAGGAAGGTTTGAAGGAATGTTATCTCCAAGTTATGTGCCTAATGAAAAGCAAGCTGGTGAACTTACAAACAAGTGTCATTTAGCTGCATATGGAGAAAAAAATATTGTTTTTAGAGATGGCGCAAAACGTTTTGTTGAAGGATTATTACAAGTTGGTTATAATGTGACTATAGTATCAAACTCAGGAACTGCTGCTATTGAAAAAGCATTAGAAGATAATGGTTTTTCAAACATTCCAGTTATAGGTATGGCTAGAAAATATCTAATTGATCCTAGTTTTACAAATGTTCCTGTAGGAGTAAATATCCCTGGCTTAGTTAGGCAGGCCTTATTACGAAGAAAGTTATACAATGCTGTTCTTGAAAGAATTTGCCCAGACCCATCAAAAGGTGTTATGGTTGGAGATAACTTTGAACTAGATTTAGTATTACCTTTACACAAGGGATTCGCTGGTGTTCTTACAAATACTCCTGCAGCTGTAGGATATGAAATTGATTACATGAATGCTCATCCAAAAGGAATGTATGCAGAAACCTTTGAGCAAGCGCTTTCTTTTATCAGAGAAAGATAATAGATAATTCTGTTTGGTGGAATGAGTATATATTGCCCAAAATGAATAAGTTAACGTTATTTTTATAAAACACAGGCACTTTAGCATAGTACTTCTAAACAATTCTAGTACCAAATGAAACAAACAGTAAAGAGTACCCAAGTGCAGGAGTTAAGCAAAACTGCAGTGAACAACTACGCTAGCGCTAAGCATTGCGCATTGTCACAGCTAGTGCACTATAACTGTTTTGAATCATCAATAAACGAACTACTAGCTAAATCCACATATTCTGATAAAATCCAAACATTAGACTTTCAAGTCAATAATGCATTAAGAGTTTTACAGGATTTTCCAAATAGAGTAATTATTGCAGATGAAGTTGGGCTTGGGAAAACTATCTCCACAGCTATGATCATCAAAGAATTACTTGTTAGAAAAATGGTTCACAAGGTAATTATCTTAGTTCCATCTTCATTAAAGTTTCAATGGCAAGAAGAATTACGTTCAAAATTTAGTGAAGATTTTACAATTGCAAGTGACCCAAGTGATTATGAAAAAAATGATTTAATCATTGCTTCTATTGACACAGCCAAAACTCCAAGGCACCAACAGGCAATCAATAAAATTACATGGGACCTACTAGTAATAGATGAAGTACACAAACTAAAAAATCCTCAAACTAAAAATTACAAACTGGTTAAGAGTATGACTGTGAAAAGAACTATTGGCCTTAGTGCAACACCAGTACAAAATAACGCTTTTGAATTATGGTCACTTCTGAATTTATTACACCCTGGATTTTTAGGTACAAAAAAAGTTTTTGAAGAATCATATTTGCAAGACAGCAAAGGATTGAATTTGAAAACAAATTCTGGACTCAAAGAAAAACTAAAAAAGATTATGATCAGAACCTTGCGAAAAGAAACAAAAATCAAATTTGCAAAACGTAAAATCAGTAGCCACTACTTAGATTACAGTATTGATGAAAAGAACTGGCACAAGCAAGTATTTTCTTTTATTAAAAAAAGATACAACGCACTGCAAAACTTAGAACCAGTAGATTCTTTGAAGATAGAAGGTGATACTGAAGAGTCTGATTTGAGCAGTGAAGACTTAGCAAAAATGGCAAAAGACTACAAACGTCGTGGCCTTTTAACTTTCTCACTAATAATGCTTTCAAGACAAATGACCAGCGCTAAATATACTGGAATTAAAGCACTTGAAAGATACAAACTAAGTCTTGAAAAAGATGAAGACATTAGAATGATTGATCATTTGTTAGAGATAGGAAATAGTGTTGGAATGGATTCAAAGATTCAAAGGCTCCTGAAGGTCCTTAAAAAAATTGGTAAAGAAAAAGTAGTGTTATTTACTAGCTTTCTAGACAGCCAAAAGGTTCTTGCTATGGAGATGGCGGTCGCTGGATACTCAGTGTCATTATTTAACGGAAAAATGAACCCAGCGCAAAAAGAACAGGCAATAAATGAATTTCGCGCAGACAAACAAATCTTAATTTGTACTGATGCTGGAAGTGAAGGGCGTAACTTACAATTCTCGCACATCATTGTTAATTATGATTTGCCATGGAACCCAATGCGTGTTGAACAAAGAATTGGACGTGTACACAGAATTGGGCAAACGCAAACAGTTCAAGTACACAACATCGCAGTAAAAGATACTATTGAGTCTTACATCTTAGATCGATTATACAGTAAACTAAAACTATTTGAACTTTCTATTGGAGAGATGGATTTAGTACTTTCACAAATACCTGAAAAAGCAAGTATTGAAAAAAGTGTGTTTAGTACTTACATTGAACAATTCGATGATGAAGATAAAAAATCAAAAGCTAGCGTATTTGTTGAAATTGAAGCTGCACGTAAAAAAGTTAATGAGGTAAAAGCATTTGACACCATGCTCTTTGATAAAGATGATTAGTGCAAATGAATTTCGGGAATTATTTGAAGCGTATCTAGCTATGCATAAAATTGATTTCACTATAAAATCCTACAAATATTCAATCACTTGGGATGATAAACACAAAAAATTATTAGAATTAAAAAGCAAAAAGAAATCTTATTTTTTGATTCATGAAGACTTAGGTGATTTACAATCAGAACTTGGAGATGTACTGTATAATTTAGTAATTGAATTTTTTAGAAAACCAATTGTTAGTAATTTAAAATTTAATCACCAAAATAGTGATTTGGAATCAGTACATGATAGGTTTGTAGAAATTAATCCAAATCATAAAGAGTTTAGGTTACATGAAGCAGAGGTAGATGCTAATTACGTTTTATTTGAACTTGGAATTCAAGGTGAACATGGATCTACTAAAAAACTATTAGCTTTGACTTTTACTAAAAATTGGTGCACTCCTAGTGGTGAAGTTTTGTTTAATCGATGCTCTGAAGTTTCAAGTGGGGAAGTACAAGTTAAAAATATCGTTAGCTTAGCATCAAGAAATGTTAAAACAAGTGCTAAAGATGATATAAACGCAGAAGAGATATTACATTTCAAGCGAATCAAAGAATTAATTTCTATTCGTGAAACACACGCTGCGCAAAAGTACAAAGAGTTACATGAAAAAGAATTCAACATTTCTTTCAAAATTGGGTCAGCTGAATCTAAAGAAAAAAATGCTAAAACTTTTGATATCAAGTATAAATGGGCTCAAGAAGCTAAATCACTAACTAAGAAGTTGGTTGCTCTGCAAGAAAAGAATTTAGTGAAAAAGAAAAAAATCAAAATTGAATTTAGTGTTGAGGATGTAAGTAACTACAAAGAGTTACAAGTGACATTAACACCACTTATGGTTTGTTCTATCTCTATGATGGTGTTTGAAATAATGCTGGGTGAAGATGAAGAAAGGTTTGTGTATGTGCCTTTTTGTAGCAAGTTTGTGAAACGAAAGAGTAAATGAGAGAACATATCTATTGATCAATTAATTCTATGTTGTATATTTTTATTGGGTTGGTTAGGTACTGTCCTTCATCACCACTACGCTGAATTGTTCTAACTATTTCCATACCACTAGTAACCTTTCCGAATGCAGCAAACCCCTGTCCATCTGGATTACGGGACCCTTCATAATCAAGCCCAGGTTGATCACCAATGCATATGAAAAATTCACTGGAAGCTGACCCTGGTTTAAGCCTAGCCATTGCGATCACCCCATCTAGATTTTTAACTCCAGTTTTATCGGTAGTTTCATGACTTATGCAAGGGTATTTTCCTTCCCTTTCTGTACCCCTTAAACCACCTTGAATAACATTTATTTTAGTAGCATCATCAGGTTGGTTATCATCGTGAACTGTCCTATAAAAACTAGAATGATTATATGCTCCATCTGCAACAAGTCTTTCGAAATTAGATACAGTGACTGGGGCTTGACTTGCATATAACTCAAGGCAAATGTCGCCTAGTTCAGTATGAATTACAGCATGATGAATAGAATCTTTTCCTGGTGTAGATCCTTCTACTATGGCAGTTAGATCATCTTTTTTGTCACTCATAAAAATGTCTGTTTTAGCCAAATTTATAAATTGACCCTAGGATTATTTGTTTATACTTCTTTTTTGCTCGCAGTAAGTCTCAAAGCCTAGTATAACAGATAATCCCCTAACGAAATAGTTATAAATGGGCAATTTTTCAAATTTGAATGGAACCTCAAACTGACTTTCAATTAGATATAATGACTGGACTTGATACCTATTCAGCTAGACAGATAAGGGAGCGAATTGACGCTAATTTTACGCAAGGAACTCAAAGAGCTCCACTTGGTGCTTATTTTGCAACAGGGATTAAAAAAGCCCCATCTGAAGCAGATGCAAGGGATTTTAATGAAGCACACGATGTTCCGTTTTCTGGTCTTGCTGCAATTGTTGGACCAGCAGATGATTTTCCTTTGGACCCAATGAACCCATCTAAACAATCAGGGGGGATTTACAAATCAACACATGGCCTTAGTACAAATCATAGAACCCCACGAAATCATTTACTTATGCGAGCAGTACCTGATTCTCATGATGTATTGAAAAGAGATAGACCATTGACAGTTGTTGAAGTAGATACCTTAGATCCTAGTATCACTTATAGAACAGAATTTCACTTAGTGCAAGGTCGAAGATATCAAGCTACAATTAGGTAGTTGAACTAAATTATCTGTTGACATACAAAGGAAGATTTATTTATACTTAAGCAATTCATAGTATCATGGTTGTTTGTATAAGTGCAAGTATAAAATTTAAAAAGGAAATAGAAGAAGTAGCAAGAATTCTGGATGAATTAAAAATCCCATACCTTTTGCCAGTTATGGATTTACCTAAGGAATTGGAAACTCCAGATATGATTCCAAAACTAGTTGCAGATCATTTTGAGAAGATAGATAAATCAAAATCACTTTTAGTAGTAAATCCAACAGGTTATTTTGGAAATTCTGTGAAAGTTGAAATTGGATATGCAAAAGGTGTTGGTAAAAAAATCTATTTTCTTGAAAAAACAAATCAACCAGAGTTAGATTGTTTAGCAGATGATTTTATTTCTATTAATGAATTGCATAAATTGAACCTGTGAATTTATCTACTGGATGTTCTGCTTTTATTGGTTTTAGAACAATTATTCTCAAATCATAGTATGACAAATAGATTATATCTCCCATGAAGGAGTTGTTGTCATCATAATTAAAGGAAGTGGTTCATTGTTAGTATTAACTAAACCTTCATCCGTAATAAAACGAGAAGTTACTCCATACTGATCAAATAAAGTTTGATATGCAGAAATCCTTTTTTTTATTTCAGCGCTATCAGTAGTACCTAAAATTACATTTACTTGAATGTCTGAAGTTTCAACTCTACCAACAGAGATGTGCGTTGGACCAAAAAGATGACTTGGAAGCGCTGCTTTCCAATCATATGAAGTTGAAAACCTCTTAAATTCTAAAAAATAACGATCACCATTTGTTTCTGGCTTTTTTGATGAGACTCCAAAAACTGTTCTTTCTTCTCCTGATGCTATTTTAGCTAACGATGAAGTAATATCTTCTGCTTGAACACATGCATTAAAATATCTATCAGATAATGAATTAAATCCTTCGTCTAAAATTGAAATCAACCCATCATAACTATCAATGGATCCTCTCCCAAAACTAACTCCATGAACTGGAAATCTTTCATACACTCTTCCTTCTCCAGACGCATTCAATTCAAAAATACCAACTCGTGCATATCCTTGCTTGTCTACAAGATTTAAAAAATAATCACCAGGTCCACGTCCTTCACATCTTCCAACTTGGATTTCTAGCTGCGCCATGTCTAACCTAGGTCCATTTAGTAGATCATCCATGATTATAGTCATAAAAGGTCAAAATACTCCTTCAGTTATAAATATTTAGTTAATTCACTACTGGCCAGTGGTTCTTCCTAGTCTAATTTCAGGTTGTATTGATCACAGAAAAGGTTGAAATAAAAGAATACAGAACTGATCATTACTTGGCTTGTTTCCACATTATGTTGAAAAATTGATCATAAGACTGCGCTGCTTCTTTTTGATGTATAAGAACGCCAAGTGGCTTGTCGCTCCAAATGATTATAGCAACTTTATCGTTTCTAATTATTGTTTCAGTTAATGGTTCAAACCCTGCTTTTGTATAACGAATTTTTGTTTTTAAATATTTTTTATCTGCACTCCAATTAGCTAAAGACTCATTAAAAAGAAGTTTAGCTTTGATATCTTTTGCTGCACGTTTTTTATGGTAACTAATCCACCAAGCTTCTCCAAGCATAAGTGATTTGACGCTCGAGCCAAATGTATGGTGCTCGGATCCACCAGCATCTAAAAGTCCCATGAGTAACTCTTTGATTCCTCTAATTCCTCTAAATGAAATTATTTCTGGTTTTTGCTTTGCTTCTTGTTGCTTTATGAGTAACTCAGGAAGTATCTGTTCAAAGCGTTCTTTTTTATGATTAATGAAATCAATTATATGACGTGGGTTTGCTGCTTGGTAATGATTACGTTTTCCTTCTTTTACAAATGTGACAAACCCTTTATCGATTAACTTATGCAGTGTCATGTGCACTACCGAATTTTGTAAAGCACTTTTGTCAAGTATTGGGCCAGCACTAGAAGTACCTAGTTCTAGTAAAGCCAAGTAGACTTTAATCTCTGCATTAGTAAGCCCAATGTCTTCAAGAATTTGAGTGTCCATTGATTTCCATAAAGAGTCTTTCTTATTTAAAGTTATCTTCTTTATCCTCCAAATATGGAGAATAACTGTTTAAATACCCCTTGAGTCACCACTTTAGTATAAGAAATAACTAGTAGTGATTTAGAAAAAGACGGAGATGAATGGAAATGAATGACGGAATATTTGAAGTAATGAGAACTGCTAGTGGAAGGGACCCAATTGTTATATTTGATTCTCTTGACACTATCCAAGGGTATGTAGGGGCGCAGCCTGGAAAGAATAAAGAATTCTATTTAGAAAAAGTTGCAACAAAGCATGGGATGAGTACTTCTGAAATGATTAGAGATGTCCCAGTAGACCAGTATCTTCAATGGACTGCAGAGATGATTCATAACAAAGAATTAGTGCCAAGGATATTACCTGGAGCAGCAAAACTGATTACAGAAGGTTACAGAACTAAAGGTATTAGACCAATTATAATTACTGCTGATATTCCTGAAGGCGCAGCTTTGGCAACCTGGCCACTTGTTGAATCAGGACTCGTTGCAGCAGCAGATGTGCATGGAATATATGAACTTGGTAGCAAGAAGCAATCTGCAACATGGGCGAAAGCTAAAGAATTATTCGAACCTAACACAGATGTCTGGACAGTTTTTGAAGACAATGCTGCAAACCTTGCTGCTGCTCTTAAGGCATACGCTGGCTCTGACCCAAGAGAAACATTTGGTTACCAAGTTAGTGAAAAACCAAGCGGAATTGAAGTACAGATGGCAGGTCTACGCATGGATAGATCAGTATTCATACAAGAAGCAGGTGGACCATTTGGCAGATAAACAATGGATTAAACATTGGGCTGGCAGATGGAGTATTTTAACTTCAAGCTATCTTGGAGAACAGTATACTGAAACTCTTAAAGAGACATTAGGTGAATCTTTAGAACTATCTTTATTTGTTTCAAAAGAAGGGTTTACTGTCTGCTCACTTGAAAAAAATGACCACTATAGATTTGGCAGTTTAATGGCAAAGAGATTAATCCAAGATGAAACTAATGTGACCAAATGGTGCACAAAACTTAAATCAAAAACAGATGATGTTCTTTTTTTGATAAAAAGTCTTGAAAATAAAATTATCACAAAAAAGGATTATGATCAGTTCATTAAAGCAATGCTTGCGTATGGTTCGCCACACCGCGCTGTAAAAATATCAGTTGATTTTTTACCACAAGACATTTTGGATAAACACTTAGCAACTTTAACTGAAGCTAGAGTCTACGCTGAACCAGCGTATGAACAAACTGAAAAATTTATGAAACTATTTGCAAGTCAAATTGCAGATCAGATTGGACTTTCTTCAGAATTGATTTTATCTATGACTAAAGAAGAGTTCGAAGAATTTCTTATATCTGGTCAATTACCTGAGGTGTCTGTTCTTGAGAAGAGACATAAGTATACTGCTATTGTCTTCACAAAAGGGAAATTTGAATTGTTATCCAAAGAAGAATTTCAGGTGAAAAATAAAGATACTAAAGTCTTAACAAATGAAGTTAAGGGTACAACAGCATACCCAGGAATTGTCAGAGGAAGAGTTAGAGTAATTTTTGATCCACATCCAAATGCTAAGTTTGAACATGGAGACATTCTTGTAACAGGAATGACAAGACCAGAATATGCTCACTTGATTGAAAAATCTGCAGGGTTCATAACAGACGCTGGAGGAGTGTTATCTCACGCAGCAATTGTTGCAAGAGAGATGAAGAAACCTTGTATTGTTGGATTAGAATTTGCAAGTAAAGTATTCAAAGATGGTGATTTAGTAGAGATAGATGCAAGTAATGGTGTTGTAAGAAAACTGATTAATTAATAATAAGAGTGTATCTGGCCTGTCTTAAAAGAAATATTTCTTTTCATTGATGTTCTACTTTGTACTGAAAACGGTACCCACTATTGTTTGAAAGTGCTTTGCGAGATTTAACCCTAGCATTTACACTACTATTTGAAACAAGTGCACCAATTTGAATATCCTGGTTTAGTAATAATACATCTTGATCTAACTCTGCATCATCATATGTTGGAAATCTATCCTCTGTAAAAATTTTTTTACGAAGTGTTAAATCACGCCAACTTTTCCATACAAGAAAATCTCCCTCCATTTCAATTTCGTTATACCCACATGAAATTCCACCATCATCGTCTGAAACCAAATAATGGACAGGAATAACATTAACTGGTTTAATCTCTCCATCCGTTAGCTCTAAAGCTATATCAAAATATGCTCGTTGACCAGTTAAAAAAGCAGTTTCATAACATACTCGGGGATAAGACAAAACTGCCCACTGAATAGATTCACGAAAATCATCTCCATGAAATCCTGCTAATAATGATTGTAATTGAGTATAACCAGGATGCGAATCATCTTCTTGTTCAGACAGATCATTATAAAGGTCAATACTTTGAACAAATAGTCTAGCTAAGTCATCAAGTCCCATGACGAATGCTGTTAGCTAGTTTTTTATAAGTATGATGCCACAAAATATTGAATTAATACTGGAAAAAATCCTTATATTGGGTTCACAAAAAAATGAGTGCCTTGACAGTTCATTTCTTTGCTTGTTTCCACAACGTTTGAAAAAACTGTCTAAATGATTTCACTGTCTCTTTGCTTTTGACCATTATTCCAATTGGTGTCTCTAAAGAGATCAGAATCAAAACTGCCTCGTTATACACATAAAACTCAGTTAACGTTTTTTGATGCAAATAACGGATCTCATGTAAAGGGTGCTCGACATAATATTCATATCGTTGTTTTCTATTTTTTTTTAAATCTTCATTGAAAATAATTCTTACTTTGTATCCTAACTTTTCTACTCTTAATTGATGCTGTTTCCAAAAAATATCACCTTGCTTAGGTGCAAGACCAACTGAAGCGCCAAATACATCACTAGTATCTTTTTTTTTTGCAGAGTTTTCTAGATGCAAAAATGCAGTTTTGAGTCCATCCCATCCATAGTACACATCTATATCTACGTCTTCTTTGTTCTGTTGATACTTAGCGAGTAATGAAGGAAGAATTTTGTCAACAATATCTTTTTGCCCTTTAATTTCTTGCTCTTTGTTTTTAACAAAGTCGCCAAGTCTTTTTGGATTCGCTGCTTTGAAATGCATAACTCCTTGTTTTTTTACAGCAGTTACTATCCCTTTTCTGATTAACCTATTTGCAATATCATAAATTTTTGAAGGAGAAACTTCTGAACGCTTTGCTAGTTTAGTTTTTGTTGACTCACCAAAGTTGATTAAGGATTCATATACCTTAATCTCACCAGGAGTTAAACCAAGCTTTTTGAGTTCACGAATTGCCATTGATGTTTAATAGTCGTGGTTTTTTATAAAACTAGTGGTCCCCTTAGGGGGCCTTCTCACTTAAGTAATAGCTGTTGTTTTGATTTGATATGACAGACAAGCTAAGATTACTTGAGGTTGGGATAAATGGGCCAGGCCTTTTGTCAGGGGAAACAGCACTAACAATTGGAAGGCCAAGAGTACTGCAAATGCCGATGAATAATCCAATGGGAGATTTTTATGAGAAAATCTGGTCAATAAAACCAGAGCGTGCAAATGCATATGCCTATGGTGATGATGGGATAAATGATGTTGCAAAAACCAAGCAACTTTCACAATTGTGTGCTACAACGAATAGACTATATGCCGAGCTAACTGAGTTGGCAGAAGTTCAAGATGTTTGCAATGTAAACCCAGAGTTGCTGGTTCAGAACAGGATTGTGGCAGTGCAGTATTATTTGGTGGAGTGAGATTGTTACTTACTAACCCTGGCCGCTTGCTTAGACTAATTGAATGGGACAACTAATCCATCCAAATATTGAACTTGCAAACCTCTTGTCCGTAACTGTCTTGCAATTACTCCAAGACATCCTGAATCACCTTTACCAAGTCGACCACCTGCAGCGTCAATATTGTCATCACCAAAAGATCGAATAAATTCAGCCATCTCATCCCAAGTCATTTCTAAAGGATTCGTACCATAAGGAGTTACAGTTTTGACATAAAATCTACTTCCTACTCCATTTGAACTTTGAGCAACCCTAGAAACTGTTTCTTCAAAAAATATTCCTGGTCCTTCAAATGTTATAAGATTCCCTTGATAACTCCCTAAGAATCCATCAAGATTTTTAACTGGCTTTCTTCTGGAATTGTGATAAGGGTGCACCAATATTGTTACTGGTCCTTCAGTGATTGTAGTTCCTTTTGGGGCATAGACTCCTTTTTGAAGTTCAATAATGCCTGGAATCCCCACGTTATTTTCTGAAACCATAAGAATTAGTCAAAATTGAGCTTTTATTATAAGGGTTAATGTAATAATGTCAAAAAAAACCTGAGAATAAAGAGTGCCCTGGCCGGCCGTTAGAAAAAAATAAAGGGATTAATATTCCACTATTACTTTCAGATTGACTCAGACTCCTATTGACCATTACTTTAGAGTAGTTAAATTTATAACTATGAGTAAAGGCGAGATGTTATGAATCAGATAAATAGAGGATATGCTGCTCTAACATTATCATTAGCAGTAGTATTATTACACACTGATTCAATCCAATCACAAGCTAGTGATCAAATTAAAACTAATTCTGATACTGTAATGAGGATAGCTGATGGTTATGGAGTAGGTGTGCGTGAGTACCTTACAAATCAAACACAGATTTTGGACTCTAGATTAGATGCCAATGATGCCGAATTACTTGAAAAAGCACTATCATTACAAGGAGAAGGATTAAACAATGAAAACTATGAATCAAATGTTTGTGGTGTATCAACTCAATACATTGATGATAATGGAGAGGTAGTTGTAAATTTAAATTCATTTGGAAGCTGTGTGTTTATTACACCAAATCTTGTTCTAACAAATAACCATGTAGTAGTTAAAAAAAGTATGGCAGATTTGTACGAAAAACAACAAGTTGTTAGCACAAAAGACGCAACTTACGAGGACCCTAAAATTGTTGCACTTATACCAGCATATGATTTAGCATTGTTAAAAACTAGTCAGGCAAACCCTAATGCAGCTGTACTAAATGTTCGAGATCCAACCACAGATGATTATTATTTAAACATGGTTGTTGCTTCATTCAAAGGAAACCCAACAAATGAATTGAATTTACATATCATGAGAACAGTTGAGATTAAAACAGGCTATAATATGAATGTACATGGACAAATTGGGATCCCATCATTAGTTGTCACTCCATCACTAGAAAATGGATATAGTGGATCACCATTGACCTCAGATATAGATGAATCGATCATTGGACTCGTCACCTATAGGACTGACAAAGGAACACATATTCCTCCTGTAATTGGAAGTTTACTACAGCTTGTTTTAGATTGTTATAATGATACCCAGAAAAATAAAGATCAGTAGTGCTATTAATTTGATTCTAATTGGTCCAATATTTTTAAAGCAACTTTATCAAACTTAGAAAACGCAAACAATTTCTTTGTAATAATTTTTAGAAAAGAATGAGTGCACCTGCCAGTTAGTTAGTAGCTTCTACTTTCCCATCAAAATAGATTTTTACACTCTCTGGCATGTAGGCACCATTGCGCAGATCTAAGCTTTTTGACCTATCGCAAATTTCAGCTGTTACTCCATCATTTAATAATTCATTCATAGTGATTCTTGAACCCCTTGCACATTCATAAGCATTATCAGAAAAAAGAATTCTTGATTCCGACCCTTCTTCAACTAGCCACAAAGTAGACCTCATATGATATCCCCTTTCTCTGCAAAGGTCAATACTTTCTTCAAGAACTACAACTGCTCTTCTTTGATCTTCTGTAGTTAATCTACCTTTCTCAAACGGAGGAAGAGCATTATGGTGCCTTGGCCTTGTTCCTTCTATAATTTCTCTTACTGCGCTATCTATACTATATTCCATTACCATTAAATTTGATGCTCACTGCATATGTGTTCCCCCACCACCACTGGTAGTATAACCACAACTATTATAACTGAGAAGAGCTATTATTACAAACATGGATCTAAAAGAAGCAGGACTTACAAATGGAGAATCTAAAGTCTATTTGGCACTTCTTCAAGTAGGATCATCTACAACTGGACCTATTATTGAAAAGTCAGGTGTTTCTCACTCAATTATTTACAAGATATTAGAAAACCTGATTCAAAAAGGATTAGTATCTTATGTTACAAAAAATAAAACTAAATATTTCCAAGCAGCAGAACCAAAAAGACTTCTAGACTATATTGAAGAGAGAAAAGAAAAACTAGACCAAAGTAAAGAAAAAATTAGTCGGATTTTGCCATCACTGATGCTTTTAATGAATGAAACTGAAGACAATTCAGTGAAATTGTTTGAAGGATTTAAAGGATTTCAAACCGCTTGGGAGCTGTATTATTCAAAACTAAAAAAAGGTGAAGAGTATCATTCATGGGGTGTATATCCAATCCAAGACAAACGATTTGATCTTTATTGGATGCGCGACCATGTTCGTCGTGGGAAAACAGGAATTAAAGGAAAGATTCTATTCAATGAAGGGACGAATAGAAAAACTTTGAAAAACAGAAATAGCTACAAAGGGATGGATTGTAGAATTATGCCTTCTAAAATTAAAACACCAGCCTGGTTTATTGTGTATAAGAATGTAACTGGAATATTTTTGCAAGGAAAAAACCCAGTGGTTGTGCAAATAATCAATCAAGAGATTGCAGATTCTTTTGAAGCATATTTTCAAGACCTTTGGACTAGAAGTAAGAAATTCAAGTAAAAGAATGCCCCGATTGAGTGGACAGTAAGAAGGAGTGCCCTGGCCGGGTTATTAACCTTACAAGGCATCTTACAGGGGCTCAGTTCTGCTAGCCTCCTTGTTGATGGTAATGTTGTTGAGGTATTTATTTCTTTTCTTTTCTCGAATTTCTTTTTTTTAATTTAGCTACTTTTTTTGGTAATATATATATTTCATTAATTAAAGCGTCTATAAGAGAAAATGCAGCTTCAAGTTCATCATATGAAAATAATTCTGCTTTATGTGCACAATCATTCCCAACAAACCTTGACTCTTGTAATCCATCTGATAGGTTGGTACTCACAAGATTTTTTATGTGTAGTAAGTTTATTCTATCAATTAAATCTCCTTTTTTAATCTTAAGGTGATTACAAATAGTTTCTATAAGCATCCTTATACCTATCCCACATAACCGAGGTATTTTTGAATTAAAAGAGTCAATTACTTCCATATATACTTCTCTTACTTCAACAGGTAAATGCCAAACTAATCTAATTGGAGAGATCATCACCTTATGCCTTGGAGGGTATAAAGTGACTGCTTCATCAAGTTCCCACACTATTTTCCCATCTTTATCTTTACTACCAGAAGGATGTTTATCTTCACTGTTCATGCTTACTTGTCTATAAGTAACTGAATCACAACCATTGCAGATTAATAATTGATGGTCATTTTGACCCCACATCCCTTCATATGTCCATTCAAATGATTTCTCACTAATTAGATTATGATTTGTTTTTATTTTACAACCTTTACATAATATTTTAATTGGTTTTTCCATTTTTCACATAAACCTATTTAATCATTTTTAATTGCATCAGATAAAATATTTGATCCTTTTTGATAAATTTTTTCTTTTTCTAAAGCTTTTCGTTCATTTTTTAATAACTGATTAATAACCTCCTTCTTTTTTGGATCTTTAATTTTTTTTAGTGTATTTTTCAATTCTGTTATAAAATCAGAATAATTTTTTATTAACTCTTTATCTTCTTCACCTAAATTTACCTCTATGACTTCCATCAAGGCTTTATCTTTGAACTTTTTTGCTTTTTTAAATTCTAAAACAATAAATGATAGCATACATTCATGGTCTTTTTCTTCATGCATATCGATCTCCCATTGATAATCTTTGTCTAAAATTGATAAATACGTCTTGCGTCGTTCTAAATCATCAAATAAATCATCGCCATACATTTCATCAATATTTTCTAAATGTTTTTTCATAAAATAATATTCTGTTATTGAATTCCATATTCTCATCATAGATATGCAATAATTAATGATATTTGAATTTTTTTTCTTTGCATTAATAAAATCAGTTAACCATAACCCAGGCATTGTTTTTACAAAATATTTTTTCATTAGTTCATCATCATAACTAAATTTGTCATTTACAGCCATAAGACCATTTATGTAACTGCATTGATTAACTAAGTCTTCTACAACAACTAAGGGGATTTGTTCTGAAATCCACTTGGCAATCTTATGGAGATCATTATTTTTTTTTGATAGAAAAGGGAATGTTTCTAATTCAAATTTTAATGCACCTTCAATCTCTTTAGTTAAATCAGAGAATTCACTCTCCTTAAATTTAAAATTATCATTGAAGAAATCAGATAATGTAAATTCCCAAGAATAATTGTGTTTCTTCATAAACTCAAATATATCAGTGATCCTACTTGGGTTTAGCCTGAACATGTCTCTTTTGTTATTACGGTTTTTTTTATCTTTGAAACTAAATTCGTCACTTATGATTATCTTCTTATTTTCCTCAAGTCTTTTTTTTAAAATTAAACTTTGAGATTTGAATAATATTCTCTTATGTTTTTTGTTTGAAAAACCCCAATCAATCATACTTGCAGTCATCCAGCCTAATTTTACTTTTCCCTTAATCTCTGGCATTTCATTATCCCAGCAAGGAATTTTAAGATCTTTATTTCTCCTTATTATTTTTATCTCTTCAGCCTTATCTTTGTAGTTCATTAAACGCTTTACTATTTCAAATTCTTGCTTCGTTCGTTCCATTATAACACCATATTTAATACAAGGTTTATTAATTTTATGGAGTGAGTTATAAAGGTCTTTCTTTGGAGTAATTTTATGCAAAAACTAACCAAGCTGCCAAATAAACTTGAAGCATCCTTCCCTGAAGAGGTCAGATCTGTGAGGGAATTTTGGTTTGAGGTGCTTCAACATGAGTTGTCTTAATTGCCAATCTCCCATAATGTTCGGCTACAAAGATGGAAACCAAACTTGTGGGTGGTGTCTTAGACCCATAGTAAACATGCGTTCAGATGCAAAATGGTGTGGGCCTCTCTGCAAATCTAGGCAATATGAAGCCAGGGTCCGTACAAAGTAAACTTGAGTTAATAGTCGATTATTATCGGCAGAGGAATGAAAGATGAAACAGATTGAAATTTTTTACCAATTTATTGGAAAGAGACTAACAATATATTTGATTAATGGAAAAAGATTCACTGGGTTACTAGAGTCTGAATCTTCTAATTTTGTCTGTTTGAAAGATCGCTTTGTTGGTTTGAAGCTGATTAGTAAAAGTGAAATATCTAATTTAGAAATTTGTGGAGAGATTAAGAATGAACGAAAAAACAAAAGTAATTGTTGAAGAAAAATTTATCTTCAATAATGATATTTTACCTGAGAAGTTATCTCACGCTTCTGGTATTTTTAAGAACAAACACTACAAAGGGGTTTTCATTCCTAAATTATCAGTTGAAGTTAAGGAAGGGATTCAATCTAATATCACTAGAGTTGTCCCAGTAATTATTTGTTCTGATCACACCCATCATGAGATTACTAAACCATTTTGTGATTCTTTTAATTGTGATTTCACAGTCCAATTAGAACAAAAGAGCCGTTGGACACTAGGTTCCGTTGAAAACTTTTTGCTCCATTCCGGCAACCTTTCCAAAGCATATGAACATGATAGTTTAATTGAAATTTTTGATCAAGTAAAAACATTATATGAAAAACTTCTTTGTATGCAATCTGGATATTATAGTTTACATGCGCTGTGGGATATTGGAACATATTTCTTTGATTGTTTTGAGGCTTACCCATATATTGAACTCAATGCATTAAAAGGATGTGGGAAAAGCAAGTTAATGGAGCTTAGTAGTGATCTAACTTTTAATGGAACAATGATTCTTGGTTTTACTACAGCAACAGTTTTTAGAATTATTGAAAATAATAGGCCGACTTTATATCTTGATGAAGCTGAAGGTCTTTTTAGAACGACTAATGGGAAAAGCGTTGAATCAAGTGATATTGTTGAAATATTAAATGCAGGATACTGTAAATCAAAAGGCGTAGTGCCGCGCTGTGAACTGGTTAATGGGAAATATGTTATTCGGTATTTCAATGTATACTGCCCTAAAATGTTGGCGTCAATCAATGGGTTGAAAGGAGCTCTAAAAGATAGGGCAATAACAAACTACATGACAAAACCTAAGAAAAATGACAAACGTGGTTCTTTAGACGTTTCTGCTTTCAAAGAAGAAATTATTCAAACAAGAGACCATTTATACGAGACTTCATTGAGCATATTTAGCCTTGTACATTATAATTACATTAATTTTAGTTCTGCTGGCACCCTTGAAAATAGAGATTTGCAAATTTGGAAACCAATCCTTTGTTTGGCAAAAATGGTTTCAGATGATATTTATAATGAGATGTTAAGTTTAGCTACTGTAAATTCTTCAAGAAAAGATGTACTTTATGAAGAAGGTTCATGGGAACATTCAATTTTAAGTGTAGTTTATTCATTATTTAAATTTGAAGATGAGGTTGAAGAGATTATAGTTAAAAATGTAGTTTCTATTCTTCATTCAAGTATTAGTACAAAAATTAGTAGTCGATATGTCGGTAAATTTCTTACTACAATTGGGTTAAGTAATTATAAAAAAAGGCTGGGTTCAGGCACATTATATCGCTTTAGTAAGAAAAATTTCTTAGATGTTCTCCATAGGCAAGAAATACCTACACCAACTACACTAACTACACTAACTAAAAATATTGATGGAATTCAGGAGGAATTTGTGCACTAAGTGTAGTTAGTGTAGTTGTTAAAGATGGCTGAATTCAAAGATCGATCTAGTATTGAAATATTACCTATGACTCGTAAGTGTAGTATTTGGCTTAGAAATGACACTCTTGAAAATTGTGTTGCTATTTTGAAATTTCTGAAAAATGACTTTCAAGAATCTGAGAAAAAAAGAAAAATGACTTTTGCTCAATTAGCGCGAGCAACATACATTAGGCCAGCAAGTGTGAGTTCCGCTTGCTATATTTTGGCTTTTAAAGATAAACAGCAAGTTCATTTATGGGCTGAAAAGTCCGTTGGTAGGGGTGGGAAAGTATTCACACGAATGAGAGTTAGACTTATTTGAAAGGGGTATTTCTCTATAGAGAAATACTAAGCGTTACTATAGCAAGTAAAGCCTATAGATAACGGTACCATAAATTTAAGAAAAAACAGATTAATAATTATGTGAAACATGGAAATATCTTCACCTGGTGGCAGTTACCGAAAATATGATGTTGATATCAGAAAAACTATTCACATATTAATTGAAGATTTAAACACTCATATTTACCTTTTAGATGATGCTATTGCAAGACACCAAAAACATCCAGCACATTTTATACAAATGGCAACTCAACTACGAACCTTAGTAACAAAAGGGAAAGGAGGTGATATTGACCTACTGCCTTTTATTGGTAGAGTATTTAATGAAAAATTACAGATTATACTAACCTCACCTCAAAGTAGGGGTCAAGTTATGACTTTTGACGCTTATTTGTGTTCATTGGCTGTTAAATTAAATCAAGAAAAATTTAACAGATTAAAATTTATTAAGCTAATGTGTAATGATGGGGGGTCATATCTTCATGTCTCTGAGACTCAGAGTGGACCTTTTTTGACTGGAAAAAATTTTGTCTTTAGTGGTATTGATGCAAATAATAAGATGTTACTTTGTATAGCTAGAACAACTTCAAGTGTTGCTCATGATTTACTTACTAGAATTAGAGGCATGTCAAATGAAAGAATTAGTCGTGTTAACAATAAACATTTAGAAAATGGCAAGAAGACCAACAATAAGATTTAATGATGTGGAAGAAGCAGAGTTAGAACTTTTAAAGAAAACTTTCCACATAGATGATGATTCCAAAGCAGTAAAGCTAGCCGTGGAATGGGTCAATCATTACATCAAGAATGTCTCAAATACATTTTTTCCACCTTCTTTTGATGTTGTTTTGGTTAAGAAAAAGAAAAATGAAATTCTTGATAGGAAGATTTATTGATGATCTTCAGAGATTTTGTCTCAGAATTTTTAGCAGTTGTCCGACAATTTTGTGAAGATGACAACTTTTGATCAATTAAGCCTGCTTGAAAATAATGTAGTGCTCAAGGTCCCATATCTTTATAGAATGTGAAAATAAATTGATATCATGCTAAATATAAATTCTATTCAAAAAGAGATTATAGAATTGAATGAGCTTTATGAATTAAAAATTAAAGCATTTCACTTGATCAGGGATGAAAAATACAAAGAAGCTAAAAAAATTTTAGAAAACAATAGTGAGGTTTTTTCATATTTCATTCAGTTTAAAGATGGTCGTGGTCTTCCAGCAATCATCCGATTTTCTCTTGGTACTAGTTGGGAACTACACTATGACTTACATTATGAATCTGTTATGTTGCAAGACCTTAGAAGATTTAAGAAAGAGATTGAAGAGAAAACTGAAAGGTATGAAAAGTTAGTTTTTATAGAACAACAAAAGGATTTTATTACTTTACAAAAAATAAATCTAATTGAAACAGAAAAAGATAGAAAAAGTTCACTCAGCTTTACGTTTATTCTTGCTTTTGGAGTTTTTGTATCAATGATTTTTTCATTATATCAGATTTTTATTGATTTTCAAAACTCAAGTACATTTCATAGGTTAGTGCTTTCGAGTGTATTCATTATCATATTTACAATGATGATTCAGTTTACTCTCACTCATTTTAATATGGAGATACAACTTAAAAAATACTTTTTGGATCAAGGATTTGTAGTAGTAGTGTGTATTGTAATTTTAATCCTTTCGTTAATGTCCTCTTTTATATTTCCTGATTTTAGCTTAACGGAATCAAGCAATAATGAAATAATTAGTGTTGAGTTAGAGAAAGGTCAAACTGCCCAACAAAATATTGGTGATTTTGAAGAAGTGCGTAATAGTATCTATTTAATTGCTGCTATTAATTCTACTTGACTATCAATAAATATAGGTGCAGTAGTAGATTAAATTTGATTAATAAAGCAATTAAAGAATAGAGAATAATACTAACCATACTAACAAACCTAGTAATATATTCCCTACAATAATGTTCCACTTTTTTTTATTGTCCCATTGAAGAAGAAAGCCTATTGCTATTGCTAATATTACTCCGAAAAAATAGATTACTTCAGTTAAAGCTAGTGTTGCCATTATTATTTACCATACATCTCATACAATGAATCAGGTATGTCTTGAACATCTCCCTTAAAATCTTCTCTATAACTCTTTATACTCTTACTATCGCAAGGTTTTCCACCGTCCCTTGGTTCTACAGATATGTATTCTTGTGTGTTAGAATCTAAATCTACTTCTTCTCCCGCTTTAATGTATCCAATAGATTTAGCACCCCACACTCCTACATTTTTCACTAAATATTTAACCCTAGAATCTCCAGATATAACTACTGTACACCCATTTTCTCCTTCACAGTACACTGTTGCACTTGGCACAGATATTTGATCACACAAATCGATTTCTTTTTCAATTTCAACAGTTTGAGTACATGAACTAAGAAGAATGCTTAAAGCAATTATACTAAAAATCAATAATTGTTTACTTTGCATACCACAATATAGTGGAATTTCAATATATAAAGGTTTCCACAATACTGTTGCATGTCTAAACGCAGCTCAAAAGAAGTACGGATGGCCATCTTAGATGTGCTCAAAGATAATAATTCTCATTCATTAGGCGATATTGAATTCAAAACAGGTTCTAATTGGCAGTCTGTACGTAACCATATTGAAGATTTAGAAGAGCTTGGTTTTGTTAAAAGTAAATCACATGAACGTAATGATGCAAATGGTAGAGCGTTTATTGATGTGAAGATAACAGCTAAAGGTAGAGATTATTATAGTAAGGTAAAATCTAATTAAAAAGATTTATATATTATTTTTAATCTTTTCTACTTGTGGCAAAAAAATCAAAAGGGACAAATACTTTATCAATTTTGTCTTTAATATTCTCATTTTTGTTTTGGCCATTAGGGTTAATTTTTGGGATTGTTTCTTTAGGTCAAATAAAAAAATCAAAAGAAGAAGGGAAAGGGTTAGCTGTTGCTGGGATTATTATCTCTTCTTCAGCATTTTTCATTACGTTCTTATTATTTAGTTCATTCTTCATTGCAATTGGTGCAGTAAGTGAGTCAATATCAGACTTAACTATTGAAGATATTGCACAAGTAACAATTGATTCTGAAACAATAAATGATGAATCAGAAGTAAATAATGAAATAGAAGAATCAATTAAAACGACAATTGGTGAACAGAATGCATTGAAAAAAGCTAAGTCCTATTTACGTTCTTCATCATTTTCTTATAATGGATTAATTGATCAACTGGAGTTCAGTGGATTTACCCCTGAAGAAGCTGAATATGGTGTAGACAATTCTGGTGCTGATTGGAATGAACAAGCAGTATCAAAAGCTGAATCTTATTTACGTTCTTCATCATTTTCTTATAACGGGTTAATTGATCAATTGGAGTTCAGTGGATTTACTCCTGAAGAAGCTGAATATGGTGTAGACAATTCTGATGCTGATTGGTATGAACAAGCTGCATTAAAAGCTGAATCTTATTTACGTTCTTCAGCATTTTCACGTGATGGATTAATTAATCAATTAGAATTTAGTGGATTCACTAATGAGGAAGCTGAATATGGTGTTCAAGCAGTAGGGTATGAATAGATTTATTGTTTGATACTTTATTTTTTTAGAAAATATTCTGTTTTTAAGGTATACCATTATCTTTTAAACAAATCTAATGGTTTATCCTTTAACATCTGAACACGGTCCACTTTAACATCATAACCTTTTTTTTCTAATTCTTTTTTTACTCTTTTCTGGGTAGTAGTCAATTCACTTTTTCCAAATTTTGTTTCAAAAAACATCAATTCACCTTTAGGTGTTAGTGCAATAAAATCAGGGATACCAATTCTCGTATCTTGAATATATTGTTTCAACTCCTTTTTTTTATGTTCACTTACCTCCCATTTATCTAAAATTACATCAACTTCTTTATTAATCACATATCTTTGATCTACCTCTGCATCCTTATAGTAAACAAAGATCTTTGCGATAGTGTACCCTTCTCTTTCCTTGAAATGCTTTGTTGTCACTTCGCCAATTTCACCTTTGCGTATTGAACCTAGAGCCATAAGTTCAGTGTACGAATAAACATGGATTGAGGGATAGAGCATTTCAATAATCTTATTCTTTAGCTTACGTAAAATTTTAAACATATTTGTATAGAACCTATTGCATTTATCTATTTTTGGAGTATTATGGTGACTTATTTTAGATGTCCATTGTGTTTCTGTATTGATTGGAAGGTATTTATTACTTTGTTAGTTGTTGAAGAACAGTGTAATAATTGTCAGTATACGCTCAAGCTAAGAAGGTTTAATGGGAACTATGAGTATCTAAGACAGTTAGGTAAATTGAGATGAACTATCTTCTAATTTCATAATATATCCATCCAATTGTGCTCAACGTAATTGACAATAAAACAGATAATGCAAAAATGGTCAATGAAATTGAAAGAAAAATCATTGTAATTTTTGTTGCTGTATCAATATTAGTTACCACACTAATAATAACACCTATAAACATAATCACTCCAGAAAAGATGAGACTTAGTCTTGTTGTTTTGACCAATCCATCAGTAAATCTGTTGCCAACCAATCCACGAAGGTAACCCCAATCGTTTCTTGATGATGTGATCCCGTGCAATTCTTCATGTTCTTCTCTTGTCACAATCTTAAGATTAGAAACACGATTATTTCTTTTATTTTCATCAATATGGTGAACTTGATAACGGCTAAATGGAAGAGGAAATTTATTTCTATGTTTAAGATAAATTTGTTTATATGCAACTTGCCTATGCGTTAAATTAGAATGAGGGACTCCATCTCTTTTGTACCCATGTTTATCAGTATAACTCTTTTTCCTATGGTTTCGTCTTGGTCTCCTACCTTGCCTTTTTACCATCACTCTACTAGTTTATGTGATATTATAAATGTTTATAATATAAAATATCAAGGAATATTAATAAACTCTAAATCTCTTGTAAAACAGTGGTAAGTTTATTCTCATTTGGAAAAGAGAAATTAGGAAAAAAGGAACTTATTTCTATTCCAGACCAAATCTCATTTTGTGCTTCGCGCGCATTACGAGTTAAAGAGATTATCAGTAACCCAAAAGAACATATTTCTACTTTTGCAAAGGCAAAAAATCTCTCCATTAGAATCGTGAAAGCAGACGTACTTGTTATGCTTAAAGACATTGAGAGGCAATCACGTTTATTACAACGTAGAAAGTATCCAAAAGGCCTTAAACGTGCTCCTAAAACAGAAATGCTTGATTCTTTACGTACAAAAGTCACAGAAGGACAAGCGGCAGCTAGTGTTTTGAAAAATCGTATTAAAAAAAGAGATGACGCATTATCAAATGTTGATAATTCAGATAAAAATTTAGCTGCAGAGTTAAGTTCAGAGTTTTTAGAAGCAAAAAATTTGTTAGGGGAATCTTCTGATAAAGATATTTATGGAAATGTTACAAAAACTATTAGTGCGCTTGTTTTAGAGATTAAATCTCATAACATATTAGAAACACTGTTTGAAGAGATGAAAATAAAACAAGAGTTAGAAGAGTTGTTACTAAATAAAGAATTTGAAAATAAAAAAATAGACATTTTATGGGACCAGTTATCACACAATAAATCTGGGCACGCATATCAAGAGTTACAAATGTTTATGCTTCGTTTGGAAAAATTGCAAAGAATTTTGGTTCTTGCTAAAAATAATCACCGGTTTAAAGAACAAAAAGAAGGTTTAGAAAATTTAATAGTGGTTTTGAAACTGCTTGAAGACACACATGTTATTGAACAACTAATCCAAGTTTGTGTAGAGGAAGTTAAGTCACGATCTTGGGGGAATTATTTACATTATTTTCAAGAAGAAAAAGCAATATCATATCATTTTGAAGAAGCGTTAAAAAAAATAGGTATCGATGATCTAGAAAAATACGTAGTGAGATCTGGCCAGGATACGATTGATGTGTCAAAACTAACTTTAAAGGAGGTTCCACTTGTAATTTTAGCATTGATTCTTTCTCCAATTTTGATTCCAGTATTTTTGTACAAAGATATGAAAGAAAAGAAACAAATGATAATAAAAAAGAGAAATTTTTCTGGAAACATCATTTTTTCAGACACTATCAAAATGCAAGCATATCTGCACGAAATAAATGCACAAGAGTATTCAGAAGAAGTCATTGGTAAAGTTATTGCACTTAACAAAAAACATGGATTTGTTGTTAGAGGGGATTTTACTATTGAACACTTAAATGCATTAGAAGAAGTACTAAAGAAGTACCACATTGGTGAAACACATAAATTTTTGAGATCAGTATATTTTCTTAAAGGAAACCCAGAAGATTATGAATCTATATTTGAAGGATTGTATGTCCCCCAGTATAAATCTGTTCGTGTTTTTATTGACCTAGGTGAATGGGTTTCAGTATTAGAACATGAAATTGCCCATGCAAGATCATATGGGCTTTCAAACCATTGGAGAAAAAAATGGGCTGTAACAAACAAGTTTGGTATTAGTTTAAAGCTTGCACAAAAATTAGCAATTAAAAGTCTAAGAAATAAATTTGATAAGGAAGGGAGTTATTCTAGTTGGAAAATCTCTTCATATCTTCCAGCGATTGGTTATGCACACCCATATGGGGCCACGAACATAGAAGAAGATATTGCCACTATGGTGGAAGCTGTGATTGATCCAAAAGATGATTTTCAGATGGCTAACAAAGAAAAAAGTTTAGTTGTTGCATTTTTAGAGGTTTATATCAAAAAAACAAAATTACTTAGAAAATTTGGGTTTGTAACAAAAAAACAAGCTGAAGATTTCATCACATATTTAAAATTGATAGCTATGTCTTTTTTTAGAAATAATACAGCTAAGGAAATTGAAACATATGCAAATTACTTTGATGAAAGACTAAAATTAGATGAAAGACTAAAATTGCTATTTGAAAAAAGAATAAAATCATTACAAAAAAAGCAGATGACTAAATTAGTTCTAGAATGGGAAGCTGTCCAAAATACTGTTCTTCCGTACAAAAAGATACAAAAAAGAATAAAAAATCATTCTTGGAAGGTATTTGGAGACCACCTTCTAAACACACCAGGTCGTGGACAAATGTATGGGATGATTTGGTTAGCGGGCGCTCATGGTCCAAGAGATGACATCGAGATTTTCATCTCTTTTTGTAATTCAATGAGTGATCCATATCAAATGTCTCGTGAAAAATTTGGACTATTTAATTTGAGTTTATTTCTTCCTTATGTAGAAGTTTATCTTGCAAAATTAGAATTATTAGAAAGTTACAACATGATAGTAATTCCAAGAGAAATAAAAGAAATTTTGGAAAACCTCCAAAATTTTTCTAAAAGAAAAATTGAAAAAGAATTAAATCGATATTATGGAATTCTTGGTCCAATCAGAAACAATATTGAAATTTACGGGGAATTTTTAAAAGAAGATTTGGATATTCTTAAAAAATATTTAAATGGAAAAGGGATAGATATTGATGTTGATAAGTATGTTATTTTAGCGCAGGAAAACCATGATCACCAAAGAACAGAATAAACAACAATCTATTTTCTGGTTAGGAATGGCGATAGTGCTTGCTTCTTTAGGAATGTATTATAATGAGAAATTGGCTTACATTGCTTCTGGATTCATCATAGCAACTTCTGCGTTCAGATTGTATTGGCTACAGAAAAGGTTGAAAGATTAATTACTTAAAGTATTTTTTAGTAACTAAAGGAAGGAACGCAAAGATTACTCATCCTTCTTAAGAAGACTTTCGAGGTCTAAATATTCGGGTAATTCTCTTGGTCTCTGAACTGGTCCTTCGACCATAGTTCTAGGAACCCTGGGTTTCTTAACTGGCTGTTTGGATTTTGTTCTCCCAGTAAACTGCAAGAATGCCCTGATACTAGAAACAGCTGAGTCAACAAAAGCAGATCCAGCTGCTGCCATAACTGAAGTTGGAAAGGTATAGAAATTAATAATGCTTGCAGCTAAATCATTGGCGGATTCAAACCCCCTTGAAGCAACACTATTCCTATAAGAAGCAATTTCTCCTGAAGGTAAAAGGTCAACCCAAGGTTGTACATCTAATCCGTACATATGGACATGAGTATAACTTAATGCCGTAACAGCAATAACTGCAGCACAGGCAATAGTTCCTTTTGTACCAGTTATATCAATCCAATCTTTTTGCAGAGTATGAGCCATAGCACCAGCTGCAACACTCAAGCTATCTTTAAGAGAATTATGGGAACCAATTTCCCTATCAGCAAAGAGGTGTGCATCATAAACGGCCCTACTTGCTGGATCTGACAAAACATCATATGCTTCACGAACAGATTTAAATTGCTCTTCAGCAAAAGGATTATTTGGATTTCTATCAGGATGAAATTTTAATGCTTGCGAACGGTATGCTCTTTTGATATCTTTGAGTGTAGCATCTGGCCGTGCTCCCAAGACTGAATATAAACTATCTTCCATGGCTTCAAAAAGGAGCACTAGCTTATAAAGTTATTCCTAAAAAGTAGTGATTACAGTCGGTTGTCATTCGCCATACGTTCTTTGTCAAGGTAATGTCTATTCCAAATAACAAATTTAGAGTTTGCTTTTGAATTCCATGAACCTTTGCATAAGTTCTGGTTGTTTAGCAATCTCCATTAAGAGTTTGATACTCTTGTCCATTTCAGAGCCCATTATCTCTTTGTCTTGGACAGCTACAGTAACACTTAATGGATTACCACATTTGTAACAATACCTTGCAGAAGAGTCGTTAGTAGTGCCACAACCACATATTTGTACTTTAAGTTTAACTTCTTCTTGCTTTTGCAAACCGTTCATTAACAAGAAGGCGTCTTCAATCTGTTTGTTACATAGGTGAACGTATGTCCTTACTTGTTTTGAACCAGGAGTCCATCCAAAATACTTGCACATGATTAGTTCTGTCCAGTGAGGAGCGTTTAGTGTTGCTCTACTATGCCTAAACCAATGCAAATTATGTATCTTGTTTACTTTTGCTTTTGTAAAACATCTACGCACTAATTTAATGACTCCTCTATAATTTAATGGTTGAAACATTCTGTTTGGACTTTCTCCTAACCATAACATAGATTCAGGATCATCTGTATAAGGATGAAGTTCTAACCATTGTACAACATAAGGTAATGACTTAGCAAATTGTACTGTTCTTTTACCTGTCTTACCATCAACATGAGCAATCCCAATGTTTTTTTGTATTTCAATGTGTTTTACTTTAATACCAAGGATTTCTCCAGCCCTTAAACCAGTTTCATGAAGAAATTTAATGAAAGCTTTTTCCTTGATGGTCCTGCAACCTTTAGAAACTACTTTTTCTATATCTTCATCTGTAAGAATTGTTGAAGGATCAATTTGTTTTTCTTTATACGCACGTTTAACCTCAGTCTCAATAAAATCGTACAGTTTGTGAACCCTTCTGCGAGTTAACTCATCTTTTGCATAGAACCTCTCGTCTTCCTTCTTGAACCACTTATAGAATTGTTTAATGCAGCGTCGATAATCTGATTTAGTATTCTCTGTGTATCCTTCTATTTGGTTAATATAAGCTACAACAGATAAGACATCATTTTTTTCTACTTCGTCTAATGGCTTTTGAAGAATTCTTTGAGAATTATTTTCAAATAGAATCATTCTTTTGAGTTGGTTTGTCAATTTTCCTACTCTGTACTCTTTTGTTCCAGTACCTAGCAGATATTGTTGAAATAAACATAATAATTGATAATTTTGTTCTCCAACATCATCACTATTAAAATTTTTTAGAATATTCTTTCCCCAATTCTCACTATACGTTCTTGCTTTCATTCGTTCTTTCAAGCAGAAATGAGCCTTTTAAATCCTTTAATACAAATAAATAAAAAATGTATTAAGGTGGGATTAACACCTGTAAGAAAGAGTGCCCTGGCCGGGATTTGAACCCGGGTCACCGCCTGACTTTGACGCGAACTCGCCCCACGAAAGGGCGGTATGATAGTCCGGGCTACACCACCAGGGCATGAACATTATTTGGGGTGTAGCGCTTTTTATTTCTTAGAAACACAAGGTCTTTCTAAGATGCCACTGTGGCACGGTTTTTGTGAATATGTTGTTTTTAAAGTTTGTGCTTATTTGGTTTTTAAAAAATAAGTTTAAAAAAAATATCTTAGAGTTTAAGTTCGATCTCTTCTTCTTCAGCTTTACCTTCACGACGGATAACTTTTACAGCGTCCATTGCTACAGTAATTGGAATTGGTACAGCAGCTTCAAGAAGTTCTACAACAACTTCTTCTTTTTGCTGGTTAATTCTCATAACTTTAGCATTTTCACGTTTGAAAGGACCTGAGATGATTTCAACAATATCACCTTTGTGAATGTTCATCTCAACTTTAACTTGTTCCAACATGTGTTCGATTTCTGGGTAAGCAACTTCGCCGCCCAAAATACCACGTGCGTATGGAACTCCAGCTACTGCCATTTCAGCGTCAGTTTTAGTTGCAGCTTCTACAAAGATGTATCCACGCATACCATTAGGAAAAATAACTGCATATACTTGAGCTTTACTTTTTTCAAGTTTAGCCATTAAGTAATCAACTACTTGGTCTTCACGGTTAGCTGCTGTTCTTAGTGCAAAAATTTTAGTATTCATTTCTTCTGACATTGTGTATCCCTATAATATTAGTTGTTTAATCATGAAAAGTATAAACCCAACAGCGCCAATTAAAGCAATTCCAAGACCAGTAATTTTCATAGCTGCGATGTATTCTTCGCGATTTGGTCTTTTTGTAATTCGAAGTACTCGAATTGTCTGTTTCCAAAAACTCTTGATTTGGAGTTTTAATGACTTCTTGTTGCTGTCGCTAGCTTCCATATATTAAAGTCAATTTGGACAATTTGTTTATAAATGTTTTGGTGAATCCGTGGTAAATTTAGGCAATGATTAGGACTATAATTGGAAGAAAGAAGCTAATTTTGAAAGAAGAAGCTTTTTATTATAAGAATTTTGAGAGTTTGAGTGGTTTATTCTGATTTAAAGCAAAGATGTGTTCCTGCAAAGTATTTGCCAGAGAATTTTTCTCGCAAAAGGCTTGGAGAATTGACAGTTCTTGAATCTTTATGTATTGCAGGGGTCAGACTGAGTTTACCTGAAGAGGAAAATAAAAAGATGTTGTTAACCAAAAGACTTGGAAGAGATTATATCTTACGCTCTTTTGCTGGACCTTTAGTTGTTGAATATGACTGTGATGTTGATTGGAGGATTAGTGGTTTTTCATATCTTAGTGGTATTGGCGGATCTTGTGTTTTAACTCCAGCTGGAAAAATTTTCTTAGAGAATAGAACACTTTCACTTCCAAGTATCGGACCCAACGGATTTAGGATGACATCAATTGGAAATTATGATTTTGTTGTAAGAAACATGAAAAGTATGAGAAAAAAAGTACAAGAAGATATCCAAAAAGATCTTGATTTTAAGGCATTGATGTTATTATTGCCAAAAAGTGTTTAGTTTCTAAAGATTGAATGTTGTGGGTTGTCTTTTTAAAAAAAGGCTTATTTTTGTGAACTATGACTTATTTACCAATAATTAATCATGGTGGTGCTTATAGAGACATACTTCCTGCAAGTGAATTTCGTGAAAATGGTTCTGTGAATGGAAGAATTATTTGGAATGATTCTTTGTTAGACGACCTTGGGTTCTCTGCAGAGATCCCACTATCTGAATTAGATGATTCTGAAATACATAATGGAATTTATGCAGTAAACGCAATTGCTGATTTTGAAAGAATACTTCTTGGAATAGATAAAACTGGCTCAAGCTTTTCTGACTCATTAGCTGTTCATTTGATGGGTTTTTATGAAGATTGGGGATTTAGAGAATTACACGCCTATGGTCCATTAAATGAAATTGACCATACTGAAGCAGGACTTAGGATTAAGAATTATGCTTCAACTAATAGATATGGTTCAATAGAAGGAGCCAAAGAACTTATTGCTAGAGTACTTGCTAAACGTCCATTTGTTCAAGTTACAGCACATTTTCTTGGAGAAAGATTTGATATCGGTTTTGGTAAAAGGTTGGGACCAAAGGTTGATTATACACCAGTTGAACTAACTCCATATCTTTGTGCTATTGCTCCAACACAGATAGAGAATCTTTCTGCTCTTCAAAATTTTGAGCATGAAGATGAATTTAGAGGAGTTAGAAAAACAGCATACCAACTTGAAGATGACAAAGGCACATATGTTTTAATTCAAGAAGGAGAAGTTGTCGGAATTAATAACAAAAGAGGAATACAAGGAACTATTCTTAGAGCAAGAGAATATGATCCTGATTCACCTATACTTGCTCATAAACTTGGGCACGAGATTGATTTAAGATTGGCAGATAAAATTTTGGCAGAAGACTTTTCTGGCGTTAATAAAAGAAAAAAGATGAGATTAAGTTAATTCTTTCAGATTCGAATACTTGTGATCTTACTGATACCGTCATTCATACTAACTCCATACAAGTTGTCTGCTTCACTAATGATTGAGTCATTGTGACTTACAACAACGTACTGAGCGTGGCCACTGTATGCTTGTAAAAGCTTAGCAAGGCGTTCAGCGTTGTGTTTGTCAAGCGCTGCGTCAATCTCGTCAAGAATATAGAACTTTGCTGGTTCGTGCTCTTGTACTGCGAAAATAAAAGCGAGTGCTGTTAGTGTTTTTTCTCCACCACTAAGAGATTTAAGATCCATGTGGCGTTTTCCTGTGATTTTTACTTTAATTGACATTCCATCATCAAAAGGACGATCTTTGTTTTCAAGTTTAAGATAAGCATCACCTTTTTTGAAAAGTTTAGTGAAAATCTTTTGAAAGTGTTTATTCACTTCTTCAAAGTTGGTCATGAACTTTTCTTTTTTACGAACTTCAATCTCGTTCATAAGTGTTAGAATTTGAGTCTTCTCAGTTTCAAGAGATTCTTTTTTCTCGATAAGTTTATTGAATTCAATTTCAACTTGTTCATAGATTTCAAGAGCTTTCATGTTAACTGCGGACATCTCGCCCATCATAGCTTCAAATTTGGAAATTTGTGCATACAATTCTTTTTCAGACATATCTGTAATAATTTCTGCGTCTTTATACTGCTCGAATTCTTCTTCAAGAACAGAAAGTTTTGCTTTAATTTCAGCGTTCTTTAAGGCGTGAACATTGATGTCTCGCTCAAAGGATCTGGATTTGTCTCGAAGGTTTTCAATTTTTCCTTCGGAAGTGCTGATTTGAGTATTATGTTTTTCACGTTTGTTGAAAAGTTCTTTGTACTTAGCATAAAACTCTTTAGCGGCAGCTTCTTTGATTTTCAAGTCAGCTTCTTCTTCTTTAATATCATGAGACCGAGTTTGTACTTCTTCTTGAAATTGACTTAGTTCTTTGTCATGCTGCTTAATAATTTCACCCATCTTTTCTAATTCAGGGCCAATTAATTGACTTTTTTGTGATTCTAAATTTTTAATTTCATTTTCACCAGTAAGCATAAAGTCGTAACATCTTTGTTTTGCATCTTGGTAGGCTGAAAGTTGCGCTACGATTTTTGGGTCACTACTTTGCATAATTTTGGATCTGAGCATTTGTTTCTCGCCTTTTAAAAGTGCTAACCCTCTATTAACTCCAGAAATATTTCTTTGGATTTCGCTAATTCTTTGATCAGTAAGTTTGAGGGTTTCAATTAATTCCTTTTTGAGACCACTACTTGCGTCAAGTTCGTCAGTATCAAGGTGAAGAATTTTTTCTAATTTGATGATCTCTCCTTCGAGTTCACCTTTAAGTTTTCTTAAAGATGTTATTTCTTCATCGTTTGCTGCTCTGTCCATTTCAAGTTTACTGATAACAGATTGTTCATCACTGATTTGAACTTCAAGTTTTTCAATACGCTCAAGTGAATCTCGCTCTTTGAACGCTGAACCTTTACGATTGTTTCTAAATCCACCTGACATAACTCCACTAGTTTCAGTTAAAGAACCATCAAGAGTTGCCATTCGCGCTTTTCCAATTCCAAGTTTTCTAGCGGCATTTAAGTCTTCAACAACAAGTGATCTTCCAAACACGTAAGCGAAAGCTTTTTTGTATTCAGCTTTGAAATTGATTAAGTTAAGTGCAAAGTCATGAACTCCAGGAAGGTTTAGAAGTTTTTTATCTTCAGGGGTTATGGAAATTGATCTTACTTTGTTTAGTGGGATGAAGGATGCACGGCCAAGTTTTTGGGATTGCAAATATTTGATACATTTAGCTGCTGTCTCGTCTGTGTCTACTACTAAGTTTTTGGTACGGCCACCTGCTAAAGTTTCTAAAGGCACTGCGTATTTTTTGTTAACTTGACCAAGCTGAGCTACTGTACCGTAAACCCCACTAAATTGACGTTTATTATCCATAATTGCTTGAATTGCTGCACTACCTTGAATATTTGCTTGAATAGAATGCGCTTTTGCTTCAAGTTTAGCATGTTCTTCTTGCAGTGAGATTAACTTTTTTCTAGAATGAGAAATTTGGCTCGCGTAAGATGAATCTTGATCAAGAGATTTACTAAGTCTTAGCGCTGCTTGTTTAAATTGGTTTTTCTTGTTTTTTAAGTCGTCAAGTTGATCCTTATGCTCTTTTTTAAGATTGTTAACTTTAGCAATTTGTTCGTCGATTGTTTGAATTCTGAACTCAAGCCTGTCTTTTTCTCGGAGCAAATCTTGCTGCTCTTGCCTGATACCTTGAGCGGATGCTGCTTTTTCTTCGATGATTTTTTCTTTAGCTTGAATCTCTTCTTCAATGTCTTTGGAATCACCCATTGAATGTTTAGTTTTGAAAGACTCGATCTTACTTTGGATTAGTTCTTGCTCAGCTTTTTTTTGCAGCATTTGTTTTTTAAGATCCTGCATTTTCTGATCATAATCTTTAGTACGTTTTTGCAAATCTGCTTTTTCATTCTCAAAAGACTTTTTTCTGTTTTTTAGTTTTTCAATTTCTTCAACTAAAGTTTGAGACCTGGTTTTGTTTTGAATCAAACTGGTTTTTAATTCTTCAATGTCTTTTTGTAATTCAACTTGGTCTTTGTCGCCTTTTTGTTCAATCTCATCATTGATTTCTTGAATTAGAGTTCTATTTTCTTCAATTTCTGTTTTTAGAATGGAAACTTTTTCTTCAAACTCTTTTACCTTAAGTTCTGTTTTACCTATAGTCTCATCATACTTGGCTTTAGCTTCAAGTTTGTCGTCTATTTTGATCTTCAAATATGATGCACGGTAACTATGACTTTTATCTTTTAATTCTTTGAATTTAAGAGCTTGATCACGATCTTTTTTTAGTTCTCTTAAGTATGCTTTACGCTCTCTTAGAACTATTTGAGCATCATTTAGTTTGTCTTCAGCTTTGTTTAATTCCTGCATAGCTTTTTTCTTTTTCTCTTCGTAATGTGAGATGTCTGAAATTTGTTCAATAATTTGTCTTCGTTCAACACTAGGCATGTCAACGAACCTGGTGATATCACCTTGTAAAATGATGTTGTAACCGTCAGGATTAATGTTTGCATGACCTAGATAATCAACAACTTTGGTTCTTGTAACTTTTTCTTTATTGATTAAATATTGAGAAGTACCTTTTGACTTAACAATTCTTGAAATAGTAACTGTATTTGAGTCTGTTGGGAAGTCTCTTTTGGAATTATCAAACTCAATTTCTACAAGCCCTTTACTCATTGGTTTTTTGGATTTACCACCGTTGAAAATTAAGTTAGCTGCTTTTTCAGCTCTTAAGGATTTTGCTGAAAGTTTTCCTAGAACAAAACAAAGTGCATCTCCAACATTAGATTTTCCTGAACCGTTTGGGCCTAGAATACAATTATACTTATCGCCAAAAATAATATCAGTTTTATTAGCAAATGATTTGAAACCATGCAAAGAAAGTCTTAGTATTTTAGTCACTGTTCACCCACCCATAAAATGTACTAAAACAAGTCCATTAGATTAAGACTTGAATATGAGAAATACTTGAGTATGGGTTTAAAAGGGTTGCGTTTTAAGCATTTTTGTATCTGTAAAATAAAAATAACTTATATTGTGCTTCAAAGATATCTTTATAACTTCAATATTGGCTTTTTTTTACTGATGTCACTTGTAGAAGTAGTTGAAAAAACAGTTATTGCTCGAATGGGGCAAGTCACAGATAATTTGCTAAATAATCAAAATTTGGCATTATTTAGAGTTGCAGTGCCTCCAGCCAGTGATGGTAGCCTTGGTGCGTGTTTTGAATATATTGGACTTGGTGGAAGAGAGGTTGGAGTTTTAGATTTGGTTGTTAACAGAAGTGAAGGCAGAATTACAGCCTACCTAAATGATGTTCCACAAGGAACTACACCACTGAGTGATTTAGTTGTTATTGATGAGAGTAATTTTGAACTTAGTTATAGAATTGAAGAGGGAAATCCAATTCAAATTTTAGCAATAAATGGAAACCCATTAGTTATCGATACTGAAGAGTCAAGAAGAGTTATTTTGAGCGATAATATAGTTTGGCCTAGCATGGGAGATAAATCTCTAAGAAAAGTCAACGTACTAGGAAATTATGGAGAAATAGAATTAGGCGATGAGGTTGATGGCATTTATTTTTCAGACTGTAAAACTAGAGGCATTAGACTAATTGATGGGAATGACACAGATTTAGTTAGGGCGTCATCAATCCCAAAAACATTTATTCTTGATGTAGGGAGCTTGGCTTCAAAAAGACGAAGTAAACTTGCAAATATTCTTCGAACAAATACTGATTGGGTTGATGAATATCTGCATGCCAATAGAAACATTGTAACAGCAAGAGACAGAGGACCGGGAAAACAATTTTATGTAGAGAGTGTCATTGCTAGAGAAGCACAAAGATATTTAGTTGATTGTGGATTTGGATTTAAGGCGACTTTGGGGGCAAGCTACGGTGGTGGACAGTGATTTTTTTGGTGGAAGATTACCTGATTGGCTTTCCTCTAGATTAGTTGGAAATGAAGTTGAGATAGACAGGATTTCTGCTAGAAAAAATGATGACGCTAGAAGAGCAGCTGTTAGTTTTAATGATGGAGATTATAGTAAGGGGCTATGTGATAGAGAATTAGTTTTACCTTACCAAGAAGAAACTGGCTTGTTTGGGTTCTCTTTAGATGCTGTTGTAAAAAGTGATTTTGGACAATTTAGAACTGATGTTTCTGGGTTTGGAGCTATTGTTGATTATGACCCTGACTTATTGGATGCACATATTTTTTCTTATGATGAAGATAGCCATGCCCCTTGGTTTTTTTACGATGAATCTGGAGAAGCTATAAGTCCACTTCCTTTTAGTGATGATAGAGTTGATTTGGAAGGAATCCCTTATGAAAAGACTGCAATTGGCAAGTGGGTAGCTAACTATCTTGCTGAACTTAAACTTAAAAAAAAGAAAACTGTTAGAAAGAGAAAAACCTCTGCCAAAGTACTTGATAAAAGAATTAGAGATATTAGTTCTCGCAAAGGTCTGCAACTCTTTGGAAAAGAACTATTACCTTCGTTTAGAAGAGATAGAAGTTATGGATTAGAAGAAGTATTTGCTACAATTAGTGAAGCAACTTACGCTGAAAATGAACATGGGAATTTGCCACCAGAATATGTTGAAGATCTTACAAGAATAATTCATGGGGAGGCAAGTATCAGGCTTTTAGTTAATGATAGTACCTTATCTTTTGCAGCTGCTTATTTAGAAGCGTTGTATACTCAGGTGCAAGATTCTGATAACTTAGTTTGGCCTTTTGGAGATTTAGAAAGTTACCCTGTTATTGGTGACAAAGAAACTTTTGACAGAGATGATGAAGACAGAATTATGCGAGAAAAATCATTTGAAGAGATGAGTAAGTTTGCTAGAAGTTTTGAAAGCTCAAGAGAAGGCATTGGTTTAGATTCAGTGTTAGAAATATTTAGAACTAATATTGCTGTTTTTAGGGCTTATAAAGCAGTAGTTGCGCACCATTTTGCAGAAAGAAGAATGAAGTTAGATGATGATTTAGGACCTAGAAATATTGTAGGGGATGAATATTCACCATTTTGTCCACACTGGAAAAATGTATATAAACAAATTGGTGGACAACTAATAGTTCAATCAAGAGTTAGAGAACGAAAAGATTATCTTAAAAAGAAAAAACAAGAAAACAAAACTAGGGCAGAGGTCTTATATGAAAAACTTTCAGGTTTGCCAATTCTAGCATTACGTGATGACAAACTAGGGAAAATGCTTAGGCGTAATTCTTCTATTCGTGAGGCTTTATTTTTAGGTTCCGCCGTAAATGCTGAGATTGCAAGGACTGCTGCTTGGACAATAGTTTCACGCTTTGAAGGATTAGCACAAAAATACCCATCAAGATTTGTAGGACTTGGCCCAGCAGAGTCTGACTTGCAACAAGAAGCAAGAGAAGGTGCATATGCAGCAACTGGACGTTTTGATTATAGACGAGACATTAAATTTGGGACATATGCAAGGTGGTGGATGAAAGCAAGAATAACTAAAGAAATTAATAGATACCATGGTTTGAAAATGTCAAACTCATTAGTTGAAGTTGTTATGAATCTTCAGGGATTAAGGCACGATGTAATGAAAAAGGAAAGAGTATTATTAGGTGATGAAGCGCTTGCTGTACGGTGGGCAACTAAGAAAATTAAAAATGCAGATTCTATGACTGAAGCTAAATATCAAAAACAGTTTGATCTGTTTCATAGAAGAGCATTAGAAGTAATGGATGCTTGGAACAATAAAAGAAGAGCAATTTCTTTAAACAGTCCAGCATCCGATGGGCCTAATCCTAAAAAGCTTAGAGACATGATTAAAGATGATTCTGCGCCAGACCCTAGTTCTGGTGAAGGAATGAGAAAAATAAGTTTAGCTTCAGTACTAGAGAAGCTTACTAAGCGACAAAGATATGTTTTAAGGATGCGCCATGCAATTGATGGTGGTGATGAAGATAGAACACTCAAGGAAGTAGGTGATCTAATGGGCCTTAGTCGAGAAAGGGTTCGCCAAATAGAGGCAGAAGCTTATAAAATAATTAAAGAAGAATTTGGGTTTAATCCTTTTAGGTGAGTAATGCCCATTATTTTGTTTATTTACAAGCGTTTGCCTGTGAAGATGTTGTGTTTGTCTCTTGTGATTTCTACTTTTATTTTCTTTCCTTTTTTGAAAGGAGTATCAGGGACACTAATGGTTCTTCCTTTGGCTCGAATTAGAGTTGTGTTAGGGAATCTATCTGACATGACTGAAATTCCTGTTACTTGGTCACCTACTTTGAAAGGCTTGGGCAGAGGAGTTGTTGGTTTGATGTTGAAGTCGTGTTTGTTTAAAATTAGTTTTACTTTGTGCTCATCTTCAAGTTTTTTTAGCATGTCGTAGAACTTATCCCAAGGCATTGGCTTTTTAATCGGCCTACGCCCAGCTTTGTATGGTAAATAGTTTTGAATACCAAGAGTTGGAACAGAATTAGAGGGAGCATTAGGTGTAGCAGAAGTGTTAGTTGGGAGTGTTTTAACAAACTCAATTATTTTAGCAAGTTCATCATCATTATAAGTTGGTGTGAAAACTGGAGCTATCAGATAATTTAGTTTTGATTTTGCAGTGTAGCGGATTAAATCAAGTACATAATCAAGATTATAATTTTGAGCGTTTGCGATATCTTTAGCTTTTTGTTTATCCATAGCATCTAAACTGATATTGATTCTTAGCTTAGTACATTTTTCTAACCTGTCAATCATTTGTTTAGTTACAAGAGTATAATTTGAATCCATGGAAATTGTGTGGATCAAAGGATTTTTTTGAAGTTCCTCAATTAAAAGTACCATGTCTTGGTACAAAAATGGTTCGCCCTGTACACCAATGTGAATTTCAACTTGTTTTTCTTCAATTTTTTTATCTGCTTTGTCTTTATTAATGAAAACTAAAAGTTTGTCAAGTTCATCTAAAAGGTATTCCATTTGTACAACTACATCAGTTTTTTGGGAATTTTTTCCTTCTTTAACTGAGCAATATACACAAGAAAGGTTACAACTAGTAATTGGTTTTAATTCAATGATAGAATAATCACGGTAAACTATCCCAAAAGCAACGTTACCAATAAGTGGAATATTCGAATTTGCATGTACATAAGTTGCTTGCTGCTTACTAATTATGTTAGTCATATTAGAATAATGCCCTTCAAGAAGTCCTGTGAATTTTTTTCTAGCTTTATGTTCAAAAGTGTCAACGAACTCGATTGTGTGTTTGTCAATGATGTTAACTGGACCTATAGCTTGCAAGTCTTTTAATAGAATGGAAAATTTAAATATTTTTAGAAGAATTATTGTAATTGAAGCAGGACTAGAAGAATCATCCTTGTTTTCTTCTCTGAATTGTAGTGTCTCGAAGCGAAGTTTTGCCATAGGAGCTTATTTTTTATGACTTTTATAAAGCTTTCAATTGAAATCTCCCTTGTTATTTTTTTAGAGGGTTTGTTTTGCTAAGCTCATTTCCGATGGAAACCACATCTACAGAGCCAATAAGTTTTAAAAGCTAGAAAGTGGAATTTGTTTAGGGTGTCATCTGAAATAAACTTAACGCTTGAAGGACTCTACGATATTTTGCGTAATGAAAAGAGTCGAGAGGAGCTACAGGAACTTCCTAAAAGCTTCTACTTAGACGTAGCTTCGTATGTTAGGCAAAAAAAAGTACTGCTTGATAGCCGCAAAGATGAAGATGAATTGTTTGCTAGTTCTGATAAAAAAAAACTCGAATATGAAGTTCGCAGTATCAAACGGATTCTAAAAGAGATCTATGGGAAACGTGAAAAGAAAATTCTTGATATCGCGATGAACAAATCCAGGACACGCTCAGACATCATTGATACCAGTTGCATGCTAACTGAAGAACGATTATTTTATGAAAAAATTGTGAAAGTGTTTGATTTTCAACGTAATGGAGTTTTACTTAACTTATTTAGAGGAGAACTTCCAACAGTTTTGGATGGGAATGTTGATACCTCTACCTATTCAAGTACTTCTGAAAAACCAGTAAAGAAAAAAGACATTGCTTCTTTTGAAGATAAAAAAGTTGAAAAAGAGATTAAAACTGATTCAAAAGAAGTAGAAAATAAAAAAGAAGGGTCTGCGTTTGGATCAAAAATATCTGTTAAATTCTTGCACCCAGTGCCACGATTCATTTGGAAAGATATGAAAGAGTACGGTCCTTTTGAGAAAGATCAAAAAATTGAACTCTATAAAGAAATTGGCGAACTTCTAGCTAAAAAAGGCAGAGCACAGGTTGTTTAAAGTGAGTTTTGTTTACTGGCAGAGTGGGTAAATTATTTCGTATGTTTTTGCTAAATCTTTTTGTTCTAGAAATAAAAGTAAGTCTGGGTTTGAGCTCATCATTTCCCACATAGAAATATCATTAAGAGTTAATTCTTGTGTGATTATAGCTCCAACACCTGGTATTTTTTGGGCTTTTTCACTCATATGGATATTGATTAGAGCTAAGCCTTTAGTTTTTGAGAGCAGTGAAGACGGAGGAAATAGTTTTGTTAGATCTTTTAGATTTTTTTCATTAACCATTAATTTTAAGGAACGTTCTCCTTGCATTATTATTAGAAGTTCTCCTTTGTCATAGTCAACTAATTCAAAAGCTTTCACTAAACGTTTTTGAGTATGTTTATTTTTTCTAAGAACCACTTGCGCAATATTAGAAGTCATTTTAATATCATTTGATTTTCTAAGAATTTTTCTAGCTTGTTCGAATTTTTTTTCTAATGGGCTATCTTCTTTGTATCTTCGAATTGCTGAAACGACAGCGTCAATTGAGACTGGGACTTTTTTTACTTTGATTAAATGCATTGCTAAATTTTTAGTAGAAATTATTTTTTTCTCAATGGCTCTACGAATAACAATATCTTCTTTGATTTTTTGCCAAACCTGTTTTGCAATTGATGCCATGTTTGGCAGAATACGGTCATCGTAGATAAATGTTACTTTTTATGTGAAGTTTTGTGATTAAAAATAATTATAAGTTTAACTTTCGCATTATGTTCTTTTTTGCCCTGTGTACATAAACTCCTGCAGCTGAAGGAGTTACACCCATTTTATTGCCAATTTCTTTTTGTTTGTAACCTTCCAAGTAAAAGCCTAAGGCCACTTTTTCACTAGGGCAAAGACCATTTATATTGTTGTGTAATTGTATGATTAGTAGTGGATCTTCCCAAAATTGAAATTGATCTGTTATATCTAATTTTTCTGCTGCAGCAACTCTTCTTTCAATACCAGACCTTATTTTTTCATCCCTAACATAATTTATTGCTTTGTTTCTTGCTGATTTTACCAAATATGCTTTTATTGAACTTACTCTTCCACAAAGATACCTATCAACAAACCTTTCTAAGGCGTTTCCATTCATAATATCAATGAATTTTGTTGTTGCAATATCTTCTGCAATTTCTCTTCTACCAGTTATTTGTAATGCAGCACCTAACATATGTGGGAAACATGCGAGATATATCTTCTGGATAGCGCTATTAGTTCGTAATTCTCTATAGTCTTCCGCTAGTTCTTCTAAAGATAAAGCTGGAGCAGATGGATAAGTTATTGTCACTTGTTAGTCAAATTTAGTTGTTTTTAAAAAACTTTTATCAATTATTTTTTGGCCTAGCAAAGTACAGTAAACTTATAAGTGAGACTAGGGTTTTTGCTTTACTTTGGTGCAAACTGATATTGCAAGTGATAAGAGTACAATTTCTGTAGATTCTGATACTAATGAGAAGCCAGTTAGAGTCAAGGGAGCTAGGCGAAATTTGATTACGTTACTACTAGTAGTTTTTTTAGACCTATTTGGGATGGGGATTATTTACCCAATATTACCACTAGTATTTCTAGATGGCGGATTCATGATGGGGGCTAGTAGTGGAAACGTTGAAATTGTCCTGGGGCTACTTCTGGCGGCATATCCATTCGCACAATTTATTGGAGCTCCGATACTTGGAAAACTCTCAGACAAACATGGACGTAAACCAATTCTTGCAATTAGTTTAGTTGGAAGTAGTATTGGTTATGCACTGTTTGCAGTAGGTTTACTCACACATAGCGTTGGACTATTATTTTTTAGTCGGGTCCTAGATGGGTTCACTGGCGGAAATATCTCAGTAGCATTTTCATCCATTGCTGATATCAGTACCCCGGAGAACAAAACTAAGAATTTTGGTTTGATTGGAATGGCCTTTGGTTTTGGAATCATATTAGGACCTTTTGTTGGTGGGATTTTTAGTGATAGCGCAGTTAGCTCATACTTTGGACCTACAGTACCATTTTGGACAGCAGCAGTACTTGTTGCTTTGACTGTTGTATTGATACTAGTTTTGTTCAAAGAGACTATTAAAGAAAAAGTTCACCGCAAAATTAATGCTCTGGCTGGTTTTGTAGATGTATGGCGAACACTTAAAATCAAAGAACTTCGAGTAATTTTAACAACTGTATTTTTTATGAATATTGGATGGGCATTTTTTTCAGTGTTTTTTCCAGTTTATTTGTCACAAAGGTTTTTGCTCACAAATGGAGCTGTTGGAGTAATGCTTGGATACATTGGTCTTTGGGCAGCTGTGTCACAAGGATTAATATTACGTCCAATTGCTAATCGGTATTCAGACAAACAAATTTTGCTCTTCTCTTTACTAGTTAGTCCAGTATTTTTACTTATCGCGCTACTTGTTGGAAAACCATGGGTATTGTATATCGCACTACCACTGATGGCAGTTCCGTTTGCTTTTGCGCAGCCAAGTATTTCTACTTTGGTATCGAATGCCGTAGGAGAACATAGTCAAGGTGAAATTATGGGAATCCGGCAAAGTTACATTAGTTTAGCACAAACAATCCCTCCAATTATCGCTGGATTTAGTTTAAGATATGGAGTTGCAACTCCACTGATTCTTTCCGCTGTTAGTATCTTTGTAGCGTATGTGATTTTCAAAGTATTTTATGTGCATCACGAGAAAAGTGTGGAGCTTTAGGTGTTTGAAATGAAAAAAGTAATGACGCGAGATGGCTCTGAAACATTTGTGAATGATGAGCTTGGACAATCATATCACTCTTTTACTGGAGCTGTTGAAGAAGCCTTGAAGAAGTATAGTGAGCCTCTAGATGTTGCTGGATTAGCCAAGAAACAAGATACAATAAAAATACTTGACGTGGCATATGGAATGGGTTATAACTCAGCTATGGCCATTGCGATTGCACTTGAGGCTAACCCTTCTGTAAGTGTTGAGATTGTTGGACTTGAGAATGATCCTGCAATTTTAGATCAGATAGGTACCTTGAATCCTGCTATTGTAGGTTATGATAAATTCCATAAAATGGATAGTAAAAATTTAGAATTTAGTTATGTTAGTTTGGGTGGTGGAAAAATTAGTGTTAAGGTTCTTCTTGGAGATGCACACGATACAATAAAAGAGCTTGAATCTTCGTTTTTTGACTTATGTTTTTTTGATATGTTTAGTCCTTCTGTGGTTCCTGAGTCTTGGAGCGTTGGATTGTTTGAATCTGTGTTTAAAGTTTTGAAGAAAGGCGGAAAAATGAGTACCTATAGTTGTGCAAGACTCGCGCGAGACAATATGAAAAAAGCTGGTTTTTTGTATGATGATGGGCCAAAGGTTGGAAGACGTGGCCCTGGGACAGTTGCTTGGAAAGAGTAAGTGTATTAATATCTATTATATGCAGCATATGTTTATAAAAAAGGCTAATTAATCAGCGTTCATGACTAATGTACTCGATTCTTTTCAAAGATATGTCCATCCCAGTGGTCTTGCAGTAGCTACTATCTGTGCACCACACGTTAGAAAAATAAGATATAATCTGGGGATAGGAGTTGGGTCGTCTGTTGAAAACGGAGGTGAATTTGGAGTAGCACATTTTCTTGAACATGTCATTGGGACTTCGCTTGAAGTCGAGTTAGGTTTAAATGTTTACGCAGAAACAACTCACACTGAAACTTCTTTTTCTGGGAGAGTTCCCGCTGATAAGTTCAGTGATCTTTTAACAAGCATTGGAAGAAACCTTTGTTTACCATCTTTTGACCCAGACATATTAAACACTGAACGAAGCCGTATACTTAGAGAAGACTTTGAAAACCCAGATGAACCAGAAGATCATTTGGAAGGTCTTGTTCCAGGAAACCTTATTCGACACATACTTGGTGATTCAGAATTTGTTAGTAATGTTACAGAAAAAGAAATAATTGAATTTAGGGACAGAACATATGGGCTTTCTGGAATTACTTTAGGAATTGTCTCTCCAACACCTATTGATTCACAAATTGTTGCAAATAAACTTGTTTACGCATGCTCATTTGTTAATGATTATACTTCATTTGAACCTGGAATCTTAGCCAGACAGTTGGATACTGATATTCGGATGAGTGCTCCTATTGATGAATATGCTGACCTTGCAATTGTTCGTTTTTTTGCAGCAAATATGACTAAGCCTGAAGATGAACCTGCTGAAGCAATTCTTGATGCTTTACTAGAACAATATATTTTTGCAGAATTAAGCCATAAAGCTGGAGCTATTTATGCTGTTGAATCTGACATGCAAGTCAAAGGTCCAATTACAATCTTAAGCTATGGAGTTAATGTAGATAATGACAGAGTAGATTTAGCTAGAAGAGCAATACTTGGGGCTTGCGAAAGGTTAGTTAACGGAAAGATACCAGGTGATGTTTTTGAAAGGGCAAGAGAAGGGGTCATAGATCAAACTGATGATATTACATATAATCCAGGACAACTAGCTTTATGGGCAAAAACTTGCGCAAAAATAAATTTTACTCCAAATGATTATGTTTCTTCAGTTGCTATGGCAACAACAGCAGATGTTGCAAGATATGCATCAAAAGCATTACCGCCGAATAACAAGGTACACAGAATTTTTTCACTTTCTTATGAATAAATTTTACTTCTTGTGTCTGCCGCGCTTTTGGACTTTACTTAGACGTTCTAAAACCTTTGCTGCATTTGGATTCGCCTTTTTGTAAGCTTCTAAAGCATCTTTGAAGATTTGCGGATAAAGATCACTATGAGTTGATTCTAAAGCTCTATCAAGAAGATGAAGGTCAACTGCTTTGTCCTCAGCTTTATCAGAGAATTTTGAAAGACCAAAATCAATGAACTTAAGGGTTGAATTTGTTTTGTTCATATGCCCTTCTAAAATCATGTTTGACGTTGTGAGGTCACCGTGAATAATATCATTCATGTGTAATTGTCCGATTTGTTTACCAACACGCTGTGCTAACTCTTGATATTCGTCTTGAGGGACTTGTGCTTTTGAACTTAGAACATCTCTTAAAACTGGCCCTTCTACAAAGTCCATAGTGATTGTCATACGTTTATCACAAAAATCATGGAACTTAGGTGCTGGGAATTGCATGTCATCTAGTTTTTGAAGAACTTTAGCTTCACGGCGAGTACGGAATCTTCGAAGACCTAAATCAATGTCATGATGACGGTAACCTTTAGCAATACGCTCTTTGATTACTTTGTCTTTGTCACGAAAGAGTTTAGCTTCTGCGCCTTGTGCTAGTAGATCCATAGAGTAGTTGGTTTGATTGGTTGTTTATAAAAATTATGGTATAATTTTAATCCGACAATCTTGCAGATTGCAGTATTAAAGTTTGGCTTAGTTTTTTTTTTAGTTTGATGCTAATAGTGGACTTTGGAAATCTGCCCTAGCAAAAACAGGAAGCTTTTCTTCAATTCTTTTTCCAGAACTTACAAAAGCTAATGATATCATCCAATAATTTCTGAACTGTTTGAAGACCATTTCTACTTCTGTTAGCTCATTTAATATTTTTTTTGTGATACTGCTGTTTAAAGCATGTAAGAATTCATAAGCGTCTAAAAGTTCAATATTCACAATGTGGCCACTACTATCAATGTCTATGATCATCTCTTCGCTTACTTCAATGCTCTGATCAACCTTTGCTTTTTCATTGTATAGAGTAAGTACATCACTTTCTTTATCGTATGATGCCTTTTGCATAATTTTATTCATAAACATATTATCACATCCTTTTTATTTAAATTTTCGGTTGTATTTTCGTAGTGTCTTTCTTCCAAGTGGGAAAACAGTGATTATTTTGATTTTCTTTGTTGTGAATGTTATAATACTACAGCGGCCCTTACGATTTGAATAAACAAAATAAAGACAATATCTTAGCTCTTGCTTATCTTTGTGAATTTTTTCTTGCTTTTCGATATGAACTAAATTTGTGTGATCAAAAAGTGTTTGTTTTAATTGCATTAGTGTCGCTTTGTTGCGAAGACAAAGCCATGAAAGAAGTTTTGTTTTTGTGAATTCAATACCACCAAGATCATAAGTTTTAATTTTTCGAGAGATTATTTTGATTAATTGACCTTGTTTTGACATACATAAAATATTAAATTATTTATTTTTAAGTGATGTCCAAACTTGACCAGTGGGTAGTGGCTTTAAAGAGAATCCCAAAATACATTAAATAAAAATTTGTTTGTTTTTGTTTAGTTGATTCTTTTGATTCTGCTTGTTCTTTTTGTAGCTCTGCCTTTGAAAGTTTTTTTTCCTTTTTTTCTGGAGAACCAAACAAGGCTCAATATTGCTGCACCAAGACCTGCACAAACTCCGTAAATCATGAGGATTATTCCAACCACTGGAAGTTTGATTAAAATTACAAATAAAATTACACCTACAAGCATTTCAATGTAACTGCTGAGTTTGAAGTTAAGAAGTTTGTAAAGTAGAATGTGTCCTAAAGTGAGTGAAGTGAATGTAATACTTAAAAAAATTGTAAGTGCTGTTGCTAGCGCTATGAATAAAGCAATTGGGATTCCGATAACTGAAATAATGAGAATTAATATTAGGATTGGAATAAGTACTAAAAATAAAAGACCTGAACCAAAACTCATAAATGGTCCGTTAGCCATTTTTTGAGTAACTGACTCAGTATATGATCCGAAAATTAATAAAGAGATTATTCCAATTGCGTAAAGAACTAAGACTTGCCAAGCAGTGTTTCCAATTTTATTCACGATGTTTTCTTTAAGAGTTTTATTTGTAGTTAAAATTAAATCACCTTGAACTAAATCTTGATTATCTGGCTCGATACTACTAGTTAAGTCGCCAATTATTTTCGCAGTTGTTGAAGTTTGAATATTTTCAACATTGAGATTTAGATTACCATTAAGAGTTCCTTTGAGGTCTAAGGTTTCACCAGAAATATCTGAATCACCAATGATAGTTACACCTTCTTGAATAGTAGTTGCTGCTCCAGAGATACTTAAATCGCCAGTAATGTCAGCGTTAATACTTGCTTTTCCTGAAGCTATCGTTAAATCTCCACTTATCGGAGCATTTATGGTGACAGATCCAGCTGTGATTATAATATCACCAGTAATTGGCGCATTAATTTCTACTGAACCTGCGGCAATGATCACATCTCTACTTGTTGGCTCATCGATTATAACTTCCCCGCCTGTTAGATACAATGTGTCTTTAAGTGAAGTTAAAGAGAGATCTGGAGCTGCTAAAGCCATGCTTGATAAGAAAATAGTAAGAATTAGGAGTATTGAAGCTATGCTAATTAGTTTCTTCATAGGTTTTAGAAGGAGTTTGAGTTAATATAGTTTTTGAAATTAAGTAGTTTGTTTATTGTGTGTTTTGGAAGTAGTAGTTCAAGATAGCTGTCTTTGATTACTCTTTTCGAGTAGTATTCATAGGAATTGTTTATAAAAAAACAGTTATGTGAGATCAGAGATAAATGGTGAATATAATCTCTTCAAATGGTGTTTTTCAATTTCTGCGCCCCTGGATGGCGATTGCATTAAGCCATTTAAATCCTGATTTCCCTATAATTGCAAGCCCACATCGTAGAAGGATAAATCAAAAATTAACTGTTGGAAAAGCAGATCTTTCCTTAGAAGCAATCGTTATGAGGATGTCTGGATGTAGAGTTGCTGAAGGAGAAGCAACAGTTTATTCACAACCTTTTTGTTATGATATTATTGACAATAGAGGAAATAGGCTTTTGACAGATAGAAGTACAATTCAAAGATATTTAATTGCTGCTCAGCAAAAATTAGCTAGAAGGAGGGTTAAAATGCACTTTTCTCAAGGTGTAAATATGGATGATGATGTTTTATTTGGAGAATTAAATTTAGCTCCAGTTATTGATCGAGATATAAATTTAGCAATTCCAGATTTGAACCAACTTGATGTTTATGTTGGACTTGCTCAAGCACTTAATTTAAATGGAAAGTTAATAACCCACATTGATGATATTTGTGATAGTGAACTCAAATCTTGGAAGAGAAGTATTAATGATGATGAAATTAGGTCTTCACTTGTTAAACGAAATGCTAGTGATGAAAAGTTAGAAACTGGCACCTCTTGGATTTCTATGCTTCGGGCATATTCAAGAAAAAATCCTGAATTGCAAATAATTAAAACTAGTCTTCGAGTAGCTGAACTTGATATTTGTTTTAAAGATGGAATTAAATTGTATGGTCTTTACCTTTCAATTGATGACCAACTTACTAGAAGAGAAGTTGTTTATAGTAAACCTTTAGCAATTGTGGGAGTTCATAATACACCAACAGGAACAAATCCTCTTTTTTATAGATCTAGTTTGAAAGGTGTCTTAGAAGGTTATTTTAATCAAGTTGGACCACGAGTCTATACTCATAAAAATACGTCGTTTAAAGTTAAAACTGATTTTGATAAAGAGTTTGGTCTTCCAAATATTAACTTGGTTGTCCATCCAACGCAAAACACAAGTAGAAGACAAGATACAAGAGATTATGTTGGCCTTGATGATCTTGGGCAACTTAAACACCTTGTAAATCAAGGAATGCTTAGAACAATATTTGGTCGTCCAATTAGTTCTGAGGTTGCCCTTTATGATCTTGCAAATAGAAGATTAAAAAAGTAACTTTCTTTTATAGATAGAATGACAAAATATTTTATTAAAGTGATACCGAACTCTTCACGGAGTTCTATTGTTGAATCTGAAATAAAAAGTAGCGATAGTAGTAAAAATAGTTCTAAGATTAAGTTTAAGGTTTATTTGAAGTCGGTTCCTGAAAAAGGGAAAGCGAATAATGAACTTGTTAAGTTGTTTCGTAAGGAGAAAGGATGGAAAGTAGAAGTTGTGCGTGGTTTGTCGTCTAGAAATAAAGTGATTAAAGTTTTGGAAGAATGTTAATATTTTGTTTGTAAGAGTGGTTTTGTTATTTTTTGTGATGATAGTTTTTGTTATGTTAAAGTTCTAAAGATTTTTTTAGATTAGTTAGTTTATCTTTGTCGAGTTCGCTTAAGAATGCTACTTTGATTAATTGTTCTCGCCAATTTTTTTTGTTCATATATTTTGGAAGATCTTTGAAATCGATTTCATGAATTTCAATATGTTCTCCTATGTCTGCTTTAGGTTTTGTTGTGAGTTCACAGTCTTTAGCAATAAAGTAATTCAGAGTCCAATCGCTATGAGGCATTTCATATTTGAAAAGTTCGCTCCAATTGTTTGAACTCATACCAGTCTCTTCTTCTAATTCTCTTTTTGCTGCCTCTAATGCAGTTTCATTTTTTTCAATACGTCCGCCAAAAAAACCCCAGAAAGTTCCATTACGTGGCTGAGTTTCTTTAGCAATTAGTAGTTTACCATTTTTAGTTGCTAAAACAATTGCAGAGTCTGGACGCCAAAGTTCTTCAAAAGTTTGAAATGATCCGTCAAGCATTTCTTGCTCCCAGTGATAAACGTCATAGATCTTACCTGTGAATACTTTTTTAGCATCTTTTGGAATTTTCATAGTTTGGTGGAGAATTAAAGAGGTTAATATGTGTTTTGTTTAAATCTGCTTTACTACAATAACGCATCATTGATTACTCTTAATGTTTGAGAGTCCAAAGGCGTTGATTTTGGAGAATATCCTGTGAGTGTTGCTGGTCCAGAGACATAAGCAGGATTTGAAGTGTGATGATAATTTATTGGAGCTACGTCTGGAAATAAACTTGCGATATCACGAGGAGTTGAACCTAATCTTGTCTCATACGGCGCTGCCATTGGAGCACTTGAGCTTGTTCTTGCAGCATAGCCTGCCTCAAAAGAGTTAAGACTAGGGTTAGCTAGCACAGGTTGAGAGTTTTGACTAAAGTACATACTTTGCTTTGGATATTGGTTTGCTTAAAAAGAACTTTGAAAGTGGCTGCGACAAAAAAGTCAATGAGTGATTAGAGAGATGAGACTATTTAGATGTAAAGAAAAATGATGTAAATGATTGCAAGTTTTACAACGAACGCTAAAGTTGTTGCAGCAAGCCATTTGTGATATGGATATTTTACCATTCCAAAAATGAAGTTAGCAAGTGGGTATGGGAAAAAAATTAGATTAATTATGAAAATTGCGTATGCACCGTAGTGGCGAAGCTTTTTGGTAATTGAAGACCTAGTTTTCTTCTTGATGAAGCCTTTGATGATTTTGCCAAAGATTCTTCCTAAAAGATAATTGATGTGTTGACCAATTAAAAGTCCTGCAACAGTTGCAGTACCTAGATACAAAAGAGATAAGTTGGAGGTTTTCAAGAGGGTAAAAAAAAGTATTTCTAAAGGCGTTGGGATGAAGAAAATAGATGATAAGGAGAAGAGATAAAGTATTCCTAAGGCTGATCCAGTTTTTATTTCAATGACTATCGTACTAATTGCTGGATAGATGTATGGAATTGTTTGTATCCATTCTAAAATATTGAATCCGAAGAATTTGTGAATTATTAGAAACAAAAATGCAGCAAGAGCACCTGTTACTAAGAAGATAAATAAGGTAAATAATGATTCTTTAGTTTCCTTAGTTTTTTGAGAAAGCCAAAGAACGAGTTTTTGATGAATAGGCTTTTTACGTCTTTTTTGTTTGTTACTAGAATGTCTTTTTTTAGGCATGTGATTTTATTCAAGATGTATTTTATAAAGGGCTCTGTTTTGGAATATTTATGGTTTACAAAGTAATTTCATTTTATAGATATGTGGAGATTTCTGATCCATCTGGATTTAGAGATGCAATTAGATCTTTTTGCAAATCACATGACATATTTGGTCGGATTCTGATTGGAGAAGAAGGAATTAATGCAGCGTGTAGTGGGACTTTAGAAAACATTAATTTGTTTAAGGATTTTTTGGAGAGTGGTGCTTTATTTGCTGGGCTTTTTTCTGGTTTAACTTATCGCGAGCAAGATTTTGAATCTGGACATAGCTATCACAAATTAGTGGTGCGAGTAAGAAATGAGATTTGCGCTTTTGGTGAATCTGTTGATTTAGCAAACAAGGCAGATTATATTGAACCGTCTGAACTTGAGTCTTGGTATAAAGAAAATAAAGATTTCATAATTATAGATGTACGAAATACCTATGAATACGATGTTGGGCATTTCAAAAATGCGACAAAAGTTCCTACACGTGTTTTTAGCGAATTTCCAGCTCAAGTAACAAAGCAATTAGCTAGTTCAAAGGATAAAGACATTGTACTTTATTGCACTGGTGGGATTCGTTGTGAAAAAGCAAGTGCTTATTTGAAAGAACAAGGGTTCTCTAAAGTTCGCCATATTAAAGGTGGAATTATTAATTATGTAAATCAGTTCCCTGATAGTAAATGGGAGGGCGGGTTATTTGTTTTTGATGATAGAAAAGTTTCAGACGTAGGAAAAGCTGTTTCAGGATGTTTGCATTGTGATACCCTAACTAATGGAATGATTAACTGTTATAATTTAGATTGTGACAGATTATTTTTGTGTTGTTCTAAATGTTCTAGTCAGTTCAACCATAGTTGTAGTTCTGAATGTAAAGTAGCTTCACGTCGAAGGGAAAGCGATTATCCTTTGAAAAATAAGAAAGTTATTAGTGAATCAAAGGTTATTGGAGAAGTTAGTAATTATTATTCTAAAGCAAATGTGATGCTAGTTAAGCTTGGTGATTCTGGATTGTCTGTTGGGGACAGTATCATAGTAAATGGTGTTACAACTAATGGTGTTTCTTTAGTTATTGGATCCATGCGAGACTATGATGGCAAAGAGATTCAAAAAGCGAGTGCTGGAGAAGAAGTGACCATTGTTGTAAGTGACCGAGTACGAGTACATGATAAAGTAATGATTGCTTAATTATTGGTAGGTTTTTTATGTGATGAGGGTTTTTTGATACTGCCCTGGGTGAGTTAGCCCAATTGATGACCATGATCTTGGGAGTTATGCTCGGGGTTCATATTCTTCTTGATAAGGTAGTAACATTTTATAAAAGCAGTTTAAATTTGAAGGATTATGACTGTTAGCATTGAAGAGATATTACTTTATCCAACTAAAACTTTTTTATTTTCTTCACAACCAAAATTAAGGTCTGAAGAGTGTACAATCAAGTGGGGAGATTTCCAAATGACTCTTTTGGAGGAGGATTATTTTTTTGCTAGTCAAATTTTAACTGATCTAATTGAAGGGAATGAACTATCTGTTGAACTACACATTGCAAAAGCATACATTTCACTTTGCGACTCAGAGATTACTGATTTATCAAAAGGTTATGTTAGCGCAGCTTGCGCTTTAGGAGAAGTTATTGAAAGAAAACAAGACAGAACTACTTTTGGAGAAGTTTGTTATCTTCTCGGCACTAGTTTTATCTTGAGACCTGATTTAAGAAATGATTGTAAAGTACCTGCATACATACGTGCTATTGACCCAATCCGTTTGCTTATTGAAAGTACTAAAATTTGTCAACTTGATGAAACTACAAGGCCTACAGCACCAGAGCGATACATGGCAATTGGCTATGCACTTATGGAAAAAGGTATGATTGCAAAAGCAAAATATTCTTTTGAAGAAGCAGTTGGGGCCCTTATAGAACTTGAAAGAACGAATGAACGTGAAATTGAAGAAATTGGCCCAACACTAATAGCTATAAGTTGTGATGCCTCAAAGTATCTTGGAGATGCATTACTTTTTGAAAGAGTTTTACATCAACGTAGAGGTCAAAATAGAAGATATGGTGTATCTTAGATAAAGAATAAATGTTTAATTACGCTTTTTTGAAAGCTGCTGCAGTATCAATTAAGTCTACTTGACCCATTAAAATAGCTCGGCAACAATATCTTTCTAAACCAAGATCGTCCATAACAGATTTAGCATCTTTATCTTGCGCGATCCCTTCATTGTATTTCTCCCAGAGGTGACCTACTGGTTTTCCACAACTAAAGCATCTTATTGGTATAATCATTTTTTATGTACCTATCTGTATGACTTTTGACGTTTTGCACGAGCTTTGGAGTCGTTTGGTTTACAAACTTCTTTTTGACGAACATCTGCTACAAGTAGTAGCCTGTCGTAAGCTGCAAAAGTCTTTTTTAGATTTTCATCTTTTTGAACTAAGGCTCTAGCGATTGCAAGACGAATTGCGTCTGCTTGACCATTTTGGCCACCGCCAAGAACATTAACTTTGATATTTACTTTTTGAGAGATAGCTCCAGCTAGAACTAAAGGTTCTTGAATTTTAAGTCTAGACATACTGTTTGAATAGTTTGCCAAAAGCTGACCATTAATTGTAATTGTACCTTTCCCTTCTTTAAGAGTTGCACGAGCTACTGCGGTTTTACGTTTTCCTTGAGTATGGATTACGTTCGTCTTTGCTGCTTTTCCCTTTTTCTTGGAAGTTTTTCTTTTTGTTGCTGCTGCCATCTTGTATATTTATTTGTTAATTAGTATTCTCTACCGCCAAGGTGTTTAATTATTTGTGCTACGGTTAAATATTTCCCTTGAGGAAGTTTTGATTTGTCTGCGTCTTTAAGTATAATTGCTGAACTTGAGTCGATATCGGAAGGTTCCCCAACATAACACATGATTCTTGCAAAAGCTGCTTTACCACGAGGAGTTGTCCAAGGGAGCATACCACGAATAGCTCTTCGAACATAACGGTCTGGCATTCTTGGACGCTTGTTAGCAAGTCCAGGGTATCCTCGACGATCTTGTCTTTGAGTTTTTTCTTTTTGAATAACACGCTTTTTTCCACTAACAACTGCTAAATCGCAATTGATAACACGAACTTCTTCACCTAAAAGAGCGTCTTTTGCAATTCTACTTGCCATACGTCCAATAAGCATTCCTTTTGCGTTGTATACTTTCATTTTGTTTTCCTGAATTGTTATTATATGTGGAGTTTATCTATCCAATGATTCTAATCCCTTTTCCTTGAGGGTTTTTCTCAAAAAGTTCCTTAATTGTTAAAGCAGAACCGTTTTTTGAAATTTTTTGTTTTGCTAAAGAGGAATATGAAAATGCTGCAATAGTAATTTTTTTGTCAATGTCACCAATACTTAGGACTTTTCCTGGAACAATAATTGTTTCACCATCTTTTGCTACATTGTTAATTTTGTAAAGATTAACTGATCGACGCTGACGACTAGGTTTTTCAAGGTCACTTGCGATACGTTTCCATAGCGCAACTTCGTTAGCCTTAGTTCTAAGTTGACTAATTAGCTTTTGAAGGCTGGTGTTTGTTGGTCCTGTTCTTTTTACCATTTGTATTCACGTTGATTATTATATTTTATTTATAGTAGTGCTGCCATTTGTTTTGCTTTTTCACCAAGCATTTGAGCTGCAGTTACGAAGATTTCTTTGCAATCAAGTTGGCCCCATGATTCTAATTTAAGAGTGTAGGATCCTTCTTGGTACTGAACTTTTACAAGGTCATCGCAAATTCTATCCACTGCATCTACAAGATCATTTTCAAGAATTAGTTTTTCACTAATCTTTCCTGATTTGTCAAAAATTGCAGTTGGAAAACTATCTTTGAATTCTTCTAAAAGTTTTACATCATTTTTAACTGTTAATTTTGAATTTTGAGCGTACCATAAGTGACCAGGTGCCCATTTAATGTGCTCTTTTCCTTGACCCATTACTGCCCATAAAGTGCAATCAAGTTTTTGTTTCTCAATTAATTTGTCAACAGGCATATCAGCATGAACAAAAGTACAGTTTGGATCCTTACTTTTTGCGTCTTTTGCATAAACAGTTCCTTTTTTGGAAGCTTTTAATTCAATTTGCAAAGTACATTTAGCTGAACGTTCAGTTAAGTCTGATTCTGATTCAGGTAACCCGTAACTTGAAAGGTCAGTTTTAATTGGGATTAAACCAAGACGAAGTGCTAGCATCTCATCAAAAAGTGCGGAAGAGTTTTCTCTAATTTCAACATCTTCTACTGCTAAAGTTGGAACTTCTTCAAGGATCATACGACGAATTGTGTTTACAAATGAGTCTTCAGAACCCTGCAGTTCACACTGCATTTTTAATCCATCTTTACTTACACTTGTTTTTGTTAGTTTCATTTTGTATGTTTTGAATAATAATGATAATTATACTCTACGTCCTCTTTTACCGCCTTTTGCACGACAACCATTGTGGGGCTCAGGAGTCACATCTTCAATTTTACCAATACGAATTCCGGAACGTGATAAAGCTCTAATACAAGCTTGAGCACCAGGACCAGTATTTTTTGGACCACTGTGGCCTCCTTTTGCTTTTACACGAATATACAAAGCTGCAATGCCTCTTTCTCGGCAAATCTCTGCAATACGTTTTGCAATTCCCATTGCAGCACCAGGACTACTTTCTAAACGATCAGCCTTTACCATCATTCCACCAGTTACTCTTGCAATGGTTTCGGTTCCAGTGATGTCAGTTACAGTAACTAAAGTATTATTGTAAGTTGATTTAATGTGAGCTACAGCCCAACGCATTTTTCTTCTTGGTGCGCCATGGCTTGATCTATAAGGTGGTCTTGAAGATGACCTATGAGGAGGTCTTGAAGAAGCAGGCCTTGAAGAAGCTGGTTTTGCTACTGCTGGCTTAGCAGTAGTTGTTGCTGCTGGAGTTGTAGTTTTTTCTTCTGCCATTATGCTTTCACCTCAGCAGGAGTTTCTTTTTCAGCAGATTTCTCTTCTGCTTTTGTTTCTTCTTTTACTTCTTCAGCTTTAGCTTCTTCTTTTGATTCTGATTTTTTTTCTTCAGGCTTAGCTACTTCAGCTTTAGCTTTTGCAGGTGCAGCAGCTTCTTCTTTTTTAGGAGCGTGTTTTGCTTTAGCCATTTCTTCTTTTAACTTAGCAGCTTCTTCTTTGATTTGAGCATTTGGATCTGCACGTTCTGGGTGAGATTCATTTGCCAAAGCAGATTTTGCTTTAAAAGTTACAACTGATTCTTGTACAGTTGTCAATAAAAATGAAGGAGAGGTAATCTCTTTGTCACCAACTAAGATGTGACGGTGAGTGATGAACTGCCTAGCTTGTTTCATAGACCTTGCAAGGTTTTTTCGGCAGACTACACTTTGTAATCTTCTTGCTAAAACATCTTTTAATTCTAAGGATAAAATATCTGAAATGTGAGCATTAGAACTTACAAGACCAAGTTCATTTAATTTTCTTAAAACATCTTTTGCTTCTTTTAATGCCTGGGCACTATCGTCAACTGAAAGGCGCTTTGCAATAGCTCTGTATTTTTTTAGAAAAGAACTCATCTTGTAAATTTCTTTTTTACGAAGAAGACCATACTCTCGCTTAATGATTTTTTCAGCCTCAATTGCTGCTAAATTCCATGGATGAGCTGGAGTTTCGTACTGTTTTCGTGCTTTTCTTGGATCTCCCATTTTATCTATTAATTATCAGTTTATTTATTTTTTTTAAGACCAGCAACTTTTCCCTTGTTACGTCTAAAGTTTGATTTAGTTCTTTGCCCACGTACTGGAAGTCTTTTTGAATGACGAACTCCCTTGTAACACTTGATTTTTCGCATACGTTTGATATCATTATCAACTGTGAAAGAGAGTGTTCCAATAAGATGGTGTTTGTCAGAACCAGTATCGTAATCTTTTCTGTGATTAAGCATCCATGCAGGTACGCTTGATTTTGCGTCTTTAACAGTGGAATCTAAAGAAGTAATTTGTTTATCGCTAAGTGCTCCAGCTTTAATTGAAATTGGAACTTTTGCAACATTACAAAGTGCATGAGCCAAGTTAACACCAATACCTTTGATTTTAGTTAGGGCAATTACTACGTCCTTGCCACCTGGAATATCCACGTTTGCAATACGAACGATGTGTTTTAATGCTGGTGCTGCTGATTTTTGTGCTTCTGCCATTGTATATAGTTTGTTAATTATGATGAATTTACGCGCTTAGAAGAAATTTGCATGGGGATGCTAATTTTCTGCCCTGTACGCGTGAACTCGGACATCATAAAAATCCAATTGGATTTTTAGGATACGAAAATGTCAATTGACATTTTACGTATGGTTAAAATCGAGTGATTCCAACCAATAGCTGTGAATGACTCTGGTTTGTTTATAAAGTTTTCTCTTTTGACCAGCATTTATCTAAGTCTTTTAGGATTTTAATATCCCAAGGACACATTTTGAGTTTAAGTGCTTCTTGGACCGTGAACCATTTCATACCGGCCCCCTCATGAAGTATAAGGCCTTTTGTTTCCTCACTAGTTATTGGAACTAAGAACATATCAATTGAAACTGACTGAGTTAAACCAGAAGTTCTAACTGCGCTATCTTCATAGTGACCTAAAAGTTGGAAAGGTTTGTTTGAAATGTCAAATTCTAACTCTTCTTGAAGTTCACGTATTGTCGCTTCTTTTGGAGTTTCACCTTCCTCTATTTTACCGCCAAAGCAACCCCACTTCTCTCCAAATTTACTAATACTATCGGATCTGTCTTGGAGTAAAATTTTATTTTGGTCATTATAGATAATTGCTAATCCCAAGTTCTTATGTTTGGCAGGAGGCAAGTTTATTGTTTCTGTTGCATTCATAGTTTTTGTTCCTTGATCCTTTTTTTTCTTTGGTGCCCGTAACTCTTGTTCTTCTAACTCTTCTGCTTGCTGCTTTTGTTTCTTTTTCTCTTCTCTTTGCTTTCTTCTTTGATCTCTTTCTTGCTTTAGCTTCTTTCTTTGTTCTTTGGCTGCTTGCTTAGCTTCTTCTTCTTCTTGCTTTTTCTTTTCTTCGAGAAAGATCTTGTACTTAATCATAGTATAGTTAACTGGGTTTTTTATTTTCTTGCAAAGGCCATCTGGTTTGCAGACTTGAAAAGCAGAATAATACCCCTCATTATTGCAGTTAGGTGGCAAGATCACAGTTTCTTTTTTGAAGTGTGCTAATTGACCTTTAATGATGTTTTCACGAAGAGGTTCTGGATTCTTTTGGTTCCAATCCATTAGAAATTTATCTATCTCTAATTTGTTCCAGCCAAGTTTTCCAAGAAAATTTATCATAGCGAAAACTGCGCGTTTTTTACCATCTTGCATACCTTTCAAGATTATTTTTATGCATGGAGGAAAAAATTCTTGCGTGATTGCAGAAGTGATTTCGATTTGTTGATAATTTGGATTTGACGAAGTACTTTTTTTGATCCTAGCAGATTTACTTAATTCATTATAGTGAGTATGTTCTATTTGTTTGCCTTCGAAGTCATAAGCAGCAGTTAGAAGTTTTGTGGCGCTTTTGAGTTTAATAATTTCAGCTTGTTTGATTGGATTTTCTCTTTCAATAAAAGGAGCTAGTGGCATGAAAAATTTACCTGGGTGCGCCATTGGTTTTTGAAATTTCAGAACATCCTCAGGAGGAATTGGAAGCGAGATCAGGCCTGATTTCTCGTGCAAAGAGTATGGCATTCGATAAAGGTGACGTGAAGAGATAAGAATTGTATCTATCTCGAGAAAAGAGTCAACATTGAGTCTAGGGACCTTGTCACCAAACTCGTTTTTTTCATAGTAAATTAGTTTATCTAATGGAAGTTCAGTTTTCTTTTGGATAGTTTCTATTTTATTATCTTCTAATTGGAGTATCTGTTTTGTTAGCTGAGGAGTAATATTATGAGTTATGTAAAGAGCAATTTTACGAGCAGCTTCTGGAAAAAGCAGATGCATTGGCTTTTCATTAAGAGTGTCTGGAAAACTTTCAAAAGCAACAGCAATGTGAAATCCCTTATTACCTGAAAATTTGCAATAAATTTCTTTTACGCCCATATATTTTAGAAACTTGATCACTAAGTCTGCGCAAAGTTTTGAGTATTCAATAAAAGCACAATCAATGTCAAGAATTAAGTCCCACCCTGTACGGATTTCATTCATTTGTTTCCTATTGATCCCTGACTGGAGAAGTAATGGGTCAGACCAAACTTCTTCGCTACAATGAAAGCTAGTAATTCCACGCTTAGCGAGTTCTAAAATATCTCTTGGGTACTGAAGAGTATCTGGGCGTTTACCAAATTTACTAAGACCAAACCTAGTTCCAATCTCTTTATTTTGCGCGTGTTCTAATAAGAGTTCTTGCACATCAGCGCGCTTATAGAATCGAAGGCAGGTTCCTTTGTCTAGAGGCATAGTAATTTGAGAGAGTGAAGGCTATAAATTGATTTTGGTAGAATAAACCAGTGTTTGATAAGAAAAAGAAAAAGAAAAGAAAAGTTTTACTCTTCTGATTTGTCTTCTAAAGGTTCAAGTTCTTCCAAGTTCCCTGATTCATCTAAAGGTTCTAAACCTTCAATCAAAGGATCAAGTCCATTTTCTTCCTCTATTGATTTTAACTCTTCAGGATCATCGCTTGCTGGATCACCTTTGAAAAATCCAAAAAATCTTTCAAGTAAATTAGTTGGTTCTGAACCTTCAATACCTGCTTCTGCTAATTCTTCCAAATCTTCAGGGTTAGCTCCCACAAGTTTATCAAATTCTTCAGTATCAAGAAGAGCTTCTGCTTCATCACTAAGTTCTGGAAGTTCTAAACCGTTTGCTAAAATGTACTCTTCAAGCTCTTTGGTTTTTAATTCAAGACCCATAATCATATCATCTTTTCTACCAAGTTCGACAGCGCACATTACAGCATCGTCTTTAAGTTGGCCAAGCTCAGCATCAGAGACAAACATCCCTGCATCTTCACGTGATTGCTGCATTTGCTCAAGAAGCTCATCTGCATGTTCGTCAACAACTTCTTTTGCTTCATGAAGAACTTCTTGCGCATGTTCATTTGCATGATCAATTGCATTGTCAAGTCCTTTCATTTCTTCATCGCTTAAAGGAGGAGGAAGAGGCATACCATCTTCACCCATTGGAGGTGGAGGGATCTCATTTCCATCTTCATCAACAAATGTTTCTACAAATCCATCATCTGATTTTTGGTCAAGTTCATCCTCTAACTTATCCATTTCGTCTTCAAGCTGATCTTCTAACTTATCCAAGTCATCTTCTAATTTGTCGAAATCATCATCAATTTTTTCGTCTAACAGACCTAATTCATCATCAAGAAGTTTTTGTGCATCGCTTGCTTCATCTGCAACTGCAAAAGAAGCCAGACAAAAAATCGCAAGCATTAATGCTAATAGTTTTGATAGTTTATTCATTTTATCACCTTTGTGTTTTTTTTACAAAGTGAACATAGTTCACTCGTACAAGAAAGCAAAGCTTTCTTTGTATCGCAATACTAGTTTTGTTTTACTGATACTACTACTTAACCCACTCAACCTTAGAATTCTACCAATGAAAAGAAATGCAGTTATCGTATTTAAGGATTGTTATGTTAAGGACCAGGTTTATGTCTGAAAAACTAAAACTTTACCTTTAATGTGCAACAGAGTATTTGGTGCCAGTAGATTGAAGAATGACTGAATCATTACGACTTAAATTGCCACAATATTCACTATTTAATTTGCTTGCGATTGACATGTCAGTTGGAAGGACTACGCTTGGAATGTTTAGTCTATCAGAAGAATCATACACATCCACCGTACAAGTTTTTGCAGAGATCACATCTGGCCTAGAAGAATCCCCCATATCAGGTAAAAAAGAGCCTCTTAAATCAGGATATGCTGAAACTACTACGCGAAGTTCATAACCATCAGGAGCACCTTTTGTTTGCTCTGCTAGAACAATATCATAACTGTTTGCAGGCACATCTACTGTAGAATTACCAAGGAAATCACGTAGAGCAGACCCTTTTTTAGGGCCACATCCAGCCATAACTGCTAAAACCAGTGCACTTGCTGCTCTTGTTCTAAGATTCATGTTTACTAATTTAATTGTTTTTTATTTAAGGGTTACGGCACAAAAGACTATTCAATTTTGTTTAGAATACTACCATTTAGAGAAAAATTAACATTAAAAGAAAATTAAAGAAGTGAAGAATGATTAAAGTTTTTTAGCTTGTTTTTCAAATTCGCTTGCTAATTTTTGAACTGACTTTAGAGCTTCTTTGATTGCTTTTTTAGGTTCAACACCTTTTGTTTCAAGTTGAAAAGTAGGAATTCCAACTAAAGGATGGTCAATTTTGTAAGCAACAAGCTCAACTCCTTTTACCTTTCTGATCTCTTCTTTTAGAAGGTTGCAAAAAGTATGAGTTTCGCCATGTAATTCAAAAACCATCTTGGTTTTAGATTCTTCTAGAATATTAAGTTCCATTGTTATCCTGCTAGTTTAAGGAGTGGTTTATAAAGCTTACGTTCAAATGCAGCAACTGACTAATTTCACTTATGGCCGTTTTGCATTAAGTTTCTTAATTCCTTACTGATTACTTGACCACTTGCTTTTCCAGCGAGTTTTTTCATACACTGACCCATCAAAGCGCCCATAGGTGCATTTGGATTGTCATCAATTATTTGTTTAATGATTTTATGGATTTCTTCTGTGCCTAAAGATTCGTAGTTTTTTATATCGAATTTACCTTTGATAGTGTCTATTAAAACGTCAAGAATAATATCTTTATGGATTTTATCTTCACTGAGGTATTGAAATATTTCTTTGAATTGTTTTGACGTTATGGAAGTAGGGTCTAGATTATATTTTCTTTTTATTTCTGTTAAAGTTGGCCCTAGAGTTTCTGCAATAAAAGCTGCTTTGATACTTTTGTGCCTATTTGCTAATTCTTCAAAAAGTTTTGAATGAGAGGCTTTTGCAGTGTGTCTTGCAAGGTCTGATGGGAGTTTGTAATCTTGAATGAACCTACTAGTTTTATCTGCAATTAATTCTGGCAGAGTTATTTTTGGCAAAAGAGATCTTGTTCTGATGAGTGGCACATCTGTTTCAGGATACATTCTAGCAGCCCCAGGAAGTGGTCTTAGATAACTTGTCGTGCAATCTTGTTTTGCTTTACGTACTTCTTCAGGAATACCAATGTATAACTCTTCAAGTCTTTGCTGCACTGCAGTGAGAGCCCTTTGCGCCCTAGATCTATTTTCTGCAACTAAAATGAATGCGTCGTTTTCTTCAATTTTTAGTTCTGTTTTGATTTTGTTTACGTCATCATCAGTGATCCCATAATTTGGTAATTCATCACTATGAAAAATTCCACCAACACCCGCTATTACTTTTGCACGACTTGAAAGTTCAGAACCAACTCGATAATTTGGAACCAATTCTTTTCCTAAAAGATTTTTGAAGCCATTAACTTTGATCGCTAGAATACTGCCCTTGTTTTGTAATGCTTTTTGAAGAATCTTTGAGGGAGAACCATTTAGAGTTTTTGTTAAGTCAATAATATTTAGTGGTTCGAGTTCTATATTGTTTTCGTTAAGATGTTTTCTTAATTGAATTAGTTCATGTTGCCTAGTAGCTTCTAGCTCTACTAACAAAGGAATTGTCTTTAGATCTTGAGCTCCTTTAATTTCAACACGTTTTCCTGCAGCAATAGAAACATTCACATCTTGGCGAATTGTCCCAAGGCCACGTTTACAATTTGGAAGCGCTCTTAGAATTTCTCCGATTTTTTTAGAAGCTTCTTTTGCTCCAATTGCAGTTTTAATATCTGGAGCTGTTCCAATTTCAACAAGAGGAATTCCTAAGCGATCTAAGTGGTAGATTTTTTTATCTGCTGTTTGTTCTAAAGTTCTACAACTATCTTCTTCGATATTAATATTATCAATTCTGATTTTACCATCGCAAGTTGTGATATGACCACCACGTGCTACTAATGCAGTTCTTTGAAAGCCACCAGTGTTGGACCCATCAGCGATTGTTTTTCGCATTACTTGAATTACTGGTGAAACTGTTGAATTTAGAAACTTGGCTGTTTGCAAAGCTGCTGTGAGAGCGAGTTTACTAATTGGGATTGGTGGTTGACTGTCAGTTTCAATAAGTCCGGCACTGATATTAGATCCGCGATAAAGATATGTTTTCTTTTTTTGTTGTTCTTGCGCTGCTGCTTTGTCGATAACACCACCTTCGCCAGCTGCCGCTCGCATAAAACGTTTGATTTCAAAATCGTAAGAATTGTCTTCACTGATAGTAGTTGGGTAAGGTCCGAAAAGTTTTCTGCCTTCTAATTGCTGGTGGATTTCAATTCCACACTTAAGTCCCCATTCTTCAGGTATGCTTGCCACAATGGATTAGTGCTTACGCTTAGCTTTATAAAATTATGGAGGCACAATTTTAAACCGAAAAATGCTCAGCATTTTTAGTTTTAAGGTTAGTGGAAAATTAGTGGAACAAAGCATGCGTTTTTATGTCAGAATTTTAATGATGCCATTATTTGCATCAACTTCTACCAAATCGCCATCTTTTAAAGTCAGTGTGGCAGTTTTTGTACCGATGATACAAGGAATTTTAAGTTCACGAGATAAAATTGCTGCGTGCGACAAAACCCCACCTTCATTTGTAATAATCGCTGCTGATTTTTTCATTAATGGCAAATAATCAGGCCTGGTAGTTGGAGCAACGATCACATCGCCTTCTTCAAATTTATCAAAATCTTTATTTGATAATATTATACAAACTTTAGCTTTTGCCTTACCTTTTGTTGCTACGACTCCTTTGAGTTCAGAAATGCTGTTTAATAAGTGATTATCAATTGCTCTAAGTAGTTTTGTATCTTCAATTATTTGGATCTGTTTTTTGTATATGAGAAATAAACTATTTTTATTTCTTATTTTCTGGTTTTTTGAAATGCCTTGCATTTCTAAACCGTCAGAACTTTGTTCTGAAGTTTGTTTTGTTTTGTTTGTTATGATTTGGCAGATTTCATCTTCAGTAAAATATGAGATCTCCTCAAGTGTTAAATCGTTATTTTTTGCAATCTGAGATAATAGTTTTGCTAACTTGTATGAAGACATTCCACGGATATCATTTTTCCACTCTTTGTTGTTGGCGTATGTACGATAATAATTTATTAAAACAGCAAGGTGAGAATTGATATCAAACTGCGAAAGAGTATTGTTTACTTTACTTTTATTTTCTTGATATTTTGTTTCAATCTCTTGTTTGACTTTTTCATAGCCTTCTTGTTTTATTTCTTTGCAATCTTGGTCTAACTGCTTTAGCGTTAAAGACTTGTCAGTCACATCAAACATTCCAAAATAGAGGTGTTTTTCTTGCAGTTCTTTTTTAGAGATCTCTTTTTGCAAATATCTGCAGACATCTAAGTGATACATTTCAAGAGGAATTACTTTTGTTTGCAGAGATAATTTTTTGATCAACTCTTTTTGTTTGCTACCCAAAAGTATTTGGAGCGATGTGATTAGCGCATTTTCAAACTGGATGAAAAGCAAATAATTCATGAAGGAAATATCTCTTTCTAATTGGCAGAATTTTTTGTACTCACTTAAAAGAGATTCATCACTTGATTTAGAGTAATCTGGAATACTTGTAGAAAATTTCTTTAGTTTAGCAAGAGAATTTTTGATGTATGTACCAAAACCATTTATTTTATCTTTATTTTTTGGATCTGTCAAAAACTCTATGATCTTTTTGTTGAGTCTGGATTGCTTTTTTGCATTTACCCAATGAGTTATGACTTTGTTTTTAACTCTATAAACCTGAGGGCCTAAATCAAAATCTAATAATTCAGGAATATTAAATTGGATTGCGTAGTCGAAAAGTCTCACTTTTTGAAAAGTCATCTGCCGGTCGTAATTCAAAACAAACTTTTGGCTTAGAATTTTTTTTGTAAGGTCACTTTTAGTATCCATTTTGAATCAAAGAATTTAAAGTAGTGCTATTTATAATTTTGATGCTTGAAGGGACGAAATTTACGCCGCTCTGATTCTGAGATAATTCATTCTTCTTTGAAGGTTAGCTTGCGCTCTTTGTGACCAAGGATTAGTAGAGCTAGATTCTAAAAGTCCAAGCTCACCCCAAGTTTCTTGAAGTTTTGCAGCAGTCACATAAGTTCTGGGAATTACACCAAACTTTCTTGGCATTGATGCAAACCCAGCGTTTGTTTCTCTTTCTTTTGTGTGCATTTTTGATAACAAATCTATAATTTCCCTTTTACTAGCAGACCTTCCAATGGCTGCCTGAGTTGTTGGAACCATCTCAGTGCAATATTTTGCTAGTGTCATTGGATCATATATTCCTGCTTGTTTAAGCCTTTGATCACAAGATACTGCTACACCAAGAAATGCATATGAATGATCTATATCGTCAGGCAATGGTGCTTGATCAGACCCATAACCACTTACAACCCTAGTTCTATTAAAATCACGCCAGAACTTTTCTGCAAGATCAATTCTCTTTTTGAAATCTTGCGCAAGATATTTTCTTACTGGACGTTGGATGAATGACTCATACTCAAGTATTTTTGATTTGACTGTTGAAAGTAATTTCGCTAATTGATCGTCAATAGCCACTGACTTATTTCTTTGACCAGCCAATCTTCTTTTTCTACGTTCTCTTCTGCTTTTAATTCTTCTTTTAGGGATGCGTGTTTTTTCTTCTTCTTTAAATATTTCAAACAAAGTACTTCCAAGCTTTTTTCTTCCTACAGGATCAAAAGTCAGATATGCTGCTTCGCGAACAAATGATTCATCTGCGAATTTTGCAGAACCATAACTTAATTCAGAGTCTAATCCACTAAATGTTGGTGGTGCTAATTCAAAACCTAAAGCATGTGTTAACTCTAAAGCGAAGTAATGCAAAGCTTCATAGCGCCAGATCATCTCTTGAGGTGTTAGAACATTTCTTCCAGCCAAGTTATTTGGTGTTGCTAAAGACATTACTGTTCTTTTTCTTCTTGGGACCCTAGAAGTTACAGGCTTAGGAGCAGAAGGTTTCTCTTTGGTTGGAGCTGCAACAACAGAACCATCAAAACTATATCCATTTTCTTTTAACCAATCATCTACTGCAGGTATATCTAATCCATAATTCATGAGGCTGTCGCGTTTTATAGCAAGAGATGTTGTTGAAGGACCTGTGCTTTTTACTTCATCTTTTCTTTGTCTTGAAATGTGCCTTCCTACTTTTGTACAAAAACCTCGCAGATCAGCATTAGCAGAAAAGAACCCAGGAATTCCATCTTCTTCAAATCTTGCTTTGGAATCATAAATTGTTTGAAATTCAAGAGCTAGTACTAGTGCAGTATCTCCTCTGTAGACTAATGCCTCTCCAATTCTTTTGTAAGAATCCCACCTTGAAGGTTGTGCTGAGACAACCTCTCCACGTGCCCATCGACTCATTGTTGCTTGGCCAATACCTGTAGCAGAGTATAAAGCACTTTGAGACCCAAACTCTTTGATTGCACGCACTATAAGACCTTGAAGCCTTGGCCGCCAATCTTTGCGATTAACATATAATTCTTCCATCGCAGCCATAAGATCTGGCTGCGCGGTTTTTGCAGTGTATAACCCTTGAGCTACAACTGTTGGGAACTTCCTTACTTCATCATGAGGAACTGTTCGCTGATCACAAAGAACAGAAAGATCTGGAGTGCTTGCTGCGTGGCTTACCGGAACATAAGTTACATCACTACCAACCATTACTGGTACAAGCCCACCTATTGGTGCTGCAACTTCGCCAATACCAGTTTTTAAAACAATATTATCAATACTCATTTATTTAGAAGTTTAGGGCTTTTTTATAACTGTTACTGATGATAAGGGAAATGTGTTTTTTTGACAAATAATGAAGTCATAAAAATAAAGAAGATTGAATAGAAGATTAAATTAAAAAAATAAAAATAAAAAAAGTTTATTCTAATCTAGGTAAAGTGCTGGAAGTCCAGCTGAGTTTTCGTTAAGACCAGAAACTTCTTTCTCCCATGCGAGTCCAAGATTCCCAATTGCTGAAACTTGAAGTTTCACAAGACCCCCAGTAGTTGTTGCAGCAACTGCTGCCCCACTAGCATCAGTTACAATCCCACCAACACTCACAGTTTCATAATCTTGCCTATCTGTAAGTGTTTGAGTACTTGTTGAAATTGAAAGCCACTCATCTAAATCAGTACCAATCACATTTCTTAGCCCAACTACAATTCGATTATTGTAGTGAAACATCTCAACGCTAGGGTTAAATGCTGCAGCAGCTGAAGTATCAAAACTTTCTAAATCAACGCCCCATTGTTCTTGCCCTGAGATAGTACTTAATGCAATTAATTCATCACTACATTGAGTACTGACATAAGAAGTCCTAGTTTCCATAGTCATCACAGCATACAATGTTGAACCATCAACTACAAGTGGACCTGCAATTTGGCAAGTTGATTCTGAGTTACCATGATAGTCGCTTGTGTGGGCCCACAATGTAGCGCCAGTTGCTGCCTGGATTGCAAAAATGTTTTCCCCAGAAGGAACAAATAATTTCCCGGAATCTATTTGCATTTTTGAACCTCTTGGGTTTTTAGCAGCAATTCTCCATTCCCGGTTACCAGTTGCTTCATCAAGAGCAGTCAAATAGGTACCATCTTGAAAAAAGATAATCCCACTATCAATTACTGGGTCAGTTGCGTATAAGGTATCAAGAATACCTGCTGAAGAACCTGATGCCCAATTTCTCACACCAGTATCAGCATCAATTGATACTACTGCTGTAATTTCACCACTACTTACAGTCTGAGCAATAATTGCATTTTCTTGTTCTGAGTATGCAAGTCCAGTAACTTTGTAACTGCTTGAACAATAACTCCATTGAGGTTCTGAGTCCCCAGCTCTAAGTGCAACCACACAACCATTATCTGTGCCCGCAAAAACTGATCCACTTCCAACTATTACTGAAGAAGTAAAATCAAAATTTGGCCCAACAGATCCTGGCCAAGCAAATGAAGGTGAAGAACTGTCCCATACTGCAACTCCAGAACTAAATTTACTTGCGTAAATATCTCCATTTTCTGTTGCAACATAAACTAATTGTTCATGGTCAGTGGAGTCGCCTGCACCAAATCCATTTGTTACTTCATCGCCATCAGTGAAACCATCACCATCAGTGTCTGCATTTTGATTATTAAGATTGTATGATGCTTCTTCGCAAGCAGTTAAACCATCGTCATCAAGATCACTGTCATCTGAGTTAGTAGGGTTTGTTCTATAAGTGTTTAATTCATCATAATCACTTAGACAATCGCCATCAGTGTCAGAAAGAGTTGGATCAGTACGAGCTCCTAATTCCTCGCAAGCAGTCAAAGCATCATTATCAAGATCACTATCAGTAGAGTCTGTAGGGTCAGTTGAATAAGTATTTACTTCATCACCGTCTTCTAAACAATCGCCATCAGTATCTGCATTTGTTGGATTAGTACTGTGCAATGTTTCTTCATCAGTATCTGAGAGTCCATCACCATCGGTATCAGCACTTGAATCTGCCTCTGAAATTTCTTCTGCTTCTTCACTAATACCTCTGACATTAATACAATCTCTAGGACAAGTTCTTCTTGATTCAGTATCTTGACATGTACCATCACCACAAACAGCAATTTCTAAATCAGCATTCCCTGCTGCATATCTTCCTCTTGAAAAGGCATTTCCAGCCAAAGCATCATCACCAATCCCAAGTTCTATTGGTAATTGAAATAACATTAAAAAAATAGCTACAACCGCAACAGCTCCTGTTGCAAATAACATAACACGATCAGATTCTTCCATAAACATAACACCTCTTTGCCTTAGAAGAGAGGACATGGTATTTATACTTTGTTGAAAATGTAAACTAAATGAGTAGGCTATTTCTGAAATTTTATTATCAATGACTTCAAAATACTAAGAATTCTTGGTGCATCTTTTTCTTTTATGATAAGTGTAATCTCAGTAAATGTAGATACTGCTTCAACAATAGAAATATTTTCCCAGAATAATTCTTTACTGATGGCATAAAACAATCCACTTGATTCTATGCTGTTTTTTGGAAGAGTGATTGTGATGGCACAAAGTTCTTCAATTATGATTTTACTATCAGTTTGAATAATTGATTGGATCTTTTGTTTGTATTTTTTATTTGTAATAATTGTAAACTCATTTATCCCTTTAACAACTACAAAAAAATCGCCTTGTTTATGCCCAATTGATTCTTCAATCTTTTTGATGGTTTCTTTTTTTACATTATGTTTGTCTAAACACAGTTCAATGAGGTCAGATTTTAAAGTAAGATCAGTGTCTTGATCAAAGAGTTTAATTTTTGGAGCATGTTTAGTTGCCTTTTTTGCAAATCTTCGAATTGCAAGGTTCACTGCACTAAACTTTACTTTTTTTTGTATTTGCTTTTGAATTATTGGGATTAATTCTTGTGCAAGAGAAGCGTTGTTAATGATCCCTCGACTGAGTGCTTCTTCAAGAAATGGTTTTTTACGAATATAGTCTTGGACAAAATGAGAGATTGTTGGCATGAAACCCATGTCATCTTGCAGTTTATAAATTTTACTAATGGAATTATTTTTGTAAATTATATTACATCAAGTAAATATGTTGTGGTTGATTTATAGTTTTGCTATCAAGCGGAGATATGAAAATGACTGATTTCACAGAAAGAAAAAGAATATTTAGACATTCATGTAGGTCACATGAACAAGCAGATCGGCGTGTTTTTCCAAAGAGGATTCGTGAATCACTTTGGCAAAGAATGACTGAGACTATATTTCACATTCCCTTAAAAGACAAAGGAAAGGATGTACTGCGCGTTGGATACGATGAAAACCACACGCATTATCGAGTGTTCATGCGTGGACCAACAGTCATTAGAGAAATTGGTGATGAATGGGCTGTAGCAGGATACCAAGTTAATCATGAAAATGGACTTACATTGGACGGTACATATTCAACACGTAGATTTGGGTTGGACCTTGCACAAGGATTTAAGGAGTACATACAGGAATCTCGAACACTTCCAACAAGAGTTAGAGATGATTTAAGTCTTTTACTCGCAACAATCAATCATCCAATCCCAGGAATTAGAAGATATACTACTGGTATTTCTCATTAGAACAGTTGCTTTTTGATTGCAGTGATAATATCTTTTTTGTTTTTTATGTTTGTGTGCCAAATTCCTTTTTGAGTTTGCTTGTTTTTTGAGCCGTAGATTACAATCACTCCTCCAGTTTTAGGACAAACACCAAGACATTTTGTTTTTGTAATTAGAACTTTGTGAGTTAAAGAGTTTTGCATAATCCATGACTTTACTTCTTTGACAGTTTCTTTTGTAATTGTTTGTCCGCAAGACTGCATGCATTGATAGCTAGGATTATTTTGTTTTTGCTGTTTGTTCTTGAGTGTCCTATCGTTAACACAAACAAATACATGTAGAAGTGGATTTGGTTGATTTTGGAGTAAGTTCATGTTGATGATAAAAATCAATGGTATGATTTAAGCTTTTATGTAAATCTTTGAGACATAAGTATTGGTATCTCTGTAAATTCAATTTGCCAAGAACCTAAATATTCAATCATTTCATCTCTACTTTGCGAAGGACATGACAAAACAGTATCTGTTAGCTTTTGAGAACTTAATTTTTCAAGCATACCTTCATTTTTTCCTCTGCCATGTAAACTATAATAAAAGCGCATTCTTTGAGATTTGGTTTTTCCCTTAAGAGAATAGATGAAAAGAACTTGAGGTTTGTAACCAAAACCTTGTGCTAAAAAATTTTTTTGTATTAAACTATAAGATTCGCCTAAAACTGCTTCGCGTGCACGAAATGAAGTTTTTTGTATTTCTAAATAAGTTTTTCCAGTAACTTCAATTGGGATAGTTAGATCGTTTGAAGTTAGAATTTTTGTGAATTCTTGTAAAACTTTGTAATCTACTTTATTTGTGAAGATTAAAAGAAGATCAATGTCATTTGGTTTGGATTTTCCTTTGACTATAGAACCAAATAGTAAAATGTCAAGGATTTTTTCTTGATTTTTTTTGTAAAAGGTTTTTGCCTTAATTTCCAAGATGTTTTTTAATTTGCTGTTTAACATAGTTTTGAATCTCTTTTACTGTTTCAGTTGAAATTGTAGTCGAATATGTGCTCCTATAGATAGTAAAATATCTGTCAAGCAGATTATAGTCTTCTGGGAGATATTGTTTTAGAAGTTTGAATCTTTGAGTATGATCTTTTGGGGTTTTGTTACAAACCCTTAGAAGCGCTACATCCAAAAGTACAAAAAGAGCTTTGAAATAAAGCATAGTAGCTGAAGTCGGATCATTATTTTGGTTTACTAATTCTGCTGAATTAAAAAATTGTTTTACATTTTGAATAAGTTCTTCTTGCATTGTTGATATAGTTAACAGATCAGCGCTTTTTAAGCCTTTCTGTTGGCAATGCCAACGTGGTTGGTAAAGGAAACAAAGTAAGTAAGAATGTGCCTTTTTGTTGGTAATGCAAACCGAACTAAAGAATCAAGATTTATTCACTAAAAACTCCTCAGTCACTCTTTTTCTAAAAAGCTCCAGTAAGAATTGTTTCCGATAATTACGTGATCAAGTACTTTGATACCTATCATCTCTCCAGCTCTCATAACTTTTTTAGTAATTTTAATATCATGGGTTGAGGGGCTTGGGTCGCCACTTGGATGATTGTGCACAAGTATTATTGTGTGTGCTGCATTTTGAATAGCTGCTCTGAAAACTTCACGAGGATGTGCGAAACTTTGAGTTAGAGTTCCTACAGAGATTAGTTCGCTTTTTATGACTTTATTTTTTGCGTCAAGAAGAAGCGCATAAAGGTGTTCACGTTTTTTGTTTTCCAAATCATCTTTGTAAAATCTGTGGATGTCACTAGCAGTCTCAATTGTAGTATTGTAACCTTTATTCATTAACTTGCTGTGTCTACGACATACTTCTGCTACTGCTTTTATTTGAAAAGCTTTGATCTCGTCGTCATTTAGTAGGGATTGTAATTTCTTTGTTGGAACTTCAGAAAGTTTGTGAAAATTGTATTGTTTTAGAAGAGTGTTAGCAAGTTCTAATGCGTTTAATTCTTTTGTGCCACCTTTGAAAATAAGTGCAAGTAGTTCAGCGTCATCCAGGCTTTCAATTCCAGCTCGTCTCATTTTTGTCCATGGCCGGTTAAACCAAGGAATATCTTTCATTCTCATAAAAGTAAAAATGCAAAGAATTTAGTTTTAAAGATGCGTAGTAATTGGTGAGTTAATTGTGGGAAGTGAATAAGAAAATAAAAAAATTAGTTTGGCGCTTACGGATTATACCCATCACAAGAAACTGCTGTTGCCTCAATAATATTTGGGAATAACTTAGTTGAATTGTCTAATTTTCCCACAGTCTTAATTTTATAACAATTATCCTGAGTAAGTGATCCATACACGATTTCAGAAGTGAAGTGTCCATGAGGAACATCGTCAGCGACACGAAATGTTGTTCTTGAACTTCCCCTGCGGATATCATTAGATCCAGCTAATACCTCAGCAATATTAGCTGTTACTCTTCTTTTTGATGCACCATCAGTACTTTCAGTCCATTTGTCTGCAACTTTAATTACATAATCATTTGTGCCAATACCAGATTCTCCTCCAGAAGAATTAAAATATAATATTCCTAAACCAACTACTGCAAGTGTGGCCAGTCCAATTGGAAGGCGATAATCTCTTGGTTGCCTAAGTGATTCTAAGTCTGTACCATCATCTACAATACTTTTCCAGTTTCTTGTCATTTTGAATTACCTATTGTTAGCGTTTGCTGTTTGAGCAAACTAGGTGTTTTTAGAAATTTAATATTCTAGGTTGTAACTCATAAAATATGAGTGCAAAAAATGATTTCATTTTTATGCATCCTCCTAACCCGGGCCAATATCAGTTGACTACCTGTGATTTACTGATTATATTTTTAAATGATTCTGATTGATATTTCATTATTAGTTGTTTTATATGTCGCTTGAATACCATTCATTGCTTCCTATGATTCTTTGGAAATCTGTTTTGAATAAGTTTCTGTAAACTCCAGCCATATCGGAACTAGCTCTTCTTAGTTGACCGATTGTTTTTTGTCCTGGACCTTCGCCATTTGCAAAAGAAGTTTCACTTTGTCTTTCATGATACCTTGATTCCATAGTCCCTAAAAGATGATCTAAATCACCACGCTGAATTGCTCTGCCAGAATGAACTTCACCTGCTGCCCAAGTTTCTACAACATTATAGGCTTGCATTGGATTTAAACTAACATTGATTGCTAACTGTGCTGTTCTAAGAGGAACCCTTTTTGTATGATGTGGCCTATCTGGTGTCCCATATTGCGCTACTAACATTAGTGTTGTTGGAAGATCAGCATAGGTAACTGATTCAACATCAATAGCATCCATATAAGCAATGATATTATTACACAAAAGTTTTCCTAATTCAGCCATTTCATTTGTCATAAGAAAGTAGGATCGAGTAAAGTATATCAAGAGTTGTGGGTATGTAGTTCACACCAAGGATGAAGAGATTAATTAAGGCCACTGGTCAAGTTCTGTAAATCCTTATAAATTAGTAATTCTGTGAATTAGTTTATGAATGAAGGAGTAAGAGGTAAAAGTTCTGAGAAGTTGGCGCCGCTAGCGTATCGTATGCGCCCTGATTCATTATCTGGGTTTGTTGGGCAAGAAGATGTTGTTGGTTCTGGTAGGCCACTACGAAAGCTCTTGGCTGCAGGCAGACTTCCTACATCAATTATTTTGTGGGGGCCGCCAGGTTGTGGTAAAACTACGCTTGCTAGGATGATGGCGAAACTTTCTGGTTATGAATACGTTGAACTATCTGCAGTTAATGCTGGGAAAAAAGATATTATTGCTGCTGTGAATCGTGGCAGATTGATGGGGAAGAGAATACTTTTGTTTTTGGATGAGATCCATCGTTTCAATAAAGCGCAACAAGATGCGCTTTTGCCATTTGTAGAGAAAGGGACAATAACACTTGTTGGAGCAACTACAGAAAACCCTAGTTTTGAAGTTAATTCTGCTTTGCTTTCTCGCTCGCGCGTGTTTGTTCTTGGAAAGTTAAGTACTGAGGATTTGATTGCTTTGATTGATAATGCTCTTTTAGATAATTTAAATGGACTAGGGGGATTGAAGGTAGAGATTAGTTTAGAAGTTAAACGGTTAATTGCTGGACTTGCTGATGGTGATGCCAGGTCGTGTTTGAATATTTTGGAATTGAGTGTTTCGTTGGCTAGCGAAGTAGATAGTGAAAGTAGTATGGGTGGCGTTAGTGAAAGTCGAGTTAGTGATAGTAGTAGTAGTAAAGTTGTTAGTTCTGAATTAGTTAAAAGTGCTGTTCAGAAAACGCATTTGCATTATGACAAAAATGGAGAGGAACATTACAATATTATTTCTGCACTTCACAAAAGTATGCGTGACTCAGATGTTCAGGCATCAGTATATTGGTGCATGCGTATGGTTGAAAGTGGAGAAGATCCAAAGTATATTGTGCGTAGGATGATTCGTTTTGCTTCAGAGGATATTGGCAACGCTGATGTTGGGGCATTGGCACTTGCTATTAGCGTTAAAGAAACTGTGATGTTCCTTGGCTATCCTGAATGTGATTGTGCACTTATTCAGTTAGCAGTGTATTTGGCAAAAGCTCCTAAAAGTAATTCAGCTTATGTTGCTGTAGGAAAAGCTCGGAAATTGATTAAAGAAACTGGAGCACTGCCAGTCCCACACGTGATTCGTAATGGAGTGACTTCTCTGATGAAGGATTTAGGTTATGGCAAAGATTACAAATATGCGCATGCACAAGAGAAAGGAGTAGTTGAAGGAGTTAAGGACCAACAGCGTTTCCCTGATGAATTGCATGCTAAGAAAAAAGCGTACGAAGAGAAAGGCGAAACTTGCGATGAGTTATTATTTTATGAATAGAATGAGAAAAATTAGATATTAATTTGTCCTAAGAGATTAAATTTAGAAAAAGAATAAAAAATAAAAATAAAAAAAAAGTGTTACTTGGATTATCCAGTAACTGTAACTTCTAATTGAATACCATACTCAACTGTCCAACCAGTCCAAACTCCAGCTTCATCAAAAGTGATAGAAGTTGCTTCTCCGTACATAAATTCATCAGAGGTGATAAAATTACGTCTGTTATTTGGGTTTTGAAAAGTTAATGAGATTTCGTCATTTACGTTCTTTCCACCAACATGCATGTTAACAAAAGTTACGGATTCTCCAAGACCTACAGTGTATGAGTCAGTATTAAATCCTTCTGGGCCATAAACGATAATGTCTCCTTCAGAAACAACCATCACTTCTTCCATATCAGCTTCATCCATTGATTCTTCTGCTTCTTCCATATCTTCAACAGCTTCTTCATCCATTGATTCTTCTGCTTCTACTTCATCAACTACTTCTGCAACTTCTGCTTCTTCAACTGGTGCTGCACATGCAACAACTAGAAATACAGAAAGTGTAAGAAATGCTAATAATAATAATTTTTTTAGTTCCATTTTAGTCCTCTTTTTAATTTATAGAAGAAATTGTAATTTTTTGGTTATTATAACTTTCTATTATCTGAAAGTAAAACCATGCTTAACTACATTAATAATGAAAAATAATGAAAAAGCAATTACGCAAGCATTATCTCAATTCTTTCTTTGCCTGAACCTGTGTTTTTACGTTTAAGTTTGATTTTGCCAATTTGGTTTGTATTTGAAACATGGGTTCCAGCACAGGGGCATGCTTGATTTAGACTTTTGCATTCCCACTCTCGCCTATTTGGATCATCTTTGTTTGCAAAAGTTTCTATTGGATGGTTTTTTGCGAAGACTTCATTTGCTTTTTTAGTTAGCTCTTCAAAAACATGAGAGATATTTTGTGGATATTTGTAATCTAGTCTTGCCTTGTGTGGATCGACACTTGAACCTATCGCATCACCAGGCGCAAGGCCAGTCATATCTTCAAACAAAAAACATACTACGTGAGCTGCGCAGTGAAGGCGCATAAGATTCTTACGTCTTGCTAAGTCTATTTTAATTTCTACAGAATCGCCTACTTTGAAATCAGGTTCTGATTCTAATTCGTAATGGATATCATTTCCTACTTTAGTTGCTGTTTTAACATTTAGATTGTTCATGGTACCTTGATCACTAGCTTGGCCGCCAGAAAAAGCGTAGAAAATGGTCTGGTCCAATTGTATTACAAATGTTGTGTTTTCGTTATTTACATTTTTTGTAATACTAGTTACCTTAGCTGTGCAAGTATCTTGCAAAGGATTTTCCCAGAATAGTTTTTTTACCATGGGATTGATGAATAGTGCTTTTGATATAAAACCTGTGGCAGTGCAAGGTTAAATCTAACTAAAAATGGCGCGCTACGGTCAAAAGTGACCAAGGCGCGCTTTTTTGCAAGATAATATACTTAAAAAAGAGAATGATAATAAAATTTATTTTACTAGAATAATGTAATTACGTTGCCTGATTGTAAGGTATGGTCTTGTTAGGCGTTTTTTTAGTTCTTTGTCTTGAGTGAGGACTATACTTCCTTGCTTTGATTCCTTGACAAGTTCATCGTCAACATGTTTTTGGGTTTTGCCTGATGAAGGAAGAATCATCACTTCTTCTTCATCTTCTTTTTGGTGAATGATTGAAAGGGCTAATTGCGCGGCTGCTTTGTCTTTACCTTTTTGAGTGTTACAAATCTTTTCAAGTTCATCTATTGTACCTTCAAGGGTGAACAATTCGTACTCAAAATCACAGGCATCATCGATTGCGAAGAAGATGTCAAGACCCTGAGTCATAATCGCCAGCCAGGCATTTGTATCAATTATTACTTTTTTCATTTTAGTTTGGCATTTTTTGAATTGTTTTGAACTAGTTATTCTTGTTAAATTCAGTAATAAGAGTTGTTAGATAAAGCCTTGCAAAAAACAAAGATGCTGTTAGCATTAAAACAAAGATGATCATTAATGAAAATACTTCTGAGACTAGAACCACTTGATATAGTAAGTAACCAATAACAGTTAGAACTGCTGCTGTAGCAATTGCAGTAATAAGAATATATTTTGCTTTCTTGATTGCTAGATATTTTATTGACTTTGCTAAAGCCTTCCATCCAGATTGGCTAAGAATTGAGACTGAGATAAATAAAAGATAACCAGAAAGGATGTCTAAAACAAGTAAAAAAGTAAGACCTGCATAAAACGTATTAAGATCTTTTTCTGCAAGAATTGCAATTGTAATAATAGCAATAGCAAAATAAGGGATGATAACTAATAGTGATCTCTCAGTGAACCTGCGCCAAAGTAAAAAGAAATACTTGATTTTTGGTTTTGTAAAAACTTGTTTGATATTTAGTTTTGTGTTTGATCTTGGCTGTTGCATTAAATTAGCTGTCACCCATAAAAGCCCACCAAATATCAAAAAGGATGCAAGTGAAAGCAAGGTATACTTGACCATATTTTTTATTAGTGAAATGTAACCAGAATACATCTTAGCACTTTGTTTTAAAATTTCATTTTCATCAGCGTTTTGGTAATCATCAGTTATTTGAACTAAAGGATTAGTTATTTTTTGCAAATCAGTACTTAAGTCAAGTGAGGCTCCAATAAAAATTACTGAAACTGCTAAAATAAGTAAAAGTTGAAGACATAGTGAGATTAAAGATAAACCAAGGTGATCTTTGATTTGCTGTTTAGTTTTAGATAGGTTTGATTTTAGAATGCGAGATATGATTTGTAATTGACCACCCATAAGAAAAGGAAATAAAAAAGAAGGTATATAATATCTTCTTTTTTATTCCCAACTCTACATGTTAGTGTTTTGTTTCTTCATTAGGCCACTAGATTATTAGTAGCTTCTTAGTTCTATCAAAACTCGTGGAAGTGTTTCTCGCGGTCAAATAAAGTGCTTTGATGCGCTATGTACTCTTCTATAGGTAAGGCCTTTTGAGCCATTACCTCTTCAAACCCCAGAAAGCTATGTTTCATTGTTTGCACCCCCATGCAGCAAAGTCACTTACGCAACTTTATAGAAATTGAAAACATTTAAATATAAATACCTTACGTTGATAGTATATAGTGGTACTATGATAGTATATGCTTTAGTTGTGCTTTGGGTGGCAGTACTAAGAGCATTATGTTCTTTTACAATTATAACTGAATAAGATATTGTTAAGGCATTATTGGGGGAATAGCTTAAAATGGAATTTCGTAAATTAATCTCTTTTGGTAAATCAAGTTATGTAGTATCACTGCCAAAGGCTTGGGTTGTTCAACAAAAACTAAAGAAAGGCGATTTGATTGCTGTTGATGAAGCAGGTCCAAAATTAATTTTAAGTAAACAAGTTGATGCAACTAAAGAAGAAGTAGAAAAAGAGATTACAATTCTAGTTGATGGGAAGACAAAAGAACATATCTCTCGAGAAACATGCAGTGCATACATACGAAATTATCGTACAATTAAATTTAAGGGAGAAGAAGCTAAGACCAAAGTCCGTGAGATTCAAGAAATCACACAAAACATGATGGCTCTTGAAATATTAGAACAAACTGAAAACTGTATTATTGCAAAAGATTTTCTAAATATGGACAAAGTATCTTCTGAAGAATTAATCCGCAAAATGGATGTTGTTACCCGTACAATGATTGATGAAGCTAGAAAAGTGTTCACTGATAATAATTATATTAATCTTAATGAACGTGATAAAGATGTTAATAGGTTATATTTCTTATTATATCGTTCTGCAATTTATAATATTGAAAACCCTACCCGTGCACTGAAAAATTTTAAATTAACTTCTATTGATTTCATGCGATTACATTTTGTTGCATTTTATATTGAACAGATTGCAGATGAAGCTCGTCGCTTTGCCCGTTATGCACATGAACTAAAGCTTTCTTCAAAACTTAAGCTAGATATTGAAGAATTTGTAAAAGATGTAAGGGAACATTATATTGCAACTATGAAATCAACTTATACACAAAATGTCAAAGAAACATTACGCCTTTCTGAGTTCAAGGTTAATTTTGATCAACGATTAGATAAATTTGAATTAGAGGTTAAAAAGAATGAAGGACTACATTTAGCAATTGATCGATTGCGCCGTATGATCATAGGAATACACAATTTAGGAAGAGTGATTTACACACTATGACTATTTATCGATAGTAAAATTGTCAGAACCTTTAAATATACACTATAATCCTGCCACCTTGTGTCAACTATAGATGGATCTACTTGGAGAAAAACTGATTTTCGCAGATCAGCGAGAGCGATGTTAGAAGGCACAGGATATGGTCCAGGTAGATGTGGGCCTATCAGTAGACACACGCATTCAGACGTTGCACGAATTTTTTTACGACCAAAAAAAAATAGAAAAGACCTGAGACCTAAAGAGATGGTTGTTAAGCGTATTGTTGCTGCGCGTAATAACCCTGGGCCACTAGAAAAAAGACTAAGGAGTACTTGGAGGCAATTTACAGATGAGAGAGAAGCATACAATGATATTCATTTAATCATGGGCAAGGATTTTGTTCCAGAATCATATGGGTCTGAAGAGACTGGACCTGCGATAGGAATAGAGCACCTGAAGTCACCAAGTTTAGGAGGAATGCTTACAACTGCATCTAACCCAGATGATAGAAATTCATTAATCAGAGAAGTTATTCATGCAGCAGCTCGTTTTGATGGAACCGCAACACGACATAAAGACAGATTCTTCGAAGTTAGACCAAGGTACCATCATCAAGCAGATGAGCATTCTTCTAGTGAACATGGAGTTCTTGCCGAAAGACTCAGCCGTGCAAATTTCCCTAATGCACCTACTGTAAGTTCACAAAATGTAGATGATCTTGTACAATTAGATCAAAAATTTAACCTTCGCAAAATATTAGCACACGGTGAATTTAACCCTGACCATGTATATAGAGTTAGGATTAATATTGGTGAAATCCGATACCTAGTACTTGATCCAACAACACTTGGTTCCCACACTATCGCAAAAGATATTGGTGATTCATTAATTCACCTAAGACTTGGTGGTAATGCACTGTTTAAAGATACTAATTCCCTTGCTAAACGTCTTGAATTGTATTTAGCACTAGAACATGCCTATGAAAATGGAGAAGATGAAGTTGTTCCAGAAATTTTATCTTCGGATGCTAGTGTAGGAAAATACATGTCTGATGTAGTTAAGATGGAAGATCAACAGTTTGCAGAGTTTTCTTTGGGATTTTATGCAGCTGCAGCCCGTAAATTAGCATTTCTTGGTTCTCGGCAAGGGAATAAAGATTACCGAGAAACAGGCCGCTGCCTTGAAGAAGTTTATCTGGCATTAATTGATAATGATACTTTATTTGAACATGCAGAGAATACTGCGGAACTGCGCCAATATTTCAATAGACTTGGCCAAATGTTTAACGAAAGTGGACTTACCAGGATCCCAGGTGAAGTTTTAAGAAAAATTGTGTCTCCTTCTAATGGACTCACAAGAACAGCCATGAGTTATGCACCGGCCAAGTAATTGTTAAAAATAAAAAGCTTTAAATCAGATGCCATAGAAAATAACCATATTATTGTCGGGGTAGCAAAGTCTGGTCAAATGCGCAGGACTTAAGTTGCCTTTTAGGCATTCCTATGATAAGGATACCATGTTGATGCATGGATAAGATATCCTGTCCTTTAGTAGGTTCAGGGGTTCGAATCCCCTCCCCGACACTCTTTTTTCTTAATTAGTGACGTATTTTGGAAATGAATAGTTAGCTTTAATACTGGGCAAGGTTAGTTCTTGTTTGTGGTGAATAAATGTTATCAGTCTGGGGTTTGTTGCAAGCTGTTCTTGATTAATTTGAATCAATCTGAGTATGAGTCTAAGAAGTTTAGTACTGTTTTTGATGATTTATGTTTGGATTTAGATTTTAAAGAGGCTAAAAAGGCTGGAGCTAATATTCTAAAACAGCAAGAGAACGGGAGTTGCGTTTATTTCAAAGATAATGGCTGTTCTATTCATGAGTGGCGCCCAGTGGTATGTAGAGAGTTCTTTTGCAGCTCAAAAGCTAAGAAATTCGAAGGCATGGTTGATCAGATTAATCAAAAGAAAAAGCTGCTTGGGATCAAGATTAGATGAAATAGTAAGCTTCTTAACGTAATATTTAAATAAGAAATATCTGAATTAAGCGTAGTTGGCTTTGTTTTGATAGTCAATGAGTTTGAATTGGTTCAAGCTCAGATTAATAATAAAAATTGGATTACGCCCCATTGGCTCAGTGGTAGAGTGCCACATTGGTAATGTGGAGGTCCCGAGTTCAAATCTCGGATGGGGCTCCATTTTTACAAAGTGAGTGAGACTCACTTGTAGAAGAAAGCTTTGCTTTCTTTGTTTATAGTTTTGATACAGAGTTGTGGTTTTGTTAGTGTTCTTGATATTGATAGATAGTTGAGATAATAATATGGCTAAAACTGAATACAGAGTTTCAATGTTTGTTAGGGGCAGTGATGAAAGAAGATATGTTGATGCTACAAGTGGGGAGTTAGTACTTTTTCGAGTACGCGGAAGTGTCACTGCGGACAGAACTCCTATAATTGGAGTTTGTGGTACGCCTTTGCGAGATTCTTCTTATGAGTTATGGCTTACTGCAAATAGAATTTATAAATTACAAACTGATTCAAAAATCACTGTATCTGAGAAATGTTTTTACGGTGATGTTGAAGAGATATATTTTGGGATTGAGGGGATATGTGCTGCTTTAAATGAGACATATAGATTGTCTCATCCTGGGATTGAAAAGCATTCTTCTTGGATTAGAGGATTAAAAAGGAAATATAGTCGTACATTAAAACTAGCAGTAAATAGAACTAATGGATTTATTCGGGCTGGAACTTTTTATTAAGTTCATTTTATAAAAATAGAAAATAAGGACTTACCATGAAAATTAAAGGGAGAGTTGTGTCAGGACTTGGAGATGCTAAGGGTTTTGTACCAAAGTATTCTGATTTGATCTTTGAAGCAATTGAAGCCAGAGTTTATGCTGGGACTTTGAATTTAGAACTTGTTGAAAAAGTAGATTTTAGTTTGTTTAAAGGAATTAGGATTGCTGGGCCTGAAGGACTAGGAGATATTACTGTATATACTGCTAAAATTTTGCTAGGTAATGGTTATAAAGTATGGATTGTTAAAGCTGATAAAAGTACACATGCTGGAAATATTATTGAAATATTGGCGGATTGTAGTTTACGTGAGAAGTTTAATTTGGCTGATGGTAGCTTAGTAGAAATTGGATTAGTTAATGTTTAGTCAAATGGTAAAAATAGGAATTGCGGATACTTGCTTTGCGCGAGTAAACATGGGAGAAGTTGCAAAAGCTGCTGCTCTTGAGTATGATAGTGGTGTTGAGATTGAACGTTACACTGTGCCTGGATTCAAGGATTTGCCAGTTGCATGTAAGAAGTTGTTTGAAGAGTATTCATGCGATGTTGTTGTTGCACTTGGATGGGTTGGCAAAGAAGACATTGATGAGACGTGTGCTCATGAAGCTAACATTGGTTTGATTCAATGTGAACTGATGTGTTCTAAACATATTTTGAAAGTATTTTTCCATGAAAAAGAAGCGCTTGGCGATTTAGATCGGCAAAGCGAGATTTGCAAAGATCGTGTACAAAAGCATACAGTGAATGCACTTAAATTAGTTGAAGGGAAAGAAGTGTTATCATCTTGGGCTGGCGAAGGTAAACGTCAAGGTTATACAGACGCTGGGAAAATCAAATAATTTTTCAGCACCAGGAATGTGCAGTTTCCTTAAAGAGAGAATTATAGTTTTTTTGGTTTTTCGTGAGTGGTTTTTTGGGTTGAGGTTATTTAGAAAATGGTGAAGTTTACAAAATATTGGACTCGAGAATATTCTTTGTGGTATGAAATGTCTGCACTTGAATCATTTCAAAAATGGCTACAAGAAGAGATTGGTGAAGATATTGTTTCTAAAGGAGAATTTGAAAATGGTTGGTGGACAACATTTGCACAAGTAGGTTCCATTGAAAAAGTAAGTGAAAAGTATGTTGCGCTTGTTGAAAATGATTTGGAAGGAGTAGATAAACGAATTAACCGCTTAATTAAATCTGGAGAGAATCTAATATCATTTGTAAAAACTTTAGATGGAGTTGAGAGTCGTGAAGGACTTTTACAAAATTTTTCTAAATATTTTGAAAATTTTGTTGATTTTTGTGTAAGCTTATGGGCTTGTTATTATTTAGTGGAAGCTGTGGAAGCTGCCATTCAAAAAGAAGTAGTTTTGAAATATGGGGATGGAAAATCACTTCTAGTGATATCTAGTATTTCTACTCCTTTGAAAAAAGCATCTATTATCAGACTTACAGATAAACTAAGTTCTCAAGTTAGTTTTGAGGAAAAAGTAGAATTTATGGTTGAAAACTTTGCTTATATTGGGAGTACTGATCCATTTGAGAAACCATTTGGAAGAGTGGAAGTCGAAAACTATGTACGTGGTTTTAGTGGTAGTGAGGAAAAAGTTGAAGTAGAGGAAGTAGATAGTTCACTTTTGGACCCTAAGTTAGTTTTGGTTTATCAAAAACTACTTTGGGTGAAAGATTTACGTGATGAACTACGCCGTGATGCATTTTATTTAGCATATCCTTTTTTGAAAAAAGTTTCAACTGCGTTTGGTCTTAGTGTTTTGGAACTTGGAAATTTTCTGCCAGCTGAACTGACTGAACTTTCTGAAAACTGGACAGCAAATGAGGTTGAAGTTAAAAAATTGATTTCAGATAGGAAAAAAGCAATTGTAGCAACTTATGATGGAGAGTTCACCATTATTTCTGGGGGAAAAGCTTACGATATGATTCATGAAAATGATTCTGATGTTAATTTAGTCTCTGAGTTTAAAGGTAAAGTGGGGTGCCTTGGAAAAGTAGAAGGAGAGGTTTATGTTTTAAAATCTGAAAAAGATATTGCTAATTTTCCAGCTGGGGCAGTTTTAGTTGCTACAACAACTAACCCAAATTACCTTCCTGCTATGAATAAAGCGATTGCCTTTGTCACAGATGAAGGAGGGATCACATCGCACGCTGCCATTGTGGCTCGGGAACTAGGAGTTCCTTGCATTGTTGGTTGTAAAGTTGCTATGAAAGTTTTGAAAAGTGGGGACAAAGTTGAAGTGGATGCTGAGAAAGGGATTGTTCGGAGAATTGGAAATGGACAAAACTGATTTTAAGAAAAAGTTTTTGTCGCTTTCTTGGAAACGTTGGCTCGAGAGACCATTTGATTTATTTGTTAGTTCTTTATTTGTTGGTGGAACTAAAAAAGAAACTTTTGAAAAATTAGGAATAGATGATTTAAGTGTTAGAGCTATCTTGAATCAGAATGGGGTATGGTATGAAAGCGCAGAAGTTTGGGATGATATGAAAGCTAGGTCTTTAGTTTACATGCAGAATCACAAAATGAATGAAGTTAGCTCTATTTTAGAAGATTTCTATTCCAAAAGTAAAATTAGATTGAAAGAGTTGAGTTCTAGTTCTATATCAAGTCTTGAAAAACTACAGGAATTTAATGATATTTTCACAAATTCAACTATGTTTGTCTGGCTAACCCATGGAATTGAAGAATATTATAATGATGAATTGACTCGTGAAGTTCCAAAATATGTATCTTCTGATATTGATGCATTCATTGGAGATGCTAGTTTTCCTTCTAAAAAGAATGCACATTCACTTATGGAAGAGATGATGCGCGAAGGTATTTCAAGTAGTGAAATTGCAAAAAGATATACCTGGCTTAAATGCCGTGATGGATTTTGTGATGGGTTTAATGAATCTGAGATTGATTCTATGCGAGAGGGTCTTAAGGAAGAGGAAGAAGTGCCATCAGTTAATGTACCTTTGGAGTTACAGGACCTTTTTGATGAAGTTCGTGAATTGGTTTACTTTAGAACTGCACGCACAGATGTGTTTTATCATTTACTTTATTTAGCTCGGCCTATATTAAAAGAAGTAGCTTCGCACTATGGGCTTTCTTTTCAAGAACTTAAACATTATACAGTGCAAGATTTGCTTTTGGGGGATTTGAAACAATATGGTCCTGAATTTAGTTTGGCAGCGTATGAGGGAGAAATGTTTGTTTTTTCAAAGAGAATAGTGGAAGAGAAGAAAATTAATTCTGCCAATTTTGTTAAAGGAAAAGTTGCTTACAAAGGTAAAGTTATTGGGAGAGTTAAAATTGTAAAGCTAGTGTCTGAAATTTACAAAGTTGAAAAAGGAGATGTCTTAGTAACTCAAATGACTTTCCCTTCTTTTTTGCCGGCAATGATTCGTGCATGCGCATTTGTAACAGATGAAGGTGGAATCACTTGCCATGCTGCAATAGTTGCTCGCGAGATGAAAAAACCGTGTGTGATTGGAACTAAAACTGCTACACGTTTGTTTAAAGATGAAGATTTGGTTGAAGTGGATGCTGTGAATGGGATTGTTAGAAAGGTAAGTGAAAATTAGGATAATTCTGTTGCCACTGGCCACGAGAAATGCAAAACATTTCTGGGGGAAGTGGCAGAGCCACTACCCACTGGTCAAGCTTAGATAGAGCTTATAAAATGGTGAATCTGTAAGCTTTAGTATGGCAGAAACAAAAGAAAATTCTAAACTATCACTTTTTGAAGATAAAGAAATTCGCAAGGTTTGGCACAATGATGAATGGTGGTTTAGTGTAATTGATGTTGCAGGGGCACTTTCGGATTCAGCAAACTATAGAAGATATTGGTCAGATCTCAAAATTAAACTTAAAGAAGAAGGTTTTGAACTGTACGAAATTATCGTACAGTTGAAATTAATTGCGCCAGATCGCAAAATGCGTGAGACAGATTGTGCTAATACTGAAGGCCTATTTCGTATAATTCAGTCTATTCCAAGTAAGAAGGCTGAACCATTCAAATTATGGCTAGCTAAAGTTGGTTATGAGAGGGTACAAGAAATTGAAAATCCTGAACTTGCACAAAAACGTATGAAGGATATTTACAAAGCAAAAGGTTACTCTGAAAACTGGATTGAAAAACGTGTACGTGGGATTGCTGTTCGTGATGAGTTAACAGACGAATGGCAAAAGCGGGGAGTGCGTGCGCAAAAAGAGTTTTCAATTTTAACAGCAGAGATAAGCAAGGCAACCTTTGGGATGACGCCTAGTGAATACAAAGAATTCAAGGGACTTGAAGTGAAAAAGAATAACCATAACCTGCGCGATAGTATGAATGATTTGGAACTAATCTTTACAATGCTTGGTGAAGCTTCTACTACCAAAATTGCGCGTAAAAAAGATGCAAAAGGCTTTGAAGAAAATAAAGAGGCTGCGCAAAAAGGTGGGGAAGTTGCAGGCACTGCTAGAGAGAAATTAGAAAAAGAATTAGGTGAGCCAGTTTCATCGAAAAATAACTATTTGCATTTGACTGAAGATACAAAGAAGAAAAAAGTTATTTCTGAGTAATTGTTTTATTATTTTTTGAGCCTGCTTAAAGTTACTTTTCTTCACAAGATTTATAATTAGTCTGCTTTCTTGAGAGTCTTATGGTAGGAATTAGTAATGAGAGCTCTTCAGGAAAAGTTGGAGTGTTTGATTCTGAGGGTAAAAAATTAGAAAGTAGTTTTAGTTCTGAAAAAGTGCCTGTTATTGGGATTGTTGTAAGTGGATGGTATTATGATGAAATTACTGGGCCAATGCTTACTGCTGCTAAAGAAGGTGTTGTTGAATCTGGTGCTGAAGTTGGCCGTGTTATTGTAGTTCCTGGCAGTTTTGATATTCCATATGGAGTTAAGAAACTTTGCGACTTATCTGGAGACGATGCTGTGGATGGAGTTGTAACTCTAGGTGCAGTTGTATCTGGAAGTACTGATCATGATCAAGTTATTTGTTATTCTTTAACCAAACAATTAATGGAACTTGGATGTGCATTTGGTAAACCAGTTGTTTTAGGAGTGAACGGACCTAAGATGACAAAAGAGCAAGCGATTGCTAGAATTCCAAGGGCTAAAGAAGTTGCAGTTGCATGCGTAGAGATGTGCAGAGAAATCTAAAAGATTTCTAGCACCAAAAGGTGCAAAGAGATCTAAAATTGAAACTTGTTATAAATTGATGATTATTTTCTTTTTGGGGGTGAGGTACCTGGCATACTAAATTCTGCTGGGTGATAATGTAGAAGTACCATTCTTGCTACGTTGGCTTGGGCGACAGTTAATTTTTTGTGCCCTCTAGGGTTTAGTCTTATTCCAAGAGAATCTCTATTTGTGTTACGTTCTAACCATCTGTTGGCATTAGCTTTATCATAACTGTCACTAAGCCAATTATAGGATTTAGCTAAAGGGACCAGATCAGTGTCTCTTCCATCCAAGAGTTTTACCCATCGATCCCCTGCTCTGTAAATTGTTTCTCCAGAATTTGAGATGTAAGTTGCAATGTTTACTGGTGGTGTGAAGTTATCTAAATCTATTTCTTCCCCTTTTCCTAATTTGTAAATTTTTCCTTCCAAACTAGGATCAATGGCAGAGGTGTCTGCGCTAGGTTTTGAACCTTCCCAATAAATTCTTAATGGTGCTTCTACCCCTGTCGTTTCTGAAGGGTCTTCATCAGTTACTTCTAAGCTTCCTGCAATTTGCAATGCACCGCTTGTTAAAGAATGGTATGGCCAACAAAGAATTGTTTCTCCAGATCCTGGCACCCCAACATAATCTGTTGCTACAGGAATCCCATTAATAAATAAATCGTAAAATACTGCATCTGGCCCTCTACTTAGTTCTCTTGCTAAAAATGTAGCTTCACGTGGATCACCCATATGTGGAGGGCCGAGATACATTTCCGCAGATCCAGAATAATGGCCAGGTTGTCAAAATGTCAATTCTGCTACTTGGTTTTCAAGATCTACTAATGCACTCATAACTTTAAAAAACAGAATTGGCCTTTAAATTGTTTTCTAAATAGCAGAGGTGGTTTAAGTAAGATTTTTGTTTATTTACTTTTAGAAAGGTCTATCTGCACTATAAGAAATTCCTAATTGATCTACTAAAAACCTTCTTGCATTGTCAACAACGAGTCTTGGTAATGTAACTTTGCCACCATTTTCTTGTAAAAATGCTTCCAAATTTGTACGTTCCTCTAACGCGCTTCTGGCAAGGGTGTAAGCGAAACTTGGAAAACCAATTAAAACGTTTTGTGCTGGAACTTGCTCCATTGGGTTAGTACTCCATGATAATTCAGCATACTTATCACTTTTTTTATTTAGGAAGAAAGAACCATCTGCTGTTGTAACATGTGAGCAACCTTTTGTTGGCAGGTATGCTAATAGATTAGTTCCAGAATATTTTATATCTTGATCATTTGGGAATAATTTATCAATTGTTTCAAAAGTAGAAATGTAATCATCAGGTCTAATTCTTCGTGTTCCACCGACAAGTAATTCTTCGCTTTTCGAAGAGCTATAATTTATTTTCAGACATTTTCCTCTCTTTTTTCTTCCTCCGAGTAATGCAGTTATTACTTGAGGGGGAAACTCTCCCACTGTAAGCCTTAATATTCGTTTTTGGTTAGTGGGAGCCCTAGTGATAATTGCTTGCCAAGGGACAATTGTTACTTTTGATGATTCATCTGATTCGCCAGGAACATGAACTGGAGCGAATCCTCTGTACCTTTGGAAATTATCGTTATCTGGCATAAGAATAGCTAAAGAGTCTGTTAGTGGGTTTCCCTCCATAGAGGAGCATTTACTTGCTTTTTTTTAACTGTTTCGTGGTAAACTTGGTTTTGGAGTATTTTTACTATATTGATTAACTGTTTAAGTCTGGCAGATTAGTTACTTCTCAGTAGTAATCTTTATATAGTAGGCTTCTTTTGAGACTATAGTGGGTTTTAAGCTCAAAAAAGGTTAGATGATGGAAGGTTATGAAGCAAATAGAGTAAAAAATTCTTACAGCAGTACTAAATTATTAGGTATGGCAGCTGGAGCGCTACTTGGTCTTACTGGAATGCTCGCTTCTGGAGATGCTAATGCTAGAGATTATCTGGATAGGACCATTCATACGAGTGGATCTGGTCAAAAAGATTTAGTTGATGCTCAAGATATAGTTAGTGATGGTTCAACAAATGATATTGCAGCGATTTATGATGCTTTTTTTCCTGATACAGACATAGAATGTAGTGCAAAAGAACTTAATCCACAAGGAGATTACCTTACTGTTTTTGAAGTTAGATGTTCAGAAAAAGCAAATGTTTGGATTCCAAAACTAGGACCAATAAGTAGATATGGTTTTGAAAAAATTCCTTCATCTGAACCAGATAATCCTTTAGTTACACGCTTTGGAACTAAAGAAGATGTTCAAACGAGTTACTTTCTTGATCCTCATGTGTCCGTTAGAGATGGTGAATTTGGAAACATAAGTGAAGCTTATAATAACTCTAGAAAAGGGATCGTTCCAATTACATATATGGTTAACCCAGGAAGGGCAGGCATATTTGGATCTAATAGTGAAAATATTAATTTGACTGGGCAATTGGTTTCAAAAGATGATGCATCTTACCTAAGTAGAGGTTTAAAGAACACCATACCTAGTTGTGATGCTGATTTTGAATATGATCCTGATACTAATTTTGGAACTTTTGAATTAATTGTAACAGATGACGATAGAGATTTGTTAACAGTAAAGGTCTCAAGTGAGAGTTTAGGAATAGACTATACTGTTACAAGCCTTGCTATTGTTGAAGATATACCTCTAAATCATCTTACTAAAGGAGACCATACAATTAGTTACGTTGCTAATGATGGCTATGATGGAGTTTGTTCTGGAGAAAAAACTTTTACTGTTGAACGTGAATCTTTAGCCTCTAGAAAAAAAACAATCTCTACTGACTTAGGAAGAGTTGATTTAGGTAAGATTGTATGTGGAGCTGAAACTAGTTTATTATCTAAAGGCGCAAGCATTTATGGTGCTGGTTGCGATGTGCTTAATGTAGCAAAAGTTCCTGGACTGATTGTTGGTGGAAGTATCGGATATTTTGATGCTGGGAAACAATTTGGAAATTCATTAGTTGATAATGGTGTTACTGGAACAAATATTAGTGACCCTGGATCTGCTTTTATTACAACTAATTATTTTGGTGAATCCTCAGAAACACTTTCGAATGGAGAAAATTCAAGTCAACTTTTAGCAGTATCATCTGGGTGGAAAAGCCCAAGTGTTTTATTAAAAAATAATGTTCATGAAACTGTTCCAATTTCACTTAATCTTGTTGCAAGATTAAATCTTGGGATGGGATTTGATGTTCGTTCTGAGCAAAGTAGAAATACTGAAATTAGTTATGTTGGTATGAGAGATCCAAGTGCTGCTGATTCAAGTGATGAAAGGTTTACTGATCCTATCACTGATACAAGTTCTTGGAGATCTGAAAGAAATTTTGTTGCTGCGCCATTTGCTTTAGGAGATTTAGGAGCAGATATTGTTTTTGGCGGTCGAGTTTTTTTGTATAGTGGAATTACATGTGGAATTTTTCCTACACAAATTACTGGTAATGAATCAGGTGGAGTTATTGGTGGAAAATTAAGTCTTGGTCTTATTGGAGGCAAAAAAAATGATTAAATCTAAGTTATTTGCTTCTTGCACATTAGTATTTTTAGTTTTTACTGTAATGATTGCTTCTTTATCAATTAGTGTAGATGCTGAATCAGTATATAGTGGATTGGCATGGACTGGAACTACCAGTACTGCTTCACAAGATATTTTTGTAGGAGACGATTTAGATGCTACACTTTCTGTTAGTGGAGCTGGAAGTTATAGCTATGAGGTTATTTTAGTTAAAACAAGTGGTGGAAGAGTTTCCCAAACTATTGATTCAGATAGTATTAGCTATGGGAGTAGCGAGGGTTTTAGTGATTCATACACATATAATATTGGAGATCACATTACTGAAGAAGAAAGTTATCTTTTATATTCAGTTGTGATTGGCTCAGATGGAGCGAGTGAACGTTTAAGTTTACGTATTACAGCAGAACTAGATTCAGATGGAGATAGGGTTTCTGATGACTTGGATTTATGTGAAGGCTATGATGATAGTATTGACATAGATTCTGATGGATTTCCGGACCATTGCGATAAACCAAGTTTTGCTTTTGGAACTTTTAGAAATGACATTAGTACTACTGAAGGAAGCACAACGTATACAAGTTATACTGCAAACACTGGTGATGGAGATGGAAGTGAACAACTTGATTTTGTTGTAAGTCACGATATATTTAGTGATGAATTTAGATTTGTATCATGGGCTCTTGATGAATTTGAGAGTGTAGACTTAGGTCAAAATGTTGGAATTACAATCACGCCTGAACTTGATTTTGTTGACCATGATAATTTTCCTGATTTAGAAGATGAATTTGAAGTTTCAATCATTGTATTTGAAGATAATGATTTAGATGGAAATTTAGATCGTGGAAGTGAACTTTATCAAGAGTATAGTGTTACTGTTACTGTTACTGATTATAACCAAGATACTACTGTTGATTCTTCTTCTTGCGATTTTGAAGCAGCTGAAGGAGAGATTAGTTCTTTAGAAATATATGCAAGTGAAGAAGATAGTGATGATATTTTGTTTCGAACAGATGCAAGTGAACCACGTTTTGTTAGTTTAGAAAATTCAGAAGACGCTGATGGTAGTGTTTTTGTTGTTGCTGACTTGGAAGGAGAGTACGATACTTACGATACAAGTAGTGGCGCTTCAAATGAATATTCATTTTGGATTGTTGCTGAAGATTATTATCCAGGCACTACGGACTTAGCTATGCGTTCACGTAGAGATGCTGGTGGAATACTATGCACTATAACTGTTGTTGATTCAAGTTTAGGATTAGGATTAAATTTGCCAAATGACCAAGATGTTGGTGAGGAGACTGTATTTGAGGATGTTGGATCTTACGTTAATTTAGACTCTGGCGACTATTCTTTGATTACTGTAACTATGACTGACTCAGATGGGACAAGTATGCTTATGAATGATGATTTGGTTGGTGGCCTTGAATTTTATTGGGAAGTTCCTGATGAGAGTCAAGGGATTTATACAATTAGTGTTGAAGCAATTGATACATCTGGCTTGAGTACTAGTGATTCATTTACTCTTACTGTTAATGAGAATGATATTGAAGATGATCCGATTGAAGAAGAAGAGATTATTGAAGAAGACCACCACGTTGAAGATGATGGTCCAGTAGTAGAATATGATTTTGACGAAACTGAAGATGACGACCCTATTATCGAAGAAGGATCTGTAATTGAAGATGATATTGAAGAGGAGTTTTTTGATGAAGGCCCAGTAATGGAAGATGACATTCATGATTTTGAAGAGGAAGAACTGATTATTGAAGAAGAACTTATCGTGGAAGAAGGATCTGTTATTGAAGACGATATTGTAGAAGATGATTTAGTTGATGAAGACCCAGTGATTGTCCCACTTGAAGAGATTCAGAACATAGAATTGGTTGCTCCAATTGTTTTTGATGTAATTGAGATTATTTTTAATGTGATTTTAGATGAGGTTATCTTTTTAGAAAACGATGAAGTTCTAGATGAACCTGTAATCCCTGTTTCTATGAGAGCTGATGAGACATTGGAAGTGATTGTTGAAGGACCTAATGCACTTTCTGAACAGGAAGATAATAATGATGTTGTACCTAATACTAACGAAGAACCTGTTATTGAAATAATCTCATCAACAAGTTCTGGGACAGAACAGCTTAAGTTTTCATCAATTGGCTATGATACCCGCCATGCTCATGCTGGAGAAAGACTCTATTTTTCAATTAATATGGAAAACGAAGGACCGTATGACTTAGAAGATATGCAAGTGTCAATTACAGTACTAGATTTTAGCCAAAGAGTTACAAGTAGCGAATTTGATTTAGAAGTTGGCGCGCAGGTCACACAAGGCCTTTGGCTTTATGTTCCAAATTATGTGCATTCGCGTGAGTATGATATTAAAATTACAGCTAGTAATGATGATGACCAGTTTGTAGCTTATAGGGAATTTCGAATTAGTTAGTAGAGTATTAATTGTAAATTTGAGGATAAAATAAAAATAATTTTAATGATATTATGGAAGCATTTCAAGAACGTGTATTAACATTTCAACAAAGCTTAGTAGAATGGTATGATTGGTTTACTAAAACTTTTCCTGAATCTAATAATGCCAGATACCATCTGCCTTTAAGTGCAGTTAGTCACAGCCCAGTTCTTAGTTTTTTTCCTGATTGGAAAAAAAATGGTGAATTTAAATTTTTTTTAAGTGCAGGAAGTGTTTCTGTTAGAAAAGGTAAAAGTATAAGTGCATTAGATGGTTTGCGAGAAATTAAAGACGGGATCACTGATAAAGAAATTCGTGATATTGGCTTACTTTTTAGGGGGTTTCTTAGAAAACGAAAGGATTTTCATGGAAGGCCAGTAGAAATCGCGTATTCACCTTCTGGAGAAGATATTGAAAATGGAGATTTGGGATTTACTTTATCACATGGAACAATACTAGAAAATTTACGTTGGGATTATGATGGAGGCAGAGATTTTGCTTATTACCGTTTTGGAGATGAAGGTGGAGAAATTTTCAGATATATTAGTGGTCCTGATAGAAAATTAAAATATACCCCTAAAGGTCTAGAAATTCAAAATAGAAAAAATGAATTGGTTTTATCTGCTATTTCTAGAATGGAAAGTGCATTAAAAGGACTTGCTGATGATTATTTTGGCAATTAATTTGATGATAAAAACATTAATTATTGTTTGCATTTGTTTTCTGATTATTATTTTACACCATAGATAAATATGTCTTCTTTTAATCCATAATGGGAACTTTTGTAAGTTGCTTTTTTTAGTCCCTCTGCTTTGAAAAGATCAAGTATCTCTTCTTTTTTTGTTAAAATATTACTATTTGGAGCAACGTCTAAAAAATGATGAGTTACATAAAAACAGTATTTTGCGCCACTAGGCAATATTTGTTTTACTTTTCTTAGATAAGCACTTATGTTTTTCACATGACCCAAATCATTATGTGAAATGAAAACATTTGCTTTTTTAACGACAGTTGGGATTTTTCCTATTTTGATTTTATGAATATCTACTTTATGAGGTCTTTTTTGTTTGTTTATGATGTGATTAAGATAAATTCTTTCTTCAATTGAACTACAAAAAATATGATGCTTTTTGTAAAGAAGACCCTTGTTATGAATTAGATGTGAGATCACACCCATTGGAGAATTTGAATCTACAATGATTGTTCTTTGATTGTATGGTCCTGTGAATTTGATGATCTTTTTGTAAGCTGGTAAAGGCTTAGGTATTTTATGAAAATAATGTAAAAATCTTGCTTGAAACCCGCGACGTAAAGACACATATTCTTCTTCGTAAAAAAGTTCAATAAAAAAATATGCAGGAATTCCAAATACAATTAACCCTGCTGAAATTTTCAGGATTTCCAAGGCATGGTGCGTGTTTTGAGTAAACATAAATAGTAAAAATAACATGAAAATTACTGTAAGAATAGGCCCAATTTTTCCAAAAGGGGCTTTGTATGGACGTTTTAATAATGGTTTTTTGAATCTAAGGATTGTAACTGCAAGTAATACTGCAGAATAAATTATCAAAATTATTGGGACAAGCATATGCAGCAAAGTTTCATAATTTCCTGAACCAATTATTACAAGAATAATTAATGAAATTACTTGAAAAGCAATAGACACATACGGGCTTTTGTGTTTTGGATGGATTTTGGCAAATTGTACAAAAAATAATTTGTCTTCAGCTACACTCATGAGTAATCTTGGTGAAGTTACAACCCAACAAGCAACTGCGCCAATAATTGATGTGAAAACTAAAATTGTGAAGATTATTTGACCAGTATCTCCAAATAAAGCTCCACCTAAACTTGCAAGAGGGGCTGAAGTTTGTCCAAATTCTTGCCAAGGAACAACGCCCATACCAACAAGTGCTAAAAGAAGTGCTAAAACTGCAATGATTGCTGTACCCCAAATCAATGCTTTTGGCATTACCTTTTCAGGATTTTTTGTTTCAGCTGCTAAAAAAACAGCACTTTCCCAACCAAAAAATGTTTCTGCGATAAAAAAGATAGTAATTATTATCGAAAGTGACGGAAAGACAAAAAATGGAGTGAAATTTGCGGGATCTAAGTTGAATAAACCTGGAATGATTAGGGCAGTCACTGTTGCAAGTGTAATTAATGCAAATGTCACTAATACAAATACACTTGTTTGCATTCCTCTATATGCTACAAAATTAAAAGCTAAAATTAAAGCCACAGAGACTGGAATGTAAAGATGCGAATGGTTTGGGATCAAATACTGCAAAGCTCCAAGAAGAAGCATAGCAATTGTAACATTCCCAGCAATCGCAGTCATCCATCCAATTGAAAATGATGAAAATCTGCCATATGCTTGCTTTGCAAATTCATAAACACCACCAGCTTTAGGAAACATTGCTGTTAATTCACTAAAACACATTGCAATGTATAATGAAACTACTGCAAGAATTGCCCATGAGATTAAAGAAGCAGGGCCAGCGTGCTTTGCACCAGCTGCTGTTAAAAAGTATATCCCTGTCCCCATAATCGAGTTGATTGTAATTAAAAGAATAACTTTGAATGATAACGTTTTCTTTAGCTCTTTTTGGTGAGGGCTTGCTTTTTGAGGTTTGTGCTTTTTTAGGTTTTTTTTTGTTTGGTGTTTGAGTTTTAAGAAACGTGGAGCTCTAGTAATGAACCTAAGAATTCTAACGAATCTTGCAGACCTGGCGAATGATCTTAAAATACGAATTGCCCTTAGTCCTTGAGTTAATGTAAGGCCGTTGACTCCAAGAAAAATCAAATTAAAAGGAATAGTTGCAATGATATCAAGTACGTATTTTTTGCTCCAACTTTGGATTGTTTTAATTGTACTTTTGTGAATTATTTTTTCTTCTTGATATCTAAAATAAAGGTCTATTGTGAATAAAAGTATAATATAAATGTCAAAAATATTAATTATAATTGAAGCACTTGGTGATTTGAAACCAAAGAATAGATCTATTATTGTAATTGCGAGTAAAAGAATAAGTGAAGGTGGAATTAAAAGACTAACTGCGTGATCTACAGCTAAAAGATGGTTTGTCTTTTTGTTAGTTGTTTTTGCCATTTTTATCTTCCGTAAACTAAAGTATCAGGATGAAATGCATACCACGCGAAGAAAAAGTCACGTTCTTTAACCAGTTCTTCACTTGTCTTAGAGTTTATAATAGTTACAATTCCGTCAGCTTCTCTTGTAATTTTCATATTTACTGAACCAACTGAATCTGTGATACTTCCACCAGCACTGATGATATCGTCTTCAATGTAAGCTTTGTAGGTGTTGTCGATTTGAATTCCGTAAATCACAGTTTTAGGATGAATGCTTTCATCTTCAATTTCATTGTCTACTGGGAAAAATAAAAGCGAGTTTTCATAGTAAGAACCATAAGGGTCTGTCCCGTAAGATCTGCTCATACCTGTTTCTTGACTTAAGACCATGGCATCTTGGTGGACTGCTTTGTAATCACGCCAAACTACTGTATCAATATTGATGTCTTCAAGTTCTTGACCAGTGAGCTGCCCAATAATTGCTTTACCATCAATTTGTTGCCAATAGGTATCGGTTTTATCATCATACATAACCAAGTTAGAATTGTAAAGTTTCCCTGAAGTTCCAAACTTTGGAGTTATTGTTTCTGAAATATTTGTTTGCTCATTTGTAATTGTCATTTCACGTTTGTAAGCAATACCTGAACCGCAAAGTGGACAGTATGTAATTAGAATTGGATCACCTGCTACAACATCATTAGCTATCTCGTGCCAAACCATAATTTGAAGTGGATAAACTCTTTTTTCACCTTTATAGTGAAGTGCTAAAACAAGTTCGTTATCTTGGATGTAAGTGTTCGCTTCTTCTACTGTTACGAAATCAATATTTTGTTTGCTTAATGCAGGAATTCCTTGGTCTACTCCAATCCCTCCTTTTCTAGGACCGCCACTTAAGATGTCATCTGGATGAATTATATATGGAGTTCCATCTTCAGTATATTGGATATCTTCTGAGATTGGATTTGCCACTTCACTTGTTTCTTGACCACTAGAAGTTTCTGGAGCGTTAGTTGCTTCTTGATTTTGAGTATTTGCTTCTTCTTTGGTGCTTGTAGTAGAATCTATACAAGATACTAATAGGAAAAGTGCTGCTAAAAAGAGGACAATTGTGATTAATTTTTTTTTCATTTTATTTTTTGTGTTCTATTTTTATGCTAATTTTTGCAAGTAACTTTCTAACTTAACAATTATTTTTACCAAACTGGTTTAGCCTTTTAGTTGCTTCTTTAGAAGAAAGTCCAGTGCTCTTGCTGTTTAAACTAGCAAAAATTTCTTTTTGAGATTTGTTGTGGTAAGTTTGCATTTTAATTGTGATGATGAGTGGTTATAATTTTAAAAAGTTAATTGGAGATGATAAATTGATTTAAATGTCAACTGGGAAAAATATCATTCTAAGTATTAGGTAAAGGATAAAAATCCCAAGCATGATAGCTCCTTCTTCTTTTTTTAGTTTTTTGAACCTTAATAAAAGGACCAAAATGATGATTGCTCCAATAATTTTTATTGGAAGATCGTAAATAATTACTGCTTTAGGAACAAGATATGTTGAAATTGCTGCACCGATACCAAGAGCGAAAGTAGGATTTGTGATGTTGCTTCCGATAAGAACACCCACAGACATTTGATGTCTTTTTTTATGAAGTGCAACTAAGGCAGTAGTAAGTTCTGGCAAAGCTGCAGCAACTCCAATTACAATAATTCCAAAAAAAGAAGCACTGATGTTTAAATTTTCAAGAAGTACTGTAGAAAACTTGAGGACATGGTTTGTAACTATTGCCATTGCGATGAACGCGAAGGTGAGAATAGTAGTTGTACTAGCTATCTCTTTTTTTGTGAGCTGCTTTTTTGCTGAGATATGGTTTTGTTTTTTGAGATCTTTAGTGCGAGTAAAGTTTGCGTGATATTTTAGATAAATTAGATAGATTATGTAGATTATAACTAATAAAAGTCCTTCTAACCTTGAGATACTACCATTAAGGCCAACTAGTAGAAGAAGTACTGCGCCACCCAAAAGTCCACCCATTAATGGGAAAAGATCCTTTTTTGCGAGGTAAACACCACCAATAATTGCGATAATACCTAATATAAAATGTTGCTGAAAAATATCTGAACCAATATTAGTCCCAATCACAAGCGCTGATATGCCTGGGAGGAGTTGAGGATTTTTGATAATTTGGAGACTTCCAATTACATGAGTCATAATTTCTGGAAGTGAGGTTCCAATTGAGAGAATAGTCATCCCAACAAATGTGCCTGAAAGATTGAAGTGTTTTGATAAATGAATACTTTTAGAAATAATTAGATGAGCTAGTAATACTATAAATAAAGCTCCAATAATGACTATTGTAAGTTCAAGTAACATTTTTTAGTGGTGTCCTTTCTAAGCGACAGTGAAGGGCTGCAGGCAACCTATGAAGCTGAGAGTGTGTTTAACAAAATTCGCAAACTGTCGCGTCTTCATCTTTACATTCTTTTTTGCATTTTGCGCAGTAATATTTTCCCTTACTGTTTGCTTTAGTTGATTCAGGAATTGATACTTTACAGTTGCTGCATGATTTTTTTTTACCCATAAGTATAAAGTAAGAAAAATTATTTTATAAATATTGTTACAAAGTGAGAGTTTTTTATGTTTTTCTTAGTTAATTTTTATGTTGTAAAAAGGCAAGTTTATAAGTCTAAAATTGTTTCTTTAGGTGATAGGTGCTCAGTGGCAAAAAAAAATAGAACAAAAAAGGTTACTAGGAAAAGTAGTAGCAAAAAACTTGTTAGTAATAAGAGTGGTTTTTTTAGTAAGAAGTTACTGTTACAAGTTGTTTTAGTTTTAGGGATTGTTGGTCTTTTAACTTCTATTTATTTAACATCGAATCATTATTCTACTGTTGAAGGTGGGTCTGCTTGTGATTTTTCAGAGCATGTCTCTTGCTCACTTGTGAATTCTAGTACCTTTTCAGAGATGTTTAATGTGCCTGTTGCTATTTTTGGCGTAGTTTGGTTTATTGTTTTGCTACTTTTAGTTATCAAATCGCTTATGGATACTAAGAGTGCTTTAGAATTGCCACTAGTTATTTGGAGCCTTGTTGGATTGCTATCAGTAATTTATTTTGTAATTGCAGAAATCATTTTGCAAGCTCTTTGTCCATTTTGCACAGTTGTGCATGTAATTGTCTTACTAATTTTAGGTTTGTCCATATGGATGTGTAAAGGTGATAAGAAAGCTACTTTGAAAAAATTCAAAGTAGGAAATTACAGAGGATGGATTGCACTGACCATTATTTTGAACTTACTGCCACTGCTTTATTTTAATGTCTTTGCTGGTGAGCAAGAGGACCATAGCTCACTTGCACAGTGTATTACTGAAAGTGGTGTAGATATGTATGGCTCTTTTAGATGTGGAATTTGTGCAAAAACAAGAAGCATGTTTGGTGATGCATTTGAAGGCATTAATGAGATTGAATGTCACCCACAAGGCGAAGATAGTGAATGGGAATTATGTCAAGAGAAAAAGATTTCTGGAACTCCTACTTGGATTAAAGAAGTAGATGGACTTGAAATTGATCGTCACACTGGTTTTTTGTCAATTAATGAATTACGAGAGTTTTCGGGGTGCACTCAATAATGCTAGCTGAAGGATTAACAATTCCAGTACTTGTCACTGCTGCGCTTATTGATAGTATTAACCCATGTGTGTTTGGTGTGTTGATATTTCTGATTGCTTTTATGACAAAGATGTTTAAAAATCCAAAACAAATGCTTATGGGCGGATTAATTTATACTGCTGTTGTATATCTTTCTTATTTACTAATTGGAATTGGTTTTTTGAAATTCACAGTGTCATTTGGATTTTCTCAGATCATTTATTGGATTGCTGCAGTTATCGCTATAGGCGCAGGTCTACTTGAGATAAAAGATTTCTTTTGGTATGGTAAAGGTTTCACCTTGCAAATGCTTCCTGGCGCAGCTAAACGTATTAAATATTATACAAAGCGAATGAAAGAATTGAAAGGAAAAGGTATTTTCTATTCATACTTAGCTGCAATACCACTTGGTATTTTTGTAACACTTGTTGAACTTCCTTGCACTGGAGCACCGTACTTAGTGGTTCTTGCAATCATTGGCCAAGGAGATTATACTAACGGGATCCCATTACTTTTGTTGTATAACTTGATTTTTGTATTACCACTGATTGTAATGATTTTGATTGCTTACTTTGGAAAGTCATCATCTAAGCTTGAAAAGTGGCGTAAGAAACATAGAGGTCTTATGAGGCTCGGAATTGGATTATTTTTAGTGACACTTGGTAGTTATATGATTTATACAATTGTATAGTGTTCAGATTATTTGTAGATTAAAGGCAATTAGTGCTTTTATTTTTATAAGAATTCTATTTCAAGTTCTAAAGAATCGTAGCTAGGATACTCCTCAACAATTGCTGGAAGAAGATCTATTTGTTTTAGTTTCTGAGCATTTTTGGTTACAAAGTCTTTACTTGTGATTATACGTAATTTTCTTTCATCGATCATGATTTCTTGATTAATTGTTGTTTCTTGACTCTTAGAAAGATTTTCGATTTGCTCTTTTGCTTCTTGTAATTGCTCTAGTAATTTTTGGCATTTGATTTTATCTTTAGCAATTTCTTTAATTTGTTTATTGTATCCAAAGCCTGGTGCTAATTCCTTAAGATAAATGATCCCACGAACCAAAGTTCCTTCACTAGTTACAATATCGCCAAGTAGTTTCACATTATTGGCTCTGCGTTTCATGCGGTTACCCATTTGAGTTTTGTCTTTAAGCCTTGAAGGGCAAAAATAGATTGTAAGACCTGGATTTTTATCATAACCTTGCTGTTTTGAATACTTAATCAATTCTAATCCAAGTTCAGCTGAACCTTTTACACCATAACTAGTATCATTTTTTGGAACATAATTATGTTCTGATAACTTGTAATGAGAAACTGTTGTATCTGAAAACTCCAATTCATTAAGATTTACAAATGAAACAAAGTCTTTTGCGTAATCAATTAAGGAAATTGTTTGCTCTTTTTTATCAGGAAGGCAAGGTATTTCTAAACCAATGTCCCAATTAAATTCAGTTGCAAGCTTAAGTCTTGGCCACATATCCATGTTGTCCAAATCTGGATGAAAACGAATTTCGTCAAGACCAGCTTTGTGAAGAGCAGCCAGAGTTTCTTTAGTGACTAATTTCATTGGCGTGTAAAGATGAATATGAAAATCTTTGCCAAAGGTTTTTTTGAGAACTGTAATGTATGTGGTACAACGTTTTAGAACCGCTAGAGGATCACCACCAGTAATACCAGCACCTGTTGCATCCATTAGTTTTGCTTCATCAATTAATTCTTTGATAGATTCTTGCTCGTTTTGGTTTGTTATTTCTCTTTCGTTTGCAAAAATTCTATCTTTGGCGAACTTTTCTTCAGAAACTGGGCAATAATAGCAACGCTGTGGACAAAGACCTGTTATGAAAATTACCAGTTTTCCCCCTTTGATACAATGCTGGCAACCTTTTGGAAGAGTACCTGCATAAAACGAAGTATCATCTTTGTTTTTGATGATGTTTAAAGGGATACTACCAGTGGAATCTTTTTGATTTGACATCTAAAGTTCTAGAATAAGATTGTTATAAAAATGTAAGCAAAATTAACCGCGTTTATATTAGGAATATTAAAAAAGGCAAACCTTTTCTTTTGTGATAATTAGAGGTGATTTGATGGTTAAAAAAGTAATTAAAAAAGTTAAAAGTTCTAAAAAAGTAAATATGCTGAAGTTCAAAGAATATTTTACAACTGGCGAAGGTTTACTGCGTCTAGGAGTTTTTGGAACATTTTTAGGGCACGGAGTTTTTGCACTGCAAGTTAAACAAAGTTGGCTACCTTACTTTACATCTGTAGGGATGACTGAATCACTAGGTGCTACGATACTTCCACTCATTGGAGCTATGGATGTTGTTGTTGCTTTTATCGCACTATTTTATCCTATTAGAATTGTACTTGCTTGGGCAGCAGCTTGGGGACTTTGGACTGCGCTACTTAGACCAATAGCTGGAGACCCAATCTGGGATTTTGTAGAAAGATCAGCAAACTGGGCAGCGCCACTAGCACTACTTGCTTTACAAGGATGGCCAAGTAAGTTGAAAGACTGGTTCAAAGTTAGAAAGTAGGCTAGTTGGCTTTTTTATTTTCTTAGAAATAGAAAATATTTCTAAGCCAGCAAGGCTTTTTGCCTTGCAGTTTTTTATTTTAATTTTTTTTACCCAATAATTCTGAATACAAAGAAAAGGTAGTAAAGTGCAATTATGAGCATGAGGATACCTGCGGTTCTGTTGATTTTGCTTTTATGTTTAGTTAGGAATGTGATTACGTTCTTTGAGTACTGCGCTGAGATTAATGTTAGTAAGAGTAATGGGAGTGCCATACCAATTCCAAATACTAGAAATCCTAAAAGATTAGTTAGGAAACTAGAGATATTTGTTGAGAGTGCGAAGAGAATCACTAAGGATGCTGGATTGCAAGGAAGCACAATGATTCCAAAGAAAAGTCCGAACAGGAGTGAAGTTACGTAAGGATTTTTGGTTGTTGGAGATTGAATTTGAGGGATGTACTTAGAAAGTTCTACGTCTGCTATTAGAAGTAAGGAAAATAGTGCTAGGATCGTGAATGCAATTGGTGAGATGATACTAGTAACTGTTGTTAAGGAGATTTGTAGAAGTTTTGTGAAGATAAGACCTACAGCGAACATGCTTATGATAATACCCGCTGTGATTAAAAGACCGAGAGTTACGAGGAGTTTTTTGGAACTTGCAACAGTTGAACCTTTTCTTTCTTGTACTTGGTTTGCTAAGTAGGCTAGAAATCCAGGATAGAGAGGTAGAACACAAACTGCACCTAAGGGAGCAAATAGTCCTGCGAGAAAACTAAGCCAGATATTGAGAGCATCCATTACAAATACAGCAGTATTTGATAGTGCGTCAGGGATGCGCTCGCTTACGCTCCCTTACCCTATCAAAAAAGCATACCTCTCTTAATTTCATTTACCACTATTATTATCTCCAGTGTTTGTGAAGGTTTGTAAATGTTTGCTTTGCTTGATCAACTCCATCCACACCTACAACTATTGATTTTACTTGTTTGATTTTTTTAATAAAAGAGATTGATTTTTCTAGATCGAATCCATCTAGACTTACAAAAACTCTGTAAGAAGTGATTGGTTTTGTTGATTTTTTGATAGTTTTTAACGCTGATTTGAGATTAGGACAACAAAAATGTTTATTCATCCAAACCCAAGTTCCTGCTGTGTTTAATTTTTCCATTTTCGGAAGAGCTAAAGCTCCACCCTCACACATGCCAATTGGAATAATTTTTTGTTGTCTTACTAACTCTATTTCTTTTTCTACTATGTCGGCTCTGTTCAATAGAATTAAAGCGCTTCTCCCAATATTGCCAACTAGGGCAAAATCACAAAAGTCCATTTTTTTAAGTTGTTTTTTATACTCTTTTTCATCTAACCTGAATTCATTAATTTCTTTTTCAGAGAATCTGTTTGTAGTTTTTTGATTGTCGAACCATTTACAAGATTCAATGTTTTTGTGATAAAAGCTTTCAGATGCGCCTAATCTTTGCATGTTTTTTGGAGACCACAAAGATTCATCATCAATGTAATAATGACTTTTCCAATGGTGATTTGAAATACAAACAATTCTTGGATGCTTCTTTTTGAAATTTTTGAGAACTTTGACTAAAGTAGCGTGAGGAGATATACTAAAGCCCCTTACACCCTTGGAATAGGCCATTTCCAGTGTTTCTTGGTAAGCATTTGCTCTTTGTTTTTCAGAATCGTATTTCTTGCATTTTTTGAACCAGCCAGTGAAGTGGTCTTCTCCCATAATCACAGAGGGATAGTTCTTGTTTTCAAGTTTGATATGAGGAAAAGTTACTTTACTACTCATATTAACATGACTCCAAAGCTTGAGTTAATTCATTTGCAGTCTTAAGTCCGTTTTGTAAAAGTTCACTGTTTCCATTTGGACAAATTAGAACTATTGGAGCTTGCGGTGCACTTGCAATTGTGATTCCGTACTGGTCAATTAGTGCTTGAGTTAAGGTTGTTGGAGATATTGCGTAAGTTCCTGCTTCGAAACTGTTCTTTTCGATGTGTTCTTGGATTAGAACTTCATCTTCATTTGGATCAATGTTAAGTGATAGTGCATTGAAATCTAAGGTTTGCTCTTCTAATAGTTCATGAATGATACCTTGTTGCCTGGTACAAGTTGGGCACCAAACAGCAAAAGTTTCGATAAGTGTTGGTTTTTGCGTAAGTTCTTTGATTGTGAAAGTAGCCTGGGTGTTGATGTTCGTTAAAGGAATGTCTTGCCAAGCTGATTCTTCTTCAGTTTGTTCTTCATTTGTCGTTTCATCTTCGTTATTTTCCATGTCTGAATAATCAATATCTGTTTCTAGCATTGGTGAACAAGATAGTAAGAATGTTACTGTAGTTAATATTGTTATAATTAAAAGAAAAATTTTTGTATCCATCAATAAAATAAAAGAAGAAGTTGTTAATAAGTTTATGTTTTGAGTATAGGTTTTTTAAATGAGAAGCCCTTTTGAGAGATCATGGTAGTAGATCAAGGACAGTTAACTTATGATGTAGCATGGAGTATTGTTGCCATGGCTGGACCTTGGAGACTAGAGGACCCTGAAGGTGCGTTTAGAATGTATTCTGGCACTAGTAGAGGAGGGATAACTGTTAGACTAGGAAGAGGAGAGAGTGATAGTGGTGAACCAAAATTTTATTTTGATGCAAGAAACATTATGGGTGATAGACTTTTTGGTGGAGATAATGAACGAAGCATGTTAGATACTGTGCCTGAAAACCATCCAGACAATAATCAACTTGGAAACTTGTATAGAATTGTCGAAAGTGCATACCAAAGTGCACAAAAATAAGTTTATTTTCTGATAAAATATAACTTGTTTCTTTATTATTTGTTTCTAAATTTGTTTTAAGTTAACTCTAATGCGTATGTTTCTACAATATGTTCATAAAAATGAAGTTTTTAGACGTTGTTTTCAAGAACATTTTTAAGGGCAAAATGTTTTTTAGTTGTTTAAGATGGTTAATGTTGTGACTGGTACAGTTTTACCTTTAGTGTTTGCAGTTATTGTTTCTATTGTATACATGTATGCAAACAAGTTCAAAATTAGGCATAAATCAAACAAACAAAAAATTGTTTCATTTGCTGCAGGTGTTTCTATCACATATCTTTTACTTGAGTTTTATCCACGTTTCACTCAAGGCGCTTTTGAGATCTCTGAATATTTGTTTTTGTCAGTTTTGTTTGGTTTTACCATCCATCATGTTATCGAAAAAGAGATTTACTTGCATCACCATAAACATGGGCTTGTAAAAATGCTTAGTAAGGAAGAAAATGTTTTTTCGTATGTCTACCATGTAATAGTTGGAATGGTAATGGTTTATTTGGCACGAATTTCTTTGTTTGAAGGAGCCTTATATTTTGCAACAATTTTCTCATACACATTTGTTTCGACACTCCCTACAAAACCACACAAACAGTTTTGGAAATCACTAATGCTTTCCAGCTCAACTATTGTAGGAGCATTAATTGGAGTGTTATTTGCTCCATGGATCCCGCTATGGGTAGAATTTGTCCTAATGGGCCTTGCTATTGGTGTACTAATGTTCACAGTTGTTCGTCACCATATTCCGTTTGGTCGTGATGGACGAGCAGATTATTTTGTAATTGGGTTTGTGTCCTTTGCTCTTTTGATTATCTTGGGCTGGGGCATATAGTTTAGAATTAGTGATTTAGTTTATTGAATTAAAAAAGAGGTATTAAAATGAAAAAATTAATTGTATTTACGTTATGTTTTCTTTTAGTTGCTAGTTTTGTAGCTGCTGAAGATATTGAAGTTGATTCAGAAGAATTAGTGCTTGAAACAGGTATGAATCCTGATAGCCCACTGTATTTTTTAGATCAATTTTTTGATGCATTTCAAAACCCTGAAAGTGTAGCTAACGAAAAAGCTGCTGAAGCTATTGCAATGGCGCAAGCAGGTAATGAGAAAGGACTTGAAAAAGCAGTTTCTGCATATGAAAAAGCAATGGCTAAACAAGAAAGAAAAGCACAAAGTAGTGAAGATGATTCTGAGAAAGTATTAGTTCAAGCTGCTAAACATTTAGATAAGTTAGCGCAAGTTCGAGAAAATGCACCTGAAGCTGCACATGCTGGACTGGACAATGCTATTTTACGAAGTTCTCAAGGTGTTGAAAAAGCATACGCTGCATTAGAAGAACATAATTCTGACAAAGCCGCTGGTGCTAATGCACTTGCTGTTTTAGAGGGAGTTCTATCCAAAGCACCTGAGGCCGCACAAAAAGGTCTTGAGAATGCAATGGCAGCTGTTGCTCGCCATGGTGCACCAGAAGGCAAAGGTAAACCTGAAGAACCTGGTTCACAAGGAAAAGGAAATTCTGACTTAGATGATGCTGATGAATCAGAAATGGAAGAAGAAACTGAAATGGAAGATGACGATTCTGAAGTTGAAGAAGAAGAAAGTGAAGAGGTAGAAGAATAAAATGGCAATTAGTATAATTGAATGGATTGTTTTGGCATTTGTTGTGCTTGGACTGATTAAAACAATAGTAGTTTTACGTGATCCAAAAAAATGGATGGGCATAGTTGAAAAAATGTTTTCTAAACCAAAAGTTTTGATGGTGGTTAGTTATGTATTAGCAGCACTTATGCTTTGGTACTTACTTGGATGGATGAGCATCGTAGAAATATTTGGAGCAATGGTGTTTTTGTCACTATTGATCATGGCTATGTATGCACAATTTCCAGACGTGATTGTAAGTATGACTAAAAAAGTTCTAAAAGAAAAAGGTCTTGTAGGACGTTTATGGTTCCCGATTGTAGTTTGGCTAGGTTTAATGCTATGGGCTGCTTTGGCAATACTTAGATAAGTTTAGTTTATTTTTTTGCAATACTATGTATTGCTAAACCGGCAAGATAAGATCTTGCAGTTTTTATTTTATTTTTTTGATTTTTAATTCTAAATAATTTGTTTTGGAAACTACTTTTTGTTTTGTTTCTTGTTCTAATTCTAATCTTGCATTTTTGGCAATTTCACCACCTCTTTTTGCTGAACTTTTACATTCTTCAAATCCAATAGAATCTCTGGCTTTGGTAATGCTCAGAAATTTATTCCAAATTTCTGGCACTCGAAAACTTCGTTTTCTAAGGTGTCAGTACTTGCTTTTTCTCCAAGCAGGTTAAAAATAAGTTCCCAATCAGTCATATGATCTCTTAGATTATTATTTTTGTTTCTTTTGCTAAGCCCCTTGAACTCCTTGTATTCTCCAACTGTTTTGCCAAATGTTGCTTTACTAATTTCATTTGTTAGAATTGCAAACTCAGTATTTTCATTGACTTCTCTATTTTTCCATTCCCCTGTTAAATCTTGTCTAATAGCAATTCCACGAAGCCTTTTGTCTATCCACTCTTTTGGATATCCTTTTGCTTCATAGTATTTTCTTGCTCTGTTTTGCGCAAGTTCTGGGTTTTCAATTTCTTGAACACGTTCGTAACCAGTTTTAGCTAGCCATAATTTGAAAGGTTCTGCTTTTTTGCTAGGGATTGATTGAATTATACGAAAGAGACCTTCAGTATTAGCACAGTTGATTTTTTGATTACCACCTTTTGTTGAAACTAGAAGGGGGGTGGCAATTTGCCCCCACCCTTGAGATAACTGCTCGTCACGGCGCCTCATATCCTTAATGTAGCCCTTAGGGTTAACAGAATTTGTTAATGCCAAAACCACATCAGAGATCACGAACCACCACTGTTCATTGTGCCATTTTTTGCGAATTGATTTCCCTTCAAATAAAGAGATTGGGTGTTTAGAATTGTTACTACTGTGATTTTTATTGTTTGTACCTACCATAGATAGTATCTTAATTTAGCGTCTTATAAGTGCTATCCGAGGTTGACCAGTGACCAGTGGCAATCACCAGATTTATATTCTAGAAATGTTTGTTATCTTGATGGTTACTCGTAAACGTTCTGCAACTGTGAAGAAAGCTGCTGCTAAGGTTAAAGCTGTAGCTGTTGGAACACTTCGTGTTGGAGCAAAGGATCTTTGTTTGTATCGCAAGGTTTCTGGTAGTGCTGGTTGGAAAAGAATTGTTGACTCTGGAGCTTGGCTGGATATGAGTTGTGTTTTATCTGTAGCTAAGTTGTTTAAGGCTGCACGGAAGTTTAAGGTGCTTGTCGATACAAAGGATTCTCGCTGGCTTAAAGGACAGCTGTCATCTTCAGGTATGGCTCAGGGTGCTAGAATTAATGTTTTACCTAATGGAGAAGTGCTTGAGAAAGCTTATTCATTATTTTCACCATACTTACGTATACATGATCAAGACTCACATGACCATTGGGATGTACTTTACCAAAACAAAGGTGGAACTTGGTCTTATGTTTATACACTTACTAAAAGAAAAGCACATAGAGCTAGTAAGTATGTGAAAGTAGAAAAGTTTGGATCTCATTATTCTAAATTACTTGCTTCTGTGAAACGTGGGCTTAGTGATTCTAATGATTCAATGGCAGTACCTATGTTTACTTTACTTAGAAGTAAAATGCGTATTGGTAATTTGACTTACTTCAAAGCGCATGGGCATCGTGGACTCACTACACTTATGAAAAAGAATGTGAAAGTTAATGGTTCTAAAGTTGCTTTTGATTTTTTAGGAAAAGATGGTGTTCCAATTAGTTTGTCGATAAGTTTTCCTTTGGCGTATGTTACTCGTTTGAAGAAAATGTTACGTGCTTTGAAGGCTAATGACTATGTGTTTGCTGGCAAAACTGGTAAACCACTAGCTGAGCGAGAATTTAAAAAAGCATTTTTACGGTACTGCGGCGAAGAGTTCTATCCTCATATTGTTAGGTCATATTATGCGACATCTACAGTAAGCAGTTTTGTGTCTGGGCGTAAGCGAATAAGTCGAGATGAGAAAGAAGAATTATTTTTATCAGTGGCTCATGCTCTTGGTCATAAGAAATTCAATAAGAAAACCAGAGAGTGGCAAGATAGCTATACTGTGACTGTGAACAATTATGTTAGACCTGAATTGGTGCAGAAGGTTCTGAGTATGGTAAAGTGAGTAATAAGACTACATTAATTTTCTTTCATAAGATTAATAAACTAAAAAATTAAAAATTAAAATCAGAGGTGATGGTTGTGAGGGAAGCAACATGCATCTCTTACTTCTATCACTTTTTGAATGCGTAAAAGGTGATTTAAAAAAATGATAAAAATTTCAAATGTAATATCTGGAAAAGCAATGGCAGTGACCATAGGAGTAAGTCTTGCCATCGGGACTTGGTTTTCTGCAATTGGTTTATTGACAAAAACTATATTTTCTCTGTTTGGAGCAATTTTAATTTATTACGGGACAAAAAATGATTAAAAATAATAAAATAGAAATTTTGAAAGCAAAGGTTGATTTTCATAAAACTTGGTTTGCAGTGTCTTTGACTGCATTAATATCTAATCAGGTTGGGTACTGGTCGTTTTATAATAAAAATGAGATTGCCCAAACTACATTTTTCTGGACCTCAATTTTATTTGCTGCAGCCTGGTTTATATTTGTTTTTAGTTACATGTCAAGGCATGAAAAGCTTATTGATGAACTAAAAAATTGAATCCCATCATTCCAAATTTAATGTTGAAATTCCACTGATGTTTTATTAATTTTTAATTTATTATTCTCTTTCACGCTTTGACTTTGATGTGCTGGCCTGTGATTCTAAAGAAGACTATCGCTACTAACATAATGGCTGCGCAGAATGCAGATGAAGACAATAGTTACTGACAAGTGATTAATTGTGAATTAGTTTTATAAAGTAGCCTTGATTTGAGAACATTATGAATCCAGTTCGTTATTCCCCTGATATTGTTCAACAATACGAAGGACTTCACTTGATGTTCCCTGAAGTTTGCGTTGGCTCACAAGTATTACCTCTTTCTTCTATTACAAGACTTCCTAATTCATTTCACTCAGTGAAATTTGATCGCGTTGTAGAGAAAGCATATTTTGGTAGACTTTGTCCAGCGAATGGAGGGTTAAGTCCAGAGGGAGTTACTATCATAAATGGTTTTCATAGAACATTAGTGAGCTACATGCTAGTTGGTTCTGAAGGGTACATAACATTATCCACAGAAAATGATCTTTCATTTCCAGAAGGTGTTGCAGATGAAACATTTCAGCGTTTGGATCAACTGATTGAAACAGAAGGATTAAATGAAGTTCTTAAAGAAAAAATTGCAAAAATGGATCAGTTAGAAGAGGTAGATTTTGTTCGTGATGTCATACTTCAGCCGTGGAAACCGTGGAGAATCGTTTCATACATGCTTGATTGTCAAGCACGTGATGAAGTTCACCAAAATATTCCTGGAGAGAGAAAAAAAGTATTGTCAGATTAGTTTATTCTAAGTTTAATTTACCCAATATAGTGAGTGCTTCTTTATCAAACTTTGAGAATGCAAACCATTTCTTACCTAGGTCTTTAAGTGATGCTCCTAGATGATAGACTTCTTTATCATCAATTATGAGAAAACGATCATGTGAACTATTAAATTCATTTATAGTTATTTTCGGATACTGGGCATTGTGTTTTCCTAGATCCAATGAGAGTTGTTTAGAAAGCTTCTTTGTGAATATAGTGACTGGCACATTTTTATTTCGTTTGCTAAACTGCGTCAATACAGTATCATCCACATAATTGTCTATAAGAACAATAGATTTTTTGGCACTGCGGATTATATCTGAAATGAGTGTGTATGCATCAAAGATTTGTCCCTCAAAGAAGATTCCTTTTTTAGGAACTATTTCTTTGCTTTCAATGGCATCAAATATTTTATTGAATTTTTCATCTGATTCAATTTTGTGAGTTATTTGCTTTTGTTCTATAGTATCTAACCTTTGGAAGATTTGGGCGTTTTCTTTGATGAAGTGCCTCATATCAACAAAAGCTTGCATTATTTGAATGCTCACTTTTATTGCAGTTTGGCTTTTGAGGACAGCTGAGAGCATGGCAACTCCTTGTTCTGTGAATACATATGGCAAATAACGTCTACCTCCCCTATTCTCGTTTGAGGTCACAATTTGTGACCTCAAATTTTCTAACTCGACTTTTGATATTTGAAACATGAATCCAAAAGGGAATCTTTCGATGTTTCTCTTTATAGCTTGATTTAGAACTTTTGTTTCAACATTGTATAAAAAAGCCAAATCACTGTCAAGCATCACCTGAACTCCACGAATGGTGTGAATCTTACTCTTAATTGATGTCTTTGAGATTATTTTTTGCCCAGTCTGATTCATGCAAATGATTCATATTGTGTAGAATATAAATGCTGTCCGTACTTGACCAGTGGCTAGTGGAAAAAGATGTGTTTCTAAGGCGCCAGTTTGGTGCCTTAGATTTGAGGTCGCAAATTGCGACCTCAAGATTCTTGTTTGCTGATTAGTTTAGAATTACTTATTCTAGATTCAAGATTTGCTCCTTGAAGACCGAGATGATCTTTGGGAATTTGTTGATTTTGTTTAGCGCGTGGTTATGGATTCTTTTTAGCTGCTTGGTTTCTTTTTGAGTAAGGCCTGAGTTTGTTTTGTAAGAGATTTTTGCTGAGAGGAGTGTTCGCTCTTGTAGTTTAATATCTTTGATGTCAAAAAGTTCTGGTGACTCGAAAGTCTTACTCCCATACTGCAAACCAAAAATGCTTGGTGATACTAAGTGGATGTTATCTTTGTTTTCTTTTAGAAAGTTAACAGTGTCTTTGAATTCCACTCTTGTTTCAGTTGGGAAACCAAAGAGAATGTATAATTGGTTTTTGATGTTTAGTTTCTTTGCTAGCCTTAGAGTTTCTTTGATGTCAGCTAGATTAGTTCCTTTTTGGATTAGATCTAAGACTCTTTGATTGCCAGATTCAAGTCCCCAGGCTACACTCGTAAGTCCTGCCTTTGCTGCAATTTCAAGTGCTGGCTGTATCTGTTTAATAGGCCTTAATTGGCACCACCATGTAACGTTTAATGGTTGCAAGATTTCTGAAATTTCAATTAGACGTTTTGGAGTTAAGTCATCATCTATGAAACAGATCTTTTTGATATTGTTAGTTAGTATAGTTTGTTTGAGATTTTTAAGGTCGAATTGTTTGTAATTTTTGTTACCGTGGTGTGTACAGAAAGTACAGCGTTTGTATGGGCAGGCGATAGAAGTTCGAATTGGATAAACAATATCTTTGGTGAAGTAATGATCTTTGTTGAAATCGCTAAAGTCTGGCACTGCTACTTTAGCTACACTACGTTTTTTAGCCCCATTTGTTTCGAGGTATTCGATTAGTTTTTGTGCGCTTGCAAGGTTTGTTATGCTTGGATTGATTTGAATTATTTTAGAATAGTCTGCTGGTCCACCAATTATGATTTTGATTTCTGAATTAGTTTCTTGAAGTTTTTCTATGATTACTTTAGTCATAAATATTTGAGAATTGTAAGTTACACTAATTGCTACTACGTTTGGCTTTTGGTTTATGATTTGATTTACTAGTTCTTGTATGTCAATAGGTTCTTCTTCTTTTTTTTCTTCTTCTTGAGATTCCTCTGAAACTTCTAAATCTGAAACATTGGGTTTCAGAGCAAGAACCCCTGGAGATTCAGATAAATGCGTTACATTTATTGATTTGGAATCTTTGATTTCAATTTTCTTAATATATTTGCTCTGACAAAGTTTGATTGCTGCCTTAGAAATTTTAGCATATGTTTGTTTTGCATGATTGTAAAAATCTTCGAGAAGTTTGAAATAGCTTTCGTTAGTTGTTGATTTGAGCTTCTGGTAGAATTCGGGGAACTCTTGGTAGTGGAAAGAAGCATTGAGATCTAATACAGTTATATCTTCATCAAGAGCTGCAGCTAATTCACCTTTCATGGCAGCCAAAGAATATGGCAAAGTAGTAGGTGTGTAAACTGGTGGGTTGATTAAGAGTATTTTCATTAGAATCTTTGTTTTAGTGTAGTTTTTTATATGTCTTGAGTATTATTTCTGTTAATGATGTTTGGGCCTATAGGGAAAGTAATGGATGAGAAGAAGCTTCGAGATCAGTTACTGGGCTCTTATTCTACGATTAAAGCTCGTATTTCTAAGCTTACGCATGGCGTTAGTATTTTTAAAAAAGATTATGAAAAATGGTATTTGCCACTAGTAGTACATTATGTTAATGAACGTGATTCTAAAGGGATTAGTTCATACATAGTTGGGTTATCAGGTGGGGTTGGTGCTGGCAAGAGTATACTTTCTGTGATACTTCGCGTTAGTTTGGAATTTTTGGGTTTCAAAGTTTTGGCGTTTAGTATAGATGACTATTACAAAAACCCAAAAGAGCGGGATAAATGGAGACGTAATCATGCAGGTAATCCTTTCTACAAGTATAGAGGATTATTTGGAATGCACCAAGTAAAAGAATTGCGGCATGTGCTTTCTGATTTGATCTTAGGAAAAAATGAAACTATACTACATTTTGACAAAGGTTTACTTGGTGGCAAAGGCGACACTGACTGGAAACGCGACATCGATACACGCATGGATTTTGTGATTTTTGATGGATGGTGTATTGGAATGCCTAGCTTCACTGTAGATGAATTTATGGAAGGGATTAATTCTACTGCTTATGGTAAATCTGTTTGGAAGAAACTTGGAGCTAGTAGAAATGATTTATTGACTGTATTACATGAACTAGATTTGTACCAGGCAATTTGGGATCACTGTGATAGTAATTTATTATTACTTGCTAAGAATGTTCGTTGGATTGAAGAGTGGAGATTAGAACAAGAGCATCGATTGATTAAACACGAAGGCAAAGGGATGACTGACTTGCAAGTTAAAGGGTTTGTATTTTCATTCATACCATTCATTTTACAGTTTTACCATATGATATCTGAAAAAGAAGAAGGTGACATATTTGATATTGTTTTACGACTTAGCAAAGTACACCTGCCAGTAAAAGTAGATTTTTATTCTTCTGAAATCAATTAAATTTATGGATTGAACAGATTCACCGATACATTTTTATATCAATTGATATCTTTAGTTATCAAATGATCCAAAAAGATATCAATGTTCAGGATAAAAATAAAGCTAATAAGAGTAAGAAATGGACTAAACAGAAGATCTTGGAGTATTTTCTAGCTAATCCAACTGTTAAATTACGTGCTCGCGAAATTGAAAGAGCTGTAAAAGTATCTTTTCCATCAGTACCACGCTATGTTAAAGAATTAGAGTCAGAAGGAATTTTACATAAAGAGACAATTGGCAGAGTAGTGTTTTTTACTGCAAGTCGTGGATCTTTAGAATATAAAAAAAAGAAATTATGTTTTAATTTGAAACAATTGCTTTCTTGTGGGGTTTTGGAAGCTTTTCGCGTGGAAATGAGTAATCCAGTTGTGGTGTTATTTGGTTCTTATAGTCGCGGTGAAGATATTGAAACAAGTGACATTGATTTATATGTTGAAACTAAATCTAAAAAAGAAATTTACTTCAAAAGGTTTGAGAAGAAATTAGGTAAAGAGATACAAATGCATAAATTTGCTTCTTTAAAGGATGTGCCTAATAAAGAGCTTGCTAACAATATTATTAATGGGATTGTACTAAATGGCTTTTTAGAGGTGTTTTAGTTGGCTAATCGTGAACAGAATTGGGATGAATGTTTGGCTTCTTTTGCTTCTGGTAGTATTAGAATTGATGTAGCGAAAGCACGTTCACTTTTAGATACTGCTAAAGCTCGGCAGGCGTTTTTAGAACCTCAAGAAATTACAGAGTCTAGTGCAAATTTTTTGTTTGAGAACTATTATACTTGCATTTTAGAAATCATGCATGCTATTGTTTTGAGTGAAGGGTTTAATGTGTCGAACCATATCTGTCTTGGGTTTTATCTTCGGGACATTATTGGTGATCCTAGTTTATACCGTGAGTTTGATGGTTGCCGTTATAAACGCAACTCCTTAACATATTATGGAAAAAGAATGGATTTTGAAGTTGCAAAGGAGGCTGTGGAAAAATCTAAAGGGTGTCTTAGCAGATTATATATATTACTTGATGAAAAACTAAAAAGGTGAATAATTATGGCTGATAAAAAAAGTAAAGAAGATATTGTATTATATGTGTTAGCTGGATGCCCATTTTGCGAGAAAGTTAGAGTGAAGCTTAAGGAGTTAAAGCTTGAATATACTGAGTCTGAAGTCCCAATGAGTCGAGATGATCCTATGCGAGTCGAATTGATGGAAAAAAGTGGTGGGATTGGTACTGTTCCTGTGATTAAGGTTGGCGGCGAATATATTGGTGATAGTTCTATAATTATTGATTACTTAGATCAGCATTTTGGTAAGAAGTGATTGATTTTTCTTTTTTTAACATTTTATTTTTTTTATTTTATTTGATTTTTTAGTTTGATTTATTGTTATGTTTTCTTGGTTAGAATTAATAAAGTGAGTTTGATTTTTAGTTCTATGAGTCAGAAAAGTGAATTTTTGCCAACTACCATTGCTGAAGGTAGAACGTACTATGGCGAATCCTTTGATCAGTTTGATTTGGTATTTGTAACTGGCGACCCATACTATGATCATCCACTTTCTGGAGTTGCTATACTTTCGCGTTTACTTGATTCTAAAGGGTATCGCGTTGGAATTATTGGGCAGCCATTTGAGGATTCTGACTATACTGTATGTGGAAGGCCTAAATACTTTTTTTGTATCACTTCTGGGCTACTTGATTCCTCACTTGCAAATTATACTCCTATGCTACGTGAACGTGAAGATGTACTTGTTCCACCGCGGGCACTGCAAGTTTATACTTCTAAGGTTAAGGGTTTGTATAAAGGAGTCATGACAGTTCTTGGTGGAGTGGAAGCTACAATTAGGCGATTCACACAATTTGATTATGTAAGTAACAGTTTACGTCGAGGAATACTTAATGATTCCAAAGCTGATTTACTTTTACATGGGAACGCTGAAAGATCACTTTTGGTTATTCTTGAAAGACTGAAGAAGCTTGAGGTTGTTGAGAAAAATAGATACAAAAATGATCGCAGCAATGGTTGGAAGTTTGTGGATGTTCGTAGTGGACTGGATTTATTTTCTATTGAAGGAGTTGCATTTCGAGTTAAGGCAAAAGAGATTTCTGACTTTGAGGCGTCTGGTAAGCATGTACGTAAGTTGCCTTCGTATGAAGATTGTTTAGATGAAACAGTAGTTGATGGTGGCAAAGGAGTTGGCGCTATTGAAAAAGGTAAACAGAATTTTAGTTTACTGACTCGTGTATGTTATTTACTGCCAGATGATTCTTTTATTGAAGGATGTGGAGCTGGATTTATTTTACACACCAGGCCAGCGCATACACTGACGTCTTTAGAGATGGACTTGGTTTATAATTTACCATTTACACGTAAACTTCATCCAGGTGCTAAAAATTATGATTTTGCACAGCGTATGGTTAAAAATTTGTCTACATCAGTTATTATTGGTCGGGGCTGTTGGGGGAGCTGCAATTTTTGTGTAATCCCACTTGTACAAGGAAAAGAAGTGGCTGTGCGCTCTGTTAAATCAATTGTTTCTGAAATTGAAAAGTTGTATCTTAGTGGGGTTGACCACATTGCTGACTTGACACTTCCAACTTTGAATATGTATGGAAGCAAATGTTCTTTGTATGATACTAAAGTGAAAGTTTGGTCGCCTATATTGGAAAAAGATGTTGATGGGTTTGATAAGAAAAAATATTGTAATCAAGAGTGCGCTGGCTGTCCTAAGCGAGTGCTTTCTGATAACTTGTATGAACTACTAGTTGAAATTGAAAAATTGCAAGCTAAGTTTAATGTTAGTGATGCAAAGAGTGATGGGGTAGAGATAAGAAAAAATGAGTCTACCAAAACATTGGAACTACGTTCAGCGATTCGCCATGACGTAATCTTAGATCAGAAGAAGTTATTTCGTAAAATAATGCAATTTGTAAATCGCTTGAAAATTGCACCTGAGCATATTAGTGACAAAGTACTTTCTGCGATGAACAAAGGTGTACGTGCCCAGTTTGAAGAATTTTTATTAGAGTATGCTAAAGTGCAAAAAGAGCAAGGGACAACAAAGAATCTTGTGCCTTATTTTGTAGTGGCGCATCCTGGCTGCGACATGAGTGACATGGAAATTTTGAAAAAGTTTTGTAGTGATCGCGATATATATGTGAATTTAACACAAGTATTTACACCTACTCCAGGTACAGCATCAACAGCTATGTATTATACTGGTCTTGATAAGTCTGGGCAGAAAAAGATCCATGTGGCTCGTGGATTTAGGAGCAAAAAAGACCAAAAAAGAGTTTTGCTACCAATGGTTAAAGGTAGTCATAGAAAGGATAATAGAAATAGAACTAAACAAGATGACGATGAGAGTGGAAGCGATATGGAAATCACTGATGAAAGTGGTTAGTTTTGAAATTAGTTATTTGTCTGAACGCAATCTTCCAAGAAGTTCGAATATTTTTTGTTCACGTTTTCGCATACGTTCTTTAATTACAGCAATCTCTTCAATGTAAGATTTTTGATTTTTTATATTTTTACGAGATTTTGCTGTTGCCATATTTTCTGGAAGATCCTTGAATATATAAATATTAAGTGTATAGTGAGTTACGTATTAGTACTTAATCTAAATATCTCTACAAAACTCATTTATTTTTTATTTTAATTAATTCTTCATTTAACTTAGTTATTTGTTTTTGATATTTCTCTTCTGTTTTTTTGAAATCTAGCATTTGTTCTGTTAGAGTTTTAGATACTGCAAAAGAGATATCTTCTTTTGTTTTTTCACTATGAGTATATTTTTGATGGAAATGGTCTACAAATTGTTGGTTAAAGAAAAAGCCAATTATTATCCCTAGCCAACCAGCTATTATTGAAAACTGTGATTCAACATTTACTCCTGGCAGAATTATTTTTATTGCAATTAAAATCGTCAAAAGTCCAAAAAGAAGAAGTGTGATATATGACTGGAGTCTTCTTACATGTGCACTAACCATATTGTTTTAGAGAATTTTTCATTTAAATTGATTTGTAGCCTTGAGTGTGCAACTAAATCTTAATGAATTTTTAAGAAAAGAAGATTAGTTTATTTCAAAAATGATTTATCTCTTGCAGAGTTTAACTGCCTCTTTCACTATGTTTTTAGCATCGAGTTTGAATTTTGTTAGTAATTCTTGCGGTTCACCTGATTCACCATAATGATCATTAACTCCAATACGTTTGATGAGTGTAGGATGATTTTCACTTAGAAGTTCAGCTACTGCGCCACCAAGACCACCAGTTATTTGGTGCTCTTCAATTGTGATGATACGTTTTGTCTTTTTTGCTGCACTTATGATTGTATTTTTGTCAAGTGGTTTGATAGTGTGGCAATCAATAACTGTAGCACTGATGTTGTGTTTTAGTTTCAAAATCGCAGCTGCTTTGATTGCTTCGAAAACAAGTGGGCCTGCTGCGATTAGAGTTATGTCCTTGCCTTGTTTTAGAACATTTGCTTTTCCAATGATGAAAGGAGTTTTTGATGTTGTGAATTGAGGAGTTGCTGATCTTGTAAGCCTTAGGTATACTGGACCCTTGTATCTCGCGATGGCTTTGGTGGCAGCTTTAGTTTGCTCGTAATCACTTGGAACTACAACAACCATGTTTGGAAGAGAACGCATTGTAGCAATATCTTCAAGAGCTTGGTGTGTTGCACCATCTGGACCTACAGAAATTCCTGCGTGCGCTCCAATTAATTTTACATTTTGATTGTTATAACAGATAGTAGTACGGATTTGTTCCCAGCAACGTCCTGGCATAAATGCTGCGTAGCTACTGACAAAAGGAATCTTCCCCATTGCTGCGATGCCACTTCCTACAGTCACAAGATTTTGCTCAGCAACACCCACTTGTACAAATTGTTTAGGAAAGGCTTTTTGGAATTTGTCCATTTTCACAGACCCAGTTAAATCTGCGCAAACTGCATAAATTTTAGGAGACTTATTTTTTGCATTGTATTTTTTTCCAAGTGTTACAAGTGCATCCCCAAACCCAGATCTTGTTGCTTTTGGGTCTCTTGTGAAATTAAGATACATTTTTTTTTTGAGGCCTAATTTTTGGGGACTGATTGCTCTCATTTTTTAGACCTCTTTGAGTTTAATTTTGTTTTTTTGTTATTTTTGATTTTTCTTTTTTTATGAGTATGAATTGGTTTATTTTTTTTATTATGAGTATTGTACCAATTTCCTCGTAGCATTGCTTCGTGTTCATGCAATTCTTCTATTGCTAATTTGGCCTCACCTTTTTTTGGAGCTTTACCATGCCAAGTGTGATCGTTTTCCATAAAGTCAACTCCTTTGCCTGGAACTGTGAGCGCAATGATTGCAAGTGGCTTTGATGATTTTTTGTGATGAACGTATGCTTTGTTTAAGGAAGCAAGTATTTGTTTCATGTCGTTTCCGATAATTGTAACAGCGTCCCATCCAAATGCTTTGTACCTATTTTCTAAGTTACCAAGTGGCATTACGTCTTCAGTATTACCATCAATTTGGATGAAGTTACGGTCAGTGATACAAATTAAATTGGAGAGTTTTTCTTTAGCGGCAAACATGACAGCTTCCCAATGATTACCTTCGTTTTGTTCACCGTCACCAGCGTAGACAAATACTTTAGGGATAGAAGAAGATTTAGATTTTTTTTCTCTTTGCATAACAAGCGCCATCCCTGCTGCTTGAGAAAGTCCTGAACCGAGTGGGCCACTTGTTGTTTCTAAACCAGGAAGAGAAGTTCTGTGAGGGTGCCCTTGAAGTCTTGAGCCAAGTTTTCTTAGTGTTAGAAGTTCCTTTTTTGGGAAGTAACCTGCGTTCGCCATAACTGAATATAGTACAGGACAAGTATGTCCGTTAGAGAGGATGAACCTATCTCGCTTTGGGTCCTTTGGCTTTTTTGGATTGTGTTTTAGAATGTTGAAATAAAGTGCAGTCATGATGTCTGCCATACCTAGTGGACCTGCAGAATGACCAGACTTGGCGTGTAAGAGGCTAGTAATTATGTCTTCGCGAACAATGTCAGCCATCATCTGCAACTGTTTTATGCTGCTTATTTTTTTGAATTTGGTTTTGGCCACCATTGTAATTAACAGAACTAATTTTCACCTATTTTAATGTTGGTATTTGAAACATAGTTTAGATTAGTTAAAAGAAAATCAAAAATTATTTGCAATATACAATCTACATACCATTGTGAGATCCAAGCTAAATTTACTCTTCTAACGCTTTATTTGTAGAGATTCTAAGTAGTGAAAATAGTATGATGAAAAAGATCAGATCAATAATTGCTCTAGTAGTTTGGTTGAAAATGTTTTGGTAAACCACTCTTATAATTACAAAGTAAACTAGAAGGATTGCTACAAAATAAGTTACTGCGACAATCATTAATTGTTTGTAGTTTTTTGCAAGATTAGCTAAAGCTTCTCCAACAGATTGCCAAACTTTTCTTAGTTTAATGAATTCTCTTTCAATTGAGAATAAAATTACAAGTAAGATTATAATTGCAAGCGGGTTGAATACTTGGATAAATGTGTCTGAGTGATAAGCATTTTGAGTTATTTGGTTTAAAATTAAAATGATTAAATATCTTAAGACAAAGAGAATAGCAATAGTTAAAGAAGACACAATTAGTGCTATTATGCCAAGACCAATCCAACGAAAGTAAAATTGTTTTATCGTTTTCCAAGCTGATTTGCAAGTGGATTTTAAATTAGTAAAGTAGTACTTCAGGCTTATTTTATTTTTTGCCTTGTTTAACAATGTGGCCCACAAATTTTCTCTTGTTAAAATGTATAAAAATGAGGCAAAGATCAAAATTGCGATTGCAGCTGCGATTGTGTAAACAATTAGAACTTGAATTTTTATAAGAAACTGCTGCGCTAATTCAGGAGATTCTAAAAGAAGTTTGTTTAAAATTTGCTGAGAGGTTTGGCCCCCAACTAATTTGTCCACAAGATATTCTGCAATTATTTTGTAAACTAGTAATAATATTGCTAATGTCGTTAAAAGAATTGTATCTTGAGTGATTGAGACTTTTGTAAAGTGTTTGTTTGTAAATGGTTCTTTAAGTGAATCTTTGGTGCTTTGCCAAAAAGATGTTTTTTGAGATTCTTTTGGAACCTCTTTACTGCGTCCATTGTGAAGTTTAGTTGAATTTTCTTGAGTCATTATAAGTTACCAGTCATTATTTGTTTCTAATTCGCTTGTTGTTACTGAACTTTCTTCAACTGAAGATTGAGAGTTTGCTGCTTGTGCTTTCGTATCTATTAAACCGCCAAGAAGTTGAACTGCATCAATTTGTTCACCTTCAATATCAGTACATAAGTTAGGTACAACTCTTGATTTTTTACTGTTATCAAAAAATCCACTAGTTGCAGGATTACTAACAGTTGTTGGAGCAATCCCCCATTCGATACAAATTTGGCTAAATGGCTGATCATCAACAGACATGTGCACAACCTTTGCCCCATCAGAGTCTCCTGTATAAAGTTTAAGTGGATAATTGTTGTCTCCTTGATAATCGTAAAGTCTAACTTCTTTTTTGTCAGTTGTTCCAATTGAAAATTCACCATTACTAAAAGTCGAACCAGAACTTCTTTTTAGAACAATGTTAAAAGTCACTCCACTACCAGTCTCATCAATGTAAACTGTGGAAGCTTCGTCTTGAGGCGCGGTAACTCCCCAAGTAATATAATACAAATAACCCATAGCTACTTCGTTTGTATCTTTGCTGTAACACAAATCTTGCTCGCAGTAATGGTTATCTGGGCAACCTTCATTTTCAACTTGATCTAAATCACAAAGTACTGGTTGTGGCCCTGAGTAATCTGCGTTAGCAGTTCCAATTCCACGAACATTCTGACCATTGTCAGTGAACCTAACCCCTTCAGCTTGCAAATTTTGATAGTGTTGTTTACACACATATGATTCATAGTGTTCTGTATTAAGTACTGACCCTGCGAACCATTGATCTAAATCTGCTACTAAACCTGATGCACAAACTCCTCCATTACACATTAAAGATGACAGTGGTTGCAAAGATGTATCAGTAAAAGCACCTAGAACTTTGCCGCTTGCTTCTTGGAATTGAGTCGCACCAAGAAGTACTTGTCTACGCCTACGTGATTTGGCTGCGTCTATAACATGAGTACATTCCCCTTTTTTACAATCAACAATATCAGCTATTTTTGTTGTTCCAAGAAATCCTCTTTCTGTAAATTCTCCTGATGCTATTACCTTTTCTCCAGGATCGATTTCACCATCCCCATTTACGTCTTCAAAATCAGTCATGATGGTAATACCATCATCATTTTCTGAAAATTTAAATGTTTCACAGGCTGCTGTGCGCACACAAGAACCGTCTACTGAAACTCCGCTTTTTGCTTGATAAAAAGTTCCTTCTACAACACGTTCGTAGTATGCACGATATTTGTCATCTGAACCACTAGCTGTTTCGTATTGGAAAACTTTTTGACGAGAGTTTTTAGTTGTCTCATAAAGAACTTCTTCATCAATTTTTTTTCCATCGTCAGTTGTTTTGGATTCATATCTTCTACTTTTTGTTGTTTTGAAAAGACCTTTACCTTTTTGCTCAACAATATAATATTCTTCTGTTGTAATAGCTTTAGTACTTTCATCTTCGTGAGTACTAATTCTAGCTAAAAGAGTACTATCTATAGTTGATTGGCCGTAATCAACATCAAGAATTGCACCTGTTTCTTCACCTTTACTATTAACTGCAGCAAAACAGTTGCGTTTTCCACATGAACCTGTTTTTTCATCAAAATCATCGTCTGCTACAACAAAAGTTGTATCTTTGTAATATTTGGAATTTTTGAAGTGAACTACTTGTTTCCCATCAGCTGCTTTTTCAGAATCGTCATAGTTCATCAATGATTCTCCTTCTGCGTTGAAAACATAATTCTGAGTAGAAGTTTTTCCTCTATTTAGAATAACTGTTTTCCCATCAGCTGCTTTTTCTGTTTTATCAGGAGCAGTGACTTCTTTAGAAACAAGATAAGCTTTAGTTTTTTTATCACTATCTACACTTTCATAAACCTTCTTTTGATCACCAGCAGCGTTTTTGTATACTAATTCGACATCCCCACTATCTGATTTCTCTACTGAAACAATCGTATCATAACTTCCGCCTGAAGCTGAATTGTGAACATTTTCAGGTAGAAGGGAGACAGTTTTGCCTGGTTCAATGCTTTTGATAATATAATACCCATCATTATCATCAGTTCCTTTCTCTGCATTGAATTTCGCAGTTGGTTCTGCTGCTAATATCGCTGCGGCTGCTGCGTCTGCCACTGAAGAAGCTAAAGAAGCAACAGCTGATGCTGGGCCACCTGCAACTGTTGTGCCATCTGCAGGAGTTGCTGATGAAGGAGCTACCGCTGTGCCATCTGCTGCAGTGACCGTCGTATGACTAGAAATTCCCATCACTCCATCACTATCTGTAAAATCAGAGATTGGAACAGTCTTTCCAGAACTACTTTCATATGTTTTGGTTGAAGCTTTGTACACTAACACTTCCCCATCAGAAGCCCTAATTTTGTCAGGGTAAACCTTACCTGATTCTAACCAAAATGTGTCGCCTGCTGGTGTATGAAAACTAGGGGTAGAAGTACCACTAGACTCATATACATGACCATCATGGTAAATTTTGCTCACGCCACCAGCACCATATTCAAATGTACTAGGAGCATCACCAATAGTTAGATCAATACTTTTTGGAATATCTCTAGAATCAAATCCACTTGCAACTGAGTAATAATTTTTATCAACCCTATTTTGTACTTCTAAATCACCAAAGGGAGTTATTCGTCCCCGTTCTAATTCCCCATTAATAAGAACTACTCCAGTTCCACCACCTTTTTCTGGTTTTTCTACCCAGAAAGTTTCAGGATTATCACTACAAACATAAGCATAATGAATTGCATCACTCGAATCAACTTTTTTTTCATAACCACAACTAGTAGCTGATCCAACTAGGTTGTCTTGAGTACCTGGAAGCACATTGATTACTAATGCTACTAAAAAGATCGTAAGAAGTAATGCCAAAGGGAATGCCTTTAGTTTTAGACCAGTGTTTAGTATTGATTTTGGCTGACGCTGTTTTGAAGAGTGAGCTTTGCGATTGTGGTTTTTGTTTGCCATGTATTAATTGTTATTTTTTTTGATTATTTTTAGTTAAGCTTCTGCGGCCTCTGCAGAATCTGTTGTGGATTCACTTGCAGTCACATCATCAGTAGTTACTGAATCTGGACTAGTTTGCGACTCACCATACTTTCTATCCACACCAATCTCTTTACAAAGATCATAATTAATTGTTGGTGCCTGTTGTACTACACCCACAACATTGCTGACCAGATGGACAAAAGCAAAAACAATCCCTGCGTTCTCACAAAAGTTTGCTCCATTCCCACTCGTTGGGCAAGATACGCCACAAGCTACAATTATTCCTACGGGAGCTAGATTAAGAGGATTAGCTAAAGCGTTACGCATAATCCCATAAATTTCTTCAAAAAGGCTAGTAAAAGGTATCAAAGTCCCAACTAATTCACCCCACCAATATTTACAACGAAGGAGTTCACCAAGAACATTACAAGAGGTAACTGTCATAGAGCCTTGCGGCACTTGTTCTAAGAGACAATATGCTTCCATACAGTATGTTTGCCTTAGTTTTTCAAGATTAAATAAAACTCCAGGAAGACATAAACCAATTGAGGAAACCCAAATGTTGTCGTACAAAGTTTGGGAATTGATGAAAGGGATAAAATCAGCATCAAGTAAACCAAAACCAGAACCAACAATTGTTCCTGATTTCCATGCATTATACGTTCGAAGTACGGTTCTTTGATAATCAGCATAGAAACCTTGCGCTGTTTGAGGATTACAAGCAATCATCTCAAGCACAGGCCCAATTTTTCCAATAATTTTTCCAGTACTGGCCTTTGCTACAGTACCACCACCACAAACAGCTGTTGCGATTCCTGCGCCAGCAGCTGTTGTTCTTAAAGCGTCCGCGTTCCCAGTTATTGCTTGAAAAACTGTGTACGCACTAATTGCGAGGTTGATTATGTTGGCTCCAAAACGAACCCAATTCATGATTTTATTTAGAACTTTGATTCGATCTAAAAATTGAAATGAACCTTTGTTAACTAGTGCAATCACATAATCTTCAACGTTTTCGTCAAGAGCGCCCACTGTTGAATAAGCAAATTCTATTTGCAAAGTAACGCTTTGGTCTTCATGATGCGCGAGCGCAGTATCATCAAGGATTGAATATACACGAGACTCACAAGTGTATTCTAAAGTTTTTGAAACAAACTCTTCTTGCCCAACTAAGTCTTCAAACTCAACAATAGTTTCGGGGTCAAAAGCTTCGAACTCCATTAAAATGTTTAAACCAGGATTACTTACTGGTTCACTAAAAGTTGAAAGCAAAATTGTTCTTTGAACTATTGGACCACCTTCATCAGTACTACATTCACCAAGTTCAATTAGTGAAGCGTCTGCACCAACATCAGATTTCAAAATTACTTTATGATATGCGCGAGCGTTGTACAAACTTGCAACATCTAAATTAACAAAACCTTCTTGTGTACCCACAGAAAGTGATTGCTCCCAAAAGTCTGGCTGTGTTTCTTCATCAAGAGCATATATTTCAATATCATAATCACCAGCTTCACCATTAATTGCATTTTTTGAATCATATTCATTTTCTGGCCAAGTTTGCGCAACATTCCCTGCAGTATCCATTACAATAATTTCTACAGACGCACTTGCATCGTGACCACTTTTTATAGATCCAACATTAAACTGACAATCCCAAAGTCCAGTATCAGAATCGCGTGAACAAGAATCTTGATCAAATTTTGCCCATCCTTCCCAAGTTGAGTGCGGAGTATAAACTCCATCTTCATTTGTAACGCCGTACTGGTATTTTGTTTGAGCGTCCATTACAATATCGTTTGCGTCAACATAAACTACAAGACCAGAACCTTCAGCGATTTGCATTTCAATTAGTAAGTCATCGTTACTTTGGAAAAATGATTTTTGTCCAGCTGCTGAGATTCCTGAAAGTTCAGTTTGATAAACTGTTGGAGCAACACCGTCAATAATTACTTGGTAAGTAGAAGTATCAGCTGTGTTTCCAACCCTATCTTCTAAAGTTAGAAGTGAGATCTCTCTTGAAGTAGTTGACCCACTTGATTCAGAGTTTCTTGGAGTCCAAACACAAACGAAATCCGCGGTCCCGCTCAAATCTTTCTCACAATAATCTGGAAGATTTGTACTTGTACCACCAATTGAACCTAAACTTGCAATAATATCAGACTGATCTATTCCAGAACCAGATTCTGAGATGTAAAGATAAAGAGTTGTTTCTTCCCCAGCTGGGATATAACTTAGATCATCGTAAATTGATTCAGTTCCAAAAGAAACAATACTTGGAGCAGTCGTATCTGAATCAAAAGTTTGAGAAACAGTTGTAACTTGCTCATTTGCAAATTCGTCAACAGCAGTTACTGAGGCTGAAACTGTACTTCCATCAGGAGTTACCGCTAAATTTGTCCATCTACATTCCCAAATACATTGCACACTGTCAACTGACAAACAAGTTGCTTCTTGTGAATGGAATTCAATTTGATCTGAAGTTGCTGTAACTGAACTAGGATAATTACATTCAGTGATATTTATTGCGACATCACTATCTTGTTTGAAAGTACTAATGTATTCACCAAAGTCTTCCAAACTTAAAGAAGATGAATCAACAACTGGAGCCACAAAATCTGTTTCCACACTTTTAGCAGCTGAAGTTTTACTATGACCTAAAAGATCAGTTGCTCTAATTTTAAGAAAACGTCTTCCTTCACCAGTTAAACTAGCTTGAAGAAGACCACTAGTTTCTGTGTCAGCAGTATAATCAAAAGAACAATCACCTTGACTCTCCATTTGAATAGTATCAAGAATAGAACCAGAATCAGAGTCAATTATTTCTATTGTATCAATTCCAACACAAGCGCCACTTGGCACATCATTAATTTCAAAATCGAGATAAATATCATCATCAACTTGTTCTAAAGAAGTAAAAGAAACTGTTGGCTCTGAACCATCAGCAATCACTGAGTCAGTATCAGAAGCTAGTTGTGATCCTAATTCAGTAATTGTATCATCGCTTGGATCAACAATTAAGTCATAAAGACTAACAGTAAAAGCATAAGCACCTTGCGTGATTCCATCACTAAGTACACTTTGAAACTCGCAAGTTGTTGCAAGTGCGTCGCCCGAACATGAACTAAATTCTATTTGCGAACCTGAGACATCTAAAATAACTTGCTCTGGAGAAACTTCCATGCCATCTTCAAGGTTTCCGATCTCAACTTCTAAAGTCCAAGTATCAGTTTCGGCGTTAAGGTACCCTTCAATGTTATCAGACCCTGAGTTATGAGTCACTGACAAAGAAGATGCCATAGCGTTTGCAGAATAAAATGGAAGTGATAGAACTAGTACTACGATAAATACTGAGACGAATCTCCAATAAGTATTGCTTTTATTTGTTCCCATTACCATCTTTTTTTATTTTGAGTTATACTTTTTGATTTGATTATTGTTAATTAATTTTAATTCGCGTTATTAATGTTATTATGACCACACTGGTTCTAGTGCAGACCTAACTAATGGATCTTGTGAAATTTCCTGACTTTGAGACATGAGTCCTAAGTCTTCAATTAAAAGTGCATTAACTTCAATTTCATCTCCATTCTCATCCACACTAGTAGCTTTTTTAGGAATTGATTCAATGTTTGCTGCTAGTACAAAAAAAGTTAGTTTTTGCGCTGTGTACAAATCTTCATTCGTGATCTCAAAATAGTTTGCTTCTTCTTCCCATGAGGTTAAAGTTACAAAACTTGTAAGGTCTTGTCCATCCAAATCAATACAATGTTTTTCTTTATCAGAACCATCACATCTTTGGTCTACTCCTATCTCTTTTTCAAGTTTGCTTCCTAATTGAGCTGATACTTTGTAAATCCCAGGAACAAGTTCAATTATTTGAGAATCTCCTTCACTTACTGGGCCTTCTTGAGACAAAGCCGCTACAAATACTTCATCAATAAACCCATCACCATTATCACTAATTCGTTCTAAAATAATTGAAGCTGAATCAGTATCAGCTAGATTTTTAGTAGTTCCAGTAAAATAAAATTCATTTAGGTAAGTTGTGCTTCCAGGTACAATATTTTCATAAACTGGAGCTTCAGGTAAAAACAGACCTGAACCACTATTGAAAAAACATATTCTTGAAGCAAACTCAGCACATTTTTCTTTATCCAAATTACAAACTCTTGGTACAATACATTTCCCAATATCTTTTTTCATAATTTCTACTTCAATTTCTTTTTTCTTTTTTAGTTCAATAACTCTATTTGGAAGACCAGCTACTGCAAGGCCAACAATTCCAGGTTCATCATCAAAAAAGTAAGTATCTATTGAAAGACTAGTTTGCAAATAATCACTATGCAAAAATTCTATCTCTCCACCATAAGTTGAAGGATAATTCTCACTAAGTTTACCAATATTATCAGTGTTCCCAATTAAACAGTTATCAAAACCAGGAAGATTGAATGAAACATCAACTGAATCCAAGGGGTCAAAAGTAAAAGAATCTACAAGATAAGTTGTGATCTCTTGAGTTGATCTGTGACCATCATTACAAGCTAAACTTGCTGCTTTTGCAACAACAGTAGGGTTTTGAATATAACTTTCATCAAAAGCAGTGTTACTTCTAACGTTCGCTTCAAGAGCGAAGTTCAAAGTAATACCTTCTCCTTCAAAAGCAGTCGGGTCTTCAATTGTTACAAGTACAGGATAACTCAAGTCATAAACGGAGTAAATTTGCTGATAATTAATATTAAATTTCAAAAAATCAAAAGGAGAATCAAAAGAGTAGTCAATTAGATCAACGTTTTCCTCGCCGCCATTCACTGAGAAAAATGGATCCCAATTAAGATAAGAAAAAGTCACACTGTAAGTTTGATCTCCTCCAAGGTCCAAAATCATGTTATCAGACACACGTTGACTAAGTGCAGTTAAAGATTCATCATCGCCAGTAAATTCGTACTGGAAAAACTCACTAGCGCCTGCGTGTTTTAATGCGGGAACATACGAAGAGAGAATTTCTTTTAATTGGATTTCCATCAAATCTGCATTCCACTCCACAGAAGACCCTAAAGTCACACCATTAAAAGGTGCTAATTTCTCTGAGTCTTCACCTGAGTGAATAAGGATAAGGTCCAAAACTTGATTTTCTAAAAATTTGTTTTCTTGTTGAGCTTTTGTGATTTCATCAGCAAAGGCATAAAGAGTTAGAATATCAGTATCTACTGATTTCACAAAGTTTTCCATTTTAGTATTTGAATCTTCTTTTTGCACTTCTAAAGGCATTTCAAGGAAAAAATCTACTTCGTTTGATCTGATACTTACTTTAGATTCTGGATACTCTGAAGTCACAACGAAGCCTTGCTCTTCGAATACTTCAAAGTCATTTAGGCAAGAGTCGATATTTTCATTAAGGTATCTTGCTAGTTGCGCTTCGATTGAATAGTAATCATCATCTTCAACATAAAGTTCTGGTTGCAAAGAAGTGATTGAAACTGCAGGATTAAGATTATTGTTTTGGTTGTAATGCCAATAAGGGACTTTTAATGGATCTAAATTTATCCCAGCAGAATTTGTTTGATCAGTTAATGAAAAATCACCCAAAGTCTCTGGACTGATGTATCCACCTTGAGAAGCTAAGACAGTAATTCCTTTTTTCCCAATTGAATAGATGCAACTTTCAACGAATTGTTGAAGTGCAGTGAATTCTTGAGGAACAGACTCGCTCACTGGTGCTGCCTGAGTTTCGAAATCACCTTTAGTAGAAGAATTTGTTATGAATAGAACTGCACCAAAGATCCCCATTAGTACAATTCCTAGAATTATGAATACTGTAACCTGAGCTTTACGTCCCATACACCAATCCTCTTTAATTTAAGAACGGCGAATTTTGTATATAAAGGTATGGGTATTGTAGTAGACGAGAATAAGCTTAATTTTGGTTGTCCAAAAAGATCACATAACCTTTGAACCATCAACTTTATTGACTATGATAGGTTTGCTATTTAACGTTAGAGTTTGCCCTTGTTTGTTTTGGATAGTTTTATCCAGGATTTTGAGTTTTTGTTTTTGCCAAGTTTTGAAATCTATTTCTGACAAGATACTGTCATCTTTATCTTTGACTGGAGCAGTTGATTCGTTAAATGTTGTCTTTGTTCCAAGTTTTGTTTTGTCACCCACCCATAAAAGAGTAAAAGTTTTATCTTTACTTTCTGCTACAAGACTCATACCATTACTTTTTTGGTTTCTGATTGTTGCTTCTTGCAAATTTACAATGAAAAGTGCCTTTTTGTTTAGCAGATCATCTTTTTCATACGCTTCTTTGATACCAGCAACTATTTGTCTTTGTTTTATTTTTTTTCCAAAGTCAACTTTGAGAACATAAAGTTTGTCAGCTTCAGGATGATCTTTTACTTCGACTATCTGGCCAACACGAATATCAACTGGGAATTC
>JABHSG010000001.1 GCA_018697095.1 archaeon | reverse complement strand
TTTTGTTAACGAAGGAGGAAATTATAGTTTTTTTATTGAAGAGAACGAAACAGGTGCTTATGATTCATCATTACTTGGATGGATAAATATGACTTTTAGCGCCCTTCAAGCTATTACTGATTTGTTTCATGAAAATGATACTAATGCTGCTAATACTGCGAACTTACACTTGTTAATTACGGTTCCGCAATCAGAACTTGCAGGAGAGAAGAATAGTACAATTGAAATTAGTACTTCCTGATTATAATTTGGTGAAGTTTTCGGAAGAAAGATAAAGGAGTTCTACGTTTTTATTTTTTATGAATGGGTTTAAATGGAGTATTTTTTTGGCAATGGCGATTTTATTAATTTTACCTTCGGCGTATTCATTAGGAGTTGCCCCTGCCAAATTTAACATTGATTATGTCGTGGGCGAAATTCATAATAAAAATTTACTTGTCGTAAACACTATTGAAGAAGAGATTACAGTTACAATCAGTGCAGATGACCCTTACGCGATCATTGATCTTTTGGGAGTAGAAGAAGTAGTAGTTGGAAGTTTTGGACAGCAAACAGTTCCTTTTGTAATAACAATAAAAGATATTAATGTCTTGGAAACAACAGAGATCCCAATAACTCTTACTGAAACAGTTTCTTCTGGATCGCAAATCGGCGCACAATTAAGCATTTCTACAAAAGTAATTTTGAATGTTATTGGTGAAAAAATTGAAACTGAAGAAGATCCATTAACAAGTTCTAATTTTGAAGCTGATGAATCTGAAGAAAACTTGGAAGAAGAGATATTAATTGGTGAAAGCGATGATTTGTTAGCTGAACTTGAGAATCAAGGCGAAGGACCTGAGAGTTCTTCAGAAAGTTTAGTTGAAGATGATCTTGGAAAAGTGCAAATTAGTAGTTCTGGTGTTGGAAAGGTAATAATTTTTAGTTTGGCTGCAATACTAATGGCATTACTAGGATTTGGAGTGTATCGGTTATTGCACCCAAAACATGATTTTTGAAGTTTAAGGATAATTTGTTTTTCTTACATACGCAATTCTTATAAGGGAGTTATTTTGCTAAACCCTTATGAAATTAAGAGAATTGATGGTTTTAACTTTAACTTTACTTTTAGTGTTTGGGCTTAGCTCTTGCAGTTCTGGAAGTGATGATATAATGAGTAGTGTGGATGAAAGTAATAGTGAGGAAGAAACAATGACAAACCCAATAGTAGTATTTGAAACAAGTAAAGGAGAATTTGAATTAGAATTATTTAAAGATAAAATGCCAATTACCGCAGGTAACTTTGAAAAATTAGTAAGTGAAGGTTTTTACGATGGAACAAGATTTCATAGAGTAATTGCGAATTTTATGATTCAAGGTGGGGATCCGCAATCAGCAGATACTAGTTTACGTGGCCGTTGGGGAACTGGTGGGCCAGGTTATTCTATTGAAGATGAGCACATCGCTGGATCTGAGTTATCGAATGTACGAGGATCAATTTCAATGGCTAATAGTGGACCTCAATCAGGTGGCAGTCAATTTTTTATTAACGTAGTTGATAACAGCTTTTTAGATTGGAATAAACAACCAAGTTCTTCAAAACACCCAGTTTTTGGAAAAGTAGTTTCAGGAATGGATATTGTTGATTCAATTGTGAACGTTGAAACTAAAACCGGAGATCAACCTAAAGAAGATGTTGTTTTGACTAAAGTCTACTTGAAAAAGTAGATTTTTTTATTTTTATTAATATCTCTAGGTGTGTAAAATATGGAATTTGATTATAAAAAAATTAAAGAAACAATTTCAAAATTGTCAGAAAGTTCTGATTTTGAAAAAATTTATGCGCATGTGAAATGGAGTAGGGCTAATTCTGGTTGTGGCAAACAAGAAACTTTTCATAAACGTATAAAAGAGTTAAAATCTGAACTTGTTGAAGCTTGTGAAGCATTTGAATCAGGGAATAAAGCACATTTTGCAGAAGAACTTGGAGATGTACTTTGGGATTTGATGTTTTTGTTTGTTTTATGTGAGGAAGAAGGGACTAGTGCAGAGAAGATTGTTAATGATCGGATTGCAAAACAAGTACGTCGGTGCCCACATGCTTATGAGCCAAGAGATGTAAGTTTTCCTGAAGAGTTAAAAATTTGGAAAGCACGTAAAAAGCTTGAAAAGCAAGGTAAACTTACTGGTTATGGATTTGAAATCAAGGATTAGCGTGATTCTTAACTGTTTGAAATTTAGTTTAGTTTGGTGAACGTTACTGCTTTTTGGCAATATCTTATAAAGAAACTAAGGTATTTTGTATTCTATGAGTAGCGTTCGTAAACGTGGAAGTTAAAATTCTTGAATTATTTAGTGTTAGCTATAAGTTGTGTTTTTGAAGGTGTTTGAAAATACGTTATGAAAAGTTAAAATTAGTGAAATATAAAATATTTAGAAATTACAATAGGTGAAGATCAATGAATGTAAAAGATTTACAATGGAAAAAAGATATGACTGTAAAAGAATTAGTTAAACAGTATGGTCAAACTGGATATCAGAGTGTACAATTAGCAAAGGCAAGTGAAGTTTTCATTAAAATGAAGAAAAATTCTGCTAAAACTTACCTTACGTTTACTTCAAATATGGTCTCGTGTGGGCTTAGAGGATTTTTTGCACAATTAATTGAACTTGGAATTGCGAATGTTGTTGTAACAACAGTAGGTGGAATCGAAGAAGATATTATGAAATCTCTAGGTGAAAAATTTGCAATTGGAAGTTTTACAGCTGATGATGTTGAACTTAACGAGAAAGGAATTAATCGGGTTGGTAACGTTTTCATTAAAAATGAGAGTTATATGAAATTTGAAGATTGGATTGGCCCAGTTCTTTCTAAATTGTATGAGAAGCAAAAAAGATGGGCTGTATCAGACTTATTGCGTGAAATCGGGTTATTACTTGATGATAAAAGTTCTATTTTGTTTCAGGCAGCACAAAAAAATGTACCTATTTTTTGCCCAGCGATTACTGATGGATCTTTTGGGTTTCATTTGTACTTATTTCAACAAAAACATAAAGATTTCATTGTGGACGTGATAGCTGACTTTGGAAACATTTTGTTTACTAGTAGCTACGATGAGAAAAAAGCAGTGATTGCACTTGGCGGAAGTATAAGTAAACATCATGCAATTTTGTGTACTTTACTAAATGGTGGGGCAGAATATGCGGTGTATATGACTACTGCACATAAAACAAGTGGGAGTATGAGTGGCGCTACTACAGATGAAGCGAAATCTTGGGGGAAGGTTAAGGACGAAAGTGATGTTGCAACAGTACATGGCGATGTAACAATAACTTTTCCACTAGCAATGATTCATGCACTTGAAGTATTTGAAGCTGAAGGTTTATTGCCTTTTTCTAGCGAAGATGAAGGAGAGGCTAATTGAAATGAAACAAGAGATGAAACCATTCAAAAAGAATACTGCTTATTTTGAGATATCCAAATCCAAAGTACTTTCACAGTTTGCTGTTGTTAAGGATCATTGCGATATTGTATCTTATAGTTCTAAAACTAATCCAAAGGTTGCAGGGATCTTGGAATCTGGAATTGTTGGAGAGAAATGTTTGTTTAGTGTTCATTTAGTTAATGAGCTTGAAAACATAACTGACTGTTCACGAGTACTTTTTTTAGCACAAGCTTGGAGTAATTCTGAAATAGAATACCTTTTGTCACTTGGTGTAACTAAGTTTGCTGTTGATAATTTGAATGACTTAGAAATATTAGAAGAGTATTTGCAATCTAATTTGGAAATTAAACTTGATATGTTGCTACTTCGTTTGAAATTGCGTGAACGTTCTATTAGGACCGAAAAATATTTTGTGTTTGGAATGGATTCTTCGCTGATTAATCAGAAGGTTAAGAAGTTAAGGGAGTTAAAGCAAATTGGGCAACTTGGGATTCATTTTCATCGTAAAACTCAGAACATGAGTGAATGGAATTATGGTTTTGAATTATCAGAAATGTTTGATGATGATTTTTTTGAGTGTATCGATATTGTGAATATGGGTGGTGGCCTTCCTGCAAAATATGCAAATACTAATATGAAATTGATTGGTGGGATTTTTGAAAAAATAGATTCTTTTCGTGATTGGTGCGATGGACGTAAGATTAAACTGATTATTGAACCTGGGCGCTTTATTGCTGCGCCAGCTGGAAGATTGATTACAAAAGTGATTGCAATTGATGGGAATACAATAATGGTTAATGCGTCAGTTTACAATAGTGATATGGATGCAATTATAGTTCCAGTAAAATTACTTGTTGAAGGAGAAGTTTCTAAGGGATGTGAAGGAGCTAAGCAGTACGTTGTGAAGGGAGTGACCCCTTGTTCGCTTGATTTGTTTCGTTACCGGGTTTATTTGAAGTCAGTAAGTGTCGGAGATGAATTAGTATTTTTGAATGCTGGCGCCTATAATTTTAGTAGTAATTTTTGTAATTTAGGTGAAGCTGAAGAGAGGATTGTAGAATGAGTAATGATTCAGAACTTGTTTGGATGAAGCTCCCTTTAGAATACCGAAGCGCTGAAAAATCTTCTTTTGTCGTATTGCCTGTCTCCTATGAAAAAGATGTAACTTATGGCAAAGGAACTTCTAATGGATCTTCATCAATTGTTAGTGCGTCATCACACCTGGAATATTATGATGAAGAGTTTGATTGTGAATATTTTGAGAAGGGAGTTTATGTCCATCCTAGTTTAGATTTAAGTTCTGGGAGTGCTGAAGATATGGTTAGCAAGGTGCAAGGAGAAGTAGTATCTTGCGGCGTTGAAAAGTTTGTATTAGGACTTGGTGGAGATCATGCCGTAACTATTGGACTTGTACGTGGCCTTGAAGAAATAGAAAAACAAAATGGAAATGAAGGGGACTTTGCAATATTACAAATAGATGCGCATAGTGATTTTAGAGATTCATGGAATGGGTCTGTTTTGAATCATGCTTGCGTTATGAAACAGTTGTCTGGTAGGCATGAAATTGTATCTGTAGGGATTCGATCACAAGACAAAGATGAGCGCGTACTGGTTGATGAATGCGAGAGCGTGCAAACAGTTTACGCATGGGAATATTCTATCTCTAAAGTTAAAGAATCACTTTTAAATTTGAAAGCAAAAAGAATGTATATCACAATTGACGTGGATGGTTTTGATCCATCAGTGATCTCTTGTACTGGAACTCCTGAACCAGGTGGGCTTTTTTGGAAACAAGTAATTGAAATTTTGAAACTTTGTTTTTCTATGAAAGAAATAATTGGAGCAGATATAGTTGAGTTTTTACCAATTTATGAATCAAACGGGGAAGAAAGTAATCAGTCGCGAGTAGAAGCTTATACACTAGCTCGGCTTGTTAGTAAAATATTTAGTTTAGCTGTTAAAAAATAACTTTGGCAAATAATTAGAATAAGTTAAGGTAAATTCAGTTTTTTCTTAATTATTTTTTGTATTTCAATGAAATTATGTGCTATTATGTCGGCCTTACTAAGGTCTTGGCCTTCATTAAAACCATTTCTAAATCCGATTGTGAAACAGCCAGCAGATTTTGCGGCAAGTGCTCCAGCGTAAGCGTCTTCTATAACAATACATTCTTGCGGTTTGAGTTTTAATTGATTTGCAGCTTTGATGTAAACTTGTGGACTAGGTTTACTTTCTAAATTTAGGGATTGGACACTTAGAATTGGGTTGAAGAATTTTGTTAGTTCGAATCTTTTTAGAGTTATGTTGATCCATTCTTGTTTTGAAGAAGATGCAATAGCCATAGGAATATTATGTTGGCTTAGAAAATTAAGAGTTTCTTTGACGTTTGGAAGTAAAGAGGTTTCTTTTTCGTAGATTTGAATTGCTGCTTTATTGATTCTTTGTTTGTAATTTTCTTCAGATATTGGAAGATTATAGTTTTTTACCAAATGTTTGTAAATTGCATGCATAGTCATACCAATGATTTTTTTTTGGTCGTTTTTGGTCCAAATTGGAATATATTCTTTGAAGAAGTTACCTTCACGTTTTTCCCAATGGATTTCTGAGTCTATTAGGACCCCATCCATGTCGAAAATAACTGCGCGAATCATATTAAAGAGGTTTTTTTGGTGAGTATTTTAGAGTTGTGGATTTGATTTCTTGATGACTTGAACAGATAAAAAGCAATTTTTGGACATTACTAACGTAATGTTTTTAAGATAGAGCGTGACTTTGCCAGTGTTAGGAGTATTGGGCCTGTAGCACAGCCTGGATAATGCACCGGCCTTCTATTTCAAATAGAGGTTTGTAATCCTTCAAACCAAGTTTGGAAGTAAGCCGGGGACCGTGGGTTCAAATCCCACCAGGCCCACTCCTAACCTTTACAAAAGGTTAGAATCCAAAGAAGTGCCACATGCGCTACTTTAGGTAGCTTAGTGTCACTAAGTTTTAAATTCATTTAGTTTGCCTTTATCTTGGTATTATTATGGAAGTTGAAATTAGAGTAAAAGTAGATTCTTTAGATGACGTAAAAAGTAGATTGGAATCCAAAGGGTTCTTGTTTTCTGAAATAATAGTGCAAGATGATACTTATTTTAAACATAAAAGTGAAATTGGTGCTATACAAAAACCTGGATGTTCAATTTTACGGGTGAGGGAGACTAGTACTGGTTCTAAATTAACTTTCAAGGCGCTTACTGAAGTAGTTGGATCATGGGATGAACATGAAACTGTAATCTTGGAGCCAAGTGAAACAAAGGCTATGCTTTTGAAATCTGGATTTGTTAATGACTTAAATATCCATAAAGAACGCCAGAAAGGAAAACTTGATGGAATTACAGTTTGCTTAGATAAAATAGAAGGGCTTGGAACTTTTATTGAAATGGAAATTGTGAGTGAAGATGTTTTAGGTGGAAAAGAAAGGTTGCTTGCGCTTGCAAAAGAGTTAGGATTTTCTGATAATGATATTGTGCATAAAGGGTATGCTGCAATTTTGTTTGAACGCCAAGGTGTTAAGTATGAAAATACTGGTTAAGTATTAATTATAAAAACTTTTTAGGGATATGTTTCATTGTTTTTAGATTTCTTTGTTCTAATGCTTGAGTATATTTTGAACTTTTGTTCTCATTATTAAAGCCAATTACTTCCATAAATTCTCCTACTCTTTTGAACCCATTAATGTAAATTTTGTGTATTGTGTACGTAATGTCCCTTTTTTTGTAGTATTGGGCCTCTTTGCGAACATAATTTTTGATACTGAGTTCTTTTAGTATTTTTGATGATTCTTCTGTGAGTGTTTTTGATTTGAAGCCACCTTGAATAACAGGATATGAGTTTGGCTTGTATTTTATAGTGAGGCAAAAGTCTGCGTCTGCTAAACCTCTTATAAAAAGGGCCTTAATTTTGGATGAGCCTGCTAAGATACATTTTGGGATGGTGATATTTCGCTTATTATTAGGGATATTAATAATATTTTTGAAGAAAAGACAAACCGCTTTTGATTGTTTTTGTAGTTCAATTGCATTTTTGTTTTTGATAATTAGTTTGTTTAGTTTAACTCCAAATACAGAATAGAATAATGAGTTAGTATAATCTATGTGTTTTTCATCTTTGATATTTCCACAAATGTTAATTCTGTAATGACTTCTGTTTTCATGGTTTCTCTTGTATAACCCTATGTGCCCATCTCCGACAACTATCCCGATTAATTCAGCTAATTCAAGTGACATTTGAGTTGGAAGCTTTATTTTGTAATGTTTATCTTTATTGCTAAATGGGATGTTAGATATGTTGAACTTTTGCATGTTTTTAAGAAGATGTATTGCTTTATATCCCTTATCTGAAGTTGACCAGTGGCTAGTGGCTTTATGATCATAGTTTACCATAAGTTATTTAAAGAGATTCTATTAAAATAATTTTGTGCGTCTGTGGCTAAGTGGCTAAATTTAATACGTTTTACGTGTTGATAGCATGCGGTCCCCTGCAGAGGGACAGATCGAGAGTTCGAATCTCTCCAGGCGCTCTCTTATTTGTGCTACACTGCCGCTTAGTGTAGCACTTTTTTCTCACAAGACTTATATTGATGCCTTATTTTGATTAATAATAACCTGATTCTAATTTTTGATTTTAACTTGATTGTGGAGCGGAAGATTTTAAAATAGCTAGCTGGCGAAAATATGATGAGTTATTCATTAGAATCTGATTTTTTAAGAAGTCCAGTTAATTTAATCTCTGGAAAACATTATTTTTTTGGAACTTCCGATAAGGTACCTGGGTTAGTGGATTTATTTAAAGAACGATGGGGTGATAATTTTGTTCAAGTCCCACTACCAAAGTATTCACAGGGAATTAGTAGATTACATGCTATTCTTAGTTGGAATGGAGACTCCAAATTAGGACCTTTAGTTAGTTTTTCACCAGAACGGACTTTTTTGTCCCATTTGAGTAGAGGGGAAGAAGAAAGGGTCTACCAATCAATGCATCGCTTTTCTGATCTTCCAGGGATTGCTGAATCAGAGAAAGGATTTTATGATTTTTGTTTGAATGAAGTTTATGGCAGCGAACTTTCAACTAGATTGGACCTTGCTCGAGTTGCCCAAGTTCAAAATGAATCAGCTTTTAGGTTAGGACCAATTGCGGAATACGAAATTGTTGGGCAAGATTCTTAAAGTTAGTAGTTTGTGTTATTTTTGATTTAGTTATGAAAGGCGCTGTTAGTTCCGTAGATTTGCATGCACTAGTTAATGAGATGCAATTTCTAATTGGAGGAAAGGTTCAGAAAATCTATCAACCGCAGCGAGAGCTATTTTATTTTGAACTTCACGCACCGGGAAAGGGTAAACAAGTACTGCGAGTGATTCCTGGAAAACTTCTTAATTTAGGTTCTGAGAAATTTTCAGCAGGTAAACCAAGCGGGATGGCGATGTTTTTACGTAAATATTTATCGAACGCTAGGCTAATTTCTATCAAACAGCATGGATCAGAGAGAATTGTAGTAATTGATTTTGAAGGGAAAATCGCAAGTGGAGAAATTGTAGCGTATCATTTAATAGTAGAATTTTTTTCTAAAGGAAATTTGGTTTTTTGCGATAAAGATTGGAAAGTTATGACACTTCTTGATAGACAAGTGCGTGAAAGCCGTTCTGTGACCCACAAAGTAGAATATAAATTTCCTCCTGCGCAATTGAATTGGAAAGAATTGGAAGAAGAGAAGTTTGTGGAAATTATAAGTAAGACCGAGAAGAGAAATTTAGCTACTTGTATTGCAACTGAAATAGGAATTGGTGGTCTTTACGCTGAAGAAATTTGTAATAGAGTTGGAGTTGATCCAAAGATAATTAGTGCTTCACTTAGCGATGTTGCCTTGAAAAAGTTGTATAAAGAGTTTAAAGAATTGTTGTCTGAATTGGAGAAGCCAAGAGGTTATGTCTATACAAAGGAAAGGGTGCCAGTTAAGTTATCGCTTTCTAAAGTTGGAGATTTGGCAGAGCAGAAGGATTCGTTTCATGAAACACTTGTAGGGATTAACCCACTTGTTAAAGAGTCACCTTATGAAAAGAAAATTGCTAATGTCAAACGTATTATTGAACGTCAAGAAAAAATTGTGGCGGACGTTGAAGGTGGAATTGAAAAAGCAAGTCAAGCAGGTGAGAAAATTTATTCTGAATATGTGAAAGTGCAAGCTTTAATTGATCAATGTAATGGGATTGCTGCGCAAAATGGTTGGGCTTCTTTGAAAAAAGAATTGAAAGGACTTGATAAAATTAAACAAGTTGATTTAAAGAAGAAAATATTGACTGTAGAATTGTAGTTTTTTAAGTCCCTAAAACATATTGAAAAAGATATATTTTTAAGCGAAGCCTTTTTGTTTTGTTCTTATGTCAAGATTTGGTTATGCAACATTAATGGGGGCTTTGGCTTTAGGTTCAGGTTGCGCTTCTTCTGGAAACTTGGACTTGACATTAGATTCTAAAACAAATAGTGCAGGTGGGATTGGTGGGCTTGCTTATACTCTTTTGTTAGAAAATCCAGCAGATGTTTTTGTGTCAGCAAGAGTTTCAGCGCACCCAGGAGACGTTACAACTCTTTCAGATGAATTTGATTATAGACTGCAAGGAATTAGCAATGGCGCTTCTGCACATTACCAAGGCGCAATTACTTCTGAAGGAAAAGAAGTTAACCCAGATAGTTTTGATTTTGATAGCTCAGCCCTTCCAGGTTTGTTGTCAGGACAATACTGTGTTGAAGTTAGTGTTCAATATTCACTTCATTCTGAAGAAGCAACTGACTGTTTGAATATTAATGCTGGTTCTAGCTGGGATTAAAAATAGTTTATCAGGTGTTATTTTGTTTTGTGTATATCTTTTTGCATCTAGTGTTTCTAGCCTCGTAATACTTTTAAGCAAAATTGATTCTGTTTTTTCTTATGTCACGATGGGGAAAAGGGGGAGTTTTGGTTTCTCAACAGATTAGGCAAATGATTGATGCAAGTAGAATATCAAGTTCTATTGGGATGGATTTACATGAACATGTTCAACCATCTAGTATTGATTTTCCAGTTGGAGAAATTGCTTGGGAAATGAAAGGGGTTGTACTTCCAAGAGATGGAGAAAAAGTAGTTGACATAATTGAAAAATTTAAAGTTCCACATGTTAAACCACTTGATTTACGAAATGGGACAATTTTAGAAAAAGGAAGAACTTACATCATTAAAGCCGGTGTTAAATTAAGATTAGATAAAGGCCTTTTGGCTGAAGCTAGCCCAAAGAGTAGCATTGGAAGAGTAGATTTACATACAAGAGTTGTAACTGATTGTAGTTCAAAATTCGATACTATACCAGATGGATATGAAGGAGATGTGTATCTATATGTAGTATCTAATTCTTTTAGGATTTATATTGAAACTGGAATTGCACTTACACAAGTACTTTTTAGAGTTGGTAACCCTGCTTTAGATCCACTTGAAACAAAAATGGCTTCAGAAGTTCACAACTTTTTTCGTAATAGGTCAGGTAAAGTGACCTCCGCACGTGTTGACCCTACTGTTCCAGGGGCTTTGATGACTGTTGATTTACAAAATCATGATGTAGTAGGTTATTTTGCAAAAGACACACATACTCCTTTATTTTTGAACAGAAAAGACAATCCTACCTCTGAATTTTGGGAAGAAATACCTAAACCAAAAGATGGTGCTCTTCATATGCCACAAGGAAAATTTGGAATTTTTGTAACTAAAGAACACGTGTCTTTTCCACCGTTTGTTCCATCACGACTTTTAGATTCTAGGAAAGAAGCAAAACAGATGGAGCCAGGCTATAGTGGTGTTATGATGATTTATGATCCAAGTGCAGGAGAATTTCGTGCCCATTATGCAGGATTTTTTGATCCAGGCTGGGGATGCAATTTTAAGAAAGTTATTGGTGATGATGGTAAAGAAAGTTTTGTACGAGTTAAAGGAAAGCTTTGGGGCGCAGGAGTTTTGGAAATTCGTAGTTTTGAAAAAGATAGAATTATTCGTGATGGTGATCCTATCTGTAGAATTGTTTATGAAAGGTTAATGGACATACCTGACTTTTTGTATGCTACCACTGGTTCAGGTTCAAATTATGGAATTCAAACCGGCCCTAGGCTTTCTAAATTTTTTAAGTAGATTTATTTTAGTCGTATTTTTGTATCTTTTTGACAGTAATTATTTAAACGATGATTTTCTAGTGATACTATGTCTAAAGGGAAAGAAGCTGTTGTGACTCCATGGGAAGTGAAGGGCAATATTGATTATGGTAAATTAATTGAAAAGTTTGGTGTTTCTAAAATTGATAAAAAATTGCTTAGTCGAATAGCAAAGGTTTGTGGCGGCGAAGATAAAGTTCATCCATTTTTGCGCAGAGGAATATTTTTTGCGCATAGAGATTTGAAATGGGCACTTGATGAATATGATAAAGGAAACAAATTTTATTTGTATACTGGCTGTGGGCCATCTGGGCCAGTTCATTTAGGTCATGCAACAATTTGGCAATTTACAAAGTGGCTTCAGGATGTATTTGATTGTGAGTTATATTTTCAATTTACTGATGATGAAAAATTTTTGTTTAAAGATAAGAGTTTTGATGAAATTCAAAAATGGGTTCATGAAAATATGCTTGATGTGATTGCATTTGGTTTTGATCATAAAAAAACTCATTTTATTGTTGATACAAAACATGCCAATATCATGTACCCTCAAGCAATACAAGTTGCAAAAAAACTTACAACAAGCACTGTGAAATCTGCTTTTGGACTTAAGGATAGTTCAAATGTTGGCCAGATGTTTTATACTGCAATGCAGGCAGTTCCTGCGTTTTTACCATCGCAGCTAAAAGGAAAAAATATTCCTTGTTTGATTCCTCATGCAATTGATCAAGATCCTCATTTTCGTGTGACTCGGGATATATTGCCAAAATTAGGTTATTATAAACCAGCTTCTATACAAAGTCGTTTTTTACCTGGACTTGGTGGAATTCAAAAGGATGGGAAGCTTAGTTCTTCAACAGGGGCTGCGATTTATATGACTGATTCAGCAAAGGATGTTAAGAAAAAAATTAATAAATACGCTTTTTCCGGAGGACAAGCAACTGTTGAAGAACATCGAAGACTTGGAGGAAATCCTGATGTAGATGTTAGTTATCAATGGCTTAGCTTTTTTGAAGAAGATGATTCTAAACTTGCTGCTATTTATGCAGATTATAAAAGTGGGAAGCTTCTTTCAGGAGAACTAAAAGCTATTTTAATTGAGAAAGTTAATGGGATTTTAGCTGCACATCAAAAACGTAGAGCTAAAGCTGAATCAAAGATTTCTAAATTTATGTTGAAAGTTTAGTTTAGGTAGGTAAGTTTCCGATGGAGATTACAAAAAACTTATAAGCCAAAACATGCTTTCTAAAAGTAGGATGGTTAAGCGTAAGAAAGTAGTGAGAAAAAAAACTAGTTCTAAGAGAGTTAAAGCTAAGCCTAGTTCTAAAAGAAAAGTAGCTTCCAAGAGACCTGTACGAAGAATTCAGAACAACAGAGTTGTTAGAACAAAAAAGGTTTCTAAAGCTCCAGTTAAGAATTGGGGATGGAAAGCACAGCCAGCTAACGCAGGATTTTTAGTAATGTCAATTATCGGATTTTTAGTTTCAGGATATTTAATTTTTCCATTGTATATTCAATTTGGATTTGCTTTTATGGTAGTATTTGCTCTCATGTTTATTGCATCAGTGATTAGCATGGTTAAAGCATCAATTCCAGAAGGAGAAGGATTGTAATTTAATATTTAGTAAGTTTATTTTGTTAAGAAATTATAGAGGGTTAGGAAATGGCTGCACGAAAAAAAGTACAAAAAAAGAAAGCTTCTAAGAAGCCTATTAAAAGATCAAGAGTTGTTAAGAAACCTGTACGAAGAGCTTCAAGTTCTAAAAGAAAAGTAGCTAGGACAAAAAAGGTTTCTAAAGCTAAAGTAAGTAAAGTTTCAAGATCAAAACTTAGCAAAAAGGCAGGAAGTAGTCAAATTATGTCTGGTTCATTTTATTGGAAGTTTCCAAGAGAAGATTTCCAACTTTTAAGAATAGAAATTGCGGTACTGGTTTTGCTTTCTGGATTAGTATTTTTGTACATGTATCTACAACCGGAATTAAATGGATTTATCGCAGTTGTTTCAGTAATACTATTTTTAGCAATTTATTTTGTAGTTTCAGCAATACTTCGTAAATTACGACGTGTTGAAGAACTGTATGAACTTGGAAGAACACATCTTGACATCCAACGTTATGTGAATGGTAAACGATCTGAGAGGCACAAAATTGCTTTAAAGGATGTGAAGTTTCACAAATTCGATCACACATTTCATGGGGCTTACGTTGTGCTTCATGACGGAACACGTCATCCACTGTTTTTTAGCAGTTCAGCTGAAAGTCGGCATGTGGAACGTAAACTAAAAGCACATATGCGTAACTAATTTGATCATTTTCTTTTTATTATTTTAATTTATTTCTAGCAAAGTTTATGTATAGCTGTTTTGTGAAGGTCTTGTGGAACTTAAGAAATTTTTTGCAATCAGGAAGATTTATGCTTTGAAAACTGTTGAGAGAAATGGGACAGTTGTTACTGAGAATGATATTGAAAGGCAAGAAAGTAGTGCTGAACATAGTTGGAGCGCAATGGTACTTGCAGATTGGATACTTTCTAATTTTGAAATTAAAGTAGATAAACTACGAGTATTTGAGTTAATTATGTATCATGACCTTGTTGAGATTCACGCAGGTGATATTTGTATCTCTGATGTTGAAGGTCGCGCAGCTAAAGTAGAAGAAGAAATTAAGGCTGCTAAAATGTTGCGTGGTGAATTGTCAGGTGATAATGGTTTTGGTTCACGGTTTTATGATTTGTTTATGGAGTTTGAAGAACAAAAGAGTATTGAGGCTAAATTTGCTAAGATGGTTGAAACTTTTGATGCAGCGTTACATGAACTTGACCATAAAAAAAACTGGGAAGTGTGGACAAAAGAAAAATTGTATTTTTTGAAAATGAAGTATTTTGAAGCATTTCCTGAAATTAAGAAATTGTTTATAGAAATCGCTGATTGGGTAGAAAGTGAAGGTTATTTTAACCAATAATGGTTAGTTTGCTTAGAAAAATAGTTATTATAATAGTAAAGTAAAAAAAATTGAAAAATAAAGATAAAAAATTCTATCCAGCTGTTGGAAATATTTTTTGAAGTTCTTCTGATTCTTGTTTTGTAAGATTGTAATTCACAAAATCTTTGAAAAACTTTTCATACATTGGCTTTCTCATTTTTATTCACTTCCATCACTGGATCCTGTTGGTACAGCAGTTTTTGAAATGATTAAAATGTCGCCGACAGCTTTCACTAATTGATGTGGTACAATAACACCTTTAGCGGAACCTAGTACGCGACTTAAAAAAGAATTTTTTGTTGACCTAATTTTCCATCCAAATACTTTATTTCCTGTAACAATGGAGTCCTCTACATCTCCAAAATAGTCACCAGAATCAGTAAATACTTTTATATCGTATGTTTGTGATACTTTTTTCATTTTAAGCATAAGCTCATCACCTCACCTTCACTGTTTGAACTTCGTGAACTAGCTTTATATAGTTTTCTGTGCGTCAGAATCTAGAATGGTAGTATATTTACTTGGGACATCACATATTTCAGCTAAGAGTGTAGCTCAAATTAAAAAGGAGATTTCATCTTTGAAGTATGGTGTGGTAGCTGTGGAACTTGATGTTATGCGACTTCAAAGTTTATTTTCTAAAGTAAAATCTTCAATTTCACCAATGATGATCTTTCAAGTAGGAGTATTTGGATATTTGTTTGCAGTTGTTGGAAGAATTGTGCAGCAGCACTTAGGCAGAGTTGTTGGAGTTATGCCAGGAGAAGAGATGAAAACTGCAGTTTTACTTTCGAAAAAGCACGATTTGAAAATTGCATTAATTGATCGAAGAATTGATAGGACACTTAAAGCGTTTTCAAAAGAATTTAGCTTTAAGGATAAAGCTAGAATGGTGTATGATATGTTTAGAGGTATGTTTTTTCAAAAGAAATATTTGAAGGAAGTTGGATTTTCTTCGTTTGATTTGAGATCGGTGCCTAGCTCTGAGGTTGTTGAGAAGATGATTGGGTACATTGGCAGGCGTTATCCTAGTTTACACAAGGTTTTGATCTCGGACCGTAACAAAGTAATGGTTAGAGCACTTGAAAAGGTTGCAGAGAAGCATCCTGAAGCAGAGGTTTTAGCAGTAGTTGGAGCTGGGCATGTTCCAGGCATGAAAAAATTATTTGAAAAGAAAGAAGTAGCTTTTGAAATTCTTTGAAATTAAAGATTCTCAGATTTTTTTTTGTAAGTTTTTATAAAAACAGTTGATTTTTAGTCGATGTAGATTGCGCGAGGAAGCTTACGGTGAAAGGTACTTGTATCTTTTACTGAGGAAGGTCCGCCCACCGCAAATGAGCCTTGCCTTTAGGCGAGCTGGGGAAACTCAGGGCTCTGGAACAGAAATGACACGTCCATGGTTTAGGAATGATGAGTGCGACGCTTTGTGTGAATAAAGTTAGTTAACCCTTTGACTGTTTGAGATTATGGGATCGATGGAACATGCGAATCCGCTCTGGTGCAAGTCACTCGACGCTTAGTAGAATGCTTCCAAACGTTTGCTCGATTACGAAGACGTACAGAAGGCGGCTTAATGCGCAACTACACTTTTTTATTTTTAATAATATAATTTTAAATGGTAAGTGAAATAGCAGAACAAAGTTTGAGTGACAGAGTGCTGAACTTTTTTAGACCTACAGGTGAAGCACTTCAAGGTCCTGGTTGGGTTACAGTTGATGCTGTTTATGTTGAATTATTTGGTGGCGATGACATTAGTAGATATCATCATTTGAGAAGTGAGCTTTTGAAGTTGAGTGAAGGTGAAAATTCAATACTATTTCGTTTTGCCAAAAGAACAGGAATTGAGAGTGATTATTTTATTTCAAGAGCTAATTATAATAAGAATTGGAAGAATTAAGCGTAAAGTTCTTAAATAGGGCTTTTAGTTATTTTCATATATATGGCAAAAGACAATAAAGTGCACATGCCTTCAGGGCAAGGAGGACTTACTCGTTATTTTGATGAGTCTAGTTCTAAAATGCAGTTCTCTCCACATATGATTGTGGTAGCTAGTATTGTGATTTTTGTTTTACTGATAATTCTACATGTAGTAGGAAATAGGTTTTTTGGGTAAATGAGTAAAGATATAGGTGAAGAAGAAATGCAACAAAAATCAGAGATTTTTGAGCATTATGTTTCACCAGAGGTTCAACACAATGTTTCCAGGAGTTAATCCAAGACAAATGCAAAAGATGATGTCAAAGATGGGCATGAAGCAAGTAGACTTGCAAGCACGTCGAGTTATTATTGAGCTTGAAGATAGAAAACTTGTATTTGAGCAACCTTCTATTCAAAAAGTAAATATGATGGGTCAGGAAAGTTTTCAACTTACTGGCAGTTATTCTGAAGAAAGCTATGATGACACTCCTGATGTCTCCGATGATGACATTGAAGTTGTTATTGCACAAACCGGTGTTAGTCGAGATCGAGCTATTGAAGCGATTAATGTGTCTAAAGGAGATTTGGCTGAAGCGATTATGACTTTGTCTTCTGAAAAAGAAGAAAAAAGTGAATAAACGTAGGAAGCGAACAAAAGTAGGATTTTTGTAATCATGGGTAGTAAGATACAAGAGTTTCTAGAGGAGTTAGATTCTATAAAACATATTTTAGAAGTGACTTTTGCATCTCTTAAAGATACTCGGCTTTTGATGCAATGCATTTTGAGTCTGAGTGACACTTATGAAGGAGTTTTATCATATCTTGCTGAGAATGGGGAAGAAAAGAAGGGGTTTTCTGAAATTGTTTTGAAATCAAAGGAGTTAAAGGAACTTTCTTTAGGATATAAATCAGGCCCAAAGTCGTTTTCGCGTAAAGAAGATTATGTAGTATGTGCAAAGAATTATAAAGTTCAAGTTATTTCGAGTACTTCTGTTCAGGAGTACTTGGGTGCTTTGCGTAAATTTTTACTAATAGAGTGCGAGTGAATAATTTAAATGGAAGAAGAAGTTTTTGAGGCTCGAGAAGAGCTTAAGCGAATTGAACACATAGTGTTTGTTAGTTTGAAGTATACTCGAACTACAGATGTATTACGTAATGGTCTTCTTAGATTTGTAAGTTTTTATGATATCTTAGTAAATGGTTATTTGCTTCATGCGGAAGAGAAGGGACTTATTGAAAAGATACCTAAAAGTCCAGCGCTTGCTGTAAAACAGTTAATGAAATTGTATCCAGATGATGCTAAATTACAGCAGTATTTAGGACTATATTTCTTTGTGAAGGGCCTTTTGAAAAAACCATATGATAAAATCAATGAGTATCGTCGCCATGTAGGGATGCTGTTTCATCTTAGTGAGGAAAATGGAGATGAGTATAACCGCACAGTTGCAATAAACATTGATAGTTTGGAAGCCACTGAGTGGTATTTGAATAATTTTTTCTCGTTTAGTTTAAAATTTCTTGACCTTGCTAAAGAAGAAGATTATTAGTTCTTTAATCACTACTGATAGCAAAAGATTTAAGAGGAAGATTAGTGTTTTTCTTGCATGACACGATTTGTGACTTTATTGTCTGGAAAGGGAGGAGTTGGAAAAACTTCTACTACAGTAAATTTAGGGCATGCGCTTGCAGCACGTGGTAAAAAAGTAATTCTTGTCGATGCTAATTTGGCTACTGCAAATTTAGGTTTACATCTGGGTGTTTTGAAGCCACGTGGAACAGTGAATAATTTTTTACGAGGTGAGAAAGCTCTTCGAGAAATTATGCATGGACATGAGAGTGGATTTTCTTTTATTCCAGCGAGTACTTCTTACGCTGAATTTCAAAAAACTAACCCAATGAAAATCGGGAAATTGCTTTCTCACTTAGACAAAACATGTGATTTTGTTTTAATTGATGCCCCAAGTGGCCTTGGACCAGAAATACATGAACTTTTGAAACATAGTGATGAAGCTTTAGTGGTAACTAACCCTCAACTAAGTAGCGTTATGGAAGCTTTGAAAAGTTTGAAACTGGCTCAAGCACGAGATAACATAATTAGTGGAGTGGTTCTTAATATGAGTAATCGCGGTAGGCATGAGATGTCGCATTCTGATGTTGAGGAAATTCTTGGTGCTAAAGTATTAGTTAACATTCGCCATGATAGAAAGGTGCATAAAGCGCAGCATGCACAAGTACCACTTGGAGCTAAGTACCGTTGGGGACAGGCTAGGCGTGGATATGAAGAACTTGCCGGGTTTTTGTCAATGGATTTTAGAAATAATAAATAGTTTTTAAAGAAGTTTAGTTCTTTGTAGTTGACCGATAGACTTAAGTTTACAGTTTCTTTTATTTTTTTGTGACACATTCAACACTAAAAAAAAAGGACGAGTTTTTGTCTAAGGGATGGGGGAAGAAAGAATTTTCTTTTGTCGAAGAAAAATTGTTTTCAACATTAGGGTTTCATCATAAATCTTTGAACTTGTTGTTTTTGATATTTTTAATTGTAGCTTTTGTACTTGCATTTTTGTCACAATTAGTTTTTAGTTCACTTTGGTTTGTGTTTTCAGAACCAGTGTTTTATATCTCATTTGTGATAGTTGCATGGGTATCAGGGATGCTTTACCAATGGTTTGTATCTACGCATAGCGAATTTGAATCTCACCATCATATTTTTTTGCTACTTTCTTGTTTGATAGTTAGCTATGTTAGTATCTTTTTGGTTCAAGGAGTTTATTTACTCTTAGATTGGCGTTTTACTTTAGGGATAGAATTTTTTGATGTTATGGTTGTTGGAGCAGTTTATTCAGTTGTGTTTACACTTCCATATATGATCCATTGGGTGATTATGGGTTTTAAAGAGAAATGATTGTTTATGTTGTAATGACCTTTAACGTTTATTTTAATGTTTATTCATCTTGCTCTAAAAGAATTTTAACAATATTTGCATAAGCTGGTCTTGCAATAAATACTCCAAGAGTAATTCCAATGATTGTTGTAAAGGCGAAACCTTTGAGAAGACCAGCTCCTGCGAACCAAAGAGGCATCATACCAACAACAGTTGTAAAGTAAGCTCCCATAACAATTCCCATCGCAGCTTTAACTTTAGCTTTTAGTTTAGTTGCTTGTTTTTCTCCACGTAAAGTTTCGTCTGAAATAATAATCAGGTGATCAACTCCAGTACCTGCAGCAATGATGATTCCTGCAAGTGCTGCTAGATCTAAATTCCAACCAACGAGCGCTGCAAAACCTAGAATTAAAATGATCTCGCTAAGCATTATGATACTCATAGGGATTGCGATTTTTGGTTTACGGTATCTTACCATAATAGTTGTGAAAACTGCTAAAATTGCAATGATTGCAACGAGTGTTAAGTTACTTAGGAACTCTTCACCAAGAGCGGGAGAGATGGTATCAATTTTTACGATTTCTAGTTCCACTGGAAGTGAACCTGTGATTAGAATAGTTTGCAATCTTCGCATATTGTTTAATGTGTCTTCGATTGCAGCTTCTTGAGAAATTCCAGCGCCTGAACCTGAAATTGAAATGTCAGTTATTGCTCTACCTTGAAGTTCTGCGCCAATTCTAAGTGAGTCAACTTCTTCATCATCAAGATAAAGAATAAGGTCTTCACTAAGGTATCTACTTGTGCCAGAATATTCTACATCTAAAGTTTGCGTAACATCTGCTTGTTTTTGCGCAGCTTCAGCACTTAAAGAAATTGAGAAAAAGAACGAACAAGCATATGCTCCTTCTTGATTTGCTTGACAACCACGCTGAGGATCGATACCAGAACAATCAGCGCTACGACAAACATAATTGATATCATCATTAGCACTAGAAAATACAGTTTGATTTGCAATTTGTGCTTCGAATTTTCCTTGTTTTGAAAGAAGCTCTTCTACTTCTGTTTGTGTTGCTCCAGCAATCTCAATAATGATGTATTGGTCTCCTGCAAGATCACTTGCTGGTGTAATTGAAATATCACTTAATCCATAAACATTAAGCCTTTCGTATAAAGATTCCGCAGTTACTTCAAGTGTTTCATCTGAAACGCGTTCAGTTGGAGTTAGAAGAACTCTTGTTCCTCCAGCTAAGTCAAGGCCCTTACGAAGATTGTTTTTTGCAGGTTCAACAACATTAATGCCAAGATCTATTTGAGTTAGTTGTGTATTTGATTCATTTGAATTAGATTCGTTGAGTAGTGGCGTTAAGATAAGGTAATTTGCAGAAGTACTAGTAATTCTGACTGCAGTTTGCTCTTGTATATTTGTTGTTAATTCATAAAACTGTTCTATGCTAGTTATTTTAGTTCCATCAATTTCAAGAATGCGTTCTTTTTGCATTGGAGTGGTGCCACCGTCAGGACTTAAAATCCCAGCCTGCTGCGCTAATGAATCAGCTTCTACACTTTGAATTGTAACACCATCAGCGAACCAATTAGTTGGATTAATTGTGAAAATAGAGGTTAATGCAAAAAGTACAAATACAATCAAAAGAATAACTCTAAAGTTAGTGAAGATTTGTTTTGTTTTACTTGCTATTTTCTTCACCTTTTTTTGATTCTTTTTGGATGATTGTTTCTTTTGAAATAGAATTTAATTCTTTTAGATCTGCTGAAACAGTGTTTATTTGTTCAGAAGGCTTTAGAGATTTAATTGGAGCCATTTTCTTGATAGTTTTATGTTTTGCTTTAGTTATCCTTTGAGCTTTGTAATCTTCGCCTTTTGCCTCTAAATGAAGTCTTAGAAGGCCAACATTTTGAATCCAAGTCATTATTTGATCTACTAAAATACCAATAATTAAGATAATTACAATTTGTTTTACAACTTCACTTTTTACAAGAATTAAAGTTACAATCAGAACAACTAATGTGGTAGCTGACATTGTTAAACCAGTTTTCATAGCGTTGTAGATACGTTTCATCATACCAGCTTCAGTTCTTCGTTTAATCATATGCGTAGTTACTAGAATGTCACTATCTACAGAATATCCAATTAGCATAAGTAGCGCTGCAATCCCTGCTGTTTGTAATTTCATTCCAGTTAAATTGAAAATAGCTACGGTGATTATGATGTCAGAGGCTGCCGCTAAAATTACAGCTAGACTTGGAATAATTGTTCTGAAGTAAAGAAAAACTACGAGGCCCATTAATAAAAATGCGATAAGTAGTGCAATCATTGTCTGTTTGAAGAAGCTTTCTCCTAAAGAAGAGCCCATAACTTCTGTTGTTAATTCACTTATTTGGACATTTGTTTGTGTGGATACAGTTTGACTTAAAATTTTGAGAGTATCTGTATCTTGAATAGTTGATTCAACTATTAGTCCCGTTGAACCTAGAGCTCTTACACTTAATTCATTAGTTGGAAACTCATTTTGAAGAACAAATTCAAGATCTTCTACAGAAGTACTTGATGTAGGAATTGTGATTGTAGAACCACCACTTAAAGAAACCCCCTTATGAACAAAATCTCCAGTTTGCGCTGTTTGAATTCCTATTTGACATAGTGCTAAAATTAGAAGAGTGAAAGGAATAATGAGAAGTAATTTGTAGTTATCCTCATATAATGTTTTAATTTTGCTTAACATCTTGGTGGTTTGGCCCTTTGGTGCTTTTTAAAGATTGTGGCGCTGCCTTGTAGCCGCATGGTTTAGTAACTGCACTGTTTAGGCAGTTTGTTTTTGATTTGAATGCATATAGAAATCTTTATTGCGAAAATCTTTATATACACTAGGAAGCTTATTTAGTTTGAGGATGGCAGTAAAAATAGTTGAACTAAAAAATGTGACTAAAGAATATGGTTCACGTTTAATTCTAGATAACATTAATTTGTCTATTGAAGAAGGAGATATTTTTGGAATTATTGGTGCAAGTGGTAGTGGGAAATCAACTCTTTTGTCAATGATTGTGGGATTTTTGGAACCTGATGAAGGGCAAGTACTATATTATTCTCCAACAACAGGTAAAGCATATGACTTGATACAAAATTTACGATTTTTGCGTAAACAAATTGGATTTACGCCTCAGCACCTTAGCTTCTACCCTAAATTGACAGTTAAGGAAAATTTACTGCATTTTGGAAGGATGTATCATATCCCTGAAAAAGTTCTAATTGATAATGCAAAAAGTTTGCTTAAATTTACTGGGCTTTGGAAATTTAGGGATTTACTTGGAGAAGAAATGAGTGGGGGAATGCAAAAGCGTCTTGATATAGGATGTAGTCTTGTGCATAAGCCAAAAGTTTTGATTCTTGATGAGCCAACTGTTGATTTGGATCCACTGCTTCGTCGTGATTTGATGCGCCTTATTAAAGAAGTAAACAAACAAGGAATGACAATTATTATTGCATCCCATGATCACGAAAATATTGAACTTTTATGCAACAAAGTTGCTGTGATTCACAAAAAACACGTGTATGCTTATGGTTCAGTTGATGAATTAAAACAAAAATATGGTCAAAAATTTGGAACTGTGAGAGTACATACTGGTCCAACTCATGAAAAAGTGATGGGGCTTTTAGGAAAATCAAGGGTCCCAATGCATGGCGCTATTGACCACGGGACACATTTAACTTTGAATACGCAAAATTTACAAGGAACTTTGCAGGCTCTTTTGCGGATGACTAGTGAGCACCATTTGCCGTTCACTCATGTGGAACTTAGTTCGCCGACGCTAAGGTCGGTGTTTGAACAGATTACAAAAGAGTAATAATTAGAAGGATATAAATTAAGATAATAATTATTAATGTAATAATTTGATTGAATTGATTGATGATTGGTATTGAGTAATAGTTTAGAGAGTGGTTAGGGGTTATTAGATGGATGCTTTAAAGCAAAGAGCAAAGGCGAAAAAAAGAGTGTATCGGCGAAACAGCTTAATGGAGCTTATGCTACTTGTAAAGAAAAATATAGTTCTTTTGCTTCGTTCTAAGACTTCTGCACTGATTATTATTTTTGCACCACTACTACTAGTTTTACTTATTGGTCTTTCATATGATAATTTTGCAGGATATGGCCTTTCAATTGGTGTTACTGCTGAAGACTTTGGGCCAGATATTAAATTGCTCGAAGAAGGGTTTGCTGCACTTGATTATAATGTAGTTGAATACCGAACAATAGATGGATGTATACAGGATGCCAGACAAAATTTAGTGCATGCCTGTTTGGACTTGCCCAGTGATTTTACAGTTGAAGGTAACAGCGCCAAAACAATAACTATTCATGTTGATCAAAGTCGAGTGAATCTTGTTGGAATAGTACAAAAAACAATTGAAAACCAATTTGATATTAAAGCGCAAGAATTATCTGAAGACTTACTTGATTCTTTACTTGGAACTGTTTTTGATGTACAAAGTGGAATTGATACTCAAACTGAAATTCTTGGGAGTGTTAAAAGTAGCTCTGAAACAGTTAGTTCAACAATTAGTGAAGCTAGTGGAGAATTAGCTGATGATAGTGCGAGGGTTTTGAGTGTATTTGAGAGTTATATGAATGGAAAAATTTCACAAAGTAAAACTTATGTCGAAGATATTCAATCTGCTGTATCAGGAGTTGATAATATCTCTAGTAGTGAAAATACTGCAATTCAAGCAATTTTGACAAACTTGGAATCTGAACTTACAAACGCAGAGAATCAGTTTACTGGGAGTGAAAGCTATTCTTTTAACCATATTGAAACTGTTGTTGAAACACTTGAAGATTCAATGACTCAAGCTGGACTTGCCAATGAAGATCTGATTGATTCGTTACTTGATTTGAATTTAGCTATAGGTGATTTGGAAAGCTATTCAAGTGACTTGAGTAGTTTAGAGGTAACTGATTCTGAAACTTTAACTGCGCCGCTAGTAACGCGCGTTGAAACATTAAGTGATGAAGAGAGTAAGTTTAATTTCTTATTCCCAAGTATTTTAGCACTTGTTGGGATGTTTTTGTCGATTATGCTAGCTAACACATTGGTTATGATGGAGAAAAAAAGTCCTGCTTATATTCGTAATGTGCTTTTGCCAATACGTAAAACAAAATTTATTTTTGCAAATTTTTTGAGTACATTATTTTTGGTTGCTGTGCAAATGGCAATTTTACTGGTGGTATCGTTAGTTTTTATGGAAGAAGTTAGTTTTCTTTCATTTCCAGTGATGTTTGTTGCAATACTTTGTGGGACTTCTGTTTTCACATTGATTGGGATGGCTATTGGATCTATTTTTAGTAGTGAAGAGACTAGTACGCTAGCAGCAATTTCTACTGGAGCATTATTTTTGTTTTTATCAGGAGTAATAATCCCAATTGAAGGAATGGCGCCTGAACTACGTGGCCTTGTTGAACTCAACCCTTATGTACTGCTTGAAGGAGTTATTCGCGCTGAATTCATTTTTCAAAACCCTTTAATCTCGTACCTTGAGCCACTTTCAATGCTACTCCTTTACGCTGGTCTTTTGTTTGTATTGATTTTGATTGCTGACCTATTATTGCACAAGAACTTGGTACACAAACTTCTTTATCGGCAACATAAGAAAGCAAGAAAACTTAGAGAGAAAGCTAAGGAAGAAAGAAGACATTAGATTTGATGTTTTTTTTAAGTAGAATGTTTTTTATTAGAAGTTGTTTTTTTAGGTCTAATGGCAGGCAAATCTAAACTGATTGTAATCACTGGAAGCCCCGGTGCTGGGAAGAGTACGCTTGCAAAAGCACTTTGTTCTAAGTTTGGTTTTATTCATATTGATATACATGGGTTTGAAAAATCTTGTGGGACGTATAATTCTAAAAAAGATTGTTATGATTTAGATATGGATAAAGTTGAGGTAAAAATTTCTGAGATTTTAGACTCTTCTAAAGATAAAGGAGATATTACGTTTGTATTTGATTCACATGTGTCTCATTTACTTCACCCAAGTATTGTAGATTTGTGTGTTGTAGTTAGATGTAATAATCTGAAGAAGTTACGGGCACGCCTTGAGACAAGAGGATATAGTGAGGCTAAGGTTTCTGAGAATTTGGAATGTGAAATTATGGAAGTTTGTCATGACGAAGCGAGTGAAAAGTTAGGCAAATTTGGTGTTGAAATTGTTGAAGTAGATGGGTCTTTGGATAGTGGGTATTCTGAAGAAGTTCTTGAAAAAGTGAAAAGTAAATTTAGTTAATATTTATTCAATTGATATTTTTGTACTTAAGCCAGAGTTTTCTGAATTTAGCGTTGTTTCTTCTTAGGTCACTTAAAGTTCCAGTTGCGGTGATTTTTCCATTCTCAAAGAAAAAAATAGTGTCAAACATTGGTAGAAGATGCAGCCTATGCATTGAAGAAATGATAGTTTTATGTTTGAATTTTTTAAAGACATTTTCATAGATTTGCATTTCGTTACTTGAGTCTACACTACTTGTTGGTTCGTCTAGTAAAATAATCTGTTTCTCTTTTGAGGCCATAAGACCACGAGCCAATGCTAAACGTTGTTTTTGGCCACCTGAAAGGTTAACGCCTTTTTCATTGATACTTGAGTTAAGGCCGTTAGGAAGACTAGGAATAACTTTTGTGAACCTAGCAGCGTCAGTAAATTCTTTGATTTCACTTTTGTTATGTTTTATTCCAAAAGTAATGTTTTCTTTTATTGTACTTGCAAAGATTTCTGGGTCTTGTGGGATTAAGGAAATTGAAGATGCAATTTGTTTGAATCCTTTTTGCAAAGGAACATTGTCAAGAGTTAAATTGAGCGAATTTGGTGAATAGAGGTCACGGATAAGTTTGAGAAAAGTAGTTTTACCTGCACCACTTTCACCAACAAGAGCGATTTTTTCACCATTGTAAATAGTAAGATGATCTATTGAAAGGGTAGGGGGAGCATTTTTTTTCTTTTCATCATGTTCTTGCTGATAAATGAACCTTAACTTGTTTATTTCTAAAGTTTCCCAATTATCTATAGTTAATTTGGTTTGTTTAATTTGGTTTTTTGACTTGAAACTTTTAGCAATTAGTTCTGCGTTTTCTACATCAGTTTTGTTTTTTACAATCTCTCCATACCTATATGTGAAATGAAAAAAGATATTGTTGATTGTGTCAACGTATTCGTAAAGAGCCATTAGAGATCCAATTAGAATAACTTGCCCAGTTTTGAAACTTGTTAAGACGTAGGCAGTAAGTGTTGTTACGATCATTAGAGTTGCAAGTGTTGATACTGTAAACCATTTGAATTCTTTAATTTTGATATTTTTTTTGAATAAAGGTAAAGGGTGCATTATTTTTGTGAATAAAGATTTTGTTAGTAGAGATTCAAGTCTTAGGATGATCACAGTTGTGATATTACTGATTGTGTCGTAAACTTTAGCGGAAATCCCATTATCTAATCTGTTTAGAATATGGAAATCACGAATTAGTGGTTTATCAAATTTAATTACAACAAAAAAAGTTGTGATAATAATGAGTGTTACAATAATTCCTGAAGGGATATTAAAGAAGAAAAGAATTATGGAGGCTCCAACTAGTTTGATTAAAGTAGCAATTACCATAAATCCCATCTCAGAAAATTCGTAAAGGGCTTTTGTTCCTTTTTCGATTTTATCAATAGTGTCACCTGATTGGTGATTTGCATGCCAAGAAGAAGACAAACCCATTACTCCTTTAAGCAAATGGAGTTTGTAACTTGCTTTTATTTTGAAAGCGTTAATAGTTTCAAGATATCTTGCTGGGCCATGTAGTGCCCAAAATATAATGTCTAATATTAAGTAACCAGAAATCCACAAGAGAATTTTGTAGATGCTACTTTGTGTTACACCTTCAAGTTGAATGATATTTATAATTTTTGCAATAAGAAGAGGGTATAGAAGAATTACAAAGTTTGATAGAGAGAACATGAATGTATAGAGAATAACTTTACCTTTTTCTTCGGAATGTTTCCATATTTTTTTTGTTAAATACCAAATAGGTTCTTGATTACTTGACATAGCGCTTAGAGAATAATCTTTAGGATATAAATTGTGCTAATTTGGTAGTGGGTTGTAGATATTTTCGTTTGGAATTTGACATAAAACCACATAAATTTTATAAACAGTGTTTCTTGGTATGCTATTATGAGTGCAGGGATTTCTCCAAAGGATAGGCGCAAGATGAAAATGCTTGTAAAAGAGCTTAAAGCTCAAAAAGCAATGCATACTGAGTTTGTGTCAGTTTATATCCCTGCAGGATATGACCTTAACAAGATTAATTCTCATTTATCTGATGAACTTGGAACAGCATCAAACATTAAAAGTTCAGCTACTCGAAAAAATGTGCAAGGGGCACTTGATAAAATGCTTCAGACATTGAAGTTATTTAAGAAAACTCCAAAAAATGGGCTAGCAGTATTTGCGGGTAACGCGGCTTCAAAAGAAGGTAAAAATGATATGCGTTCATGGTATATTGAACCACCAGTTCCACTTAATATTCGGATTTATCGTTGCGATAAAGAATTTGTGACAGCACATATTGAAGACTTGATGATGGACAAACGGGTTTATGGCCTTGTGGTACTTGACCGACGTGACGCTGATATCGCACTTTTGAAAGGTAAAATAATTGTGCCATTACAAAAAACACATTCAGAGGTTCCTGGTAAAACAAAAGCAGGTGGTCAATCAGCTCAGCGTTATGCTAGAATTCGTGAAGGTTCATATAAAGACCACTTTAAGAAAATTGCAGATTTTATGAAAGAACATTTTTTGCACCTTGGAAATGATTTACAAGGGATAATTATTGGTGGCCCAGGTATCACCGTTAATGATTTTATGAATAAAGATTATGTGACTGGGGACTTGAAGAAAAAAATTATTGGAACTAAAGATTTGTCATACACTGGTGATTTTGGACTCCAGGAACTTCTTGAGAAAAGTGCAGATTTACTTGCTGAAGAAGAAGTGGCACAGGAAAAGAAAATCATGCAAGAGTTTTTTAAAATGCTTGTTAAGGCAATCGAAAAAACAGCTTATGGAAAAATGCAAGTTGAGAAAGCGCTTGCTATGAGCGCAGTTAAGGTTTTACTAATTTCTGAACATTTGCCTGATTCTGAAATCATGAGACTTGAAGAAATTGCTGAAGAAAGTGGAGCTGAAGTTAGAGTTATTAGTGTAGAGACTCGAGAAGGTGTGCAGTTAAAACAAATGGGTGGATATGCTTCTATTTTGAGATTTCCTGTTAGTTAGAATAATTATTACTTGATGGGTATTTATTAATATAAAAGTTAAAATAAAATAAAATGTAGAAATTATCTTTCTAAAAAGATGATTCTTAGTTTTTGAAAAAATGTTAACTTATTTGGATCATCTTCTTTTTGATTATCTTGCCAAAAGAATGCTTTTCCAGCAATTGAAGTTCCTTCTTTTCTGATTTTGTGTGATTCTGTCCAAAGGGTTTTTTGGGTTTTTGTATTAACAATTGATAGCGTAGATTCTTTTGATCGGCGGGTTTCACTATTTTCTATTTGTAATTCCCATTGCCTTGTAGAAGAATCTGAAGAAGTTACGGTTAATAATCCTTCTTCAATTAATTCTGATGGGTCAGTTTCTTCCTCAATGAATCGCTGTAGGCCTTCATCAGTGAAAGTTAATTTAATGTCTGCTGATGTGGATTCTAGGTTTCTTGTTAATTCAATAGTGTCTGTGCTAGTTATTGCTAAATAGACTTGCTGGTCTTCTAAAAAGATTTCAATTAGCTTATTTTGAAAGATTGAGGGGAGTGCCTCACTAACTCTTATCTCTTCTACATTCCAACTATTTAAAAAAAATTGTTTTCTGTCTTCCCAAGTTTTTAATTCAATATGATCTGAAGGGATACGCCCGTTTTCCATCTTGTTGTATAGTTCAATTAGTTGAGGCCTAGCTTCTAATTTTAGTTTTAATAATTCAGCGTCGCCACCATATCTTTCATAAATTGCAGGGTTGTTTTCAATCATAATCTGCGCGGCTTCTATTTTTGGAAGAGTTAAGTCAATAGTTGTTAATGGATTGGTTAATAATTTAGAAGCAGTTGTAGTTTTTGATGTGTCTATTGATGTGACTTCAATTGAACTGTCAAAAGTTGTAGGGCTGCTAGAAGAATGGCCATGAGCTATTACAAGCGAAGAAATAATTGCAATTGTAATGAGGGTGAATGTTAGCATAAAAAATATTTTTTTGTTTTGCATGCAAGTAATTAAACAAAACCTATATATAATCGTTTTTGTTTTTTGTTTTTATGGTGAAGTCTTGTCTTAATCGTAAACTGCTAATTATTTTTATGATTTTACTTAGTTCACTTTTGATACTTTCTTGCAGGAATGTAGGAAAATATTCTTTTGAAACCGTGAGTCTTTCTGAGGGTCATTATGACACTCTTGCAACTCAAATAATTAAAGCGGAGCTTCTTAGTGAAAGCGTTTTAGATTTTGCAGGGGCTGCTTATGACGAGTATTTATTTGATGCTGATGCGAGAGTAGGGTATTCGCGATTTGAATCAGAGTTTGATGACATCTTTGATTTACTCTGGGATATACATGCTGATGAAGGTTTTTGTGGATATTATAACACAGGAGAATTTTATGATGGAACTCCTTGTTTTGCAAATACAGTTACAGATAGAATTTGCATTAATATAGATAGACATGACCTAGGAGATGAAGAAATTATTAGTTGTTTGCCTCATGAAGGAGCACATTTTTTAATGGGGCTTTTTGATAGCCCCCATTATGGGATGACTGATTCTTCTACTGATAGTTATGACAGTGAGGATAATTTTATACTTTATTTGAATGGTGTTCAAAGTACAGATGATTATCCTTTATTATTAAGTGACCTATATGATTTGGTATTTGAATTTGAAGATTTAAAAGAAGAAGTTTTAGAAAATACTTTTGATGAATGTTTGCTGGATTTTGCTGGTGAGTCAACTGACCTATTAAGTGCTAAGAATATTCTTTCAAGTGATGGGGCAATAAGCGAAAGAGAAATTGGAGTATACGAAGATTTGATTGGTGAAGCTGAGATTAGTTTAGAAGAAAATAAAGATTATTATGGTTGCCAAGGTGATTATTTTGTAAGTAATGAATATGGTGGAGCGTATGGCCCAGAAAATATTAATTCTATCTCTGGCCAGTTTAGGAATGTAGAACCACATGGAGTTTATAGTGCAATCTTTTTTGATCATTATGGTATCAGTCGAGTTGAAATTGAAGGGATCTTGGAAGAACAAGGTTTTTGTGAAGAAATAGTTGAGTCTTGTGAGATGGGATATGCAAATGCAGAAGACTCATGGGGATATTTGTATTCTACTTCTTGGGCAGATGAATATGAAGTAAGTTCAGTAGCTGATGTGGAATTTGATTTTACTGGATCAATTGTGGTAACAACTTCTGAAGACGAACACTTTTATGTTTTTGATACTGATGATGGAACAATTATTCAAAGCACCCATTTAGAAGATATAATGTTTGGTTTTAAAGGGGAAGCCATTGGAGATAAACTTTATTTTTCTAATCTTGGATTGCGAGAATATGATTTTAGTAATTTAGATTTTAGTACTGATGATGAAGGGAATAGTTTTATTGTAAGAAGTTCGCATTCAACTTTAATAGAAAATTATGGTGGTGAGCTATTTTATGATTCAAATGGTGAAATAAGAAGCTATGATCCTGAATTATTTGAAGTATCTTGGGAAGCAGAAGGATCAGACTCTTCAGAATCTTTTGGGGAAACTTTTCTTGTCGGAGATAACCTTTTTGCAATAAGCAATTATCCTGGATTATATTCTTTTGATGTCTCAAATATTAATGAAAATGAAGATTATGGTTATCCTGAATTAAATTGGAATTACATGTTCTCAACAGAAGTAAGTAGGATAAATTCACTTAGTGTAGATAATAATATCTTGTATATTTCTGCTGGGGGAGTTTTGTATGCTTTTGATTCTGAACTCGGAGATTTGCTTTGGACTGAGGATTTTGGGTCAGATATAATTTATGCACTTGAAGCTCAAGATGGGAGATTATATTTTGGTTATGGGAATTCATTTCACATGGCAGAAGTTGACTCTAGTGGGATCTCTATTGCGTGGGAATATGAGAACGCCGGAACTATATGGAATAAAGCGATAGTTGAAGGAGGAATAGTGTATTTTGGTTCTAATGATGGGCAATTTTATGCCCTTGCTGCTGAAACAGGAGCTTCTTTTTGGACTTATGACAGTGGCGCTACAATTAAAAGCACACCTGTAATTTGTGAAGGTAATCTGTTTTTTGGAAATGAGATGGGACAAATGATTGCAATAGATATTTTCGATGGTTCTGAAGTTTGGAGAGCTTCAACAGCTGGCGAAATTGAAGGAACGCCAGTTTGTTATAGTTATGAATGATTATTTCTTAAATAATTATTTTGATGCATTTCCATTTTATTTTATAAGAATTATTTTTGTTTTGTATGTAGTATTAAACAAAACTTATTTATAATCATTTTTGTTTTATTTGTTTATGGTGAGGTATGGTCTTAAACAAAAACTGCTTATTGTTTTTATGATTTTACTTAGCTCACTTTTGATAATGTCTTGCCGAGATGTAGGAAAATATTCTTTTGAGGCAGTGAGTTTTTCTGAAAGTTATTATGATACTCTTGAAGTTCAAATTATTCGCGCAGAGCTTCTTAGTGGGACAGTTATAGATTTCGCAGAAAAAGCATATTCTGATAAGTTATTTGATGCCGATGCGAGAGTAGGGTATTCGCGATTTGAATCAGAATTTGATGATATTTTTGATTTACTTTGGCAATTACATGCTAATGAAGATTTTTGTGGATATTATGATGGTGGTGAATACTATTCTGAAACTGCTTGCTTTGCTGATTCAGCAACTGACAGAATTTGCATTAATATAGATAGATATGATTTAGGTGATGAAGAAATATTTAGTTGTTTGCCACATGAAGGCTCTCATTTTTTGATGGGATTTGTAACTAGCCCACATTATAGTTTGTCAGGCATAGCTGCCCATAGATATGAAGAAGAGTATGGTTTTCAATTTTATTTGGAAGCAGTTCAAGAAGAATTTGATTATCCATTGTTATTAAGTGATTTTTATAACACTGCACTTGATTTTGAAAACCACAAAAAAGGTTATATCGAAGAAGTAAGTGTTCAGTGCTACATTGATTTTACAAATGAAGTTAATGGTTTAAATGATGTGAAGGCCACATTACTTACTGATTCCTTGATTGATGAAAGAGAGTTAGAAGTATATCAAGAATACATAGATGAAACTGAAGCAAGATTAGAAGAGAATAAAGATAACTATGGTTGCGCGGGAAACTATTATACAGATTCTGACCTAAGTGATAACATCTATTATATCTCTAATCTGTTTAGGAATGAAGATGATGTTGGTAGTGTATTTTTTGACTTTTATACTATTAGTCAAATAGAAATTGAAGAAATTTTAGAAGACCAAGGATTTTGTGAAGATTTAATAGAATCTTGCGAAACTGGTTATGACGAAGGAATGGATTCTTGGGAACATTTTTTCAATACTGATTGGACTGATGCGTATGAAGTTAGTTCTGAATTAGATGTGGAATTTGATTTTACTGGCTCTGTGGTTGTTACTACTTCTGAAGATGAACATTTTTATGTTTTTGATACTGATGATGGAACAATTATTCAAAACACATATTTAGAAGGAATTAGTGGTGATTTTGAAGCAGAAGTTGTTGGTGAAAAATTGTATTTTTCTGATGAAGGATTACGTGAATATGATTTTAGTGATTTAAGTTTTAGTAGTGATGATGAAGGAAGTATTGAGCTTGCGAGTAGTACTGGTTCAACTTCAATTGGGTCTTATGGGACCGAATTAATTTATAGTGGTTCAACTCAATTAAAAAGTTATGATAAAGAGCTCGGTTTTTTGAGTTGGGCATTAGACCCAGCTATGTCTTCAGAATCTTTTGGAGAAACAGTTCTTATTGATAATAATCTTTTTGTGATTAGTGATTATCCAAGGTTATATGCCTATGATGTGTCGAGTGTTGATGATGCTGGAACTTCAGGAGATAGTTCAGATGATTATGCTGAATTGGAATGGAGTTATGACTTTTTGAGTGCTAGCGAAATAAGTTCACTTAGTGGAGATAGTGATGTTTTGTATGTTGTAGATATTAGTGGGATTTTGTATGCTTTTGATTTTGAATTAGGAGATTTGCTTTGGAGTGAAGATTTTGGATCTACTATTTATGCTATTAAAGTTCAAGAAGGGAGATTATATCTTGGTTCTGGAAACTCATATTACATGGCAGAAGTTGATTCTAGTGGAATCTCTATAGAATGGGAGTATGAGAATGTAGGAACTATATGGGACAAAGCTTTAGTTGAAGGAGGAATTGTTTATTTTGGATCTGATGATGGGAATTTGTATGCCCTTGCTGCTGAAACAGGTGCCTTTTTTTGGAGCTATGATAGTGGTGCTGAGATTAGAAGTATACCTACAATCTGTGATAGTAAATTGTTTTTTGGAAATGAAATGGGGCAAATGATTGCTTTAGATACTTTTGATGGGTCTGAACTTTGGAGAACTTCAACTGCTGGAGAAATTGAAGGAATGCCTGTGTGTTATAGTTATGAGTAATTATTTGATCAGAAGTTTTTTATCTTCTTAGTTTCTTGAATTTTTATGGGTTCTTTTGATACTATGGTTTTTGACTCTTTAGTGCATGAAGCATGGATTCGCTTATGGGGAGAGAGTGATCGGCGAGTGCACGATTTTTTAGTACGTGAAGAGTATAATCGTAGGCTTGGAGATTATAATGCTAATATCAGTTTGCATGGACGCAAACTTGTGATTAAGTATAATTTGAATTGGAAGAATGTTGATAAAGAGATTAAAATTGGTTTAATTCAGCATTTACTGGTTCGGATGTTTTACAAAGGCAATTCTTCACAGCGCCCAAGGACTTTTAACATAGATTTGTATAATGACTTTTGTAAACAAATCCCATCTATTGCTAGTGCTACTGTAGATACAAGTGATAATTGTTCTGTACTTTTAGAAAGTTTTAATCGGGTAAATTTACAGTTTTTTGGAGAACTTGTGGATGAGCCTAAATTAGTGTGGGGAAGTGATTCTGTACGTAAATTGGCATCTTATAATTTTCATACTGATACGATTTCTGTGAGTACTGTGTTTAAGGCAAGTGGTAAACAAGTTGGTGCTAGTGACGGAACTGAGGTTGCTCCAGAGATTCTTGATTTACTAATGTATCATGAGCTTTTGCATAAGGTGCATGGGTTTCATTGTAAAAATGGACGAACTCATACTCATACACCTGCGTTTAAGCGCGCTGAGAATTTGTACCCTTCTAAAGATTTGGTTGAGAAAAAAATTGAGAGACATATTGCAGCTTACGAATTAAAGAGTCGTAGAGGTAAGGCTGGTGTTTCTAGAAAATTTGGGGCTAGAAAACAAAAGAAGCAAAGTGGGAGAAAAGGGATGCTTGGTAGGTTGATTGATTTTTTAGATTAGTTTTATAATGTATTGGGATAAGGAATTGTTGAGGAAATAATTATGACTTTAGAATTTATTGATTGGTTACAAGTGAGTGTTGTTGGCATGGGTTTTCTATCTAACAGTTGGTTAGCTGCTCTTTTGATTCTTGTTGCTACTGGGATACTTGCTTGGCTACTACTACTAATGTTTTCTAAAGTGTTTGAAAAGCTTGCGGCAAAAACTAAAACTGATGTTGATGATGTGTTATTTGAGAAAACACGTAGTCCACTTTTTTGGTTAATTTTAGTACAAGGGCTTAGACTTTCTGTAATCCATCTTGGTTTAGAAGGAATTTCTACGCAGATAGTAGGTTCACTAAGTGCAATTGCTTTTGTTTACTTAATGCTACGAGTTGTTGATGTATTTTTGTATGGTTGGGGATCAGTAGTTAGCAAGCGAACTAAAAGTAACCTTGATGATGTTTTACTTCCATTAATACATAAGTTTTCTGTAGTGATCTTTTGGATTATTGGGATTTTATGGGTGATGTCAATTTGGGAAATAGACATTACTCCTTACTTAGCAGGAGCTGGGATTGCAGGAATTGTACTAGGAATGGCACTTCAAGATAGTTTGAAAAATATTTTGGGTGGAGTTAGTTTACTTATCGATGGAGCAATTAAAATTGGTGACAAAATAAGACTTGATTCTGGCGAGGTTGGAGAAGTGCTTGATATCAGTTTACGGTCTACAAAAGTTCGTACTTATGATAATGAAGTGATTACTGTTCCAAATGGATATTTAGCAAATTCAAATGTTCACAATTATACAAAACCTAATGCGAAAGTGCGAGTTTATGTTCCGTTTGGAGTGGAGTATGGAGTTAAAGTAGAGAAAGTGCAAAAAGTAGTTTTAGGAGCTTTGTCTACAATGGATGGGCTTTTAGAAGATCCTGCACCTGCTGCTGTATTTTTGAATATGGGGGATAGTGCATTAGACTTTAAGGCATTTTTTTGGGTTGGTAGCTGGAAAGATTCTCATGCGAAAAAAGTTGAAGCTACAAAATTAATTTATGATGCTTTGAATAAGGCGAAAATTGGAATTCCATATCCTACGCGTACTGTACATTTGATTAAAAGTAAATAATAATAATGTTCATAGGGTGCTTAATTAGTGAGATGTAAATTTAGGAATAATGGTGAATAGAAAATGGATATAATGACAATTGTGTATTTGGTTGTAATTGTAGCTATTTGTTTACTGATTTTCAAATTATTTGTAAAACTTCTTGGCTGGACATTTAAATTTTTAATTTTTGTTTTATTATTTTTAGCTTTAGTATATTTTTTGTTTGGAGTTCGTATCTCTAGTTTATTCAATTTCTTTTAGAGATTTCTAAAGTATTTTTTGAATTGATTTTTGTTTAGATAGCTTTAAAAAGGATATTTGTGTGTATCTGTCACTTAGGGGGCATATTCTAATGGCAAACAGTAGTAAAAATGATAATACGCAGGCAGTAAGGGCCGATGTTTTAGATGAAAGCTTGGGAGCAACTAGTGAATCTGATGAAACTTTTGTATCTGAGGGTGATTATGCTAAATTAGAACAAGAAAATGATAACCTTCATATGACTCTTCGTAAAATGGAAGAAGAGAGTTCACTTCTAAAAGCACTTTTTAATAAAACTCATACTGAATTACAACATCTAAAAAAACCATCACTACTTGTTGCTGATGTGGTATCTATTTTTGAAGGTGGCCACGCAGTTATCAAACTTAGTAACGGGAATAGATTCTATTCAACAGTTTCAATGAATATAAATGACTTAGAAATAGGTGATACTGTTCTTGTTGAGCAAAAAACATTAAATGTTGTTGGTAAAGTTGCACAAAATGGTGGCGTTGATGTTGAGAAGTATGTTATTGTGGAAAAGCCAAGTACTCAATGGAAAGAAATTGGTGGCCTTGATGATGTAGTTCAAGAGATTAAAGAAGTTATTGAACTTCCAATGCTTAAGCCAGAATTGTTTGTGAAACTTGGGATTAATCCTCCAAAAGGAATTTTGTTACATGGACCTCCAGGGACTGGAAAGACAATGCTTGCAAAAGCTGTTGCAGCTGCTACTAACGCTACTTTTATTGAAGTAACTGGTTCAGAACTGGTACAGAAATTTATTGGTGAAGGATCAAAACTTGTTAAAGAAATCTTTTCACTTGCTCGTGCACGTGCACCTACTATTTTGTTTATTGATGAAGTTGATGCACTTGCGTCCGCTAGGCTTCCAATGGGAACAAGTGGAGAGCGAGAAGTTAATCGGACTTTCATGCAATTACTTGCAGAACTTGACGGTTTCAAGTCTCTAGGTGATGTAAAAATAATTGCAGCGACTAATCGAAAGGATATTTTGGATCCAGCTATCATGCGTCCAGGAAGGTTCGATAGAATGATTGAAATTGGACTTCCAAATGATGAAGCTCGTCGTGAAATATTGAAAATTCATACCAAAAGAATGGGCAAATCTAAAATTTCTATTGCTAAATTAGCATCAGATACTGAAGGATTTAGTGGGGCTGAACTAAAGGCTGTGTGCACTGAAGCAGGATATTTCGCAATTCGACGTGATAGTGATAAAGTTAACATGCATGATTTTGAACATGCAATTGAGAAAGTTGCTTCACGTGAAGAATCTGATGATGAAGAGCATGTAATTTTTGGATAGGTTAGCAAATGGCAGAAGATCAAAGTATTGTTGGTTCTTTAAATGATGTGGATTTTATTAAATTTCATTTGATTTTTAAAGCACAAATAAAATTAGCACGTAACATTGTTAAGGAGTTAAAGTTAATTAAAAGTAAAGACGATAAACATTTTCAAAATCTTAATGAATCATCTAAAAGATTTATTGAACATTCAGATTCTATCGGTAGGATTTTTGGAATTTATTTGAAACCAAATGCTAATAAAAGATATGTCACTAAACCTGGAGTTTTAGAAAAAAGAGTTTTTCCTCAAATGGAAACACAAATCAATCTGCTTAGCGAGATGTTTACAGAGGCATTAGTTAAATTGAAATTAGGTAAGTTTTCTTCTGCACATAAGGACCTTGGAAAAATTCATGCATTTTTGGATTTACTTGATAATGCATTAACTCCATATTTGAAGAAATAATGTGTGTTTTGTTGCATAGGTTTTTATTGTAGGTAGTTTATTTAGTATTATATTTTCCGTGGGTCATTGGCCGATGGGGACTTGTGCAACGTGCAATGATTATGTGAACACAATGGCTTACTTATAGCCGACGGTAGTAACTGATGAGCATGCATAGAAGTCTTTAGTGTAGTTAGTTATATTCTAAAGGTCAAAGTCATCAATAAAGTCTTTGATTGCTTGGTATTTTTCTAAGTAGTTTAGACCTTGATCCGTGATCTTGATGAATTTTTTAGTTTTCTTTTTTTTAGTTTCTGTTAGGTGTTCAATGAACTGTTTTTCTTCTAATTCTTTTACATATTTTTCAAAACGTTGGGTAGAGAGATTAGCGAATCTTAGCAGTGGCGTTGGCTTGATCACACCACCTTTTCCTTTGGAGCGGATTACATCTAATATGTCGTAGATTAATTCTAATCGACTTCGTTTTTGAACCATTATTATATTGTCACTCTATTTTACACACATTGATTTTGACAGTTATTTTTTGGATTTTTTGCTATTTTTTTTGCTAAGGTTTGGGAAGTGACAGTGCACTTTGTAGGCGATAAAAAGGAATAGAAGAGTGGAACCAATGAAAATTGGAGCTCTTAGAAGAACACGTTGATTTGCAAGCATAACTGTGTACAAATTGAGCATCCAGAATACAAAAAAGCTAAGATAAATTGTGCCTGTTTTCCAGAACCATTTCTTTTTTGTTGTACTAACCCATTTGATAATAAAACAAGCAATAAATGAAACGATAATAATCCCAACTAAGGTGTTGAAGGCTCTTCCTTGAATTGCAAGAAATGAAAGTATTAGTGCGATCCCAATTAATACAAGTGGGGCGTGGTCTTTGTCTTCAGTTGGTTCAAAAATATGCCATAAAAGGCTGTAGAGAAGACATATTAGTGAAAGAATACCTGAAAGAGCAAGCCCCAAGAAAGTCCATTTGTGAAGTGGGATGTGAAGTGAAGTAGTCCTATTGATTTCGAACAAAAGGCGGGTGGCTAACCTGATAATGAACATGATTGCTAAAAAAAGAAAACTTAAACGAAAGTAAAGGATCCCTTTGTGTTTTGTAAGTGTGTATGCTAATTTTGTTTTAAAAAAAACATAGAGTGCGAGAACTGCAATTATTACAGTGTAAATTAGATTAATAACAATTAATTGAGATATTTTTGCGGCTGTACTTGGACCAATTGGTAGTGGTGGGGGCATAATAGTAAGTTGCTAGTTGTTTTAGTTTTTAAAAGAAATGGATTTGAAGTTAATTAATTGGTTTTTGTTATTATTCTTTAGTTTGATGTTTTTCTTTTTTGACGTAGTTGAATTTCTTTTCTATCTCTTCACGCATTTTATCACCCGCGAATTCTCCTTTAAAAAAATCAATTTTAAGGGCACGGGAAAGATATGAGGCTAAAGATCTGGCAACCATACCTCGATCTTTTTGGTGGGCGGATTGTACTAAATAGTGAGTGAATAATATTCCATATTTTGGAGATTTTGTTCCTGACTTGAGGTGGCGAAATAGAGCTTTTTCTGCACCTAGGAGCTGAATTGTAGAGGACGGAAGAAGCGCTAGTTTTCTTAGGGATTTTGCATGCTCAAAAAGTTTTGCGCCGATAGTTGGCCCTGCAATTTCTAAAAAGTTAGGGCAATAGTCTATCATCAAACTTTCAAGGTAATGTTCTTGTTCTTCACGTAATTCGTAAAGTGTTTTGATTTGTTTTGCAAGTAGTGTCATTTGGCGAAGATCTTGTTCAGGGAGTTTTGCGCCCATTGTTTCATTTTCATTTAGTTCTAACTCTTTTAGGAGTTCTTTACGGGATTTGTCTTTGATTAATCCAGCAAATTTTTCGTGATGACTTAGTCTTTTTTCAAGTTCAGGGATTGTGAGAGCAGTCCATTCTCTTAGACGTTTACTTAGAAGATTTGTAGTTTTATCAAGTTCGTTAATACAAGCAATTGTTTGAACAATGATGTTGTCTTCATTTACTGCATTTTTGATTTGAGTTTTAGTGATTTCTTTATTGATTTCATAAAAAGCTTTGAAATTATCTTTATCTTTTAGAAGTTCTAGGTTGTGTTGTAGTTGCGTTTTGTCTTTTTTAGGGTTTAGTGAAGTAGCTTTATGTTTTTTAGCAGTTTTTTCTAAGTTAACGTTAGCTTTTTCGAAATCCTTGTTAGATTTATTTGAAGTTTGGTTAAGTACTTCTCCACTTTCGTTAAGAATAACTGTTGCTGTGATGTTTGAGAATATAGTGTTCATTTTCGGACCATTTAAAGTTAATTTTAGAAACATTATTTGTTTCTAAACCAGCAAATTTTTTGTTTGCGGTTTGTTTTGTTTCATATTTTGTCGTAACTTATATAAATGTGGCGCAAAATTGCATTTTATGGATGAAGATGATCCTTTAGCACTTGCAGCAAAACTTTCTTGTGATTATTGCTCTACTTCTTTACTAGAAGACAAGTGGAATGGGAGTTTTGAAGGAGATCACGAATATATTCATCAAAGTTGTTCTAATAATGATTGTTTGAAAGAAAAGTGGATAAAAATTGATCTTGGTGGATTTGATCCACGAGATTGGCATAAACGAATAGCGTCTGAGGTTGTATCTTCAGCTAAGAAAGTTTATGAAAAAGAATAATTGTGAAGGTAATGCCTGTTTTTTGGTTTTTAGCTGTTAGAATGCTGAATCAATAGTTACGAATGGGTGCTTTTTCTGAGTTTTTGATCATCTAACCGATAGCTTTATAAATAACCTGTAGAGATTTTGAGGAAGAGCACAGTTTATGGTATACCTGAGCTGATCCTTATGGATTATCAAAGAATATCGTGAATATGGTGAGCCTGCAAAGGAGAAGATCTGATTGTCTTGGATCGATGCCAGCAAGAGGCTGTTTAATATTGCTCACGAGTCAAATTTGACTTGTAAGAAATAAAGCAGTTTACCTTGTATTTTGTTTGGTTTGTATTTTGCGCTCTAACGGAAAATCAAAAAATGAAAGCACACAACCCACGACGAGGAAGCATGCAGTTTTGGCCTAGACGAAGGTCTAAACATAGTTTTGTTAAAGTTAGAAGTTGGGCTACAGATGGTGCTGCTAAGAAAGCTCTTGGTTTGATTGGATTTAAAGCTGGGATGACTCACGTTCAAGTTACTGATAATCGATCTAAGTCTATGACTAAGGGAGAAAAAATTAATATTCCTGTTACAATTGTTGAATGCCCTAACATGCTTGCTTACGGAGTAGCATTATATTCTAGATGTAAAACTCTTGGGCTTAAAAAAGTAGGAACTGTTCTAGCTAGCGAAATTAGCAAAGAATGGAAAAAATATGCTTCTAGATCTTTAGTTTTAGCTAAAAAAGAAGTAAAAAAATTATCTGATTATACTGAATATGATGAAGCTCGTTTAATAGTTTTATCTGCGCCATTTGCAACTGGAGCTGGACAAAAAAAGCCACAGGTTTTAGAAATTGCAATCGGTGGAAGTAAGGAAGACCAAATTGCTTATGCTACTGAAGTTCTTGGAAAAGAGATTGCTGCAAAGGATGTTTTTGAAGCTGGCGCAGTAGTTGATTCACATGCAGTAACTAAAGGGAAGGGATTCCAAGGAGTTGTTAAGCGGTACGGCGTTGCACTTGTTTCTCACAAAGCAGAAAAAGAACGACGTCACATCGGAGTAATGGGTGGTTGGACTCCTAAAAGAGTAGATTATCGCGTTGCTCAACCAGGAGGGATGGGCAGTCATTTACGTACAGTTTACAATCAACAAATCATCTCTATTGGTGAAGACCCTAGTGTTGTTAATCGCGAAGGTGGGTTTTCTGCATACGGAGTTTTAAAAAATAATTACATTTTAGTTAAGGGATCAATTCCTGGGGCAAGAAAATCTGCAGTACTCTTAAGTGCAGCAATTCGACCACAAAAAGTTAAAAATAGAGTATTCGCTGGAGCTCCTGAGCTTCGGTACGTTTCAGTTCGGAGGAAATCCGAATATTAGTTTGAATTATAATTATTGGTGAAAATAATGAAAGTAAATATCGTTGACGCAATGAATGCAAGCAAAGGAAAACTAGATCTTCCAGAACAGTTTAGTGAGGAAGTTCGAAGTGATTTGATTGTGCGCCTTGTTGTAAGTGAACAAAGTGCTAGTCGTCAACCGTACGGTGCAAGCCCTGAGGCTGGACTTCGTCATTCTAGTAAACTTAGTAAGCGTCGTCGTAAATATCGTGGATGTTATGGTTTTGGGATTTCAAGGGTTAATCGAAAAATTCATACTCGTCGTGGAACTAGGTTTCATTGGGTTGGTGCTTTTTCTCCACAAACTCGTGGTGGAAGACGTGCTCATGCACCAAAGACTACAAAAAAATGGGTTCAAAAAATTAATAAAAAAGAAGCAAATAAAGCAATTCGAAGCGCAATGGCTGCGACAATGGATGCTGAACTTGTAGCAGAACGTGGACACAAGATTCCAGCTAACTATCCTTTTATACTTGACAATTCATTTGAATCACTTTCAAAAACTAAGGAAGTTAAATCAGCACTTGATGTTTTGGGCTTTGCAGAGGAACTTGTTCGTGGGGCTAAAAAGACCGTTAGGGCTGGAAAAGGAACTATGCGTGGACGTCGTTATAAAAAACGTAAAAGCGCAGTTGTTGTTGTGTCTAACTTAGATTGTGCTCTAGCTAAAGCGGCACGAAATATTGCGGGAGTTAACGTAGTTTCATGCGATTCACTTACTGGGAACATTCTTGCTCCTGGGACTCATGTTGGGCGAGCGGCACTTTGGACGCAAGCAGCTATTGAGAAAATAGGTAGTGAGAAATTATACATGTAATATTTATGAAAATCATACAAAAAAATTATTGGTAAAAAAATGGCTGAAGAAAAAAACACAGAAATTGAAAAGCGGGCGAAGTCAGTATTGATTGCTCCACTTGCTACAGAAAAATGTGTTCGGTTAATTGAATCTGATAATGTGCTTACTTTTGTTGTGCACGGATTTGCTAAAAAGGCAGAAATTAAGGCGTCAGTTGAAAAAATGTTTGACGTGAAAGTTGCGAATGTAAATACGCAAAACATCGCAAAGGGAAAGAAAAAAGCTTATGTTAAATTAACTTCAGATTATTTAGCTGCAGATATTAGTGCGGATTTAGGATTCATTTAGAAAAATAATATTTAAGAAAAAATTAATGAGATAAAAAATGGGAAAACGAATCATCCAACAGCGAAGAGGAAGAGGGACTAATACTTACCGTTCACCTAGCTTTCGCTTTAAAGGGGCAGTTAAACATGTTTCTTCTGGTTCAACTGGATTTATTTCAGATTTAATTCATTGTGCTGGGCATAGTGCGCCACTTATGGTAGTCCAATATGATAGTGGGGAACAAGGTCTTGGTTTTGCAGTTCAAGGTACACGAGTTGGTGCAAAAGTAAGTATCGGTGCTGACGCTAGTACTTTAGAATCTTTGCCTGCTGGTTCAATTTTTGCTCTTAAAGATATTCCTGAAGGGACTCTTGTTCATAATATTGAAGCAAGGCCTGGAGATGGAGGGAAAATGGTTCGTGCAGGTGGAGCTTTTGCGAAAGTAGTTGCGAAAACACCAGTGGGCGTACGCGTTAAACTTCCTTCCAAGAAAGAAAAAGTATTTCATTTTAATTGCCGAGCAGCAATTGGAGTTATTGCTGGGTCAGGTAGGGTAGAGAAACCGTTTTTGAAAGCAGGAAATAAATACCATAGAATGAGAGCACGTAACAAATTATATCCAAAAGTTTGTGGGATTTCAATGAATGCAGTGGATCATCCGTTTGGTAGTGGTTGTTCACATGTTAAAGGACGTCCAACTCAATCACCTAGAAGTGCACCACCTGGAAGAAAGGTTGGGAAAGTTGCTCCTAGAAGAGTTGGAAGAAAACGATAAATAGAATTAAAAATTACAATATAAGGTTAATAAAAAAATGGCAAAAGAACTCAAATGGAAAGGACTTACTGAAGAACAAGCGAAAGCTCTTGATCTTCCTGCTTTTTTAGCGCTAGTTCCATCTAGAGAACGTCGTAGTATCACTCGAGCTATGAAAACCGAAGATTGGCAAGCTCTTAATAGTGCAATTGAAAGTGGTAAAAGTAATGTTAAAACTCATGTTCGTGAATTTGTAATTTTACCAAGTATGCTTGGCAAAACAATTGCTGTATACACTGGTAAGGAATTTGTGCGAGTTATATGCACTTTAGAAATGCTTGGTCATAGGCTTGGAGAATTTGCTCTTACTCGTAGGGGTGTAAGTCACAGTGGAGCAGGAGTAGGGTCCACTCGTTCAAGTAAGGCAGCAACAGCACGATAAGTGAATTAAATTAAAATCAGGAAACTAATAAACAAAATGGCAACAAAAAAAGGAAACGCATCAGGATCTCATGTGGCGAAAGCTTCAATGAAAGATAGGCCAATTTCCACAAAACACTCAATTGAGATTTGTAATCATCTTCGCTATAAAACTGTAGCTTGGGCAATTACTGAACTTGAAAATGTTGCTAGTTTGAAAAAAGCAGTACCTTTCAAACGATTTAATAATGATATGGGTCACAAGGCTGGAATGGCTGCTGGACGTTACCCTGTAAAAGCAGCAGGTCAATTTTTACAATTAATTAGAAGTGTTAAAGCAAATGCTGAAGACCTTGGTCTTAATGCAAGTTCGCTTAAGATAACTAAAATCTTAGCTAACAAAGCAAGTAATCCGTTTACTGGGCGCCGATTTAGAGGTTCAAGTAAAAGAACTCATCTAGGTATTGAAGTTAAGGAAGCTGAAGTTAAGAAAAAACCTGTTAGAACTAAAAGAAATGTAGCGGCAAAAGTTGAGGAATCAAAGGTTGCAGTTGAAGAAAAAAAACCTGAAGTTAAAGTTGAAAAAGAAGCTAATGTTGAAACAAAAGCTGAGACTAAAACTGAAGTTAAAAAAGAGAAAACTGGTGATTCACAATGATTGAGCGAGAATTTATCAAACAAAAAACTAAAGAGTTTTACATTAAATCTCACATTATTGCAACTTTGAAGGCTGCTGAAGTTAGTAAAGTTACACTTAAGAAAATTCCTCTTGGGGAAAAAATCATTGTAGTTGCTAATCGTCCAAGTATTGTAGTTGGATCTAAAGGGTCTAACATTAGGACTTTAACCTCTCAACTTAAATCAAAATTTGGTTTAGAAAATCCTCAAGTAGAAATTGGGGAAGTAGAAAATCAAGATCTTGATGCCGCTATTGTGGCGCAACGAATTGCGTCTTCACTAGAGAGATTTGGTAGTGCGCGATTCAAAGGGATTGGGCACAGGACGCTTAGCAATGTAATGGCTGCTGGTGCTCTTGGGGTAGAAATTAAAATTTCCGGGAAAATCCCGGGTGCAAGAGCTAAGAACTGGCGATTTTACATGGGGTATTTGAAAAAGTGCGGAGATGTTGCAATCAATGGTGTTAGAACGTCTTACTCTAGTGCACTTTTGAAATCAGGAGTTATTGGGATTCAAGTTAGAATCATGCCTGGAGACTTAGTTTTACCAGATCATGTTGAGATTTTACCAGAAATAGTAGAAGAAGTAGGAGAAGAAAAAGAAGTTAAGCCTGAAGCTACAAAAAAACCTGCAACAAAAAAGAAAACTACAACTAAAAAAGCCAAGGCCGAAAAAGTAGTTGAAGTGAAATCTGAAGAATCAAAATCTGAAGAAAAAGTAGTTGCTATTGAAGAAAAATCACCTGCCAGATCAAGCGAATCAGTTGAAGCTGTAACACCTGAAGTTTCAGAAAAAGTAGAAGAAAGTAAAGAAGGTGATTCCTCATGAGTAAAGCAGTAAAGGAACTTCGGAGTTTTAGTAATGAAGAGCTTTTAAAGAAGCTTGACGATTTACGAAAAGAACAATTCAAACTTAATGCAAGCCGTGCATCTGGGGCTGCGCAACAAGATGTTGCAAAGTTTAAAACAGTGCGTAAAAGTATTGCTCGAGTTTATACTCTCCTTGGAGAAGCAAAAGCTTCTTTGCGGAAAAGTACTGGTGCTAAAAAAGCAAATAAAAAACCAGTATCAAAAAAAACTGAAAAACCAATTACAAAAGAGGCAAGTAAGTAGTAACAGAATGGTTGAAATCGATCCAATTACTGGACTTCCAAAAGAATTAGGGGTTTGGGATAATATCAATTTGGAGAGCCAAAAAATTACTGTACTTATTGAAAAACGAAAGTTTGGAAAACGCTACACTATCGTAAAAGGATTTGGTTCAGAAGTCAAAATTAAAGATATTGCAAAAAAATTGAAATCAAAGTTTGCTTGTGGCGGAAGTGCAAAAGGCGGACAAATTGAGCTTCAAGGAGATCATAAAGTTCGGATTAAATCTGCACTGGTTGATTTTGGATTTGCTCAGGAGTCAATTGAGGTGCAATAATGGCGCGGCGGCTTGAAGCTTCCAACTTAATTGGAAAAAAAGCTGAAGTGCTTAAGTCTACAAACAAAATGTATGTAGGCTTTGTTGGAAAAATAATATTCGAAAGTGAGAAGACAATTGTCTTAGAAAACTTGCAAGGCGAGCGAAAAACTTTTTTAAAGTCAGCGTTGATTTTGATTAAAGTTGATAGTGAAGAAATCGTTTGCACGGAATTGTTTGCGCGAACTTTCGAGAGAATACGCGGGAATGCATGAAAGTGCACTTGTGAAAAAATTAAAACTAATAAAAAATTAAGATCAAAATAAAAATTCATTAAACAAAAACAATGGCAAAAAAAACAAGCAAGGTTACCAATACTGAAAAAGTACTTGGAGCAAAAGCAGCAGTTAAAGTTAGTGGCAACGATAAAAACTGTCCATTTAACGGACAAATTAATGTTAAAGATAGCACACTTGTTGGAACAGTTGTAAAAAAAGACGTACATGGGAGCGCAACAATTGAATGGGAACGAGCACGGTTTGTTTCAAAATATGAAAGATACTCTTTTAGAAAAAGTAGAATTCGAGTTCATAATCCAAGTAGTATGAATGCACAAATTGGTCAAAAAGTACTTGTTGCAAGAACAAGGCCGATTAGTAAAACAAAACATCATGTTATTATAAAAATACTTGACGAAGTTAATACAACTGAGGCTAAACAAAAATGAAAGCAATTAAAGGAAGGGTTACAAGAGCACTGCCATCACAAGCAAAAATTAACACTTGTGATAACTCAGGGGCTAAACTTTTGAAGTTGGTTTCAGTTAAAGGTCATAAGACTGTTAAAGGGAGATACCCTGCGGCAGGAGTAGGGGATTTATTTTTAGCATCAGTAAGGAAAGGTAAACTTGATATGCGAAAAACTGTGGTTCCCTCAGTACTTGTTCGTCAGAGAAAAGAATTTAGGCGTCCAAGTGGGATTCGAGTTAAATTTGAAGATAATGCAGCAATTGTTTTGAAAGATATGAAAGGAAACCCAAAAGGAACAATCTTTAAGGGGCCAATCTCCAAAGAAGCAGCTGGCAGATGGCCAGCAGTTGCTAAAGTAGCAAAAATGGTGCTTTAAATTTAAATGAATTAATTTAAGAAATAATAATTAAGGCAATAAAATGGCAAAAATGGTAACAATCAAAAAAACAAGTAGTGTACAGTCACGAAAACAGCGTGCAGCTCGCTACAATGCAAAACTTCACACTTTACAAACATTTATGCACGTTAATTTGAGTAAAGATTTACGCTCAAAACATAATAAACGTAACGTCCAAGTTCGAAAAGGAGACTCAGTAAAAGTGCTTCGTGGCCAGTTTAAAGGAAAAAGTGGGAAAGTTGAACTTGTAAATTTGAAAAGAGGGTTTGTTAATGTTGCTGGCCTTGAACTTGTTAAGCGTGATGGAAGTAAAGTATTTTACCCGGTTAACCCAAGTAATCTTCAAATTCAAATTTTAGAGCTTAGTGATTCAAGACGAAAAGCTAGCATCGCTAGGGCAAATAATGAAGTAAGTAGTAAAGAAAAGGATACCATTTGAAAAGATACAGATACTATTAGAGATGCTTAGAAATCAAGAATTTCTAGCACCAAAAGGAAAATAAAATGACTAAAGATCACTTAAAAAGAATCGCAACGCCACGAACATGGAAGATTGATAGGAAAGCTAACAAGTTCGTAGTGCGCCCTCACGCAGGAGCTCATAGTTTTGAATTTGGATTTGCTTTAGGTCTTGCTCTTCGAGATAAAATTGGTGTTTGTAGCACACTTCGTGAAGCACAAAAATTACTTAATAATACTGTAGTTAATGTTAATGGAAAAAGAAGACGGGACCGTCGAGATATGGTTGGTCTTTTTGATGTAATTAGCATTGTGGCGAGCAATGAAAATTTTGAAATTGTTCTTGCTAAGAATGGGAAATTATCTGTTCGTAAAGTAGCTGGTGAACTTAGTACTCACCAAAGTGTTGCAAGGGTAGTTGGTAAAAGCGTGATTAAAGGTGGAAAAATTCAAGTTCATCTTCATAATGGAAGAAATATTTTGTATGCAAAGGCAGTTAAACCAGGGGATAGCGTTGTCCTCTCAGCAGATTGTAAAAATATTTTGGAAGTAATGCCATTAAAAGAAGGAGCACGTGTTTTACTAATGCGAGGAAAACACACTGGTTCAGTTGGAACATTTGAATCTGCTCAAGGAGATTTGGCAAGGTATGTTACTGACGAGAAAAAAACAATTGAGACTGCAACACAATATTTGTTTGTAGTTCCAAAAGGTTGGAATAATTAGGTCATAAGAAAATTACAAAATTAAAATTATAAAAAATTGAAAATAAAAATGGCAGAAACAAAACAGGCAGGGCAAGAAGTAGCGGGATCTAAGGAGGGTTCAGCAGCTAAAGCTATTAATCCAATGAGAAGCATTATTGTTTCAAAGATTACCATGAATATTGGTGCAGGTAAAAATGAAGGTATGCTCAAAAAAGGAGAGAAACTTTTAGGTACTCTTTGTAAAACTGTCAAGCCAATTCAAACTAAAACTACAAAAAGAATCCCTGGATTTGGTCTTAGGCCTGGTCTTGCAATTGGGGTTAAATCAACAGTTCGTTCAAGTAAGGGGGCCCTTGAGCTTCTTAAAAAATTACTTGTGGCTAGAGAGAACTTATTACCTTTAAAATCATTTGACGCGCAAGGGAATTTTTCTTTTGGGGTTGCAGAATATATTGATGTTCCAGGAATGGAATATGATCCTGAATTAAAAGTAATGGGATTTGAAGTTGCTGTGACTTTAGAAAGAGCAGGTTTTAGGGTTGCTCGGCGTAAATTGAATGCTCGTAAAATTGGTAAGGCTCATAAAGTTAATCGCGATGACGCAATTGCTTTTGTTAGGGAAGTTTTAGGAGTTAAAGTTGAATAGAATTTAGAAAAAGAGATGAATTAAAAAAATCATTATCAGAGATGCTTAGAAATCAAGAATTTCTAGCACCAAAAGGAAATAAAAATGACAGCAAGCAATTGGAATAAAATGCACACACAACTGAAACATAAACCAGTGAAGTGGAAAAAATATCAAAAGCATAATAAACCAAAAGATCGGACCTGTGGCAGAGCACGATTTAAGTGTAAAATTACTGGGACAAGTCGTGGACTTATTCGAAAGTATGGTCTTGATATTTGTAGGCATGCATTTAGAGAAGTTGCAAAAGAACTTGGCTTTAGAAAATTACGATAAAAATTAAAAAATTATAAAATTACGATAAGAAAATATGAGGAAAAAAAATGTTAAATGATCCACTTGCAGCAGCATTGACCAAAATTCATAATGCAGAGAAGGTTGGAAAGCGTGAAGTAGTTATTGCGCACGTTTCTAATATGATTAGGACAGTTTTGACTTTGATGAATGAACATGGATATGTTGGAACCTTCCAAGAAAACGAGAATGGTGCTGGAAAAGTTACCCTTAAAATTAATTTACTTGGAAATGTGAATAAATGTAATGTTATTAAACCAAGATTTTCAACAGGCGCACACGATTTTACTAAATGGGAAAAGCGTTATTTGCCTGCAAGAGATTTTGGAATGATTGTAGTATCAACCTCTCAAGGTGTTATGACTCATTATAGTGCTAAAGAGAAAAAAATTGGTGGGAAGCTTTTAGCATACTGCTATTAATTAGATAAAAATTATAGATGAAAACGTGATTATTATGAAAGCAGAAATTAAATCTGAAATGGTAATACCTGAAGGGGTAACTGTAAATGTAGCAGATACTCTTGTTACAGTTAAAGGCCCAAAAGGAGAAGATTCAAGAGAATATTCTTATCCTGGTGTAGGTATTGTTGCAGATGGTGGGAAAGTTACTCTTAGTTGTTCTAACGCCAGTAAGCGAGAAAAACGTATTTTAAGTACTTTTTTAGCACATGTTAAAAATATGCTTCGAGGTGTTCGAACTCCTTTTGAATATAAACTTAAAATTTGTAGTGGGCATTTTCCAATGAATGTTTCTGTAAGTGGGAACAAACTTGTAGTTAAAAACTTTTTAGGTGAAAAACATCCACGTGAATGCTCTTTTGTAGAGGGTGTTAGTGTAAAAGTAAGTGGCACTGAAGTAAAAGTTACTGGTGTTAGTCGTGAAAAAGTAGGTCTTGTTACAGGTAGAATAGAGCAGCTTTGTAGAATTACTAACAAAGATAGACGTATTTTTCAAGACGGAATTTATATTGTGAAAAAACCAGGGAGAGATTTAAGTTAAAATGGCAATCCAAAAATCAGAAGTTAGTGCTAAGGACGTAACGCGTCTTTTAGCTCAAAGGAAGGCACAAAAACGTGGTTTGAATTTTGTTGAAAAAGAATCCAAATTTAAAGCTAGTATTAAAGCTCGTTGGCGAAGACCGCGTGGAAAACATTCTCCAGTTAGGGAATGCCACAAGGGTAGGCCAGGTATGCCTCACCCAGGATATGGGAGTGCAAAAGCAGTTCGAGGCCTTGTACTTGATGGGAAAGTCCCAATTGTTGTGAATAATGAAAAAGATTTTGAAGGACTTGACGCTTCAAAAGTTGCAATTATTTTTGGCGGAAAAGTTGGAATGCGTAAAAAAATGAAATTAGCTGGGATTGCGGCTAGTGGAAAATTTATGTTAGTTAATATGAAAAATGCAGAAGCTTATGTTAAAAAATGTAGTGAAGCTGTCTCTAAGCGAAGTAAAGGCAGAGTAAGTAGAGCAAAAAACCACGAAACTAAAGCTAAAGAAGCAGTTAAGGCAAAAGAGTCTAAAGAAAAAGCAGAAAAAACTGAAGAAAAAGATGCTAAATCTGCTGAGGCTAAATCAACAAATTAATATTTTTACTGAGGATTGAAAAAAATGAACCCAAGAAAAAGACTAGCAGCACGGATTTTGAAAATATCACCTAAGAAGGTAGTTTTTGATGAGAGTGCACTTAGTGAAATTAAAGAAGCTATTACTCGAAGTGATCTTCGTGGATTAATTGCTATTGGGAAAATCAGTGTCCGAAAAACTTCCGCACATTCAAGAGCTGGTGCACGTAAAAACCAGGCGCAGAAAAGAAAAGGTAGACAAAAAGGAAGAGGATCTAAAAAAGGATCTTCAACAAGTATCGTGTCTAGGAAAGAAACTTGGATGCGAAAAATTAGAACTTTACGAAAATTTTTAAAACTACTTCGAGAAAAAGAAGTTTTAAACGCTACTAATTATAGAAAACTTTACCAAAAAAGTAAAGGTGGATATTTTCGTAATAAACGTCACATGAAATTGTATATTGAAGAAAATAAACTTACAGCTGCTCGTGAAACAGAAAAAACAAAAGCTGCAGCTTAAGAATATTGAGAAAAAATAATTTAAAATAAAGGATGCTTAGAAATTTAAAGTTACTTTGCACAAAAAGGAAATAAAAATGGCAGATCACAAAGCAAGAAACATCCCATATCGTAGAAAAAGAGAAGGAAGAACAGATTATAAGAAAAGGTTACACCTTCTTCTTAGTTCTAAAGCTCGTTTGACTGTTCGAATGAGTAACAGTAGTGTAAGTTCTCAGATAATTGTTTTTGAACCAAAAGGAGACAAGGTTATTGCTCAAGCACATTCAAGTGCACTTCGTAAACTTGGTTGGAAATATTCACTTAAAAATTATAGCGCAGCTTATTTAGTGGGTCTGCTTCTTGCAAAAAATGCAAAGTCTGCAGGAGTTGGTTCTGAATTAATTTTAGATACTGGATTTGCTACACCAAGAAAAGGTGGAAAACTTTATGCTTTACTTAAAGGGGCGCTTGATGGCGGACTTTCAATAAAACATGGAAGCGCAGAAATTTTTCCAAAAGAAGAAAAAATTTCAGGAAAAGTTTTGGTAGATTTTGCAGTTAAATTGCAAGCTGATAGTAAAGAACTTTTTGCAAAACGTTATAGTGGAATACTTTCACAAGGTGCTGACCCTACAAAAATGGTTGAAGCTTTTGAAAGTGTGAAAAAAGCAATTAGTGGATAATTGGAAAAGGTAAGGAGATTATAATTAACAATGGTAGAACAACAACGATCAAGAAAACCAAGACAAACAAGAAGACCAAGGCAGCGTTCTAATAGACCTACTCGTGAGGAACTTCTTGAAGCTTGGAAACCAGGAACTGAACTTGGTGTTAAAGTTAAAGCCGGTGAAATAACAAGCCTTGATCAAATTTATGAAGCAGGCCATAGAATTATGGAAGCTGAAATAGTTGATATGCTTGTAAGTGACTTATATAGTGAATTACTTTTAATTGGTCAGGCTAAAGGTAAGTTTGGTGGTGGAAAACGTAGGATTTTTCGTCAAACTCAAAAGAAGACCAAAGAAGGAAATACAATCAAATTTACAACCTGCGCTGTTGTTGGAAACAAGAATGGTTATGTAGGTATTGCATTTGGAAAAAGCGGAGAAACAGTTCCAGCACGTGATAAGGCAAGTAAAGCAGCTAAATTGAACTTAATTAAAGTTCGACGTGGTTGTGGAAGTTGGGAAGGAGAAGCTGATGCTAATTCAATCCCTTTTGCAGTTACAGGAAAATGTGGATCTAGTGAATTAACATTATTTCCTGCACCTAAAGGGACAGGTCTTTGTGTTGAAAAAGAATGTGCAAAAATTTTAGAAGCTGCAGGCATTAAAGATGTATGGAGTAAAACAAAAGGTCAGACTAAAACAAAAGTTAATCTTGTTCAGGCTTGTATGGATGCACTTCGAAATCTTAGTGCAATGAAAGTACAAGAAAGACATGTTCAAGCATTAGGTGTTGTTGAAGGAGCAATTGCTAGTAATAAAAAAATAATTGATGAATCAGTAGCGATTCCTGCTGAAGAAGTTAAAGCATCTCAATAATATTAAGATAAATGATAAAAGGGCATAATAAATGGCAGAAGCAAAAGAACAAACAGAACAAAGTGCAAAAGTAGTAGAACCTAAAGCTGCTGAAAAAGCTTCAGCTTTAGTCTCAGGTAAGGTAGCTATTGTATTAGTTCGAGGACTTGTAAAAGTTCGAGGAGAAATCAAACAAACTATCTGGAACTTAGGACTTCGTCGAGTAAATCAATGTGTTGTAGTTGAAATGAATGCTTCAATTCAAGGAATGCTTCGTAAGGCAAAAGATTATGTTACATGGGGTCCACTTAGTGATTCAGATTATAATACTCTTGTTGAGGCGCGCGGAGAAGAATATCACGGGCGAGAAACTGATTCAAAAGGGAAATACAAATATAATTTTGTAGAAGTTAACGGTAAAAAATACAAAAAAGTACTTCGTTTAAACCCACCAAGAAAAGGATTTGGTAGAGCAGGAGTTAAACGGCCATTTATTTCAGGTGGAGCTCTTGGAAATCGTGCTGAAGCTATGGCTGATTTAGTTAAAAGGATGATTTAGGTATATAGTTTGTTAATTAAATAATAATTATTAGGTAGAAAAAAAAATGGTAGTTCGAAAAACAAAAAAAGTTACTAAATATCGAGGATCACATTATCATGGGGCTGGACATCGTAAAAAACGTCGTGGCGCTGGTAGCCGTGGTGGCCGAGGGAATGCAGGATCAGGTAAACGTGCTGGTCAGAAAAAAGCAGGAATTGGTAACGTACTTGGAGCTAGAGGGGGAAAACGTGGATTCACTTCACACCACAACTCTGTTTTAGGAAGTAATTTAGTTGGAGTTAATATGTCATATTTTGACCAGGAGAAACTTGAAAATTTAGTTTTAGCTGGGAAAGCAAAATCAGAAGGAGGAGTTTTCAGTGTTGATTTGAAAGCTCTTAAATTTGGAAAATTGCTTGGATCTGGAAAAATTGTTTCTAAGGTTAAATTTTTGAATTGTGCAACAGTGAGTAAACGTGCACAAGAAAAAGTAGAAGCCGCTGGAGGATCCGTTAGTTTAATTGCTGTTAAGACTGTAAAAGTTTCTAAATCAAAAGAAGAATCTACTGCAAGTGATGTTTCTGAGAAAAAGGCTTCAGCTTAGAGGTATTTTTTATTTTATTATGAGTAATTCTTTTATTTATACAGTAAGCTTAATAAACACAAGACTCGCAAGGTAATGTATTATGGGATTTTTAGAAACTGTTTCAAATTTGTGGCCAGAAGTTAAAGGCCCTACACAAAAAAGGCTTCCATTTAAAGAGAAGTTGAAATGGACAGGTATAATTCTAGTAATATTTTTTGTTTTAGGACTTGTTCCTTTATTTGGTTTAGGACAAAATGCACTTCAACAATTCGAATTTTTATCAATTATTTTAGGAGCTAGTTTTGGATCTATTATTTCACTTGGAATTGGTCCAATTGTAACAGCATCCATTGTTTTACAACTTCTTTCAGGAACTGGAATTATTGGAATAGATACTACTACTCCTGATGGAAGAGTAAAATTTCAAGCATTACAAAAAGTAATAGCAGTGTCTTTTACACTTTTTGAAGCAATTATTTATGTTATGATGGGTGGACTTGCTCCGTCAGCTGCGTATGCTGGAACATCATTATTTTGGCAGTTTCAAATAATCTTGATTGTACAGCTATTCATTGGCGGTATTTTAATTATGTTTATGGACGAAGTTGTCTCTAAATGGGGCTTTGGTTCTGGAGTTAGTTTGTTTATTGCAGCAGGAGTAGCACAACAAATTTTTATTCGAGCGTTTAACTTTTTACCATCACCAACAAACCCAGATATTGCAGCAGGAGCGATCCCAGCATTATTTCAAAGTCTTGGGAATGGTGATATCACAACTGCACTTTTGATGCTTGCAGGAATTGTTTCAACAGTAGTTGTTTTTGCAATTTGTGTATATGGTCAGTCTATGAAAGTAGAAATTCCGCTATCTTTTGGAAGAGTACGAGGACATAGTATGAGATGGCCACTTAACTTTTTTTATACTTCAAACATTCCAGTTATTTTAGTAGCTGCGTTACTTGCTAACATTCAATTACTTGCAACTTTGTTTGCAAACCTAGGTTGGCCAATACTTGGTACTTTTAGTGGAAGTACGCCAGTAAGTGGGCTTGTAGCATGGATTTACGCGCCAGATGTTGTTCGGGCAATTATCACTGGAAGTTTTACTTGGACTAATGTAATTCAAGTATTTGTGTATTCAGGAATTATGATGATTGGATCAATGGTGTTTTCAATTTTTTGGGTACAAACAGCAAATATGGATGCCGCTAGTCAAGCTAAACAAATTATGGCTAGTGGATTACAAATCCCAGGGTTTAGACGTGATCAGCGCGTTTTGGAGCGAATACTTAGCCGTTATATTTGGCCACTTACCGTTGTTGGTGGATTATCTATTGGTTTACTTGCTGCGCTTGCAGACCTAACTGGAGCTTTAAGTCAAGGTACTGGAATTTTACTTGCAGTTATGATTGTATACAAACTCTATGAAGAGATTGCTAAACAACACATGATGGATATGCACCCAGCTCTTCGTAAAATGATGGAGTAGATTTTTTTATTTTATTCTAATTATTGATGTGATTCTTATTTTTTAGAGATTGTATTTTTGATTTTGTTATAATTGTGAAAGTCCATAATATTTATAAGGCAGAGATGAAGACCTAAGAGTTATATGGCTCTACTTGACCCGATATTTGACCCGATCTTTTCTCCACTTCTAAATTGGAGTCCCTTAGTTGGGATAGTAGTAATTGCATTAATTATCACTATTATTGTAACTGGCGCTTATTGGAAATTTACTGATCAAGCTAAGATGAAAATTCTAAAACAGGAACAAAAAGATTTTCAAAAGCGAATGAAAGAATTACGTGAGCACCCTGAACAGATGATGAAGGTGCAAAAAGAAGCTATGAGTAAAAACATGGAGTATATGAAACACTCTATGAAACCAACTTTAATTACTATGCTTCCAATTTTACTTATTTTTGGATGGATGAGTGGCGCTATTGCGTTTGAACCAATTTATCCAGGTGAAAGTTTTGTAGTGAGTGCTCAGTTTGCTGAAGGGATTAGTGGGACCACTGTACTAGACTTGATTGAATCAGGTGATATTGGCAGTGAAGGATTAGCGTTTGCTAATAGTGAAGCTAGTCAAGAGATTGATTCTGAAGGAATGGCTACTTGGCGATTACGCGCAGCAGCTGAGGGACTTTATGATTTTGATGTAGTTCTTGATGCTGGCGGCGAAGCAGAGATTCGAGAGTCTAAAGATGTTTTAATTACAACAGATTTAGATTATTCAGAACAAATTGCAGTTTTTAGTAATTCAGACATTGAACAAATAAGTATTGGATATGAGAAATTACGTCCACTTGGAAGTTTTGCAATTTTTGGATGGCAACCTGGTTGGCTTGCAATTTACATTGTGCTATCACTTATATTTAGTTTGAGTTTGCGTAGAATCTTTGATTTGCATTAGATTCTTCTTGTTATTTTTTCTTTTTTAGTTTTTTTACTCTAATCTCCATAAAAAGATTTTTTAAGATGTTGCTTCTTATGCAAGAACATTTATAAAGAAAATAGTGGTTTTGTTATTATCCTTATAGGATAGGCCAGAAGGTAACTTGGGCAGCTTAGAGATTTGAAATATTAGTCTTAATGTTGATTCTTAGTTCTTTTGGGTTTATGATAAGTAAAAAATCATAATAGTAAATATGGAGATGAATAAATATGCCAGCAGGAAAACATAAATCAGGGAGATACAGAAAAGTTTTTGTAAAAACCCCTGGAGGAAAAACAACTATTCACTATCGTGAACGAAAACCAAGTGCATCTAAATGTGCTATTTTTGGAACAAAACTTAGTGGTGTCCCAAGAGAAAGACCAGCAAAATTAGGTAAGTTATCTAAAAGTGCACGTAGACCTGAACGTCCATATGGTGGAGTTTTAAGTAGCCGTGGTATGCGAGTAGTTATTCGTGAACAAGCAAGAATGGAATATGAAACTAGTAATGTGGAAGGACCTGAAGCAACAGAAGTTATTGACGTTGAAGCAACAGAGTCAGAAGCAACTCAAGGAGGTGAACAATAATGTCACTTTTTAACGTAGGAAGATTATGTGTAAAACTTGCTGGCCGTGATGCTGGCCGTAAATGCGTTGTTCTTAGCGCAGTTAATAACGGAAAAGTTTTGGTTGACGGTAATACAAGACGCCGAGAGGTTAGTGTGAACCATTTAGAACCACTACCTGAAACAGTTGATTTGAAAAGTGGAGCAGACCATAGCGCAGTTTCAAAAGTTTTTGAAGCTGCTGGATTAAAGGTTTGGACTACTAAAGCTAGAAAAACTGGCGAGCGAACTTTGAAGAAGAAGTTAGTGAAAGGTAATGGTAAGAAGAAGTCTTCTGCTAAACCTGTTGCTGCTAAAAAACCTGCAAAGGCTCCAGCTAAGAAGGCAGAAGCTAAAACCGAGAAAAAGGTTGAAGTAAAAGCTGAGAAAAAAGAAGCTGTTAAGGAAGTTCCAAAATCAACAGTTAAACCAACTGGAGACTTAGCTGATTCACTTGTAGAAAAACAAGCTTAGGTTTGTTGATTTATTTTTATTTTATTTTTTTATCATTTATTTCTGTTATGAATTTTGTTATGATCTCTTTTGCTTCTTCTAAATTTTTGTACTCTTTTGGATTAAGGTTCTGATTACCGCAAATCATGGCAGAAATATTTTTGCCTTCTTTTATTCTGTAAAGGCAGAGCATTGGTTTATCCCATTCAAGCGCTCTTCCTACTTCGTAACCTACCCCTAAACTAGGTGTTGTGCATTCTGCTATTAGGATGTCAGTTTCACGGAGCCAAGAAATGTCTCTGTCGTGAATGAATTTTTCATTGAGGTTTTCACCTTGGTTTGATAGAGAACTGTTAGAAATGTGTTCTGTAAGAACTTCCCCAGATTCTTTTAGGAAATTTATGATCTGCGCGTAAAGGTTTGCGTCCCCCCTACCCCCACGAATTGACCCTGCGAAATATATTTTTAATTTTGAATTCATTGTTACCTCTTTTTTAAGGTAAAGAGTTTTAAAAAGAGTGTTGTTTTTCAAACATTATGGCAAAATTAACATTAATGCAGATATTACGTAAAAGTGGGCTCTTTGAAGGAAAATCTGGAATTATTAAAGCACTTAAAGAAGGTCGCATTAGTGTTGAAGGAAAAGTAACTAAGAATATGAATTTTCAATGTAACCCTAATACACGAGAAGTTTGTTTGGATTATGTTAAGGTAGAGCTCCCGGCACTTCGCTATTTCATTATTAATAAACCTCAAGCGTATTCTTGCCAGCGTGGAGACAAATACAAAGATGTTCGTGAATTGATTCCACTAGGAGTACTTGGCGAAGGAGAGCCTGCTAAAAGAGCGTGGAACACCTTGTTTGCTGTTGGACGACTTGATATCCCTACAACTGGACTTTTGATAATTACTAATGATGGAGCTTTTGGATCTAAAGTACTTGAACCTAAAGATAAAGTTGCTAAAAAGTATCGCATTTTGACTAAGAAGCGTTTTGACACTGAGCAAGCTGAAATGCTTTCTATGGGAGTTGAAATTGAAGTTTATGATGATACGTATATGACAAAACCTGCTCATGTTGAAATATTGCGGGATCATGAAATCTTTTTGACAATTAGAGAAGGAAAATATCGACAGGTTCGTAAGATGATTGGCGCTGTTAGGAACCGATGTATGGCACTTGAGCGAGTAGCTATTGGTGGATTAGAACTTAGTAAGTTTGAACTTGCTCAAGGGGAATATTACGAATTTAGTGGTAGTGAGATTAAAGAACTAGTTTTTGGTAAAAAGTGATGTTTTTTTGTTTGTTGGTAAAGGCTTATAAAGTGGGCTTTTGGTAGTGTTGTATGGCAATTAGTTTTAAACAAAAATGTTCTAGATGTAAAAAGAATTTCGTGATTGCTACACGTAGGTCACGTTGGGTTGAATGTTGGGATTGTGAAAAAGCAATTGTTTTGAAAAAAGTAGATGACCCTAAACTTGGTCCAATGTTTGATATTCCAACAGAATATTATGAACAAAATAGTTTTTTGCGTTCTATCAAAAAGAATTATCATAGATTTGAAAATTTAACTGATAAACAAGTTGAAGCTTTCAAAAAAACGGTTCAAGAAATGAAAGACGGAACTAATCGTGTTCAAGTTGAAGCTAAGAAAAAAGAAGAGATTGACCCTTCTAAGATTGAATTACACGACCGTGTTTACTGATTTTTATATTTTAATTAATTTTTTTTAATTTTTGAATAACTTTTATATAGCTGTTTCTAGTTATTTTATATTATTCGCTTTTTGCGCGATTATAATTTAGGTGATTTTTATGGGAAATGATAAAAGAATAAATAGAATTATTTTAGGGGCTGTGATTTTAGTAGCCGTTGTTGGATTGATAGTTAATTTTAGTGGTGGTTTATTTGATGAAGTTAGTACAACGGGCCAAGCAGTTAAGTTTGATAGTACAAAATTGTCACAAACTTCAACTTCTGAAGTTTCAGTTGAAACAACTAGCATCAAGGAAGAATTTCAAGAGAGCGTTTTCCAAAAGGAACCAGTAAATACTCTTTTAGGTCAAACTTGTAACCAAGTTTGTGAAGGCAAAGAGTATTCTTCATGTCAATTTATGGAAAGACACGTTATAAGTAAAAGATATGATTATGAATATGAAGCTTATTATTTAGAAGATGATAAAACAACAATTTATGAATGTTCTTCAGTAGCTACTACTGCTGGAATTGCACTTGGTCCAGAGGAAGAGATGTCTTTTTCTTGTTGGTGTAGCTCTTAAGTTTTAGTATAATTTTTTTATTTTTATTTTTAGAAAATGATTATAATTTGATTTCTTGTTAATTTTAGAAGAAGAGTAGTTTTGTCGCACTGGCTAGGATAACTACTACAAAAACTATTTTTACCCAAGCATTACCTTTATGCATTGCTTCTTGTGCTCCAATGTATGCCCCAATCACCATACCAAGTGCTAGAGAAATTCCTAATGCGTAGTTGATAAACCCTGAAAAAGCAAAAATTGTGAAAGTAACAATAGAGATAATTAGCCAAGGGATTCTAGAAGTTGCATTTGATTCGATATAAGTGATTCCAAATAAACCAACATTGATTGTGTTTACAAAAATTGCTGCTCCTCCTCCGAAAAAACCAGCGAAAATGTATACTGGGAATAATAAAATATAGGCAATAATATGTTTTAATTTTGATGTTTCAACATCTTTTATGCCCATATTTTTTTCTAAATAGATGATTGGGAGAAGGCTTAGGATGATTATTCCAACAACCAATTCTAAAATGTCTTTATTAAAATCTATTAGAAGTAGTGCTCCAATTGAGGATCCGATAACTCCTAGGATGCTTAAAGGGATTACATATTTCCAAATTATTTTGTGTTTTTTTGCGTAGACTTCAGCAGATACTGCATTGAGTGCTATTGTTCCTACTCTAGTAGTTGCGATTGCTATTTCTACTGGCACCCCAATTAAAATCATGCCTGGGATTGTGATTAGGCCTGAACCACCAGTTATTGCTCCTACAATTGCTGCTGCTATTCCTATGAAAAAAGTGATGATAATTTGCAAAAAAAGTTCCATTTTGGTATGTTTATTGTGTGAGCTAAAGTATATAATAGAATTGGTTTTGAAGCTGTTTTGTTTACGTAGCATATTTATAACTAAAGCTTATTTTTTACCTTTATGTCAATTGTATTTAATGATTTTGAGGAAGCTTTTTCTTTGGTTTTGAAAAGTTATTTTAGTTTTAGAAATGATAATAGTGATGAAAATTCAAAACGTCCATGCGTGATATCTGTTTGTGGTGGAACTGGGTCTGGAAAAACAACAATCTCTTTGAAACTAAAGGATTTTTTTGAAACAAGAGGAGAGTCAGTTGAAATATTAGAGATGGACCATTATTATGAAAATGAAGAGTATTGTGGTAAAACTGGTGAACTCAAAAAAGATGAAGAGTTTCCGTGGAAAATTGAGATGGATTTATTTTTAGAACATGTTAGGCATTTACTCTTCGGAAATTTTGTTTTACGTCCGAATTTTTTGTATACCAAACAAGGAATTGGGTATAGATGTCAGGAAAGTTCTCATAAATTGTATTCTAAATCAGTTTTGATTATTGAGGGGGTGCATGCGCTTGATTCTCAGTTGCTTGAATTTGTAGATTTTGGGGTGTTTGTTGATGCCGATGATGATGTACGCTTATCTAGAAGAATTGCACGTGATTTGAAAGAAAGAGAAAGAAGTGAAGAGCAAACACGTGCTTATTGGGAGAAGTATGCGTTTAAAGAGTATAAAATGCATGTAATCCCACAAAAAGAAAGAGCAGATATTGTAATTGTAAATAATTCTTAAAGTTAGTATTTTTGATGTTAGGTTACAAAAATGAAATTTTTGAACTTAATTAAAATTAAGTTTTTAAAAGAGGCCTGTTTTGAGAGGGTTATGCAAGGAATATATAATTCATTTGGACAGGGAGAAAATGCTCTTCGAATGTATATTGAAGGAGTAAGACTAAATTCTAAACCAACTTTGATCTTGATTGGTGGTGGCACAGCTTCTGGGACAAGTACACTTGTTGAAAGGCAGTTATATTTTTAAAGCAGAGTATGGTGAAGAATCAGGCGTTATGAGTTTAGGCATGGACCATTATTATTTAGGTGGAAAAAAAGATGGGCTTCCTGAAGGATTACAAAATTTAGATTATTGGAATAACCATGACCACCCAGATACAATAAATTTTCATTGGCTTAATTTGAATTTAGGACACCTTTTGGAAGGTGAAACTACATTTAGGCCAGCTTATACTTTTGGGACTGGTAATCAGGCAGGGTATACAAATTCAAAATTAGTTAGGGTTGCTCCTGCACCAGTGATTTTAATTGAAGGATTATTTGCTTTACATGATCCTGTTTTACAAGAAATGGCTGATTTGAAGTTATATGTTCATACAGATGATAATAAAATTCTTCCTCGAAGGATTGATCGTGACTCACGTTCTGTTGAAGAAGGCGGGCGTGGGAAACTGCCTAAAGAAATAATTTTGAAGTATTTTGGTGCTGGGCGTGTTGAAGAGATGTGTAGAAAATTTGTTTTGCCAACACGTGATTTTGCTGATGCAGTAATTGTGAATAATAATTATGTCCCTAAGAATCCTACGCGAGAAGAGTTAGTTGATTTGATGCAAGGTGCAGTTGTTCGAATGAATCGTGACTTGGCATCTGTTGGTGGAAGGCAAGTTGAACTTCCTAGAAATCCAAATCAATCACAACTTGAAGGGATTCTTAGAAATGCACGTGCTAATTTTTAGTAGAGTTGTTGTTTTTATTTATTGTTTTGCTGTACTGCTTTTAGAAGAAGTTCTACATTAAGTTCTAATGCTACTATTGGCATTTTGATTCCCCAATTATCAAGTACTTGTGGGTGGATTTCCCCTAGTTTTCCGATGGAGACAGATTTTTGTTTTGTTTTACTAATTGTTTGTGTTAAGATTATTTCTCCAACACGTCCTTGGATGAATTCTGGATAAAGTGTTTTTTGGGATTGAGTTGTTGGCTCTTTTATTTCTAATTTTGTATCTGTTTCACGTGCAATCATATCCATCACTTGCCTGATTGCTGTAAAGTCAGCGGTTTCACTACAAAGGCCAACAGCTAGATGTTCAGATTCTAAAATTCCTGTGTCAGTATTTTTTGGAGAGTGGGATTTGTTTTCGTAATTGAAAGTTCTACCTGTTTCGAAAATTTTTTGTGGATATTCATGATGAGCGTTGATTGTGTATGTTTTTAGTAAACTTGAGATTAGGTCTGGACGTAAAGTGTTGTGGTCACCAAGAGAGTTTGCTAACTTTACTGTATCAAGATTTGGCTTATTCATAGAGATAGTAGTTTCTTCATTTTTGATTAGGTGATAATTTTTTATTTCTAGTAAGCCAAAGCCGATAAGACGATTTCTTAGTTTTTCTACAAAAACTTCACGTTTGTTAGGCTGCGAGATTGTTGCAACATCAGGAATAGTTGGGGTGAAATTTTCGTAGCCGTAAGCGATAGCGATATCTTCGGCTAAGTCTACTGAATGAAGGATGTCGTTTCTATAAGCTGGGATTAGAACTGTTGCTGGCTGGTCTTTATTTTTTGATTCTTCTACGCCAAAACCCATACGTTCTAACCATTTTTTAGCATCTTTAATTGTAAGTTCTAGCCCTAGAAGTTTATTGATTCTTGGAAGATCTAGTGGCATTTTTGTTGGGTTAAGATCTGGAATTATGAGTTTGTTATTTGTTGTTTTGTTACCAATAACTTCAATTGCTTCTAAAGTTGCACCCATGTCTGCAAGACTAGAGGCAAAGATGTTAATTGCTTTAGTGATTGTTTTAAGGTCGTTACCTGTGCATTCAATAAAAAGATTTTTTGTAGTAGTATCGATTTTTCCAACAATGTCTGAATTAATAATTGGGGGCATGGACATAATTTCTTTTTTTGCATCTGTGAAAATAGTATATTTTTTCCAGTCTTGCATTAAGTGACCATACTCTTTTCCTTTTTTGTGATCTTCTAAAATTTGTTTTGCTGTAAGAATTTTATTGTGATCTAATGGTTGAAATTTAATATCCTTAGGATTTTTTCCTTCGAAAGTGATTGGGAAATGAATTTTTTCAAGAGGATAAAGGCCAATTCCGCCTTTTTTACGGTTACGAAGCATAGTAACTCCTATCTTTTCTTGGAGTTGAATTAAGTCACGTACTTTTTCAGCATCTAAATTTAATCCTTTAGCGATAAAAGCAATAGCAAAAGGCCACTGTGGTGGTAAATTTTTGAGAATTAATTGTTTTTTTGGTTTTTCAACATTATATTGTTTTAGTCCAGTTTTGCCTTTGGCATTTATGAAACTAGCAAGTGCTCTTGCGAACCCTTCTTGAGAAAGTAAATCTGGTCGGTTTGGAAAAATTTCTACTTTGATCTCATCACCTTCAATATGTTCTAAGTCTGTTCCGAGCATACTGATACGATCTTTTAGCTCTTCAAGAGGAAGTTTCTTCTCGATGAGCGATTCAAGTTCTAATTTACTAAATATTACGGTTGGCATTTTTTAATTGTTATTTTGGAAGTTATAGTAAGTTTGTTTATTTTACCCACATCTTCATTTCTTTTAATTGTTTTAAATCGTTTTTGTATAAATCTCGAATATCAGTTATGCCCCAGTATGCACTGATGATTCTCCCCATACCTTGGCCCCAAGCTAGAACTGGACAATCAATTCCAAGTAATGGTTTTACAACTTCTGGACGAAATATCCCTGCGCCACCAAGTTCAACCCACTGTTTTTTCACAGGATGATAAACATCAACTTCAACAGAAGGCTCAGTGTACGGGAAATGTGCTGGACGCATTCTAACTTTACTGTAACCCATCTTTTTGTAAAATTGGGTTAAGTAACCTTTTAGATGTTTTAAGTTAGCTTTTGGATCAACAACAATTCCTTCTACTTGGTAAAATTCGAATAAATGTTTCCAGTCAAGTGCTTCGTTACGAAATACTTTATTTACTGCAAAGAACTTTGCAGGTAGGTCTGATTTTTTTAATTTTGAAATTGTTTCTGCGGAAAGTACAGTGGTGTGTGTTCTTAGCATAATTTTACTTGCTTCATCTTTGCTGTATTTGTATCCCCAACCTGTGGAGCCTGTTCCTGCACCATTTTCGTGAGCTGCCTTTACTTTTTTGTAAATGTCTTGATGAGCTTTTCCTTCTGGTAAACTGGCTTTCCCATTTAGATAGTAAGTATCTTGCATTTCTCTAGCTGGATGGTCTTGAGGTACAAATAATGCGTCGAGGTCCCAAAATGCTGAATGAACATAGTTTCCATCCATTTCTGAAAAACCCATTTCAATCCAAATATTTTTGATATAGTCAACTGCTTGATTTACAAAATGTTTTTTTCCAGGGAATTTTTCTGGAACGTTGATCTCAACATCGTACTCGCGAAAATCTTTTTTCTTCCAAGAACCGTCTTTTAACATTGCCGGAGTTAGCCTGTTGATCACATCTTGTTTGATTTTTTGTTTACTGAGATTTTTTCCAAGGTTGGTTAGTTTGATGTTTACATGTTTGACTTTTTTCTTTTCTATAAAATTTTGACGTTTGCTTAAATTTTTGATAGCAACTTTATCATCTTTTGTTAGTTTGGATTCGTTAATTGGGAATTCTTTTTGTAAAAATAGTTCTTCAATAGTATCAGTTTGCAAAAATTCTTTTGCAGCTTTAGTGGCCTTAAGCATTAAACCATTTGCTGCTCTTTGCATTTCAATTGCGCCTTGGCGTTTTAGTTTACCAATAGAGGCATTTAGTTCTTGCATTGAAAGGTCTGCTTCTTTTAGCAATTTGTCTGCAGCTTTGAAAGTGTTATCAAGAAATTTGAGTATTTGTTTTTCAGGAAGACCGGCTTTTGCGTACTTTTCTCCATTATCAGCTAATTCAATGAATGTGTCTTCAATTGATTCTAAAGTTAGAGCACCTTTATTTTCAAGCCATTGAAGAGCTCGCATAACTTCGATCTCTGTAAGATCTGCTAATTTTGCTAACTCTTTGAAAGAGGTAGTTTTAGCTAACTCTGGAAGAACTTTACGTTCTAATGGGTGTAATTTAGCTATTAGAGAATCTATCTTCATTATAGTGGGAGTTTGTTTTAGATAATATATAAAATTACCCTGCTGTTTTTCATAAGACGTAGAGAATAACAACTTAAAATTGATTTTTTTGTAGTTTATGCTTAAAAATAGGGTCTGTTTTTGAAGGGTCATGATCTTTGATCTGAGTGAGGGTAGCGTTGACAAACTTGTTTTTGAAATGTGGAGAGATTTGCCTAATTTAACTGATGAGATGATTGCTCAAAAAGTTTCTGGAAGAGAAGGAGTTTTGTTTAGAAGACCATTCACAACAAAAGGGCCAGCCTGTTTTATGGATTGGGAGGAATCTTTTGGAAATTATCCTAGTCATTTAGGATCTTTTTTGTTTCTTGGAATAGAGAATATTATTCAGCATGTTATGAAAAGAACTTTGTTTATTTCATCTGTGGATGAAACCTCAATTAGAAAAAGCTTAATTCTTGCAGATTCTTATCAAGGAAGGGTCTCTGTCTATATTCTTGATTCAGGGCCAGGATTTGTAGATTCTGAAGGAAGGGTTGTTTTGAAAGAGGCATTTTTGAGTGGCAAACGAATTGGTAGTCATGGAGAAAATGGGTTGGGGTTTTCGTGGTTAATTGCTGATGCTCCTGAAATGTATGCTTTTTCTATGGGTCAAGCGATTCATAAACCAAGAGGTGGAAATTTGGACGATGTGAAGCAGATAGAATATCCGTTTGGTGGTGTTGTTCCAAAGGGCGCACTTATTTGTGGCAGATTTTATCGATAAAAAATTAGAAAGAAAAAAGAAATTATAAAAGGTTTATTTTAGGCCTTTCCAGGTTTGATTAAACATGCCATTCATACCTGCTGCCATATAATCTGCTTTAACCCAAATAGCCATATCATAACTTGGATGAACTTGCCCATCATCCATTGTCATCATAACTGTGTGCTGTCCATCGACTGTCATAAATCTAGAATCAATTTCTTTGTTATGTTTAACAGTTGCAATTCCTTTTAATCCGTCAACGTGTTTTTTGTTTTCTTTGTTTAAAGGGGCTGCGATTTTAATTTCAACACCACGTTTTTTTGCTTTTGCCATTGATCCTTTAAGACCTTCAGCTTTACGCATGAATCCTTTTTCTGTAGTCATGATGTTTACAGAAGTTTTTGCGCCTTTAATTAGCATATCCATGTGGTTGTATAAGTTATGTCGTCCTTTAACTGCGCCAGTTAGCTCAGCTGGGTCAACAAGTGATACTCCAGTTTTGTGAAGTGATTCTAATTCTCCTAAAAGTTCAGAATTTTTAATAGAATCTAATCTGTTGATTTTGTTTTGAGCTTGAAGATTCATATTCTTTTTTACACGATCAACAACTTCAGTAGGAGGAATTGCAATGTATTTGATTGGCTTTCCAGTTTTCATAATTACGAATCCTTTTTTCTCAAGAGATTCAAGAACGTCATATGAACGTGATCTTGGAACATCTGCGATGTCTGATAATTCTCCTGCAGTAGAAACACCACGACTAAGAAGTGCAGCCCAAAGCTTTACTTCGTATAAATTTAGATCAAAATACCTTCGTAATTGTGCTAATAAGTCTTCTTTTACAATCATTTTTAACAACCCCTTTTTTTTGTTTTTTTATGTAGGGCAGAGTTTTTTAGGTTAGAATTACCTTTCAAAACCAGTACCACCTGTGCCCTTTTTTTGATTCAATTAATTTGTTTTAACTCATGTATGATTAAAAATAACTACTATTAAAAGGTTGTGGTTTGTTTAGGATTAGTTTTGATAAGCTATGTCTGAATTTTATCGACGAGAAAACAGATTTTAGAAAGCAATGTATATGTCTTATATTTACGAATTTGTGATATTTTGATGGTTAGTTTTTTATAATGTCTCCTCATTTTTTTAATATGGTTCAAGGGAATTTAGCTTTAGAAATTTATCGGCAACGTTTAGTAATTGAAGGTTATTGCCAAGAAAAAGTTACTAGTGAAAAGATATGTCATTATCTTAATAGTTTAGGTAAGGAACTTGGCATGAAAGTACTTTTAGAACCTATGACTAATAAATCTAGTAAGTATGGTTGGGCTGGATGGGTACATTGGGAATCTTCAGGGACTCATGTGTATGCTTGGGACGAACCAAAACCATTTGTTACTTGTGATATCTATACCTGCAAAAAATTTGATGTGCAAAAAGCCGTTGATTTTACTAAAGAATTTTTTGAAATGACAGAAGTAGACTTTCGAGAAGTTTAGGTTTTTTTAGATTAGTTTGTATCTTAGAATTGCTGCGATTCCTGAGAGTCCATCTAGGCGTCTACCTGATTCTTCGTCTGAGTTAAGGATATGAATCTCACCTTTGCTTTTATCAATTAGAGTTAGGAGCTTGTCTAGCTCTTCGTAACTGCTATCTTCTTTTGCTTTAGTAATTAGTTTTGTAGTAATTAGAAGTTTTTTAATCGCTCCTTGATTTGCTGCATTTTGCACTTCGTCTTTACTATATGCGTATGCGCCATCTTTACCTATCTCACTTAGGAGTTCTTGCATTAAATTAATCTCTTGGCTGGCTCTACTTTGACTGATGACTTGTTTTAGTTTGGTATCTTTTAGAAGCTCATTGATTGCAGATTCAGTAACACTAGAAACTGTAGCTTGGATAATCAATTTCTTGAAATTAGGATCTTTAGGAATAGCTTTTAGAAAATCTTCTTTGTAAAAAGCAGGTGTTGCCAAAATAATTTTTTGTGGATTGCTGCGCTTTTGATATTGCAAAAGAGTTTTGTACAAATCTAAATAAAAGTTTCCTGTTGCTTGATGTTTCTCATGTTTTTTTTCGCTAGACCCTTTTAGTTCTGTTAGAACTTGATAACCAAACTTAGTAGTTTTTGCGATGAGTGCTTCTTCACGATCGAAAAGAGCAAGTAGAAATGGACTTTTGTCACTAGCGGCTTCTTTTAACTTATCTATTTGATATTGTTTGAATTGTTTATGGATAGTAATCTCGTCATCAATTGTTATTGAGATATTTTGAAAGCTGCCTTTTGGGATGTCATCATGCTCAGTGGTATTAGTTCCGTTAACTCTTAGTGTGTCTGAATCAAGTTGAAGGTCTAGGGTTTTTGCTTCAATTGTAATGCGATAGGTTTTTCTGGTGATTTTAGCGTTATCACCATCACCGATTTTGATTTTTCTGGTTGTGATTCCAGTAAGCTTATCGCTAGGATCGATAATGTGGCTTAGATACCACAAATCGTCACGATCGGTTATTTTTAATTTGACAATCCCTGCCTTGTAGTTTTGACTTAGTAATTTCATTTTAGTATCATATTCGTTTTGCAGTTTATTAGGGTTTTCAAGTATTTTTTACTTCCCTGAAGGAGTAATTAGGGTCATGTTTATAAATATAGCTTCTTTTTGAGTAATTATAATGGTAAGATTAGGTATTGGAATGGGACTTTCAGCTTTGCTTGCTACAAGTTGTGTTGATCCTGAAACTGGAAATGTTACAGTTAGTATTAGTAAATATAATGACGATGCTTTAGAAGTTGCTGTAGATATAGATCAGCCAGTAGACCATTCTACAAGTGAAGATAATTGTGGTAGATATGAAATAGTGGATGTAAATTATGTTGCTATTTTTGATGAAAAAAATACTAGTTTGGATACAGATTTAGATACAGTTTATTTGGGATTTGATGGTGGTTTATCTTTATCAGAAAGCCCACACCTTTTTTCAGGTTCTTTGGAAGAAGGGACATATAATCTTGAAGTAGCTGTTGACGCAATGGATGATTGTGATAACACTACAAGTGGGATTGGAACTGCAGATTATACTGTTAATTGGGATTAGTTTCTTTGAGATAATTTCTAAAACTTAGCAATCTTTATATACAGTTATTTGCTTTGTTTATCAGGATGGTTGGTACAAAGTCTTCTTTTAGAGGTAGTCGTAAAGCGCAAGCAGCTGGAGCAGCTGCAGTTCTTTTGATGTTAATCATGATACTCATGATCGGATATGTTGTTGTAATTGAGCCTGATGAAAGAGCAGCACTACTAGGTGAAGATTTTGGTTCAAGTTCTGGCAGTAATTCAGATTCAGATGACGCAGGGGAAATTAATGGAGAAATTCTTTTAGAAGAAACTCCAGGAACTATCAAATATTTATCACAAGATGAAGTTGAGCATACACTCGCTTCAGTTAATATTTTTACGTCTTTAGAAGATTCTGTTCTTGCAGAGAAGGAATCTATTTACATGAAAAATAGTATGTTCTCTGAAGAGAAAGGAAGTTTTAGTTTAGGTATTGATGATTTGGGAGTTACTTCAGACTTGGTTTTAAGCCTTCGAGTAGCAGAAGTTACTGGTGGCAGATTACAAATAGAATTCAATGGAGAAAAACTTCTTGATGAATCAGTTAGTTCTGGACAAAACATTAATTTAGAAATTGCAGATCATTTACTCTTAGAGGAAAATAGTATTGTTTTTTCATTGAGTGGTCCTGGGGCAATATTTTGGAGCAGCAATGAAGCTTCACTTGAGAACATTAAAATTATTGGTGAACTACTTGACTTAAGTTCTCGCAGCGCAAGTGGAACTTTTCAAATTTCTGAAACTGAGTATGACAATTTAGAAACATTGGAATTTAATTTCCAACCAGATTGTGCACCAAGCGAGGATGGGAAACTTACAATCTTTGTTAACAATGAAGAAATTTATAGCGCGACACCTAATTGTGACGCTCAGATGGGTTCAATTGAATTGAGTACTAGCCTAATTAACCTTGGACAAAATACAGTTGAATTTAGTACTGTTGACGGTGATTATACTATTTACGGAATTAAAGTCGTGTCTAAACTTGAAGATATTGAATATCCAACATATTATTTTTCACTTAGTTTAGAAGAGTTTGAAGAAGTTGATGATGGTGATGATAGGGTTGAATTAACACTGGACTTTTCTGATGAAGGAGATACTAAACGTGGATATGTTTCAATTAATGGATACAAAAGAAGTTTCGATACAACTTCAAGTTCGTATGCTTTTGATATCTCTGAATACATTGATACTGGCAACAATGCAGTAAAAATCATTCCAACTAGAACACTTGATGTAAGGCAGCTTACTGTGGAAATTGGTTAGAAAAACAGATATTTTATTTTTTATAAATTTTAATAATTAGTTTAGTGAACATTAATTACTTTTGCTGCAAATTTTATCTTAGAGGTTTTTACGCTTTTACTATCTAGTTCTACTGTGGCTCTTTGTTCAATACAGTTTCCTGTTGTGATAATTGCCATTAAGCTAGCTTGGTTAACTCCATTTTTTGGAACTTCATTTCCGAATTGAAGCAATTTTAATTCTAGTTCAGAACTTTTGTTTCCAAACATTTTTCCTTTTAGAAACAAGTTGCCGTGTTTACTTATTACTTCGGCTGCAAAGCCACCTTTAAAGATTAGAACGAATTTGTCAAACATGTAGCCTAGTGAATTTAGTTATTTTAATATTTTTCGATAAAGTTTATTGTAATCTTTGAAGGTGGTTTTCTCGTAAACTATATATATGTTCGAAACTTTGTTTTGTAATTATTGTAACATGGCTTTACTAGTGTTTGTGCTAGATACTATGTTGACAATTAAAGAGGGTTTTTGGATGAGTGAAGAAGAAGCACCGGGTGCTGGTTGGGAAGCTGGATTGGCTAAAGATATTGGGGAGGCTCTTGCTACTGCCGAAGGTGGTCCTGTTGCTGGAGCAGCTGTTGGTGCCTTAAGTGATTTGAAAGCTCAACGTGATGAAGCTAAGGCACTAAAAGAGCAGGCAAAAGCTGAGACGCGAATGGCGAAAGCTCAAGAAGATCAAGCAAGATCGTCGCGTACTCAAGGCACTGGTAAGGAAGCCTTGATAGTTCCTACTTTTGCATTGATTGTTTTAGGTCTTGTAATTGGATTTTTGAAATTTTTTGGACAAGAGCAAGGAATAAGTAGTGGATATTTACTTTTCTTATCTGTTGTTGCTTCTTTTTTGGCAGCATGGATTGTTTCTGAAAAATATGATAAAGCAAAGTATGCTGTTTTTTTTCCACTAATGCTTTTTTTGGCATGGGTGGTTGTTTTTCAAACACGTTATGATGCTTTATTTATCGGAGTTTATGGGGCTATTGCAGCTGTATTGATTTTTTTTGCAGCTTATGCATCTCATGGAGAAGCAACCGGACCTGAGCTTTCAGGAATCCTTATTGGGATAATCTTTTTATTAGATGTTGGTGGAGGAGCATTTGTTTTGGATCTTCTTGAAACCTTGTTTGGTTTAGCATTTCCTGACTTAGTTTCAATATTTGTAGTGGCATTCCCATGGTGGATTGCTTTTGCGGTAATTTTTGTTGGTTCTTTTGGGGAAGGGCACAAATATGCTAATTTACTTTTACAAAGTTTTACAATCATTTTAGGATTACTTATTTTTACAATAACTTTACTAGCTGTTTCTTCACATGTTCCTTTTACTGAAGATTTTTTATGGGCAGGACAAGGCCCATCAGCGGATGAATTACTCTCAAGCCAACAAGCAAGGATAGTAGATTTAAGTGAAGGTGATGTAAATTCTTGGGAGAGAATTGCAATCCAATTTCATTGTCTTTTTGAGTCTGCTGGAGATTTGTCTGGTGGAGGCGATTCGCAAGATTGTATTGACGAAGGAGAAGCTGAAGTTAAAGCAGAGAAAATCTGTGATGTGCAATATGACGTTCAAAAAGAAAAAGGCTTACATGTTGAATGCGTCGACGAGCAAACAAAAGAAATTTTGCAAGGAGATGAACAGGAAGGTGGAAGTACGTACGATGATGCTATTAATTACGTAGAAGTTAGCTTGGCGTATGCAGACCAAGGAGAGGGTCGTGGCCAAACAGTAGTTGCTGAAGGGGATTTTAATAAATTAATATATCTGTTTGATGTAGAAATTGTGGTGCCTTCTGGAAAATCGTTTAGTATTGATAGTTCTTGTAAATTTACAAAAGGAAAAGATGAAGTTGAAGGAATTGTGGGGGGAGTTGACAAATTTCTTGGCTTAGTTTCTATTACTGAATCCGTTGATGATTTAAGTTATTCATGTAGACCAACAGCTGATATTGAAGGAAAATGGACAGTAAAATTTTCTTTAGAACTTTTGGATATGGAAACTCGTTCTTTTATTAGTCCTATTTTCACATCTAACGAAGATAAGTACGCTGAAATTATTAGTCAATTACAAAGTTCACTTCATGGGCTTGATACGATTCCAGAATCAGTTCCTGAGTTTGCTAGGCTTAATGTGTTTGTTGATGATGGGATAGTTGAACTTGGTGAAGCTTCTATCACTACGACTCTTAATGTTGAAAATTTTTATGAAGGTGGACGTAAGGGAGCTGTTGGTGTTTTGACTAATGTTCATGGGTATGACATATATTATAATGATGCTTTTGAACAAAACACAGATAATTCTGAATGTTTTGATGGATATTCTGAAGATGTTCTTTTATCTGAAGATGGACTTGAAGAAGGAGAAAAATTGTTTGTGACAAATTGTTTTATGGAAATTGATTCTTCATTTGCAGAAGATATTGCTGATCAGAATGCAGCGCCTCACACAATTGAAGGTTGGCTTGTTTATGATTATCGCTTTGATATGGTTGCTAGTACAGAAAATATTGAAGTTGAGTGGGAAGAGGAAGAAGAAGTTGTTGATACTGATTTAGATGATGATTCAGGTACTGTTGATTCAGGGGATACAAGTACTGGGGGCGAAGTATAATGGTTTTTAGAAATTTTAACCTTTTTACCCGAGTGTTTGTAATTAGTTTGATTATTTTTGGTTTAATGTTTTTGAGTTCTTGCTCAAGTAATGATGTGGCTGGAAATTATATCGAACTTAGTTATCCTTCTAAGTTTGCTGGTCCTAAAATTGTAAGTGTTGATGTTTTACCAAGAAGTACAGTTGCTGAAAATTCAGATTTTTTTTTAGTGATGACTATTGAAAATCAAGGTTCGCAAGATATGCGCGAAGCTAGTGTTCGGGTATTTGGTTATGACAAATGGTATGTAGAAATCCAAGATGTAGATCCTGAATCTTTTGAAATTTTAGCTTATGACGAAGATTCTCCAGTTGTTTTGTCGCAGGAAATTGAGATTGAAGGATTTGCGAACCTACTTAGTAGCCAAGAACCTAATCACGAAGTGACTTTATTTATTGAAAGTGAATTCAAGTATTCAACAGTTTTAGACCAAGCTGTGTGTATTAGCCCAAGTGGGTACGATGTATATGGTGGTTGTGATAATCCTGAAATTGATAGTGAAATTACTGCTAACTCTCAATATTCTCCTGTTGCTATTACTACTTTTCAAGAAAATGTATTTGAAAGAGAACAAATAGTGTATTTTGATTTTCATATAGAAAACAAAGGTAGTGGGGAAGTTGGAACTATCTCTCTTAAAGATGCAAAATTGACTACTGATGATTTGCAAAATTGTGATTTTGAAGGTGAAGGGGAGAGCGAAAAAATAGATTCAGTAGTACGTTATGAATTTGTAGAAGATGAAAAAAGTATAGATTTGAAATGTGAATACCGTTATGGTGCTCTTAGCTCAGCGATTACAAAGTCGCTTTATTTGGAACTGGTTTATGATTATAGTGCTTTAAGTGAGCAGAAGTTTACAATTGAACCAAGTCGTAGAAGATAGTTTTTCTTTTTGATTATTTTGTGGGTTTTTTTTAGTTTTAGTTTTTTGATAAGATCTTTTTTAAAAACGCTTTATTTTGATTGTTTTATGCAAAATAGAAGAGTTGTAATTACGGGTATTGGGCCGTTTTGTTCAATTGGTAATACTGCTGAAAGTTTTTGGAAAAACTTAGTTGGAGGTAAATCTAACTATAGTTCTAGTGATGGCCAACATAATTTACTTTCACGTTTAGGTGGATTTGATCATTTAGCTGAGTTGCCTGAAGATGTTGCTACTCATATCAAAAATAATTATTCTCACGCAAGTGCTGGAAGAAGTTTTGGAATTGGGCTTGCTTGTGCAAGTTCTGCAGTTTTGGATGCTAGATTGACTAGTGCGCAGTTAGAATTGGCTTCTTTATATTTGGGTAGTGGTGCAGGTGATTTAGGAATTTTATCATCTCTATCGAAGGGATTTAGAAGTAGTGCTTTAGCGCAAAGTAATGCATTGCCAGGTATTGTAGCAAGAGCCTTAGGTGTAAAGGGCCCGAGTGCATTTGTTTCAACTGCTTGTGCGACAGGTATTGCAACATGCTTAGAGGGGTTTGCTGCTGTGAAGGGAAGTCGAGATGTAAGTTTAGTGGGAGCAGTTGAAGCACCAATTGGATTTGGACAATATGCTAACTCAAATGAGGAATTTAGTTCTTCTTTGGAAGGAATGTTTCCTTTTGGAAATGGGCGTGATGGACCAGTTTTAGGAGAAGGTGGCGCGGTATTAGTTTTTGAAGAATTGCAACATGCTTTAGAAAGAGGCGCTAATATTTATTGCGAAGTATTAGATACTTCTTTAGTTACAGAGTTTGCTGGAGTTGTTAATCCAATTCATTTATCTCAAAAAGGATACGAACGCGCTTTACAATCAGTTTTTATGGGTTCAGGTGTGAACACTAGGAGAGTGACTTATGTGAATGCACATGGGTCTGCAACTTTAATGAATGATAGTGCAGAATCACATGCGATTAGAAAATTACTTGGTGGGGATGTAGCTGTGTCTTCGTTTAAAGGAAGCACTGGACATTTGCAAGCAGGAAGCTCTGCTTTAGAATTAGCTGGATGTGCACTTGCATTATATCATGGTAAAATTCCAGCAACAAATTTGCGAGACAGGCAGGTTGGAGAAGATTGTGCGGAGCTGAATTATGTTCGTGATTCGCGTGTATTGAGTGGTGTTGTGGTAAAACTAGCTGCAGGGTTTAATGGAGCGTATGGCGCGGTAATGCTTACTAAGTATAGTAGTAGATGATTATACTTTGAGGTTATTCTAAGTGTATTTTTTTGACAATTCCTTTTATAGCGTTAACTTCTATCATATCACCATTTTTGAAAATTCTAGTTGCGTGCTTAGTTCCTATAATGCAAGGTATTTTTAATTCTCTAGCTATGATTGCAGCGTGGCACATAAATCCACCTTCGTCTGTTATGATTGCACTTGCTTTACTTATTGCAGAAATAAGTGCGGGGTTTGTGTTGATTGAGATAAGAATGTTTCCTTTTTGAAAATTAGCTAATTGACTTAAATTATTTACAATTGATACTTCTCCTTTGGATTTTCCTTGGAATGCGATGTTTCCACTTAATTTTTTTGGAAGTTTAGTGGTGTTTTTTGTTATATCTAGTTTATTGTAATAGAATTGTATTTTATTTTTTGAGATGTGAAAGTGGCAACCATTTTTTCTTTTCTTTAATTCAATTTTGCTAGGAAGAATACCTTTTTCTAAGGCCATTATTAATTCTTTTGGAGTCATCATTGATAGTAGATTTTTAGGCATGTTTATTTTTTGATGGACTTTGTGGAGTAGAGGTTTAATCATGTTTTCAAATAATGTTAAGTATAAAGATTTAGATCTGATCTTTTCAAGTTTTTTTTTGAGATTTTGCTTGTTTAAATTTGAATATTGAATTGCTGCTAGTATGCGGTAAGGAATAACTGTGTTATAAAGAAGCAATTTTTGAAAATTATTTACGACCTGGATTGGATTTTTGTTCTGCAAGAGCAAGTGCTGTTTTTTTTGAATTTCTTGTTCTTTTTGAATCCATTTACTAACCTTTTGAGGTTCATTTTCGATGATGTTTGTGAAATGTTTGTTGCAAGCCTGTAGCTCGCAGGGGTCTTTGTAGAAAATTCCTTTTGTGTCATTGTAGTAATGCAATTGTTTTTCGAAGCCAAAACCAGTTTCTTGTTTGAGGAGTTGCCCATATGTTTGCATGAATGCTGCAAATATGAAGAGTTCTTGTTCTCGCTCTAAATATTTTGTCCATTTGATGTTTTTTAGATTACCTGAGTGCACTTGCAGCCTCAATTAATTGGTGTACCTTTGAATAGTCTGGGTTAGAAGGGTCTACTAAAACAACATGGTTAATTTCTCCCTCTAGTGCAGCTTTTGCTTCTGCATTACTATCTGTTGTGAAAATGATCTTTTGGTACTTCATTTGTTTTTTTAGTTTTTGGTAGGAACTAGCTTCTTTTTTGCTTCCAATTATGTCTGGGTCAATGAACTTTGTTTCTACTCCAATTAATTTTAGACTTTCCACAATAAATGGGCCATGACCACTAGAATAGACTTGGGTGTCAAGTCCTCTTAACTTGGCTGCGTCAAAAAGATCGGTCACTCCAGGATAGAAAGTATCTCTGACTGCTTGAATTATCTCTTTATCACCAGCTATAATTAAGTCAAGGGTTTTTTGAGTAGCATCTTTGTAAATGCCTTGAAAGCTATCTTCTGTTGCAAGTGGTTTTAGTATTGAATCAACTCTATTTGGATCTGCAATGGTTCCAAAATAATCGACTATTAGTGCGTTTATCATTTAGTGTTTGGGTCCCAAAACATTTATAAAAAATTGCTACTAATAAGATTAGTAGTAAAATGGAAAAAAATGTGATCTCATTGAAATCAGCTGGCCTTTCAGAAAGAGAAGCTGTAGTATATTTAGACTTGCAACATTATGGGGAGAGTAAAACTGGTGGTATTTGTAAACGAACAAAAATTCAAAGTTCACAAATTTATATGTTACTTAGTAATTTGTTAGAAAAAGGTTTAGTTAGTTTTAAAACAGTTAATAATGTCAAAGTTTTTCGGGCAAGTGACCCAGATTCTTTAGCAAACTTGTTTTCTGAAAAAGAAGAAAAACTTGCGTCAGAGAAGACAAAGCTGTTAAATTTTATATCTAAATTGAAAGTGAAACCAAGCGGGATTTCTAAATTAAGTGATTTTCGTTATTTTACAGGTATTCGGGGAATTAAGTCGCTTTATACTGAAATAATGAACTCTTGGAAAAAAGGTGATGAATATTATGTTGCTTCAGCACCACTGGAATCATTTAGTAAATTAGAAGGTTTTTTTGTAGAAGTAGTTCATAAGAGGAGAATTAAAGATAAAGTCAAATTGAAAATTTTGGTTAATCGTGCTGGAAAGAAATGGGGGAAAATTAGAGAGAAGATGCCTTTGACAAAGGTTTGTTATGTTGATATTGATACTAAAACAGAGTATGGCGTGTTAAATAATTATTTTTTTTTGGTTAGTTATGGGAAAGAACCTTATGGCTTGTTAATAGACGATCAAAATTTCGCACAGACGTATAAAGTTTTTTTTGATTTGCTTTGGAATGGTGTGAAATAAACAAACTATACGCCTTGGCTTAAGAAAAAGCTTTATTAACCTTGGATTGGTTATATCTGATTGATGGTTAGATCTAAGTTTGGTGTTAGTAGAATGTTTCTTTTGATTGGAACTTTAGCTATGTTGTTAATGCTAAGTTCTTGTACACAAATATCTGCTGGAGAGAACCCTGACCAAAGTGCAAATTCACTTGCTGCTGCGCAAACTGGTAGTCGCGGAGTAGAAGTTAGTTTTGTTAGTGGTTTTCCACAGTCAACAATTTATGATATCTCTGATTTTGTAGCGATTCTTGAAGTTTATAATAAAGGAAACCACGATTTAGTAGCTAGTGATTGTTATTTACAAATAACTGGCTTTGACCCGAATATTATTAGAGGAATTGATTATGTTCAAAGTTGTGGACAAGTTGATGGAAAAAGTGTTTACAATTTAGATGGTGGGTGGAACCAAGTTGAGTATATGTCCACAAGCATTACTATCCCTGAGGGAAGTTACGAATATGAACCTTCATTAAATTTAGTTTGGTGCTATGCTTATGAAACTCAAGCAAGTGCTAGTATCTGTGTTGACCCATTATTTTACCAAGTAACTAGTGAGCAAAAAGCTTGTGAACCACGAGACGTATCTATGGGTGGTGGGCAAGGTGGCCCAGTTGGTGTTAGTTATGTTGGAGTTGATATGGTTGGGGATGTTGCAATTTTTGAAATTACTGTACGTAATTTGGGTAGCGGAAGAGTTCTTAGCCCCCTTACAGACATAAGTAATTGTGGAAGTAGTACACTTGAGTATAGCGACTTAGACATTGTACATTTTACAGCAGATATGACTGGTGGTAATTTAATTGATTGTACGCCAAGTGATGGGAAGATCAGACTTAGTAATGATGTTGGGAAAGCAGTTTGTAAATTTAGAATTACTGGAACTAGTGCTTATGAAACACCACTACAAATAGAACTTGATTATAATTATATTGAGAACACTAAAAAAAGTGTCCAGATAATTGAAACGCCATAATTATTTCTTAAATTATTTTTTGACTTTTAGGTTTGTTTTACCGAAGAGTTTTTATACAAATATTGAGTTATAGTGTTTATTATATTCAATTTATTATATATTGTAATGTATAAGTAAAAGAGGTTGACGATGGTGAAATTTAAACAGATTCTAATTATTATGGTTTTAGCGGGAGCACTTGTGCTTTCTGGATGTTCAGGTAGTAGCGATGGGGACTTAGATACCACGAGTCCAGGGGCTTATTTTGGTGGAAGCGAAGGAGCAGACGTTAGTTTTGAACCTTTTAGTATAATTGAAGAAGGAATTTACACTATTTTTGATTCTGAAGATTTTCCCATTGAAGTTGTTTTATCAAACCCAGGTGAACATGACTTGGAAGTTGGAGACGTTCGATTAGAATTACTTGGACCAGCTGAAGCAGATTTTAGTGGTATTCCAAGTTGGGAACTAAGTAATAGTGAAGCTATTGAAGGTATCTCTGAATTTAACCCTGAAGGAGGAGAAGAAATTATTTCTTTTACACCAAGTGATTATGCACTTTATACAGCAGATGTTGTTGGTTATAATGATTTAACTTGGCACTTAAACTATGAGTATGATTATGAGACCCAATTAATTGTAAATGATGTTTGTTTTAAAGAAGATTCAGCTGACGATAGGGTTTGTACTGTAGATGAAGGGAAAGTTTATTCTGTTTCTGGAGCTCCAATTACTGTGACTTCTGTTTCTGAAGATAGTGGCGGTAGAGGAATTATTCTTTTGAAAATTGATATTAGTAATGTTAATACAGGCGAATCTACAATTGTTGGAGAAGACTTTGATGATAGATTTAGTCAAGTTGCTTTTGAAATTAGTGATCCGACTGAGTGGGAATGTAAAAGTGGTGGTCGCGAAGGAGAAGCAAGACTTGTTGATGGAGAAGCAAGTATTGTATGTAGGCTTGTAGAACCTCTTGAAGAAGATACGTTATATGAAGCATCAGTATCTATGGCTTTTAGTTATACTTACAGAGACATTATTCAAGAAAGCTTACGTGTAAAAGAAAGTGCAGAGTAGAATTATAATCTTATTTTTTATTAATTTTAATATTTAGTTTGATGTCGGAGGATTTAAGATGCGTAGAAATAAAATGTCTAGCACAAAAAAGGTGCGTAGAAATAAAATGTCTGGCACAAAGAAGGTGCGATTAAAACATAGTACTGTAGTTAGTTTAAGTTGGATGATTGGGATGGTACTAGTTGTTCTTTTAGCATTTATTCTTTTAGTTTGATTTTAGAATTTCTTTATTTTTTTTGTTTAATTTTTGATTTAGAATAAAAAATAGAATAAAAAATCCAAATTATTTATTTTAATTGTTTAGACCCAACAAGCATAGCGTATGCTAAAAGTGCAGTTAATTGTACATATTCATCGCTACCTTCGGTAAGTCTGAATTCTATGTCTCCACACTTGTCAATTAGTTGTACTTTTTGTTTGTCAGCAAGGTTTAGGTTCCAAATTTCACGACTTAGTTGCCTAATTATATCTGTTCCTGAAAGACCATAGTTTAATGTTAAGTCTAATAGCTTTTTTTTAGCCATTGGGAAGTTTTGATCAACTGCTAATTGCATTACTTCGCCTAGCTCTTTTGGTTTAGCAAGGCTTGCCATAGAGTAAATTAGCTCTTCGTCAATATTTTTAGAAAGTGTTGCACAACTTTGCATTATGTTTTCAAGTTTTCTGCAATCCCCTCCTGTAATTTCAATTAATGCGTCTTTTGCTTTATCTGAAATTGTAATTTGCTCTTTGCTTGCAATGTTATTTACTACTTTCATTAACTCGTCTTTTGGGAGTGGTTTGAATCTGAAAATAGCGCAACGTGATTGAATTGGATCTAAAATTTTACTTGAATAGTTGCAACTTAAAATGAATCTACATGTTCTAGTATAGTTTTCCATAGTTCGTCTTAATGCTTGCTGTGCTTCTTTAGTTAAAGCGTCGCTCTCGTCGAGATAAATGAGTTTGAAAGGTACATTTCCAAGTGCTTTTGTACGTGCAAAATCTTTTACTTTTGTTCTAACAACATCAATTCCACGTTCGTCACTTGCGTTTAATTCAAGTGTATTAGAACGCCAAGAAGGTCCAAATAATTCTTTTGCAATTACAAGAGAGAGTGTTGTTTTTCCAACGCCTGCTGGCCCCGCGAACATTAAGTGAGGCATTTGTTTAGTTGCAACAAAAGCTTTTAGTTTTTTTACAATTTCTTTTTGTCCTTTTACTTCTTCAAAAGTTTGTGGCCGATATTTTTCTGTCCAAATTGATGATGTCATGATTATCTCTCCGTAGTAATGTTTTTTTGTAATTTATTTGTTTTGTCGTCGACAAAAATTAGTTTTTATTTGAGTTTATTTTGTGTATTTTTTTTAGTTTTGTTGTTATATAAAGTTTTATGTTCATAATTTCTAGTTTTATTTTATGGTTTTTGTAAATACGCTGGCATATTTTTTATTTTATTGTTGTAATGCAAAACATATACTTTTTTGTTTGTTTTTTGTAACATAAAACACAATGTTTAAAAACGAAAAATGTATTTCTTATGCAATAGATTACAAAAGTGATGTTTGAGATCTAATCTTACTCATCCAAAATCATACCACATGTGGGATGTGATTGCAAACAAAGTATCGTTTGTAATGAAAAATAAAAGAGGTCGACAAAGGATGGCACCAGCAAAAAGAAAAGCAGCGAAGCGAAAAGCTCCTGTTAAAAGAAAAGCTACCCGGAAGAAGGCTACAACACGTAAAAAAGTTGCAAAACGTAAAACCGCAACAAAACGTAAAGTAGCTCGGAAAAAACCGGCAAAGCGAAAAGTAGCTCGTAAAAAGGCAACTAAGCGTAAAGCAGTTAAGAAAAAAGCAGCTAAGCGTAAAGCACCTAAAAAGAAGGCAGCTAAAAGAAAAGCTCCTAAAAAGAAGGCAGCTAAGCGTAAAGTTACACGGAAAAAGAAAACCGTTAAGCGTAAAGCAGTTAAGAAGAAAAAAGCAACTAAGCGAAAAGTAGCTCGTAAAAAAGCTCCTGCTAAGAAAAAAGCAACTAAGCGTAAAGCACCTAAGCGAAAGGCAGTTAAGAAGAAAGCTCCAAAGCGAAAGGCTGCAAAGCGTAAACCTGCTAAGCGAAAGTAAAGCAATAATTCTTTAATTTTAATTTTTTTTTATTTTTTAATGTTTTAAACTTCTAAAACTTGAAATTCAATTGATTTTACTTTATTGTCAAAATCTCCAAGTCTCCACCTATCAAAAATTGACCAGTGTTTGTGGTAAATGTATGTTGGATTTTCATGGCTTTTGTGGATGTCTTTTGCAGAGGCTAAATATGCTAATTCTTTTAGTAAATATTGTCTTGCTTGCCTAATTGATTTTTCGTCTGTTTTGACTCTTTGTACTTGAGAGGTTGCTTGGTTTACTGCTTCTTCAAAAGTACTATTTGATTCAAGGAGTTGGGTTATTGTGTCTAATTGTACTTGGTAAATAGGAGATTCATCTAATTCTTTCCATCTTTGAACTTGGATGTCGGTGCTTTGCTTTTGATTATATCTTGTAACTCTATTTGCAAGAGAATTTGCATTTGACCTGGCCTTTGTTCTTGCTTTTGTTACTTCTTTCCCTCTTGCAAGAAGCGTGTGGATGTATGGGAGATCTGGAATCATAGCTATAGTTCTTTCAAAGTTATTTTCGCAGTAGGCAAGAAGACGATGGATATATGTTTCACTAAATAACTTATTCCCTAAACTTAATCCTACAATTGCTGTGCTGTTTGGAGCTATAATCATACTAGTAGTTAATTTCTAAGTGGTAATAAAAAGATATGCTCGTTTTTTGTTGCTTTTAGAAACTTGTGAGCCAAATACTGAGCTTGTTAATTAGCATTTTTAATTTGTCTATAGTGGTGTTTGGAGTGACATTGAGATCTATTTTGGTTTGCTCTTGGTAAGAATTGCCTTGATTGTCTTCCCATGAATAATTGATTGTGATAGTATTTGTTTTTGCAAGACTAGATGAGTCTAATTCTAACATTATCACTTCTTCACCACTAAATTCTTCTTCTATTTGCCAATTGTATGTTCCAGTTCCAATCTCAAGGTCTATTGAAACATGCTGTGCTGGTGCAAATGATTCTTGGATTGCTGTTAAGGTGATTTCAAACTGATCTTGGAAGTTTACTATGTTTGGAGAATCAATTTCAATAGTTAATTTAGGGGAGTCCAGTGCTTCTACTGGAAACACTGCTGTGTATGAAAAATCGTTATTTTCAAAAGTAATAGTTTGAGTTTTCCAACCAGGGTTTTCAAGATTTATTGTGGAATCAAAACTGATAGTTTGATCAACTTCAATGTCTTTTGTTTCACAATCTTTTTCGTGGCAGATAGTTAGGCCATTGATAGTTGCAGTTTGAATATTTTTGATTTGGCAAGTAATAGGTTGCTCTTCATTAATTTGAATTTGTTTATTATAATCACATGTGATATCTATTGCTTCAAGAGCTAGAAGGGTTTCTTCTGAAGGGATAAATTCTTCAATTTCATTTTTTTCATAAAACTGATTTTCAGAAGTAGCTTTAAATGATGATTCATATAACTCTCCTGATTCAGTACGAATTACAAATGGAAAAGTGTAAGTAAAACCATCTTGAAGGTTTTCATCAACCTTAATTAACCAATAAATAACGGTTTGACCTTCGTGCCTTATTATTTCACTTTGTTTGTATCTAGTCAAAATTTCAACTTCTTCTGGTGCAAAGAGTTCTAAAGTAGCCGCTTGATATGTTCCAGTATTATCTTCTAACACTGCAGAAATTAAGTTGTAGCTGCCAAACTGGACAGTTTCTGAGAGAATATTTGCTTCTAGATCATATTTTTGTTCTCGTGTATTTCCATAATTTGTGATTTGAGTATCAAAATCTAAACCTTGGTCTTCAAAATCAATATCAGTACCAAGCCAGCGAAAAAGGGTAGAGTAATCTGTTGGGTCACTACTTTGCTTCATAGGAATATGTGTTGCGTCTACATAACCATACTCGCCAAAAGTTGGATCAAAAGCTACCCAACCGTGACCAGGAAAATAAACTTCTGCCCATCCATGTGCTTGCCAAGGTTCACTAAAAAGATCTGAATTTGTGTAAGTTAAGCCAGAGATAAACTTTGCAGGGATACCAAGAGACCGAGCCATGGCAATGAATAAAGATGTCATTTCATCACAAACTCCGCTTTTTGATTCTAGTACTTTGCTTGCCTTGATAGAACTTTGTGCATTTAGTGTTGTAAAATCGTAGTTGATATTTTCTTCAACCCATGAGGCTAATGCGAAACTAACTTCAAAAAGATTATCTTTACCTTGAGATAATTCAATTGCTTTTGCTTGAATATCTGTGTTATCCCAATCAATTGTGTCAGTTACAGCTAAGTAATCATTAAGGTTATTTTCGTTTATTTGAGTTTGAGTAAGGGTGATTGGGTATGTTATGTCTTTTGTTAGCCTATGGTTTTCTTCTGTTGTTTTTAGAGAAGTTTGTACTTGGTAGTTGTACGTGGTGAAACTTGGATTGTTCCAAGTAAAAATCAATTCATTGTTTTCATTTTCTACTTTTGTAGTGCTGGGATTAGAGGAAGTGGTTTGTTCTAAAATATTTTGATAAAAATTTTGTTTTGGAAAAAGAGCGACTTTGCTTGTGATTTCACTTGACCGGGAGGTGCTTTTTTCTTTAGATAAAATGAATGTTCCAGTGATTGTAACATCTGCAGTTAGTGATTCGTATTGGTAGAGATTCTCGATATCTTCACGAAAGCCAGTATCTAAGTCATCTGCTAGTGCGAATGGAATAATCAATATCAAGAAAAGCAGCGAGAAAGTAAAAACATATTTTTTCATGTTGCTTCATTATCAAAGAAGAATAAAAAAGTATTGATTTAATGAGTTCATTTTGTTTTGATTTTTGTACTTTGAATAATTATTGGTTTAATGTCTTCCCATGCAGGTGATGTCTTAAAAACAAACCCATCAGATGCAGCTTTTGTGTCTTTTCCGCCAATGATTTCTTTGATTTGAGTATCTTGTGCTATTGCTTCTCCAGTGTTTGAAGTAGAAAGTTCTGGTTTTATGATTATAATTAGTGCAATGATTGCCACAAATACTACAATTGCCATTAATATTCTGTCTTGTTTATCCATTTTCTATTTTGTGATTTCTTTTATGCTTTGTAATATAATCTGTTCTTGTGTTTCCCATGCAGGTGATGTCTTAAAAACAACCCCGTCAGATGCAGCTTTTGTGTCTTTTCCGCCAATGATTTCTTTGATTTGAGTATCTTGTGCTATTGCTTCTCCAGTGTTTGAAAAAGAAAGATCTGGATTAATAATCACCCATAAACCAATTATTGCTACTATTGCTACAATGAAAATTAATATCTTGTCTTGTTTATCCATTATACAAGTAATTTTTTTTTAGTATTTAGATCTTTTGATTTTTGTAGAAGACAGATTATAGAATAATCGTTTGTTAAAAATAAAAAAGGGGCCATGGGTGGTACCAAGACCCCTAGAGGTTTTGTGTGGATAGATGTGGTTCAAACTAGATGTTTGTTTTGTTTGTCTTACTTACCTAAAGAAGCGTCCGAAAAACCCTCTTACATTTTTTGTAAAAGAAGGCTTGTCTTCTTTTGTGTTTTCTTGGTTTTCAATCACTTGGTTTTCAATTTCTTGACCATTTGGTTCAATTCCATCTTCTTCTTTTGGGTCTTTTCTTTGTTCACGGGTTTCTTCGCGCCTTTCTTTTCTTTCTTCGTGCTCTTCGCGACTAGGGAGTCCTAGTTCTTGCGCTAGCTGGTCTGCAGTTTCTTGATCTTGGTTTGTTCTAGCTTCATGGAGCTGCATTAGTTTCTCAAAATCTGCTTCATCAAAATCTGTAAATGGATTTTTGTCTTCAGGCATATCTAAGATTAATTCTTGAAAAGTTTCGTAGTCGCCTGATTCAATTGCATTGTCAACTGCTTGTTTGTGGTCTTGGCGGCCTTCGCTTCGTTTTTCATGCTTTTCTTGTCGATTGTTTTCAAGGTTGATTCTCATCTCTTCACGGATTTCTTCTAAACCAAGTTCTTTTGCAATTTCAAGTGCAGCTTCTTTTTCACCTTCTTTATGCAGATTATGCATTTCAATAAATGATGAAAATTCTTCTTCGTCAATTAATTGTGTGAAACTTTCTCCTCTTGGAAGTTTACTTGCGGCTTCAATCCAAGCTTCATAATTTTCATTTTCAACAGCCTCTTGGATTTCTTCGTGAATTGCATGTTTTTCAAGGATTTCTTCAAATTTTTCTTCATTAATATTATCTTCAATGTTTTCATCGAACTCAATTGCTGCTTCAATAAAAGCTTCATAATCGCCTGAGTCTAGTGCTTCTTGCACTGATTCTTCTTGCATAAATTGTGGTGGAGCGTGTTTTTGAATCATTTCATTTTGTTGATCTTCAACACTTTCATCGTCAATTGCTAGTGCACTAGTAGCTAATGTTCCTGCCATAAGGCCAAGTGCCCCAATAGCGAATACTTTCTTTCCAATTCCTGCGTAATTGGTAAGTCGTCGTTCGCTTCGCTGCGAAGTTTTGGTGATGCTTTTTTTATTTGTCATTTTTAATTTGCCTCTTTCCTATCTCTTTTGAGCAGGATTTTTTGTTTTTGTTATAGAAAGTAGATTTAGAGTTTGATATATAAGCCAAAAGAAGGAAAAATGTGCATTATAAGTCCACTTTTATGCTTAGAATGCAAATTTTGTATGTTAGTTTTTTAAAAAAAGAGATATTTTTTGGGTTATGACTTACTTATTAGATATTTCTGACCACTTGAATTTTGATTTTGGAATTGATCCTTGGCTTGAGTTGCCTGACTCTGTTGGAGCTGGTCATGGTTTGGATATTGATACTGTTGTTGGTACTGATGATTTTTCTGGAAATGTTAATTCTTATACGCAAGGGTTCAAAGATGGGATGGCTATGTCTATTTCTGGTGGCATGTCAGATTTAAATCTACATGAGTATGACTGTAGATTAGCTCGTGCTGTTCACATGGCATGGGGGGATGGTTATTTGAAAGCACAAAGAACATATGTGAACCAAATTGTAGAAATGGAAATACTTGGTACACAAAGATCAGATGGTTTAGTTGTTGAATTGTATAGGGCAGATATTGAAAACATTAGTATTGGAATAAGAAATCAGAATCTTGTACTTGATGTGACAAAATTAAAAATGGAAAATCTACGACTTTCAGATAACAATAGGGACCTCATTTCAAATATGGATTATTTTTTGGGTATGGGATTTGTTATTGGAGTTAGTGTTGGCGTTGCTGCACCTGTGATTGGAATTTTACTTAATTATTTTAATCAGAATTGATGTCATATTTTGCTGTTTTCTTGGCGAAGCACTTTTATAGTATCTTTAGTGGAGTGGATGTATGGATTCACATAAAATATACTTGTATAATACTGCTAGTAAGTCAAAGTCTGAATTTAAACCATTAGTTAGTGGAAAAGCAGGTATGTATACATGTGGTCCTACTGTATATCACTATGCACATATTGGGAATTTACGTACTTTTGTATTCAATGATTTTTTGCGCAGAATGCTAAGTTATTTTGGATATGAAGTAAATCATGTGATGAACATTACTGATGTTGGCCACTTAACTGATGATGGTGATAGTGGCGAAGATAAGATGCTTAAAGGTGCTAGGCGCGAGAAGAAAACAGTTTGGGATGTTGCTAAATTTTATACAGATGCATTTCTTTTGGATTGTAAAAAGTTGAATCTATTGCCAGCCTCAGTTTTATGTAAAGCGACTGATCATATTAAAGAACAAATTGCAATGATTGAAAAATTGCAAGAGAATGGTTTAACATACCAAGCTGGTGGAAATATATATTTTGATTCTTCAAAACTAAGTGATTATGGAAAACTTGTAGGGCTTGATGTTTCTAAAATAAGTGAAACTCAAGCTAGAGTTGAAGGAGACTCTAACAAAAAGAATCCACATGATTTTGTTTTATGGTTTACTAAAAGTAAATTCGATGAGCAAGCAATGAAGTGGGAATCACCTTTTGGAACTGGTTATCCTGGCTGGCATATTGAATGTTCAGCAATGGCTTCAAAATATTTAGGAGAACAATTTGATATCCATACAGGTGGGATGGATCTTGCACCAGTGCATCACATAAATGAAATTGCACAAGCAGAAGGAGCTTTTGGTAAAACACCATGGGTTAAAACTTGGATGCACGGAGAATTTTTAGTCCTTGGTAAAGACGAGAAAATGAGTAAGTCCTCTGGAAATTTTTTGTCTTTGTCATCTCTAGAAGAGAAAGGATTTAGTGGTCTTGATTATAGGTATTTTTTACTTAGTGGACATTATAGAAAACCGTTAACATTTAGTTTTGAATCACTTGAAGGAGCTAAAGTTGCACGTAAGCGTTTACAAGAAAAAATTTGGTCTTTGAAAGAGAAGTGGGCTGGAGTTAGTTTAGATAAACTTGGACGTGATGGTCTTTCTGAAGTAGCTTTAGGATATTTAGAGGTTTTTGAAAGCAGAATAGCTGATGATTTGAATATGCCACAAGTAGTTGCTCTTGTGTGGGATTTACTAAAAGATAATGATTTATCTAATAATGAAAAATATATTTTATTGATGGATTTTGATAATGTTTTTGGTTTGGATTTAGGGGCGAAGAAAAAAGAAGTTGAAGTTCCAGAAGAAGTGGCGGTGCTTGTAACTAAAAGGCAGGCGGCTCGCGTAGCTAAGGATTGGGCAAAAGGAGATGAACTTAGAGATAAAGTTCGCGCACTTGGATATAAAATTCAAGACAAACCTGATGGTAGTTTTGAAATTGTTAGGGTGAATTGATTTTGGTTCTTAATCAAGAGTTGTTTGATGCTGCGCTTTTCTTTTTAGATTCTAGGTTTCCTGACGGAGCAGATGGAGGTTGCGCAGCTATGAAATGTGCAAGTGGAAAGATTCTAATTAGTACAAAGGTTCCTAATAAAAATGAAAGCGCGGTTTTGTGTCATGAAACTGGTGCTATTGCTGAGGCTTGGAAACTTGGCGAAAAAGTTGTTGCTTCAATTTGTTTAAGTCGTAAAAATGGAGAGAAACCAGTTGTGTTTAGTCCATGTGGACTTTGCCAAGAAAGATTGATGGTTTTTTGTAACTTTGACTTTTCTGAGGCAAGTGATATAGAAATAGCAGTTCCTGACCCTGAGAATAAATGTGGGTTCTTGGTTAGAAAACTTTCTGAATTGCAACCTTATTATTGGCGTAATGTGAAGAAATATTAGATTGCATTTAACTTGCTTTTGTTTGAATAAATTTTATTGCCACTTTATTACTAACTTCTTTATACTGTTTTGATGTTTTTTAAGTAAATTTCAAAGTATTTTTGGCCTCGAATAAGCAATCTTTATATATCGATTTTGTGTTTAAGTTTATGCATGCAAAAAAGAGTAATTGGTGATGGTAGAGTTAGCTCTAAGTCTTTTGTAAAAAAAAGAAATAGTTTAGAGAAAACTTCTTTGTTTAATTGGCCCAAAAGTAAGCGTGGACAGGTAACTGTTTTCATTATTTTAGGGATAGTTTTACTTATCGCAACTGCTTTAGTTATAGTTCTTAATACAGAATTAATTAGTTTTGGTCAAGAAGAAACTTTTTCTACAGAAAAAGGTAAAGTTGAAAATTTCGTGACAGCTTGTATACAACAAGTTGGGGAAGAAGCGCTTTATCTAGCTGGACTTCAAGGTGGATATATTGATTTGCCTGAACGTTATACAAATGATTTGAATTGGCATGTTCCAGCAAGTGATTTTTTATCTGTTCCGTTATGGGCTTATGGAAATGAACAAGATTTACCAAGCCTTTCTCAAATTAAAGCGGAGATTGACGATTATTTAGAAGAAAATGTAAGAAACTGTTTGTTTGAAACAGATGTGTTTTCTGCTGAATATGATTTGATTGAAAATAGTGATGTTGTTGCTGATACCGAATTTCAAGATTCCTTTACTGAATTTAATGTAAGGTGGAATTTACTTATTCGGGATAAAAGTGGAGAAACTGTTGCTGAAATAATTGAACACACTGCTGAGAGCCCAGTTCGCTTTGAAAATATGTATAATACAGCAGTTGCTGTACTTGAAGCCGAACTTTCAGAATTAAAATTAGAAGACATCACTCAAGATTTGATTGCGCTTGAACATGAAGATGTTCCTGTTGCTGGAACTGATATTAGTTGTAGCGTAAAACAGTGGAGCGTTGCACAAGCACAGAAAAGTTTGAAAGAAATGCTCAGAATAAATTTACGTAATTTACGGGTTGAAGGAACTTCTTTTACTGAGTATGGTGATTTGTTTCCTTATTATCAAAGTCATTATCAATGGAATGTTGAAGGTGTGGATAATGATGCATCAGTAGTTTTTCGTTTTGATGGAGAAAATAATCCGTTCACATTTCAAGTTACTCCAAGAAGTGGAGATAGAATGTATTCTAATCAAATGGGTGGACAAGATATTTTGAAACTTGTATGTTTACAAACTTGGAAGTTTACTTATGACGTGGTTTATCCAGTAACTGTACAAGTAACTGATACTGAAACTGGCGCTACTTTGCAATATGGTGTTTCTGTACATTTGCTAAAAAATTTTGGAGATCGTGGTGGGGAAGTTTATGCTAGGGAAAGCGGGCTTAGTTCTGTGAATGTAGACTTAGAAGAATATTGTTACAATAATCAATATACAATCCCAATGACTGTTTTTACTAGTAGTTTAGTCGCAAATAATAGAACTGGAGTTCATATTACTGAACCTCTTGAGGATGTAAATATTAGTTACACTTGTATTAGATATGGTTGCGATATGGGGGCTACCGAGTATGATTTTGAACAGCGAGGTAATGCTGCGGGAATGACACAATTATTTCCTTATTGTAGTGGTGGAATTATGCGTGGAGAAAAAGAAGGTTATGTTGAAGATTGGGAATATGTGCCTGCTGAAGAAGGTAAGGAGATTCATTTGAACTTGAGACCGCTTTACAGTTTTGAACTTGGAAAAGTTAAGGTGATTAAACACAGATTAGATGTTGATAATTGTAAAAATGATGATGTGCCAGACTCAAATGGGCTTTGCACAGAGATTGCTGAATTTGAAGAAGAGATTGATAAGGGTGAAACAGCACTTATTACTTTGAATTTGTATGATCAAGATATAGATTCAGGTAGTTCAAATGATTCAGAAGAATTAGCACTTTCATTTTTAGGAGCTTTTGAGTCGCGCACTGCAATTCATACTGAGGAATTTATTGTGTCCCCTGACTTGAGCGAAGATGATGGGAGTAGTGATTTACTCTTATCAAGTTTGGTGTCTGTACTTTCAGAAGCTGACTTTGAATATGATGTTGATGTGATTCTTACAACAAATGAAGATTTGGTTGGTGGGTACGATGGAACTTGGGTGATTGATTTTGATAGTATTAGTGCTGAAGACGCTCAAGTTGTGTTTCATGTATTAGAACTTGATCCAAATGATGAAAATTATTACCTTTTACTTTCCAGTTTAGATTATTATAGTAGACTAATTAGTAGTCCGGAGATTGTGATTGAATAATGAATAGCAGCAGTAATGGTTGGAATAGCAGCTTTTTTGATAGTGGCTATTGGAAATTTATTGTAATAGTTGTAGCTGTTTTGATGATAAATCTGCCAGTTGCATTTGCAATAAATATTACTGGGACTGCAAGCGGAAATGTAACGGATTCTGGAGCGATTATTGATTGGGAAACTGATGAAGAAGCAGACAGTTTAGTTTCTTATGGAACGAGTATAGATTCAATTGATTTAGAAATAAGTAGTAGTGACAATGTAATGACACATAGTTTAGAAGTTAGTGGGCTTGATGAGTCTACTGAATATTTTTTCTCTGTAGCTAGTTCGAATGTGGATGGTGATGCGTTTGATGATAATGAAGGCAATTATTATTCTTTTACGACTGAGGCTGCTTCTGAGAGTACTGATACTGAAGATGATTCAGAGGAAGAAGGTTCTTCGGAAGATGGTGCAGATTCAGAAAGTAGCGGGGCTGACGTGGATACAAGTGCTAGTATTAATTTAGTAGTTAATGAAATTGCTTCACCAATTCCTGAAGATGAAGTTAGTGTTTCTGGGAGTGCTGCAATTGGCACAGAAGTTAGAGTTTATGTGAATGGTGGTTATTTTGCAAAGGATATTGTAGATTCAGATTTGGTCTTTGCACTTGACAATGTGCCTTTAACACGTGGCGATTCTAATGTTTTAACTTTTGAAGGAACGCTTGGTGATCAAATTGAGGAAATAAGCGTTGTTGTAGTTTCAGATACAAGTCATCCTGAATTAACTTTGGAAAGTGTTAATTCAATTATTGACGAAGCAACTGTAACAATTAAAGGGCAAGTAAATGAACTTTCTTCACTTTTGTTTTTAGTAGGAGGAGAAGAAAGTGGAAGTGAAGAATCCGTAATTGGAAGTTTTTCAAAAGATGTTTCACTTGAAGAAGGAAAAAATACTATCGTTGTACGTGCAACAGATTTGGCTGGTTTAAGTGTTGAAGAAACTGTTCGTGTTGTTTCAGATACACAGGATCCAAGCGTTGACGCTGAATTTGAGAAAGGAGAAGAGTATTATCAGAACCGTGCTGAAACTGATATCACTGGAACTACTGAGGCTGACGCTGTTGTGTTTTTGTATGTATACCGTCCACAATCTTATGATCAAAGTCCTGATTTTAGTAGTGATGATGTATGGGATGTTGTTCGTGCTGATTCAGATGGAGAATTTGTTTTTTCTGAAGTTAATTTTGAAAATGAACCTGTGCTTTCCTTTTTAGATAAGGAGAGTACCAAAGCAAGTTTGTTATCTTATGCACCAAAACAAGTTCCTGCTGGACTTGAAAATGAAGCAATTAAAGGAATTGGAAGTACTCAAAGCGCTGATAGTTTTAGTTATAATGTTTACATAATTGCAGTTGATCAGAGTGGTAAAAAAGGATATTTCAAAGAACAAGTTACAGTTAATACATGTTATTCTACTAGTTTTGATTTTTTAATTAATGATATTGCTAAATTTCAAGCTCCATTAAAATTGGACCCAAGTCTACTTGATGATGGACGTGAACAAATAACTGCTGTGTTTGAATTTGATTATCAAGGTGATGGCGGTAAATCTAAAAGTGATTTGGAAACTGGTAGAGAAGATGAAAGTTCAGTTAGAATTACAGGATTTCAGTTTCAAAAAGCGTGCACGCAATCAATGCTTGATGATGAAAAATTTGAAGTAGGTTGTACCATTATGTCTAGTGACCCTAGTGGCGTTGCATCTAATCCTGATAATACAGCGCATTATTTGACTTGGAACTTAGCAGCAACTGAAGATTTTAGTGAACGAGAAGATGATTTTTGGGATGAGTTTCAAAAACGAAGACTTGTTTTTCCACTTCAAGTAAGTTTAACTTATCAAGAAAGAGAAAGTGATGGTGATTATGGGCCTAGTAAAACACAAACAAGTTGTTATGATATCTCTTATTTTGTAGATGTACCAGTAGATAGTAAAAAGTATATTCCTGATTGGTTGGCTAATGAATTTGTGAATGCAACAAGTTTTACTATTGAAAAAATTGATTTAGTGATTCCATATCTTGAGAAGGCAATACTTGTGACTGTAGTTGGTTGTATTGCATCCTTTTTGAGTAAAATAATTGTTAGAATTATGCGACTTACAATCTCTAAGTCTGAGCCAAAATTGAAAACTGGAGAAGATGGATGCCCTAGTGGAACTTTGCAAAATGGTTATTATTTACAAAGTACAATAACTAATTGGGATGAACTTTCTGATGATCATCCGGGTGCTGGAAGTAGTTTGCCAGATTATGGTGGTTTAGTTCTTGATGAAGTATGTCCAGGTACTGCAAATATGTGGAAAGTAGAGTCTGGAATTGAAAAAGCTTACAGATGGACATGTGACCGGGTATTTTGTAAAGCGGCTCCTGCTAGATGGACTGAAAGCAAAAAGGTTGAAGAAATTAATGATGTTATTTTGAAACAAAAGATGTGTGGTGTTAGTGGCGCATGTATTCCTTTGGAGAAAATTGAAAATTGTAAAAATTATGTTGAAGATACTAGGTCTGACTTGAGAATTGGTGGTTCTGTGGAAGAACTTGCTGCCAAGATGAAAACAACAGGAGGGGTTTGTTGGCTTAGTGGTGAGGAAAGCTCTGTTGTATCGAGTGCAATCTCATCTTCACTTTATTATAATGCGGGAACTGACACTGAAGGTGGGCATGTTGTTAATGCTGAGGAAGGAATTTATAGATTGACAAAAATTGGAACTACTCTTGGAGATTTGCATGAAAATGGTGAAACTGTTTTGGTTTACCAAGAACCAGGAACTGATGGATACTGCGCTGCGCGTGATCAGAGTTGTTCAGAAATATGTACTAACCCAAGAAAACCAGGTTACAAAGCAGTAAGTGATGGTTATGTTATCAAAGATGCTGTTGTTGTTGGTAGCACAGATGGAGCATGTTATCAGCAAATGGAGAATGGAGAATTATTTGGGTCAGGTGGAGAAGAAGGCGACATAAAAGTTGATGGTAAAAAGTATTATGCAGGGTATAGTAGTGATTGTTTTGTAGGTAGAAGTGGTTCTGAAACTTCATTTTATCAGTGTATTTGTGAACCAAGCCGTGATTTATCTAAAACTGGATTAACTGGTGCTCGCGAGGCTCTTCCTAAAGATGATGATAGTGGAACTGTTGAGAAGTATAGTTACCGCCAAGATAAAATTTTTACTGAAAGTAGTAAACGCCAAGGTACATATTACCCAGATGAGAGATATTATGCTGGACGGGATTTTAGTGCAGCTTTTGGACTTGATTATTTGCCTGATTATTTAAACGGAAAAGATAACAAAAAAGTAACGCAAGTTAACCCAAACACACAGCATATTGGAGCTTTTCAAACAATGTGTCTTAGTGGTATTCGAGCTCGTTTGGTACTACTTCGTAACATACTTGATGGGCTTAGAACTTGTATTATTGAAGCAAAGTATACTGGTTTTCATGATGCAGGGATGTGTAAAACATTATTTGCGCAGCATATGTGTGGGATGATTTACAAAGCGATCACTTATTTTTCTAACCAGTGTTCGCCGATTAGTTTTTCTGATGTTGGTAAAGAAGGAAATTTGTTTGGCGGAGTTGTAAAAGATTTTAGTTCAAGTATTGAACCAGCTATCCAAGGATCAATTGATGAATTGTCTTCAGATTATGGGAATGCTGTACTTGATCAATATTTCGCAGGTGGTGCTCAAGGATTTGCACAAAGTTTGTGTCTTGCAGCGTTTGGATATGATTGGCCGCTTGGGTTTGATTTTATTCAAGATGCAGCTTATAGTGTTGCTATGAAAACAACAACCTTAGTAGTTCCAGCTGCTAGAGAATTTAGTAGTTATGATCCTGAAAGTTTGACTGCAGTTTACAATTATAACGTGGGCGCAGTAGTGTTTGCTGGATGTAAAATTAATAGTTATCAAACATATTTGAAATGTATTGGGCCTGAAGATAGAAATCACCCTGGTGTTGATCCTAGTTGTAGTGGTGAAGGTTGCGATTGTTTGAATGCTAGAGAAAATAGTCCGTTTGAAAATGAGAAAACGCACCCTCTTGATGGTGGTGCTGGGTATAATGTGCAGAGTGGAGAGATGCTTGATATTGCAATGCAGATGCCACAAAAAGTTCAAGATGTACATTATAGGTATGACCATGTAGTTATTGAATTACAATTAGATGCTAATGAAGACCCTACGCGTTGTTTTGAGGAAGGGTATACAACATCAACAGGTGGAATATTTTATGCACCAATAAAAGATAATTCTCCTCCTGGGCTTATATCTTGTCAGGTGCAAATTGATGGGACTTATAGTTGTCCTGAATTGAGTGGATTATTTTATGGCGAAGAAGGGCTTGGTTATTTACAAACACCTTACATTGATTGTTATGATAAACGAACTGAACTTTGGGGAAGTTGTGACAAGACAAATTTGTTTGTTGAAAGAGATGATATTGAAATTCGGCCATCACTTTACACTGATGGTGCTGGTTATTGCTTAGAAGTTGAAGTAAGTGGGTCTGGAGTTGAATATGGTGGAAGTGACGGAAAAGAAATTTTGACAATTCCAAGTGGCGCTGCAGGATTATTACAACCAACAATTAGTTTAGGCGAAGTTACTTCAGAGATGTTTGGAGAATATAATACAGATATTGAACTTGATGAATCCGAAAGTAATGACGGGTGCCAGGAAGTTGATGTTAGATCTTCGCCTAGCTCAGTTACTAGTAATCATGAATTATTATTTGATTATCAACCATCTGGTGATAAGTTTGTACTTCAAGTTCCTAAAGGAGTTAGTATCAAATCTTTAGATTATACACCTAGCCATGATGATGGTGGGACACTCAAAAAAAGTGGAGTTTCTGGATTGACTCTTGATGAAATTAATGCTGTTGAATTTACTTACAAAGGATTTGATTTTAGTAATGTACTTGGGAAAGCTGAACTTAAAACATCACCATCACAATGTACACATAATGTGAAACGTGCAAGTAGGAAAAGTACTCGCACAGAGACAAATATTGGTGTTGAAATTACACTCTTGCAAACTGATGCGAATGGACAATGTCATGGAGCTAGTGTCCCGGTTACTCAAACTGGGCTTGGGAAAATAAGTCATGATGATAATATCTTAATTCAGCAAGATGAAATTGATGTTCCAGTTGGTGAAAAAAGTGATATTTATGAATATTTTGTAGCTGAAGAATATTCTAAAGTAATTTCTGATGCTAGCCGAATGATTGAAGCTTTTGAAGGAGAACTTAGTGAGGCTGTTGGAGAATTTTATTATGTGGCAGCACTTGTTATGCAATCTGAACAGAGTACTTTGAGTGATGTATCTACACGAATAGAAGTAATTATGGATCGTTTTTTCCATAGATTGGAAGCTGATGGAAGTACACTTGTTTTGACTTTTGAAAGTAGTACAATTGATACGTCTGAATTTCAAAAAGTGAAAGAATATATGTGCGAAATTGCTGGAAGAATTAGTGATGATACCTTGAAAAAGTATAGTGATGATGTTGCAGGAGGAGACTATGCGTGCGATTAAAACTTGCGGTTTGAGAATTGGTCGTAAAGGTGGCTTTGCAATTGAATCGCTTGCAGCACTAGTACTAGTAGTATTCACTGCAGCTGTTGTCTTTTTTTTGGTAAGCAGTGGAGTTGTGGCTGTTGAAGGAAGTGAAGGCGCTTCTAACGCTCCAACTGGTAGTGAAAGTTTACTTAATACTCAATTCATTCCTGTGTCTCAAGGAGGCACACTTGTAGCTAAAGACATGGTTTTTTGTGTAGAAAAAAATGTTGATCAGGTATGTGACAAAGCTTACGAACGAGAAGTGTTTTATTTAGGGGAAGAAGTACATTTTAGTTTTGAAGTTGTGACTTCAGCGCAGTATGGTAAAGTTGAACTTAGAGAAAACTATCAAATTTATGGGCCAGATGGATCACTACTTTTGTCAGTTGATGATAGTGATGATGTGATTTACAAAGCTGATACAAGCGAAACATTAGAGCAAGTTTTTTTCCATGACTATTTTATACTAGGATATGATTCACCAATTGGAGATTATACTCTTGAACTTGTTATGACAAATCCACTGGTAAATAAGGAAGCCGTGATTCGTAAAACTGTAACTGTGTTTCCTTGAATGTATTGAAATATTATTATAACTTAAAGATAAGAAAATGTCGAAAAAATTAATGATGTTAGGAATTGTAGCTTTTGTGTTTGTATTAGTTTTTGCTTCTTTGGCTTTAGGGCTTGAAAAAAGTGATGGCGCTGATACTTATGGGAGTATACTCACTTGTCGTAATAGTGCTACATGTATTGAAATTGATAAAATCTGGTCTGAATCTCTAGTAAAGCACACGGCAAGTCTTGGAAAGTCACTTAATGATGGAAGATCTGACTCAGATGTTTATGATCCAAGTAAAGTTAATGAAGGAAGATGGGATGATTTTTGTGATGTACATAGCACAGAATGTGAAGATGAGAGTAGTGGTTATGGAAGTGGAAGATATGGTGGGTCTTCTGGTTCAGGAACATGGGTAGGTGTTTGTTCTGCGCAGGAAAGTACTGAGAAAAGTGATATCCGTGGAGATGCATCTATCTCTGCATTTGCGATTGATTTAATTCTCGAAGAAGCAGGATCTCCAGCGGTAGGAAGTGGGAAATATTTTATTCAATATGGTGAGGAGTATGGCATTGATGCTGCATTTGCACTTGCATTTTTTAGACAGGAATCCACTTATGCGACAGACCCAGGAAGTAAGGCGGATGAAAGAAAATCACTAGGAAATATTCGTTGCCCTAATGCTCCTGCTCTTGCAGATGGGATTCAAACAACAAGTACTGGTGATTGGTGTGCTTATGATAGCTGGGAAAATTCAATTAAGGGATGGTACAATTATATTACAGAAAGTTCTAATTATTTTCCAAAAGAGAAGTATACGCTTGAAGAAATTCTACCAGTTTATGCTCCACGTAAAGATACTAATGATCCAGATGAATATACTAAGAATGTAAAAACATGGGTAGAAGAGTATCGTGAAGTTCAAGATGATAGTTGCGATGGTTATATCTCTGATGAATGGCAATGGGATAGTGTGGCTATAAGTCAGGTTGATGATGCATCAGTTGAATTATTGACAATGCTTGGATGTATGCGAGAAAGATTAGATGCTGGCGTTGGAAGAATTAGTAGTATTAGTGATAAAAATGGATTTGATGAATGTCAAAATAGTTGGACTGACCCGATGTGCGCACATACGAGAAATTCCGCGCATTATGGATGTAGTGAGAAATATAGTGGATCACTTGGAGTAGATATTGGTGATGAAGAAAATAGTTGTGCTCTAGCAAAAGCAGCTAAGGCATGTGGAGCTTACAATATTATTGGACCAGAACTAAAGAGTGAATCTGGTGGAACCTATACCTATAAAAGTGATCTTCCTGGGGTTGTAGTTGAGTGTGATCAAGATGGACTTTGGAATCAAAGAAGTGACCATAATGATCATATTCATGCTACTGTGGAATCTGCTGATGGGAATGTTCAGTGTGGATAATTTTGAAATATTTCAACAGGTTTTTATTAAGTGAGGTTTCTAGGTTGTTATGGTTGATTTCAAGCAAATAATTGAGGACTGTGCTTATTCTAAGATTGAGCAAAAAGCGCTATTGTTTGCTAAAGGATTCTCTGAATCTAAGTTTTCTGATGTTAGTCGGTTATCTGGGGATTCTTTGTATGATCATAACCTTAGAGCAGCAACTTCACTACTTGAAATAAAAGCTGCTAGTGATGTTGTGATTGCTGCGCTACTTCATGGCAGTTTGAAGCACGTAACTGAAAGAGAATTATTTGAAGAATTTGGAAAAGAAATATTAGATTTAATTAAAGGAGCTGAATCAATTAAATCTGTTAAACAGCGTAATAAAAAGCTTCAATCAGATTCACTTCGTAAAGTTTTACTTACTACGCTTAAGGATCCAAGAATATTATTTGTAAAATTTGCAATCAAATTAGATAATTTGCGACACATTAGTGTATTAATTGAAAGTGAGCAAAAACGTATTGCACAAGAAGTACTGGATGTTTATGCACCGCTCGCATATCGATTAGGTGTTGAAAAGCTGAGAGTGCAACTTGAAGATGAAGCTTTTTTGATATTACACCCTAACAAGTATCTGCAAATAGATGAGTATTTGAAAAAATCAGGGAAAACAAGACAAGCAGTTATTACTGAACTTATGACTGAAATATCTTCTAATTGTCCAGTTAAAATTGCTAGAATAAAAGGGCGAAAAAAACATTTGTATTCTATTTACAAAAAAATGAAAGAGAGAGGTGTCTCGCTTGATAACCAGTATGATCATTTAGCGATTAGAATTGTTGTTTCTAATGAAGAAGAATGTTATATTGTACTTGGATTTTTGCACGAGAAGTATGAACCAATCTCAGGTAGACTTAAAGACTATATTACAAACCCTCGGCCAAATGGTTATCAATCAATACACACAGGGATACTCCTAGGTGGACGTAAGGTAGAAGTGCAAATTCGTACTGAAAAGATGGATGAAATTGCAGAGGAAGGGGTTGCTGCACATTGGATGTATAAAGGAGTAAAAGGAGACTTGTTATTTCAAAAACGAATGGGTTGGCTTAAAGGAATACTTGATTTACAAAAAGATGCTGATTCAAAAGAGTTTTTAGAAAATGTTAAAGTAGATTTATTTACTGATGAAATTTATGTATACACACCTAAAGGAGATGTAAGATATCTTGCTAAAGGAAGTTTTGTTTTAGATTTCGCGTATTCTGTGCATGAACAAGTAGGAAATACTTCAGTAGGAGCCAGGGTGAATGGGAAATTTTTGCCACTTCGTACTAAACTTTCTCAAGGTGACATAATAGAAATTGTTACCTCTAAAAACCAAAGACCGAGGCAAAGTTGGCTTAAAATAGTTCAATCTTCAAAGGCTAAACAAAAAATTCGTAAAGCGATCAAAGAACATGAAGATGTCCCATTATTACATTATAGGCAATTCACTAAAAGTGTTTCTGAAGAACATGACACTCTTGCAATTGCTCCAGACCATGTACATGCGCTTTGTATTTTAGCGAAATGTTGTTTGCCAATTCCTGGAAATGATGTTGTGGGTATTTCCACCAAACGTAGGTTAATTTCTGTTCATAAAGAAGAATGTAAACATTCTTTGAAAATGAAAGACCGTTGGATTCCTGTACAGTGGAAAGAAACTTTCAACAAACCGTTACAACTTCATGTGCATGCAGGGGAGAGAAGTGGACTTTTAGCAGATTTACTTAATACAATTGCTAGGGCTCGCTTTATTGTGAAAGAAGCAAAAGCAAAATTTATTGGAACAGGTACTACAGAATGTAGTTTTGTGGTGGTTCCACGGGAATTAAAGGAGCTTGAGAGGCTACTTGAGATAATTTTTAAGGTGAAAGGAGTTAAAAAGATATATTTTGGATGAAGAGTTGGCGTGGGTGAGTAAAATTTTTTGGTGAGAAAAGTATGAAAGAAAGATATAATGTTAGAGTCATTTTACATAGGAAAACAAGAATTGCTAAAGTTAGTGGTGATCCAGGGAACAGTAATAAAGAGTTTTTGCTTTTGCTTGCGCGTAAAGGATATTGGCAATTTCCTCAAGGTGGAATTGAAAGTGGTGAAAAAGTAATTGATGCTGCTAGGCGCGAAGTTTTAGAAGAAACAAATTTGCGTATTAGAGGAATGGATATATCTTCAGAAAGTTTAGTTCAAACAATTTATTTTGCAGAGCGTAAAGGAGAACCAGTTAAAATATTTTTAAGGGCAATAGCTGCTGAAGTAATGGAAGGAAGCGATGATGTTTTTTTAGGGAATCCTAATGGAGATGGCCATAAAGATTGGCAATGGGTTAGTTATTCTCGCGCGTATGATTTACTTGTTGAATACCCAGAACAACGAAAAGTGTTTGAAGAGGTGTGTAAGAAAGCTAAATTACAATGAAAAAAGGAAAAGATTATTTCTTGATTGAAAATATTGCCAGAAGGTTTTCACCACGTTTTTTGTCTTCTTCAGTCATATCTTGAGAAAAATATACTTTGTCAACATGATTACCAAAAAGTGCAAGAATGTCTTTTACACTGAAAAGTTCTTCAGGGATTTCATAACCCCTTGCTTGTTTTAATTTGTTCTCATAAGTTTTATTGCTGTATACAACACCAATTGCCATAATAGCTTTATCTTTTGCTACGCGAACCATTTCTTTTGCAGCTAATTTTTTATCTTCGCTGTATGAAAGAACCCAACCGCTGATGATTACATCAAAAACATCATTTCTATAAGGCATTTTGTGCATATCGCCAACATCAATGAGTGGAGAATATGTTGCAAGATCAAGACCTCTGATCTTTTTTGGAGAAAATCCGTTTGCAATTAGATTAAACATTTCTCCTTCTGTTCTGGGACCAATTGATAGAACTTTTACTTGTTCTAATCTATGTCTGATTGGAGCTAGAATTGATAGTGGTTTAATCAATTGATTTGATCTGATTACGGCAACATCACTAAAAGCACCAGTTGTATTGTGAGCAATTGTATGTTTGTTAACTGAGCTTAGATTTCCTTGATATACTCTTGTTTTCCCTAGAAGTTTGAAGTAATATAATCTTCTCACATAACAAACTATGTAGCGAACCAAATCGATTGTTAGAATTTGTTTTATAGTTCTTGTAAAAGCGATATTGAATTGCTTCCAAGTAGTTTTTCTGCGTTTAAGCCCATAACCAATGCCTGTTTTTTTGCGTAGACTTTTACCAAAATAAAGTTTTCTTTTTTTGCTATTAGCTACAGTTTGCTCTTTTGTTTGATTCATTTGCGCTTGTTTGCTATTGCTATCTTATAAAGTTTGTTAGGAAGAAGTGATATAGTCTTCTGGAGAATCTATAGTGGTCTTGTATTTTTGAAAAAGTTTATTAATTCTAAGATTAAATTTAGTTTATACTGATTTATGGTGTTAATATGGGATTTCATGAAAAATTGCTTAAAGCAAGAAGAGTCGGGATAGATAAGATTGCTCTGTTTGTTTTGCTAAAATTTGGATTTAAAAGAAATTTTATTTTTCCAACATTTGCAAAATGGAGGAGATTGTTACACCCTTTCTCCTATGCAAACCGCTTGAGTAAAGTTTCTGATTTAGTCTCTGATATACCTTCTAATTTAATAGTTGATCACAAGAAAGGATATTTTCATGTTGAGAATGATTCAATCCCTGGAATTGAAGAATTACGTGTTTATTGCGATAAGATGTTTAATTTGAAAAAAGGAGCCTTGATTGCCTATAATAGAAAAGAAGGAACTGCGAGTAAACGTGATAAACAGTTTTATGGTGAAATCTTTTCTTTAGATAATCAAGGGAAAATGAAAGACTTCTTGGATATTGAAGAAATACGCCCAGTAGTTGAATTTGCAACTAGTAAAACAATGGTTCAAATTGCTTCAAAATATCTTGGAGAAAGACCACTTCTTGGAGAGATTAATTTGCTTAATTCTGTGGTTAATGATTTGACTACCCAATCCCAACTTTATCATTTAGATGGGATCAAACATAATAGGATAAAACTTTTTTTAGCAATTCAAGATGTTGACTTAGGCACTGGTCCTTTCACTTTTTTGGATTCAACTGACTCAGACTTAGTTTTGTCTAACATGAATTATCAGTGTGGAAGACTTAGTGATGAAGAAGTTTATGCTTATGTGTCACCTGATAAAGCAAATAAACTAATTGGGCCTGCTGGTTCTGCATTGATTATTGATACGTCAAAATGTTTACATTATGGATCTAGGTGTAGGAAAAAAGACCGATTAGTTTTAGAAATCCATTATACAAGTAGGTTTAATCCATTTGGAGTTGGAGATTCTCAGTTTTCTAAGAAAATCAGAAAAAAAGATTTGGCTACTTTTAAAGATCCTTATATTATTTTAACTTGAGCATATTTGGAATTTTAATTGAATTATAATAATTTAACTATGTCGACAAGTCTACAACTGTAGCCCCACTCGTTATCATACCATGCAATACATTTTAGTTTGTTTTTTGAAATAACTTCTGTGAATTGTGAGTCGAAAATTGCAGAATGAGGGTTTCCAATAATATCGCTACTTACCAAAGGATCTGTTGTGTATTCAATAATACCTTTCATTTCTTTTTTAGAAGAAAGCATAATAGCTTTATTGACAAGTTCTTTTGTGATTGTTTTTTTGGTTTCAATAACAAAGTCTGTTACAGAACCATTACTAATTGGTACGCGAAAAGCCATGCCTTTTAATTTCCCTTTAAGGTTTGGAAGAACTTTTACTGTTGCAATGTCGGCTCCAGTAGTTGTTGGAATAATATTTTGTGTTGCAGATCTTCCTTTTCTAGGGTCTTTTGAAACTCCGTCTTGTAGTTTTTGGGTTGTAGTATAAGCGTGAATTGTGGAAAAAAGGCAAGACTTTATTCCAAATTTTTTATCGATTACTTTTAGAATTGGAGCTACGCAGTTAGTTGTACAACTAGCATTTGAAATAATTTTTATTTTATCTTTTTTGGATTTTTTTAATTCTGCTAGATTTACTCCTAAGACTGCGGTGAGATATTTTGTTTTGTTATTTTTTGGTTTTGCAGGAGCAGTTATTAATACTTTTTTTGCGCCAGCTTCAATGTGAGCCATTGCCAAATTTGGGTCAACAAAAAATCCTGTGGCTTCTATGACTACATCAACTTTGAGTTTTTTCCATGGTAAATCACATGGGTCTTTTTGAGCGAATACTGGAATTAGTTTATTTTTTATTTTAAGTGCATTATTTTTACTAGAAATAGGAATTTTTAAATTTCCATGAGTTGAATCATATTTTAGAAGGTAAGCTAATTCTTTTGGATCTGTTAAATCGTTAATTGCGACTATTTTTATTTTTTTGTCATTTAGCGCTGCACGGAAGAACATTCTACCTATTCTTCCAAACCCATTGATTGCTACATTGATTGCCATCTATTTGTTTAGTATACATTTTTGATTTATATTTGTTTGTAAATTTTGTTGACAGTTACTCATTATAGCCGTAACCTAACAAAAATCTTTGATTTTTGAACGTTACTTATAGTAACGTTTATATGCTCATTTTGTTTGATAAGTAATATGGGAAAACTTGCTAGAGTAGCACATGATTTTAGTTTGCGTGCAATGATGGTTTTATGTTTTGGGGTTTATATTGCTTTTTTGTTCTTGCTTTCACTTTCTATACCAGAAAATCCTTTTGTAGTAGCACTAGGGTTTTTACCAGTTCTTTTGTATTTAGTAACAATTTTCACTTTACTTCAATTAGGTAAAACAATTGTAGCTTTAGTATATCTTTTGCCACTTGTTTTTTCAATTTTGTATTACGTTGCTTGGACTTTTAGTTTAATTCCTGAGTTTGCTGCAATGGATGGGGGGATTTTGGCTGTTTTGAATTTAGTGGTATCTTATGTTTATGCAATGATACTTAGCTTTGTACATCCAGTTAATAGAAATCATATCTTATCTGATAATGCAGTTAGAGTTAAAGAACATAGCAAGAGAGTCAAATCTCGAACTGAAGTTCCAAAAATTCCACTTGCTGAAGAAGAAGTAAAAGTTACAATTAGAGCTATTGAAGATAAATGTAAAGCAATTAATTTTGTTGTTGGTAGAGTTTATAGTGATAAAAAAGGGGGATCAAAAACACTTCGAGAAAAAATTGTGATTCCAAGAGAATTGTATAATGCGTTTTCTGAACTTACAGATGAAGAAGGGAGTTATGATAAATTAAAACTACTTTCTGTTGTTGAGAATATCTATGCGCGTTTGCGACGTCTTACTCACCCAGAAAGAGAACTTTTTGAAATTAAGGTAGGGAAATTGCCTGTTAAAAGAAATGATGATGGGTCTGATAGGGTACTTGATGTTTTGGTTAAAAATGATAAAGACCCAGTAGAGGATTATCATAAAGCAGCCGTAAAAGTCTGTGAACAAGTAGTTGAATATCTTAGAAAGAGTTCTGGCGTTAGAAAATAAGTTATTACTGATTCTTTGTTTTTCTTGATTTTGAGATTATTTAGATTATTCTTATAAAGTAGCTTGTGCTTTTTGCTTTCATGGCAGAACCAAAACCAATACCTGGAACAGAGAAATATATCTTTAAAGATAAATTTATTGAAAGGTATAGTGAACTGACAGATTTCAAGAAATTTAAACATTATTGTCTTTGTTTTCCAAGGCGCGCTATTAGAGTTAATACTTTGCGTGCAAATGTAGCTGAAGTACGAGATTCTATTTTAGCTAAAGGATGGAAACTTGAACCAATACCTTGGTGTAAAGAAGGTTTTTGGATTGAACATGATGATCGTCGTGATGTTGGAAACCTTTCTGAATATAAATCTGGAAAAATCTATGTACAAGAATCAGTGTCTATGATCCCTCCAATTGTTCTTGCTCCAAAACCAGAAGAAGTAGTTCTTGATATGTGCGCTGCTCCTGGAAGTAAAACAACTCAAATGGCTGCAATGATGAAAAATAGTGGACTTTTACTCGCTAACGATTACAAAGGTATGCGTGCAACAGCTCTTGGTATGAATTTGCAGCGTTGCGCTGTTACAAACACTGTTATTACTATTATGAATGGTGAGAGAATATCTGGAAAACAATTTGATAAGATTTTAGTTGATGCGCCATGTGGTGGAACTGGAACTATTCGTAAAAGTTTGAAAACAATTCGGATGTGGAACGCTAATATGGTAAAAAAGATTGCGGGACAGCAGAAAAAACTGATCCTTGCAGGATTTGATAATTTGAAACCAGGTGGAGAAATGGTTTATTCAACATGTTCACTTGAGCCTGAAGAGGATGAGGGAATAGTAGATTTTCTGCTAAAAAACAGAGAAAGTGCTGAAATAGTTGAAGTGCCTGAATCTGTTTTGCCTGGACTTATTCGTGGAGAACCTGTAGTTAATTTTGAAGGTAAGACTTATAGCTCTGAAGTTAAGAAAACTATTCGTGTTTGGCCACAAGATAACAATACTGGTGGATTTTTTATTGCAAAGATATCCAAGGCGCTAAAATAATAAGGCCTCTTTAGCCTAATAATGTTTATAAGTTCCTTGCAGAACAATTTAATTATGTTTTCTTTAGAGAAACCTTTTGAGGAGATGGCTATACGCTATGCTAGTACTTTTTTTTCTGTGGCAAGGCAATGCTTGAAACCAGTTAAATCTGAACATGTTTTGATTATAACAGATTATGGGTCGCCCAGCCATAATGTAGCTTTGATGATGGCTAGAGCATATTATCTTGGTTTACAGCAAAAAGGTTACAATGTTCATTTAGCAATTCAAGAAGAAAAAAAAGGGTTTATGCATGTAGATGAACACGTAAGAAATGCGCTTGAACGTTTGCCACCAAAATCAGTTGTGATAGTTTGTGTTTCTAATAAATTAGGGCGATTTGGTGAAAAAAGAAGTTTTCGAAAATTTTGTAAAGAAAATGGACATAGGTTTGGTTCAGCTAGTGGGCTTAAAGATGCGAGAAATTCCCAATTTGAATTATTTGTTGAAGCTATGAATGTAAATTATGTGCGAATGCAAAAAAAAGGACGTTTAATCAAAAAACTTCTTGATAAAGGGAAACAGATAAGAGTTTGGACTGAGGCTGGAACTGAACTTCTAATTGATATTGAAGGAATGCAAGCAATTAGTAATGATGGGAATTATAATGAGAGTGGGCGTGGAGGAAATTTGCCTGCAGGGGAAGTATATATTGCACCTAAGGGAAGTCGTGGAGTAAATGGGAAACTTGTAATTGATGGGAGTTTACGTCATGAAAAAGGAAGTACCCTTATTTCTTCACCAGTTGTTCTTGAAATAAAAGAAGGAAGAATAGTAAGTGTTGTTGGAGATCAGGCGCAGCTTTTGCTTGAAACCTTTGAAACTTTTGAGGCTAGAGCGAAATATCCTGAAAGGGTTAGGTTGATTGGTGAATTTGGAATTGGAATAAATTCGAACGCTAACTTAATGGGTGTTGCTCTTATGGATGAAAAAGTTGAGGGTACAGCACATATTGGAATTGGCAGTAATTCTTGGTTTGGTGGAGAAATTAAAACTATTTTTCATGGTGATCAGACTTTTAAAGACCCAGTGATTTATATTGATGGGAAAAAGTTAGAATTTTAGAAATATTTTTAGTTTATTTTTTTAATAATTATGAGAACATATTTGAAAATGCGTTGTCACTTGAATTATCACTAGGTGGACTGGATGAATCTTGGTTTGGCGATGAAAAATCAGATGGAGGGGATGACGAACTATTGTCATCGAAACCCATTTTTTCATATTCGTGGTCATCACCGCCTGAAGATGCTTTTTCTGGAAGAAACTTTCTTAGGAGGTATGAAAATAAAAGAGCTATCCCAAAAAGGATAAGTAGGTCAATTATTGTGTATAATCCTAAACTAAATGTGTCGTGTGACCATAAAATTAAGACAGCAGAGGTAAAATATATCGGTGTGTTCCCAGCGATAGCAAAAGCAATTTTATCTTTAAATTTGTGTGTGAATGCTACGTAAATTGTGAATGCACTGTACATCAGAACAAGTAAGATAATGATGAACCTTAATGTAAATGGTTCATAATTTTCTGCAAATAATACACGCATAGATTCGATGGTTACCCAACTTAATGAAAATCCATTTGCTAGGGCAGTATTCCATCCCATCTTCTCTGTTTTGTGTTCTCCAAAATAAATTTCAAGAATGAACCAAAGTGAGATGATTGGAAATAAGTACCACCAGATTTCTAATTTTTGAAATGGTGCTTTTGAGATCTCAGAAAAACCAGTGATTATACCTGTAAGAATTATGCTAAAATCAACCATCTTAGTTAAGGTAATTTTTATGGTTTATATATTTTGCAGTTTTATCTTTATCTGTTAATAATTTGTTTTGTTTTACAATTAACAATCTTAGAAGGTTTATTTTTGATTTCTCCAACACTTATGATAAAATCAACATAGTTACCAATTCTTGGATCTAAGTCATCTATTGAAGTCATAAATGGTTCACTAGATTTATTTACTGATGTTGTAATAATTGGAACTTCTAAATCATTAATGAAAGAATTAAACCAATGGTTTGGGAGTCTTACACCAAGGAATTCTTTGCTAGGTGCAACATTTTTTGCAATTGCTTTTTTATTTTTTAAAGGAATGAGAAGAGTATATTTTCCAGGAAGAAGAGGAAGGTATTCTTTTGCGTTATCGCTGGAGATATCACAGTTTTCTTCTATCCATTTTTTGTTAGGGGCCCAAACTGAAAGTGCCTTATCAATTGGACGTTTTTTTAGTTCACGAAGTTTTTGAATCGCAATTCCATTTGTGGCATCACAACCAATCCCATAAATAGTGTCTGTTGGGTAAATGAAAATCGCACCATCTTTGACACGAGAAATTAATTCGTTTTTACGGACTTCTACATCTCTTTTTGTTAAGATTTCCATAATCTTGGTTGGGATAATTGTAGTTATAAGTGTTTTGAAAAAAAAGTTTGAAATTAATTTGGCAGAAAAGAAATAAGAAAGTGGGGGCAGCATAGCCGCCCCTACATAGAGGTGTGGGTGGGATGGACTAAGCCAAAGAAAAGGAATTGTGTTCGAAAAGAAAAGAGTTATTTGTTGGAATAGTTTCATGTTGGTATTTCCATAACAAGTAAGCTATTCGTTCGTATTTTTGATTATTTTTATTTATTTTTATCATTTTAGACCCATCCTCCGCTCATTTGGAAATCGAATACTCTAGATTGTGATTCTGCAACTGTGTGTGGCGAAGTATTTGCACCAACTGTTTGAAGAGTCACTTGTTTTATTTGTCTTTCAAACAAAGCTTTGATTGTTTTCATACTCATATCTGACATTTTTTCACCTCTTTTGGTAGGCTATTGAAATCGTTTTTCTTTAGCTACCTGATTATAGAAGTAATTTATTGTGAGGTATATAAACTCCGGCCGGGGTTGACCAGTGACCAGTGGCTTTTTGGTACTTAGAAATGATTAAAAAAATATTAAAAATAAAAAATAGGAATTAATTAAATTTGTACTCCGTTAAGGCAACCATCATGGCCTGGACGTGAGGTAATTTTAACTTTACCAAGGGTAGTTTCTACAACTGCTCCTTTAGTTAAGATGTTACGACGAACAAGGTTTGGGTTTGCAGTGTTTTCAAGAACAGTTTTGATAACTGTTTTTTCTGCTTTACCATCTTTTTTGATAACGTTAACTTGATTTCCTGCTAAAAGAACACGTTTTTTGTTTCCACCAGCTACACGGATTACTTTTGCTCTAGTTTCTTCTGCAACTTTAGTCATTGCTGGGAACCTAACTAGTTCTTTTTTACGCTTTTTACGCGCATCTACGAACCTTCCACCTGAAGGTTTTCGGTTTGCTCTATGCATTGAATTTGCCATATGTGAGCTAGGACAATGTCTTGTTTATAAAGTTTCCTCTTTGAATTTAATAGTTATAATAATATGATTATTGTAAGCCATAGTCTACTAGATGTCACTAATTAGTATACTAGTATTATATTTCATAGCCTTTATATACTTATTATGCTTTTCTTTTGGTTAATGATGACATATTTTACTCCCGATCTATTTAAATTCCCTCATGAGGCCGGTTATTTCTTTTTTGGGGACAGATATGCTGCTTCAAATCTTGATTTGGGGGTAGATACTCTTTTTTCAGATCATCCAGGAGAAAATTTGGGTTTGATTTGTGATCGTTTGTCTGAGGTTTCAGGAGAAGAAACATTTAGGCAGATGGGAGAAAGAATGCTTGCAATTTACACTGGAGTTGCAAGCGATTTAGCAGATTTGGAAAATTTTAGAAGATCACACCGGGAATTAGATGATCAATTAGAAGAAATGATTATTGGTGGTTTGTCTGAACTTGGTGATGACGGGATAATTGCTTTAAATAAAAAAATTCAAAGAGATTCAAGTCAATTTTATTCATTTGTTTCAGAATTGCCAGGGTATGAAGGGTTATTTAATTCAATGGTTGGTTTAGTTATTGCAGAAAGGTCTTTGCTTGAGAGGCATCAGGAACCTATTGGTCAATTTAATAGAATGTATCATGAAATTTATAGTTATGTTCATTCAAGTGAAAGAGATTCTAGTTTTGAAAATGGTGGTGAACTTGGAAAATTTAGGGATTACTTATTAGAAGGTAGGGTTCGGTCTCCTCGGCTTTTTGGACGAATGATGAACTTATATGAGTTGGTTGATGGTGATCAAGGAGAGGCTCAAACTTTATTTGATAGAAAGATATATGTTTGTGATTCTCTTAGGGTTTTTGAACCTAGTGTTTTTTTCCAACCTTATGTTGATTTATTAGAACAAGCAGATCAAATTGAAAGGAGAACAGCTGCAGCTTCGAGATTAAGACAATCGCCAGCAAAAGAAGTTTTTGGTAATTTAAGAACATTTATTTCTGCTTCAGTAGCTGATTTTTTAGATTTTTTTTCCCCTTCCAATCAAGAGCGTGCTGCAAAACCTCAGTGATATCTTTTACTGGAATAATTTTAACAGATTTTAATTTGTCTTCACTAATTACAATGTCTTGCATGTTACTTTTAGGAACAATTATTTGTTTAACGCCACTATCAATTGCGGCTTCTATTTTGTAACTAACTCCACCAATTGGAAGTACTTCTCCACGTACTGAAAGTGACCCAGTCATAGCAGTGTCTTGTCTGATTGGAATTTCTTTAAGCGCAGAAATGATTGAAGTAGCTACAGCGATACTTGCACTGTCTCCTTCAACTCCTTCATAGGTTTGTAGGAATTGAACGAAGATACTACTTTGTTTAAGATCTTCACCAAAGAGATGTTTAACAATTGCGGTAACGTTTGTGATTGCTTCTTTTGCTATTTCTCCAAGCTTACCTGTTGCGATAATTTGTTCTGGGGATTTGCCATTTGATTTAGCCACCTCTGCTTCTATTGGAAGTAGTACGCCCGAATAACTTTCACCTGAACCAATTACCGCAAGACCGTTAACACGTCCTATCTCGCTGCCAGTAGTTCTAATGACTTCGTATTCTTTTTTACGTTCAATGTATTGGTCAGCCATTTGTTGTTCAAGTGGCCTAGCGAATCTGCGTGCACCAATTACATGTTCGCGCCTTACATATTCTGCTTTTTGTTCTTTTGCTAAGTCGCCAGCTGCGCGTACTAGTCCACCTAGGCCACGTAGTCTAAGTGTTAATGCGTTTTTACGGCTAGCTCTACGCCGGGCTTCTTTGATGATCTCATTGATTGCGTCAACTGCGAAATGAGGAATTTTATTTTTTTCTAGTTTGTTTTCTTTGTTAACTTCTTGCGCCACGAACCTTGCTAACTTTAACCTATTCTCTTTAGTATCAGGCATAGTTTCTTTCATATAAATTTCATAACCATAACCACGAATACGGGATCTTAATGCTGGGTGCATTTTTTGAACAGTTTCTAAGTTCCCTGCTGCAATTAGAATAAAATCGCAAGGAACAGCTTCAGTACGAACCATAGCTCCACTACTGCGTTCGGATTGACCAGTAATTGGGAACTTTTTTTCTTGGATTGCTGAGAGTAGTTCTTGTTGAGTCCGAAGTCCTAATGTAGCGATCTCATCAATAAAAAGAACACCCTTGTTTGCCTTATGGATCATTCCTGCAACGACACGTTGGTTAGCGGGAGTTCCAAGTCCACCTGATTGTAGTGGGTCGTGAAGTACATCTCCAAGGAGTGCGCCTGCGTGTGCTCCAGTTGCATCAAAAAATGCTGGTTTGTCTTTTTTACTAAGTCCAACGATTACTTTTGGTAAAATTACTCCTGCGGACCCTCCAAAAGCGCGTGGGCCAATTCCCATCATAAGAGCGAAAGCTACTAGAAACATCATTCCACCAAGAAAAAATGCAGCGAACATAATGTCTGAGCCGTAGTGAGACCTAGCCCACCACGGTGCAATCATTACTACAATTGCAAGTATAAACATTAAGAATCTAGTATTTTTGAAAACTTGTTTTCCATCTAAAGCTGCTCTTTGAATAGTGGGTTTTCCTTCACCTGCTGGAAGTTCTCTAATTAGTGGTTCGTTTTCATCATCTGGATTTGGATAAGAAAGAATGTCTTTTAATTCTGATTTTGGAAGTAATTCACTTAAAGCTATTCCAAGCATGGATTTTCCAACACCTGGTTCTCCAATTAGAAGCACATGGCGGCGTTGAAGCGCTGCTTTTTTGATAACTTCAATAGCGTCTTCTTGACCAATTACTTGAGTGATCAATTTTTTAGGAATTTTGATGTCTTTTGTTGATTTCATTTTAGTATTAAATTATGAATTTGTTTTTTGGATTGGTTCTTTTTATAGTTATTGTAAGAATAGTCATATTATTTTGGGATTTAAGCAGCGAATTAAAAATTTACTTTAAAGAAATTAGTTTTTGAAGAATTTCGTTATGGATTTGGTTATTTGAACATAAAAGCCCTGGTACTTCAACATCTTCTTGGTTATATTCAATTATTTTTCCATTTAACAGAGTGACTTTTCCGCCAGCTTCATTTACAATTAGGTCCATTGCGCAGCAATCCCATTCACTATACGGGCAAACTCGAAGGTATACATCTATTGTCCCTTTTGCGATAGCACACGCCTTAAGCGTACTACCAAGAGACTTAGTAGTTTTAGGAGGATATCTTTTGATAAACTTTTCAAGAAGTGGTCTTGAGTTTCTAGCACTTTTGGCAAGAGTCATATTTTCAAGTTTGTTTGTACTTGATACTTGAAGTTTTGTTTTTATTGTTTTGTTTTGTTCATCTTTGGATTCTAAAAATGCACCATTGTTATATTGAGCAAAGTATAATTCTTTTTTTACAGGGATATAGATTGCTGCAATTATTGGCCTTTTGGTGGCTGTTTCAACGAGAGCTATATTAATTGTAAATTCTCCAGTTTTATCCAAAAATTCTTTTGTTCCATCAATTGGATCTATTATCCAGACATATTTTGCTAAAAAACGTTTTTTGTCATCTACTTCTTCTTCGCTTAGAATTGCGTGATTAGGGAAAGTTTCTCTAATAATTTGTGTGATGATTTCATTAGCTTTAAGGTCAGCTTTTGAGAGTGGAGATCCATCTGATTTATCTTCTATTTTGGAGTCTTCACCAGAGTAGTAAATTTTGAGTGCTTCTAATCCAGCTTGCAAGGAAGCAGATTTTGCGATTTCGAGCGCTTTGCTTAAGTCTAAATTCATGACTTATTGTTTTGCTTTGTCTTTTTAGAACTTTTGGAATTAGAATTTTTTTCTTCTAGCTTTTTGGATCCTTTTTTTGATTTTTTTCTAGAGGATTTTCTTTTGATTTCTTCTGCTTCTTGCTCTTCAATTTTTTTGATTTTTTTCTTAAGAATTGCCTCTTGTTTTTTTGTGCGCAATGCAACATATACTTCATCAAAGGGTTTTGCTTGTTTAGTGATAATTCTTTTTTCGTTTTCAAGTTGCAGAAGTGGAATGAATGTAAATGCCTTATCTTGTTTTTTTGCTTTAGGAGGTAAAAGTTCCTTAAAAGATAATTCTTCTTTATTTTTCTTTTTTGAATAGTACGTAATCTTATTGTAAAGTTCGATCACTAATTCAAGTGCGTTGATATGGCTATCTGGCATTAATTCATAAGCTGCGATTGCTGGTTTATCACGTTCTAATTTTTTTCTTCGGGTAGCCATTGCTTTTTGCAGGGCATCTACAAGATCATGGATAGAAACTTTACGTGAACGAGGTTGAGGATTTCTTGGAACAAGAGGTAATTTTTCTTTTTGTCTTTGAGTTCTTCTTGTTTCTTCGTCCCATTCCCCCATCTCATCGTAGTATTCATCGTCTTCACTTTGACTTAAAAGTTCATCAAGTTTTGCGATGTCATGTTCAAGCAAATGTTTAGTTTTTAATTTTAAAAGCATTGCAGCAGCAAGACACATTTTTCCAGAGATTCTGAGGTCTGCTTCTTGCATTTTTGAGATTAAGTGGATGAATTTTTGGGTAAGTAATGTTAAATCAATGTCCCAAGGATCCATCTCTTCTGATTTTACTAAGTTTTGAAGGATATCTTTCCAAGAGATTTCATCTCCTTCTAGAATGATTTTTTCAATGTGCTTTTGCATTATGTTCTTAGAGTTAAAGTTTTGACTTTTAAAAGATTCCTTTTCACAAAATTTTGTTTAAAAATGTAGGAAGAAAAAAATAGTGGGTCCTAAGCTTTACAAAGCTTAGAATTCAAAGAAGTGCACCTTTGGTAGCACTAAAATAAGAAAAATGGTGGACCTGCCAGCGGACCTAACCTTTGAAAAGGTTAGAATCCAAACAGTTTATTTTTGAAGACATGTTATTTAGTTTTTTTATAAAAAAAATGGTGGACCTGCCCGGACTCGAACCGGGGATTAATGCCTAGCCTATACCATTTGCAAAAGCAAATGAATTGTAAGGGCACTGTCATAGCCGCTAGACCACAGGTCCAAATATAGCAGCATTTGATAGTGCTCCAGGCGTGCGGTTTGCTAGCAAACCTTAGCCTACATAAAAAATGCAACTATTTGGATTTAGTGTATCCAAGGGCAACTCTTTATAAAATTTACTTATTGTTAGGAGTTTATGGGTGATTTGCAAGAAAAAGTGCATATGAAGCAAAAAAAGCAAGAAGATTCTTTTGATACAAAAAAAGCTTCTATCTCTTGTACGAATGAGCTTAGTTCACTTTGTATTTATGAACCTGCTGAAGATAGCTATCTGCTTGAGAGGTTTGTACGAGAACATGCAGTTGGTAGAGTTTTAGAGATAGGTACTGGTTCTGGAATTTTGGCATGTACGGCAGCTAAAAGTTTTAATGTTCGGTCAGTACTTGCTGTTGATATTAATCCGAATGCAGTTGCTCATGTTAAGGCACGTAAGGAAAAAGAACACTTGAAGAAATTAAATGTTATTCAAAGTGATTTATTCTCTGAATTAGATTTAGGATATGATGGGAAGTTCGATACAATTATTTTTAATCCTCCTTATTTGCCACAAGATTATATTAATGGAAAAAAAATTATTGATCCTGCACTTTATGGCGGAAAAAAAGGATCTGAATTAACTGAGAAATTTTTGAATGAATCTAGTGATTATTTAGCAAACTCTGGAAAAATATTGCTTCTTTTCTCGTCCTTTACTGATAAGAAAAAAATAGATTTAATTCTTTTGCGCAATCTGTTTGAATTTGAAGAATTGGCTTTTGAAAAAACGGGAATGATGGAAACACTTTATGTATATTTGATTACTAGGAACTCTGCGTTTGAAAGTATCTTCTCACATGGCGTTAAAAGTTTACGTTATCATGCAAAAGGAAGCCGGGGATTTGTGTTTAAAGGTAGGTGGGATAAATCTAGTTTTGTTAAAAGTCACATCGCAAGTGGTAAAGAAATTGATGTTGCAATAAAAGTAAGGCACAATGATTCTGATGCTCCTGGGACGCTCCTTAAAGAGGCTAAATGGTTAAAGGAATTAAATCAAAAACGTATCGGCCCTAGGCTTTATTATTCGCATGATTTATTTTTGGTTTTGGAATTTATCTCTGGAGTGGGCTTGGATAAATATTTAGAGAAGGTTGGTGCCCTTGGCGCTAAAGGACGAAGTGTTATGCTTCAAGTTTTGAAACAGTGTAGACAAATGGATTTATTAAAAGTTAGTAAAGAAGAAATGCATAGGCCTCATAGCAATGTGATTGTTGGTGAAGGAAAAAATAATTCAGTTCGTGTTACTCTAATCGATTTTGAACGTTGCCATAGGGATGATCATCCTCAGAATGTAACTCAATTTGTAACTTTTTTGATTAAAATTGGTGTGTTTAGTTTAGAGAAGGGAAGGGAGTTAGCGTCTAGATATAAAGAAGATTATTTGGAAGAGATGTATAAAGAAATTGTGTGTGAATTGGTGGGTAAAGAAAATGAATAAGTTGTAAAAGATACAGTTTAATAAAATTTTAATTCTTTGTTTATGTATGTTCCTTTTTTGAGAGTTACTGGCCGCCAGGAATCTTGTACGAGTGTTGCATCAAGCCAAGACGCTAGGACTTCTGGGTTTCCAATAGTTGCAGACAGACCAATTAGTTGGGGTTTAATTCTTTCTTTTAGAATTGTTAAAACTATTTCAAGTGTTGGTCCGCGGGAAGGATCGTTAAGTAAATGGATCTCGTCTATTACGACTGTTTTTACATTTTTAAGCCAGGAAACAGAATGACGCATTAATGAATCAAGTTTTTCAGTTGTAAGGATTAAAAGATCTGCTTTTGCAAGGAATGGTTGAGGGGAGTCTATGTCTCCAGTTGCCATAGCAACTTTGTGTGGCGTATTTGTTAAAAGTGATTGGTATTCTTTGTATTTTTCAGAAGCTAAGGCTTTTAGTGGAACAAGATAAATTGTTTTGTGATTTGTACTTTCTTCTTCATTTTGTTTTAGGATGTTTGCTATTGCCATGGTTGCAACAAGTGTTTTTCCAGAAGCAGTTGGAGCGCAAGCAAGAATTGATTTTTCTTTTAGGAGTCCAGCGTTTACTGTTTTTTCTTGGATTGGGGTTAAACTTTCAAAATGGGAATATTTTTGTTTGAAAAATTTGGGAAGGTTTAGTGAGTTTGGTTTAATCATGTTTGTTTTGCCTGGAGCTAATTAAAGGAAAGTCTATATTAAGGTTTACTCTTTTTGGCATTTGTGATGAGTTTTAAGATCAATTCAATAGAACTTAGTTCTAGTTGTCACACTAAAATGGTAATCTGCTTAAACTACAGAATTTTAGTGGCTGAGTGGCTCAAGTTGTTTTTCTTTAGTGAGAATGGTGTTTTTTTTCGAAAAGCTTATAAACCGAATTTTGCTCATTTGGTGTATTACACTCGATACTCTTAGAGCTTCGTCTATAAAATCGAATGAGGAGTCTACTTCAGACCCTTTTCGGGATTTTTATGTGACGAGGCTTGAGGAAAGAGGTGATCGTTATTTGCTCTTGATGGGCAATCAAACACTGGAGGTGTTTTGAGAACAATGAATACAAAAAAAGTAATTAAAAGACTTAGCGCAGTAGGTGCTGGAGCAATTATGCTCGGTGCTACTGTAATGGGTGCGTTCGCAGTAGATTTAAGCGACTACCCAGATATGTTCGTCTCTGACGGAACATTTGATGGATACTTTGTTGTTGGGGAAGCAGCGTCTTCTACAGATAACTTGGCTATGACTGATATTGCAACTAACATGTACTATGTTGGTGGCGATGCATCTACTACAACAACTGTTGAAGGAGATGCTTGGCTTGCAGCTACAAGTTCTAACTTTTTAGAACTTGCAGAGTCAGTTAAGAGCGTAGAATCTTACTTAGATGATACAATGCTTTCTGCACTTGCAGATGTAAGTTTGTCTAACTCTAAAGGGACAGCAGACTATGAACAGTTCTTGTACTTTGATGAGAACCAGGCTGTAGTTGAGTTTCAAGAAGATGATGATGAAGCAATTGGATACTTCTATAAAATCAACTCTTCAGCAGGTATTGCTAGATTTGTAGTAGATTTTACTTCCAGCTGGGAGTCAGATGTAGATTCAAATGCAGACTTTGACGACATTGAAGATGAAATTCTAACTTTATTTGGAAGATCATACACTGTTACTGAAGCTACAAATGATTCAGACACTACTACTCTTGTTTTGATGGGTGGATCAACTTCCGCTACATTAGAAGAAGGGGATGTTGCAACTTATGAAATCTCTGGAGTAGAGTATGAAGTAGAGTTACTTTCAGTAACTTCTACAGAAGCTCAGTTTTCCATTAATGGAGAAACAACCAGTAAATTATCTGATAGTGAGACCGACGTACTTAGCGATGGAGTAACTAATATTGGAGTTACAGATATCACTTACCAGGATTATGCTGGTGGAATTCACAGTGCAAGTTTCTTTTTAGGAGCTGACAAACTGGAATTAAAAGACGGAAGCGACATGAAAGTTAATGAAGAAACCATTAATGATGCAGCAGTTCTGATTACAGAAACTTATTCTGGCGGAGATGTTACCATTACTGAAATTTCCATTAACATGACTGCAGAAGATGATCTTTATGTTGGAGAAGGTATGAAACTAAGTGAAGCAGTTGACTTAGATGAACCTGAAGTTCTTTTTACAGAGAACTGGGACATGGAATTAGTTGAAGTATCTAAAGGTGATACAGAAGCAACTAGCTTAGTCTTTACTGAGAGTGATCAACAAGCTGACTTACAAACCACACTTTATAGTGGAGATGTATCAGTTCCACTTGTATTTACTAACAGTACAGGAATGTTTGCTGGTGAGAAGGAAGCTGAACCTTTAGTAGCTGTTGAATATGAAGCAATCACAAAGAATGATTATTTCTTCTTAAGTACTGCTGACCCAACTGATGACCAGGCTGACGCAAAATCTTATCTGCTTCAGTATAAAGGAACAGACGCAACTACTGACACAAGCCCTAAGGCTCAAGTTAGAGATGTAGCATCAGGAGAAACACATGAATCAAGTGTTGATGCAACTGGTTCATTTGACCTACGACTTGGTGGAGTTACATATACTTTTGTTAACACCACAGCTGGAACTTCAGATGACTTTAAAGTTAATGTGTCTAGTTTAGCTAGTAGTGGTAACTCAGGGATTTTCAATTTTGTTACAGATGGTGTTCAAGAGAATCTTAGAATGTTCTCTTTTAGAACTGCTGATAACCATTGGGTAAGATTGTCTGATAGCCTTACCAACGATACTGCAGCAGGTGCAGCTTCTACTTGGGGAGTTGAAGTAATGGTTGATGACGCGGACAAAGTGGATGATACAACCGATATTGCATCACCATATGTTGTATTGAATGTTACTTTGAATGATGATGATAGCGAAGATTTCACAACCACTGTTGGAACTTTTAACGATGGGCAATCTGGAGCAGCTCACGCTTCAGTGACTGACCCTAGTGATAGTGATATCAGTTACTACCATAGTAGTTATGGTGAATCTTTAATTGTAACCTCACCACAGTCAGGACCTGATAAGTATGAACTAGTTATTCCTGAAGAACAAGCTGAAGTTTTACTTTACGTAACTAGTGGTGCAACTGAATCCACAAGTACAGTTAGTGGAGACTTAGCTCTAGTTTCTGTTGTTGATGCAACAAGACTAGATAGTGAAGTAGCTAGCGTTGACGCACAGAACATGATTGTAGTTGGTGGACCATGTGTTAACACAGTAGCAGCTGAACTAATGGGTAACCCAAGCGATTGTGCTGAAGGTTTCACACCAGGTGTAGCTAATGTTAAGCTATTCGAGAACGGTGACAGTGTAGCAATGCTAGTAGCAGGTTACAGTGGAACAGATACAAGACTTGCAGGAAGAGTTATGGCTCACAGATGGGACGAACTTTCAGGCGAAGAAGTAGAAATCGAAGGTAGCACTTACTCAGACGCAACCATTTCAGAACCTTCTGAAGAAGTTGCAGTTGAGGAAGAAGAAGAAGCTAGTGAAGAATAAGGTCTTTGACCTGTTTTTTTTATTTTTTTTTTTTTTTTTTATTTTTTTAATATTTTTTTAATAGATAATTTTCTAAGTTTATTATTAATAATTTTTGAGATTTCATAAGGCTTATATACGTTGTTTTGACTATTTTTTCTATGAAATTAAAGGAGTTTGAAGGTAAGAAGTTATTTGATTTGGCAGGAATTTCTGTAAGTTCGGGGGTTCTTGTGAAATCAGTTGATGATGTTCCTGAGTTTTCTGAACCTAAAATGTTCAAGGTACAAGTTGTTTCTAATGGTAGAGCTAAGGCAGGCGGAGTTTTTGTTGTTTCTGGTGCTTCTGAGGCTAGGCTAAAGGCTAAGGAGTTTTTAGGATCTGAGTTTTTAGGTGAGAAGATTAGTGAAATTTTACTTGATGAAAAGATAGACATTGCTCAGGAATTGTATTTAGGGATATTATTTGATACAAAAAAACGTGTTCCGGTGTTTATTTTTAGTTCTGAAGGAGGAGTTGATATTGAGGAATTACGTTTGAGAAATCCTGAAAAGATTAAGGTGAGAGAGATTGATATGTTTATTGGGCTTAGTGATGAAGATTGTTTAAATTTGATTAAGGGAACTTCTTTAGAGAACGAGATTATAAGTGAATTAGTTTTAGTTATGAAGAAGCTTTGGGATTGTTTTGTACGTTTTGATTGTAAGATGCTTGAGATTAATCCTTTGGTTGTTGATTCTAGTGAGAGGCTTGTGGCTGTTGATTCAGTAGTTGTAATAGACGATGATGCGAACTATCGAAGAGAGATTAAGTTTGCTAAAAGAGTAGATTCAAGAGAAAAGACATCTATGGAATTAAAAGCTAATGCTATTGATGAAAATGATTCAAGAGGAGTTGCTGGAAAGACATTTATTGAATTGAACGGAGATATTGGGGTTTTGACAAGTGGTGGTGGCGCTTCTATGACACTTATGGATACTTTACTTGAAGTTGGAGGCAAGGCTGCTAACTTTACAGAATATAGTGGTGATCCTTCACGGGAGAAAGTGCAAAATTTGACACGCGTAGTTCTTTCTAAGAAAGGTTTGTCAGGCTTAATTGTTGCTGGAGCAATTGCAAATTTTACTAACATTAAGGAAACTTTGACTGGTGTTGCAGATGTTTTGATAGAAGTTAAACCAGATTTTCCGATTGTTATCCGACGCGCTGGGCCTTATGATAAAGAAGCAAAAGAAATGCTTGCTAGTGTTAAAGAGAAACATGGGCTTGATATACATTATTTTGATGAGACTGTTGCAATGACAAAGGCAGCTTCAATAATGGTGGATTTATCAAAAAAATATAAATTGCAAAAAGAGAAAGGAAAAAAAGAAGAAAAAGGGGTGTGCAATGAGTATCTTAATTGATCAAAATACACGTTTTTTGATTCAGGGAATTACTGGAAAGCAAGGGACTAGGTCCACTATTGATATGCTTGTTTCAAATTCTAAATTAGTAGCAGGAGTTACACCAGGAAAAGGAGGACAAGAGGTTGAGGGAGTGCCAGTTTATAATTCTATTAAAGATGCGCAGGAAGCCTTGGGTTCTTCAAAAAAAATTGATTGTAGCGTTGTAATGGTGCCACCAAGGTTTGCAAAAGGAGCAATTGTGGAAGCAATTGAAGCTGGAATTAAATTAATCAATGTGATTACTGAAAATATCCCTATTCATGATATGGCATATTGTTTGGCTCTTGCACGTGCAAAAGGAAGTTTAGTAATTGGGGCAACATCTGCTGGGATTTATTCTGTTGGTAAATCTAAATGTGGACCAATAGCTAGTGGGAAATCTAAAATTGCACTTAGTGTTGGTGGAGTTGGTGTAATTTCGCGAAGTGGAGGGATGAGTTGCGAAACTGCACTTGTTTTAACACAAGCAGGACTTGGTCAAAGCACTATTGTTAGTGTTGGAAGTGATGTTTTGATGGGAAGCACTTTTGTTGAAATTGTTTCTCTTTTTGAAAATGATGATGATACTAAAGGAATAGTTTTGTTTGGTGAAATAGGTGGGACTTGTGAAGAAGATTTAGCTAAATGGCTTATTTTGCAACGTAAAAATGGGAATGCTTTTTTGAAACCGATAGTTGCTTTTATCTCAGGAAAGTTTGCTGAAGATTTGGGAATGGAAAATGTGTCTTTAGGTCACGCAGGCGCAATAATTGAATCTGGGAGTGGTGGGCGTGAAGGGAAGGTAAAGGCTTTAAAAGAAGCAGGTGTTATTATAGCTGAAGTGCACCATAATGTTGGACGCTTGATGAAAGAAGCTCTTTTGAATTTTGGAAAAGAGTAGAAGAGAAAAAGAGATTTAGAATAATGAAATACCAAACAAGACTTTCAAAGATGAAACATTTTGATGATGGACCTATGCATACCATTCATGGTGTGAAACTTTCTGATTTACTTTCAGAGATGTCTTTTAGTTCTGGAATTTTCTTTTTGTTATCTGGTAGGCGGGCTTCAGAGGTTGAGGCTAAGATTTTTGATAAAATGCTTTTAAGTATTATTGATCATGGAATGGGGACTCCTTCATCTATGGCTACTAGGTTTGTAGCTTCAGGACGTACAGGGATGAGTAGTGCAGTTGCTGCAGGAATTTTAGCTGTTGGAAATGTGCATGGTGGGGCTATGGAAAAGGCAATGGAACAATACGCTTTGTGGCATGACCTTAGTGAAGATAATAGGAAACAGAAAATTAATGATGCTATTTTGAATAAAAAAACAATTTATGGTTTTGGACATAAAGTGTATAAACAAGGAGATCCACGAGTTCGTGAGTTACTTGCTTTAGTTGCTTCTCTTGGTTATGAGAGTAAATATTTGCATATTAAAGGCTTAGTAGAAGGGTCTTTTTCTGAAGTCAAAGGCAAGGTTATTCCAATGAATATTGATGGAGTAATTGCTTTGTTGCTGCTTGATTTTGGATTTGATTCCAAAGTAAGTAGTGGGATATTTTTAATTGCACGTAGTGCTGGCTTGGTTGCGCAGGCACATGAAGAAATAAAACATGAAAAACCATTTAGGCGGGTTTCTGAAGAAATTATTGAAGATTTGAATTGATGGTTAGTGATTTAATTAAAAAAAAGTAAATATAAAATAAAAATGGTCCATCGCTACTTAATTTTACTTGTTATTTTGACATTCTTACTTAGTTTTGTTAGTGTTAGGTTTTGGATTTCTCGCGCTAAACATGCAAAATTAGTTGCTAAAGATGTACACAAACTAGATTCTAGAGAAGTAGCTGAAATGGGCGGACTCCCTATTTTGTTTGCTTTTGCTGTAGGAGTGTTTGCTTTTGTGGCAATCAGAGTGTTTGTTTTTCAAAGCCAGGATTTTATTGTACCAATTTTTGCAGTACTTTTGAGTGTTTTTATTGCAGGAATTATTGGAATAGTTGATGATATCTTGGGTTGGAAAATTGGACTTGCACAGTGGCAAAAACCAGTTTTGACACTTCTTTGCGCTTTTCCTATAATGGCTGTAGATGCTGGGACACGTATAATGTTTATTCCATTTTTTGGAAATATAGATTTAGGACTAATATATCCTTTACTTGTGATTCCTTTGTTTTTAGTTGTTGCTTCTAATGGAACTAATATGCTTGCCGGGTTTAATGGACTAGAATCTGGACTTAGTATGATCATGGTAAGTGTGATTGGTTTTTTGTCTTGGAAAGTTGGTGCTAGTTATGTAGCTGTTTTGTGCGCAATATTTCTTGCGTGTGTCTTTGCTTTTTGGGTTTTTAATAAATATCCAGCGAGGATTTTCCCCGGAGATACCTTCACATATTCTGCAGGGGCATTTATTGCCGCAGTTGCAATTTTTGCAGATTTAGAGAAAGCTTTGATAATTTTATTTATCCCATTTGCAATAGAATTTTTTCTAAAACTTCGTGGAAGATTTAAAAAAGAAAGTTTTGGTAGAGTTCTTGAAGATGGTAGTTTGGACCTTCGATATTCAAAATTTTATGGGCTTGAACATGTGATGATTTGGGTAAGTAAGAATTTATTTGGAAAGGCAACTGAGAGAAGAGTAGTGTATTTACTTTATGGGTTTCAATTAATATTTGTAGTGCTTGCATTTATTTTGTGATATTATTTGTTTAATGTGAAAAAATTATTTTTGAGAAATGTGATTTAAAGTGGAAAAAGAAATGATGAAAAATAATCTGAAAATTGTAGCTATTATTCCAGCTTACAATGAAGAAAAGCATATCTCTAAAGTAATCTCTTTGACTAAAAAATATGTTGATTTTGTTATTGTAGTTGATGATGGGAGCTCAGATAAAACTTTTGATATTGCGAAGGCTTCTTGTGAAGGGACAGATTTTGTTTTACGTCACCCAATTAATTCTGGGAAAGGAGTAGCTCTTTATACAGGATTTATTTTGGCTGAGAGAGAAGAAGTGGATGTAATCATCACAATAGATGCTGATTTACAACATGATGCTTCTCAGATTCCAGAATTTGTCTCTTGTTTGCTTGAAACAAAAAGTGATTTAGTAATTGGATGTAGAAAATCAAATCGCAAAATGCCTTTTGTATTTAAGTTTGGAAATTTTGTACTTAATACGACATTTCGGCTTCTTTATGGTAAAAAAATAAATGATACACAATCTGGGTTTCGAGCATTTAAGTCAGGAGTATTTTCTAAAATTGCCTGGAATAGTTCTGGGTATGTTGTGGAAACTGAGATGCTTGCGGCCGCTTGTAAAAAGAAACTTAAAATCTCTGAGATTTCTATTGCAACGCAATATCATGATAACTATAAAGGAACCACTATATTTGATGGGATAAAGATTTTTATACAGATGCTTAGTTGGAGAGTATTCTAATGGCAGGTATATTTGAACTTCAACTTATTGGGGCGGGATTTTCTATTTTTATGTTTTATATTTGTTTTACTCATTATAAAAGAAAAGAATTTGCACTTGGTGACTTGGTACTTTGGGGAGTTCTTTGGTTGATACTTCTTATTTTGGTACTTTTCCCTCAGAGATTTGATACATTGTTTGGTAGCTTACATGTGCAAGGAGCTTTACAATTTATTATCTTGATGAGCTTAGGTGTTTTGTATCTCATAAGCTTTTTTAGTTATATTAGGTCTAAACGAAATGAGCTTAAGATTCAGAGATTGGTTACGGAAATTAGTTTAAGGGAGCATAAAACAGTAAGTGATCATAAAAAAAGTGAAGAATCTGAAAGTGAAAAAAGAAAAAAAGAAACAAGTGAAGAATCTACAAGTTATGAGCGTTGATTTAGAAACAGACCTTGGTGCTGACCTTGAGATTGTTTTTAATGATATTTTGCCTCGAATCTTGGATGAATTTGATTCTAGAGGAATAAAAGCGACATTTTTTGTGGTTTCTGATTTACTGAAAAATTATTCTAAAGAGATAAAAGAAATTGCTAGGCGTGGGCATGAAGTTGCTTCACATTCAAGGACTCATAGTTTTTTGAATTTTGATAATTCTTGGGAGGAAATTAATTCTTCACGTTTGGATTTTTTGGATGTTGGAATTGATGTTTCTGGGTTTAGGGCACCAGGTTATGTTACTGTTTCTGATCATAAACATTTAGCTATGGTCAAGAGAGCTGGTTATAGTTATGATGCGTCATTTGCTGCATATTTACCTGGAAGATATTTTAGACCATTGATTGGTAGAAGGCCCTACGTTGCCCATGGAGATGAATTGAAGAAGAGTGAGAGTAAAAAGTTAATTGAAATGCCTATGCCTACTCTTATTTGGCCAAGTGGGCTTAATGGACTTTCATATTTTAAATTGTTTTATCCAGTGTCATTTTGGATTGCTAGGCTTTTTGGAATGCGCTATATGTTTTATTTGCACCTTTGGGAATTCATTGATGTTTCTAGGCTTAAACCAAATGGGATTTTTGAGAAGTTAATTGCATGTGGCTGCGGAGATAAGGCTTGGAAAATATTTATGAAGTATTTGGATTTGGCTGAGAAGCAAAGTGTTAAGTTTGTTAGTTGTAAAGAATACTTAAATTCCAAGGGACTTTCTTAGAGGCATGCCTATTAGTTGTGTGAATTTAAGTGGGAGAAGTCGCCAAATTTTGATTGCTAGTTGATATTTTTTATTGGTTTGATCAAGAGCATTTGGAATTGTTTTTGCTTTTATTGGAAAGTAGATATATGTTAAGTCAATTGAATTTGCATTCCATTTCTTTTTGAAGGTAAGGTTTGTATTATTTTTATGAGACCGGCCAAAATCAATTGAAGTTATTTTGCCAATTTGGTTTATGGTTTTTTGTTTGTAACAAGACTCTATTAATCCCCAATAAACTGCAGTATTTATTTTTTTATCATTAAATTTTGAAAGAGATGCGTTTAGTGTGATATGGATTTGGTTGTTGTAGACAAAGCCAAGAACTACTGCTACTAGTTTGCTTTTGTAGAATGCTCCATGGGAAATGCCAAGGCCTTTTTCTTGCATTTGCGAGAAGAAATTTTTGAAATATTTTTTACTATAGGGTGGAGTCCCATGTTTTTGCATAGTTATAAGATAGAGTTTGTATAACTTGTTTAGGTCATCTTGATTGAGTTGTCTGGTAATAATTTCTTTTTTTTGTGCCTTTCTTACTTCATTACGTTTGTGTTTGTGAATATTTTTCCAAAGGTCATCTTTTGAATTAGGTAGATTTAGAATGGTTGTTGTGTATTCTGTTTTTGTGATTATTCCAGAGCCATTTGAAGAATTTATTTGGTTAGGTATTGGTAATTTATTTGATCTTACTTCTATATATTCGTTATTAGGAAATTTTGCTTTAAGGTAATTTAGGATGCATTTTAGGTTGGAGGGGTTACCAGTAATTCCTCCAAATTCAAGATATGGAGTAGAGATAATTCTGTTTTTGAATATTTTACTTTTTATTTGAGCGAACGGGAGAACAGTTACTATTGTATTTTTTTGGTTATTATGATCAATTGCTGCTGCGTACTCTATGTTTACTTTAAAGGAATCTTGAATGAATTTTTTCCATTTTAAGGTATGGAATATTTGATGCCTTGGATTATCAACTAGAAATTCGGTTAATTCTTGATTTGTTAATAGTTTTATTTGAACCATTTTAGTTATGTGGCAAATTTATTTTATTTGTTATTTTATTTGTCTTGTAAATTTATTTTGGTGGCTTTTATTTTTTGATTATCCTGCTACGCTAATTAGTACTGCTCCAAAAAGAATTATGGCAACTCCAACCCAACGCTTTGTTGTTATTTTTTCATTTAGGTATTTGATTGATAAAAAAATTGCCCAAATATAACTTAAAGATCCGATAGGGTAAATTAGTGAAAGATCAGCAAGTTTTAGGGCGTATGTGTAAAACACGGTTGAGAGAACGTATAGGGAAACTCCTGCTAAAAGAATTCCTCCTTTATGTATTTGAATAAGTTCTCTTAGCTTTTTAGTTTTATTAGCTCCAATTTTGAGAAATAATGCTCCAAAAGATGCTACGATCGATCCAACAGCTACAATACTTACTGCAATTAAAGTTGCTTGATTCATGAATTTGACCCCACAAATAGTACTCCAATTGCAATTAGAATAGTTGCTAATATCCTAATAGTTGTAAGTGTTTCCCCAAAAATAAACACTGCTGCTAGTGCCACCCAAATAAAATTAAGGGCAAGCATTGGAAAAATCTGAGATAATTCTCCTACCTTTAATGCAAAAATGAAAAGGGCTGCGCCAATTCCATAAAGAGATAGTCCAAAAATGTAAGCTGGGCTGGTGGCGTAGCTTAAAATATTAGTCTGGATGGTTGGAGCTGCGAATTTGAAAAATATTTGGCCTGCTGCTGTGAAGAAAGTACAAACTAGCATAAGTAAGTGAGGGAGATATTTTTTTAATTCCATTTTGATGCTATTTTTGAAATTTTATTGTAGTTTTTAGATTGTTCTAGGAATTTTTTTATTTTAAAGATTTGGGTATCTGACCTGAGGAGTGCAAAAGTTAGTAGGTGTTCTTGAGCTTGTTTTGCTAGAGGGAATGAATTATCAAAACATACAAAAGACTTCATATCATCAAGTTCAATATTTTGTTTTTTTGCTAAACTAATATATGATTTTTTGTTTTTTACTAATAGATTTTGGTATAAACAGGAGCTATCTGAATTTTTTTTATTTATTAGTTTGTAGTTTTTTTTACGTTTTTTAAGAACTTGATCATATCTTTTTGCAAGATGACATACTACTTTTTTGGTGAAATTGTTTGGTTTATATTTTAGAAGATTGTTATCTTTTTTTGAGATAGTATTTTTTAGTAATTTTTGAGTGATGGGGAAAATAATTGGGTTTAAGATAATTGGTGCTAGAGTTGATTTGATGATAGCTGATAAAACATTTGTAATGGTTTGATTTGGAAATTCATGGTAAATTTCTTTTGAAATATTTTTTTCTGAAGCAATTAGTCCTCCAGTGAAACTGATATTTTTACTAATTCCAAAAGAATAGATTGCATAGTCTCCAAAGGATCCTGCTAATGATGTTCCAAGAGCTTGTGCGCAGTCTTCAATGATTATGATATTATGCTTTTTGAGTAGATTAATTATTTGAGTTATGTTATCTGGGAGGTAACCAAAATTGTAGGAAAGAATAATTGCATCAGGAAGAGATTTTTTGTGATTTTTGAGAAGAGATTTGATTGAATTTAGGTTTGTGGTGACCCCTGAATCATAATAGATAATGTTTGCATCTGCTATTTTTACAGCTTTTTGAACAACATTACAAGTGAATGCTGGGACAGCTATAGTTAATTCTTTTTGAATTTTTGAATTTAGAGACTTTTGTTTTTGGATTTGTTTGATTGTAATGTAAATAGCTGATCTTGCTGAAGAAGTCCAAAGTCTAATTGGTTTAGGGATTAATTTTTGAAGATTTTTTTGAGAAACAGGGAAAAAGCCTTTTATCCATTCAAAGGGCCAAATCATTACTTTTTGTTGACTAATTTTGATCATTTTATAGAAGTTAATACTTTCAGTAAGTATTTAAATAGCTTGTGAAGTGAAGTGTAATAATGGAAGTAGAATCTTATGGGGCTGGAGGCACAGATAATAAATTGTCTATTAGCTTTGTTTGTCCAACAAATTGTGTTAGACGCCCAATTTCTGAAATGAGTAGAATGCTTGCAGCCCAGGGATATAATGTTGGAGTTGGGTATCCGGAAAGCCTTGCTTGTCCAACTCAAGAATGGGCTCCGAACGCGAAATTAGAAGCTGATTCTAAAGTAAAGAAATTGAAGATTCCTGCTTATTATTTATCCTCGCTTCGTTATAACTTTCCTAAATTATTATCTTTATTTTCTTGGCTAAAAAAAGTGTTTAAAGCTGATATTGTGCACTTATGGGAATATTGGTACCCATTAAGTGTTGCAGTAATATTTTATGCTTTGTTTACTGGGCAGCGTAAAAAATTGATTATGACAACTGATGGACTTGTTGGTTATTCTTACAAGCCAAAAGATCCATGGTGGCTTGTTCCTGCATTTAAAATTTATACACGAACCTTAGGATGGTTTTTATTCAGAATTCCTGGTACACTTACAACTTATGGAAAAGCAATGTTGGTATTTTCTAGATTAGCAGGTGTTCCAATGCAGAAGCTGAATGTTATTGGGACAGGGATACATTTGGACAATTTTCAAAATGTCTCATCTTCTGATGTTGAGGTGTTGCGCCAAGAGTTTGGAATTTTACCAGATGAACAAGTTTTATTGTACTTAGGAATGCTCTCTGAAAGGAAAGGAATTGCAACAGTTATTGAAGTTGGTGAGAAGTTGCTTGAGTCTGGCTGGAAGGGCAAAGTGATTATTGTTGGAGATGCACATGGAGATGAAGATTATCTTGCAATGGTTGATTCCAAATATAAAGATAGAATCTTATTTCCAGGTGGTAGAACTGATGTGTCTGCTTTCATGAAATTAGCAGATTGTTTTTTGCTAGCTTCAGAGGGAGAGGGGCTTCCAGGAGTTGTAATGGAAGCAATGGCGGCTAGTACAGCATGTGTTGCAACTAATGAAGGGTGCACACCTGATTTGATTGATAATAGGGTTAATGGTTTTTTAGTTAAGCAAGGACATATTCAAGGTTATTTAGATGGTGTTCGCAAAATTTTAGATAATAGTGAGGGATTTGGTAAAAAGGCTAGGTCGAAGATAGAATATTTTTCTTGGCCAATTGTTTTACAAAAGTATTTAGATTTATATAAAAAAATTGTTTTTGGAAATGGAGATGGTAAATGATGGAATTTATCACTAAAATCAAATATTTTGTAGGGAAAAACATTACATTTTCTCAGTGGAAAAATAGATCTATTTTGCGTGATTTTTTACCAAAACTTTTGGAAAATAGGAGTGAGGAAGTTGGCGTGGATAGTGGTCAGGTTAGAATTTTGGACCTTGGTTCAGGGAATGGTGAATATAGTTTGGCACTTGCAAAGGTTGCTTTGAAAAAGGGAATTGGTGTGTCGATAGTTGCTCTTGATTCAAGTGATTCTAATTGTAAATTACTTATGGAAGAGTGTGAGAAAAAAGAAATTAAAAATATTGAAACTGTGAAAGGAGATGCTCATAAACTTGATTTTGCAGATGAATCTTTTGATGCTTGCTTTTGTAATACAGTACTTGAACATGTTAAAGGTCCAGAGAAGGTAGTTAGCGAAGTTTATAGAGTTTTAAAGTCAGGAGGAAAAGTTTTGTTTTCTATTCCTTTTTTACAAGAAATTCATGCAGACCCGTATGATTTTCAACGTTACACACCATATGGGTTAAGGGAAATATTGGAAAGACAAGGTTTTGAAGTTATGTTGAACAAAAATGATTTTGGGGCAGTTAGAAGCATTGAGTATTTACTTTTTGGAAGCATTGTTTGGAGGATGCGACTTGGTTTTTGGAAGAATTTCCCATTAGGTTATGTGTATGTGCTATTTTTGTTTTTGATGTTTTTATTTGCTAAATTAGGGAGTTTATTGTTTGCATTTGTGCAAAAAGATGATTTGCATTTTATGACTCAAGTTACTATGCTTGCTAGGAAGGCAAAGTAGAATAGTGTTATTTTTTGACTATTTTTTCTCTAAAACAAAGAAGTAATGGAATGTATCTACTGGTGGCCTGAATTCTTCAATGATATTAAAGTTTTTTTTAAGAGCATTTCTGATTTTATTTTTTGAGTAGCCTTTGCGGCCAAGTTCCCAGTAATGTTGTTTATCTAGAAATTTTTTAGTGAATAAAGGTAGTGAAATAAATAATCTTAAAAACGTTTTTTTGAAAATTTTATTGATCCAAGGAAAACGGCATAAAACTTCTATGTATACTGCAGCGTACGGAATTGAAATTATTACGTGTCTTTTGCTTGCATTTGCAATATTGTTAAGAGCTTTTGGGACATCTTCAAAAGGAATGTGTTCAAGAATTTCAAAACAAGCTACTAAATCGAATTTTGGTTCAGGGATGTTTAATTCTCTGATGTCCGATACTATGTCAGGATTTAGTTTTTCGTCAAAATCACAAGTAGTGACTTCAATATTATGATTTTTAAGGTAGCTAGAAACAGTTTTGTTGCCAATACCTATCTCAAGAACTGATCTTGGTTTATATCTTGAGATTAACCTTGTTTGATGATAATATCCGATGAACCTTTCTACTGAGTCGTATTTACTGCTAAATAAATGGTTTGAAATTTTATTTATCTTGTCGTTTTCAGTAATATTTTCTTTCTCTGATTCCATTTTAGATTGAATTTATGAGTTTTTTTTTTGTAAATTAAATCTGGTTTTTTGTATACTCTTTTATATATTTTTTTGCTAACTTATTTTCTGTAAAAGTAAGAGCGTAGTGATATGCAGCTTCTATTTTGGTTTTTGTGATTTTTGGATCTTCTTTTATTTGAGATTCTATTGCTTTTATAAGATTTTGATAGTTTCCTGATTCAAATAAGGTTGCATGGCCACCAGTGGTTTCTTTTAATGCTCCACCAGTAGATGAAATTACAGGAATTTTTTCAAAAAATCCTTCAATTACTACGTTACCAAAGCCCTCGTCACGTGAAGCTACAATTTGCATCTGGCAAGATTTGAAAAATTTCCATTTTTTATCTCCAGTGATTTTTCCATGGAATGTGATGTTATTTTTAGTTTTTGTTTTAATTATGAGTTTTTTAATTTTTTGTGCTGGCCTTGTATTATCTGGCCCAAGAATATGAAGATGGATCTTAGGATATCTAATTTTTAATTTTTCTATTGCTTTGACTATTAAGTCAACACCTTTTTCTTTAGATATTCTTCCAATGTATAGTAAAGTAAGAGGATTTTTAGTGATCTTTTTTGAGCTTTTTACATTAAAAGAATTTTTGATATTAGGTGGGATTTGAAGCTTATTATAAGCTACAATTTTGTTTTGTTTTTTTAAAAATAATGAGAAGTAAGATTTATTGTTTAGATAGTTTGAGATGAAAAATATTTTTGTGAATTTGTTTAAGAATGGTTGCATGAGCGTTAAAAATAAGATGCCAAGGATTTTTTTAATACCTTTACCCTCTAAAAATGTGCTATGGATAGTTAAGAAAGTAGGAATTTTATGTTTTTTTCCAAAAAGAACTGCGCGTTCAGGAATAAATGAGGCGTAGTGGTGAGCATGAATAATATCTGGATTTAATTCTTTTAGTTTTTTTTGGAATTTTGGAATCCATCTTGTAGAAGTTGTGATATCCAGAGAAGTTGGCATTTCAATGATGTTTATGCCATTCCAAGAATATTCTTTTGGTTTTTTTCCTTTTTTTTTTTCCATTGATCCGCAAAGAAGTGTAACTTTGTGACCTAATTTAGCAGTTCCAACAAGGCCCCAGCGATTTGCAAAGCATTCGATATTTGGATTTTCTTCTTCAATGTACATGTTATTTGCATATACATGAACGATGTGGAGTGGTTTACCAATAGTAGGACTAGATTTATTTTGAAATTCTTGTTGATCTAACATGGTAAAGGGATATTTCTTGTTTTTCTTTAAGTAATGTTATTGTTTTACTATTCATAAGATTAATAAACGTATTTTTTGCTTTTTATGGGATGACTTCTTCTTCAAGTATGAAAACAGTAGTGTTTGGGGCTGGAATATTGTTTTTTAACAGTATTTTTATGTTTTTATTTCGCTTTGTTTATAGAATTGTTAGTTCTCGTGCTCTTGGACCGGAGACTTATGGGCTAGTTGTACTTGGAGAAACAATTTTGAATATATTGGTGCTTGTATCACTTCTTGGACTTAACCAAGCATTATCTAGATTTTTGCCAGAATTCATGCAAGAGGGAAAGTTTGCTAGAGTTCGTGGAATTTTGGCAGTTAGTTTTGTTAGTTCTCTTGTTTTGTCTGGAATTTTGGGTTTACTATTGTATCTTTTTTCCGATATGATCTCAGTTGGAATTTTTGGAAATTCTAATCTCTCTTTTGTTTTATTTTTTATGGCGCTTGCTTTGCCATTTTATGTGGGAATAATGATTCTTACGAAAACTTTTATTGCTCTTAGAAAGCCAAAAGAGTCAGCAATTATTACAACATTTTTACGTAATGGCGGACAGCTTTTATTAGTTTTACTTTTGCTACTGGTTGGTTTTTCACTTAGAGCATATCTGTGGATTTACGTGATTAGTTCTGCAATTGCTTTTTTGATTGGGTTTTGGATGCTTTACAAATACCTTCGGATGAAAATAGGAATTAGTCGTCATGTTGAGATGGATTTTAAACGGACATTTTCATATGCAATTCCACTTTTTATGACTGGATTTTTTGTTCAGATGATGGGATACATTGATATGTCGCTTTTAGGGATATTTTTGCCTGAGAGTTATGTTGGAGTCTATAGCGTTAGTATTTCACTTGCCACTAGTTTTTGGATTTTTTTGACATCGTTTTCCTATATCTTTTTCCCAGTTGTTTCTGGTCTTTTGGCTAAAGGAGATTATAGCCATTCTCGGGAGTTGTATCTTGTAATATCTCGCTGGATATTCACATTAAGCGTTCCTTTTGCATTTGGCTTAATACTTTTTGCACCACAAATCTTGACTTTATTGTTTGGAGAAGCTTATGCAACAGGTTATGCGGCTTTAATAATTTTAGTTATGGGGTATTTTTTTAATGTGATTACTGGGCCTGCTTCTGATGTACTAAAAGCTCTTGGCAGAGTGAAATTTATTTTTTGGTTTAATGTTTTAATGGCTGGAATTAATTTGATTTTGAATATTTTACTCATCCCAAAATATTTTCTAGTTGGCGCAGCAGTTTCTACTACCTTTACATTATTTTTGAAAGAGTTTGTAATATTTTTAGTGGCTAAAAAAGAACTTCAGATGAGTTTTAATTGGAAAAAATATCTGCCATCACTATTTGCTGTTTTGTTTTCATTTGGTTTGGCTTTTGGTTTTTCTTTGACTTTCCCAATCTTTTTTGAATCTTTTTTTGTATTGATTGTTTTGGCTTTAGGATTTTGTATTTATGGTTTTTTGCTCTTTTTATTTAGGGCTTTTTACAAAGAAGATTTACAAGTAGTAGATTTGCTGCTTGAGAGGTTTAAAATTCGTGATCCTAAGTGGCGGGCAATGTTTTTACGGTTTGTTCGGAATAATTGAATTTTTTATTATTTAGTTCATAATGCTTAAAGAAACAGTGTTTCTGAGTATTGTTTACTTCGTTCACAATATTTATAAATAGTCATTTTGGGTATTTCATATGGGAAATATTGAAAAATCTGAAAGTAGGACTTTAGATCATGCTAAATGTTTATTTATTTCTGGACCAACTGGAAGAGATGAACTTTTTTTGACATTATCTAAGGAACTTGAGACAACTAATAAGATTGATTCAACATTTCTTAGTTTAGCACATGGGAGCGAAGATTATTTTGCTCAGAATGGAGTTTTGCGAAATAAAATATTCTCTGTTGATTTTGAAAAAGAATATCCTAGTTTAAATGTTGAGTATCTGGAAGCAAAAGAAAAAGAATATGGATTTAAATTGTTAGATATGTGGCATGTAGCTGCAATTAGAAAAAAACGTCGCCGTCAATTTTCTTCTGAAAAAGTTCTTAGGATTTTAGAATATCATTTACGGAGTTTTGAGAAAATTTTGTCTTCAAATCAATTTGATTATGCTTTTATTATTGGAATTTCTGAGCCACGGCAAGTGATGATTTACAAAATGCTAATTGCTAAAGGAATACCTGTTTTGGAATTGGTGAACGCGAGAATTCCAGGAAGATTTACTTTTGATGATGCCCTTTTGTCTAAATGGCCAATGATATTTAGAAAGTATGAAGAGTTGAAGAAAGTTGGTCTTAGTGATGAAGCTAGACAAAAAGCAATGGATTTTGTGAGCGCATTTCGGGATAAACCTTTCAAGCCAGATGATTCTGCTCCTAAAAAATGGAATGTCAAAAAAGTTGCAAAACAATTGCAATATTATGCTAAAGTATTTTCTTATCGTAAGCGATTGCCGGACCTTCGACAGTGGATTTATACTCCTTTTATGGATAAAGCTCTTTTGCATAGTTCCAGATTTGAAATGCCAGTAGATGGAGAAAAATATGTTTTTTTCCCATTACAAACTCAACCTGAAGCTTCTACTTCAGTTAAAGGTAAATGGTTTATGGATCAAATAGATTTGATTGAGAAAATTTCAAAAAGTGTTCCTTGTGGTTACAAAGTTTATGTTAAAGAGCACGTTTGGAATTATTCAAGACGTCCATCTGATTTTCATAAAAAAATAAAAGAGTTTCCAAATGTTAGATTGATTTCACCTAAAGCTAAAACAATTGAAGTAATTAAAAAAAGTAGTTTAGTATTTACAATTACTGGAACTGTTGGTTGGGAAGCTGTTCTTTTACAAAAACCAGTAATAGTATTTGGAGAGGTTTATTATGCACATTTTGATGTTGTAAAACGTTTATTTGATTTGACTCAACTTCCAGAAGCTACTGAAGAATTGCTTGATAGTGAAATGAATCTTGATGATGTGCTTGTTTGTGTTAGTTCTATGATCCAAGGAAGCTATATTGGAATTGCTGCACTCCCAGGCGATTGTCAGAATAGGTCTCTTGCGCCTGATAACATGAAATTGATTGCAAAAGGTGTTCAGAAATATGTTGCTGCTTTAGAATAAATTATTTTTATATTTTTTAAGTATATTTTTTTAACAACTTTAGAAAATGGTTATTTTTTAATTATTTCAATAATTTGTTTAGCTGTAGTTCCATCTCCATAAGGGTTTTCCCAAATTGGAGGTTTATTTAACATGGCTAGGATTGCTTTGGTTATTTTATTTATGTTAATTCCAGTTATGATGTTTGCTCCAACTTCAACAGTTTCTGGACGTTCAGTTTCTTCACGTAGAGTTATACAAGGAGTTTTAAGAACACAAGCTTCTTCTTGGATACCACCAGAGTCTGTTAGAATAATCTTAGCGTGTTTTTGTAACATGAGGAAGTCAAGGTAACCTAATGGTTCGATTAATTTAATTTTTTTTGTATTAATATTTGGGTTTATATTGAAATTTTTTAACATTTTTTTTGTTCTGGGGTGAATTGGATAAACTAGAGGCAAATTTAGCTGATTTGCTGCGTTATTTAAGCAGTTTATTAGATTTTGAAGAGATTCTTTATTGTCCACATTAAGGCTTCTGTGGGCAGTAGCTAAAATGAATTCTTTTGGTTGAATGTTTAATATTTCAAGGATCTTTGATTGCTTTTGTGCAATTTTGATGTTTTGTAGGACAGCATCAACAACAGTATTACCAACAATATGAATTTTATCTTGATCGAGTCCTTCTTTTTCTAAAATAATTTTTTGAGTATTTGTTGGACAGAATAAAAAGTCAGAAACATGGTCAGTTACAATCCTATTTGTTTCTTCTGGCATTTTACGATTATAACTTCGAAGACCAGCTTCGACATGCCCAACTTTTATGTCTAATTTTGATGCTGCAAGCGCGCAAGCAAGAACAGTATTGGTATCTCCTTGTGTTAATACGTGAGTTGGTTTTTCTTTAAGGAAAACTTCTTCCATCCCTATTAATATTTTTCCAGTTTGATTTCCGTGATTTGATGAACCTACTTGTAGATTATATTTTGGAGTAGTTAGATTTAGCTCTTCAAAAAATATTTTGTCAAGATTTTCTGAATAGTGCTGATTTGAATGAATTATGAAAAAATCAAGTTTTTGGATTTCACACTCACGAATAAGTGAAGCCATTTTGATTATCTCTGGCCTTGTTCCAAGTACTAATGCAATTTTCATGAATAATCACCAAAAGTGTGAATTGTAATATTTTTATTTTGTAATTCTTGTTTGTTTTTTAAGCATGATTTGAGATCAATTATTGTATGCACTGGACTATCTTCGAAATCTTTTGCACTGAATTCTTCAAATTCTTTGTGATTAGTTGCAATTATTAGTGTGTTTACATTTTTTATTGTATTGCTTTGTTTTTTTATTTTTGGATGTTTTTTATTTGTGAAGTATGGGTCTATGATTATAATGTCATATCCTTTTTGTGTTAATTGTTCATATATCTGGTAGCTTGGACTTTCTCTATCGTCATCTACGTTTGCTTTATATGACAATCCACAAAGTGCAATTTTTGCATTTGGATTTATTTTGTTTAAAATAAATTCTACTGCGTGATCTGGCATTTGATTGTTTAGAGATCTGCTTTTTTCTATCAGTGAGTTTTTTGATTTTGTTGAATCAATTAGAAAATATGGGTCTATTGGGATACAATGCCCACCAACGCCTGGTCCAGGGGAGTGAATATTCACTCTTGGGTGCTTATTTGCATATCTGATTGCCTCATGTACATTTATTTTGAAGTCCTTGCTTAGTATTTTGAATTCGTTAGCTAGGGCAATATTAACGTCTCTATAAGTATTTTCAAATAGTTTTACGGTTTCGCATGTTGTTGCACTGGTTATTGGCATATCTGTTTTTACAAAAGTGTATAATTCTTTGGCTCTTTGTGCGCAGGATTTTGTGATTCCACCAATTAATCGGTGATTATTTTGCATCTCTTCTAATGTTTTTCCAGGAATTGCTTTTTCAGGAACATATGCTAGAAAAAAATCTTGCCCACAAATTAAACCTGTTTCTTCTAGAATTGGTTTTACAATGTCAATTGTAGTTCTTGGTCTTACTGTTGATTCTAAAATTACAAGGTCACCTTTTTTGAGATGATTTTTGATGCTGTTTGTTGCTGCAACTACATATCTTAAGTCACATTTTTTTTCTTTAGTAATTGGAGTTGGGACCGCTATTAGAAATACATCGCTTGGTTTTGTGGATGTACTTGCTGTAAAATTATGTTTTGCATTTTCGTAGAGTTTCTTTAGGCCTGTTTCTTCGAATGGAAGAATCTCTTGATTTAATTTTTGAATTTTATCTTGGTCTATATCGACACCAAGAACAGTGTTACCTTCTTTTGCAAATAGAAGAGCCGTTGGAAGACCAATATAACCTAGACCAAGGATGCAAATACTTTTTGACATTTTTTTAATTTCAATTTGGCCTTATATATAGTTTATGATATGGAAATTTATAAGAGAATTTCAGAAAAATTGATTTTTGTTATTTTGAGGCGATTGAAATTAATTTTAATCTGCAACCAAACTCTGTAATTGGTTCGTTTTTTAGGGTTTTTAGAGCAAGTTTTTTTGAAATTGGTGCTAAAAATGGAGCAATTCCATAAGTTGTTGTGATTTTTAATTTGTTGAATCCTGCTATTTTTAGGGCTTTTCTCATTCTTTTTGGAGTGAAGTGAGTGATATGTTGTTCGCTATAGTTGACTTTACCAAATTTACTGTGTAACCATTCTATTAAAAGATATGGACTTTGGTAATTTGGGGTCGTAATAATGATTTTGCCATTATCTTTGAGAACTCTTTTTGCTTCTTTTAGCAATTTTTGAATAGCATTTTTTGGGATATGCTCGATGAATTCTATTAAAACAACAGCATCAAAAGAATTATCTTTGAATGGGAGTTCGTGGCCGCTGCCAGCAACAAATAAACTTTCTTTGTGATTTTGTTGAGCAAAAATTACTTGTTTTGGGGTAATGTCAAGGCCAATTATTTTTGTGTTCTGTAAATTAAGAGTGTTTTTGAGTGATTCAAAAGCGCCACTCCCACAACCAATGTCTAAAATTTTTCCTTCTTTTGGAAGATATTTTTGAATTTTAGTAAATTTGTGAAAATTCCAAAATCTTTTAATTTTACTTTTTGATTTAAGCTGTTTTACTTGATAACCAGTTGGAATTTTTTCATGAGCTTTTTTAGTGTTAGAAAAAGCATGATTTTCATTATTAGATGGAATTGAATTATTATTTTGTTCAATTATTTCTTTAGATAGAAGAATTGGGACTGATTCTTTTATGAAGTAATTTTCTTTACATATCTCGCAAAAGAGGACTTTTTGGTCATCATTTATTATTAGGTTACTTTTGTCTTTTGGGCAACAAATGATCTTTTGAAGTTGTGGATTTATTTGTGTTTGAGAGTAGGGATTTGCCATTTTTTGTTAATTTAGCGCTGCAAAACCTTTATAAATTCTTATATTGCAAATTGGTTGTGATGTACCTTTGAAAATTTCACTTATTATCCCATGTTATAATGAAGAGCAAGGCATAAAGCGTGCTTCTCGAAAAATATTGTCTTCTCTTGATGAAAGTAATGATGATTGGGAGGTTATTTTTGTAAATGATGGTAGTTGTGATAATACTTTTGAAAAATTAGAAGAGATTGCTGCAGTTGATTCTAGAGTTATTGTAAAGAGTTATCAAGTTAATCAAGGAAGGGGAAAGGCATTGCGAGTAGGATTTGAAGCCGCTACTGGAGAAATTATTGTTGCAAATGAGGCTGATCTTTCTTGGGGAAACAAGATCGCATTAAGACTTTCTGATGCTTTGAAAAAAAATCCTTCTGTAGGGGTAGTTGTTGCGTCACCTCATTTGAAAAAAGGTGGTTATCGAAATGTTCCTTTATTTAGAGAAATGCTCTCTGTGATTGGGAATAAGATTCTTTGTTTTGGTAATTCACAAAAATTGAGTATGGTCACTGGGATGACAAGAGCTTACAGAAAAGAAGTTCTGGATTCTTTGGAACTTTATTCAAATAGAAAAGAATTACACTTGGAAATTATCTCTAAGGTCCAAGCTTTAGGATATAAAATCATGGAAATTCCAGCTATTTTGAAATGGACACCTGAAAGGAAGGCAGAAATGAAAAATAGAAAATCTAGTTTTCCAGTAAAAAAGCTAGTTTTGAGTCATTTAGCTTTTACTTTTGCAGAAACTCCTTTTTTACTTGTTGGTTCAGTTGGCCTTTTGTTATTACTTTTTGGAGCACTTGGTGGAATTTATATTGTATACCTTTGGGCGACTTTTGGTCTTAATGAAGGTAGACCATTGATTGTTTTTAGTGTTTTACTTTTACTTTCTGGGATACAAATGCTTATTTTTTCATTTTTAGCAAGTCAGAATAAACAAGTTCGTGATGGACAAGTTCGTTTGGAAGCGCAGATTAAGCGTATAAGATAGAAATCATCTATTATTATCCTATTTTTGATTATATCTGTTATACTTATTTTATTATTATTTATTGTTCTTACTATTGATATTATCTTTGTTATGCAATTTTTTAGTTGAATTTTTAGTTGAATTTTTGATAAGGATTATTGTTCCAATTATTGCTGGAAGATATAATGAAAAAATCCTTGCAATAACAATTGATGCGACAATTAACCCTGATGACTCAATTGTTTTTATGTGTGTTAAAGATAAGATCGCAAGAAAAGAAGTTTCGGTGATTCCAATGCCTCCAGGAATAAATGAAAGAACAGCAATAATTAATGAAGAAGTCATTGCAAGGGCAGTTGTTTGGAAAGGAATATTTAGGCCAAAACTGAGAAAAGTAAAATGAAATATTAAAATCCCACAACTAATCCAAAGAAGAGCTAAAGTAAGTAATTTTATGAATGCAATTGGTTTTTTGTAAAATATTGCAAACCCTTGTGTTATTTTTTCAAAAAGATTCAATATTTTTGTTAATATCTTTTTGTTAGTAAATTTTTCTTTAATATTTTTAATGATATTTTCTGCTGGTTTTGAGAAGAATAAAAGAAAAGAACAAGCAATGAATGTTATTATAATTACTAATAAGATTAGAAACCTTATTTCTTTAAGAAATTCTTTGTTTGTAAAAAGGAGACTAATAAGCATTATTATTAGAACGGCCAAGAATTCAACAATACGATCTAAAATCCCAATAGAGATGCTTTTACTTAATGAGACGTTATGTTTTTGATAAAGAAGAAGTGATTTTGCAAGATCTGCTCTTCCAGGAGTGATAATTGAACTTGCAATACCTGCAAAGTTGTCTTTTATTGAACTTAAAAAAGATAAATTGATATTGAAAGTTTTTTTTACGATGAAATTCCATTTGGCTGCTTTAAAACAGATTGTTAAAATTAAAAGTGAAGATAAAAGTAAATAGGTACTGAACGAGATCTCTTTAATGTGTTTTAAGATGCTTATGAAATCAATTGTGAATGTTAAATAAATTAGGAGAATTAACCCTAATATTATCAGAAAATATTTCACTATCTTTTTTTGAATTTCTTGAACCATGATTTAAAGGTAATTTTGAGCATAATCTTTAAATAATGTATGAAATGAAAGCTTTTAGTTGGTTTTTATTAACTAATTGTGATATGGGAATGGGGTTGAGGAATATTTATGAAAAAAAGCCATATTATTGTTTTGTTTTTTATTCTAGTTTGTTTTTTGACTCTTAGATTTGTGCATTTAGACGCAGATCGGCCATTGCACGTGTTTGCTCATGTTAATGATGAAGCTTTTAAGACTCAACCTGCAAGGTATATGGCCCTTTGGGAAACTTGGGTTGATGATGATTCTAATTCTGGTCTTTTGCTTGCCCCTTTATATTCGTTATTTGTAGTTGCCAGTTATAAATTGCTGGACGTATCACTTTTTTCAACTAGAATTCTTAGTGCAATTGCTGGGGTTTTAAGTATAATCTTATTATATGTTATATTATCTAAAGAAAATAAGAAGATTGCATTTTTTTCTAGTTTTTTGTTGTCTATCCATCATCTTTTTTTTATATTAAACAGAATTGGTCTTCCTGAGAGTTTATTGATTCTTTTTTCACTTGCTGGTTTTTGGTTGATTTATGATTCTAAAAAATATTGGCGTTTTGTATTTGCGGGGATAATCTTTGGAGCTAGCTTTCTTTTGAAGATTAGTCAATTATATTTTATGCCAGCAGTATTTTTATTTTTATTAATTAGTTATCTACAGAAGAAAATTAAAATCATGCATGCAGTTAGTTTGTTATTTAGTTATGGGCTTGTGCTTGGTGGATATTTTTTGTTTATTCAATCAATTAAGGGCCTTTTGGAAGCGACATTAATTCATGGAAGTAGTGTTAATTTGATGTATCTTTTTGTTGCAAGAGCTTTTGTGATATTTGTAACTTCAATTTTTAGTTTTCCATCTATGTATTTACTAGCAATTATTTGTCTGCTTTATTTTTATTTTGTTTCATCTTCAAAGAATTTTTCTTTTAGTTTTTTTGGAATAAAGAAGTACCTTATCTCATTAAATGGAATTGAAAAATTGGCTATTTCCTGGCTATTTGGGACAATGATTGGGATTTTGTTTACATCACTAGTTTATAGAAGATTTGCTTTTGTGATAATTCCACTAGTGATCTTTCCAAGTATATTGTTATTTGGGAAAAAAAGTGAGTTTGAGAATAATCATAAAGTTAGTATCTCACCAGCATCAGAAAAATTTGATGTTCCAAGCTTTTTATCTCTTTTTTTTGGATACTTTTTAACTATTAGTTTACTTGCTAATTATGTTATTTTAACAAAAAGTGTTTTTGATGGGTTTCATGATATTTTTTCTTTTAGTGAAGCACCAAGTTATTTTGATTTGATTTTATCTTTACTTAGTAATGGGTATTTTTTGTTAATTTTATTTTTGTGTAGTGTAATCACCTTGTTATTTCTGTTAATTTTTTTAGGGACACACAAACACTGGTTTTCTAATAGAAAAATCTTAATGATTGGTCAAATACTTAAGCAAGGATCATTTTTTGCAATATTGTCGCTTTTGACATTAGGATTTTTTAGGCTTGTTAATTTTCAGTTTTTTTCTGCTGTTGCTAGTGAATTTGCAGTTCATTTAGTTGCGTTTATTTTTTCAATAGTATTATTTATGGCGATATTTTATCATGTTGATAAGAGTTTGAAAGCTTTGATTTGGACCTATGTAAGTTATTGCATTGTTGTAATTTTATTATTTTCTGTATTATTTGCTTCTTTTACGATTAAAGATGCAAGTTTGAAAGTTGATTCATTAACTGAAGACGGAGATTTTATCATAGGGTATTTTGCCCATGGATTTTCTATTGAGAGTCACACTAAACCAATTCGTTTTAAATTTGAAGAACCATTCAGAAATTATGTTGATTATGATGTGATAGAGGAACATAGGCCTGTTTTGTACTTTAAACAATCAGAACATGAGCCTTTTATGAATGATATTAGTATTCCTGAAATTTCAGAGATACCATACGAATTAGAATTAATTGATACTGTAGAACTCAATAATGTTTTTGGAATAGGCAGGCCATGGAATATAATTGAAATTTACAAGATCAATTACGCTTTAGAGTTAAATAATTAGAATATTTTTTTTGATATCTGTTGATTAGAAGTTTGATTTGCATAAGATTAATAAAGCGTTTTTTGAAAAAGATTTTAAGGTGTTTTCTTGTGAAATATTGTAAAAAATGTGTTCAGCCTGATACCCGTCCTGGGATAAAATTTGGCGAAGATGGTGTTTGCCCTGCTTGCACACATATTGTGACAATTGGAACAATTGATTATGATGCACGAAGAGGTGAATTGTTTGAACTTCTTGAAGATTATAAAAAACACAACAAACTTAGGCAATACGATTGTATCATTGGGGTTAGTGGTGGAAAAGATAGTACTCGCCAAGCTATGTATGTAAAAGAAGTTCTTGGTCTTAAACCACTGCTTGTTTGTTGTAGCTATCCACCTGAACAGCTTACTGAAACTGGAGCTGATAATATGTCTAATTTGATTAAACTTGGCTTTGACGCAATAAGCGTAGGCCCAAGTCCTAAAACTTGGAAGCGACTTATGAGAAATGGTTTTTTTAGATTTGGTAATTATGCAAAATCAACTGAAATGGCACTCTTTGCAAGTGTTCCCAAACTTGCGATTGCTTATCATATCCCATTGATTCTTTGGGGAGAAAATCCAGCAACCCAATTTGGAAATTTAGCTGTAGGTTCACTTAATTGGAATGGAAATGGGATGCGAAATAGTAATACTATTCGTAGCGGGCCAGACCCATTACTTGACCCAGATATGAAAGAAAATGAAATTAATTGGTTTAGATATCCTAAACCTGAAGAGATGGATAAAGCTAATTTGCAAATAGTATATTTAGGATATTTCTGGAACGATTGGAATAAAATTACTAATGGGAGTTTTTCTGTAGCTAATGGCCTTGAAATTAGAGATGGAGTGAGTGCTCATGAAGGATCACTTTATCCTTTTGATGCACTTGATGATGATTTTAGTGTTTTGAATCAGATGATTAAACATGTTAAATTTGGATTTGGTCGTTTAACTGAAGAAGCTAGTGAATTAATTAGGGCAGGAAAAATTAGCCGGGAAGAAGGAATTGAACTTGTAAAAAAGTATGATGGGAAATGTGCTCAGAAATACATTGATAGATTTTGTGAATATTTAGAAATTAGTTTGGATCAGTTTTGGGAAGTTGTTGAATCTTATCGTGATTTGAAAATTTGGTCTAAGGATGAAAATGGGAAATGGGGACTTGAGTATAATTTTGATTAGTTCGGACCTTGAAGAATGGAAGAAAAACAAAGAATTGCATTGGCTTTGAAGCGAAAGAGGTTTTTTTTGGAGAACCCAATTGTGATAGTAGACTATGATGTTGGAAACATCTTGTCAGTAAGTAAAGCGTTATCATATTTAGGTTATCATCATATTGTCTCTTCTAAACCAGAAGATATACAGCGTGCTAGTGGGTTGGTACTCCCTGGAATTGGAGCTTTTTATGAAGCGATGCGAAATTTGAAAAGCAGGGAGCTTTGTAGTGTGATTAAAGAGGAAGTCTTGAATAAAAATAAACCGCTATTAGGGATTTGTGTTGGGATGCAAATTCTTTCTGATAAAGGATTTGAAAATGGAGAGTATGATGGACTTGCTTTGATCCCAGGTAATGTTAGAAGAATTCCTGAACAGGAAGGATTTAGAGTTCCACATGTCGGGTGGAACACCTTAGAGATAATTAGTAAAGATCCATTATTTTCTTTAATTGATGATTATGCTTTGGATGACGATAAAAAAGAAGAGCTAGTGAATCATTTTTATTTTGATCATAGCTATTATTTTGAGTGTGATGATAAGTATGTACTTGCTTATTGTAATTATGGGCAAAAATTGGCTGTTGCTGTTCGCTTTGATAATATCTTTGGAGTTCAATTTCATCCTGAAAAAAGTCAGAAAAATGGATTGAAGTTATTTCGTAGTTTTTTTGATTTTGTAATGAATCATTTTGGCAGTTTGAATAATTCTGATGTCACTGATGGTTTACAGGAGGCAAAAAGATGTTAGGTACACGATTAATTGCTTGTCTTGTAGTAAAAAATGGAATAGCTGTTCAAAGTATTGGTTTTTCTAAATATTTGCCAGTGTGTAGAGTAGAGATAGCTGTTGAATATTTGTCTAGGTGGGGAATTGATGAAATAGTAATTGTTGATATTGACGCGAGTCGCGCTGGACGTAGTTTTGATTTAGAAATGGCTCAGGCTGCTGCTGGAGCTGGATTTGTACCTTTGACTTTAGGTGGAGGGATTAAAAGTGTTGCAGAAATTAGAATGCTTTTGAAACAAGGAGCTGATAAAATCTGCTTGAATAATAGTGCTCGTTTAAATCCAGGATTAATTAGTGAAGCTGCTAAAGTATTTGGAAGTCAATGCATAGTTGTTTCTATTGATGCAACTTTTGTAGATGGAGAGTATAAGGTTTATGATTATAGTTTAGGACGAGAAATTGAGACTAATGTTTTGGATTTTGCAAAAGAATGTGAAAAACTTGGGGCAGGAGAGATATTTTTGAATAGTGTAGCTAATGACGGACTTAAGCAAGGGTTTGATTTGGATTTGATTAATTTAGTTTGCAAGGCAGTTTCTATTCCAGTGATAGTAATTGGCGGAGCTGGGCACCCATCACATTTTTTGGATGTTTTAAAACAAGCTAAAGCTTCAGGTGTTGCAGCAGGAAATTATTTTCATTTTTTTGAGCATAGTGTTATTGCAACAAAAAATTATCTTCGCAAAAATTTGGCTGTTAAAGACTTAGTGGATCCTAATATTAAAGGTAAGGAATCAATTATTCGTCCAAATAGTTATGTTGATTATAAAGGAATTAGTTTTGATGAAATGGGAAGACCTGCTAAAAAAGACGAAGATTTTTTGGAGTCTCAAAGGTTTGAATTTCACCCGGAGGAGATAATATGATCTCTATAAAAGAATTAAAATTTCAAAAGGAAATCGGAAAAGGAATCTACCGTGGTGCATTAATTAAAGATTCTTTGTCAAAGAAGGCCAAGATTAATTATTGTAGCCGTTGTTTATATCCTTCTAATCATCCTCTTGGGATTATTTTTGACTCTAAAGGTGTTTGTTCTGGGTGCAGAATTCATGAAGAGAAAGATATTTTGAATTGGGATTCTCGTTTTGAAAAATTGCGTGGGATTTTGAAAAATTATAAGTCGGCTTCGCGTGGACAATATGATTGTGTTATTCCTGTAAGTGGTGCACGTGATTCTTATTTTATTGTGCATGTGATTAAAAATGTTTTTGGGTTACGTCCATTATTAGTTACTTATAACAAACAATATAATACTGAAAAGGGGATTCGCAATTTATCTTACTTGCGTACAGTGTTTGATTGTGATTTGTTAACTCTTACTGTGAATCCTGAAACTGTTAAAAAAATTACAAAGGTTTCTTTACAAAAAATGGGGAGTATGTATTGGCATTGCCTTGCGGGTCAGAGCGTATTTCCAGTACAAATTGCTGTGCGATTTAAAATTCCACTTATTGTCTGGGGGGCTCATCAGGGTATAGATCAAGTAGGGATGTTTTCTCACACTGATCAAGTTGAGATGACGCGTAAGTATCGTAAAGAACATGATTTGATGGGGTTTGAAGCTGAAGATATGGGATCTAGTATGATGCATTTGTCATCTTCTGATTTAGCGCAATTTGCTTACCCACATGATAAAGAGATTGAAAAAGTAGGTGTTAGGGGTATTTATTTGAACAATTTTATTCGTTGGGATTCAAAAGCGCAGCATGAAAAAATGATTGAACTTTATGATTATGAAAGTGGGGAACAAAGCCGTACATTTGACACCTATAACGATGTTGATTGTTTTCATTATAGTGATGTACATGATTATATCAAATTTTTGAAATACGGGTATGGCAAAGCAATGGATCATGCGTGCCGAGAGATTAGGCTTTCTCGTATGAGTCGTTCTGAGGGGATTGCTCACGTTATGAAATATGCGTCTTTGGAGCCGAAAAGTTTACAGTTATTTTTAGATTGGATTGGGATTAGTAAAAAAGGGTTTTATTTTTTTATAAATCAATTTCGTGACCCTTTGGTTTGGACCCGTGATTCTAATGGTGAATGGATTTTGAGGAAATGCATTTTTGATTTTGAGGGAGATTCTTCTTCATTAGTTGAGGATGCTAGATTGCCACTTGTTGAAGATAAATGCGAGTTTAAACTAACTGGCTCACGTACAGTTATTTCAGATAAACCAAAATATACTGTCCTTGGTCGTGGGTTTGTTAATCCAGAAGACAGGACAAAGTGATTGTGTGGAGTAGAATTTTTAGAAATAGTTATTTAATTCTTATTTTCTTTTTTTTAGATAGTAAATTGCAAGATTGAAGTCATCGATAGTATCTATGTCAACTGATTTCTCCCTTGACATGATGTATGGAAAGGTATTACTAGTGTAGTAAGTTTTAGTTTCTTTGACTAGTTTTGGATTTAGTACGTAAACTGCACCATTAGGAGAAAATGCTTTTTTCATCTGTTGACGGTTTTGTAATCTTTGGCCTTCTGATTCTAAATAAGGAAGCATCCTACCATCTTCAAGGATTTTTTTGGCTCTAGCTAATGGATGTTCGTATTCAACTACTCCTATAACTGAATCTGCTTGTTTTTCTTTGTATATTTCAATTGCGTTATCAATATCTTCGCTAGCTCTAAGAGGGGAAGTTGGTTGGAGAATAATTAGAATGTCTGGCTCGTAAGCTTCATCATGTTTTAGTTTGTTTAACGTGTAAATATAAGTGTCTACAGCAATTGCAGTGTCTGTTGCGAGTTCTTGTGGGCGCATGAAAGGAATCTCTGCTCCATATTGTTTTGCTACATTTGCAATCTCTTGGTCGTCAGTAGATACAATAATTCTTGTTACATATTTTGAACCTTTAGCATGATTAATAGAATGAGCAATTAAGGGAGTTCCTTCTAGTGGTTTGATATTTTTTCCAGGTAGACCTTTTGATCCACCCCGAGCTGGTATTAATACAAGTACTTCCATTTTATTCTCTTGTTAATCTTGGTTATTATAACTCTTTTATTATTTGATCTAAATCTGTGAACCTTGCTGGGTCTCTTAATCTTGCAAATCCCCAGTATTTATCTAGGTTACTTTTGTTACCAGATTGTGCAGCAGCAATCATTTCGTCAATGAATTTTGGAAGTGCCCAGGTGTTTCTTTGATGAATTGCTGCCATTGCTCCAGACCTATCAAGACCAGGAAATTGTCTTGCATAAGCAGTTGCAAATTCTGCTGCTAGGGCTTGATCGTGAGTGAATTCAGAAAGTGGTTTATCTAACTGTGCTTTGATATTTCTAGCTCCACCAGTTACACTTGCTCTGTCAAGACCATCTCCAAAATCAAGAGCAAGTGGGCCATAACGAATGGTTTCCCAATCTACAAGAGTTCCAACATTACCGTTGATCAAAATTTGTTGTTGGTGTAATCCATGGTGAACTACATCCATTGGTAGATCTTTTACAATGCCTTCTTGTGCAATAGCAATTTTGGCATAGCCAGGGAATCTTTGAATAAGGTCAGTTACGTATGCTCTTAAGTTATTGGGAATTTGATCATCATTGAGGGCTGTTAAATCTGAATCCCATTTATCTACTAATTCGCTTACACGACCTTTTGCATTATTTTTTGTTGATACCACTCCAGCGTCTCTAAGTCTTTTGATAGATTTTGTTGTGATCTCTTTGATAACTGTATGTGCCACCCCTACAGTAGCTCCGAAAATTTCTGCTTGTCCTGTTTTCCCAGTATAAACCTCGCCTGGAACAAATTCTTGAACTTCGACAACTGCGTAAAGTCCAGAGGGTCTTCTAATTGTAGCATGCTTATGTCTGCTGTTTGTTCTGATTAGCCCTGGGACACTTAAACCAGCAGCTCTAAGTTCTTCTGTTGCAGTAAGTCTAGTGCGGTAGTCACCAACAGTGAATCTGTCACCAAATGTTCTGTTTGCATCTACTACTTTTACAAAATAAGTTTTACCACCAGTAGTTTCTACTTTAAGTGGGTTGTGAGAAGTATCTTCAGCTATTGCAGTGATGGTGCTAGGATCAATTCCATACCTTCCAAGTGCTGATTCTGCAATTCCGACTGCAACTTGATGATCGTATTCTACCATTTTATTTTTTCTTAGTTAGTTTTATCTTAAGTATACAAACTTATTTTCTTGCTTAACAATAGCTGTGATTTTTGAAGTAGTAAATGTGAAATTGAATTCGTGTTGCTCTTCTTTTTGTTTTAAAATTGGTTTAATCAGATCTATTTTACTTTGATCTATATCACTTTTTGCAAGGCTTAGGTGAAATTCGTAATCTTCTTTTAGCTCAGTATGATTAAATTGGTCAGTTGTTAGATTAAATTCTTTTTTGAGTGAATTTTGAAGAGTTGTTTGTAATTGTTTTAGAAGATTGTTTTTTTCTACCTTTAGATGAAATATTTTTTCGTTGTGCCTTAAGCCAGATATTTGAATAGAGATTTCAGACATATTGTCATTGAAGGCGTTTAAAAATTTTTGAATTTTTTCTTGGTCTTGATCTTCAATAATAAAACCATATTTGATTGGGAGGTGCACAGGATAATCTGTGATCTCTTGAGAATTAGTCTCTTGGACAATATTTTTAACAAGGGAATTTGTCCCATCTAAAATGATCTCAGGTAATTTTAGTGTTAATGCATATTTTGCCATTTTGATTTTCTTCTTCTTCTTATTCTAAGTCTTCCCAAAGAATCATCTCATCTTCACCAATGTCTTTTTTTAGTTTTCTTCCTAGAACAAATTGAAGCTTATCAGGTGAAATTCCAGTCCCTGGGCGTTTGAATGTGATGTTCTCTTTGGTAATTGTTTGCCCTTTTTGTAGTGGATATTTAGTGATTACTGATCTTCGCATACGTTTTCTTTGGTGAAGCTGAGCTGGTGAAATGTATAATCCCTTCCCTTCAAGCATGTAGGGTATTCGTTTACAATTATCTACTAAATCTTTAATCTCTGTAATTGGTAGTGCAAAAAACTTTTCACGGCAAGCAACTCCATCCATTAATTTCACATGCTTTTCAATTGCGCAAGCTCCTAAAGTGGTTGCTGCAATACAAGCTGGATGTCCGATAGTGTGGTCTGAAAAACCAATTGGGATTTGGAATGTTTCTTTTAGAGTTTTGATCATATTCAAATTAATGTCGTTGTCTTCAGTAGGATAATTTGAAATACAATGCATTAGTACAAGTTGTTTGTTTCCAGTTGCATAAATTGTGTTGATTGCAGTTTCAATCTCTGCAATACTTGACATACCAACTGAGAGGAAAAGTGGTAACCCTTTTTTTGCAACGTAAGTTAAAAGTGGTAAATTTGTTAAGTCAAGTGAAGCAAATTTTAGAAACTTCATTCCTAGCTCTACAGCCATATCTGTTTCTTCTTCACTAAATACTGAGGTTGTAAGCATAATGTGGTGGTGGTCTGCATATTCTTTTAGTTCTTTGAATTGCTCTTTACTAAGGGATACACGTTCGTTTTGCGCTGCTAGTTTTGGATTATTTTCATATGCTTTTTTAGAAGAAAGAGATGTTTTTGACCAGGATTGTAATTTAACTGCGTCTGCACCAGAGTCTGCTGCGAACTTGATCATCTTCTTAGCGCGATTTACTTCGCCATTGTGATTATTACTTAATTCTACTATGAAAAAAGGGCTGTCGCCTTTGCCTTTCATGCGTTCAAAGATGCTTGTATTTTTGTTTAAAGTTGGATCTAACATTTTTTTAAGTTATTTTTTATTTTTTTAATTATATTATTTTAATTATATCATTTGCTTGGTTTTAATTGGAATTATTTATTGAAATTTAGTTTTTCTGCGATTTTTCTACCATCATCAATTGCGTGCTCAGTTCCGCTGTGTTTCCACTCACCATATCTTCCGATGGAATAAATATTGAATGGCCTTAGGAATTGTTGAACTATTTTGGAGTTTTCATTAAGTGTTACGTTTTGTACTACATAGGAATATTTGACATGTTTTACATCAATAAAGAGAATTTTTTCATCTCCTTTGAGAATGCCGGTTTTTATTAGGTCTTGCATACATCTGTCAACCATTTCTTGTTCGTTACCAAGTGGCATTTCTTTTGAGTATGGGACTTCTAAACAAATTCCGGTTTTACCCTCTGGGGCAGCTTCTTTTGATTGGTTTAGAGGAAAGCTGACTCTTGTGAAGGAAATACTCTCTTCAGGGTAATAGATATATTGTTTGTTTGTCCATACTGGTTTATCTATTGCGATGTTTACACAGAGCATGGAAGTGAAAATATATTCACTTGCAGCTTGCTTGACTTCTTGCGTTGCGCTTGGGATAATTTTAATTAATTCTGGAATTGGAATTGTTGAGACTAAATTGTTATATTGATATTTTTGAGTTTGGATGTTGCCATTATTGTCTTTTGAGCCAATTGTAATGATCTTATTTTGAGTATCAATATTTGTTGCTCTTGCACCAGTAAGTACATTTTGTTCTATCTTATTGTAAATAGCAGCTCCAGTTGCACCAAAACCACCTTTTTTTGGATAGCGAATGAGAGTTTTTGGAATTCCGTTAGGATATTTGATACCATCAAGAAATTCATTTTCATCAAAAGTGGTTCCAAATTTTTTACTAATCCATAATTTTGAGCGAATGTTTTCTATTTTTGTACACCAAGCTTTTTTGTTGTAAGGGTACATAAAATGTTTACAAAGGCCACTACCAAAAACAGCTTCAATTTCTTCTTTGAAATTTGCAAATGTTTTTGTAGTTCCCATGAAATCGTCTTTTTGATCGTCACTGAAATTTGGCCTTTGATAGAATCCGTCAAGGCATTCTTTGATGACCTCTTGTGAAGCTCCATGTAAGTTATGTTGGAATGGTCTTACATGATATTTTCCTTGAAAATATACAAAGGCGCGCTTTTCTTTTTCAACAACATTGAATTCTAGAAGGTCACGTTGTAATTTGTTGTAGTGCGCTTTTGCTTTACCTTTAAGATAATTGTCGTCTGTTCTTAGAACGTGAACTCCACCGTGGTCAAAAGTGAATCCTTCTTTATGGTAAGATCCTGCAAGGCCACCAGTCCAAGGTTTTGCTTCGAATATAACGTAATTGTCTTTTAAGTGGTATCCTGAACTTAAACCTGTTAATCCAGCACCAATAATTATAGTGTTACATTTTTTAATTGATTCTTGGTTTACAGGTTCCATTATTGTTGTTTTTTTAGAAATAGCTTCTTTTAAAGATTGTGTATCAAGGCACTGGTTTAGTGTTATTTAATTTGTTTTGAGAGAGTTATTTTTATTTCTTCAAATTTTTGTTTTGAAAAATCCATTTTGAAGGTTTTGAGGATAATGATGAGAGTTATAATTAGGATGATTAGTGCAATGAGAAAGGCAAAGTTTGATTGGATAAATTTAGAGAGTAAAAGAGCTGTTACTGTCCCTATATTTTGTACTAGCCAAAATAATCCTTGTAGATATTCAAGATTGTTATCATCTGTTACACTTGCAGGGAGTGCTAATGTTACAATTCGCATGCTGGCGAAACTAAGAGCAAGTAAAACAATCCCGATAATTAAAAGAGATTTTGAGCTGATAAATAATGCAATTAGTGCTAGGATTGCTGTAGCATATGAAAGATAAAGGATTTTTCCAATGCCCTTGTTGTCCATGGTTTTTCCAATGATATATCCTAGTGCAATTGGTATGATGTAAAATAATGGCATAAGGTACGATACAAAACTTGTTCCAAGGAGTTTTGTGGTTGCAAGAGGGATAAGGCCTAAAGATAGTCCAAAGACAAAGCTTTGTGAAAACCAAATAGTTGATAGTTTTATTGCTGTTTTATTTTGAATTGCTTTTTTAACAAGTTTGAACTTATTTTGTACTTTTGCTTTTGTTTTGAAGTTGTACATTTGTGAAAAAAGAAGTAGCCCTAATAGTGGAATTATCGCTGCTATAATGAATGCAACTTTGTATGAATAAAATTTTATTATTTGGCCTAAGAGAAATATTCCTATTGCTGATGATAGAAAAAAGAAAGTGGTAAAAATACCTGCATTTTTTCCAACATGTTTTTTTTCACTAGCTCTGACAAGGTAGGCTCCTTGGCCAGTCCATAAAAGAGCTGCCCCAAAACCAATAATAATTGATGCAAGATATATTAGTATTTTGTTTGATGAGACAAGGGATATGATGAATACGGAATATGTTATTGCCGCAATTGCTATGGAGTTTTTTGCACCCCATTTGGCGTTTATGACTGATGCGATTGGAGAGGATAGTGCAAAAGTAAGATAGAGGATAATGAGTGTGTTAAAACCAAGATTGACAAAATTTTCTGCTGCAAAAAAAGAAGTGATATATTGTTGTGCACCACTAAACCCTACGAAAATTGCAGCAAAACCTAGACTTAGAAAAATGATGTTTTTTTGAGGCAAATTCTTTGTCTCTAAACCTTCACTTGATTGAAGTTTGTTGAACACTCCTTTGTTTTCTGGTAGTTTGTTATTCATTTTGTTATTTGTTATTTGTTTTGTATCTTAGAAGTTTAGCTGGGTTTCCTACCATGATTGCGTTTTCTTCTACATCTTTGATAACTACTGCACCAGCACCAATTGTGCAATTGTTGTTTAAGGTAAGGCATTGAATTACAGTTGAACCTACACCTATCCACACTTTATTTTTGATTGTGATTTGGCCAGAAAGGTGGATGCCTGCATGAATGAAATTGTAATCTCCAATAGTAGTTTCATGACTAATTGAACAAGAGCGGTTGAAGAAATTGAAGTTGCCCATAGTTATTTCTGAGAAAAAAATGCAGTTTGGGAAAATAATGTTTCCTTTGCCCATTGTTACTTCTTTTTCTGTGATCTGGGCAGTTGGGTGAATGATGTTTGGAAATGAAAATTTTTTGTTTTGGTTGTTTGATTGGTATGTTTTGATCTTTTTTACGATGAATTCTACTGCTTTTGAGCTTCCGATTGCAAAAACAAAACCAACGTTGTTGTGAGATTTTAAGATTTGATCAATTGTGCCTAGGACTTTATAGTTTCTAAGGATTTGATTGGTTTTACTTGTATCATCATCAACAATTCCAAGGATGTTAAATTTTGGTTTATTTGTCTGTTTGTTTATGCACTGTTCTATTACTAAAGAAGTGTTTTTGGCTTGTCCGCCAGCTCCGATTATGATTATGTCTTGCATGTTGAGTAACGAACCTTTTTGAAGGGGTTATAAAGATAATGGAAGAAGCTTCATTTTGACTTTCTTATGCTTCGCAAAGTTTATAAGGTGGTTTTTTGCTTTTGCATTAGTATTAGAGAAAAACCAATAGTGATTTGAGGCAAAGTTATGGCAAGAGAAATTAACGCAATTCCAAGTACGAAGAAGTTGATAATTAACTTCACACCTAATGGGATGATTCCAACTAAAGAAATGACCCCTCATGTTCCAATCTCACCTGGGGAGATTGCTGCAGATGTTTTGAAAGCAGCTGAATTGGGTGCTTCTATGGCTCATATTCATGCACGTAACCCTGATGGTACTCCAACAACTGATCCAGAAATATTTGCTGATATTGTTAAACGTATTCGCGCGGTGAATAAAGAAATTATAATTTGTCTTACTACAAGTGGTAGAGGCGAAAATACCTTTGAAAAGCGTAGTGGAGTTTTACGATTAACAGGTGATTCAAAACCAGATATGGCTTCTTTGACTCTTAGTAGTTTGAATTTCAATAGAACTGCAAGTGTGAATAGTCCTGATATGGTAAAGTCACTTGCAAAATGTATGCTTGATAACGGAATCAAACCTGAATTAGAAGTTTTTGATATTGGGATGATTAACTATTGGCATTATTTAATTTCTAAAGGACTTCTTAAACCTCCTTATTATGTGAATTTGTTACTTGGAAACATTGCTTGCGCTCAGGCTGATTTGATTAATGTAGGATTAATGCTTCGTGAACTTCCTAAGGACACTCATTGGTCCCTTGCAGGTATTGGTAATTATCAATTACAAATGAATAGTTTAGGTATTGTTTGGGGCGGAGGAGTTCGGGTTGGACTTGAAGATAATATTTTTTTAGATACCCCTACTCGAAAAGTTCTGGCAACTAATACGCAAATGGTTGAACGGGTTGTGAATTTGGCTAAAGAGTATGGTAGAGAGATTGCAACGCCGCGAGAGGTACGGGAGTGGCTTGGATTACGTTCACCTGAAGAAATTTAGGAAAGTTAGTGAGATTTAAGTTGTTTTTTGTTTGTTCATAAGACTTATAAGTAGATGTTTTGGATGTTCTTTTTGGATTGGGTTGGTTTAATTAAAATATGGAGATATTAAAATGGCAGAATTAGATTTAGTTGTTGAGAGAATGTTTGAACTTATTGATGATACTTTTTCTATGAGGGGAGATCTTGGAAAACATTCAGGGGATTCTAGAAGAGATCATTTAGAATCTATGCAATCAGGTTATCTGAGCGCAGTTCATGAAGGAGATGGATTTATCTCATCAGCTCCACAAAGAAGTGGAGTAAGTGTTGTAGCACTAATGGGCACTTGGGATAATTATTCTACTGGTTTAGATGAAGTAGCTATTAATCATGTAAAGGGTGCTTTTTCAGAAAATGGAGGCGCTGTTTTAGAAGATGCAGTTTTAACTGGTATCTCACAATCCATGGATGTATCAAGACTTTCTGGAAATGAAGGATATGCTACACGTTTAGCACTTTTAGGTGAAGCAGTTCATACTCAAGATACAGTTGGTTATGCACGAGTTTTAACTGAAAATGGTTTACTTTTGAATGCTAATAAAGACCATGAAGGAGCAGTAGGAATGTATGATTCTGCACTTGCAGTACTTGGAAGATTTGAATCAAGCCAATCAGGAGATGCTCGTTTTGATGGAGCTTATTTTAGAACTGCAATGGTTTTAACTGGAGCACTACTTGATGGGATTAAAGCAGGAACTTTTACTGGAGAAGATTATGTTGGTAGATTTGAAGCAAGTAATGATTTAAGAGAAAGATTGGCAGAAGCTAGTGGTAAAAATAGGGTGACTGCTCTTGCTGCTCGTGCTCGTGGAGAAATGTTTTCTTGGAGAGCCGAAAATGAAAATGATCCTAATTTGATCCCAGAAGCGATTGCAGCTTATGATGTTGCAGCTGATAGGTATGGCGCTGAATTTGCTAATGCTTGGGGTGGAGTTGTACTTGATTTACACCGTTCAGAAGCTTATGCAAGATCTGTTGATTTAGGAAATAATGGGGATGTAGCAAATTTGGCAGTAGCTTTTAGTTCTGTTCTTGATAGGAGTGAGGTTATTCCACCTCATAGTTTAACAAAAGTTAATGGTGATAGATTTAGATATGTAGCGGGTGTTTTAGATGAGCATAATCAAAAATTTGGTGAGCAAAGCTATACTGCAGCAATGACAAACCTACTAAGTTCAGATTAAGTTTTATTTTATTTATTTTTTCTTTTATCTTTTTGATTTGTTTTTACTATTTTTGTCCCCGAGTTGTGTCAATTCTATTCACTACTATGTTTGCATAAAGCTTAAAAGGAGTTTTTTTGAAAAGCTTTTGTGGCAAATGAAGTAGTTGATGGATCTAATAAAATTGTACGTAAAGTGAATTTGGCAAAGCCAATGATTACTCAAGAAGACATTGATGGAGTTGTAGCAGTTCTAAAATCAGGATGGCTAAGTTTGGGCCCGAAAATAACTGAATTTGAAAATAATTTCGCAGCTAAAATTGGTGCAAAATATGCTATTGGAGTAAATTCTGGGACTTCTGGATTACATTTGTGCATCAAAGCCTTAGGAATTGGCAAAGGAGATGAAGTTATTACTTCACCATTTTCATTTGTAGCATCATCAAATTGCGCACTTTATGAAGGAGCAAAACCTGTGTTTGTAGATGTTAAAGAAGAGACATTTAATTTAGATGTAAACTTAATTGAAGCTGCGATCACTGAACGAACTCGCGCTATTGTTGTGCCTCACATTTTTGGACAAAGTTGTGATATGACTCGTTTGATGGAAATTGCACGGGAACGCAATTTATACGTTATTGAAGATGCTTGTGAATCTATTTTGGCAAAACATTCTGGGAAAAATCTTGGAACTTTTGGAGATGTTAGTGTTTTTGCATTTTATCCTAATAAACAAATGACAACTGGGGAAGGTGGGATGATTCTAACTGATAACAAACAAATTGCAGATTTATGTAGGAGTTTGACTAATCAAGGTCGGTCAAATAATATGCAGTGGCTTACACATGACAAACTTGGGTATAACTATCGCTTAGATGAGATGAGTGCGTCTTTAGGTGTTACACAATTTTCTAGAATAGATAGTACTGTTTCTTCTAGGCAGACACTTGCTGCACTTTATGGTCATTTGTTATCTGGAACTCATGGTTTGGTACTTCCAAGTGCTATGAATAGGAATGAATTATCTTGGTTTGTATATCCTATTCGTGTTCCTGCGCAAATTAGGGATCAATTTTTATCATTTTTACATTCACGTGGAGTTGCTGCAAAGGCGTATTTTTTCCCTTGCATTCATATGCAACCTTATTTTCAAAGAGATTTTGGATATAGTTTAGGAGATTTTCCTGTAGCTGAAAAACTTAGTTTTGAAACTGTTGTTATTCCATTTTATCCACAAATGCAAGTTGATGAAGTAGATCAAGTTGTTCAGGCTGTAAAGGCTGCGCTTGCTGAGCTATTGCCAGTAAGGTTATAATTAGGAGTTTATTATGAGTGTTGTACAATCAATGTTTGGGAAAAAGAATGCCAAGGTTAGTTCTGATGTCTTAGTTAAGACCTTTAAGGGAAAGGATATTCTAGTAACTGGGGGTTGTGGTTCTATTGGAACTGAAATAGTAAAACAGCTTGCAAAATATCATCCAAAGAGAATAAGAGTTTTTGATCACAATGAATCTGGATTATTTAATTTACAACAAGAAGTAAAAAGTTTTGCAATTAGAATTTTAGTTGGTGATATTCGTGACAAAGAAAGGTTACGTCTTGCTGTTCGTGGTTGCGATTATGTGTTTCATGCAGCAGCATTAAAACATGTTCCACTTTGTGAGTATAATCCTTTTGAGGCTGTATCAACAAATGTTGTAGGTACTCAAAATTTAGTGACTGTGTGCCGAGAGGAAAAAGTAGGAAAATTGGTTGCAATTAGTACAGATAAGGCTGTGAACCCAATTAATACAATGGGTGCAACAAAGCTACTTTCTGAAAAGATTGTAATGACTGCTGATATTGGCGAAGGAGTTCGTACAAAGTTTAGTTGTGTTAGGTTTGGTAATGTTTTGAATTCTGTTGGTTCAGTAATTCCGATTTTCATGAGACAAATTGAAGCTGGTGGTCCTGTGACTGTGACTGACCCAGATATGGAACGTTTTTTTATGTCAATTCATCAAGCAGTACATTTGGTACTTCGTTGCGCTGTGTTGTCTCGTGGTGGAGATATATTTGTACTTGATATGAAGAAAATTAAGATAATTGATCTTGCTGAAGTAATGATTGAAATGTTTGCTTCAAAGTTTGGACATGACCCAAAGTCAATGAGAATTAAGATGATTGGTGTTCGGCCTGGTGAGAAACTTGATGAACAACTTGTGACTGAAGAAGAGAAAAACTATCTGATGCACCTAAAAGATATGGCAGTTATTAGGCCAGCTAGAATGCTTCCTTATCAAGAGGATAATTCTGTATTTAATCCAAGGCAGATTTCTAGGCCTGATTATGATATGAATAAGGGAGTTTTACTTTCTAAAGAAGAAATTAGAGCTACATTAATTAAGATATTATCAGAAAGTGATTGTTAAAGTTAGACTTTTTGTATTTTGTAAAGATAGTTTTAATTTAACAAGAATAGATGTAGCCAGTTTCGTAGTTTCTTGATTTGAATGTTTTTAATTTTTGACAATCTTCTATGGATTCCCAAAGTGGTGAATAGCTAGGGAGAGGTGGCCAATTTAGAATGATTGCTGTAGCACCATTCTGGTTAATTATTTCTTTGAACTCTTGTGGACTAGCATCTAATTCAAAGTCTGGAATTTCAATGACATTATCGGAAATTTCATTTTGATTATCAAGCATGAAAAGGGTCCCTGCGTTGTTTGAAGCAAATGGTGCGAGAAGATTGTTTGACTCTACATATTCTTGCATTTCATGGAGTGTATCTGAGATATTTGGGTTTGTTGGGCTTACTAATAATTCACTAATTAGAAAAATATTGAAAGCTAAATTGATTGCTATGATAGTTAAAAGAACGTATTTGAAAGTTTGAATTGTACTTTTTTTATGAGCAGTGTAGAGATAGATTAAGAGAAGAATTGTTAGTACTAAAGTGATTATGAAACTAGCCATGGTAATCCCAAAGATTGGACCAGAAGGACTAGTGTATGAAAAGAGAAAGAAAAAATTTCCACTTAGGATGTTTTGAACATATTCTTCCATAACTCTTGGAGTCATTTCTTTTGGTAATGTGTTAATTACGAATGTGAAGAGAAGGTAAGTGATTGTTGTGATTGCCAGGAAAATAGCATGAATTTTTTTCCATTTGAAATTTGCAAGGTATGCACCTCCAAGAATTGCGATTGCTGGAATGATATTCATAGCGTATCTTGAATAATCGCCTCTACTGACAAAGAAGATTACGAAAATTAAAATTAGCATAGCCCAGATGATGAATAAGGCTGATTCTTTTTGTTGTCTTATTTTTTTGTTTAGTGTGGCTAGGCCTAGGAAGGTTAGAAGATATGGAGTTGCCCAGAATAAAATCATCATGATTGCAAGAATGCTGATTCCAGGAGCTACACGTGAACCTCCATGATGTAATAGGAGCCCAACATAATCTGGGTCTAATATGTAACTGAATCCTGTGATTAGGAATTGCCCAAGGATTGCTAAAGTGAATGGAATGGTCAGTTCTTTGATAGATTTACTAAGACTTTTTGTGAAATAAATTGAGGTTAGGAGGAGGATTGGAAAAATGAATATTCCATTATTTTTTACTTGGGGAATTATAGTAAGAGCGAGTGCTAGTAGAAGGTGCTTTGCTGTGAGAATTTCTTTTAATTTTGGAAAAGTAGGCGCGAAAAGTGATTTTAAGGATAAGTTAATCCCAAATAATGTTAGAGGTTTATTTGTATTTAGTGGATTTTCTTCTTCTTTACTTAACTTATTGTGGAGGTTGAGGTATGCCCAAATTGCAGTTAGATAAAAAAAAGTTAGAATACTTCCTTCAACATCAATTTGAATTGAAGCTAGATTATGCCAAAAAGAAGTAATCATAATTAAAGAAGCAAAAAGTGCTGTTTTTTCATTGTAAATTTTTCTTGCAAGTAGATATGTTAGGATGATTGAACCTGTGCTGAAGAGTAAAGGGATTAACCTTAGGAGAAAAACATGTACTCCAAAAATTTTGACTAATGGTGAATAGAACCATTGCGCTAAAATTCCAGAATAGTGACTTGGAGAAAATCCGATACTGTAAGCATTAGCTGCAGCGAAAGCGTAATTTGATTCGTCATCATAAATTGCGTTATCAAGACCAAAACCTACTTTGAGAGCAAAACTAAGTGTTAGGATGATTATGAAAATCCAAGTGATTTGGGATAATCTTGATTTTTTTTTTGGATGATTTTTTTCCATTTTTGATTTTTGATTGTAATGTTTTTGTTTTATTTTGTCTTTTGCAATTCATAAGCTTTAAATAGCTTATGAAGCAAAATTGGCTTAATAGTTGGTAAAATCTATGGTAAATTGTAAGTATTCTGTTGTGATCCCAGTATATAATGGTTCAAGGTATTTAGATCGTTTAAGTAAGGAGTTATCTTCTTTTTTTGATGATTTTGTTAGTAAAGATGGCGTAGGTAAAGGAAGTAACTATGAAATTATTTTAGTTGATGATGGAAGCCGAGATGATAGTTGGAAAAAAATGCAAGAGGTTGCAGAAGTTGATGAACATTTTAGAATCGTAAAATTGGCTCGAAATTTTGGACAACATAATGCTACTCTTTGTGGACTTCGTGAGGCATGCGGTGAGATATTAATCACAATGGATGTTGATTTGCAACATTCACCAAAAGACATCCCTAAATTAGTTGCCGCGGTTGAAGGTGGACGAAGATTAGTTTATGGAAAGTATGACCATAAACGTCATGGTGGTTTACAAAATTTAGGGTCTTGGATTTTCAATAGAGTTCTTTGTGATATTACTGGAAATAAAGAGAGTATTACTTCTTTTAGGGCTTTTGATAAGTCAGTAATTGAACATATATCGAACTTTGATAATCCGCGAGTAATTTTAGATATTATGTTTTCACAAGTTGTAGGACCAAGTGATATAGAACACGTTGTTATATCTCATGGAGAAGACGATGGTGAAAGTACATACACTTTTTGGAAATTGGTACAATTCGCTCTTGATATGCTGTTTAATTATAGTACTGTTCCACTTAGAATTGCTAGTGTTTTAGGAATTTTGTTATCTTCAATGAGTTTTTTAATAGGGGTACTTTATTTGGTACTTTATTTGTCTGGGAAAATCACAGTTCCAGGTTTTACGACGACAATTTTGGCAGTTTCATTCTTATCGGGGATTATCTTGTTTACACAAGGAATTTTTGGAGAATATTTAGGAAGAATGTTCTTAATTGAGACTCGTAGGCCACAGTATCGGATAGCAAAAGTTATTGGTGGAATTAAAGGAAGTAAAAAGTAAGACTATTGGTTTTTTAATATGGGATTGATTGAACTTCGAGAATGGGATTCTAATTTTTTTGGATTTAAGTGTGGTGGGGTTGTAGGCGATGTTTCTTTAGATTTTGAAGAGAGTGTTGTTTATGAAAGAGATAGTGGTGAATACGATTTTTTATTACATAGGCATATCCTTGGAAAAGGTAAACTTGATGTTAGTGTTTTAGGAAGATTAGGGTTTTCTTATATTGATACACACAGAATTCTTGATTTAAGGTTTGATAAATTTAATGCTCCTTTAGGAAGAGGTGTTATGGAAAATTTTTCTTATGCAAAAATTGATTCTTTGTTAGAAGAAAAAATGAGAGAACTCAAGTTAATTGCAAGTGATTTGAGTAGTGTTAGCAGATTTGCAAAAGATTCTAAAATTGATTCACAAAAAGTTCTTGAGCTTTATGATCAATGGATTGATAATTCTTTTTCAGGCCAAATGGCTGATGCAATTTACATAGCAAAAAATGCTCTTGGAAAAATTGTTGGATTTGTAACTTTTAAAGTAAAAAATGGAGAGGGAAGTGAGGGGAGTGAGGAAAATTTTGTAGATTTGTCTCTTTTAGCAGTGGATTCTGGGGTTCGTGGAAGGGGCGTTGGCAAAGGGCTTGTTAATTATGCACTTAATGATTTGAAGAAAAGTGGCAAGTATGCTGAGTGCGAAGTAGTTGTTAGTTCTGAAAATACTGGAGCTGTACGGTTTTATGAAAAATTAGGGTTTTTGCAGCAAAAAGATACGCAAATTTACCACTGGCACCGGTCGAAATAAGCATTTTTATTTTATTAATAGTTTCTAAAGTATTGATTGCTGTTCCATGACTTTTAAAAAGGGTTATTTTGTGAAAAACATATGAAAATTTTAGTTACTGGTGGAGCTGGATTTATTGGAAGCGCATTTGTTCGTCATATGGTGAAAAAGTATCCTCATTATCATATTATCAACTTTGATAAATTAACTTATGCAGGGAACTTAGATAACCTTCGCGAAGTTGCCCATTGTCCAAATTATGAATTTGTGCGTGGTGATATTGAAAATCTTAATTTTTTGGCTTGGTTTTTGAAACATGTTGATGTTGTTGTACATTTTGCAGCTGAGAGTCATGTTGATAATTCTATTGGGAATTCTTTGTTATTTACTAAAACAAATGTTGTTGGAACTCATTCATTACTTGAGGCTGCGCGGGTTGCAAAAGTAAAGAAATTTATTCATATTAGTACAGATGAAGTTTATGGGGACATCATGGAAGGCTGTTTTAAAGAAACAGATAAGCTTGCACCAAATAACCCTTATTCAGCCTCTAAGGCAGCTGCTGAAATGCTTGTTAAATCGTATGTTAAAACCTATAAATTTCCAGCAATTATTGTTCGGCCAAATAATAACTATGGACCTTTCCAGTTTCCAGAAAAGATAATATCAAGGTTTTCAACTCGTTTGATTCAGAATAGAAAAGTGCCACTTCATAGTCCAAACCCAGTTAGGACATATATTCATGTTCTTGATACTGCTCGTGCAATTGATATTATTATGCATAAAGGTGTTATGCATGAAACTTATAATATTGGAACTCGTGATGAATTTAGTAATTTAGAAATTACACAAAAAATAATTGCATTTTTTGGAAAGGATGAAAGTTATATCGAGAAAGTAGATGATAGATTGTTTAACGATCTACGTTATAGTGTTGATTATTCTAAAATAAAAGCGCTCGGCTGGGAACAAGAGATCTCTTTTGATGAAGGTTTACGTCAGACTCTTGCTTGGTATGCACATAATACTTGGTGGTGGGAGAATTTTCCTGAATGCCAGTATAACAAATGATCTGGTCGTAGTTTGATTATTTTTAGATGAATCTTTTTTTCCTTCTTTAATTGGTCTTTTGATGTTTATAGTTGCGTAAGGCTTTTAATTGAAATTCTTGTTTTGATATTTATGAAAGTTCCATTTAACAAAGAACATCTATTTGGTGGAGAAAAAGAAGCCGTGATTGCTGCGCTTGAATCTGGGCATACACATGGAGATGGTAAGTTTACTAAATTGTGTCATACTAAATTGAAGCAGATAGTTGGGTCTTCTAAAGTTTTGATGACTACAAGTTGTTCTATGGCTTTTGAAATGAGTTTTATTTTGTGTAATATTGGCAGTGGAGACGAAGTAATCATGCCTAGTTTTGGTTATCCCTCGGCAGCTAGCGCCCTTATGGTGCATGGTGGTATCCCTAAATTTGTGGATGTGAAACTTGATACTTTGTGTATTGATGAAGATAAAATTGAGGCTGCGATTACAAGTAAGACTAAGGCTATTTTTGTGGTACATTATGCTGGAGTTTCTTGTGATATGGATAAAGTAATGGAAATTGCTCAGCGGCATGGGATTCGCGTTATTGAAGATGCAGCTCAAGCAATTGGTTCTTATTATACTGGGAAAGAGGGGTTAAAGCATCTTGGCGCTATTGGGGATTTTGGAACTATCAGTTTTCATGGTACTAAAAATATTATCAGTGGTGAAGGAGGAGCACTTTTTGTGAATAAATTTTCTGATGTTTCACGTAGTGAAATAGTTTGGGAGAAAGGAACTGATCGCTCCTCATTTTTGCGTGGAGAAGTTGATAAGTATTCTTGGGTTGATTTAGGATCTTCGTATTTGCCTTCTGAGATGCAAGCTGCGCTACTTAGCGTTCAACTTGAGCATGTTCAAGATGTTGTTGAAGTTCGTAAAGGTATTTTTGAGAAGTATGCATCTGCTTTTGATTCTTTTGCTAGTGAGTGGAGCGTTGTGTTTCCAAAAATCCCTTCATATAACAGATCTAATTATCATTTGTATGCGATGGTTTTTGAGGACAGGAGAGGAGTTCCTGGTAAGAGTCGCGCGGAGTCTTTTAGTAGTTTTATGAAAGGAAAAGAAGTTAGTGCATATTTTCATTTTGTTCCACTTCACATGTCTAAGAAAGGTGAGTCGCTTGGTTACGATGCAAATGAATTTCCAGTATCTGCAAAGATAGGAAGTTGCCTTGTGCGTTTACCAATTTACAATTCAATGACTAATGAAGAACAAGAGTATGTAATTAAATGCGCTAGAGAATTCTTTGGAACAGAATAGATAGGTGTGAGATTTTTCTAATTATTTAGCTTAGTGAATTTTCTAACCAACGTAGTGATGCCATACTGGTTATTAGAAGTTGTTGCCAATGAGGGCTGTCATAATCTCCTGCTCTGCCTTTAAATTCTATGTTTGCCCAAGTAGTTTCACTTCTTCGAGCAATTGATTCGAGAGTTGCTCTAGCATTTGTTAGTACCTCACGGCCAATTTGTTCTCTTGTGCCATGGTTATCAAAAGCGAAATCAAGAGTTGCAGGGTCTAAGTTTTGGCCAGTATTTGATCTGTAATGCGCCTCAACTTGCGCCATTGTAGCTTGGTCAAAAATAAGAGGTAGAGTTTCTGGAATCCTGGTAACTCTTCCATCTTGGATAGCAATAGGATTATTTACAAAACCTGGTAAATCGATTCCTGGGACTGGTGCTTGAATTAAAGCAAGTGCTTCAGGTAGTGTGCGAGAAGTGTATCTGTTTCTTTGGCCTTGGTCAATTAAATACCCAAAGAGTGCTGCATGAACTTTGTCTGATCCATTTAGTTTGGTTAAGTCTATTTGGTCTGAGACCCCTAAATTAGCAGTCATTTGCCAATGTTCTGGATCAATTTTCACTCCAATTCCAATGTCAAGATTTACTAATTCATTTAGGAGATAGTTCATAGCTTCAGGAGTTGATGCTGTTGGGAGGCCTTGCAGATGCCAAGGAAAGTACGGCATTGATCCACGTCTTTCTTCAGGATCTAGATTATGCATGTCGATGTATGCTCTTGCATCAGCAGTAAGTTTTTATGTTGGACGAAATTCATTTGGTCTTGAAACAAAATAAGATGGTTGATCTGTTTCTACATTAATTGTCATGCCATGACTATGTGCATATCTAGCAATTGCTTCGATGCTTTGTTTTACTATTTCAATTCCTGCAATTGCTTCCCTTCTAGTTAGCGGGCTATTCATTGGGTCTTGTCCAACTAAGTATTTGTTCCACCTAGTTGTTGTTTGAGTTCTGTAATCAACTAAAGGAGCAGGTTTAATACCCATAGTTTTGATTCTTAATGGTGACTTTTTTTGTTCTAAAGCTTCATTGATTCTTCTTGCATTATCAATTGCTGCGTTTGCTTTTTCAACCCATGCTGCGCCAGATTTACTCACGCCGTTAAGATCAGAACCTACATCTCCCATTATATCAAAAGGGTTTGGATTTGTTGCTGTTTGCATTTCTTGGTATGCAGTTGTCAGATAATTTACTAGCCCAGAAACTACTGAATTAGGAAGAGCAGAAGTTGGTATAATCAAATTTGGGGATGCTCCTTGACTAAGGGCTGCGCCAATTTGGCTTGTGATTGCTTGGCTCCCTCTACCAAAATAGAAACCACGTGGTGTGAATATTTGAAGTGTCATTTTGCTTTTAGAATAAGGTGCTTTAAAAAACCTTTATTCAGTTTGGGCTTTTTTCATAATAAAGATAACTGAAGTTTCTGCCATGCTACCATCGTTTTGAGGATAGTCTTTGTTGATAATATGGACTACTTCGTAGCCTAAACTTTCAAAATAAGTGATACTATCATAGCTGATTGGGAAGTACCATGGTGCTTGAGTATATTCCCAGATATCAATTTCAATGAAAATGTCGTGAGTTTTTGATAATTCTTCTTGCTCTTGTTCAAAGAAACTTTGGTTCTCTTTGTATTGAGCTGTTCTAAAATGAATTAAAGAATTAGTATATGGGTCTCTACCCTCTTGCTCTAAAGTATGACTATATTCTCTAGCCGTAAAAGCTCTCATCATACGTGGAGATCCAGCGTAAAGAATATCATTTTCACCAAGGTTTTCATTAACCCATGCTCCTGCTTCTTGGTATCCGGTATAAGTGAAACTTTTTGATTCGATTAGGTTTTCACCTTGCGTGTACATTGGTTGAATGATTAATGCAGCTAGAATTACTAATGCGATTAGGTAGATCACTTTGGATTTTGAAACAGTTTTTGCAATTTTTGCAATTTCATCAATTGTGATTGCTCCTAGAATCGCTGCAAGTGGAATTATTGGTAAAAGGTATCTGTCAAGAGGTAATTCAATTCCTATTTCAAACCAGATTGCATAAAGTGAGATTATGAATATTGTGATATGTGCGTTTTTTATTTTATAAAAAGCAACTAAAATTGCTCCAATAATTGCTGCAATAAGTAAATATTTTGAAAGGATAAAAGGGATTTGAGGGAGTACATTTGTAGCTGCTCCAATTCCTTCATGGAGTAGAAGTTTTTGAACAAATAAACCATACAAATAATTCTGTCCAGTTAGTGCCCAAAGTCCTAATGCCCCGATTACTGGAAGTCCCCAGGAGATTCCCCAACAAGCCAGAAGAGCTTTATTTGTGAACATCTCTTTTTTGTATTTTATTAAGTAGAAGAGGAAAACTCCTACTGGAAAAATAATAGCTTGACGTTTTGTAAGGACTGTTAAAAGAAGGAAAATAGCAGCTGGTATCGCCCATTTTATCTCTTTTGCTTTTTCTAGTTTTGTTAGAAAATATGCTGCAATTATTACCATTGTCACTAATGGTGCGTCTGCTAGGATTCTTGTATTGTAAAACCAAAGTAAGTGGCTAGATGCTAGAAGTGCTGCTGCAACTATTCCAACTGTTTTTCCACGAATCTCTTTACCAAGTAAGTAAATAAAGATAATTCCTAAGATGCTAAAAGTTAAAGCACTAAGTCTGGCTGCTGTGAATACTTCTGCGCCAAATATGTTGAAAAATGCAGTTAGCATTTGGATTGTAAATGACCCATCAAGAAGGAATTCTTTTGTGAAAAAATATGCTGGAGTTAAGAGTATTTTTTCTGACATCCACATGTAAACTGCAGCATCGTTCCAAAGAGTCTCAAGACTAAAATATCTTAGTCGCATATTAATCCCAAAAATAATAACTACTAAGAACCCTAGTGTGAATGGATCTAAAAAGAATGATTTTGCATCTTTTTTTAATTTTTGAGGCGATTCTTTTGTTTTGATAGTGCGATAGGTTGTTTTTAATAATGATAATAAAGTTACTTGTTTTGAATATGAATCTTCTTTTTTTGATTGGTGTTTTATCTCTTTAGTATGGCGGTGGTTAGTTTTTTCTTTATCAGAAGTATTTTCTTTGATTGGAATTTGCTCTTTTGATTCAACTTCGGGTTGGATTGTAGTCTTTGGTTCTTTTTCTTGTAAGTTCTTTTTTTTTTCTACTAATTCAATATTGGAAATGTTTTTCTCTTGAATTTTTGGTTGAATCTGCTCTTCTGACATGTTTTATTTTTGATTTTTGAGGTATATAAAGATATAGTCGTTATTTTGATAACTCGAAAGATTTCCTGAAGTTTTAAAGAAACAAAGTTACTGAACTTTGTTCACAACGTTTATAAAGGCTATTTTGACATATTTAGTGTGGTAGAAGCTAAGAAAATAAAGCAAATATTAGTTGTTTTAGGAATGGGTGGGCATACTTCGCAGATTCTTAGATTAGTTGATTCTATGGAAAAAAGTGGTGAGCAAAATTATTCTTATTCGTATCTTTTAGGACATGATGACAAAACTAGTGAAAAGAAGATTAAATTTTCTGGGCAGATTTATAGGATGAAAAACCCAAGACTTATGACTCAAAAAAGCTTATTTGTTGTGTTTTTTAACATGTTTCCAGCTACAATTGATGCTTTTAAAGTTCTTTGGAAAACTGATGCTGACGTAGTAATAAGCTCAGGGCCAGCACTTAGCATTCCACTTTTTTGGATGGCAAAATTGCTTTTTGGCTGCAGAACAATATTTTTAGAAAGTTGGGTTAGGGTGAAAAGTGGTTCAGCTACAGGTAAATTAGTTTACAAAGTAACTGATTTATTTCTAGTTCAGTGGAAAGAGATGAAGGAAGTGTATCCAAAATCTGTTTATGGGGGGAGACTTTCATAATGGTAGGGGTAAATGTTTATAGTGGGACTGAAAAAGTTAGTGGAATAAGAGAGGCAATTTTTTCAGGGAAAGTGTTTGTGACTGTTGGAAATGGTAAATTTGATTCTTTGATTTCTGAAATTGATCGGTTGGTTGCTTGTGGGGTGATCAGTGGTCAGGTACTTTGTCAAATAGGACATGGGAAATATGAACCTAAAAATTGCAAGTGGTATCGTTTTAAGGATAGCTTAGAAGAAGATGAAAAATGGGCAGACCTGGTTGTAAGTCACGGCGGCCCGGGAACTATTTTTGAATTACTTCGTATTGGGAAAAAGGTGATTGCGCTTCCAAATCGAAATCGCACTGATGTAAATCATCAAGTTGAATTTTTAGAAGGGTTATTTTCTGAAGGGAAGTATTTTTTGTATTGTAGTAAAGTTCCTTTGTTTGAGAAGATTTTGAGTGGATTGAATGAGTTTGAATTTAAGAAGTATTTAGAACCTGAATGTTATTTGGCTGATAAAGTTAACGAGTTTTTAAAATGAAAAAATCCATTTTTGCAATTTTGAAAGAGAAGCTCCAAGGTGTTGGGGAAACTAAAAAACATCTTTTTGCAGTTTATAGTTTACAAATAGTGTTTGTTTTACTTGGTTTCTTGATTAATTTACTAATTGCTAGATTTTTTGGTAAAGAAGTTTTTGGAGAATATAGTTATTTTTTTAGTCTTGGTATTATCTTATCTACTTTTGCAAGTCTTGGCATTTACAAATTTATTAGTACCCATAAATTTTCTGAGTCAGTTAAGTTATATCTGCAAAGTGTTCCTGTACTAATTGCTAGTTCGCTCGTTTTTGGATTTTTAGGTGCGTTTGTCCCACAATGGTTGAATTTGAATCCTCGAATTTCTTATTTTGTAATTATTGTTGTGGCCTATGTTGTTTTTCGTACATTATTTTTATCTAAAATCTCTCCTTTGAGGGCAGCACATAAATTTGTACAATCGAATGTGATTTCACTTTTTAGTCGAGTATTTTTTCTTTTGTTTATTGTTTTAGGGTGGTTATATGATCTGAAGATACTACTTTTTGTAGGTCTTCCTATCTCTTTTTTGCTACTACTTTTGTATCCAATTCCCTTTTATCGTAAGCAAGAGACTAAAGGTTTGGATTCAGGTTTAGGCTCAAATTCAGGTTTATTTTCAAGTTTATCTTTTGGACTAAATGAAGGGATTTTTTCAGTTTTGATCTTTTCATCATTTGTATTTTTACTTCAAGATTTGAGTTTTTTATTATTGTTTCATATTGATAGACTTTCTATTGAGTATATCTTAGGGTCAGTAGTTCTGGGAGAATTTAATGCAATTTCGACTTTTACTAATGTAATTAGGATCTCTTCAGGAATTTTCCCACTTGTTTTGATACCTCTCGCGGCTTCTAAGCGTTATAAAATCAGAAAATCACTATTTAGTTTGTTATTGTTCTTGGTACCTTTTTGCGCTGTTGTTTTGTTTGCTACTCCAATATTACTTCCACTGTTTTTTGGATCAGCATTTCAGGCGCCATTTAGTTTGACATTGGCATTAGTTGTGTCTTCGCTATTACTAGTAGTTTATTCATTTTTGAGTTCATTATTTTTAGGAAGAAAGTGCGAGAAGAAATTTGTGCGCAAAGTTTTACTTTGGGATTTTGCTTTGTCTTTTATTGGAAATATTGGACTTAATATTTGGTTTATCATGGCTTTTGGAGTAATTGGAGCGCCAATTGCAACCGCAGTAGTTTTGATTTTGAAATCAGGACTTATATTGTGGGCTTTTGAGCACTCAAAGAGAAATAATTTATTAGCTAGCGATATTCAAGCTAAAGAGGTTGAAGCAGTTGAAAGTTGAACAGAATGAGTCTAAAGTGAAAGTTTTGTACATTGTAGGTACTGGGCATAGTGGATCTACTCTTTTGAATTTAATACTTGGTTCTTCTAAAAATGCGTATTCGCTTGGCGAGGTGGCACATTTTTCTCAGAGCGGATTACAACAATGTAACTGCTCTGAGATAATTAGTACTTGTGATTTGTGGGGGGAATATTTCTCTAAATTTTCTTTAGGTGACACTGAAGGTATATATCCGCTCAAAAGTAGTTTTAAAGAATATCTTAAGTTTATGTTTGCTTGTTTGTTAAAAAGAAATAGAGTGGGTTTAGCTAGTTTATTTTCAGGTAAGAATTATGCAGATTCTGTTTTGTATAATGAATTATTGTCAAAAGTTAAAGGTTCAATAAGGCCTGGCGTAGAGATTTTAATTGATTCTAGTAAAGGATTTAATCGTTTATTTTATTTGTCAACTTTGCCCGGAATTGATTTGTCTGTTATTCATTTAGTGCGTGATGGGAGGTCAGTGATTCATTCTTATGAAAAACGTGGGTATTCTGGATTTACTCGTATATTCAAATGGCTTTTAATTAATTTGCAAATAGATTTTTTTTGTAAGAAATTCATGAAAAGTAAAAGTCTTAGGCTTAGTTATGATCAATTTTGTATGGATCCAAGTTTAGCTTTAGCTCAGATTAATTCATTTTTTGGGTTGAAAGTTGACACAGTGAAATATTTAGATGATGTGAACTCTTCTGTGAATCATAATTTTGCAGGGAACCATCATGTGAGCCGCAAAAAAATTGAATCTGTGCGTTGTGATTTGTCTTGGAAGAAAAATTTTTCTTGGCTTAAGGCTACAATGTTGAGTGTTTTACTTTATGTGCCAAACAAGATTTGGGTTTACCCTTCTAAAAAAAAACTCAAAGAGGTTAAAGAATGAAAATTGTTTTTTTGACTCCAGAGTATGTCCCTTATGTTGGTGGAATTTCTCATGTAACAAAAGAGTTTGCTGATGAGTTGGCGGTTCTTGGTCATGAGGTGGTTGTGATTACTCGTAATTTGACTAAGAGTGATAAATTTGAAGTCAGAGAATCTGGAGTTAAGGTTCACCGTTTACCTCATTTGTTTTCTTTTAGTGCGTATATTAGTTATGTGTTCTTTTCGATTATGGTTTTTTGGAAATTACTTTTTTTGAAAGCAGACTTAGTGCATTCTCAATCTTTTTTGCCGCTTGGAATTGTGAGTGGGATTTATAGTTCTATCTTTAGTAAGACACTTAGTGTTACCCAAGGGCATGGAAAGGATATCAACAAAGAACTAGTTGGGAGTAGGATACTTCGTCCACTAAGTAGATTTGCAATTAGAAAAAATGACGTTGTTTTTGCGCTTTGTAATTATCATGGTAGGTTGATTGAGGAATATAGTGGAGTTAAAGCTAAACTACTAGCAAATGGAGTTGACTTGGAGAAAGGATTGTTGAATGATGGTGTGGATTTGCCTCGAGTTTTTTTGCGGAGCAAGGATTATTCTGGAAGGCGGGTCGTACATTTACTTTTTGTAGGAAGACTGATCAAACGTAAAGGTGCAGACATTTTGCTTGAGAGTGCCCGGCTGGTATTGAATGATCAAAAGTTTAATTCCAAATTTGATTTGAAGATTCATATTATTGGTGAAGGTCCTGAATATTTATCTTTAAAGCAGTTAGCAAGTGATTTGAGAATAGAATTAAAAGTTTTTTTTCATGGAAATATGGATAGTTTGAAAGTTTTATCTTACATGAAAGCTTGTGATACTTTTGTGTTTCCAACACACAAAGAGGCATTTGGTTTAGTTGTACTTGAAGCTATGAAAATGAAATTGCCAATTATTTGTTCTAAAGAAAATGATGTTGGGGGTCCAGTTGATATTTTAGAAAATGGTAAAACTGCTTTACTTGTGGATAGAACTGCTAAAAGTTTTGCGCAAGGCATAATGCAAATTTTTGACCTAGACATTGGCGAGAAAGGAAGTGGAGAAAGTTCTTTGGAAGAAAGTGGTTCTTATTTTAGAAATAAGTTGTCCAAAAATGCTTTTGAAACAGTTATGTTGAAGTATTCATGGAATGCTATATCTAAAGGATATCTTAATATAATAAGCGAAGAAAAAAAGCGTAACTAATGGGAATTCAATCAATCTATAAAATTTTGGCAGATAAGTTTTTTGATACTAGAAAACATAACGATCTGAAACAGTTTCACGCAACTGGTGATAAAAGCCATTTGAAAAATTATTATTCTAGTGAAAAATATGCAGCTAACTATGAAAAACCTAAAGCTGCTTGGATTAATAAATTTAAAATGTTTATTTCACTTATGGATTTACAACCTGGTCAGAAGGTTTTAGATATTGGATGTACTACAAAAATGCTTAAGCCTTTTATTGAAGCTAAAGGAGCTAAGTATTATAGTTTTGATATATCGTCTACATTTAAACCTGATTTTTTAGGTGATGTTGAAAATATGAATGAGATCACTGATAAACAATTTGATTGGGTTGTGGCAGCAGACGTAATTGAACATGTACCTAATCCTCAAAACGCACTTAATGAGATTCATAGGATTTCGAAACGTGCTGTTATCTCTGTTCCTAACTGGTATCATTTTGATTGTTTGGGAATTTTTCCAGCTAACCCATATGATCGTCATCTAACAAAACAATTCCCATATTTTTGGCTTAAGATGATTAGAAAATCAGGGTTCAAAGTTCATGGTGTTTCTGGATATAAGTATACTATGGAGTTTCCAAGTTATGGGAGCTCTTTTTTGAAGAAGGTTAATGGTTTTTTTGATAATAGACTATTCTCTTGGATAAGTAAGAAATTGAATAAGAGTGTGGCTGGGTACTGGCCTATGACTAGACTTGGTCAAACATTCATTGTAGTAGTTCGTTCTAAAAAAGAATAAAATTATCTTGAACAAATGAGCCATGCCCCTTTAGTATCAAAAGGTTTAAGAGCTTCTAGTTTCTAGTTTTGTTTGGATGGATCTTAGTTCTTTAACGCCTGAACAAAGGGCACAAGTGGAAGAGAAGCTCAAAACCATGAGCCCTGAAGAAATTGCTGCTCTTCAATCACAGCAATCTATTTTCAGACAAATTGTTGCTGGAAAAATTCCTTCTAAAAAAGTTTATGATGACGATAAATGCATGGCGATACTTGATATCAAACCTGCTTCTAAAGGGCATATGCTAGTTTTGTCTAAAGAGTACTATGCAATTATGCCACAAGTACCTGATGATGACTTAGGGCAGTTACTAGCTGTTTCAAAAAGGCTTAGTTTGGCGGCACTTAAGGGTGCACGAGCTACTGGGAGTACAATTTTAGTTGCTAATGGAGCAGCAGCAGGACAACGTGTTCAAGATTTTATGATACATGTAATTCCAAGACGCGATGGTGACTTAGTTTTTGAATATCCTAAACAGTTAGTTGATTTAGAGAAGAGGCGTGCTCTGCGTGGATTAATTGCAGCTAAAATAAGTGTTTTGACTGGTAAAGAAGATCCTGGAGCTAGTGAAGATGAAGAAGCTGCAGAGAAATCTGATGGATTTCTGGCACCAGAAGGTGCAGAAGAAGTAGTTGAGTTTGAAGATAGTGATGAATCAGAAAATTCTGAGGACGATGATGATTCTGAAGAAGATGATAGTGATGAAGAAACCGAAGAAAATACTGACTCTGAAGATGGGGAAGATGATACTGAGGAAGATGATTCTGAGGACCTAGAGGAAGCAGAAGAAGTGGAGAGTTCAAGGCCGCAAAAAAGTATTGACTTGGATGATATTGCAAATTTATTTTGAGACAATTAAGAATTAGATAAAAGAAAAAGAATATGGCAAAAGATAATTTTAGTTTAATAGTGGAGGGCAAAGAGGAAGCTCAAATCGTCTATGAAGATGATTTGTTTTTGGCTTTTATTACTGAAGAAGCTCTTGCGCCAGGACAAGTTACAATTATTCCAAAAGAAAAGTATACTATTTTTGAAATGGTTCCAAATTCTGTTTTAGCAAAATTAGCTATTGTAATAAAAGTTGTAAGTTCAGGCGTGTTTGAATCACTTCAATGTCATGGGACTAACTTACTTATTGAAAATGGCGTTAGTGCGGGGCAAGAAGTTCCTTATTTTAGCTTACAGGTAGTTCCAAGATTCGAAAATGATGGAATCGATTTGGATTGGGAAGGAGAAGAACTTGAAGAGTTTGATATGGAAAATGTGATGATGCAGTTAAAAGCACAACTTGATGGAAGCGCTGCTCCTATCATGGATAAAGAACTCTCTGAAGTAGGAGATGCTGCAATTGAAGAAGACAGTTTGGATGATTATGATGACTTAGAAGAAGAAGACCCTTCTAAGAACAATTATTTGCTTAAGAGCTTAAGAAAGATTCCTTGAACTTTCTACCAAAAGCTATTTAAATGGATTCTAGACAGATTAAATGTATATGTTACCTTTTGCGGAGGTAGTACAGTGGTTAGTATACGGCCTTGCCATTACCAGGAAACAAGTTTTTTTGGTACGCAAGGAGGCTGTGACCCGGGTTCAAATCCCGGCCTTCGCACTCTTTTTTATTTCTTGAGATTTATTTTTTAGATTCTATTTTATTTTCAATAATTTATTAAAGAATAAGTGTTTTATATTTTTTTAATGACTATTAAAGATTATATTGTCGAGCATTATCATGCATTTTTAGCAATATTTGTTGGTGCAATAATATTAGTTATATCTTCATTATTATTTATGCCTCAAGAAAGAATTTGTTTAGGTGATTTTTGCGTATCTTTTGGAAATGCTCCTCTTTTATCATTGTTGATGATATTATTTTTTATCGGAGTTTTTTTTGTTGGGTTTGCAATTGCGTTTTGGATTTTAGATCTAATTGTATCTCATGGGACAATTTACCTTTGGGTAGGAATTTTTGTCTTACTTTGTGGTATTGGATTAATCATTTTGCCAATTGTTCAGAAGTCTTCTGGAGGAGATCTTTGGGCTTTTGTTGGAATGGCTGCATTTATGATAGCAATTGGGCTTGCAATGATCATTTTTCCACTAATTTGGCCTGAAAAATATCAGTTAGGCAATAATTAAGGTTCTAGTCATTGACTAAGTGTTTTTTTAAGTAAAGTTTTAATAACAGATTAGTTCTGAATTCGCTTAACTAAAGCTATTTGTGGGCCTGTAGCTTAATCTGGTGGAGCGCTCGGCTTATATGCCAATATAGTAGAAAATGAATAATTTACTGCTGTATACTAAAGACTCCGTGTGGTTGGGGGTTCAAATCCCCCCGGGCCCACTCTATCTTTTACGAAAAGATAGGACCAAAAGAAATGCGACATGCGTTTGCTGCGCCCACTTAGTCCCATGATTTTTTCTTGATTTATAAAAGAGAACAGTTTTTTGGCATTTGTTTGTGCTGGAAATCCAAACTTATATAAAGGCAAAAATGAATTCTAAATTATATACTTAAGCCAGGTGGTGTTTTTTTAATATTTAATCAACGCTATTTAATAGGAGCTTAAGGGACGTATTTCCCCATGAATTTAGGCCAAATCCACAAGTTAATGGATAGAAAAAAAACTTCTCATAAAGGGGAAAACGGTTATGCACTTGTTGTTGGTGGTAGTGAAGATTACGTTACAGCGCCAGCTATTGCAGCATTAGCTGCTTTAAGGGCAGGGTGCGATTTAGCAGCTGTTGCAGCTCCAGAAAAGGTTGCATGGACAATTAATATGATCAGTTTAGACTTGGTGACTCACAAACTTCCTGGAGAAACATTAAATATCAAAAATGCAAAAGATGCTGTGAAACTTGCTGACAGATATGATGCAGTTTTACTTGGAAATGGATCTACACGTGACAGCGATGTGTTTAACCAGATGTTTGTTCGTAAATCAATGCGTCTTAAAGTAGTTGATGCTGATGCATTAAAGACACTTTCATTTAAAGATTTTACAAATTCACTTCTGACTCCACATTGGGCGGAGCTTGAATTAATGTTAATTAACTCAGGTAAAGAATTTCTTATACAAAAACTTAGAGCGGCAAATATCAAAGAGCAAGCTGAGATTTTGCAAGGTAATTTACGATATTTTTTGCATAACAATAATGTGATTTTAATTAAAGGAGCTACTGACATTATTATTTCACGTAATAAAATCGCTTTTAATCGAACTGGAAATCAAGGGATGACTAAAGCAGGTACTGGTGATTGTTTAGCTGGGCTTTGTGTTGGTTTTTTAGCAAAGACTCAAGATTTGTTTAAGTCAGCTGTTGCAGCTGCGTATATTAATGGATTTATTGGTGATGTCCTATTAAAAAAACATGAAGGTTATTCTTTTATTGCAAGTGATTTACTAAAAGATTTAGGAGAACTTCAAAAAGAAATTGAAGTTTTATCTTCGAGAGAAAGTGCTGTTCGTGAAAGAGCTGAAGCTCAGAAAAAAGAAGAAGAAAGACTTGCCAAAAAAGAAGCTGCGAAAGAAAAAATTGCAGGAAAGAAAAAAGCTGATATTGAAAAATTAAAGGCTGCGAAAGAAGCTGAAAAACTTAAGAAAAAAGCAGTTATTGAAAAAGAGCGTGCTCGTAAAAAAGCGCTTGTTGAAAAAGAGAAGCTTCGTAAGACTCGTGAGAAAGAAAAATTAAAGCTGGCTCGTGAAAGAGTAGCTAAAAAGAAATTGGTTTTACGTGAACGTGCAGCTAAAGTGCGTTTACGAGCAAAAGAAGTAGCTGCGCGTAAAAAAGAAATGGCTGCTAAGAAAAAGGTTCGAGCTTCTGAGGTCAAGCGTAAATTGGCTGAACGTAAAAAGGTTCAAGCTGCTAAGAAAAAAGTAATGATTGCTAAAAAGAAGGCAATGGCTGCTAAGAAAAAAATTTCTAAAAAACCTGCTGCTAAGAAGAAAGTTGTTAAGAGCAAGAAAAAAGTAGTTAAGGGTAAACCTAAAAAGAAAAAAAGTAGTAAGAGAAAAAGTTAATTTTTATCTTATTGTTTACTTTTTTTGTTTGTTTTTGATTACTTATGAGCTTCTTTGATCTTCTCTTTAATGAATGCTATAGCTAAGTCTGCATTGTTTTCAAAAACAGTTGCGCCACCAACAGCTGCGTGGCCGCCACCACTGCCTTCACCATGGAGTTTAGATAGTTCTTTTAGAGTTTCACCAACGTCAAGTTTTCTTTTATCTTTTTCAAAGATATTTGCTCCAAGGCCAAGTCTTGCATTACCATCAAAAGTGATCTTAAGATTCAGATTGTAAATTGCTTCTGGAAATTTGAGGTAAACATAGAATCTGTCAAATAGGCCAAACTCTTTTCTGATTTTACGTTTGTCAACGATTACCATTTTTGTTTCTTCATCGAACTCTACAAAAGTATCAAGTTGTTTTCTCCATTCTTTGTGTCCTTTGAGCCTTGCTATGTGCCAAATGTGTGGTTTAAGATCCCATAAATTTTGATCATTAAGTGGTGTTATGGAATTTGTATCTGCAGCACTATTTGCTGTGAATTTTAGAAATTCAGTTGTAAGGTAATAATCTCTTGAATGTACAAATGAAGAAAGAATGTGTGATTTTAGAAGAGCAGATGCATTCTCTTGATTATATTTTTCAAGGTTTTCTTTAAGATAATAGCAATTTTGGATTTGTTTTTTGTTATATTTTGCCATATCCATAATGTCGCTTGCAACCTTGAACTGCTCTAATTCTTCAAGTTGCTTTTTTGTGAAAGGTGTTTTGTTTTGTTTTGAGTGTTTTATTGCTAAGTTTATTAGAAGGCCAGTGTTACTATCAGCAATTTCAAAGTGATGTTTTTGATTAGCTAATTTCACCTCTTCATGACTTTGAGGTTTGTTTGAAGAGTGATGGTCGCACCAAAAAAAGATATTTTGATCTGGTTTTGGAAGGTCTAATACAATATCGTAGGGAGTAAATTCTAATTCGTCATCTTTTTGAATAGCGTAAGCTTGTGTTCCAATTACAGGTATTTCTTCTATTTGTTTTTTTGTAAGTTTTTCTTCTTTTTTTAGGTTTAGGATTTCGTTAAAATAGCGTTTCATAATCCAGGCTGAGAAAAGTCCGTCTGTGCATTTAGAGTGAGTAATAATTCTGAAAGGGCGATTGGATTGATTTAGATTAATATTCTTGCTTGTTGTTTTATCTGTCATAGCTACTTGTTTTCGAAAAGTATATTAAAGTCTTTTGTAGTATTATACTTAGGATGGTTAGAAAAAAGGTTTCTAGTAAGAAAAGTTTAATCAAAAAGAACTCAGCTAATAAAGTTGTTAGTAGAAAAAAATCACACAAATCTTCTGTGAAAAAGGTGCTGCCAAGGCATGAATTACACCCACTTCCAAAGTGGCTTGAAGTAATTGAACATATTAATGCTAGTTTGATCCCTCCAGCAGTTTTGGCTTTAGGAGTAATAATCATTGTAGAATTGTTTTTTGAATTACATAGTCATTTTTGGGAAGAAGTAATCCATGTTGCCGATATAGTTATTATCTCAATATTTGTAATTGATTTATGTTTCATATTTTATCATGTAAGAAATTGGAAAATATTTTTTAGAGACTTCTGGCTTGATATTTTAGCAGTATTTCCGTTTATTTTCATGTTTCGTGCAGCTGGAACTTTTGTGAGATTTTTTAGAATTTTGCGATTTGGTGAAACTGCAATTGTAGGTCAGACAATACTACATGAAGGCCTAGAAGTTAGAAAGGCAGCGAGCGCAGCTGCTCGTAGCCAGAAATTTGCAAAGTATGTCAGGATGGGAGCTAGGTCTGTAAGGGTTCTTAGTAAGAGTAGATTTTTTGCAGCTTTTAAGAAGGCAACTAGACGGAAATAGTTAATATTTTATTGTTTGGTTAGGTATCTTGCTCTTGTTTCAAGGGCTCGGTACATTGCTTGAAATAATTCCTTTGGTGAGTATGGCTTTGCAAGTGTTTCTAATCCAGAAAGATTATGAGTTTCGAATTGAGAAACTCCAAGGCCACTAATTCCTACTTTTGCAATGGACATGTACTGATTTATATGTGATTCTTGAAACTTTTTAAGCATATCTCCCCCAGTTAATTCTGGCATGTTATAGTCTGTTATCACTCCAACTATTTTGGGATTTCCAACTAATCTGTCGTAACCAAGAATTCCATCTGTTGCGGTTAATACTGTTACTCTGCGGCTTAAGAACCTATTATTTACTCTTAGAACCATCTCATCATCATCTACTAAAAGCCATAATTGGCCATCAAGGCTTAGTTCTGGTGTCATTGATGTGAAATTTTGCTTTGTTTATTATAAATGTATTAGAAAAAGATGTAGTTAAGATTAGTTTTTAGCTTGTTTGTAGAGTAGTTCAAATTGGGTTTATGTCTTATAACCTTCGATGATGATGTATGTCCATAGTAATCCTCTTTTTCTTTGGATTGTCACATTGAAGCCTGAATCTTTGAATAGTTTAGTGAGAGTTTTATCATCTTCAATCCATTCTACGTTTGGCATGAAGTAAAAGAATTTGTCATAATCAATGATTCTGATCTGCGCGCCTTTTGTTAGGTGATCTCCTATTTTTGTGAGGATCTTTTTTGGCTTTTGCATATATGAAAGCATACCAACACTTAGTAGAAGATTAGGGCGCATAGGCAAGAATACGTTGAAGTCTTCTAAAGAGTCATCAAGGTAAGATGTAACGTTACCAAGATGCTTTGTACGTTTACTAGTGATTTTGATATTATGTTTTAATGTGTCTACAGCAAATACATTACCGTTTTTGCCAACAAGAGTGCTAAGTTCTTTTGTAAGTGATCCAATACCACAACCGTATTCTAATATTTTTTTATTTTTTAGGGAGCTAAGTGGGATGTGATCTAGAAGTTTATTTCTAATAGAATTAGGGAAGTGAAGTTTTTCTGTTAGAACAGCTCCATGTGAAAGGATTTCATTAACTTTGAGAATTGCATCTTTGTCATAGTACATCTCTATTAGAAAATAAATTGGAATTCCAATTATTACAAATGACGATGCCAGTGAAATTGTGGAAGTAGCTATAGGACCTTCTATTTTAATCCAGTTAGCAATTAATGCTGCGAAAAGAATTGTAATTGCAATTGGTCCAGTTCTAGCGAATGGGGCCTTGAATGGCCTATGGGTTTTTGGGAATTTTTTTCTAAGTATTGGGACTGTGAAAAGTACTAGTGTAATAACTATGAGGCTTAGTAATACATAGATTAGGTAACTTGTTCTATATGGGTCACCCCATTTTCCAATGTAACCTTGAAAGATGAAAAGCGTGAAAAGCGTGATAGCTATAGTTTGAAATATAATTGCTTTGTAGGGAGTCTTATGTTTAGGGTGGGGAGTGGAGAAATGTGTTATGAATAATTTATCTTTAGCCATTGCTTGAATTAGACGGGACGAAGTGATTGGCCAAGCAGCAGCTGCTCCAATTATAACTAAATACATTCCAAATACGATGATGTTTTGTCCACCTGGGCCTAAGATATTTAATGCTTGAACTGCCCATGGCCTTGCGTTATTTACGTAATCATGGAGCGATATGGTTCCTAAACTTGAGAGAATATAAAGCGTTACAATTACTCCACAAATAGCGATCCCAGCGAAAAGTACCTTGTGAAGATTTTCTTTATCTTTAGCATCGTTAGCTAAGTAAGTGATTGTATCAAAACCAAAGAAACTTTCTGAGATTAGAAAAAGGCTTAGGAAAAGATATGATGCTATACTGATTGTTCCTGAATGTGTAAAGAAAGGATGAATGAATTCAGTGTTCCAAGGAGAAGTAAGGATTCCATTTGTGAGCGCTGAGATGTCAATAAAACTTGGCAAGATAAGTGCTGAGAAAACTATAACTGATAAAATTCCAAAAGTAACTAACATAGTTGCTCCAGCGTCTATTCCACGAAATGCCATGTAGTTTAAAGCAATTATCCACACAATGGAAAACCCGATTTGCAGTGCTAATGCTGCAGTTCCAGTTTCAGGAATAAAATACTGGGCGGCTGCTACAATATTTAATGCGAATCCAAGATTACCAGCGATCCAGATTAGCCAACCTGCGGTAAAGGCAACTGGGCGTCCATATGCTTTTTTGGTATATTCATAAGTCCCTCCGGAACTTGGGAAAGTAGTAATTAATTCTGCAATGTATAACATTATCATTAGAGCGATAATGTACAAAGCTGGCCAAACAATTAGTGAAGCTGGTCCTGATGAAATTACTCCTAAACTTGGAAGGTAGAATAAAGATGATCCTAGAATTGCATTGATTAGAATGAATAGAAGTACACCAAAACCTAATTTGTGTTTGGCTGTTGATTCTTCAAGATCTACTGGTGCTGCTGTAGTATTATTAGTTTGTTTTAGTGTTATGTTTTGAGAACTTTTTGATTTATTGTTTTGTTTATTTGGATCTGTAACTAAATATGTCCACAAGTCTTTTAGTTTTCCCACCTTCTTTTCACCAAATAAATTTGATTTATAGTCTTAGAAAGTAGTTTTGTCGTATATAAATATATGTTCACATAGATTTAATCCGGAAAACTGAAGTTTTCAGTATACAAAACTTATTAGAAGATAAGCTATTAGGAAAGAGATTATTCGAAAGCTTAATATAGAGGGTTTTTAGAAAAAATATACTTTTATTGGAGGAATTATAATGGGATTATTTTGGATATATCAACAAATGCCGATTTTTATGGGCTTAATCGTTCTTATTGCAGTTTGGGATGTTGTTTGGAAAGGGATTGCCCTTTGGAGAGCAGCTAAAAGAAGAGAAGCTATTTGGTTTATTGCACTACTGATTTTGAATACAGCAGGAATTTTACCAATTTTATATTTAGTCTTTACAAGCGATCCTGACAAAAGAACAGGGATTGTAAGAATTGAGAAAGCAAATGGAAAGATGGACGCTGCAGAAAAAAAGGCTTCTGCTAAAAAAGTAGCTAAGAAGAGTGCTTCAGCTAAATCAGCTAAGAAAAGCTCTAAATCTGCTAAGAAATCAAGTTCTAAAAAAACAAGTAGCAAGAAGAAACCTAAGTCTTCTAAAAAGTAAATTTTTATATTCTTTATTTATTCTTTTTTTATTATGAATTCTAAAAATTCAATCGTTTCTGAAATTAAGTCTGGTGATGATTTTTCTTCAAAGGTTTATTCTAAATTATTAGAGGTTCCAAGTGGGTATGTGACGACATATGGCGACTTGGGCCGTGCAACTTTTGGTGATGATTTTAAGGGTTATCGTGCTATTGGAAAAGCGCTTAATAAGAATCCACGTGCTCCAAAAGTACCTTGCCACAGAGTTGTTAAGGGAGATGGTTCACTTGGTGGCTTTGCTTTTGGTTGTGAGAAGAAGGTTGAGATTTTGGCAGCTGAGGGTGTTGTTATTGGTGAAGATGGAAAAGTAGTTGACTTTAAAAAGAGAAGATGGGAGTTCAAGTAGATGATTAAAGCAATAATTTTTGATTTGTGGGAAACACTTGGGACAAAGAATATCGGGATCTCTAAAACTTTAAGAAATAAGTTTAATATTGAAAAAACCCCTGATTTTTTGATAAAGTATGAACATGCAATCCAATTGAAAAAATTTAGTTCTCAAGATGAGTTGTCAAAAAGCTTTCTTAATCATTTTGATATTGAACTTTTAAAAGAAAATATTGATTTTGTTGTTAATACATTAAATCAAGGGATTACTAAAGCAACTTTGTTTGATGGAATGTATGAGCTCATGGAAAAATTATCAAAAGACTACAAATTAGGGATGCTTTCAAATACAACTTTTTTTGAATCACAAGTTCCAGAAAACTTGAAGATCAATCACTTTTTTGAGGCTCAAGTTTTTTCTTGGCAAATTGGATCAATTAAACCAAGTTTTAAGGCCTTTGAAGCGATTTGTTCCAAATTGAATGTAACTCCAGGTGAAGCAATATTTGTTGATGATGGTGAAAAGAATGTGCTTGCTGCAAAAGAATTTGGATTAAAAGTAATTCAATTTAGAAATATTGAACAATTGAAAGAAGAATTAAAAAAATATTTAGTAGACTTCTAATTTTTCAAGCTCTTTTTCTAATTGCTCTGCGCTTTTGAAATGAATTGTTTGCATTCCCATTTTTTTAGGCGCAATAAGATTTTTTTCTTTGTCATCTATGAATATACAATTTTCTGGTTGTTTTTGCATCTCTTTTAGTGCAAGTTTGAATATTTTTTCTTCATCATTCATTTTTGATGCTTGAACTAAGTGTGAATAGAAACTATGTTGAAATAGGTTTTCCATTCTTTTGTCTTTTTTGATTGTATCATAAAGAGCTTCATAATTGTCTGAGAGGATTGCTATTTCATATTTATTTTTTAACTTTTTAATAAGGCTTAGAATTTTGAAGTTTATTTCATAATATGATATCTCTTTTTGAAATTCTTCATATGAGATAGTTGTATTTTCACAACTTTTCTTCCAAAATTCTTTTGTTGACATTTTGCCAATGAGATATTGTTTTTCATGATCTCTCATTTGATTTAGAAAAAACTCTCTATCAATTTCTTTTTTTTTTGCTAATGTAGTAGCTACTCTGGAGAAAAGGGCAGTTGTTGTGATAACCCCTGCAAAATCAAAAATTATGGTTTTATTCATTTTTTAATCTAACTTACTTCAAAGAAGTAATCTGGAAGGTTCTCATTACCGCCAAGATACAGTTCTCTTAACTCTTCACTCACTTCGAAGCCTTCAGGGTAATTGATCTCCCAGATTTTAATTGGACCAATAATTCTGTTTTGAGCTTTTAGAAATGAAAGTGGAGCCCAAGTACTTGATTGGTCAAAGACTTTTGTAAAAGCGCTTGTATCGTAACGAGCATTGCCTCCTTCAAAGATGTAAAGGTTAGTCCAAAGAGCATTTACTCCTTTTTCTGAAACATAAAGTGCTGCGCCCATTTCATTGTCAATTTGTCCATTCCCATCGATTGTTGGAATAATAGTTAGACATCCTTTGAGACCTTCTTGATCAAACCAAGTTGCTTCTCCATTAATGAAAACACATTCTACTGGGATTTCAGTTTGTACACCGTTGTATACAACAATTGCTGAAGGTTGACTGATTCTAACTCCAGTAAGTTCTTCTCCAGATTCACTTGTTGTAGTTACCGTTTGTACTGGGACAAAAAATCTACCAATTCCAGCGGAACCAGATGGGAATAGTTTGTCTTCATAAATGAAATCTTTATCTAATGAATATCCACCGTTGTAAACAATCATTGTACCATCACGGGTTTCTTGCATTAAAGTTTCGTCGAATAAAAATGTTGTAATATAACTATAACGATCATAGTTTGCGTCTGAACCAATACTGGAATAAGCTGTGTATTTACCAATTTCTTCAGGAACAATCAAAAAATGCGTAGCTTCGTGCACATCAAGCCATTCTAAAGCTTCTTCTTGGTTTTGTCCAGTCATAACATAACGTCCCATTAAAAAGTTCCAATAAGTGATTTTGTTGGTTCCATCTAAAACTGTGTTTCTTTCCCAACCAGTTTGAACCCAATATCCATAGTCCCACCAGTGTGCAAAAACAGCATCTTCAGGGATATTTTCTCTAACCCATTCTCCAGCTAATTGCCATTGATAACTGTAACCTGGGCCATTATATTCTGCTTGACTTGCTGAATTTTTGTAAAAAGTTGGAACTATTCCATTCATAGGACTTGCAAATGGACTGAATAAAACAAATAGCAATAGTGCAATTGCAATTGCCTTGTAGTATTTTTGTTTGATTGTAAGAGCCTTATTATACAATTTGAAAGTTGCGTGTGCTGCTAATACAGCAGTAATTGGTGCGAACATGAAAAATAAACGAATTGCTCCACGAGCTCCAACAACCATTAAGACAAACCAAATCATCAAAATGATATGTTCTTTTGAGATTTTTTGAATCAGGTTGAAGTTATGCTTGTCTTTGTAAAAAGAGTGCAGATAGTATCCAGCTAGAATTGCTGCAAATGCTAGAAGCGATCCAATATATAGAGCAATTGAAATTGTGTTTGTCCCATTTAATGTGCTGCCTTGAGAATACCTACTAAGAGTGAATCCAAGAATGAATGCGATATATACAGCAGTTAGACTTTTTGGATTTTTTAGTTTTTTAACCATATCACTAAAAACAAAAACTGAACCTAACATGAATAAGATAAGGTATGCTGGAAGATTTCTAACACCAAAAATTGAAGGACCAAATTGGCTCATCCATTGAGTGAAGTATGGTTGATGCTGTTCTGCTACAGTTAATTCCCATCTATTTTTTCCAAGAGGTCTGATAAGACCATCCCAGATTTCTGAACCTTGGCTTAGTACTTCTGTGAAATTTCCTGAAATAATTAAGACAATTGTTCCAAGTGAAATTGCTGCAACTAAGATAATTAGACTGTGAGGGATTTTTTCTTCAAGGGGCGCTATTAGTTTTTTGATAGCTTTTGTTTGTGAAAGTAGTTCTAACAGTAAGACCCCTAAAGTAAGAAATGCAATTGCAGTTGTGAACGAGTTAATTAATCTTGAAATGGGATAGATTGGGATCCATAATGAAACAATTAACATCACTGATGCCATCCAAATAAAGTAACCATAAATGTCGTCTTTACTGAGTTTTCCAAGTATGAATTGAATTAGAGTATATCCACTAATGATTAAAATTAAAAATTTCCATCCACCCCAACTTTGACCCATAAGGCCAGTTGCTATACCTGTTCCTAGAGAATAGAGTAACTTTTGTTTTGTTGTAGATGATTTGACTGTTTTAATGAAAAGCCACATAGCGATAAAAAAGAACATGATTCCAAGAGCCTCGTGATCTGAAAATCCAGCCATTGTTCTTTGAATAAAAGCTGGGACGATTCCTAAAAAAAGAGTTGCAAGTAGTGCTGTTTTTTTATCAAATAATTCTTTGTTTAGTAGGTAAAAGAAAACAAGGGCGATTGCAAAACAAATTACTGGGTAAATTACAACTGTAAAATCAAGGCCTTGATTAGGAGCAAAAATGTTTACGACTTTGTGTAAATAAACCATGAAATTGGTTTTAAACAAATGTTCGAGTGTACTGATCCCTTCTGGGACGAAACGCCCAGTATCAACTGCGAATAAAGATCCATTCTCTTGAATGTAATGTGCGTATCTGTAAAAAAGATAAGGGTCAAGAGCTAAAGGGATATATTTTCCAGTAATGGCATCTTTTAAATTTGAAAGAGTTTGAATTCTAATGTTTGAAGTGATATAGATAATAATTGCAAGTAGTAGATATGGCAAAAAAGTAATCCCTTTTTTGATTAAGTTTTCTCTTTGCCTTTGTTCAGGTGTGAGGTCGTGATTGTCCTGGTCTTTTAAGTCATCTTTGTTTTTACTAGAAGGAGTAAATGCTGATTGAAAAAAATTTTTAACTGTTGAAATAATTGAGTCGAGCGGAGCTCTCGTGACTTCGCTATGCGAAGTTTCTTCACGTTTTTGATCTGAAGTTTTGGAAGTATTATTATTAGTGTTTGAACTAGTGGTATTTTCTTCTATCTTTACTACTTGGGTTTTTTCTTCCTGAATTTTACTTGTGGAATCTTCTGAAGAATGATTTGATGGCTCTTCATGATTTTTTTCATGGGTGTTTTTGATCTCTTTTATTGTGTTTGTATCTTCACTCATTTTGAATAACTCCTAATAATTCGTAAGCTAACCTTTCAGCTAACCTAGTACGACTAAGTTCATTTGGCGCTGAAAGAACAACACAATTATTTTCAACTGTGATCTTTGAACCCTCACTAATTCTTGCAACAATTGCTGTTTCTTCTTCGCAGGAAATAACTGGGAGGTCTGCACAACCAATTTCGCTTAAACAGCTTTCAAAACTTTGTACTCCTTTTGTTAAAAATAAAGTTCTGTAAAACAAAGTCATACCAGTTAAGTCGATTTGCTCACTTGGATCTTTACTAATATATACTTTCTGAGCATCTAAAATCTCTTTTGCAGAAGCTGGGACTTGAATTGTATCAACAGCTGTTGGTGGTGATTGAAAGAAAAATGATGTTCCAGTTAAATCTAAACGCCAAAGGCCATTGTGATTTTCAAAAGTGAATTCATTGTATTCAATGTTTTGAGTTTGCGCTTGGCCGTTATCGCCAAAACTGCCGATACCAATGAAACCTACGATACTTAAAGCCATTAGAGCTGCAATAAAAACTGCTACTCTTTTTTTATAACGAGCGTTTTTTTGCTCTTTAGTTAGACGATTTTTTTTCATTTAAGTATATATTTGATAATTTAGCCTTTTTAAGTTTTATGGCAGAATACTTTTGGTGATCTTTGATTGTTTCGCTTGTTTTTTATACTTAAGAAAGTTTTTGCTTATTATGGAGATTTGGCAATCACTGGTACTTGGAATAGTTCAAGGTATTACTGAGTGGCTTCCAATATCTAGTTCAGGGCACTTAGTTTTGTTTCAAGAATTATTTGGATTAACTGTGCCACTTTCTTTTGATATACTTCTTCATTTTTCTACACTATTAGTATTGTTTGTGTTTTATTACAAAGATTTGATTAAGATAGTTATGGCTTGGCTTAAATGGGATGTTAAATCGGTTGATTTTAAATTAGGTTTATTTTTAATTATTGGAACAATACCAATAGGGTTAATTGGCGTGTTATTTGGAGACTTTATCTCTTCGCTTTTTGGTTCTTTATTGTATGTTGGGATTGCACTTATTTTTACAGGTGTAGTTTTGTTTCTAACACGAAAAATTAAACATGGTAGTAAGAAGGTTTCTTTGAAATCTGGAATCTTGGTTGGTTTAGTACAAATGTTTGCTATTTTGCCAGGAGTATCTAGAAGTGGTATGACGATCAGTAGTAGTTTGATCTTAGGAATATCACGAGAAGAAGCCGCTAGGTTTTCTTTTATGCTGGCGATTCCAGCGATATTAGGGGCTACGATTTTAGAAGGAGGGAAGATTATTGGATCTGGGCTTGGTTTTTGGCCTGTAGCTGTTGGGATGATTTCGTCTTTTGTAGTTGGGTACCTATCACTTAAATGGCTACTTGGTGTAATTTCTCGTGATGGTTTTTGGAAGTTTGGATATTACGTGATTGCACTTGGTGGAGTACTTGTGGTAGTAAGTTTGATTTAGAATTAGACGTCTTGCATTTCCTTATACCATTTAGGCATTAGATTGAATACTTCTACTTGACGATTGATTCCTTCTTGCATTGAGGTTGTTGGCTCGTAGTTTAGAAGTTTTTTTGCTTTAGAAATATCTGCGCTACTTGCAACATCTGCTTTGTCAGCTTCAACAATTTCTATTTTGAGTTCTTTTGGATTTAGAGAATCTTGTTTTTCAAATGCTTTTTTGATGCATTCAAGCCAGTGCTTTATTGGAAGTGGATTCTGAGTTCCTATATTGTAAATTTCATAGTTAAAGTCTGAGTCTAATATCTGAATGATTCCTTTTACTTCGTCTTCAATGTAGGTTGCATCTTTAGCTGTTTTAAGGCCATCTCTACCATAGATTTGTAGAGTTTTATTATTGTGAGTGTAATTTATTGCACGTTGGTGTAGCATTCCAAAAGGACGTTGGAGTGGTCCGTAAATTGGTCCGAAGATTCTGATATTTGCAACTTTAAGATTGAAACTGGTATGGAAAGAATGACAGAGAACTTCACCTGCTACTTTAGTTGCTCCATAAACTGATCTAGCTTTTGTGATGTCGTCTTGCTCAGTTACAAAGAAGTTTTCTTTTTCTCTGTGGCCGTAAACTGAAGAAGAGGAAGCGAATAGGAATTTTATTGGATTTTTATTTTCTTTTTGCTTGTCAGTTGTTAGAGTTAGTAAATTTGTTGTTCCTTGCACATTTACTTTAGTATAAAGAAGTGGATTTTTAGTAGACATAGGAACTCCTGCCATAGCTGCTAAGTGAATAATTGCATCAATTTTGTGATTTTGAAAAATTTCTTTTAGCTGATCTAGGTTTGTGATGTCAGCTTCATGGAAATGGAAAGTTCCAGGAGTTGATTGAGGGGTGTTTTGAGTTGTTTTATTATTGTAGCTTAGAAGTTTGTCATATACTGGGCCTAGTTCTTCTTGTGGAAATATTTTAGAACCTTGGTTTGCTGATAGGTGAACTAAGTCTACATTGAATTCTTTGCATTTACGTGGATAGTAATCATTGAAATTGTCAAGTCCAATTACATTGTCACCTCGCCAGATTAAATTACGGGCTAAGTGGGATCCAATGAATCCTGCTGCCCCAGTTATTAGAATGTTCATTATAGTGTCCTTTTTCATAAATCTATTTAAAGATTATGACTGCGAGAGGGTTTGTGGCAGGTAGAGGTTCAGTGAATTCTTTTGTTCCAAGAGTTGGTGTACATAGAATTAGTGGTTATGATCTACAGTTTGAAGATGTTTTACGTGCTGAGGGGAGCTTTCATTCAGATATTCTTGCGGCATATAATGTGATCCCAGAACATGAACGAGCGGACTTTAAACATAATGGAGCGGTAACTTCTGTTATTGGACTTAACATTGATGGAGGTATTGTTAGAGGAAAAGTTAACAGAACAAATTATTTTTTTCGTAATGCGATGGAGAGAGTAGCAGAGTTAGATACTGAACCACAAGAGATGGCAAGGTATTCTCCAAATATATTGAATACATCATTATGGTCAGTGATTAAAGATGAAGATGATGGAGGGAGATATAAATTAGTTTGCCATTTACGTGGTGTTGGGGCTCTTGGACAAGGGCAAATATTTACTGGTATTGCGGCAGGACATGTCGATGCTAATCATCTGGCTTCTAGAAATCCAATTGAAGAATCTTTTAGAGAAGAAGTTGGTGAAGATTTGACTAGTGGTTTTTTAGAGGAGTATTCTGGATCTTTAACTGGTTTTAGATATTTAGTCTCTGAAGGAAAGACTGGTGCTGTTAATCTAGTAAAATTGCTTAGGCTTGGTGATAAATCTAAATTGATTTCATATATGGAAAAAGGGCATAGGCTATTAGTTGAACAGGACGATGGTAGTCCAGAGATTGGTGGAGTTGTTTTGATCCCTTTAGAAGATATCTCAAATTACCCTGATTGTCAAGTATTGGATTTTCAAGGTCAAAGTAGCCCTCAAGGTAGAGTTGAAAATTTGCTTGCATTTAGATTGAGACCTTATTCTCAAAAAGTGCTTCAATTTTTAAGAAAAGATGAGGCTGCAAGAAAAGAATTATTAGAACTTAGTGGTTTTTAATTTTTTGATAATCTTCTAGTTTTTAATGATTTAAAAAATTCATCTGTTTCAATGTAGCTTTGTAAATTTCCAATATCAAAACGTTCTTCTATTTGCAAAGTGAATGTAGGGATTGTTTTGTAAGTCCAACCGATGACTTTTCCCATAATGTCTTTTTCATGATGTGTTTTTGGATTTTTTAATTTTTGTTTAAGGGTGTTTTTAATAATTGGAAGTGATTCTTTGGAAAGAATGTAAACTGCTGGGCAGGCAAGAATTGAATTAGTTTCATTTGGTTTTGGTTTTTCTTTACAAGAAAGGACTTTTGTGTAATTTTTATCTTGTTTGTTTTGGTCTATTTCTACAATCCCATATTTTGAAACAAGTTCTTTTGAATTTAAAGGATAAGCACAAATTTGGTTACTTGGTCCATGTAAAATTTGGTTTTCAGTCCAGGTTTTATGCATTTTTGTAAGGCTAAAATCTTTTGAAAGAAGAGTGTCACTAGCAATCAGAAAAATATCTTCATCTTCAATATTAAAGTGTTTTATTGGGTGCAAGAAATCTACAATTGCACCATTTCGCTTATTGTTGTCACAACAAGTATTTTTTAAAATATTTTTTTCTGGAATGTCTTCTTGTTTTGCCCAAGAAACGAATTGATTAAAATGTAATGAATTTGTAACTACAAAAATTTCAGTGATTGGTGTATATGCTTTGATTTTTTTAGCCCAATAACTTAAAATTGGTTTATTTGCAATTGGCAAAAGGCCTTTTGGAATATTCTTAAGGTAAGAATATGCTTGGTTATTATTTATGTCGTTTTGCAGACGCGACCCAAAACCTGCTGCTAAAATTATTGCTTTCATTTTTAAATAGAATTATTTAGATTTTTTATTTATAGTTTACTGCCTTCCAATCCCTACATAATCAAAACCAGCTTCGATAACTTGGTCTGGTTCGTAGATGTTTCTTCCATCAAAAATAACATGACAATTAGGTGCTTCAATTTTCAGGGATTCAAAATCAAGAGTTCTAAACTCATCCCATTCTGTGATTAAAGCAATTGCTTCTGTATTGGTTGTCGCATCTTTTTGACTTTGAGTAAAAGTGATTGATTGAAGTTCATTTTCTGTGAATAAGTGCTTTGCTTCTTCAATTGCTATAGGGTCATATGCTTTGATTTTAGCACCATTTTGAATTAGCTTTTTGATGATATGTGTTGATGGGGCTTCACGCATGTCTGAAGTTTTTGGTTTGAAACTAAGGCCTAGAACCGTGATAGTTTTATTTTCAATCTTATTTTGGAAATAGTTTAGTATTTTGTTTGGTAAAACGTCCTTTTGAGCCTTATTGGTTAGATCTACTTGCGTTAGTAAGTTTGCTGTGTAGCCGAATTGTTTTGCAGTATTTGCAAGTGCTCTTACGTCTTTTGGAAAACATGATCCACCATAACCAACACCTGCACCAAGAAATTTTGAAGAAATACGGTAGTCCATACCCATTGCTTGAGCAATTACTTTGATGTCAGCATTTGCAATGTCTGCGATGTTTGCAACTTCATTAATAAAAGAGATTTTGGTTGCTAAAAATGCGTTACTTGCGTATTTGATTATTTCTGAAGTTTCCCATGAAGTCTCAATAAAAGGAATGTATAATCTGGAACGTCCAAGGTAGATTTTTCTAATTAGGGATTTTGCTTTTTCTATAAGTTCATTATTTTTTGTAGTGGTTTGGTTTGTTCCAACTACAATTCTATCTGGGTGTGTGAAATCGTGAACTGCTGCTCCTTCTTTTAGAAATTCTGGATTAGATAAAATTTGGACTTGACTACTTGGATTTGTTTCTTTGATTAATTTTTGGCAGCTTTTTGCTGTGCCTGGTGGTACTGTACTTTTGTTAATTAGAATCTTGAATTGATCGCTAGGGGTGTGAACCGCTACAGTTTTGGTGACTTGGAATACGTATTCAAGGTTAGCTGAGCCATCTTCTTTACCTGGAGTTCCTACGCAGTTGAAAATAGCTTGCGCTTCATTTATTGCTGTTTTAGCATCAGTAGTAAATTGAAGCCTTTTTTTTTGAATATTATTTTTTACTAGTTTTGGAAGGCCAGGTTCGTAAAAAGGAATAATGCCTTGTTTGATAGAATTTATTTTATTTTCATCGATATCAACGCAGGTTACATGATGTCCAAGATTTGCTAGGCAGGCTCCAGTTACAAGGCCAACATATCCAGTTCCAAATATTGCGATTTTCATGATAGAAGAATCTTTAGAATCTGTTTAAAAGTGTTATGTATGTCTAATTTAGGAATCCAAGGTTTTGCGCTAATTCTTTGAAACCTATTTGCTTGTCTTGAAGTTTCATTGCTTTTAATGTAGCAGGAGTTGTCGCTGGAGATTTCCAATTAGAAATTGCTTTTAATTCTTTTCTCATAATAAAAGCTGTTTTTACAAGAAAATTCATGTCACCTTGGACTGGCTCAAAATAGATATATTCTTTGCCATTTTCTGCTGTTTTAATTTTGATTGGCATATGTAAACATTCTTTTTGCAGAGTTTGCATTGTGATTGAGGGATTAGGGTAATGATTAAAATTTTTGTTTAGAAAAGTAATCTCTTCAGGAGTAATCCCATCAAGCATGAAACTTTCAACCATTACATTTTTGTTAAGAATTGGGTCATAAAAAGCAGCACCTCCAGATTGAGGTTTAGCTTTGTTTTGTCCAACAATTTCCATGACCATCCCATAGCCTAGGTTTCCAAGTTGTAGTGCTTTAGATAAAGAAGGATAATCAATTGAAGAAGTCAAATAACCAACATCTTCGATATTAAAAGAAACCATGTCTTTATGTTTTTTAAGAAGACTTAGATAATCATCTTGAGATAAGGTGTTTTTTTCATATGTGTTGTCTAATAAACTTTTTTTGAAATGAAAAATAGAATTATCATGCATTTTTTGCATCATCATTTGGCCATGGTTGTGAAGGCGTTTGTTACTCTCTTGAGACCTATCATAATGAAAAGTATTATCGCCATTTTTTGTGATTCCATGAAAGTCTTCTTGAATCATGAAATAAATGTTATCTTCTTTGAATGAATAAAAATTGTGAGTTTGCCATTCTTTGATGATTGTTTGAGCTGTTTTTTTATTAAGAATAATTAACATCTCTTGCTTTTGGATAATCTCTTGCTTTGGAAGCTTGTTTTTTTTTGCAAGAAGTGTTAAGTCGTAAATAATTTGGATCATGTGACGTTGACCTAAAGTTAAAGGTAGAAGGGTATTAGGCTCTGGCATATCTTGCATTAATTCTTGTTTTTTTTCTTCTGAAAGAGATTTACCATTATTTTCTTTTTCCTTTCTAATTAAATTGATTACTTCTTCTTTTTTGAAATTAGAGGGGTTTAGAAGATATTTTGTGCCAAGGCCTAGCCTGGTTGCTTCACCAGCACAGGCGTGTTCCCAAAAAAACCTTCCGTTAATTATGCATTCTTCTGCTGGCTTAGTATTTGCTTTTTTATCATCAAGAATGTAAACTTGATCTTTGTTAAGTGGTTTAAGTTTTGCTAGGTTTTTGTAAGCATTTATTTTATTGACATTTTGTTTGATATTATCAATTGTTATCTCTTTTTCATTTTTGAAGAATTCACCTAGTTTTCTATGAAGTACCTTTAGAGAAGTATGTTTGTAATCATTGAGTGTTTTGAGTTTTAGCTCAGGTTCCATCAAAATGGTGAACTCTTAGAATTTGTTTAAAAGCGTTGTGCAATGAGAGAATCTTGTTAATAAATATTTTAAAGATAAGTTAAGAAAAAAAGAAAGACAGCTTTCACAACAACTGTCACGTCCGGTTGACATACGAGCAGACTTGCGCTGTGCTTAGTCTTGCAAGGAATAATTAAAACTAAATTAAGAAAAAAAGAAAGACAGCTTTCCAAGGTTCCCGTATAAAATACAGTACAACTTGGAACGGAGGAAGTCTTAACTTCTAGGTTCGAAATGGAACTAGGTGATCCCTTCCCCTATGGCCGTCCATTGAGCTATGATCGTGGGTTATTTATAAAGCTTTTGTTTGTTATTCCAGTGCGTTTTTATAGGATAATTGGCTTTTGAGGCTTATGCAGAGTGGTAATGAGGGTGATGCTTTTCGAACTTATGATGTTCGTGGGATATACAGCGAGGTTTTAACGCCAGCACTTGCTTATAAAATTGGCCGAGCACAAGTGATTAGCTTATCTGCTAAAAAAATAGTTGTTGGTTACGATATGCGTGAAAGTAGTGGACCAATATCTTCTGAGTTTATTCGTGGAGCTACAGACCAAGGATGCGAAGTTATTTTACTTGGACTTTGTACAACTCCTACATTGAATTTTGTACTTTCTGAATTAGGCCTTGATGGGGGGGCGATGATTACTGCTAGTCATTGTCCAAAGGAGTATAATGGAATAAAACTAATGAAATCTCGTTCCTTACAATTGTATCTAGGTGGAGGACTTGAGAAAATACGTGATTTGGCAATTTCAGGTGAGCTTTCGAATATTAGCCTGGCTGAAAATAAAGGAGAAATTAATGAGCTTAAAGCACGTTTTGCATATATTCAAAAGTGTAAAGACACAGCACTTGAATATTCTGGATTCAAAATTATTTGTGATTATGGTAATGGTGTTGGAAGTATTACAGCTAAACCATTTTTTGATCAAAGCAGTGCTAAGGTTGTACATATGTATGCTGAACCTGATGGAAATTTTCCAAACCATCCAGCGAATCCACATGACTTGGAAAATTTGTCAGATCTGCAAGCGGCAGTATTGGAGATTGGTGGGGATATTGGGATTTTTTTTGATGGAGATGGTGACCGTGCTTACTTTGTTGATGAAATTGGAAAAATTGTGATGCCTGATTTGATTTTAGCATTACTTGCTAAACATGAATTGGCTAATTTAGCAGAAGACCTTGGTGATTTGAAAGAGAAGGTTTATTTTGATTTACGAATGAGTAAAGTTGTTAGTGAAGTTGTTAGTTCAAATGGTGGAGAACCAATAGTTATGCGAGTAGGAAACCCATTTTACAAAGAAAAATTAATCTATGATGGTGGAATTATTGCGGGAGAGTTATCTGGGCATATTATGTTTTCTGATCATTATGCAATTGATGATGGCCTTTACGCTGCAATTAAAGTTTTGAATATAATGACTAAAACTGGGAAAAAGTTGTCTGAATTGATCTTGCCATTTAGAAAATATTTTGGGTCAGAAGAAATAAACTTGAAAGTTAGTGATGCTAACTCTGTTTTGGCAGCTGTAAGTAGCGCTTTTGAGGGAGGAGAGCGCCTTGATATTGATGGCGTTTATGTGAAATATTTTCATTGGTGGTTATCTGTTCGTAAGAGTAATACAGAGCCACTTGTTAGGGTACGGCTTGAAGCTAATAGTGAGGCTTTGCTTGAAGAGAAGAAAAAAGAAGTTCTTGATGTCATCTCATCTTTTTTACAATAATATTAATCAGAAAAATAGAATTAAAAAAATAAAGATAAATTAACAAGAGGAAGAATCAGTACTGGCTGTTGTCCATTGCGTGCAAGTTAATTTGTCTAGTTGATTTACAGATCCTGAAACCATAACATTTCTACTACTACAAGTTAAATCTTTGTGGATATTTGCACATGACATTACTGAATATAAATGCAAATTGTTTTGTAATGTAGGGTCAGTAGTTGTTTCGTAGATCCCATGGTTATTTGCAGTCAATTCAGAATTTATTACAAAAACGTCTTTTGCGTCTTCTAAATATAACCCATATTCGAATCCTTCAATTCCACTATTACTAATACTTGTTTGTCCTCTGCTTTCGGAAATTGATATACCTTTAGAGCCTGTAGCAGTTAGTCCTAAAATTGTGATGTCTTCTAAATGGATGTCCTTACTTCTTCTGATATTAATTGCTTTTGTGATTCGAGAAGAAGTTGAACTTCCGATCACACAATTTTTTATTGTAATACGTTCTTGGTTGTTAATGCTAATTGGTCCCCATACGTTTGGCGTGATCTTTTCACCTTGACAATCAAGAGTTAAGTCATTTGAATTTATTTGGACATCAAAAGCTCCTGAACAGCCTGATTTAATTACGTAATCTTTAGCTCCTGATAAGATGACTAATTGATGTGTACTTGGACAAATTTCTGTTTTTGGTTCTATCTCATCTATTGTGCCATCACAGTCGTTATCCTTGGAATCTGATTCGATCTCTCTGGAATTTGGGTAAATACTTGGGTCTGTATCATCGCAGTCAGTATTGTATCTGGACCCTTCTGGTATTTCAAATTCACCACCTATCTTTTGGCAAATTGATGCTTTTTGAGTGGTCCCGTAAGAATCAAGGTCGTCATCAACAAATAGGTAGTCTGAAGTGTAAAGATATTCATCTTCTTCACAAGGTTCTTCTGGAATAATTGAATCGACCCTTATGAGTTCTTTTATTGATTCTGTTTCTTGGTTGATTGAAGATTTATCTTCATTAGTGTAAACTGCTTCTCCTGTATTGGAAAATGTGAAATTTTGATTTAGAACAGTTGCGTTGAATAGTCCAATAATGGCTACAACAATTACTATTGCTAAAAGAATTTTTTGAGTGTGTGAGTCGTCATCCATATTTTTAGAAATATTTTTTTGGTATATATATTTTGCGTCATTTGAGCTTTTTGGATAGCAGTTTATTTTAGTAATAGATTGACTACTAAAGGTTTATAACTGATGTTTTGTAAATTGGTTTATTATGGACCATATTCTTAATGAAGAAGAGAAAGTGAAACTTCGAGAAGCTGGACGGATTGCAGCTATTGTGCGCCGAGAGGGTGCTTTGAAACTTTTGAAAGCTGGAACTTCGTTTCTTGAAGTAATGGATTATTGTGAAAAACGTATATTAGAACTTGGCGGGGGAATCGCATGGGCGCAATTAGCAGTTGATTCTTGCGCTGCACATTTTTGTCCGGAAGAAGATGAAAGTGGAGTGACAGAAGCAGGTCAGTTAATTAAAATTGATACTGGAGTACATATTGATGGGATGATTGCTGATAATGCAATGACAATTGAAGTAGGTGCACCTGGCGGACCAGAAGGAATTGGAACTGGTGGAAAATGGCATGACATGATTATGGCTTCACGTAACGCACTTACTGCAGCTATTGCTAAGGTTAAGGATGGAGTGGCAATTTCAGAATTAGGTGCTGCGCAATCTGTAGAAGCTGAGAAACTTGGCTATGTGACTATCAAAAATTTGTCTGGACATACACTTGCACCTTACAAAGTTCATGCAGGAATTTCTATACCAAGCTTTGATACTGGAGAAAATGAGAAAGTTTTGGCTGGTATGCAAATTGCAATTGAACCGTTTGTAACTAATGGGCAAGGGATGATTAAAGCTGCTGGGAGATCAACAATTTTTATGCTTAATGGTTCTGTTAGTACTAGGTCTCCTTATGCCAAAAAAGTTTTGTCATTTGTTAAGTCGCAAAAAGGTTTACCATTTACTACGCGTTGGTTGACACGAGAATTTGGAAAGACTCCAACTGTACTTGCTCTACGTGAATTGAGTCGCAATCGGTCTTTTGAATCTTATCCACCACTAGTTGAAGTAAGTGGTGGGATGGTTGCGCAGTTTGAACATTCTATGATTGTTACTAAAGATGGTGCAGAGGTTTATACTAGGCATCCAGATGATTTATGGTAGAATTTAGTTGTTTTTTAGGTTAGTTTCTTAAAGTAGGACTTTGATTTTTAGTTTATGGATCAAGAAGCAATTGTTGCTGAGGAAAAGAAAGAATCTGGTGATTCTGGAGTTACCGTAGAACCGCGCTGTGAGTACTTTGGTAAATGTGGTGGGTGCAGATCGCAACATATTGATTATTCTGTACAAGTTTCTAATAAAAAAGACCTACTTGCACGATATGTTGGAATTGATGCTTCTGAAATCAAGGTATTTAGTGGAGATGATTTTAATTATCGTAATCGAATGGATTTTATTGTTCATGCAAAAGGGCTTGGATTTCGTAAAAAAGGGCAGTGGGACAAAATTGTTGATATTGATAAATGTGATATCTCTATGCTTGCAGTAAATAAATTATTGAATGAAGTTAGAGAGAAGTTTTTTGACCCAAGTGGAATAGATAATTTTGACTTACATAAACAACGTGGAAGTTTCAAATACGTTGTTGTACGGATTACAAAAAGTGGCGATTCATCACTTTCATTTGTTTTGAATAGTGATAGTAGTCGTTTGGCTGAAGCAGTTGAGAAAGTTAAAACTTATGCTTCAAGTAATTTGTGTAGCGCTAAGAATGTTTTGATAACTTATGTTGATCGTAAAAGAGATATGAGTATTAGTACTGAATATTTTGTTGTTAAAGGATCAGAGTTTTTGCTTGAGGAATTATGTGGGCATAAATATTATTATTCTATTCAGGGATTTTTTCAAAACAACCCAAATATGGCTGAAAAAATGATTAAGTATGTTAGGAGTTTATTTGTAGATATTGAAGGTGGGTTTGAGGCGAAGGATGTGGAGCTACTAGATTTGTATGGTGGTGTTGGTACCTTTGGAATTGCTCTGGCTGATTTATTTGATAAGGTGTTTGTAGTTGAGAGTTTTGCGCCTTCGATTGAAATTGCTCAAAAAAATATTATTGCTAATGAATTAAGTGGGAAGGTTAGTGCTTATGTGTCTGAAGCTAAACAACTACGTAATAAAGTTCCACTTGATATTTTGAAACACAGTGATAGGTCGAATGCTAAGAAATTGTTTGTTGTTTGTGATCCACCACGCTCAGGAATGACTCCTAAAGCTATACGTCGCCTACTTGAACTAATGCCATCAAGAATTGTGTATATTAGTTGTAATCCAAAGCAGCTTAGTAAAGAGTTACTGAAATTTGAAGCTGCAGGTTATGTAAAAAAATCAGTGGCAATGCTTGACTTGTTTCCGCAGACCAATCACATGGAAGGCGTTGTAGAATTAATTCTGAAAGAAAGTTAGTTTTTCTATTTTAGTTTTGGAACTACTAAATAAGCAAGTAGTGCTCCACTCACTAAGACTATCCAAAATGGCCCTGTACCATAGACATGAAAGGAGAAAAGAACCAGATTAAGAATTACAACTGCTGCAACAATGATACTTAGAACCTTCTTGTTTGTTGAAATTGGATGTTTAGGAACATTTTTTGTAGATTCTTTGATATCGTGAGCATTTGTTTTTTCTTCCATTTAGTATGGTTTAATCGAATGATTTTTAAAGCAATCGCTTGGCAAGAGGGAGATGCATGAAGATAGTTATATTGATAGAAGTGAAGGCTCTGATTTAGGGGGTTTAACTAGTGGTCACAGTAATCACTTAGTTGACCAAGTTCCAGCTGATTCTCAATTAGAGGGTGTTATTAGTGATCATTTTAGAGATCACATGTATCATGTATCTTCTGCTGCATTTGTTGTAGGAGATTTAATTGCTGCTGCAGCTTGTACTTATATTGCAACATATGGGTATGATGATAACTTTGGGTTGGCATTGAGTGCTATGTTTGAAGGATCTGCACTTGGTTTACTCGGGTTACTTGGACAATATCATTTTGGATCTGAAGGCAGTGATACTCCTAACTCAAATGTACCTTAATTAAAAAAAATTTAGTTTTAATTTTTTGATTTTTCTAGTAATAACACAGCTTCCTCAACACTGATTTTTTGTTCATCGCCAGTAAACATATTCTTGAGTGATATTTTATCTGTCTCTAGTTCGTTTTTTCCAATGATTGCTACAAATGGAATTCCTTGGTAATTTGCATAGTCAAGATTTTTAGAGACACCTTTTTTTCCAATGGAGAATGCTACGTTAATATCAGCTTCACGAAATTCACTAGCAATTTCAAGACATTTATTTGTGACTGCTTCGTCACCTATTGGGATGATGTAGAGCTGTGCTGGAGATTTTGCAAGTGGCTTATTCTTGTCGCCTTTTTGTTTTTGACTTTTTAAAATATCAATTGTTGGTTCTATACCAAAACTGATTCCAACTGCTGGCACTATTTGGTTCCCTCCTTGGAAACCGCCAATCATATCATCGTATCTGCCACCACCACAAAGGCTGGATTTAACTGGGCCACTAGGATCTTTGTCAAATGCCTCAAAAACAGTTCCAGTGTAATATGCAAGTCCACGAGCAAGTGAAATATCAAAAACTGCAGAGTTTGTTCCTTGTGATTTTAAGTAAGAAAAAAGTTCTTCCAATTCCTTTAGACCTTGCATTGCTTCAGGGTAACCTAATTTGTCTTTAAGTTGCTTAATTGTGATTCCTGGTTTTATAATTTGGAATAATTTGTTTGTTTGTTCTTCATTGAAACCTTTTTCAAGAAGTTCTTTTGTAACTCCACTGATTTGGATTTTATCTAACTTATCAATACTAATTATTGCTGATTCGATTTCTTTTTTTGTTTCTATGCCTACTTGTTTTAAAATTCCAGTTAGGACTTTACGGTTGTTTACTTTGATGACTGTGTCTACGTTAATTGATTTGAAGAAATTTTGAGCAATAGCAAGTAGTTCAGCTTCAGCTAACATACTTTTAGTTCCAACAATGTCACAATCAGATTGCCAAAATTCTCGGTAACGTCCAAGTTTAATTGGGCCATCACGGTAAACTCTGCCAATTTCATAACGTTTGATTGGCATTTTCATTCCTTTGTTCATTGCTACGTATCTTGCAAACGGAACTGTAAGATCGAATCTTAAAGCTAAGGCTCTATTTGCGTTGTCTGTAACATTGAAAATTTCAGAAAGTGCGTCGCTGGCTTCACCTGCTGCGAACTTGGCATTTAGAGTTTCCATGCGTTCTAATATTGGTGTTTCAATTGGAGAAAACCCGTAACGCTCGAAACTAGTTTGAAGTTTGTTTATTACTTCGTTTTTGATTAGTTTAATCTCTGGAGGAATATCGCGTGCTCCTTTTGCTAGTTGTAGTTTTGCCATGGTTGGTTTGCCTTTATATTGAGTGTTTATACTTTGTTTTAATTCTTTATTAATATATCTTGAATTTAAGATGCTTAGAACTTTGAATTAAAATCTCTTGTATAAAAAGAGTAAATCTTTCTTGTGCAAGGAACCAATGGTTCCTTTGTACCAAATGAAAAAGAATAAAGCATTCTAAAAGTATCGCAATGGTGATTACAATTGCTTTTTGTGATGCGCTAATACTAAAATCGATATTTAAGATATTTGATAATAGTATATTGGAAATCCCTAACATAGTAATTTTATGTTTTGTATTAATGGGCCCATTTGCGATACCGACTAGAGCGGGGAGATTTTAGGGGGATTAGTGGTTTGGTTTTCTTATTATTTCCTTTTCTAGTTGCCATGAGAATGGTGGTGCTCTGAAGTATATATTGGTCTTGACATAAAGATAATGGATCTTTTGGATTATTAGTGGAATAAGTGATTAATTGCGGAAAAGAGTGGTTAATTGGAAAATCATGAGAAAAAATGTGATTAATTGTGGAATAGAGTGATTACGAGAAGAATTTAGAATAAAATGGGGCAGCCGGGGGGAATCGAACCCCCATCTCAAGCTCCACAGGCTTGAATGTTAACCGTTACACTACGGCCACCATTTTGAATAGCTTAGTTTTTGCTAGGAGTTATAAAAAGCTTATGGGAGAAGCAAGGATAAAACCTTGTAATTAGCTCACTTTGGTGCAATGAACTACAATGGAGTACAATAATCTTTATTAAGGAATTTTGAGCAAAATATTTTGAAAAGAAAGAGTTTGATGAATTTATGGTAAAGATAATTTTTTTAGGATCAGCTGGGTCAAGCAATGTGCTTGCGCGCGGAGGCTATAGTGCTGGAGGGCTCGTATTACAATTCGATGGAGTACAATTTCATATGGATCCAGGTCCTGGCGCACTATTTTCTGCACTTCAGGCTGGAATTAATCCTAAACAGACAACTGTTTTTTTGGCTTCAACAAGTGATTTGATCAAAACTCACGATTTAAGCTTATTAATTGATACAATGACTTATTCTGGAATTGAGCGGCGAGGTCTTCTTGTTGCTGCAAGTAGTGTTGTAAATGGTAATGATGAGAGCGATGCTAGTTTGCGTTTATTGCAGCGTGATAGGCTTGATAAGCTCGTAGTACTTAAACCAGGAAACAAAGTAGGAATTAGTTTATGTGAAGTTCATCCTGTGCGTGTTGATAGTAACGATAACGATGCACTTGGATACAAATTATTTTTTCCGAAATTTTTACTTGGATATATTGGTAAAACTTTACTCACAAAAGAATTACTTGAAGACTTGGAAGGTTGTGATATGCTTATTTTTGATTTGCCAAGTAATGTGCGCGAAGATGAAAATATGAAAAGCCTTAGTTTGGAAGACGCAAAACAACTATTGTTATCTGTAAAACCAAAAATGGCGATTTTAAATGGCTTTGATTTAGGCGCTTTGAAATATGATCCAATTATAATGTGTAGAGAACTTAGCGAAGCAACTGGAGTTCAATGTATTGCTTCTAAAAAAGGGCTTATGCTTAATTCTAATGCATTATTAAGTCATAGTCCAGTTCGTGGATTTAAATAAGTTCTAGCAGTAAAAAAATTCTATCTTGTGATTTTAGTTACAATAAGTCTAGTTACAAAAATTTCTAGTTATAAGGAAGGTTAGGTTTAGTTATAGAAGATTTAGGACCCATAAGAATCCTAAACAAACAAAACATGCTGCGCTGATAAAAGGCATTGCAGGGTAAAATTTTCCAGGTTTACTTTTGAAGAAGAGCCAAGCGAGCGCAGCTAGTGCAAAAATTGGAGCAATAAGTGCTGCAGCTAATGTGTGGTCTTTTAGAAGAACTCCAGCAAATAGAAGTGGGAAAGCAATATCTCCACCACCTAAGATTGCGCTAGTTGATTTTATTTTAATTTGTTTTGTTACTTTTTTTGTGATTTTTGAATTAGTTATTTTTTGATTAGCAACTTTTAGGTTGGTTTTTGGATTACTTTTTTTTTGTAGCCAATGGCTTGGGATTGAAAGGCCGGCAAACATGTTGGCTTTTGTTTGTGCTTTTGCTAAAGTAATCATATGTTTAGATTTCCAAACTGCCCAAGCGTCATAGATGGCAATTAAAATTAAGAGTATGGAGATGGATGTGAGGTTTAGAATTGGAACAAAAATTGCAGCGACTCCAGCGTAAATGAGTGGCTCAGTTGCATTATGGATAATTGGGTTAGGTCTTTGAATTCTCCAGAGTGCAAGGGCTGCTGCGATAGTTATAGCTGCTACATTGTCAATTACGTTAATTGCTGCGAGAGAGGTTGTTAAGGTAATTACTATGGCGAAGAAAAACCAAGCCTTGAATATTTTTGTGGCGCCAAGTTTGATTATGCCTAGCATAAGGGCAGTCCCAATAAGAATTGCAATAATGATAGGGATGTAGGAGGTGTTTTCTTCCATCTGTGGACGTTCACCAAGTGGAACATCTTTGAATTGAGTGATTCCAGTTTCTTGAGTCGCTATTGGGTCTATGTATGCGTTGACAACAAGTAAACCAATGTATTGACTAATTAGAAATAGGGCAAGTAAAATTAATGTTGTTTTAATTGAGTGTTTCATTTTTGGATTTTTTAAAATAAGAAAAGGTTTGGTTTATCCTGCTTTTAGGATTTTTTGGATTTTTTTAATTTCTTTTTTACTTGGTTTATCACCAAGGTATGTTTCTACAACAATTGATGCTAAAGACAGTACAATTGGTCCAATGATTACTCCAAAGATTCCAAAAAATGCAAGCCCACCAAAAATACCTAACATAATAATTGCTGGATGAATCTTTGCTTTGTCTCCCATTAAGGAAGGCCTTAAGATATTGTCAATACTACTAATCACAAAGATACCGTAAGCTAGCAAACCAACTCCTTTCCAAATCATTACTGGGTCACTAGCAGTGATTCCAGAAGTTAACATTAAAAATCCAGCTGGGCCCCAAATAACTCCAGTTCCAGCGAAAGGAATCAGTGCAAAAAAAGTCATAACGATACTCCAAAAAATAGCTGATTCTACTCCAAAAATGAAAAATCCGATAAGACCTAAGATCCCTTGGATGAGTGCGATTAAAAGATAACCGTAAACAATTCCGCGAGTTGCATCTTGGAGTCTTCTTAAAATTTTAGCATATTGCGCTTTTTGAACACTTAAGTAATATCCAATACGTTCAATTAATGCTGGTCCATCACGTAGGAAATAAAATAGTGCAAAGATCATTACAAAAGCGTTTAGTAAAATACTTGGAAGAGTAGAAAGAAGATCACTACTCCAATTGATTGTAATGTTTGTAATGTATCTGGAAGCTTCTTGAATTTGAAATTGGACTTGAGGGATAGAAACGAATTCTGAAATAGCATTACATACTTGGATATCACAGCCAGTTAAAACTCCAATAGCTAATTTTTGTTTGATTGTAAGATAAAGAACATATGATTCTTGTAAGAGTAATTTGAAAAAGTAAACTGTTGGAATTAGAATTGTAACAACTACAAGACTGCAGACTGCAAAAGAAGAAATGTTTGGTTTTTTAGTTTTCTTTTTGATCCATCTGTAAAGAGGTTGAAGCATGTAACCAAGTAAACCTGCAAAGAAAAGTGGGAGTACAAGTGGTTTGATCACAAAAAATGCCAAAACCACAAGGGCTAGAAAAAGCATTGCACCTGTGTATTTTCCGAGCATTTCTGGTTTTAACATAGTCTGGAGGATAGGTTTTTTGGTATATAAAACTATGCTGAAATAAATAAGTTTTAATTCGAAAAATTATTTTAATTTTTAGTGATATATCTGTTTGTAGTAAATTAGTGGTCAAATGAATATTTTTTATTTTTGAACTAAATTTTTTAGTTGTTTTATTATGAGGCAGAAAAGTAATGTTTTTATACTCTCAATTCTTTGTTGGTCTTGATGGTTGTAACAGTTGGTGTTAGTGTAGTTAGTGAAGCGATTGTTATAAAGGGTTATACTGCTTCTAATATTCATTTACTGTATGAAGATAGGGTTGGGAGAGTAGAACACTATTCAATTCCTTTTGCTAAATTTTTTGGACTTTTTTCTGATACTTCAAACCCTAGACTTGAAAACATGGTCCCAATTAATATCTCTGGGTTTTCTGCTGAAAGAAAGCTAGGGCTTAAGAGATTAAAGTTAGGGAATAGGCGGCTTGGTGCTAATGCTCAAGGAAGTTGGTTAGTTGTTCCAAGGAAATTTAAGACTCACCTTTTATGGAAAAGACCAGATGTGGTTTGTGATTGGTATTATTTGCCAAGAGGAGATAGAAGACCACTTTTTATGGCTAATTCGAAAAGAACTCCTGGGAAGGTTCCAAGATTATTTTTTTCTGAACTGATGGATGTTTTAGAATCGCCTCGTTTTAATTTGTCTAAAAATGGTGTTGTTACTCAGCATCTTAAACGAGCAAGAAAAAGTAAAATAATTGATCCTGATGAATTAAGTACAGATCCTTGGAGAAGAGTTTTGGATCCTCACTCATTTGCTGGAGTTAATCGTGAATTTTTGCAGGTTGTTGGAGTTCCAAAAATGTTTGTGGAAATTAAGGACCTTGCTTCTAAAAATAAATTTTATCGCCTTACATGGGATGAATTTTTGAAAGGTGCTGTTACTTGGACTGAGTATCAAGAACGTCGTGATGCTGTTTATTTTAGTGTAACTTTAGATCTGCTGAAGAAATTGCATATTGAAGATAAGGCGCATTTGTTTGAAAAAGATTTGAAAAGTATTCCTGCACATTTTTTTGATACTCATAACCTTGATTTACAAGGAGAAACAGTTTATTTGGAACTTGTTGGAAGTAAAGAAGCGCACATGCAAGTTAAAGTTCTTATTTTGGACCGGAAAGGTGGTCGAGGGAGACATATCACTAATCCAAGTAATGGTAAGGATGTTTTTGATTTAGCCCTAAAGGATTTTTTGGAGTATTTGATTGTAGCTCATCCAATAATAGTTGGAAGACGTCTAATAAAATTACTTGGAATTGATAAGAAAAGAAGTTTGGCTCGTGATCAAGTGGTTAGCTTGGCTCGTGATAGTAAGGCTAAAAAGAGACTTTACAATGAAATTCGTGAAGATGTTGTGCTTGATGCTGTGATTGCTGACCCTTTTGGAGTTGAACATAACCAAGTTAGATGTTATGGGAAAGTAAGTCTTCCTGATTCTTTTTCACCACATACTTATTTAGAAGTAAGTGCATTGGTTGCTGGGGAAGAGAAGTATTATAGATTACCAATTAATGAATTTGGCCTTGATGCTGTTCGTAGAAAAATAGTTGTTCCATTTACAAATAAATTTGGAGCTTTGATAGAAAAAAACCCAGGAAGAGGAGTTGTTTTTAGAAAAGATGTTGCTGGAGAAAGTTTTCCAAGAAAATTAGGTTCTAACTTATCTTCTATTTGGGTTTGTATTGCAGAAGATGGTCGGCCAAGAATTTTTATTGCACAAGATAAAGGCACACAAAAGTTGTTTAGGGAAGTGCACCCTGGTGCTTTAGATTCTGGATTTATTTTTAATTTTTCTGGGCAGGCGCATTCTAGTTTACTAGGTGCTTTTGATGCCGTTGGAGAATTGAATCTAGTTAGAAATCAAAATCCAGGATTTTTGTTTTTGTATGCTGATATCTCTGACCCGAGATTTAGGGCAGCTAACTTTTTTTCTCTTCCAAGAATAAGTGGATTTGAAGTTGAGAGAAACATGATGGTGGCATTTGGTGCTGATTATCAAGATGTACAAAAAAGTCTTTTGAATACTCATGGGAGACATGTTGATTTGGAAGAGCTGCAGTTACAATTATTCCCACAAGGTTTCAATGCTACACAATTTGAAATTAGAAGAATACAAGGTACTTTTGGGGAAGCAAGTGTTGCTGGCCTTTTGGGCGTAAGGAAGGAACTTGAACCAATTTTTGCTAAACTAAATCAGTTTGCAATTGCAATTTTGGATGAAAGGGAAACTATTTTGTTTAGTCCACGCCTTAGGCCGAAGTATTTTGGAGGATTGGTAAAGTATCCTGAAAGCAAAGCAAACAAAGTTAAGGCGGCTTTTGGTAATAGTCTTTTTTCAAATGACATCTTTAAAGCTGGAAAGAAGGTTAAGAGTAATGGCCTTAAGGTTTCTGCAGGGAAGGTTCCAGATAAGGCTTTGGCAGTATTTGGTGATTCTATTTTTGCTAAAACAGTGTTTTTGCGTAACGCTGTAATTGATACTGCTAACCTTTTAGTTGATGGAGTTAAGGGAAGTATCACTAAAGAAGTTGATTTTTTTAAGGATTTAATGACGAGAATAAGTTGGTTAAGTAAGTCATCCTCTAAGTTTAGAAATAAAGCACCAAAAGCAATTAGGGATAAAATTGTTGAAGTAGAATCTCTTATGGGTCCATTTGTTCGTTCAATTATGGTAAATGCTGACAATTATTCACTTGATGATGCTTCTGAAAATGAAGCAATTGCTTTGGTTCATTCAATTAAGGAATTACTTATTTCTACTAAGAAAGAAAATAGTAGGATTATTGCGGAAACTGATGGACTTAAAGGTCCAGCTTCTAGGAAAGTACCTTATCTTCCAATGGAAGAAAAAGATGGAAAGATGCGTTATTCTGATAGAGGTAAAAATTCAGGGATTTTTGTTCCTGCTTATACTGAAGAATCATTTGCAAAACTTTATTTTGGTGCCAATGATAGGGTTGAATTTGCAGAGTTATGGCACCGTTTATTGTTTGGATATTATATGGTCAGAATGACTTTTATTAATTCTAAAAAAAGAAGGTATGGTTTGAGTGAAATTGAACTTGGACAATATAGAGTGTTAAAGGAAACTTATAATTTTCACCATTTAGAATCCTAGTTAATGTAAGTTAATCATTTTCTGAATGATAAAAAAGTAAAAAGAATTTCTTTTGTTTGGAGTTTAATCAAGTACAGTTTTGTCGCAGCCACTTGCTTTATCATAGCCACAAGAATATTTAGTTGAACTTCCAAGGAATCCACTTTCTGAAATTGTGAAATCAACTGTGTCTAGACCTGCTGAGTAACTATGTAAACTAAAACCTTCAGCTGTTGGAGGTGTAATACAAAGTTCTTGTGCTGGATCCTTACTAGTTATATCATAAACTGTTGCGCAACGAGTTATTGCTTTTGTTTTACCATCAACTGATGTTTTTTGATGTACTCCACTAGTTTGAAGCGTTTCAACATGGATTGGGAGTGTTATTTCTCTTCCAACACTAGGCATGTCTGACTTAGTAAGATAAGTTAGTCCAGCTTCTGATTGGTAAAGAGCGTTTTGATCATCAGTTACTAAGACACTTCCGTTTGTTGATAATGCTTGGCCAAGTTGCTTTGTGTATATTACGATGTTTTTATCTTCTTCTACAACAACAAATGTTGCAGTTGTTGCATCGCCAGTTTCTGAATTATAAATACATGCTCCGAATGTGTTATCATCATTAAATCCACAATAGCTTGGGGTATTGTCATTTTGAGCTAAAGTTAGTGCTTCTATACTACGAGCTGTTTCTTCAAGATCGGTTTTAGCTGCACGTTTTGTAATGAAAGTTCCTTGTGGGAGAAAATCGATGTCTGTATAATTAGGAGCGTGTTCTTCTGTAGTTTCTACTACTGGTTCTGAATCTCCTGAACAAGAATAAGCTCCGAGACCTCCTCCGATTAACCATGTTGGTCCTGGTAAAAGAACAAAAGCTAAAATTCCTCCTATACCCCATTTACTTGTTAATTTTTGTCTGACTTTTTGTCCAAAAGTTCTTTCTGGAACTGGTCCATCATCAAAATCTAGTGTGTCGTCTACAAATGCTTGTCTTGGGTCTGCATACATTTGATCTGGGTCCATTGCTGGAACTCTACTATGAACTTCACGGTAAGTTACAATTGCTCTTGATGTTAGCTGTTGTAGCATTACTTGACCTGGTTTTTCTAGGGCTTCTTGGCTTGGCTGCTCGTGAGTTTCTTCAACAACAAGGGTGTCACTTGTTGCGTGTGGGGTATTTTGCTGGTACAACTGAAGTCGTGGTTCTCCCCAATGGAGTGGTTCAGAATCATCTTCTTGGTCGAGTCTTTGTTCGAGACCTCTACTAGCTTCAGTAAAAGCAGTTCCAGGGCTAGGCATTCCAGAAGTTTGTCTTCCACCAAATTTAGCCATAAGGGTAGATTTTTTAGCAATTGCGCTTCCAAGTGGGCCATGCATTCCATCTAAAGGAGTCATTGGGTCCATTTGTGGGGGATCGTAGTTGAAACCGTTTTTTTTGTTTTCATAGAAATCGTTTTCAGTTCCTGTAACTGATGCAACATAATTTGCAAAATTACTTGGATCCATGTCACTTTCTAATGCTTCTTGCATAGCTAGCATTAGAAGATCTTGAAGGCCAATATGATTTAATCCAACTACTCTCACCATAGTAGTTACTTTAGAGTAGTCATTTATAAACCTTTGGGTGTATTTTAGTTGTTAAATTGGTCTTTGGCAAAATGGTATTTTTCTTTTTTGTGGTTTAGGTCCTTTTTAGGACCTTTTAGGAGTGCTATATCCTCGAACCTTGCTTTTTGTACTTCGAAAGGTTTAAATACGAGTTTTTAATGATTAAGGTAGAGGTGTACATTGATGGTCCGTATTACAAAATTATCTCGATTTTTACTTATTTCAACATTCGTTAGTCTATTAATAGCAACGGTGGTTTTCGCTGCTAACCCAGTAGAATTGGTTATCAAGTTTTTAGATGATATGATTACTAGGTTAGCTGCTGGTGGAGCTACAGGTATTGAAGAGGCGAGAGTGATTTTTGTTATTAAGGGGCTTTTGGGCCTTGGTGTTGGAGCCTTTGTGTTTTCTTTGTTAACAATAATTGATAAAATGCTTTTGAAAGGCGCTAATGTAATTACACCAGTTATTCGATTTTTAGTAGGATTTGTTGCTGGTGCCTTGAGTGTTATTTTGATGCCAGCAGGAGTGGCGATTGCAATTGTTTTGAGTTTTTCTTCTTTTTTAGGAGTTATTTTGATAGTGTTACTTAATGGACTTTTGATTTGGCCTCTTGCAACTTTTCCAGCTAGTGGAAAAAATGTTAAGACTACTTCAGCAATAAAATTTTTACTTTGTCTTGCAGGTGGACTTGCTAATGGACTTGCTTGGTATACAATAAGTCAACTTGGAAATATCAATGTTGCAAAACTTACATTTTTAGGAAGTGCGACTAAAACTTTGAAGTTAGGTAATCTGAATTTGGAGTTTTTATTTATTATCTTTTTAGTAATTTACACTGTTGTTGGAGCGTATAATGGTTATGTGCTTGGTACTCCAAGAACCAAAGATGGTGGTTTTTTATCAAGTCATTTTGGAAAAGTAGGAAGGTATCTTTCTGATAAAGCAGGAAAGGCATGGGACACCCACGCAGAACCAAAAGTTGATGATCTTGTTTCCATGACTGCTGAGCAACGTGCTGCAAGAGATAAAGCTAACAAAAAAGAAAAGAAGAAGACTAAGCGGAATGCAAATGAAGCAACCGCTAAAGTTGAAGCTAAAGAAAAAAAAGCTTGGGATAATTTCAGGCATGATTTTTCAACTGAGAAAAAAAGATTTCTTAGTGAATATATCTCAGACAAAGATGAGATGTTAGCATTAAACGCGCTTCCAGGAGAAATTGCGACTTTTCAAGTACATTTTAGAGAAATTCATGGCCAAGGGACTGCAAAAGATCTTGCAAAATCAGATTTTGAAGGAATGGTTAATGCGATTGGAGGAAGTGCTGATCATGTTGTTCATGGGATGCGACAAATTAAGCGTAACACATTTAGGGAAAACAGAGCAGTTAGAAGAGTTATTCGAGATGTTGAAAACCTTCGAAGGCAAAATTTTATTGGTAGTAATAGTGATGCTGAAATAAGAGATATTAATGCACTTCATGCTAATGTGATTAGGCTTAATGGTGAACTTGAAAATCAATTTAAAATTATTGAAAATGCTCTTGGGGAAAGATCACCTTTTGTGAAATGGATTCATGGTATTTTAGGAGATGCACCTGATCCATTTCCTGGAAATGCAATTGTTGAACCAATTCTTGTGAAGGATGAAGCTGATTTGACCGCCCCTGAATTAAAAGCATTGAGATTGCATAAAAGAATAACTGATGTTTTGGAATCTGCTGATCGTGGTTTAGAGGAAGGAGAAGTAGCAGTTAAGGAAGCTGTTAAACTTGAAAAACAAGTTATTGAAGATCTTCAAGGAATTCAAGCACTATATGAACAGTTTTATCAGGGTCTTGATACCGAACATAGAACTGCTTTTCAAAGAGGCGTTTTTACTCCAAGAGAAGAAGGCAGTAGTAGAAGATAAATTTATTTTAATTATAATTATTTTAATTTAGAGTAAGAAAAAGGATTGTATAAAAGATGGGAATAGCTGAAACATTTACGGATGCACTTAAAGAGGTAATTCGTGTAGGTAGTTTTGAATGGCTAGGGATTCCATCTTCAGGGATGCTTTTAATGTTTTTACGGTTCATGTTAATTATTTTAGTTTTCACAATTTTCTTTGCGGTTTTAACTTTCAAAGAGTTTGGACCGTTAGCATTTTTGCGAGCTAATAGAGCACACGCAGGGATTGTTGCAGGAGTGCTTGCAATTATTAGTGGAGTGTTTATGCCAGTGAATGTTATTGCAGCTATTGGTGGCGGTTGGGGAGTTCTTGTAGGACTACTTTTAATTGGTATTCCAACTGTTGGGATGATGTATGTTATTTGGCAACTTCCTTTTGCTGAAGATAAAGAGCAGAAATTAACAAGAGGAATGTATTTTATCAAATTTGTATTGTGTATGATTTTAGTTTGGGTTTTAAGTTCAATGTATCATTATATTACAGCAATTGGGCTTCCTTTAACAGGTTAGAGATGAAGGTTATGAATAAATGGTAGTAGAAGTAGATTTTTCAGGATGGCTTGTAAGTCATACGGTCCAGCAGTTTTTGGAGTTCATGATATTTATTGCTTTTATTGCTGCGCTTTATTATCTTGTACAATTTTTCTCATTTCAATCTGAAGAAGATAAAAAAGAGTCTCAAAGAAAACTTGATGAAGCTAGTGAAGAGTTTAAAGAGTTCATGAAGAGTAAAGGGTTTGATGAGAAGGCTCACAAAGCTAAACAAGAACTTGCTGATCGTGAAAAATATTTGATTGTTGCTCGTCATAGATTACTTGAAACAATTGATTTGTGTGGAGAACTTTATGGGGAAGCTTTACCAGAGAAAACTGAACGAGCTTTATCTAACGCTAAGTCTCTTGCTAAACGTATAAGGTCTAAATTACATGATACTCGGCGTAATGTACGTATTACTCGTAAGCGTGCCCATGATAACATGGAAGATATTCTAAAAGAATTACATACACGTAGTGATTATGTTGCTAAGCATTTTCAGAAGAATGTACATGATGAGATGCCAAAAACGATTAAGGATCCTGAATGGGATAAGAAAATAAAAGATATTACTGAACACACAAGACGTGTGGAAAATTATTGTGGTGCACTAGTTAAGGCAATTGGTGAATTCATTCAAAAAGTGAAATTTGAGACTGCAAATATTGAAGCTGCTGAGAAAAAACTTGCAAAAGATTTGGCAGCAGCTGAAGCTGTGGCGGATGTAGAGGATAATACAGCTGCTGGCGATCAAGCTGTAGCTCAGAATGTTCCAACTGCGTTTTTAAAATCTTCTGAAGCTACAGCTAGGAAGAGCATAGAAAAAATTAAGGATGAGATGGGCGTTCCATTAACTGAAGCTGTAAAACAACTTGGACTTTTACTTGAAGAACTTAAAAAAGGAAATAATCTTACTCAGAAAACTGTTGATGGTTTTAAGAATAAAGCAAGAGATGCTCTGGCTTTGGCTTGGAGAAGTCATCATTTAGAAAAAGCTACAAATGGTGGTGGTAATCTTGCTGCAGAGGGTAAGGCTTTGCAAAATGCTCTTGGTGCTTTGATTCATAATTTAGATGCAATTGATACTAGTAAAGAAAATGCTGTTAAAACTAAAGCTCATACTAAAGTGAAAACTCTTCTTGGAAGAGTTAGAACATTGCATACTAAAGCTGAAAGTCTTTTGAGTAGAGTTATCAAACGTGTTGAGAAAAAACTTGGTACAACTTTAAGATTTTCATTTAGGTAATTGAAAATAATTTATTCTTTTAGGCAGCTTGGCTTACTGGTTGAGTATTAGCTGGTTGTTCTATTTTAATTTTGTCTTTAGCATCAGTTACGTATGTTTGCATTTTTTGGTCTAAAGAGCTGCCTGGCCTTATGTAAACGTCAAGAGTAGTTTCAGGCCCTTCGTGGCCGTAAATTAGAAGAGTATTTTCATCAGGTCTGAAAAATTTCTCCATTTCTTTGTGCATAACAATCTCTGGAACTAATTCGCCTCCTTCTTCTTTGAAACCAATCTCTCTTATTCCGTAGTTTCCTAGTTGTTTTTTTAGATCTTCAGGCATAGCAACGCCTAAAGAATGCATACGGGCAGCAAAAGCAATTGTTTGTAAAAATCCAGAGTTTTCTTCAAGAAGATAATCGTTTGTGCTTGCAGAGTAATGCTTTCCTCTTTGATTTGCAAAACAATCATTGAGTAATTTTTCCTGAGGACCAATTTGACCTTGTGTTGCATAAAATAAATGATTACCATCTTGAAAGTTTTGGATAATTGCAGTTCTACGGGATTCTAACAAAGTTTTTGTAGCTTGAATTTGAGTTTTGTAAATATTTAAGTCTTTTATTGTTGAAATGCCTTTGAAGCTTTCGTATATGTCTGTTACTCTTTTCATTTCATTTTTGTCAGGTACTGGTGCAAACGCAGCTCTTCTATATTGTCCTTCTTTTGTCAACATGTCATCAAGAAGTGCGATGTCAACTTCTAATTGACCTTGCAATCCTTCAATTGGAAAATAATTTGCTCTAAGATTTTTAGCAATGTTTGCATTTTCAAAAATATTTGAATCAGGAGAAATACGTGCACCTGTAAGTAATTGCTCGACTGTACTTTTGGTATTTAGACCAGTTGTATTTTGATCCATAAACGTAGTGTCTGAAAAATATTTTGTGAGGATAGAACTTAATGGGTCGCTTGACCCTGGAAGAACATGGAGTGGTGCTGATGCTGCAGCTGCTAGATTTTCAAGACGATTTGCAACTGGTGTGTAATTTGTTTCAATGATTGAATCAATGTTAGCTTTTGTTGCAGTTTTTGGGAGTGCTGTTAGTTTTGCAGAAAGGTTAACACCTAAATCTCCAACATATGTAACTACTTCAATATCTGTTCTTTTTTCTAGAATTGTTTTTGCCCAAGCTGTGTATGCAGCACTTGTTGATCCAACAGCGGCAACAACAAATGGGTGGATCGCGATTCTTTTTGGTTTGATTTGAGGAGCTTGAGGTCTACCTTGACCTACAAGTTGACCTTGTGGTCCGTGCCCTTGATTAAGTGCTCCAGCTAGAAGTACTCCTCCTGGACTTACTCCACCAACTGTTGGGCCTTGTTGTCTTTGGCCTAGCATATTTCCTAGGAGACCACCAGCGCCCGCTGCTCCGCCTGGTCCTTGAGGGATTTGTGACATAAGCTTGTAAAAGGGGCTTTTTTATATAAAGATTGCCACTAATAAGTAACAACTAATTAATTTAATCAGTCAGAGCTATTTTAACTTATATTTAGTATTTAAGAAAAAATTTGAAAATTAATTAATTTGTACTTTAGTTCCAAGAGCTTGACCTGGTAAGCTTGGACGACCGAAGATAGCACGAACTGAGCCAGTTCTTCCATGTAAAGCAGAAACAGTACCTTTGATCTCTTTTCCAGCTGGGCTTTTCCAAGTAACTGTTTTACCAACTACTTCTTTTGCTTTATCAGCGGAATCTGCTACTTTAAGAATTACTTGACCAGTGTTTTGGTGGTGACGTCCTTGCCTAAAGTGTGCTACTGTTGCTTCCATGAGGGCTTTGGACAGCCCTTGGTTTATAAAGATTTTGTTTTAAAACACCACGTATTCTAAACCAGTAAAACCTTGTTTTGCAGTTTATTTTGAAAAGTTAGCAATATTGTTTATTATTTACTCAGAGACACAAAGCTATTTAAGCTCTCTTTGATGAGAATTTCGTATGGTGGATTTGGTTATTGTTAAGGGAGAAGTTCTTGGTGGGGATTTTGATAAAATTCTGATGCGAGTTAAATCTGATCAAAAAGTTGAACTTGGTGAGATACTTGCAATTGATATGCCCACAAGTTCTGATGGAAAAAAGAAAGTAGTTCTTGTACAAGTTTATGATTTGGTTTATTCTTCACAAATAAGTAATTCGAACTTAGAAATGATCTCAGGAATGCGTCTTGAAGATAACTTAGATGTTTCTATGATGGATGCAAATTTACGTAATTATAAAATTGCATATTTGAAACCGCTACTTATTTCTAATTTGAATAATAAAAGTTGTAGTACATGTAAAGAATTACCTGCTGTGTTTTCTAAGGTTAGAGTTTTAGATGGAGTTGATTTGTCTTTTATGACAAAGCCTGATGCTGCTTTATTTTTAGGAAATTTACGAAGTGGGTCAAAAGTAATTGATTATGATTTATACTTGCCAGGAGAAAAAGTTTTTTCACACCATATGCTTGTTGCAGCATCAACTGGGAAAGGAAAATCGAATTTGATGAAAGATATTTTATGGGATTCTTTATCAAAAGATTATGTAGGGATGCTGGTACTTGATCCGCACGATGAGTATTATGGAAGGGTCGAACTTGGACTTAAAGATCATCCTGATTCATTACAGCGAGTTGTTTATTATACTCCTGCGTCTCCACCACCAGGCGCTCGTACGCTTGTGTTTTCACTTTCTATTTTACGTCCTGATTATTTTAACGGTGCACTTGCATTATCACAACCACAACGGCAATTAATGTTTTTGTATAGTAAACAATTTGGAAACTCCTGGGTAGAAGCAGTTATGCAAGAACGGCGAATTGAAGGAGCTAGTTTTCATCCTGATACTGTAGCTGTTGTTAAACGTAAACTTATGAGTTTACTTAACTTGGATGTAAGTATGGGTAAAGTTAGTGCAGGAGGAATTTTTTCAGTGAATGCTGGAGAAAATACTATTGTTGATATTTGTAATGATTTGGAAAAAGGACGCACAGTTATTGTTGATACATCTTATTTTAGTGGTTCAGTTGAAATAATGATTGGGTCAATGATTGCTAGTAGTATGCTAGAAAAGTACAAATTGTATAAACGTAAAGGTGAATTAGATACTAAACCAGTGATATCAGTTGTACTTGAGGAAGCTCCGCGAGTTCTTGGAAAGAAAGTTTTGGAACAAGGGTCGAACGTGTTTGATACAATAGCACGTGAAGGTCGTAAATTTAAAGTTGGGCTTGTTGCTATTACTCAATTGCCTAGCGAGATTCCTAAGACAGTACTTGCGAATATGAATACAAAAATAATTCTAGGAATGGAAATGGGTCCTGAGCGGCAAGCGATAATTGAATCATCAGCTCAGGATCTACGTGATAGTTCTCGCGCTATTGCGGCACTTGACAAAGGTGAAGCAATTGTAACTTCTACTTTTACACGTTTTGCTGTACCTATACGTGTGCCATTTTATCCTGACTTTGTCAAAAAGTGGAAAGAGCAGAATATGAAGGCAAAAGGTTTTGGTGGAACTAGTGGCTTAGGTGTTACAGAATCTGGGGATGATGTAGAGCAAGGCTACATTGGCTTCTGATCATTTTTTCGTCTCTTTTTAGTAATAATTTTTAAAGTAAAGGTGTTTTTTTTTAATGAATGGATTTTTTAGACAGCTGGGAAGGGATTGCGCCTTATGATGTTCTTGTTGAGAGTGGATCTAAATTAGATGCACTTGTAGGTCAGGCAAAAGATTTGCGAGGTCTTGATTTTTCAGATAAATTAGATGCAGTAAAAGATTTATCAGTTGGTGCTATGCGAAACGCGTATGAACTTTGGCAGCAAGGTGGAGAAGGCGCAGAAGAATTTCGAAATATTGTTATGAATTTGCATCCGTTATCTGAAGCTTTGGATAAGGAAGCTGGTTGTTGTAGATATCAGGGAGCGTTATTTTTTGTGCTTGGTTATGAAGCAGATTTAGGAAATCATCATTTTTTACAGTCTGCAAGAATTGGCCATCAGGTAAGTACAGTTTTTAATGAGGTGTATAATGGAAGGGAAAGGCATATTGTAAGTATTTTTCGTGATAGTTTGACTGATATATGTTTTGATTATTCAAGAGGAGATGATGGTATTTTTGATCGTGCAAAACTAAGTATGCCAGGCAGAACATTTTATTCTTATCATGGACTTGCAACTGGATCAAAAATATTAACTGTAGAAAATTCTAGGCCTTCAAGTATAGTGGTAGTTAATGGAATAAATAAGCAATTAGGAAAATAAGAAATAGTAATGATGAATTTTTAATAATTGTTCTAATAGTTTTGTTTAGGGTATTGATTTTGTTGCCCATATGAGTTTTGACTATAACTTGATTGATTGTACTGATTTTGGTTGTATTGTGATTGTGAGTTGTAATTCATTTGCGATTGTTTTGCACTAGCTACTAGTTGATTGATATAAGTGGTAATTTGGCCTGGATCGCTAGTTTTTGGAATGCCTTCTAAAGTATGCTTTTTGTCTAATTTAATGTGATAAGTTCTGAAAATTTTGTCAGAAATATTTTGTTTTGCTTCTACTACATCAATTTTAGCGTATGGAACAGATTTGTGTTTTGAAAATTTTAGTTTGGTTTGTAAAAAGATGATTGGAGTTTTTGCTTTGACAAAATTGATTGCAATTCCTAAGATAACTAATGCAATGATGATTCCAAGTGAGAATGTTTTTGCTTGGCTCTCTGCAGCACGTCTTAGAGATAAAAATGATAAATTTAGGAGGATTCCACTATAAAAAATTGCAGAAAGTAAAATCAGAGTAAAGAATTTTGGGATGAAAACACGAGAGAACTTTCTTGGAAGTGTGTATAATGTTTGTTCTTGTTCTGGCGCCATGTTAGTGTAGAAGGGAATAAAGAACTAAAAAACTTTTGTTTTTTGTGTCTTAGAAACAATGGCTTCCAAATAATTTAAAAATGTGTGTTAAAAAAGTGATTGGTTAAATTACAATATGCTTATATGTTAGTTTTCTTGATTTATTTTTGTGGTAGATGGAGCGCAGAGGCTTGAAGATGAATTCTTACTCAAATTAGTGGATTTTGCATATGGGCAAGTTGATGCAAGCGAGATTGAAAAATTATCTTTAGAGGTAAGTTGGGCTAAAGGCTGGCCAAAGGATCCAGTTGCATTTTGGAACGTAGAGACTTTTTTGTGGCAAAGAAGAATACCCAAAAAAAAACGTGATTTTATTGAGACTGAACTTTTGAAAATTAAAGAGAGTAAGGATTCTACCTTAGGTAAGAGTTTAGATATTGGGTGTGGAAGTTATTCGTATATAGTAAGTGACGTTGGTTTAGATGTATCATCACGGATGCTTAAGTTTAATGATCGGATTTTGGAGAAAGTCCAAGGTGATTTGGAAGAAAAGTGGAATTTTTCTTCAGGTGAATTTTCTTATGTTAGTTGCGTGTTTGGTTTGAATTATTTGAATAAGGTTGATTTTGTATTATCTGAAGCTTTGCGAGTTTTAAGTCAAGGTGGAAAGTTTGTAGTTGTGTTATCTGCTAAGGGTGTTAGTGCCTTACATCAGCAGCATGAGAAGCAAAAATTTGGGTTAGATTCTTGGAAGTTATTGTTGGAGAAACATTTTGGAACAGTTGATTCTTATGAGAAAGAAGATTTATGGTTTTTTTTTGGAATTAAATGATCCCCTAAACTTTTTCTTTTGCAAAATTTATCTGTAGTAAAAAGTAGTTTGACTCTGTTAATGAAGGCAATTTAGAGTAAACAATATAAACTTGAGAATGCTAGCTTGTAATGAGATGGTTAGCTCTGAACTTTTGAAAGAATTTGGTTTTGAAGAAGAAACTGCTGAAGTTATTAAAGATCAATTTGAAAAAACAGGTTTTCCTCTTTCTAAAAAACGTTACCGGATGGTATATGAAGTGCCAGATTTGGGTCTTGAAGGACCTTATTTTTGGGTAGTTGATGAATTTCGTAAAAAGTATTACACTAAAGTTCTGAAAATTGAAGACAGTTTTTCAGCTTCAGAAAATTCAGCTTTTTTTGGAGTTACTCAGCAAAGATTGGGTGCTCAGCAAGATAAGATATCTCAATTTTTAGCAACTGTTGGGAAAATGGTAAAAGAATTATTTCAGATGGTTCGGGAATTAAGAATTATTGATGAGCGGCTTGCATATTATGATGGGTCTTACAAAGAAATAAAAAAACCTCTTGGAATTCGACATACTCGTGATGAGATTACACTTAAAGGAATTTTTGTAGATTTAGTTCAAGGTGGTGGAAAAAGTCCAAGTTCAGTTTTTGGAATGGCGTCACAACTTGAATTTGTAGCGCTTCCTGATTTGTTTTTTGATGCCCCTCCATTTAAAACTCGCGAAGAGATGGAAATTTATGTAGATGGGCTTACAGATTTTAACCAAGCAGTTCTACGAGTTTTAAAGCGTCATTTGAATCATTTTACTGAATGGAAAAAAAGAACTTTGAAGGAGCATAAAGATCGTCGTAGGTTTCAACTTCGTTATCTTGGACAGCACTATGATATTATTCAGATGTATATGACTTGGATTAAACCTTATTTGAAAAATGTACAAAGATTAAATCTTAAAGGTGCACACCAAGATTCTGCGGATTTGGTCTCAGCTTTTGAAGGAAGTATGACTGACGTGGAAATTATTGGGCACAAAGAAGGAGTGGATCATTGTGTTATGGTTACTTTTCAATATCGAACAAAACCACATTTGAAATTTGTACAAGAAGGTTATCAACGAGGACCAGTACATGTTGGGAAGATGGATATGCAGATTAGAATTTATGATTGGGATAAAGAAACAATTCAAAAATATCGTAAAATGAAAGAAAAAGAAAATTTATACTTACTTGGAGATGTGTCACAATCAGTACTTGATTCAATGCAAGCACTTGGTGGTGAACTTGAAAAATATTATAATGAGTCTAAGGGTAAATTTAAGCAGCTTGATGCATCTAAAGTTGAAGAAGAAGCTTGGGAAGAGATCAAAAGAGAAAAGAAAAACCGTCCATTAATTTACAAACTCTTTGGTGATTTTTTGCCTGAACCTAAATCGAAAAAGAAAATAGAAGATGGTCCAGCAAAACTTGGGAATGGAGATAAACTTTCAAGGGCTGCTGCTTGGGGAGTTTATCGTTTTTTTAAGAAGTCTCATAGGCTTGTTACTTGGTAGAATTAATTCTGATTTAATTATTTGTTTATTTTTTATTTTTAAATATTAGGATTTAAATTTATTTTGTTTTAATGATGTTTCTTGAATATACTTATTAGGTTTTTTATAGTTTGGAACCTTTGAAATACTATTATGGCTGAAGGTAAAGAAACATCCGCACTTGCTCGAAAAGAAGCTTTAGAAAAGTTAGAGCAGAAAAAAGAGAAAGAGCTAGAAAGACTTAGGCGCGAAAAAGAAAAAGAAATTGCTAAATTGAAAGCTGAGATAGCAGATGCTGCTAACGAGGCTAGTGCCACTGAAGCGTTTGAAGAAAAAGTTCCTATTCCACAAGTTGCAAGTAGAGATTTATCTGGAGTATCAGCAGAGGCTAAAGAGATAATTTTACAGCAGCGCGCTGGATCTTCTAAAAAAAGATTTGGTGCATCAAAAGATGATGAAGATTCTGTTACTAAAAAAGTTGAAAGTGACGTAGCAAGTAGTTTAGATGAACAAGTAGACAAAGAACACGTTGATATGGGGAAAATTGGTGCCATACCTGCTGGATATGGGATGCCTGATGTGTTTGAACTGGCACGTGTCCCAGTAGCTAGTTTGTATGAGCAAATGCGTAATATCTATGAAGGTATTAGTTCTAAGGGTTATGTAAGTTCTCAAGAACAAACTCAAATGTATAATTTAGGTTCAGCAATTGAACAAAAAGTTCAAGATGTGGAGGCTGGAAATTATTCTTTTAATGAACGGGCTGCAAAAATGGCAAGCGTATCACTTACTTTAAAAGATAAAACAAGTAATATGTATGTGGTAACTAAAGATGGAAAGAGTATGCAAGACCAATATCGCGTTTAGAAAGGTTTATATCTTTTTTAATTAGGTCTATTTTGTGAGTTTACATAAAATTGCTGTAAGTTTAGGATTAACGTATGCAACAGATAAAGATGCAGAGACTAGGCTTGCTAAATATATCTCTTTAAAATTTCAAGAAGCAGTGACTATTTTTATTAAAGAAAATTTCTCTACTGGAAAAAAAGAAGAAAACACTACTTTTGTTAGTTGTTTAAAACAAGTTTGGCTTGAAAATAATGGTCGCAGGCGTAAAGTAGAATTTTATGTGCATGATCCTTATTTGTTAAAACATTTTCCTGATTTATGTGGTGTTGAAAGAAGAATAATTATGATCCCAAAGGCGCATAGTGGTACTTTTGCTGAAACATATCATGGGCCAAGTGGTGATTACCAAGGGATGCAGTATTCTATGGGTTCCGTTGATAGTGCTTCTAATACTTTGGAATTAAAAAAGGTTTTTCTAAGACTTGTTGCTAATGTCTATCATGAATGTGATCATATTTATTCTCAGGGAAAATCAGAAAATGAAGGAGTTGAATCAAGTTTACTTTATTTGATGGATAAAGGTGAACTTAGAGCACATAGTAAAGAATTAGCTTTTTTGTTTCACCATGCATATGAAGGTAAAAGGTTTAATTACAAATTACTACTTAGCCATATTCAAAAAGCATATGCAAGAAATGAAAAACCATTTTCAGTCGTAATGCATTTAGAATTGTTTCGTGACCCAGAAAATTTTAAATCTGAGAATAAAAAAATGATGGATTATCTAAAAAATAGAGTAATTGTTTCAGGACATAGAATTAGTGTTGGGGATTGTAAAAAAGTATTTAGGGCTTATATGCATTTTATTACTCATTATGTTGAATATTTTAACAAACATCCTGGGCATAAAATTAAAGTTAATTTTGATTTAAGGTAATTTTTGGTTTATTTTTTGAGTTTGATGTCTAGTAAGGATTATATAGTTGTTCTTTAGTATTAATATTGATGGTGGATTTTTTTTGGTAGATTTTGGTAACGGTAATTTTGAATTTGAAACTGGTTATGCTAGTGCTATGGACCGCGAAGGAGCTTCTGGGCATGGGCATAGTGCTGGTGGAGGACATCATGATTGTGGACATGATCATGGGAGCCCCAAGTCTACTGGCGATGTGGGAGTGACTGCTGGAGATTTTGGAACTAGTTTTGGTCTTGGCCCAGTACCTAATTTACCTGCTGCAATGAGTAAGATTCATTCAGGTCAAAAAACACTCGAGCTGAGTTTTTTTGGAATGGGAAAAGGAAATGGTCAAGGACACACCGCTGGAATGTATGGTAAAAAACAACGTCAGGCACTCCGAGAAAAGGCGCGTGCTAACAGAGTTGATTGGACACTTCACACAAGTGTAGGTGTTTCTGGACTTGCTGGAAAAGATCGGCAAGGAAATTTTTCTAAAGAACAAAAAGTTATGTCTATTCAAGAGATTAAACGGGCAATAGAGTTTGCTGCAGATGTTGCTGAAGGAGGACCTGTTGTTGTACATACTGGAGAATTCGATAGGCCAGTAGTTGATGCTAGTTGGAATAAAGAAGGAAAATGGGCAGGGAAATTTGAGATGTATGATGATGAAGCAAAAAGAGGTACTTATGATATTATTGATACCAGAACTGGTTCTATTGTGCAACAAGCAAGAAAAGGAAAAACACTTAGTCGGCCACTTTGGAAACGTTATAGTGAAAAAGATGAATTCTGGGGCAAAAAAGGAAACCGTGAATCTTACAAAGATGAGAATGGGCAAACTGTTCGTAAAGGAGATTATATTGATTATTGGGGAAATAAACTTGAGAGAGCACATCGGGTTCCTATTTGGAATAAAAAAGAAGGAATATTTGAAATTGAACAGTTAGGTTGGGATAAACTTGAAAGTGAAGCAAAAGAGATGACTAGAGATGCAAGGGCTTTTTGGAGAGAATATCAAAAAGATAAAAATAATCCTAAATGGAAATCAGATCTGTGGTATCGATTTAGAGAAGCTGAAAGCGAAAAACAAGTAAACGTAATGGCAGAAGAAGCGTATATTATTTCTTCACTAGAGACAAATGCAGCGAATTCCAGGGCTTTTGGACTACAGTATTCTCGTGACTTCGAAGAGAATGTTGAGCGAATGAAAAAACTTGAAAAAGCAAAAAAAATGTATCTTGAAATTGAAAGATCAACAGATGAAAAAGATAAGTGGCGACTTGAAAAAGAACTTCGTGCATTAAACTCAGAACATTTAGGTTTGGTTGCTCCTGATAAAAAATTGCCTTCTGAAATTATTGATAAGGAAATTCGTAATATGGAGTCAGCAATGAAACAAGCTCAAGATGCAGCTGCAGGTCAGTGGTCACAAGCAGAAGAACAAATGGAAACTGCACGTAATATTGAAAGTGGAAGAACTTATGCTCTTAAAGAAGCTTATGACGCGTATGGTCAAGCTGGAGTTTATGCATGGCGGCAAAGTGAGCAGTTAAAACGTAAAGGTAAACTTAAGAAAAATTTAATGGTGGCTATGGAGAATTTGTTTCCAGAAGCACATGGTGCGCACCCTGATGAAATTATTGAACTTGTTACTAATTCGCGTAGGTCAATGGCAAAACAACTACGAAAAAATCTTGGTTATGATCATGAAAAGGCCGCAAAGGCCGCTGAAAAAACTATTAGTATGACTTTTGATGTTGGACATATGAACATGTGGCGAAAATATTTCAAAGATGATCCAATGAAACAGCCTGAAGATAATGATAAGGATTTTCAAGGTTGGATGCTTGATATGACTGCAAAACTTGCTAAAGCTGGAGTTGTTGGTCACGTACACTTAGATGATAATTATGGTTATCAAGATGAGCATTTGGCGCCAGGAGAAGGAATTGCACCAATTAAAGAAATGGTGAAAATTCTAAAAGATAATGGGTATAAAGGTGAACTAATTGTAGAACCTGGAGCAGACTTTACGCTTGATCAAGGTGGATGGAGGTCTGTGCAGAAGACATGGGACTTATTTGGCGCTAAAGTGACTGGAACTGGTAAAGGATTCCAAAGTGGCTATGGTGGTAAAAAATGGAGTTCGATTCATTATAATCATCAAGGAATGGCAAGCCCGCCTTATTTTGTGTTTGGAGGATATTCGCCAAGTGAGGATTGGACACTTTGGACTGGAGTTCCCTTGGAGTAGAATTTAATTTTTTATCTTTTGGTTATTTTTTAATTTTTATGAATGTTTTTCTTTGACATTAAGCTTTTATAGTTAGGTTTTCTTAATTTTATTTGTGTTAGGAGGCTATAACTAGTGGAATTTGTGCAGAAACGTGATGGGTCAATTGTAGAGTTTGATCGAGCTAAAATTATGTCTGTTATCTCTCGTGGAGCTGATTCTGTAATCTTTGAGAGTAAAGATAAAGTTTCTAAAGATGAGCCAGTTGGAGCCGCGATTCCAGTTCAAGCACTTAGTGGCCAGGTTTGTGATTATTTAGAACTACTCGAAACTGATCCAGTGAACGTAGAAACTGTTTCTGATTATGTTGAAAAAGTTTTGATGGAAGAAGGATATTCTAGAATTGCTAAAAATTTTATTTTGTATAGATATAAACGTACACAACTTCGCGAACGTAAAGAAAGAAGTGGAGTTATTGATGATATTAAACTTAGTTTGAATGCGATTCGCATTTTGGAATCACGTTATTTACTACGTGATTCAGAAGGGTCAGTTATTGAAACTCCTAGACAAATGTTTGAGCGGGTAGCAAAACATGTAAGTCGGGCTGAGAGAAGTTTTCCAAAAGGTAATGAGGCGAAGTATTATCAAGAATTTTTAGATTTACTTATATCTAGAGATTTTTTGCCAAACAGCCCAATGTTTTTGAATTCTGGGAAACGTGATGGACTTTTGTCTTCTATTTGTGCGCTTCCAATTGAGGATAGTACAGAAGGACTTTTTAGTACTTTAAAGTCAGCAGCTATTATTCATAAACGTGGAGGTGGGACTGGATTTTCTTTTAGTTCTTTACGGCCAAGAAGAGATAGTATTAAGGGAAAACCAGGGGTTGCATCAGGACCACTTGCTTTTTTGAAACTTTTTGATAGGGCTACAAGTTTGATTAAACAAGGGCAGGTTAGACCTGGTGGTAACATGGGAATACTGCGTGTTGATCATCCAGATATAATTGATTTTATTACAATTAAAGATGATAAGGAAACTGTGAATAATTATAACCTATCTGTTGGTATTACAGATGCTTTTATGCGATCACTTAAACGAGGAACAGAATATACATTGTATAACCCTAGAACAAAAGAAGCAGCTGGGAGTTTGAATGCTAAAAGGATAATGGATCTAATTTCACTCATGGCTTGGAAAAATGGAGACCCAGGGATTGTATTTATTGATAGAATGAATAATGTGCGTAATAATCCTGTTCCAAGTTTAGGACGTAATGAAACTACAAGTCCTTGTGGGGAATATCCTATGCAGAATTATGAAGCTGTAATCTTGGGCTCAATTAATTTGTCTCAACATGTACATGTAAGTTTAGTTGATAGTTCTAATAGATGGGACGTGGATTGGGAGAAATTAAGGAGTACTGCTCGTTTAGCTGTACGTTTTTTAGATGATGCAACTCAAATGAATAGTTTTCCTCTTCGCAAAAGTCGCGAAATAGTTCATGGGAATAGAAAAATTGGGATTGGAATAATGGGTTTTGCGGACTTACTTATTCGTTTAGGGTATTCTTATGGGAGCGATGATGGACGTAAAATAGCTTCTAAAATAATGAAATTTATTGATTCTGAAGCTAGGGCTGCTTCAAGAGAACTTGCAAATGTACGAGGGGTTTTTTTGAACCATCATATTAGTATTTATGCAGCTAAAGGGGAAGAAGGTAAACTTAGGAATGCTTGTTTAACATCAATTTCACCAACTGGAACTATCTCACATATTGCAGGATGTAGTCCTAGTATTGAACCACTTTATGGTGTCTCATTTTTACGTAGAACAGCGCAGTTTGAATTTTTAGAGGTTAATCCTCTTTTTGAAGAGATTGCTAGAAAGCGTGGATTTTATTCAGATGAAATTTTTAGAAAAATCGCAGGAAAAGTTTCAATTCAAGATATTAAAGAAATTCCTAAAGATGTTCGTCATCTTTTTTTGACAGCAATGGATCTATCTCCAGATGACCATGTGAAAATGCAAGCTGCTTTTCAAAAGCATGTAGATAATGCAATTAGTAAGACAGTTAATTTTCCTCACCATGCAACTGTAGATGATATTCAAAGAGTGTTTATGCTAGCGTATGATTTGGGTTGTAAAGGTATTACTGTGTATAGGGATGGGAGTTTAGATAATCAAGTGCTTAATGGCTATTAATTTTATCTGTTCTAGAGGAAATAAAAAATAGATAAAAAATGAATGAGAAAGTGAATGTAATGGAAAGAGTAGGTAAAGTTCAGGTCTATACAGGCAATGGTAAAGGTAAAACTACTGCTAGCCTTGGTTTGGCACTTAGAGCAGTAGGCCAGGGTTTCAAAGTATTTATGGTTCAATTCATGAAAGGTGGTGCTTACACTGGAGAATATGTGGCTGCGCAAAATTATCTGCCTGGACTTGAAATTGAACAGTTTGGTCGGCATTGTATCAAACAACAAAAGCAAATGAAAATTAAAGGGTATTTTGATTTAACAAAAGTTGAACAAAAGTCTAGGATTTTTGATTATATTCGTGGTGATATTGAATGTGGAACTTGCAGGTTTTGTTTTCTTAACGATGATGTACAACGTGATTATATAGAACAAGCTTATTCTCGAGTGATGGAAATTGTAAAAGCAGGTGAACATAGTGTTGTAATTTGTGATGAAATTAATGTAGCTTTGCAACTTAAAATGCTTAGTGATTCACAAGTATTGGCATTGATTGCAGCTAAACCAGCGCACGTGGAATTAGTTCTGACAGGAAGAGGAGTTTCAGATGCTGTTGTATCTGCTGCTGATTTAGTTACTGAGATGACTTTGAAGAAACATTATTTTGATAAGGGTGTTAATGCACGACGTGGGATTGAATATTAATTGCATGTTAAATAATGTTATAGTGGTCAGAATTTGGCTGTTTTAGAGTAATAGTTATAAAGCATAAACCCTTCTTTTTTAATTGGTTATTATTAAAATATTCAATTATTTAATATTTTAGTATTATTTTAAGAGGAAATGATGATGGAAAAAGGTGGAAATTATTTGGTTGCAATTGTGTCAATTGTTGCAGTTGTAGGTTTAGTATTAATGTTTAATGGTGGGTCTGATTTTGATTTAGGTTTGAGTGATTCAGAATATTCTGAAGACTCTGACTCAGCAATTGCTGGACAGGCATGGAGACTTTCTCCAAAAACAAAAATAAAAACAAGTGCGAGAGTAGATTCTGATAGTGATGGTGATGGTTATACTATTTTACAAGGAGATTGTGATGATAGTGATGCAAGCTTGAATCCAGGAACAGAATGGTTTGAAGATCGTGATGAAGATGGGTATGGATTATATGCAACCATTACAACAGCATGTGAACAACCAACAGGATATGTTTTAGTTCGTGGGGATTGTAATGATATGGATTCTTCTTTGAGCCCAGATGCTACTGAGATTTGCGATTGGATTGATAATGATTGTGATGGCTTAATGGATGATGAAGATCCAAGTAGAAGTATTACTTTTTCAGATGTTTCAAGTTATGGTCAATATTACGGAGATGCAGATGGAGATGGTTATGGTAATACTGGTATTCGTGATCAATTTTGTTCTCATCCAGGTGAGGGATGGGTAGAAAATGAAGAAGATTGTGATGATAGAGATGCAAGTATTTTGGATAGCTGTTAAATAGAATTTAGAAATATTTTTTTCTTTTATTTTCTTAAATATCTAAGCATCGATTTTACTGTTGGAGTATGTTTTTCTACAAGACCATAGAGTGAAGTTGGCATTGCTCTTCCTACCATATATGCAACACTGCTGGGTGCTTCTGTTCCATCTGGTCTGATGCCGTCAACGTATAAACCTGCTGAAACTTCTGCTTCAAGAAGTGAAGTATGTCTTGTATCGTGCATTCCACCTTTGAAGTGTTTTGCTGCTGCTCTTAAATATTCGATAACCATTTTATTTTAGTATTAATTTTTATTTTTTTTTATAAATTGAATTCTGTGATTTCTAATTTGCCTTTTTTACTTTTAATGACATAATTCTCGTGGGCGTTAAAACCAGTTGTTTTTGTGATCACAGTTGGAAGAACAATTCTATCTCCTTTAAATTGTAATCCAGTAATAAGTTCGTTTTTACCTTCTTCTTTATTTTGCATCTCTTTAAGGGTGACTCTGGTGTCTTCAATATGTAAAGATCTTAGAGCATGCTGCGTTTTTTTTGCAAAATATTTTGCAATTTCTAAAGCGATGTTTAAATTAGGGTGAGCAGCACTTACTCCTTGTAAACCTGGAGATATATTTGCTTCAAGTACAAGTGGTCCTTTTGGACTTTCTAAAATATCAACGCCTGCAACGTCTGCTCCAAGTGCTCTAGCGGTTTTAATTGCAAGAGTTGCAACTTCATGGCTGATTTGAGCTGCTTGCCCAGTTCCACCTGCATGAATATTAGCTCTTTTTTCGTCAGTAGTTGCTTTACGAGTCATAGCAGCAATTGCTTTGTCTCCTACTACAATCACTCGAAGGTCTTCTCCGCCTGTTTCAATGTATTCTTGAATGATGAATGGTTGATTAAGTGCTGAAAAAGCGTCAAGAAGTGAAGAAGCTGATGAAATTGAATCTGCAAAGACTACCCCTTTACCTTGGGTTCCTTCAGGAAACTTCATTACAATTGGATAATTAACTTTTTTAAGAAGTACTTTTGCTTCTTCAACAGTTGAAGAAAGATAAGTTTTTGGCATTGGAATATTATGTTGTTGCAGGGCAAGATGAGTTAATAATTTATTATGTACAATTGTAAATGCGCTTGAAGGGAGTGGGAGGTATGGTATTTTTTTCTCTAACATGCTTGTGATGGACCTGAGAAGATTTGCGTAGCGAAATGAACCTTTCACATAAATACAATCGTAGTGTTGCATGGGTTTTCCTTCATAGTAAACTCCAGCATCTTTACCAAGTACAATTTCTATCTTTTTGAGTTGAATCATATCTACTTCATCAAAATATTCTTGCATAGCTTCTACTGTCATCTTTGATGACTTGGATCCAAGTGAAATTACTGCGCCTTTCATGTTATTTTTCTCTGAATTTGTAACTTGTGTTAGTATTTTGATTTAATAATTATTTTAATTTTTGAAGATGTTATTTATTTGATTAATGGATCAACCATGAATGCTCCTTTTTTTAGGATGTTTTGGCCAATTAGTACTGGGAATTTCATGTTTTTTCTGTCAGCTACTGAAAATTCATCTGTGATTTTTAGATTTTTAATTGTGATTGTAGCTTTAATTACTGGACGTCTTGTTTTTCCAGTTTGTTGTTTGACAATCTTTTCTCTAATTACAGGTCCTAATTCTAATTCTTTAGCTAGTTTCTGGTCAATTGAAGAAAGTGTTGCACCTGTATCTATTCTAGCAATTAGTTGTTTTGTAGCTTGATTTTGGTTTTTACTAAGTAAGATAATGTTTTCAGTTAGCCCTACTACTGGTCTTTTTACCATGTTTGCTTTATCTTTAGTTGTTTTATAAGGCTTATGTTGCTAATTTAGAGAATTAATTTTGAAGAAAATTTGTTTTTGAATGTTGTTCATACTATTCATAATGTTTAAAAAAGAGCTTTGTTTATAGTGGCTTATGGAAATAAGTGAAGCTTTTGAAGGAAGTAATTTGACACTAAACTTAGAACTTGATAAAGCAATTTCTAAAATTAAAGCAGAAGGCCATAAAACTGTCTTAGTTCAGCTTCCAGATGGTTTGAAACCAAAGGCTGCTGTTATCCAAGAAGAATTATTGGCTGCGATCCCTGAGCTTTTAATCACTTTTTGGGCAGGAGATTGTTATGGTGCTTGTGATACTCCGAATGTAAATGGATTTGATTTATTTTTAGCTTTTGGACATAGTGTTTGGAAGTATTGATTCTATTGTTTATAGTGGGGAATTGTGTCCCCCCAGGGAATTAAGTATTTATTTAACAATTCTTTTTTTATGAAAGAGATAATAAAAGATATAAGAAAAGTAGCAGTAGTATATGATTGTGATTTGACATTAACTCCAGGTTATATGCAAGAATATTTGTTCTTAGAAAGATTTGATTTTGAAGCATCTGAATTGTTTAAGTATACTCAAAAAATAATTGATGAACATAAAGGGAATGGACTTGATATTAATTCTGACACTGCATATTTGCATGCAATGGTGGTTTTAAGTCAAACTGGTGGACCGCTTGAAGGGCTTGATAGGGAAGTTCTTAATCTAGCTGGAAGAGACATAAAATATTTTCCAGGGATTCCTGATTTTTTTAAGCAAATGAGTGCTTATGTTAATCAAAGAGGTGAAGGTAAAGTTGAATTAGAACAATACGTTGTTAGTACTGGACTTCGAGAGATGCTTCGTGGATCTATTCTTGAAAATGAAATGACAGGTATTGCCGCAGGAGAATTTTTTTATAATAATAAAGGTGGGCTTGTTGGAGTTGCAAAAGCAGTAACTCATGCTGAAAAAACTGCAGAGATAATTAAAATTAGTAAAGGAGCTTATGTACGAGAAGGTGTTAATGCAGATACAGTTATGCAAAGAAATCAGTTGCATGTTCCAATAGAAGATATGATCTACATTGGTGATGGACCAAGTGATGTTCCAGCGATGTCAGTTGTATCTGGAGCTGGAGGAAGTACGATCGCTGTTTATGGCACTAAGGCAGAACAAATGCGTTTGAATGCACAATTTTTGCTTGATAATGGTTATGCCCAAGATGCATTTGAGGCAGACTATAGAAGAGGAAGTAAATTGCATAATTCTGTTTTGGCAAATTTGGAAAAAATGGTGAAGTCTGCTTTGTCAAAAGAAGTGCAACCTTGGATTTTAGAAGCAAATAGTGGACCTAAACATTTGTTTTAATTAAAAGAAAATTGTTAGAAAAATAAAAAGTTTGTAATTTAAAATAAAAATTATTAAAGAAATTAAACATTAACCATTTCAATTTCGATGTTAAGTCCTTCAGGGATCAAAATTCTCATGATCAATCTTAAAGTTCTTTCATCAGCTTGAACATCGATTAGACGTTTATGGATATTCATTTGGTAACGTTCCCAAGAAGCTTTTCCTTCCCCATCTGGAGATTTACGGGTTGTTACTTTAAGTTTTTTAGTAGGGAGTGGAATTGGCCCACGCATGTCTACACCAGTTTTCTCGACGATACCTTTGATACTTTCGGAAACTTGATTGATTTTTGCGATCTCGGTGGATGCTAATTTGATTCTTGCTCTTTGCGCCATTTTATATCTCGCTATGTTTTTGGCCCCTATTTAAATCTTTTTGTTCCAAATAAGTGGCTTTGTTTTTTTACTGATGTAAAGTTTGAAATTTAATTAATAAAAAATAAAAAAGTTATAGGAAAAGATCCTATAATTGTTTTTTAGTCATGTCAATACACATACCAGCAGCTACGGTAACACCGGAGTCACGAATTGCGAATCTGGACATCTGTGGGATTTCTCCTTGTTTTTCAATAACAAGAGGCTGAAGTGGTCGTAGTTTTACGATTGCAGCGTCTCCGTTACGAAGGATGTCTTTGTTCTCAGTTACTTCTTGACCAGTAGCTGGGTTTAACTTCTTAACAATCTCAACAAATTGACATGCTACTTGTGCTGTGTGAATGTGGAATACTGGTGTGTATCCAACAGTTACAACAGTTGGGTGGTTCATGATAACAATTTGAGCGGTGAATTCTGTAGCAATACTTGGTGGTGCTTCAGCTGGACCTAGAACGTCTCCACGTGCAAGATCTTTTTTACCAACACCTTTTGCGTTGAAACCAACATTGTCTCCAGGACCTGCTTGTTGAACCATTTCATGGTGCATCTCGATTGTTTTAATTTCAGCAGTTACTCCTTTACCTTCACGGCCAGGAACGATCATTACTTTTTGACCAACTTTTAGAAGGCCTGTTTCAACACGACCAACTGGAACTACACCAATACCGGTGATGTTGTATACGTCTTGTACTGGTAATCTTAAAGGAAGATCTGTAGGTTTTCCAGGTACTTCGAATTTGTTAATAGCATCTAGAAGAGAGTCTCCTTTCCACCATCCTAAGTTTTCATCAGCTTTAGTGATGTTAGCTCCAGGAAGTGATGCGATAGGAACGAATCTGATTTGGTCAACTTTCCAACCTGCAGTTCGAGCTTCAGCTTTAACTTCTTCAACTACTTTGTTGAATCTGTCTTCGCTCCAGTCTACTCCAGAAATATCCATTTTGTTAACTGCAACAACTAATTGTCCTACTCCAAAAATTTTGGATAGTTTTAGGTGCTCTTTTGTTTGTGAGTTAACTCCATCGTTTGCTGCAACTACAAGAACAGCACAGTCTGCTTGAGAAGCTCCTGTGATCATGTTTTTGATAAAGTCTCTGTGACCTGGTGCATCAATAATGGTAAAGTAGTATTTGTCAGTATGGAATTTTTTGTGAGCTAAGTCAATTGTTACTCCACGTTCTTGCTCTTCTTTAAGTCCGTCCATTACGAAAGCAAACTCGAAACCGCTTTTTCCAAGCATCTGAGCTTTTTCTTTAAGCTTACGCATTGCCTGCTCTGGTACATTTCCTGTATCAAAGAGAAGACGTCCAACAGTTGTGGATTTCCCATGGTCTACGTGACCAATAAAAACTAAGTTAATATGTGCTTTTTCTTTTGCCATTTTTTATAATCCTCCATGCTCACCATATATAAGAGTATGATGCTGATGTTTTGATATTGTTTTATATGCGTTTGGACAGCAAGTGCTTTATAAAGTTTTCGTAGAAATAGTAAGGGGATTTCTAGTCATTTCATCTTGAATTTGATCTTGTTGTTGCAGCAAAATATTTCTTACTGAATTCTTGGAATAGATCTATTCTTGCTTTGATCTGTTCTTTAGTTTGACTTAATCCAGCCCAAAGGATATATGGGCTCCCTATATTTAATCCATATAATGTAAATGGTTCATCGTTTGCAAGATCGCTACGTGAACCTATGAATGACCCTGTAACGTTCCAAGTTCTTCGTTTTTCTGGTTCACTTTTTGATGTTTGTAGAAGTTTTTGATCAAGGTCTTTGACTAAATGAGCATGTTTATACACAGTAGTGGGGCTGAAGTCTTGTAGTCTAGTTTCAAAAAAGAACCTGTAACTGAATAATTCTGCTTGGCTGCCTTGGGATGACCAAAACCCAAATGTCCCTTCGCCTAAATCTCCAAAGAGATGTAGTCCACCATATGGCCCAGTAGTTATTTGAGATGGGAATCTATTGAATTCTGATAATGATCGAACATGTTTTGCAATATTTAATGTTTGGTCTACATAGGGATGCCCATCACTTGCTCGAAGCATTTCTAGAAGACTTATTGAGCGACTCATAAACTAATATTGAGAGGATTAGTTTTTAATTATGTAGGTAGTTGTGAAAATATGATTGGATTACTTGTTAGAAAAGATAGAAAAATAAAAAAATAATAGTTTTGTGTTTGTACTTATTCTTCCATGAAGTCTTCTGCTGTGAAAGGTGGTTCGTCATCAGCTTTAAGGGCTCCTTTAGCTCGAAGAAATTCTCTTGCGATAAGATATAATACAATTCCAACTGATTTTTTCCCTTTATTGTTTGCAGGAATAACCAAGTCAACATTGTTTGCTTCATTATTGGTATCACAAAGAGCAACTACAGGTGTTCCAGCTTTTCCAGCGTCAACAACTGCGTTTTTGTCCGGCCAAGGGTCACAAACAAACAGAACTTTTGGTTCAATAAAAGTATCGAGATTTGTGTTTGTTAGAATCCCAGGAGGATATCTTCCAGTGATTACATTGATTCCAGTATACTTTTTAAGTCTTCTAAGGCCTTTCCAACCGTTTTCACGACGACAAGTAAAAAGGATATCTTTTGCATCATAGTTTGCTAGAAATTTAACTGCAAGGCGTAATCTTTCATCAATTTTTTGCAAATTAAGTACGCTTAATCCATCTGGCCTGGTTTTGTAGATGAATTCTTTCATATATTTAGTTTTAAATTTTGTTCCAATATGAACTCCGGTTTTTAGATATTCAGCGGAGTCAATTAGTAAATTTTGTTCTTCACTCATATTATTCACTTCCTGTATTATTTTTTAGCTATTTTTACTGAGGAAATGCAACAAATAGAATTTCTACTTGTCTGCAGTTTTTTTTGCCTCATGCAGCGGTGTTAATTGACATTTGAATATTCAATTAGCGTTGGCTATGATTGTTTTGTAGAGAGTTTGTTTTATAAATCTATGTGCTCAATATCAGGGTCTTCAGGCAGATCATTTCTTTGATTTTGTAAGTTATTTTGATCCTCCTGAGTTTTTAATTGCCTATAGCTAGGTGGCAAATTTCTTTTTCTGGGATCAATTGCATGAAAATCACTTTTGATTGAAAGTTCATCTTGAGATTTATTTTTAACTTTGATATTTAGTGTGTGTGTTATATCTTGCTGATTTGAAATTATTTTTGAATCTTTTTTTACCCTGTTTTCAACTGAAAAAAGTGTTTGTTTACTTACTTCTAGATTTTTTTTGGATTTTGCTTTGTAATTAAGGTAAATAATAAGACCTATAATTGTACTAATAAAAATCATCATAATAGCAATTGCTCCAATGGAAAATGATTTATTCTCTTTTGATGCTAAAGCAAAGCCAGTTGATTTGAAAAGATCAGTAATGTAATTTGAAGCTTTTGCAAAAAAGCTTTGTTCTAAGTAAACGCATTCTCTAATCTCTTCAGGTGGGTACTCTGATCCACAAGAATTTTCATCATTACATTCTCTTTTTTGTAAAGCTTCTTTTGGACAACTTTCTGGTCCCCAATTATTACAAATCCAATTAGGTGTACAAGTTTTTTGTGAATAAATAGGGATAGGAGTATCACTTTGCGCAATTGCAAAATAACTAAACCCAGGTGTCTGCGCGATATATGAGATAATAGTGCTTGTTTCTTCTAAAAGGAAAGTGTCAAGTTTTGTCCATTCACTATCTACGAAACGATACATTGAGATGTATTCTTTTTCAAGGTTATTATCTTCTAACCAAGAGACTTCAACTTCAAAAGTCATTTCAGCTAATTCTATTTTATCTTGAAGTGGTTCATTTGTAGTAATTCTTAATTTTTGGTAAATTTTATCTTTTACTTTACTTACTGAAATTGGAAATGATTCAACTTTTCCAATTCTTAAATGTGGATTAAATACTTCTTTTATTACATCAAAATCAAATCTTTTTACTGCAACATTTTCACTATCAATAATAGTATTTGCTGTCCAGTCAACTGGAATTGAATCCCAAGTTGATGTTTGTTCATCACTAGTAGATTCTTTTGAAGTTTCTTCTTTTGAATTAGAATCACTGCTTAAATGAGAACTGCTTTTTCCGCCACCTTCAGGAGTTGTTGATGCGCAAGCACCACAATCAGCTGAACAAACAGAACAAGTTTCACTAGATTCACAAATTAAGTTACCACAAATATCAGCGGTATTAGTTATCTCTAAAGAAACATTGTTTGAAGCAGTTTCATTTACTGAGTCGTTTGCATAGAATGTGACTGATGTGTTTCCATAAAAATCAGTGGTTGGTGAAAAAAGAACAGTGCCATTACTAGTGAAATTTATAGTGATATTTCTTACAGTGTCAGCTCTGAACGAAAGTGTGTTATTGTCTGCGTCTGTAAAATATTTTGATATGTTGAAACTTGCAAGACTGGTGTCTTCTTCCCAACTTTGATTTGGAATAGTGCCATTATTTACTGGAGCATTGTTTAAGATAGTGAATTGGAAGTTAGTACTTCCTGGATTAGGCGTACAACTTTGAGAATCATTTGCAAAAATAGTAATGTTGTATGTTCCAACAAGTGCGATATTAGAAGAGATATTCATAGTACTAGTTGTGTTATTTATATGAATGAAGGTTATGAAACTAGTGTTACTTTTGAAAGTTAAGTTTTGATTATCTGTGTCTGATGCTGAAATATTTAATAAGAAATTTTCAGTGTGGTTTGTTTGATTTGTTGCAATAGAATCTAGAGTAGGGATATGATTTATGCAAAGGCTTGCAGTTCCAGTTGCACTACCAGTTATCTCAATAGCAATGCCAAATTGGACTATGTTCCAAACTAAAAGGATAGCAACTATTATGAACAGAATATGGTTCTGTTTTGAAATAGAGAATCTTGGTTTTGAGTCAAACTCTGTTCTCGTGACTTTGCTGCGCAAAGCTTTTTTTTGTGCCATTTCATTGCTAAAGTTGTGTCTTATATAAGATGAAAAATTACAATTCATTAATTGTTATTAAACAGGTCTCTTTTTACATTTAATGTGACAATGCCATTTAATTCTTTATACTCATTTGTTGGTAAAATTTGCACTTTAAGAGGTATTTTGATTATCTCTTGAGGTTCAACAATGATGTCTTGTTTTGGAGCTGTAAGGTAAGGTGCTATGTCTCCGGTTGCTTTTACTTTTATCATCACAGTGAAATTGTTAGTATTCATGTAAATAACAGCTCTTTCTGAAACTCCGCCCATTTGAGCTATTACTGACCCAAAGTATATTTTGTCAATGTCATTATTGAATCCAAGGTGGTCAGAGACGTTTAAATGTGCATCAAAATAAATTGTTTCTACAACAACAACAGAATTATATGCGATTATTGTTAGGAAGATACATGCAACAATTGTAGTTAATAACGTGAGGATAGTGTTTTTGGTATTCATTGTTAAAAATCCTCGTTATCTTCGTAATTTTTTGAAGTTTTTTTATTTTTTTGATTGTATACTGCTGCAACCGCTAGTAAAATTACTACTAAAATTGAAATAATTGCGATGCTTTTTAGACCGAGATTTCTTCCTTGCGTTTTTGAAACTTCTTTGATTATTTCTGGCTCTGAAATTGTGATAGTTACTTCTTCGACAAATGTTCTTTCGCCATTAAGGTATCCAGTAGTGAGTGCTGAATATTTGCCAAGTGGAAGGCTTGCTGTGTCTAAAAATATGTCTGCGCTTGCTGTGCCCCATTCATTGATTGTAATTACTGATGAAGTTGAAATAATATTTTCAATCTCTAGTTCTACATATGCTTGAACTGATTCAAACCACTGTGATTCAAGTGGGATGGTGATTTTTTGAATTCCAATATTATCAATTGCAAACGATGTTTCTGTAAGGATAAGTTGAGATTTCCCTATGCGAACAGTTTTTTCTGAACTTAGTTCTTCTCCATTTTCTGTAGTTTCAACAAGCATTGTGTAAACTCCAGCTTCAAAATCTGTTGTGTCAAATTCAAAAATTAATTCTTGTGCTGCTCTTGAAACAATAGTTTCTGTGCTTTGTGTTGAACTAGTAATTGTTTCTTCCTCTGGTGAAATTAAGGTTACTTCAAGATCTAATTCACTTGTGTCTTGTTTTCCGTAATTTGTGATTGTAACTACGCTTTTTGCGATGTCACCACTCCATGAGTTTAATTGATGTATGATTGAGTATGAGTTGTCATAAAGTACGTAAACTCTGATGTGGGCACAAGAAGCAGTTGAAACTGAGAATGACCCATCAGATTCTACTGGGACTTCAGATACACAAATTTGTCCATTGTAAGTTCCAGCTTCAGGGTTTTCTCCCAAATCAATTTCAGCAGTAAAAGAATCACTAGTAGAAGTGAATATTTTTTCTGAAAGAGTAACATATGGAGCAAGATTACCATTAACATTAACTGAAGCTGTAGGGGTTGTTGATGCCCTAAATGCATAGTCAAAAGAAATTGGCTCTACGTATGCATCTTCATAAGTTAAAGTTGATCCCATTATGCCAATTGCATTTACAGAAGGAACTAATGATAGTGCTAAAATAATGAATATGATTAATGAAGATAAAGTTAAATTTTTCATTTTATATGCCTATTTTTTTCTATATTATGATTAAAATTGATTATTTAGAAAAATAAAAAAAATAAAAAAATAGTTTTTTTGTTTCTTTTAACACCCTTGGGTTAGGGATGAACTTGTGAATACAAAGTCAACTGAGTGTGTAATACCTGCAGCTGTTGAAGGTACCCCAATATCTAGAAATAATCCCAAGGTGTCTTGGTGGTCTTCCCATTGTAAACAAGTACAAATGTCGTAGTGTTCTTCTAAACTTTCGAACGCAGTATTTTGTCCAACAGCGCCTGATGAACAAGCATTAAGTTCTAAATTGTCACTTGTAAATTCAAACATTGTTGCGTTAGTTTGATTTGATGTTCCAACAGGACAGTTAGGGTCACAAATAATTGCGTCTCCCCTACTTCCGTTAATTTTTGATGCGTTCACTGTTACATTAATATCTCTGTTACCATCATTTTGAATTGAAATATTATCACTAATGTTTGCCCAAGACCCATTGTGCGTTCCTCTAAAAGAAGAACTTGATAATACTGCCCAATCTGAACCAACATCAACTGAACCAGATCCGAAATCAACTGTTGAATTTGGTATTGAAATTGTAATATCTTCGGCAACTGTTGTGTAACTTGTTCCTGTTCCTGTTGCTGCTCCAGTTACTCCTGAGTTTAATCCATTTAAGTGGTCTACTGCAATCATAGTTCCACCAATTCCTACTACTAATGCCACTAAAAGCATTCCTGTTAATAATTTATGTTCTTCCATTTTACACCTCTGATTTTACTTTTTATTTTGTTATTATTTTTTATTCTATTGTTACTGATGCTGTAGCAGCAGCTTCGCTTACGCCAACTGTTTCAATTGCTACCTCTTCGTTACCTTCGATTGTGATTGTTGCGTGAGCTGTAGCTTCTTCAACGTCACCCTCTGGGGCAGACACTGACATTGCAGCGTCTACAATAAAATATGTACTGATGATTGTTACAACAGCAACTGCTATAATTAATGCGAAAATTGCTCTATTAGAAACTTGTTTTTTTGATTTCACTTCCATTCACCTCTTTACTAAGCGTCCACCTCTAAATAGACACTTGTGATTTAGGAGGCAATTTCCCTTTAAATACTTTTGTGTTTTTCACGTTGTTAATTGTGTTCTAGGAGCTATTTTTTCACTTTTCTTCTTCTATTCCTTTCTTTTTTATCGTGAAAATAAATGAACTATTTGGACTTAAAAAACGGTGTTTGTGAAGAATTAGTTTATGGGCTGATTCTTCTTTTTGGTTTGTTTGTTTTTTTAATTCAATTAAACATTTGCTGCTGTATTTTAACAAATCTCCACCAACCATTTTGACTTCATTGCGGTTATTAAAATCAGAATATACTTGGTTTGTCATAATCACTGGGATGTTTTGTTTTCTTGCAACTTCTACGAGCGTCCCAATTTGTCGAGCTAATGCAGAATTTGTTTCGAAAATAGCTTGTGGTTTACCTAACTCTAAGCGATATAACATAGCAATGGAATCAACAATTACTGCAATAATATTTTCTGTTTTGATTATAGTTTTAATTTTTTCAAAAGCCAAGATCTGATCTTCAAAAGTTAATGGTTGCAAAAAAAGAATATTTTCTAAAACTTCTTTATAATTTTCACCAGTAAGTTGTTTAATTCTTTGCGCAGCAATCCCACCTTCTGTATCAATAATTAGGACTTTCTGGTTTGTTTTTGCAATATTTGCTGCAGCTAAAAGGCAAAGATTTGTTTTGCCTGAACCAGAGGGGCCAAAAATAGTAGTTACTACTCCTTTTTCATAGCCACCTCCTAAAAAGATGTTTAATTCATTTGAGCCAGTAGAAACTATATTTTGTATTTTTTCTATTTCTGATATCTTATTTATCTCTTGTTTTTGGAAATTTAAATTGTCCATTATAAGTTTTCATTTTTGTTCGCTCTAAAAAGGTTTTTGTTGCTAAAGAATAGAATTGGAGATTTTGGTTATTGCAAATCGAGTGATGATATCTATGTAAGGATATTTATGTGGGAATATCTATATATATTAGCAACTTTTTTCTTACTATAGACTAAAATGGCAGATTATCAAACAATTATATTACTTGGAATTTATTTTGTATCTTTGTACTTTAGCCTATTTTTATTCTTAACATATTTGGAAGTTTATTTTAGAGCTAAAAAAGAGGATGCTGAAAATAATTTTTCTTTTGAAAGCTTTGTAGATTTCCCAATTGTTTCTATACTTGTTCCTGCTTATAATGAACAAGATGTTGTTAAAAAAACATTGCAGTCTATTTTTGACTTGGATTATCCTCATGAAAAATTAGATGTTATTATAATTGATGATGGGTCAACTGATGGGACTTTAGAAGTTGCTAATAAATTTATTTCAAAAAACAATTCTAAGGGTTTTATGAAAGTAATTTCACATAAAAATATGGGGAAGGCAGCTTCGTTAAATAAAGCATTAGAATTAGTTCGTGGGGAATTTTTTGCTTGTCTTGACGCAGACTCTTTTGTGGAAAAAAAATCTCTTAAAGATATGTTGTCTTTGTATTATCAAGAGAATGACCCTAATTTAGTGATTATTACTCCAGCGATGAAAGTTGATAGTCCAAAAACATTTTTGCAACGAATTCAATGGATGGAATATCTAGTTATGATTTTACTATCTAGAATTAGTAGCTTTTTAGATTGTTTGTATGTTGCTCCAGGTCCATTCTCACTTTATAGGACAGGTGTTATTAAAGAATTAGGTGGGTTTGATTTGGAAACTGTAGCTGAAGACCAAGAAATTGCTTATCGAGTACAAAAACAAAACTATAGGATTAAACATTGTCCTACTGGATATGTCCACACAACAGCTCCACCAAATTTCTATCCGTTTTATCGACAACGTCGCAGGTGGTACATTGGAAGTATGCAATGTGCATATAAGTATAGGGGAATAATTGGTAATTTGTCTTATGGTGATTTTGGTCTTATTCAGATGTGTATGAATGTTTTTGGTTTTTTATTTGGAGGAGCAGCTGTTTTTCTATCAATTAAATATTTATTTTTACCATTTTTTGAATGGCTTTCTGGAGCTTTTGCAATAGGGTTTGATTTTATACCATTTTTGTTGTCTCTTGATTTTTCTTTTCGTGGATTATTTGTGAACTTAGAATTATTATTACCGTTTTTAGTACTTCTTAGTTTGACTTTGTTTTTCTTTCTTATGGCACACAAAAATTCAAATGAGAAATTGTTTAAGTTTGGATATTTGGAAGTAATTCCTTACTTATTTGTTTATTTTATTTTAGTAGGTGGGATTTTACTTGTATCTGCACTAGAATTTGGTGTTAAACAAGATTCATGGCGATTTTGGCATAGACAAACAGCTGAATCATCTGAAAATATGGGTAATAGATCGAAAAAGTTTAAATGGTAGTATTTTTCTTGAATTGAGATGTCAGTTGACAAAAGCAAAGAAAGTAGAGATAAGACTAGTTTTTCAAAGCCAGCTGTTTCTTCAAAAGCTATGCCAAGAGGTAGTACTTTACGCAAGGTGAGTGTACAAACATATATTGTGGCAGGAATATTGACATTACTTATTTTTTCACTTGGTATCTCTTTGGGTTCACTATTTCAACAAGAAAGGTATGATTTTGCACAAGAAGTTAATGATATCCAAGATGTTGAATATCTTAGTTTACAACTTCAGTATTTACTATTAGGGTCTTCTCAAACACAAGAGAGTTGCGCTGTACTTAGTACTACATTACAAAAGACAGTGGCGGATTTGAGTGAGTCACTTGCACAGATACTTGAATTTGAAGATAACTATCAAGGATTTGCACAAGAAGATTTCACATTAATTTCAAGAAGATATGCTCTTGATAATATCAGGTATTTTTTACTTGCAGAAAAAGCGCTTGAAAGTTGTGAACTTGAAGTTGTTCCAATTTTGTATTTTCATTCTAAAGAGTGCAGAGATTGTGCCAACCAAGGAACAGTTCTGACCTATTACAAAAAGCTCCTAGGTGACCAATTACTTGTTTTTCCAATTGATGCTGATTTAGTTCAGGAAGAACCGATGGTTGATATCTTATTATCGCTTTATGGTGTTGAAGAATATCCTAGTATTGTGATCGGCGGGGTAGATTATCCAGGCTATATTTCAAAAGAAGATTTGGGAAAGAAAATTTGCTTAATTCAACATTTTGATAAATTGTGTGTCTAGTGCAGTTATGTATTTTTGTTTTTGAAATTATTTTTTGATAATTGATAATTTTCTTATTTAGATTACTTATTTTTAGGAACATAAACTATATATACTTTGACACATTACTGTTATTTTAGCATTAATTGCTAGAGGGGACAATAAATATGATAATTGAAAATTTTTTGGCTAAAAATCACGAGGTAATTCTATGGCTTCAGTAAATACGGAAGTTTGGAAAGTTTTAGCAGAAGACTTGAGTGTACAAAAAGATATGCGCCGTGAATTAATTAATGTCCGGGCACTTGCAAGATATTTGATTCAGAAGAAAGGAATTACTGGTAGTATTGATGCTGTAATTTCTGCAATTAGACGTTTTGAAGCTGAAAGTGATTTAGCAAAACAAGCACAAGAAGTAGAAGTAGTTTTTGAAAATGCTATAATTACTACAAAAAGTAATATTGCTTCTATGACTCTTAGTGATAGGCAATTCAAAATAATTGCGACTGATTTTTTAGGTGATAAAAAACTAAAAGAAAATTTTAGATTGCTTAAAAGCAAAGAAAATATTCGGATTTTTTTGAATCAAAAAGATTTTGAAGAAAAGAAAAAATTGTTTGCTGGAAAAGATTTGCGTTATGTAGATTTGGATTTAGCAGAGATGCGAATAGAGTTTCCAAAAGATGCTCATGAAGCAGTTGGTATCTTGTCAAGAATTGGTCTTGAGATGGCACTATCTAATGTGTGTGTTTATGGATTTATCGAAGCTATGCCTGAGATCTTATTATATGTTAAGATGAAAGATTTGGCAACTGCGCATGATGTGCTACTAGGTCTTATTGGTTAGAATCTTACTTTATTTTTTTATTATAATTTTTCTATTGATTAATTCTCTTAGGAGTACTTCCAAAGTCCAGGAGTTTCACCTGGTATATTTCCAAAATTTCCAACATCATGGTCAATCCCTCTTTTGGGTGTATCTGGGGTAGCGTTACCTCCATCATAGCCAGGTGGTGGTGGTCTTTGGTCAACGACTTGGTCGATATGTAAAGGCATTCTTTCTTTTTGAGCAGATGGAGTTTGATAAATTCTGCTGGGGATAATTGGTAATATGATCCCTGGTTGGTGCCATCCTTGGTTAATTGGGGTAGTGTCATCTGTTGATGAATTTAGAACATAATCTATTGTCATAAGGATAGTATATGCTATTTTGTATTTTAAGCTCGTGACACATTTTTGGGTTGCGGCAGAATTATATAGGAAATATGTGTTATTTATCTTGATTTGTGATGGAAGAAGCTAAACTGAGTAAAGGAGTTAAAACTGGTAATATTGACCAAGTATATGGTCGGTTTTCTGAGAATATAGTTCGTGATATCACAACTTTTGGAGGAACACCTTTATTTCTTGGACTTATTTTGTTTGCTTATTTGCTTGGATCTTCTTACTTTGACTTAGGATTTGATTTGCTAGTTGGATTTATTTTGACTATTGGGATATGCGTTGTAGTTAGAATATTCTATTTTAAGAATCGTCCAAAAAAAATCAATTATAGTTCTTTTATTGGGAAAATGGATGCAAGCAGTTTTCCATCTGTACATAGTTCTCGCGTATTTTTTTTAGCACCGTTATTTGCTAGTTTTTTTGGAATAGTTAGTGTTTGGGCTATGATGTATGTTTTAGCAGTACTTGTTGCTTGGAGTAGATTGGAACTTAAGAAACATGATTTATGGGATGTTGGTGTTGGGGCAATAGTTGGAACAGTTAGTTGGATATTAGTTGTTAATTTTTTCTGATTTAATAATTGAAAAAAGTGAGAAATTAATTTTTGAATTTAATTAACGGTTTCTGGTTGTGATTTTGATCATATCGCCTAATGTTGCTATTTTTTTCCTTGAACTTTTAGTGATCTCTTCAAGAAGTTTATCAGTATCACCATCAGCTTCGCTAGTTATTTGTTTAACTAAGCCTACCTTTAGTAACCTTTGAACACGCCGCGCAGTATCAAGTTTTGGAACCATAGCCCCTGTTTCCCATTTTTGGACAACACTAACTTTTTCTGAAATTAAGGAAGCAAACTCGTCATGGCTCATTTTACGTTTAAGCCTTTCTTGTTTTAAGATGCCCGAGATATTATCTTTAAGGTCGTATTCTGGTCCAGATGCTTTTCCAGGAGTGTTAACATTTTTTGGTCTAAAAGAGGATCTAACAGGAACTGCTTTTTTGATCTCTTTTTTCATACTTTTAATTTGATCACGGAGCTTTTTTTCTTCTGAGAATTTTAGGGCTTCAGTTTCAAGTCTAGTCTCGATTTTTTCAATCTGAACTTTCATTTGGCTGATTGTTAGCGGCTTTTTTTCTCTTGAGTATCTACCCATAAACAGTTTGGAAAAATAGCGGCTTATAAATGTTACTCATTAAGATGAAGATTTTTGTGATGATATATTTGTTGTTCTATTAAATTATCAAATCTAAGAAGTCATTTCCAAATTTGTAAGCGTTTTTGCTTATAATATTTTCTGATTTTCAGATCATGATTTTTGGCTAAACCTTATAAAGGGGTAGTTTGACTTTTTTGAATTATGAAGATAGTAATCTTAGGCCCGCCTGGTGCTGGTAAAACAACTGTTCGAGAGAAGGTTGCTCAGAAGTATGATCTTTTTGAAGTTTCAACTGGGGATGCTTTTCGCTCAGAGATGGCACAAGGAAGCGAAATAGGGAAACTTGCTCGCAGTTTTATTGATAAAGGACATCTTGTTCCAGATGACGTGACTTTAGGAGTTGTAGGGGCGCAACTTGAAGGGAAGGAGAATTATGTATTAGATGGATTTCCTCGTACTGTTCCACAAGCTGAAGCATTTTTAGTAAGTGGAGAAAATATTGATTTAGTTTTGTTTTTCGATTTGGATTTTGAAACAGCTTATACCAGACTTCATTCTAGAATTGCTGAAACAAAAGCTGCTGGTGGAAAAATTCGTAGTGATGATAAAAAAGAAATTATGCACAAACGGTTTGTAGAATTTCAACGTAAAACTTCTCCAATGAAAGAATTTTTTTCAAAAAAAGAAACACTTGTAGAAATAAACGCTAGCTTAGACAAAGATGGTGTTTGGCAACAAGTTCAAGAAGCTCTTTTTGAAAGAGGATTTTGAAAGAGGATTTTAGTATCTTAGTATTTCTTATATTGATTAAGTCGTATGACTAAGTTGTCTTTAGTAGTTAAGTATAAAAACTCCAAGCTCTTTATTTTTGTTAATTAACATTAAATTATGATGATATTATAGAGGTTATGTAGATGGCAGCAAAACATGGTTTGACAGTAGAAAAAGAAAAAACAATTATTATTGCAATTCTAGGAGTTCTTGTATTAGTGGTTCTTGTTTGGTTTTCACAAGATTTTCCAGCTCAAGGACAGGCTTATAGTTTAGGTCTTGAAGTTGAACAAGCAAAAAATATTAATCGTGATTTATTGACTTACTGTGATAGCCCAGGAAGTTGCGCTTTTGTAAATGAAGTAATTGATGAGTTTTCTACTACAAATTTTTTGCTTAATGGCAAAGAAGTAAGCGCTTATGAACTAACTTATTATGGCAAAAAAGGAGTACAGATTACTCTACCTATTGATTGGGTAATAGAAGGCAGTTTTGATCAGACAATGAATGAGCTAGGCGTAAAGACAATTGGTTATCAAGGATCTCGTTATCCAGTAAGTAGAATTGCTGTTGAAAAATTGTCTACTGGCCCAGTTAGTTAAGAATTTTGTTTACAAGATATTTTTTATTTTATTATTTTTTTTCTATTATTAATTGTTTAATGAACATTGTAGCGTAAGATCCTTTGTTTAAAGAGAAGCTGATAGTTACCTTTTTCTTTTGATTATCTTGGTTTAGGTCATCAGTTTCTGGTTTTTTTATTATTAGATCTTTTGCAATTTTGATAATATCTCTTAAATCGCCTTCTTGGCTTAGGTTACTTAGTTGTTTAATTATGAAATCACTATGTTTTACATTTTCTTCTTTGAGAATTTGCTCTTGAATTTGATTAATTAATTGATTTTTTGATTTGTGTTTTAAAAATCCTGGAAGAGGAACTTGAATTAATGAATCTTGATTTTTTTTGAAACTTTTAATTTCTAAACCTTTGCTATTTGCAAAGTTTAATTTTATGAGTTCTTCTTGGGATGTAAAATTTAGCTCACCTAATGAATATTTTTGGATTTTTTGAGAGGTTTTATTTGTAGTTTGGTTTATGAACCTTGAAACTGTTTTGTTGAAAATGAAGCTTTGATATGCATGTAGATACATCATTAATTCGCGTTTTGTGAGAGTTTTGATTGCTTTAAGAGGTTGGTTTGGATATTGCTTTAAAGTGGATTCTACTTCTTTATTGGTTTTTAGTAGATTAGCTGCTTGTTTCCAATCTTTTTTGATCAGAGCGAACCCAATTTGAGAATTATTTTTTTGGAAACGTTGTTCATCGAAGTAATTTAAGAAGATGAAATCTTTGGAGCTAGAATTAATTTCTTTGATATTGTGGTTTAGACCTAGCTTCAGAACAACAGAGTTGTTGGGATTAGAAAGGTTTCTGATAGTGATTGTGAACCTATTGCCATTGTGATCTCCAAGGGAAAGAGGAATGCTAGCAAACCCAAGTACTTCTAGACTGAGATTTCTTTTTTCATTGTTTTTGTTAGGTAAAACTATTTTTTCAACTTTTTCTTTTGTTTGATTAGTTTTGCCACTAGTTTTGATTGAGATGTTTTGATAGGTGATTGCATGTTTGTCTTTAGTTCCAGCAATACCTATGTCTTTGAGTGGTATGTTAAGAGCGCTTGCAATTATTTTGATAGCTAATAGTTGACTGAGATTATTTTTTGTGAGTTTACAAATTAGATATTTGTTTTCTTTTTGAGAATAATTGTTTTTAGAAATTTCTTCAACAATAAAATCTTCTGGAATTTGTTTCAGGATGTACATCTTTAGTGTTTAGAAATTGATTCTTATTAAAAACCTTTATCTGTTCAGATTTTTAAACCAGTAAAATATGCGTTTTACAGTTATTAAAAATATTGGGTACTTAGAAAAAAAATAAAGAAAAAAAATGAAATAAAAGATTTAGATTTATTCTTGGTCTTCGGAAGCTTCTTCTGCGTTTTCTTCAGTTGTTTCTTCTTGAGCAACAGGTTCTTCACTAGATGTTCCGTCGTCTCTTTTCACACTAACTGCTTTAGGACCACGGTCGCCTTGTTCTACTTCGAAGGTAACTGCGTCGCCATCACGTAATTCTGCTTCATCAACAATACCTGTGATGTGTACAAAATAGTCTTTTCCGTCTTCTGAGGATACGAATCCGTAGCCTTTACTGTTGTTAAAAAATTTTACTGTTCCTTTCATGTTTAATTCACTCTTGTTATTTTATTTTTTTGAAAGCTTATGCTTTCTAAACTAGCAGAAATTTTTTCTGTAGTTTGTTTTTTAATAACGTATAATTGTTTATGATTTAATTCACTTTAGAATTATACGGTACAAGCATGATTTTACGTTTATGCTATTTAAAGTTATCTGTTGGTAGTGAAATTCTTTGAAATTGTTTCAATTTCTAAGCCGGCGCCATGTTAGGCGCAGTTTTAGTTTTAGGAGTATATTTTATATATAGGGCCTTTGATTTTTTTTGAATGGCAAATTTAGGAGATATTGCAAGTCAAGCAGAAGATACTAACGGAATAGAAGTAGTTTTAGGTGTAAATATTCATTTAAGAGAAAAACCAATTGGTTTATCTGAAGGTGAAAAAATGACTGTGGGATCTGGACCAATTAGAAATTTTATTTTAGGAGGAAGTGATCACTCAGCATATTTTCAACTTGCTTTAGCTGCAAGAATAAGTCGGTGTTATGATGTGTGTGTTGTAGAAGTATGTTATGGGAATAATGGTTTAACAGTGACTGGTCAATTTTACACTTAGGAATTTCTAGAATAAGTGTAGCATGAAGATTTCTGTAGTATTTTGTGGGTTATTGAAGAAAATGGTGTTTTGGCAGTTTCTATAAAAGTCAAAAGCTGCCCCTTCGTTCTTGTAGAGCTTATTTTTGTTTATGTGCTCTGCGTTGAAACCTTGGCCTTGATGGCTAATAGATATTACGAATCCTTTGGTTCCAAGATGAAGTGTGAATTTGTGTGGAGCATTGCTGGGTGCGTGGTTTAGGCAATTGTTACCAGTTTCAGATAGAAAGTATGCAAGTTCGTCTGATTCGTTGTGATTAATCCAGTTATGAAGGTTGAATGGCATATCTATGATGATTTGGCTTGTATGAGGTAATTGTTTGAAATGGGTGTTAGTAAGGCTCGTTACTTGATGCAAAGCTTCTGAGTATCTTGAGAGAAAATTAGGGCACTGTGGGTTTATTTTGTGGATTTTATTGTTATGGACTTCGAATTCGTGTGTTTTGTGATTTTGATGAGAAGAGCTTTGGTGATTAATAGATTGAAGTGCTTCTTGGAGAGTGTGTGTAAAGGATATTGCCATTAGTAAGTATTAGAAAAATAAGAGAATAAAAAGATTTAGTAAAGAAAAATAAAAATTAAGGTTTATACCGTTCCATGGTTCTTGGGAAAGGAATTGCATCTTTAATTGTTTCAAGACCACAGATCCATGAGATTAATCTTTCTACACCCATACCAAAGCCACCGTGTGGAACTGTTCCATAACGCCTGGTGTCAAGATAGAACTCATATTCAGCTGGATCTTCACCATCTGCAATTAGGTTCTCTTTAACTTTTTCAATGTCATGCTCACGGTGTGATCCACCAATGATTTCTCCATAACCTTCTGTTCCAATAAAATCGCAACCTTGTACTGTTCTTTTATCATCAGGATCTTCCATCATGTAAAATGCCTTAACCTTTTTAGGATAATGTGTACAGATAACTGGGACGTCATATAACCTAGAAAGTTTGTCTTCTTCTATGGTTCTTAGATCTTTACCCCATTCAATATCCATGTTACATTTTTCTTTTAAGATTTCAAGAGCTTTTGTATAAGTCATACGAATGAATGGTTTTTCTACAATTGGTGTTAATTTAGTGATGTCTCTATCAAGGAGTTTTAGGTCTGCTTGGTGTTTTTTGAGCACACAGTTGAATACATGTTTGATTAGTGCTTCACCGTGGTTTTGGATGTCTTGGAAATCAGACCATGCCATTTCCATTTCAGCATGCCAGTATTCTGTTAGGTGACGAGATGTTTTACTTTTTTCTGCACGAAAACTTGGAGCGATTGTATAAATTTTTTCAAGAGCAAACACTGCAGGCTCAGCGTATAATTGCCAAGTCTGTGCTAAAAATACTCCTTTTTTCCCAAAATAATCTACATCAAATAAATCTGATCCACCCTCACATTGGACTGCTTGAAGTGTTGGTGAATGGTATTCGTAAAACTCTTGTCCTTTGAAATATTCATCAATTGCTCCAAAAACTGTTGATCGAATTTTTAGAATTGCAGTCATTTTTCGTGATCTTAAATGAAGATGACGGTTGTTTGCTAGATGCTCTTTACTTGCATCTTTTTGGATTGGGAATTCATGACTTTCTCCTACAATTTCAAAAGAGGTTACTAATAATTCAGCACCAGTAGGAGCACGTTCATCAGCTTTAATGGTTCCAGTTAATTGCATACTCGCTTCAACTTGAAGTTTGTCAATTGAGTCCCAGAGTTTTCCTTCTTTGTCATCTTCGAATTGATCTTTTTTGAAAATGCATTGAATAATGTTACTTGAATCTCGCAAAACTACGAATTTGAGTTTTTTGGATCCACGCTCTCGGTGTACCCAGCCGCGAATTGAGACTTCGCCACCTTTTGCTGCAATATCTATTGCTTTTTGAATTGAAATGTATTTTTTTTGTGTCATGTGTTTGTTTGCGATTGCTATTATTTAAGTATTTCTTGACATAATGTTTAATTAATTTTAGAAATTTTTAATTTTATGCTGCTGCAAAGATTGCCGTAATAGTATTTTTTACAACTTTACTTAGTAATTCAATATTTCTTAAATCTTGCTTATCAACAGCAACACCTAGTTCTTTGCTTTTTTGGATTAGAAAACTAAAGGTCTCTCTTCTTTTTTGTTGAACAGATTTTTGACTTTTATTTTTAAGATAATCTCTTGTTTCGAGGGTGGTTACTAGAAGTCTTGATCCAAGTACCAACATGGTAAGAGCCCATTCAACTTTTGTTTTTGATTTATCTAGTTCAGATTTAGAATCCCGACTAATTTTTCTTGAATATGCTTCTAATACTATTTTTAGTTTGTTTGAATATGTTCTTACATGTGAAGTCATATTTTCTACTTCTTCTGAACCTAAATTGTATATTCTGTTAATCTCTTGCAATGCAGCTCTTTCTTTGTAAAATAATTTTAGTGCTGTTTCTTCTTGAGCTAAACCTTCTATAAATCCATGACTTGTGCCCCTAAGACTTTTAAGAATTTTTATTTGTCTTTCAAGAACGTTTTTCATAATGTGCAACTGAATATACATTAGTTGAATTCTTTTTAATATGCTACCATAACTTGCATATATCATAGCATCAAATGCGTCTTTGTCAAAATCAAAATCGCTTGGCGAGATTCCAGATTGTCTTTTAAAGAATTCTCTTGCATTTGAGTTTAGAGAAACCCTTCTATTGTCTATTATGTTAATTATAAGTTTGTATGCCCTTAGTCCTTTTATTGCAGAAGCTAAATCTGTTCTTAATAATTTATCCATCTCTTCTGGAGTTACAAGTTGGAATTTTTCTTCTTGAATAATTTCAAGTGCAATTTTGAGAATTTCTATTTCTGGAGCAGTTTTTTGATAGAATACTCTGATCGCGTTATAAACTCCAGCTACATAGTTTTCAAATTTATAATTATAATATGCACTAGCTTGTTTAGTAATTAGAGTAAAACCTTTTCTTCTTCCAAGCACCACAGAGTTGAAGGAGTGGGAGAGGTTTATAATCTTGTTGTTTAATGATATTTTGTGCGCGAAACACTAATAAAGAAATTTGGTTAGAGAGGGCTAGTGGGCCTGTAGCTTAGCCTGGATATAGCGATTCCCTCCTAATGGGACTAGATTCATATGTATCTAGTATCATGGTGTGAGGAATAGGTCGGGGGTTCGAATCCTCCCAGGCCCGCTCTTTTTTATTATTTTATTCATGTGTTTGAAACTATTGTTTGGTGATTCATCTTCTTTAATAGTAATTCTTAGATTTTTCTAATATGTTTAGACATTTACCTATGACTGAAGAAAATTCTTTTGGTCATTTACAGCATAGGGCTGGTGATTATAATTCTTGGTGGTTTGCTAAGGCTTTGCATCGAGTAGACCCTCGAAGATCTATTTTTCATAGTCGTTCAGGAGTGCACGGTATGGATATTGTAGGGAGCTTTTATCCTACTGGTCCAGCAGAAGATGAACAGTTCCCTTTTCCTTTTGGGGTTGAGATGAAATCTATTCGTGAGAGGCTAATGGTTAATGGTGTTCAAATTGGAACTACTAATGGGAATAAAGTTATTGTTGGAGAAGATCAATATCAAGCAGTTTTAGAAGAACCTTTGAATGAAGGCCTTAATTTGTTTTTTGCTTATATGAAATATTCTCTTGAAGTAAGTGTATTTTATAGAGGTACTGGCAAACTTGTTGATTCAGATGAATTTGATTCAGAAGTCCGTGGTTTTAAAGAACGGTTAAAAGAGGACAAAAACTTAATTGATTTTACAAGAATAGTTAATCGTGAAGTACATTTTTTTGATTATAAACTTGTGATGGACCCAGAGTTACAAGGGAATAAAGTTTTGGATTGTCCTGGCTATAAAGGAAGATATAGACGTTTAAATTTAAGGTCAGTTCAACAATTGCTAGATTCACGCGGACTTGGATTTGCTGCGTACAATGTTATTGGTGACGATGCGAATTATCATCCTATCTCTTATCAGCCAGGAATTGGTTTAGAAAAAATTATTGGAAGAACTCCTATTTTGGATTCTCGCTTAGTTGACCTTTCTCAAACCCCACTACCAAAGATGCATTCCCCAATACCATCAAATAAAAAAGTTAATCTTGGTTGGAGTTATAGTGATGGGACTGTTGGTGATGATGAAATCCCATTTTAGGATGCTTTTTAAAATTGAAGAGCTTTTGTTTTTGAATGAAAGAAATAACTGTAAATGAGTTGGATGAAAAATTAAAAAGTAAGGCTGAAATAATTTTGCTTGATGTACGTGAAGTTTCTGAGAGAAAGTTTGGAACTATTAGGGGCGAAGAAGATATTGTGATCCCAGTTGGGGAACTTGAAAGCCGTTTTTCTGAGTTAGCTGATTTTAAGGACAAAGAAATAGTTGTGTATTGCAGAACTGGTGGCAGATCTATGCGCGCTTGTAAATTTTTAGAAAGGCAGGGATTTTTTAATGTAGCTAATTTGATTGGAGGGATACTTGCTTGGAAGGAAATAGATGATACTGTAGAAGTATATTGATAATTGCAGTTAAGTTTATTAACTAGAATATAGAGCTTCTGCTATGGTAATAATTACTATTTCTGGAACTGCAGGTTCAGGTAAATCTACTCTAGCTAAAAGTCTGATTGCGAAACTTAATGCAAAAAGAGTTTATGCTGGGGGTTTGTTTAGAAATTTAGCCAGAAGTATTGATATGACTGTTGATGAATTTTTGTTGTTCGTTGATTTACAACCAGAAATTGATTTGCAAATTGATGAAATGGTTTCTAAATTAGCACGTAAATTATCTTCTAAAAAACAAACTGTAGTAGTAGAAGGAAGAGCACAATTTCACTTTTTGCCAGAAAGTTTGAAAATTTTTGTGAAAGTTGATTCAAAAGTTGCAGCAAATAGGATCTGGGAAGATTTGCAAACAATAGAGGGTAAGTTGAACCGAAATGAAAAAGAGTATAATGACAAAAAAGAACTTGAAGAACAAATAGTTTCAATTAGAAAACGTAATCAAAAACAGTACAAAAAAATTTATGGTGTAGATTATTTGAAGGAAAGTAATTATGATTATGTTCTTGACACTAAAACTCTAAGTCGCGAAGAAGCTCTTGCAAAGGTATTAGAGTTTGTTGAGAGTAAAAGTTAGGTTTATAAAAACAAAGATGGCTTAATTTTTGTGGTAAAAGTTTTAGTTTTAGATTCTGATGGTGTTGTAAATTTATTCCCAGATGAAAAATTTAGCTCTCGTTTTGCTAAGGAGTACTCAAAAGATGCCAGGCAAATCTTACGTTTTTTTTCTGAAGGAAGTTATGATAAATGTTTAGTTGGGGAAGCTGATGTAGAAGATGAACTTGAGCGTTATGTAGAAGGAACTTCTTGGAGCGTTGAATCTCTTCTTTCTTATTGGCATGAAGGGGATTCACTAGTTGATGCTCGTGTACTTAATGTTGTAGAAAAGTTAACTCAAAAAGGAGTATCTTGTTATATGGCAACAAATCAAGCAAATACTCGGACTAAGTATATGAAAGATACGCTTGGTTTTTCACAATTATTTGAAGAAGTGTTTTCTTCAGCAGATATTGGTTATAAAAAACCAGATCCTTTATTTTATGATATGATTTTTTGTGACCTGCTTAAAATGCATCCTGGCTTAAAGCCCAGGGATGTTTTATTTTTTGATGATAAGGAGCAAAACATTTTCGGTGCTAGAAATGCGGGCTGGGAAGGGCATTTATACAATAGTTTAAGGTTTGGTGAATTTAAAGAGATAATAGAGTCTTTTTTACTTTGAGTTTATTTTTGTAATAATTAATTTAGCATACTTCCAAGTGAATGAACTATTTTTCTATTTCTTGGATTTGTGTATTCTTTTTTGATATCGTGCATTCTTAAACCTGCAATTTCTTCAGGAATTGGTGTTCCAGGAAGATATGCAAATTTTATGAAGGCAACCCTTGCGTCAAGAGGTTGTCCATCTAAAAGTTGTAATTTTGGTACCTGATGAATTAAACCAGGGATATATCTATCATCTTCAAATTCTCTATTTGTCCATAAAGCAATTTGTCTTCCAGGAAAAGTGACTCCATGTTGATCTATCATTTGAACAACATTGTAATCTCCATTCCAAGACCTTCCTTGAAAACCACCTTTTATCTTTGAACCATCTTCTGAAACGTATTCTCTTGGATCTTGGAAGAGTTGAATTGTCAATGCAGATTTATCTACATGTGGATCAACAGTTGTTATCTCTTGTGCGTCTCCTGTTTCTGGATTAAAATATACTAATGACCTTACTTTTGCTTCGTCAAGATTAGCTTTTATAGCTGCTTTAATTCCAGGTAAATATTCTTCTAGTTGATTTGCAATTACAAGAACAGGAGCATCTGAAGTTATTGCTAATTCTTTTTGTGTTTCTAGAAAATCTCTCACGATTTCATTTTTGGCAAATTCTCTAGCTTTTTTGTTTGATGCTAAGATTTGCCCAATTGCTCTTTCTCCGAAATGGAAGTAAGCTTTACGTTCAGATCTTTGATCTTCGCCACTAGTTTTTCTTTCGTAACCAAAATCACTTATCCTGAAATGTGTCCAATGGAAAATCCTTCTATCTTCTTCTGGAAGATCATTCATGAACCTAAGCCATGGGGCTCTTGCTTCTTTAATTGCTGTTTGTAATCTTTTTTCAAAAGCTATATGGGAATAAAGAGTTTTATTCCAATTTCTAAGAACATCTATAGTCATTAATTTGAAAGTTTATTTGGAGATATATATTGATTTTGCTTTTTGAGTACTATCTAATGCAAAAATATTATAAAAGGCAATTTGAAATATAGGTTAATTATTAGAAAGCATTTATTGAGGTAATAACCATGGCAATCAAAGAAAATTCATTTGTAGAAGTTAGTTATACAGGAAAAACCAAAGAAGGGCTTGTGTTTGATACAAGTAGCGCTGATATTGCAAAAGCAGCTAAAGTGTTTAATCCTAAACAGAAGTATGAACCAGCAAGAGTCTGTGTTGGCCAAGGACAAATTTTACCTGGGCTTGATGAAAGTTTAGTTGACAGAAAAGCTGGCGAAAAATATACTATTGAAATAAGTCCTGAAAAAGGTTTTGGTAAGCGAGATGTTAAAAATGTGGAACTTGTACCTATGTCTACTTTTAATGAGCACAAAGTTAAACCGTTCACTGGACTTCAAGTTGATTTTGATGGTAAAATTGGGGTTGTTATGAAAATTAGTGGCGGAAGAGTTATGGTGAATTTTAATCATCCTCTTTCTGGAAAAGATTTGATCTATGATGTTGAAATTTTACGAGAGATTACAGATTCTAAGGAACAACTTGAATCATTTTTAGGAAACGTATTACAATTAAAACCTGAATTTGTAAAAGTTAGTGTTGATTCTGCTGCCAAAAAAGCAAATATTGAGATGCCATTTCAACTTCCAGAACAATTTGTAGATGCTCTAAGTGAAAAACTAGGAATAATTATTGATGGATTAGATACTGTTGAATTTAGCGTTAAAGTTCCAGAAGGAATGGAAGGTAAAATTCCTGGTCACCATCATCATGAACATGGGCCTAACTGTAATCATGGTTAGATTTTTTGATATTTCTTTTTAATTTTTTAACTTTTTCATTTTTGATTTTCATATGTATATCCCAGAAACTCATAAAGCTTAAATACGGATTTTGGGCTTGCAGTGGTAGGTGAGGATAGAGGGTGGTAAACTCGTTCTCGAACATTTATTTTGTAGTAGGCAAGACAGCCTATAATGCAAACAAACACGAGGCTAGAGAAGAATGGATACATACATTAACGGAGCACAGAATCAAGAAAGTTCACAAAACCAGAATCAATCAAATAATAATTCTCAAGCTGGACAAAATAATCAACCGAAACCTTCAGTACAATACAATCAAAGCCAAACTGGGCAGAGTAATCCTTCTTCAGGTGGGCAGCAAGGCAACCCTGGTGCACCAAAAGTTCTTGGACAATTACCTGGAGAAAAGAATTTTACACTTAAAGAAATTTCTCACAAAGATGCAAATTTGAATATTGATAAAGAGCTTGAAGAATTAATTGCAATTAACCGCACTAGAATCAAAGTAATTGGTTGTGGTGGTGGTGGAAACAATACCGTGACTCGTATTCGCGAGGTTGGAATTAAAGGAGTTCAGACTGTAGCAATTAATACTGATGCTCAAGATTTACTTTATTGTAATGCTGAAAAAAAACTTCTAATTGGGAAGGAACTCACACGTGGACTTGGTGCTGGAAGTAATCCTAAAATTGGAGAAGAATCAGCTAGAGAAAATGAACATGATATTAAAAAATTAGTAGAAGGATCTGATATGGTCTTTATTACTTGCGGACTTGGTGGAGGAACTGGAACTGGGTCATCACCTTATGTTGCAAAAGTTGCTCAGAAAATGGGAATACTTACTGTAGCTATTGTGACCATGCCATTTCAAATGGAAGGGAACCACAGATTTGAAAATGCAGTAATTGGGCTTGAGAAATTAGAACAAAATGTAAACACATTAATTGTGATCCCAAATGAGAAATTACTTGACTTAGCTCCTAATTTGCCACTTCATACTGCGTTTAAAGTAGCTGATGAAATCTTGACTAATTCAGTTAAGGGAATTGCTGAACTTGTAACCAAAACTGGACTTGTGAATTTGGATTTTGCAGATATTAAAACTATTATGGGTGAAGGAGGAGTTGCACTAATTGGAGTTGGTGAAAGCGATTCTGAAAATCGAGCACTTGAATCTGTACAAAAGGCGCTTGAAAATCCACTTATTGATGTAGACCTTTCTACTGCTACTGGTGCTTTAGTAAATATATCTGGGGGCGAAAGTTTGACTCTTGAAGATAGTAGAACTATTGTACAAACTGTTTCTGAGAAACTTTCAGATCGAGCTAAAGTTATTTGGGGAGCACAGATTTATCAGGATTTAGAAAAAACAATTCGGACAATGGTAATTGTGACTGGAGTTAAAAGTGAGCAGATTTTTGGACCTGAAACAACTTATTTTAGCCGTAGGCGTGGCGCTATGCAAAACGAACTTGGCATAGATTATGTTGATTAGAATTTAGATTCTTTGTTTAGGATTGTTTTATTTTTATTTTTTATGGGTTAGATTTTCCAGATGTCATCGCCAACAAAGTGAATGTTTTTGATTGATTTTCCTTTTTCTTGTGTTTGCATTTCTTTTGAATTTAGAAGAGCAATCCCAACAGCTATAGATTTACCATGAGTCTCATCTACTATTACTATTGGCTGGCTTGTTTCAATTTCTTCTTGCACCTTAGTAATGCCTGGACGCATGATGTCTGCTCCACCTACAACAAATTTGATTGCACCCATATCTATTGTGATGTGTTTTAGAAGATTTTGGCTAGTTTGAAGAAGTTTTAGTGTAGGAATAATAACCTCTTCATTATTGATGTTATAATAAAAAAATGATGGTAAATTGTTAATTGAGACTATTTTGATCTGTTTATCTTTTTTTGAAGTTATTTTTAGGATTTCAACAGCATCTTTTTTAGAAACTTTGAAGTCATAGCCATTAGTAATAAGTTCTTTTTGCAGATCCTTGGCTTTAATTCTTGTACGTTTCATTGGATTTTTGTTTTTTTAGTTCTTTATTAGTTTTAGTGTTTTTAGCTACTTTTACTTTAGTGGTAGGGAAGGTATTTAAAGTAAGTTTAGAAAGTGTGCTTAACGTGGTTTTGGGATTAATACTTAGCAATGGGAATAGATCAAATATTAACTCCATTTATACGCTCAAATGTAGCAATTAGTTTAGTGGTAGCTTTAAGTTTGCCAGCTTGTTCTAGTGGAAGGGTAGAACTACCAACATGCCAAGATAAGGTAGAGTATGGTGATGAATGTGTTTATTCTTTAGATGATTTTGAAAAAAATGAGTTTGATAAGTTAGTTAGAGTTGCTGAAATTTATGAACCATACTTTGTAGCAGTAGGTTCTTTAGCTAATAATTCAGATAGATTAGCTTCATGGAAAGAGCTTGATTTTTTAGAATCTCTTGATTTGACTTATGAAGCTTTATTTTCTTGGAAGGTTCAAGATGATGGGAATTCCAATAATGGTGAAATTTTAGTTGGAAAATATTGTGTCCTTCCTGGAGATGAATTACTAGATAATAGGGGAGCTTTTTTTAGAAATGGGAAAATTGTTTTTCGTGCAGAAATGTCTTCTGATCAAAGAAATGAATATGAGGATACAGGTTATGTTGCACCTTGTGATGAATGGGATGCATCTGAAAATATTAATTTAACTTTGATTTTACATGAGGGAGGGCATTCTGGAGGACATCATGATCCTGTTTTTGATATAAATAATTCTAACTATGATTCTGAATTAAAAGATTGTTATAAGGGAGTAAGTGAAGGAATTTTTGCTGAATATAATGAATTTTCAAATACATTAAGTTGTTTAGCGGGATTTGTTAGTTTGGACAGTTATTTTCCAGAAGATCCAGATTTAGTTTTGGCTAATCACGTTGAATTTTTGGAAGAACAAATTTTATTTTCAGATTATACTAGCGAAAGAGCTTGTGATCATTTAAAAAATTATTATGGCCCTGGTTCTGAAGAAAGATTTGCACAAAAAGTTATTGGTTCATTATTGTATGAGGGGAGTGGAGATGAAGTTATGCGTGATGGTAATCTTTTGTTTGATGATTCTGGTCTTGGAATTGGACCTGAGGAACTTCGACCAACTTTTGAAGGGATGGCAAAAGATTATCAAATAATTTGGGAACCAGTTTATGATACTGCATTGATTGATTTTGATTGTCAATAAAAAAGAATAAAAAATAGAATAAATTTTTTGGGATTTTTGATCTTCTACACATCGATTTGAGTAACTTCTTTTGCATGTGTCTCAATAAAATGGCGTCGACTTGGTACATCATCGCCCATTAAAACAGTAAACATCCTATCAGCTTCAACAGCATCTTCTATTTTGATTTGTCTTAGCATACGTACAGCTGGGTCCATTGTAGTATCCCATAGTTGGCTAGGGTCCATCTCCCCAAGACCTTTGTATCTTTGGATTCCAACATTTTCGCCAAGTTCTTTGATAACTTTGAGTTTTTCTGCTTCACTATAAACATATTCTATCTTTTTTCCTTTTTGTAAACGATATAAAGGAGGCATAGCGATATAGATATGCCCTGTTTCTACAAGTTCTCTCATGTATCTAAAAAAGAAAGTTAATAGAAGAGTCATAATATGAGATCCATCAACATCAGCATCTGTCATAATAATTACTTTATCATAACGCAGTTTTTCTAAATTGAAATCATCACCAATACCAATTCCAAGTGCAGTAATTAAATTTCTAATTTCTTTGTTGCTTAAAGCCTTGGAAAGTCTTGCTTTTTCAACGTTCAAAATTTTACCTCGAAGTGGTAAGATTGCTTGAAATTCACGGTTACGTCCTTGTTTTGCGGAGCCACCAGCGGAGTCTCCCTCTACAATGTAAATCTCACATTTACTTGGATCTTTACTTGAACAGTCAGCTAGTTTTCCTGGAAGACCAGCACCATCAAGAGCGTTTTTACGGCGGGTTAGTTCTCTTGCTTTTCTAGCAGCTTCACGAGCCCTAGCAGCATCTAAAGACTTTTGAACAATTTGTTTTATTGTATTTGGGTTTTCACCAAAATATGTATCCAAATTTTCATTTGTAATTGATGAGACAATTCCATAAACTTCTGAATTTCCTAATTTTGTTTTTGTTTGACCTTCAAAAAGTGGTTCTGGAACTTTTACTGAAATTACAGCAGAAAGACCTTCTTTGACATCTTCACCAGTTAATTTTGCTTCTGTACCTTTTCTGGCAATCTCTTTAGCTGCATTGTTTAGGCAACGTGTTAGTGCTGCTTGAAAACCTGAAAGATGAGTTCCGCCTTCACGAGTATTAATGTTGTTTACAAAAGAGTAAATCTGAGAAGAGTAACTTTGGTTGTAAGCAAGAGCAATTTCTATTTGCACATTGTCTTTTTCCCCTTTGAAATAAATTGGGTCGTGTAGTTCTTGTTTCTCTTGATCAATATATTGTACAAATTGTGTGATTCCATTATCGTAACTGAAGTGCTCTTTTCTAAAATCGCTGATAGTTTGACCTTGCTCATCTGTTTTTTCTACTTCTTCACGTTTATCAGTAATTGTGATATCAATTCCTTTGTTCAAAAAAGCAAGTTCTCTTAGTCTATTTACTAAAATACTGAATTGGAACCTTGTTTCTGGGAACATTTCATGGTCTGGTTTGAATCTAACTGTAGTTCCAGTTTCACTAGTGTCACCAGTAATTTTTAATTCATTAACTGGTTTTCCCCTAGTGTATTCTTGGTTATGGATTTTGCCATTTCTGTAAACTGTAATTTTCAAGTCTTCACTTAGAGCGTTTACAACTGAAACTCCAACTCCGTGTAATCCACCAGAAACTTTGTATGTGTCTTTATCGAATTTTCCACCAGCGTGTAATTTAGTAAGAACAACTTGGACTGCAGGGATGCCTAATTTTGGATGAATGTCTGTAGGAATACCACGTCCATCATCTTTTACTGAGCAAGACCCATCTTCATGGATGATCACATCTATTTTTGAACAATGGCCAGCCATTGCTTCATCAATTGAATTATCAACAACTTCGTAAACTAAATGGTGTAACCCTTTGACTCCAATGTCTCCAATATACATCCCTGGGCGTTTTCTTACAGCTTCAAGGCCTTCAAGAACACTGATGTTTGAAGCTCCATATTCTTTTTGTGAACTCTGCGACTTCCCTAAATTTTCACTTTGAAGTTTTTTAGATTTTGGTTCTTCTTGATTTTGTGATGTGTTTTCAGATGTTTGATCTTCACTAGAATTTTGCTCTTCTGACATTATTTTTTCACCTTGATTTTTAAGTTTTATTTTGCAATTTTACGTCGATAAATTAGCTTGATTTTCTTATGTTTTTTGGTTGTTTGAGCTATATAAAACTTTGTGAAATTTTTAGTCCTATAAACATAGTTTGTAGCATATAATTATGATCATTAAAAGTAGAATTAGTTGTCTTTTTCGTAGATTAAGTAGTTAGCGTTATTGATTGTAATTTGGGCAATTTGATCAAAACGCATGAAGGTTATTTGAGTGTATTTTATGAGCTCTTCTTTTCCATCTTCTGGGATGGCAGCAATGATTGTTTTGCCCTTACATTCATCTAGAAATGAATAAATTAGCATACGTTCGAAGCCTTTATTTTGTTCTTGTTTTCCAACTTTAAAGATATCAAAAAATATAAAGTCATATTGAATTGTAGCAAGTAGGTGAGCAATGATCTTGTCTTGTTTGAAATATGATTTTTGAAGAAGTTTTTTTGTGTACCCTAAAGAAACACCTATTATGTTTTTTTCTTCTGATTCAATTACTTGTGAGATGATACCTTTTTCTTTGAGAAGTTTGTTTAGATTTTTGAATCTACTTTTATCTATTATATCATTTGGAAGAAGCGTCATTATCTGCTTTATATCTTCACTAGAAGCTTGTCTGAACTTCACTAACCATCACCTAGTTAGTTAAAGGAATAGAATTGGTATATAAAATTAATTAGTTTTTACTCTACTAATCATACTTCATCTGTTCGCCAATGTGGATCAACTTCCATTTTTGGATAGTTATCTTTTCTTAAGAATCCTTCCCAAGCTATCATAGCTCCTTGATCTCCAGCAAGACTCATGGGAACATTGTAAAAAGTTGCTCCGCGTTCCTTGCACATTGTTTCAAGCATTTCACAAAAACGTTTATTGGCACCAACACCACCTACTAAAATTAATTCATCTTTTTGAGTGTGAGCCATCGCACGTTCAGCAATTTCTATTGTCATAGCAAAGGCGTGTTCTTGAAGTGAGAAGCAAAGATCTTTTGTTGAAGCCTGTTTTCTTTCAAAAAGTTGGGTGCATTTTGTTAGAAGGCCAGAGAAATTGACATCCATTCCTTTTACAGTGTATGGTAATTTGATGAAAGATCCAAGTTTTGCAATTTTTTCTATTTTTGGACCTCCAGGAAAACCTAGTTTTAGAGTACGTGCGAATTTGTCTAGCATATTTCCCATTCCAAGGTCAAGAGTTTCTCCAAGAATTTTATATTTTCCTTGTTTATTTTTGTTTTTAACACCTTGTTGAACAATTACTTGAGTATTAACTCCAGACACATAAAGATAAACTGGATCTTTAGCATGATTGATAATTTTCCCAATAGAAAGGTGAGCTGTACAGTGATTTACAGGAATTAACTGCTTATTTTGTTTGTTTGCTAAGTCTTTTGCGAAGTTAAACCCAGCCCAAAGCGCAGGATCAAGGCCTGGGCCTGCTGAATAAGCTATTGAGTCTATTTGCTCCCAAGATAATTTTGCTTCGCTTAGGGCGCGTTTTAGAACGTCTGTTGCAACTTTTTTGTGATGGATGGCAATATCACCTGGGATCATACCAATATCACTAGATGAATAGCTATCTTTACAATTGGTAAGTATTTGACAAGCATTTTGTGAAGCTTTAATTATACCAATTCCAAAAGTGTGAGCAGTACTTTCGATTCCAAGGATTATCATAATGTGTCTAAGAAATTAAAGTGATTTAAAAAATAGAGGTAAAAAAAATGTTTAAAAAAATAAAGAATGATTTTAGTTTATTTACTACTAGATGCTTGACGTTCTGTGTCACGCTTTTTAGCAATAGCTGCAGATTGCAGAGAACCTTTTGCTGCATTCATTAATTCAGCTGCTAAAGCTTGAGCTACTGAAGTTTTTTTATTAAAAGATTTAATGTATGCTCCTTGTGTGATGTACCTTAGAGCTAAGTCTACACGACGTTGTGGTGCTACATCTACAGCCTTAGGGTATCTTGCTCCACCATACTCAATTGCGATAACTTCTTCACGTGGTGCGCCCATTTCAACTGCTTTTACAAGAACTTTGATAGGATTTTGTTTCATTGTTTTTTCAATGATTTCGAGAGCTTCTTCAACAACACGAAGAACACCATTTTTTTTCCCAGTGTTATGACCAGAAGACATTACGTGTTTTTTAGATTTGTGCCCGGAACCCATTAATTTTACAGCAAGACGCTCAACAACTGATGTGCTAGACTTGTGAAAACGGTTTCCTGCGTATCTTGCACCAGTTTTTGGGATTAAACGTGGTTGAATTGTAATGTATCTTGAAAGGCCTGCGTCTTCAACGGAAACTCCTTCAATTCCCCATTTGTTAAAAAATTTGATTTCTACCATTTTCGTATAATTTTTATTATTTATTTGTCTATCTTCTTGCTTTTTCAAGTTTTCCGCCAAGTAGAGCTTTAAGACTTTGATCATTCACTTTAAGAACTTGCCAACGAACACCTGGAAGGTCTCCTTTTGCACGTCCCATTTTTCCACCAATACATTCAATTATAACTTCGTCGTGCTCGTTAATTAGTTTCATAGCACCATCACCAGGCATAAAAGCTGTGATCTGTTTACCATTTTTAACTAATTGTACTCTTGCACATTTTCGCATTGCAGAATTAGGCTGTTTAGCTTCAATTTGTACTTTTTCAAGAACAATTCCTTTTGCTTGAGATGAACCAGCCAATGGATCGAATTTTCTTTTAAGTTTGGTTTTATTACCAATTTTAGATGCCTTTCGGCGCTTTTGCAGTTTGTTTGCTGCGTTTAGTCCACGTGATTTATTAGCCACTTTGATTATACCTGATTTGTTTTATTTTTTTATTCGATTTTAACTTCTTTTTGAAAGAAGCGTTGTACTACCGTAGATAGTAATCTTAAGTTCTTTCCGCTACGGCCTATTAATAAACCTTTTGTTTTTTTATCCTTAGTTTTTAAGATTATCTGTGCTTGCTTTTCTTCTATTGATTCTAAATCTAAAGGAGCGATTAGTTTAGCTACAAATGTTTTGATGTGAGGATGAAATTCAATGATTTTGATTTTTTTTTTGAGAAGTTGTTCTAATCTTTTGACATTCTGGGCTCCCTTACCAATTGCCTTTCCGACAGTTCCCATGGGTACTACAATGTGGAATTGGTCCTCTGCCTCAAAAACAGCTTTTGGAGGTAATTTCATTACTTTTGTAGCTATGTTTGCATATGCAAACGAGTCAAGATTTAGTTTTACGCGTTTTGACATCTTTGTCCTCTTTTTAAAAAATATTTATTAAAAAAATAAAATTTATGCAGAACAAGCAATTACTGCAATGAAAAAGTTTTTCTTACAAAGAACTCCAAGTTCTTCATTATCAATTTCAAGATTAACAATCTCAATAGGATTTATTTTATTATAATATGCAAGATCTGCTTTAAGATCTTCTGGAGCGTTTTTAGCTAAAAAAACTTTGTTTGCACTACCACTTTTTATCGCTCTTAATACTTCATTTTTTCCAATGATTGCTTTTTCTTCTGTTAGTAATGTTTTAATCTGCTCAATTGTTTTTGTTTCTTTTGCTGCCATTTTATTAGTTGAACCTCAAGGTAAATTTTTATTTTTGTTATATATTTTAATTAATTTTTTTATTTCATTTTAGTGATTAGACTTGGGAGTCCAGTTCCAAGAGGTACTGGTTGGTTAATCATAACATTTTCTACTACACTTGTTAAGTAATCTGTTTCTCCACGCATTGCTGCACTAAAAATATGTTTTACTGGTGTTTCAAAACTTGCACGTGCAAGTACTGAAGACTTTTCACTTACAACACCGAACCTGGTTATTCCTTTAACAAACCCTGATGATGTCATAATATCTGCTACAAGCATGATGTGTCTAATGTCAATATTAAGTCCTTGAGATTCAATTACTTTAAGAGTTTCTGAAATAATTGCTTCTCTAGCGGCTTCAATACCTAAAACACTAGCAATCTCATGAAGATCATTTGAATGAGTGTTTATAGCATCAACTTGTTCCATTGCAAGAATATCTTTAAGGTTTGTTCCGGAAGTTAAAATAACGTATTTTCCTGAACGTTCTACTGGAAGAACTTGTTTAATACCTTTTAGACCGCCAACTTTTATCTTTTTAAGTTTTGTTTTTAAGGCATATAATTCTTTTAAGTCTTCAGCTTTAGCTGATTTTGGACTAATTTGAATTCCCTCACTAACTTCTGAGATAGTGTGAGTTTTTAATTTTGTTTTTAGAAGTTTTAAGATATCTTTACTTTCTACATGAAATTCTTCCATCATCTCTTCATCTAAAGTGATTAAAAGGTTTTGTTCAAGAATATTAATAGCTATATCATTGATAACTTCTGCTAAATGTGTTGCTTTAATTTTGATTGCAAACTCTTTGACATCTTCAAGACTATCTTGTCCTGGTTTAAGTAAGATCTCCATGATTGGTGTTTTAATAGTTTTTCTTGCATCAAAAATTTCAATTAGACGAGGAAGACCAACTGTTACATTCATCTCAGCAACTCCTGCGAAATGAAATGTGTTCAAAGTCATCTGAGTTCCTGGTTCCCCAATACTTTCTGCACTTACAAGTCCAACACATTCTCCTGGAGCTACTTTTGCTTGTTTAACAGCAGCTTTTGTTTTTTCAAGAATTAGTTCTACTTGTTTTTTACTAGCAGAATTAGGAATAAATTCATTTAACTCTGTGATCATTCTTGCAGAAAATTCATCTTTGCAAGCATCAATTAGTTCTTGGATTTCTTTTTTCATTTTTGTTCTCCAACCACTGAGTGGACAATTTCTTTAACATCAATAATTCCTTTTTTAGTTCGTGAAACATCTAATCCGTCTTCACCATATTTGAATTGAATTATTTTACTTGATGCATCTCTTACTGATCCATCATATTCAACTTTTAGGTCTTGCATAGCGTTTGATAATCTACGATATAAATATCCTGATTTAGGTGTTCTTAAAGCAGTATCCATTAATGCATCCCGACCAGTCATTGCTCCAAAAAAGAATTCCGCAGGAGTTAGTCCACTTTTGTAACTATTCTTGATGAATCCTCTTGCATCTGGAGAGATGTCGTTTTTTGGAAAGTATGACATTGTTCTTTGTTTGAACCCTTTATCAATTCTTTTTCCACGAAGAGCTTGTTGCCCTGCAACTGCAGACATCTGAGCGATGTTTAGAATGTTACCACGAGCCCCGGAACGAGCCATTACTAAAGCAGAGTTTTCATGAATTTGTTTCATTGCGATTTCCCCTGATTTGTTTCGACATTTGTTCAAAGCTTCTAAAAGTCTTAATTCTAAAGTTTCTTGGATTGTTCTTCCAGGAAGAGCTTTTAATTTACCTGCTTCAAATTCTGCAATCAAAGCTAATGCTCTTTTTTGGGAGTCATCAATTATTTTTGCAACTTGAATTTTGGTTTCCCTCATTAAATCTAAGTCGCCAATTCCAATTGAGAATCCTCTACGAAGAAGAGTTGCAATACCAAGTTTTGAAATTTTTCCAAGTAAATCTGCTGTGAATGCTGCACCGTACTGAGAAAATAAATTTCTTAGCATAAGTCCTGAGCCATCCCCAAGGTTTGCTTTATCCATTAGTCCAGCTTTTAATTTTCCGTTAATGATTTTTACTTCATTTCCACTTTTGTCTTTCCCATAAAATGTGAAATCAGAAGGTAGTAATGCAGAGAATACTTCTTTCCCATCAATTTTTGCTTTTGAAACTAAATTTGAAAAGTCAGTTACTCCACAAGAATATAATATGTCAATTGCTTCTTCTCTTGTTAAAACAAGTTCTTTTGTTAACAAATAGTTTCCAGTAATTGCATCATGAATACAACCAACAACACTAAGTCCATCACGTGGACTAATAATTTGGTATTGGACAAGCATCAGTACTCTTGCTTCTGCTCTTGCTTCTTCTGTTTGAGGAACATGTAAATTCATTTCATCTCCGTCAAAATCTGCGTTATATGGGTTACAAACTGATGGATTTAAACGAAAAGTTTTTCCAGGTAAAACTTTGATCATGTGACACATCATACTCATTCTGTGAAGGGAAGGTTGACGGTTGAAAAGTGCAACATCTCCATCCATTAAATGACGCTCAACAATGTATCCTTCTTCAAGTTCTTCAAGAATTTCTTCAGTAGTTATATCAACAATTGCTTTACGTTTTCCATCTGGACGGATAACGTAATTTGCACCAGGATATTTAGTTGGTCCATTTTTGATAAATTTGATCAGATGTTCTTTATTCCAGGCAGTTACACGCTCAGGAATTGTAAGACGCATTGCCATTATTTTTGGAACTCCAACTTCATTTAATTCAATAAGTGGGTCTGGACTGATAACTGTTCTTGCTGAAAAATCAACACGTTTTCCTGCAAGATTGTTTCGGATCCTTCCTTCTTTACTTTTGATTCTTGCAACAAGAGTTTTAAGAATTTGACCACCGCGGTGACGAGCAGGAGGAAGTTGAGCAACTGCGTTGTCAAAATAAGTTGTCACATGATATTGAAGAAGATCCCAAAGATCTTCGATAATAATCTCTGGTGCACCAGCGTTGATATTCTCAAAAAGACGTTGGTTTATTCTTACAACATCGCCTAGTTTGTGAGTAAGATCATCTTCACTACGTTCTCCACTCTCAAGAGTGATTGATGGACGCATGGTTGCTGGTGGAATTTGTAGGACAGTAACGATCATCCATTCTGGTCTAATTGATTCAGCATTCATACCAAAAATTTCAAGGTCACTATCTGGTATTTTCTCGAGCCAAGCCCTAACTTCAATTGGAGAAAGTTTTTGGTCATCTTCATTAAAAGAATATGGTTTTTCTAGTTTGATTTTACCTTGTTTAACATTACAATGAGGGCATTTCCCTTTACCAGTAAATTTCTTTACTACGTCGCGTACTTTTCTTGCTTGTGCATCAACGTTTTGTTCTTCACCAACTGCTTTAATTATGTCAAGATATTTTTTGATATTTTCTTCTGGAATTAGTACACGACCACAGCTTTTACAAGTACAACGTAAAAAATCATAAATTTTTCTTACAAATTTAATGTGGACGATTGGACGAGCTAGTTCAATGTATCCAAAGTGACCAAAAGAATCTTTTAAACGAAGACCATCTGTTCTACATACAAGACCTGGATCAATAACTCCTAACCTTGTGTCCATTAAACCACCATCAACAGGGTAACCTTCACGGTCGTATAATTCTGGGGTAACTACTTTTGCAGCTGCCATTTGTTTGATGATTTTTGGTGAAAAAACACCGAAGCTAATTGCGCCGATTTTTTTGGAGATGAATGCTGGTTTCATTTGTATTTGTCCTCTTGTGGTGATTTTTTTTTAAAATGGTAATTATTGTTTTGTTCCAATTTATTTGGTGTTAAAATTTGTCAATTAATTTTATCTTAGGATAAATTCCAAGAGACATTAATTCGTTAAGTAATAATTTGAAAGCATAACTCATTTCAACATAAGCCATGTCTGAGTCTTCCCCATAAATTGGTGACTTCAGAGTTTTGCTTCTTCCATCATAAAATCCAATCAATCCAGATTTTGTACAAACTGGAATTGCAGTTTTATCTGAATCGAATCTTTCTTTAAGTAAAAGAGTCGCTCCATGTGCTATGAATGTATCTTTTTCCATCTCCCCTAAACGAAGTCCACCCTCACGAGCTTTACCTTCTGTAGGTTGCCTTGTTAAAAGCTGAATTGGTCCACGAGCACGTGATTGTATCTTCTTTGAAACCATGTGTTTTAATCTTAGATAGTACATGTTTCCAATGTAGATTCTTGCAACCATTTTCTTACCAGTAATTCCATCATACATTACTTCGGTTGCATTTTCTTGAAATCCTAAATTTGCTAGTTCTTTTCTTAGGTCGGTTTCTTTTTCTGAATCAAAAAGTGTAGCGTCAACTAATCTACCTGAAAGAGCAGAAACTTTAGATCCAAGTAATTCAAGTAAGTGTGAAACAGTCATACGAGAAGATACTCCGTGTGGAGTAAAAATTAAGTCCGGGATTACTCCTGAATTAGTAAAAGGTAAATCTTGAGAAGGAACTAAAACTCCAACTACTCCTTTTTGACCGTGACGAGAAGTAAACTTGTCTCCGATTTCTGGAATTCTTTCTTCACGAAGACGAACTTGAATTAATCTATTTCCTTCGCTACTTTCAGTTAATGTTACGAAGTCAGCAATTCCACTTTCTCCGTGCTTAAGCGCAACACTTGATTCTCTTCGCACGCCTGCCGAAAGGTTATACTCATCAAGGCTGTTCAAAAATCTAGGTGGACTAGTTCTTCCAATAATAACATCACTATTAGTTAATTTTGCTTCAGTGTGAACAATACCGTCAGCCTCTAGAGAAGTATATTGTTTTTCAGTTCTATATCCTTTAGTCTCTTTGTCAGGAATTTCTAGTTCATCAGTTAACCCACCGCTATAACGTAAAAGTTCTGCAGAGATTGGTTTAAAGTAGGTTGACCTAGCCATTCCTCTTTCTACTGAGGACTTGTTAAGGATAACTCCATCTTCCATGTTATATCCTTTGTAAGACATAACTGCAACTACAACATTTTGTCCAGCTGGATGTTCATCATAATTACTAATTGAATGAATTTTTGTTTTTACAAGAGGGAATTGAGGATAGTGCATTAGGTTTGAATCCATGTCCATACGGATATGGTAATTTGCAGCATAGTATCCAACGGCTTGTTTTTGGTTTTTACTTCCAATAATTAAACGAGAGGAAGGGTTGAAATTTCCAAATGGAACTAATGAAGTAGTAATACTTACAATTGATCCTTGCGAAACTTCTAAATGAGTATGGTCTTTGGTTAGAAATTCTCCTTTATATGCAACAAGAGCGTTTTCTTCTTCTGCAGCGTCAAGATATTCAACTACCCCACTGTGAACCAGATCGTCCCATGTGATTTCTCCTGCCTTTAATTGTTCTAAATGTTTTTCTGTAAGAAGGGGTGTTCCTTCTTTGATAACAATTAATGGACGAAGTGCCCTTCCTTTTTGAGAATTAATGTGGATCTCTTCTGCAATTTCATCGTAGAAGATTCCTGCTTCTTCTGCTATCTGTCCTTTACGTCTTTGATCTTTAAAATTTTCGATGAACCCGTTAGCTGATTCTACATTTCCAATGAATTTACGGTTAAGATATACTTCTGCTGCCATTTTAGTTTGCCTTTTCTTTATTTTTGGATATAATTTATTACGTATTATTATCTTTATTGTATTGCTTTTACGCCGAGTTCTTCTATTTTTTCAAGAAGCTTTTGTTCGTCAATATTTTGAGAGATTGAACAAAGCATTGCTAGATTTTTACGAAGACCAATGTTTGTTCCTTCTGGTGTTTCAATTGGACACAATCTTCCAATGTGTGTACAATGAAGAGCCCTTGCTTCGAAGTTTTCTTGTGAACTTGAAAGAGGAGAGTTTACTTTTTGCAAATGAGAAACCATTGCAAGAAAATTTACCCTATCAATTCTTTGTGAAACTCCTTGTCTGCCACCAACCCATTCTCCAGTTGCCATAGCAGAATAGATTCTAGAAGTTAGAAGCTTTTCACGAATAATTACTTTGATTGAAGGAAGCTTTCCTCTTTTGATGATTCTTTGAAAATTGTAAAGAATATCATTTACTAGTAATTTGAAGTTTACTTGAAAAAGGTCAGTTAAAAGATTTCCACTTAATCTTAGACGTTTATTCATATAATGATCTTTGTCGTCAGTTGGGAGTACTTTTCTTTGGACCCTAACAATTTTTTTGAGCATTTTACATAGATTTTGAGCCTTGGCTTTACGAGAATTTTTGTCTCTTCCTAAATGAGGAAGAAGAAATTTATCTAACATGTCTCTTGCTCTTTCAACTCTTATCTCTTTTGCTTGAGTGAAACCAGATTTTCGTGCAAGAAAGTCAACTGCTTCTTCTTGGTCTTTAATTTCTGCAAATTCGAATAAGTTTAGTAAAACTTCATCATACATTTTTTCAGATGAAATTGCCTTCATTATATCTTCATCTTTAAGCATACCGATTGCTTTTAGAACAACTATAATTGGAACTTCTTTCATTCTTGTGAAGGAGACAGTGAATATCCCTTCTTTATTAATTTCAAGTTGATGTGGGATTTTATAAGAACCCTGTGTTGAAAAGATTCTTCCAACCATATTGTCCTTAGGTCCTTTTTCTACAAGAAAGTTGTTTTCTGCTAAATCTTCAATAGTTACTAAAACACGTTCTGTTCCATTGATGATAAAATATCCACCTGGGTCTGTTGGATCTTCTCCTTTTTTGATTAGTTCTTCCCTATTAAGGCCATGAAGGTTACAATATTTACTTCTTAGCATGATTGGTAATTTTCCAATTTCTGCTTTGAAATTTTCTCTTTGTACATCATTAATATATGAACTGATTTCTAAGAAAATAGGTGCTGAGTAAGAAATTTTTCTAAGTCTTGCTTCTGCTGGAAAGATTGGCCTTTTTGACCCATCAGCTTCAATAATTTGTGGTTTTCCAACAGTAATTTTCCCAAAACGGATTTTGAATGATTCAATATTATGAGGGATAATGTTTGGTTCTGCTTCTTTATTTTCTTCTACTACATCTTTAAGACCAACTTCTATGAAATTGTTAAATGAGCGAATACTACTTTCAACGAATTTTTTTTCTTCGAAATACTTTTTTACTAATATTGATGTGTCCATTTTGTTTACCCGTTTATAACAACCCGGTAATATTTTGATCTCCCGGCATTTTTGGAAATTCTTATGATTTCGACAATATCTCCATTTTCAGGCGATAATTCTTTAATTCCTGCATCAGTTGAATCTATTTTTGGAAGATCTACTGCATTTAGTGAAAGTTCTTGTAATAATTGTGTTTTTTCTTCAGTTGAAAGAATTCTTTGCTCTGGAACGAGTACATGTGTGTTTTCTGTCATTTTGTTAACCTGTGATTGTTTGGAGTAAAATGGCGGGCCGGACGGGATTTGAACCCGCGACCACTTGATATCTTTGCGATTGACTTAAAAGTCAAGTGCTCTACCAAGCTGAGCTACCAGCCCGTGCATTTTGTAGTTGCCTTTGTGGTGGATAGTTCCACCTTTTTTGTGTAAAGAGCGCCCTGGCCGGGAATCGAACCCGGGTCGGGGCCTCGACAGGGCCCCATGATAACCACTACACTACCAGGGCATTATCTTGTTAGCGTTAACACTATCTTCTTAGATTTTAGTCTTAGAATGTCATAGATCGCTGCAAGGGCCACATCCCTCTGCGGGAAGCCAGTCGCTTTATAAAGGTTTTGGTGGCAAAGGTAAAAAGTGTAATTTTAGTCCCTTACAAGACTAAAAGAACAATGATTACGATTGCAATAATTGCAGCGATAGCCATTAAATATGTGTCTTTATTTGGACCTTTACTAGGTGAAGGTGCAATGATTGCTGGTCCACGAGGGCCAATAGTTCTGGGAGACCTTTTTTTAGAAGAGCGAGTTGCTTTGCGAGCAGGTGATCTCTTGGTAATTTTACTTTTTGTCACTTTTTTTCTTGAAGTTGTAGTTTTGGTAGTTTTTCTTTTTCCTTTCTTTGCTACTTTTCTTTTTGCCATCTTAAGTCCTCTTATTATGAATTTATTATATCTTCTAAGTAGTATTTTTTGGTATATAAATTTGCCGTTTTATGTTTTATGTTTATTGTGGTTAAATTTGAATAAAATGCTGAAATAAAAAAAGCATAAAAAATAAATTAGGATAAATAAAAAAAAATTAAGAAAAAAAGTCCCTCCTCCCGGATTTGAACCGGGGATCTCTCCGTCACCGCTGGCCCTTTTTCATATTTGGTCGTTTCGACCTAATCTAAAGGGCTTCTACAGCGGAGCGTTCTAACCACTGAACTAAGGAAGGTTGTTTTTTGTAAAAAAGAGCCTCGAGCGGGAGTTGAACCCGCGACCTCTTGATATCTTATCATGCCATTGGTAGTTATGGTGACATAACAGATAAGGCCAATGTGACTACAAGTCAAGTGCTCTAGCCACTGAGCTACCGAGGCATGCTCTTTTAAGTTCTTTTTGCGATACAGAATGCTTTATTAAGTTTTTGTATGTTTAATTAAAATTAAACCTAAATTAAGATAAAATTAAAAAATTATATTTCTAGGCGTTAGATTAATCTTCTTTGTGGTGTGATGGCCATGCACGACTTTCATGAAATGCTTTTGCTTCTTCATACGGAAGATATCTCTTGAGTTTGAACCATTGTTTGATGAAATTTTGTAGAACATATACTTCTTGGTAAAGTTCTTTTTCTCTTTCTCTCCAATCATAGATCTCTCTATTAAATAGCGTTATGAAATGCTTTAATATAGGGTGTTTTTCAAATGTGCTTTCAAAACTTTTTTCTATATATGCATTCATTTTGACTTCTACTTCTCCTTTGTTTGCCTTGTATTTAATTCCATCACGAATAACTTCGGTATTGGAGACACCATAACATTGGAAATTTAGGTCAAGGTACTGTTTTACTGCCTGACCAGAACCAATGCTTCCTGAGCTGGGAGAATTTCTTGAAAGTCTCCACTCGAAACGTATCTCTTTTGAACCATCTGTTCCGATTTTTTCAAGATATAATGTTTCATAAAAATCTCCGTCAGTTTTTCCACTATCATCTTCAGCGGTCCAATTGTATTCTTCGAGCCAATACCTTAATGCCTTATAAAAATCAACGAGATTGAAAATATCTTTATATTTTACTCTCATTTCTGAGGGTAAAGCTTGGATTAGCTTTTTTTTGTTTCTATGACCTGTTATGGTTGGCATGTGTTAAGAAATAAAAATGGATATATAAGAATACCTAATTATATTGATATACTAGTAATAAATCTCTGGTTATTAATTATGTTTTAAAATTTGCTGAGATCTACAATTAATTTCTTTTATGATCTTTTAGAAATCTTTTTTCATCAAATGAATACTTTTTCCCTAGCCAAGAGACAATTATTTTTGCATCATCTTGGGCTGTTTTTAGACAAACTGATGCGCCTGGGCTTGGGGTTATATTGAAAAGACATTTTTCACCAATGATTTTTGCTTCACCCATTTGTAAATTTTTAGTTTTTGTATTAATTATTTGTGGCCTAACTCCACCGTAACCGTTTGCGCGTTTAATATCACTGTTTTTAATGCTAGGTATGATCTTTTTGATTCTTTTTGTAAATAACCATTTACCTATGACTGGCAAGTCATAAATTGCGTTTGTAATTCCATATTTGAAAAAAACTTTGTCAGACATTATTTTAATTATACTAATAAGTCCGTTTGGAGAGATAATTGACACTTTTAAAAATTCCCAAAACGTTTTGTAATTGTGTCTTTCAAGAAGTGGGATTACTTTTGCAGTTGGTCCAAAACGAGTTACATTTTGATTGTTAACATCTGGGTCACCATGAATTGCTGAGAAAGGAAGTTTTTTGTTTTGTAAGGTGTAACATTTTCCATTCAATACTTTTTTTTTGCTTGTAAATAAAGATCCAGCTACTGTTAATAAACTAAATTCTTTTCCAAGTCCAAGAAGGTGTGCAAATCCAAGAGAATGTGCGCCAGCTGACGTTATTAATATTTTAGATTTAAGTGTTTGTTGATTTGTTTTTATTAGAAAGCAATTTTTTAATTTTTTAATTGATTTTACTTTTTCATTTAAGTTTATTTTTATCTCTTTATTCTTTATTTTTTTTGCATCTTTTACAAAATTACTGCTTAGTGTTGAATAGTCTATTGCAAATCCATCTTCGGAAATTGCTGCTGCTAAGGGTTGTTTAGGGTTTCTTCCTTTTGTGATGAGTGGTTCTATTTTTTCAATTTCTTTGTTTCTGATAAGTTTTAATTTTGGGAACAATTTTTTGAATTCATGAAAATGTTTTTCTATTTTTTTAACTTCTTCTTCTCCAGCGCCAAGAGCAATTTTGTGTTCTTTGTAATATCCATCTTTTTTGTAATTTTCAAGATATCCAGCAATTAGATCTGCAGCTTTTTTTACTTTTTCTGCTTTTTTTACAGTATAATGAGTTTCGATATCTCCGAAGTGTAAAGTTTGTGCATTTTTTGTGTGATGAGAATTAATCTGTGCTACTTTTTTTTCCTTTTCAATTAACATTAGAGACTTTATGTCAGTGTATTTCGCTAGGGTGTATAGCAACGCAGTACCTACTACTCCACCGCCAATTATTGTGACATCATGGTGTTCTGTTTGCATTGAGGTATATGATCACTAGTTTACATATAAATTTATGTTTGAATAATAATCATAATAATGATAATAGATACAAAATGGTGATTTGTGAATTATTTGTTAATATAGTGGATTTTTAATTATTTTAAGTGTAGATTATTTACAAAAAGTATTTATAATCTGTTTTATGGAGACAGGGGATGTTAATTGGAATCGTAGGAAAACCTAATGTTGGTAAAAGTACTTTTTTTAAGGCAATTACTCTTGCTGATGTTGAAATTGCAAATTATCCTTTTGCGACAATAAAACCAAATTCGGGAGTGGCTTATGTTAAAATAACTGATGTGGCAAAAGAGATCTCTGGAAAAAATGCGAATCCAAGGGAAGGATATGTGATCTCTAGTAAAAATAAATTAAATTCTGAAGTTGATCATTATCGGTTTGTTCCAATTCAAGTTATTGATGTTGCTGGCCTTGTCCCTGGTGCTTCTGAAGGTAAAGGTATGGGGAATCAGTTTTTAGATGATTTACGTCAGGCAGATGCCTTAATTCATGTGATCGATGCTAGTGGATCAACAAATGAAAAGGGCGAAAGTGTTGGTCCTGGGACTTATGATCCATGTAATGACGTGAGATTTTTAGAACTTGAACTTGATTTATGGTATTTAGGTATCTTAGAGAAGGGATGGGCGAAGTTTTCTAGGCAAATGCAACAAGAAAAACAGGACCCAAGTGTAGCTATTGCAAAACAACTTAGTGGTTTGCGGGTGACTGAACAAATAGCAAAAGAAGTAATTGGAGAATTAGACCTTGATATTGAAAGACCACTTAGTTGGACAGAGGATAATTTGAAAGCTATTGCGGTTGGTCTTCGCCAGAAAACAAAACCAATGCTTATTGTGTGTAATAAAGTAGACATGCCAAGTTCTAAAAAAAACATCTCTTTGTTACGGGAGACTTTTCCATTGTTACCACTAGTTTTGGTAAGTGGTGAGAGTGAACTTGCACTTCGTGAAGCTGGAAAGGCAGGTCTCATTGAATATATTCCAGGCGAGAAGTCTTTTAATATCCTTGATGCTTCTAAACTGACTGAGAAGCAGATTGCGGCTTTAAAGTTTATTGAAAAAGAGGTTGTTAAACCACTTGAATTTGGAACTGGTGTACAGAAAGCATTAGATACAGTTGTGTTTGATGTTTTGAAGTATATTGCAATTCATCCAGGTGGATCAAGCAAACTTGAAGATAAAGATGGAAATGTACTTCCGGATTGTTTTTTAATGCCGCAAGGAACAACTGCTTTAGAATTTGCATATAAATTGCATACTGACCTTGGAAGAGGTTTTATTCGTGCAATTGATGTGAAAACGAAAAAGACGGTGGGTAAAGAACATGTACTCTCAAATCTTGATGTTGTTGAGATTGTGAGTTCGCGTTAGATTATATGGTTTGATCTAAATTTACTTGCCAATGGTGGTTGGTTATAATGAAACGATTTTTTGAATCTTTTAATGATCTTATCTTCTCTATTTTCGAGATTTTTGAACGCGCCAAACGTATTGATTCTCACAAATTATCTGGATTTCTTGAAAAGGAAGCATTTCAAAAATATGATGGAGATGTCCATAAGCTAAGGGAAGATGTTCTTCTTGGTGAAATGCGACAACTTCAAGAAAATTTATTTTCACTTTACAAATCTATCTCCTCTAATAATAATTTAGATGTTGAAAATGAAAACATAAATTTAAAAGAATTTATTACTACTTTTGATAGGGTTTTACGTTATATTGCATCACTTATGAATGATATTAAATTGGGAGAAAATTCTGCGAGTTTATTTCAAGATAGGTTTATGACTATTAAAACACAAGTTAAGGTGCTTCTTGGTTTTTTACGTAACCTTGAAGAAATGTTTTTTGACGATGATGAATATTATGATTTGGAGGGGAGATTATCTAGACTTTATGCCATTGTAAGCGAACTTTTATTGACTTTAAATATTTCAGCATTAGATTCTTATTCTGGCCTTTTTGATTTAATAGATCTTTTTTCAAGCCATTTGAAAGCAGCGAATGATGTTAAGGAACAAACTAATTCTTTTACTAAAAGGCTTGATCATCTTAAAATTCAGAGAAATTCCAAAGAAAAACAACTTCTTGAGATGCAGAGTCAGATAAAAATAGAAGTTTCTTTTGAGGAAGTTCAAACTCAGGAATTAAATAGTATCCGCAAAAAAATAGAAAAAATAGAAGATGAATCTTTTTTGTTTTTAGTAAGGTTAAAAGATGTTCTGGTAGAACTTGCTGATTTAAATTCTGATTATGATTTTCTTGCTTTTACAAAAGAAGTTGAGCAATATCAATCAAATTCACTTATTTTTTTAGAAAGAAATGTTTTTGAAAAATTTGGTCCAAAACTCCAAGAAATATCTGAGCGTATCGAATATGGCGTTATCCAAGATGTTTCTGATAAAAAATTTTGTTTTTTAGATCTTTTTTCTTTTTGGGATAAAGGACATTTAGAACAATTATATCTTCGTTACAAAGAAGTTTTGGAAGAACAGCGTAAAAATCCCTTGCAGCGTTTGCAGCACCCACAAGAGCTTAAATTAGATGATCTGCGTTATCGTATTGAACATTATCAATCTCAAGAAGAATTGCTTTTTTCTAAAAAAGAAAAATCTAGGGCTGAAGAAGGAAAGCATATTGGTCGGGCCCTTCATGTCAAAGAACAAATAGAACAGGAATGGAAAAAACATTTTGATAAAGAGATAGAAGTTATTTTTAATAGAGCCTGATTTTTTTTTTTTTTTGATTCTGATTTACTTATTTTTTTCTTTTAGTTTTATTATTTTTACACAAAGCAATCAGTCCAGGCATTTTTTTTTTTGAAAGCATAGTTAGTAGTGCTCCACCTCCAGTGGAAATATGGCTGATCTTTTTTTGAATTTTTAGTTTAGAAACCATTTGAGTGGTTTCTGCGCCACCTACTATACTGAATGTTTGATGGTTTTTGCTTTTATTTGCAACAAGTTCTAATAATTTCTTTGTTCCTTTTTGGAATGATTTATTTTCAACATAACCTACTGGGCCATTGATCACTACTGTTTTTGATTGATTTAAGTAAAATGAGAATAATTCTGTTGTTTTTTCTGCGATATCTAAACCAATAGTTCCATTTGGAATTTCGGTAACTGGAACACAATAAACTTTTGTTTTATCATTGCTGTTTTTTTCAGGGATATTTTTACTAACAAGGATGTCGATTGGAAGAATTATCTTTTTAGCATTTTTATGTTTAAGAATTTTTCTTGCATCGTTAATGGATTTTGATGTTACAAGTGATTGTCCAATATTATTTCCTTTGGCTTTTAAAAATGAAAAGCAAATAGCTCCGCCAATTAATATTATATCTGCATGATCAAGTGCTGCTAATACAATGTCCAGCTTATCTAATTTTGCCCCTCCAAGAAGCCAGATATTTGGTCTTTTTGATTTGAAAGCTCTTAAAATGTGGGTGCTTTCTTTTTCAAGGTGAAATCCAGCGGCGCTTGGAAGAATAGCAGGTAACTTTGCAATTGATGTATGTTTTCTATGTGATACTGAAAATGCTTCGTTTACATAAAAATCTCCTATCTTTGCAAGTGAGTGGGCAAATGCACTGTCGTTTTCGTACTCCTCTTTGTAAAAACGAATATTTTCACAAAGAAAGATAGTTTTTTGTTTTTTTGATCGTATCTTTTCTTGGATAGTTTTTCCTATACAATCTTCTAAAAAAATAACTTTTTGTTTTTTTAAAGAGAGTAATTTTTCTAATCTTTTAGCAATTGGCTTTAGGCTTAAACTAGTATCATGACTTTTTGGTTTTTTTAGATGTGAAATTATTACTATCTTGCAGTTTTGTTTTAGAAGATATTTTATTGTAGGGATACTTATCTTTATTTTGAAATCGTCTAAAATGGTAAATTGCTTTCTATTTTTATTTTGTTTAATTGGAACATTATAGTCAGTCCTGAGTAAAATAGTTTTATTTTTTAGATTATAATCAGCTAAGTGGGGGATGTTTTCGTAATTTTGCCCTCTTGACTTTTCAAATTTACTAAGGAGTTTTTTAATCACTTGTTATCACTAAAAGTAAACAATTAGTTTTAATTTATATTTCTTACCTTTTGAAGATTTATTTTATGGTATTTTTTAGGGTTTATTCTTTTTTGCTAATGATTATTATTTGCTAAAAGAACATTTATATCTTGTTTAATCCTTTTTTGAAAATCAGAAGTTTTTTCTGCTTCTTTTTTTGAAGTATTTAGTGAGGAAAGTAGATTTTTAATTAAATCTAGTTCTGTTTGTTTATTGAATGTTTTAAATTGACCAAGGTGTTCTTTAATTAATGACTCTTCAATTAGTTTGCTGTCTGTTGTATCTCCAGCTTGTAAAAATTCTTGATATTCTTGTGTTTGAATTTTTAAATCATTTTTTAACACGTGATATGCACCTAATGTGCCTAGGGTTTTGAATATATCTCCCCATTTAATATCACTTGCTTTTCCTTTTTCTAATTTACCATTAACACTAATTGTTATTATCTTGTCAATTATTGGAGTTTGTTTGTTTTTGGTTTGAAAATAATCTATTATCTCTTCTTGTAGTGTTTCAGGTGTTTTACTTTTAGCTGAAATTTCTAGGTGAATGTGGTCTTTTATTTTTATTGGGTGATAAGTAATTATTTGAGTTGATTTTTTTTGTTCTGAAGAGGTAATTTCTGTTTTATTTAGATCTTGATTTGAAGTTTCAATTATATAGAATCCTCCATTTGAATATTTTTTTAACTCAGAGAAATTGTTTGGGAAAAGTGCACCAGTGTAAGTCATTGGGCCAAAACCTGGGATCTCAACAATAGTTCTGTGGTGAATGTGTCCTCCAGCATAATAATCTTGATTTTTTGGAAGAAAGCTTGCTGGACATGAATCTAACATCTCAAGATGTTTTGGCTTTAGTTCAGTTAAAGTTGTATGAAACATAAAAATCTTGTAACCAGGTTCAGATTCAAGTTTTTCACGATTTAAATTTTCGTAGTAAGTAGACCCTAACATTCCACGTCTGCCAAGAATGCCGGTGATTTTTGCTTTTGTTTTTGGATCAGTGGTGTAATTTAATTCTAGGAGCTTTGTTTCTTTGTTAATTGAACCTTTGCAAACATTTGTTAGTAGTCCAGCTGATTCTAATACGTCAATCATTGAACGATTTGTTGGAGAAAAATCGTGTGAACCAGGGATGACATATAGGGGAATATCTAATTTTTTAAGTTTTTGAAGAGTAAATGCTAAAAAATTAACAATGTCAATAGCTGGTAATGCGTTATTGAAGATGTCTCCTGCGAAGAGAATGAAATCTACTTTTTGGTTTATACAAGAATTAATTGCTTTTTCGAAAGTTGCAGTGGATAATTTACGCATTTCTTCATCTCGCCAAGAACCAAGGTGTAAATCAGCTAAGTGCGCATATTTCATTTTCTCAATGTATTAGTTTGAGCTTATAATTATATTGGGGGGGAAGGATATATTTTTGATAATTTTTTTTTTTTTTTTTGAGATTTCCTGGGCCCTTTAACCCTTCACTAATGTGAAGTTTGCTTTGTTTCTCGCAAAGTTTGTTTTTTACTAGTAAGCTATAAATAAAAAGTGTGTTTTTTGAGGTTTATGAAAGCACTATTTGTTGAAGTAAAATACAAAGGGAAAGTTGAATTGACTACCGAGTTATTTGATAAATTACCTTCTATTGTTGTACTTTGTTCTAATATCCAATATTTAGATTTTTTAGCTTCTGTTCGTTTAAAATTAGAGGCAGCTGGGAAAACAGTTATTTTGTTCAAATCAAGGCATGGGCAGTACCCTGGCCAAATACTTGGCTGTGATGTTTTCAAATTCGAAGCTAAACTTGATAACAGTGATGAGGTTTTAACTGATGGATATGGTTTTTTGTACCTAGGAGATGGTCTTTTTCACCCAACTGCACTTTTGTTTCGTAATGAGATGCCAGTAATTATGTATGAACCTCGTGGTAAAAAAGTCACTGTACTTGATCAAAGCTATCTTGGGAGACTTAAGAAGCAGAAGAATGCTAGACTTGCTAAATTTATTGAATCAAAAAATATTGGGATTTTAGTTACTCGTAAACCTGGACAAAACCAAAATAGGTCAGTTGAACAATTTCGGTCTGCTATGGCTAATAGAGGAAAAAACATTTTAGTTTTTCTTACAGATAATATTAATTTTATGAAGTTAGAAGATTTTAATTGTGTGGATTCTTGGGTGAACACTGGTTGCCCTAGGATAGTTCAAGATTTTAATTGCGTTAATTTGCGTGATTTAAAAGAAATTGGCTTTTTCTCTTCTGAAAAAATGGTTTTTTAGATGGGCTCAGTTTGTTATTGAAATAATCATTTTTATCTTTGTATTTTGATTTTATTTATTATTATTATTCTTCTTCTTTCTATTTTTCATATTTTACATATATTTTTTTTTATGTTTGTGACTGTCTTCTTCTTTATACTTCGACGCTAGCTCGACGAGAAAATAGATAGGTTTAAATATCAAAAAAAGGTTATTTTGTTTTGTGGGGGTTATCCCAATTAATAGGGTCCAAAAGACCTGAGAGGTAAATGGAATGGCAAAAATACAAGTTGTTGCTAAAACTAAATTAAAAAAAGAGAAAGGTTTTTTGTACTTCATCGATAAAGATGGAGACGTGAGCCGTGCTGAAATGAGTCGAGCTGGACGTAAGAAAGGTAAAGCTAAACGTAAAAAAGTAGTTAAAGTTGGTGTTAAGAAGGAATCAGGTTACCTTTATTTTATTGATGGTAATGGAAATGTTTGTCGTGCTAAGATGGCTCGTGGACGAAGTGCTTCTAAAAAGAAAAAGACTACTAAAAGAAAAGTAGCTAAGAAAAAGGCAGTTAAGAAAAAGACTACTAAAAGAAAAGTAGCTAAGAAGAAAAAAGCTGTTAAGAAGAAAGCTCCTGCTAAGAAAAAGAAGGCTGCTAAAAAGAAGGCTCCTGCTAAGAAAAAGAAGGTAGCTAAAAAGAAAGCTCCTGCTAAGAAAAAGAAGGCAGCTAAGAAAAAACCAGCTAAGAAGCGAAAACGTTAAACTTTTTGTTGTGTGATTTTTCACACTTTTCTTTATTTTTTTTATTTTTTGATGTATTTGTGTCAAACTGTTTATATTATTCTTAAGTAAAAATTGATTTATGTCAGCTAGATCTAAATTTAATAAATTATTTATTTCTTTTATTCTTGCTATTATTATTACTACTACTTCTAACGCTACTACAACTACTAGCTAAAAAAGGGTTTGTGCTTTTTTTCTTTTGTCACAAGGGGTTGGTTGGGCATTGAAACAAGTATGTTTTTAAAGGTAGAATATGCTCAGTTAGTAAGATAATTAGGTATATTTGGGAAATTATTCAATTAATAATGATATTCATATGAGGTAGATTAAAATGAAAATATTAGCAATCCATGCAGATTATGTTGAGTTTCAAGCTAAAAAGAAGGCATTTAAGGGAGCAGAGGACCTTAAATCAAAGGATTCTGTTCGTGTTGAGGAATGTCTTGTTGTTTTTACAGCAGTTGAAAAAGAAGATGAGCAAAATGAAAAAGTTATTTTGGATAAATATCTTGTTGAGGTAAAAAGTATTGCTAAGCAGGTAGGTGCAGACCGAGTTGTACTTTATCCTTATGCTCATTTAAGTTCCAGTTTGTCAGCTCCACTTTTTGGTCAAAAACTTATGCAAAAAGCAGAGAAAGAACTTGCTTCTGATTCAAGTAATAGTCTTGAAGTCTCTCGTGCACCTTTTGGGTGGTATAAGGCCTTTACTGTTGCTAACAAAGGGCACCCTTTATCTGAATTAAGTCGGAGCATTAACTGTGAAGAAGAAGTGAGTGGTGAAAAGAAGAAGACCAATTTGAAGAAAGAGTTTAGTGATGAGAAGTTTTTTTTTGAGGAAGATGAACTTGATCCTTTGCAGAAAGTTAATTTGTCTTCTGTGATGCTTCTTGCGGCTGGACTTAAAAAATTGTATTCTAATGTTGAGATTGCGGACTGTGGATTTTATCAAGATCAATGCTATTTGGATTTTAGTGGTGTTAAATTACAACAAAATAATTTTAGTAAGATTTCTAAACTAATGCGAAAAATTCTCAGAACTGGTGGTAAAATATCTAAGGGGGAAACTTCTGAACTTAGTAGTTCATGGCAAAAAGATATTGCAAATGACCTGGGTAAAAAAGCAGTTGTATATTCTTTTGGTTCTGAAGAAGTGAGTGCTTGCCTTGTTCCTAGGTATTCTTCGCCTTTTGTTTCTGAAGTGTCTGAGATTGGGGCTTTTGAACTTGTTGGTCTTGGTTCAGTTTATTGGAAGGGCAATCAAGAAAATGAGCAACTTATGCGAATACGTTTAGTTGGATTTGAAAGTGAGAAGGAACTTGAAGTTTGGAAGCAAAAACTTGAAGATGCTAAAAATAGGTCACACATAAAAATTGGAAAAGAACAAGGACTTTTTGTACAATCAGAACTTGTTGGTTCAGGCTTGCCATTAATTGCACCAAAAGGAATGGTGATTCGTACCGAGATAACTAATTTTTTATGGGAATTACATAAAGGAAAAGGTTACAAACGAGTTTGGACACCGCACATTGCAAAGAATGAATTGTATAAGACAAGTGGCCATTGGGATAAATTTGGAGATGAGCTTTTCAAGGTGAAAGGTAAAAGTGAAGACTTCATTATGAAACCTATGAATTGTCCACATCATATGCAAATATTTGATGGTTTTGATTTTAGTTATAGGGATATGCCAATAAGATATTTTGAACCAGCTACTATCTATCGTGATGAAAAAAAGGGTCAACTTCATGGTCTAAGTAGGGTACGTTCTATTACTCAGGATGACGGTCATTTATTTTGTAGAGTTTCACAAATTAAAGAAGAAGTAAAAACTGTAGTTAAAATCATTCAGAAATTTTATGAAACTATTGGGATGAGTAAAGACTATTGGGTTTCTTTGTCGGTACGTGGTGAAGATAAAAGTAAATACCTTGGTGAAGAAAAAGTTTGGAAACTAGCAGAAAATTATCTTGAGGAAGTGGCTCGCGAAAATAAATTGCCATTTAAACGAATGCCAGGGGAAGCTGCGTTTTATGGACCTAAATTAGATTTTATGTTTAAAGATGCACTTGGTCGTGAATGGCAACTTGGAACAGTACAATGTGATTTTAATTTGCCTGAACGTTTTGATTTGTCGTATGTGAATGAAAAAGGTGAAAAGGAAAGACCAGTAGTTATTCATCGCGCAGTAAGTGGTTCACTTGAACGGTTTATGAGTGTACTTATTGAACATTTTGCTGGAAAGTATCCTTTGTGGATTAACCCTATTCAGGTAAAAGTTTTGACTGTTGCTGATAGGCATAATGAATTTGCAGACAAAGTAGTAGGTCGACTTTCTGAGTTAGATTTTCGAGTAGAAAAGGATTATCGCCAAGAAACTATTCCTAAAAAGATACGTGAAGCTCAGTTATCGCAAGCAAGTTATATTTTAACAATTGGTGATAAAGAAGTAGAGTCAGGTAAATTGGCTGTGCGTGATCGTAACACTGGCAAAACAGAATTTGGAATAGAAGTAGATGCATTTGTTTCTAAGTTAGTTTTAGAAAGAGATCAGAAGAAACTCTGATTATTTTTTTTAATTTTTTATATTTCTGTTGTTGTTTAGGGATTTATTATGTTCATTCAATTTAATCTTTTTATAATTTTTAGTACTCCTTTGAATCCAGTGTATGGCAAAAAGCTTTACTTTTCGAATATTTCTAGAAATCTTTATATAATGGCTAAAGTGGGTTTGCTTAGCAGTGACGCCCAGGTGGCACAATCTGGTACTGCGCAGGATTGCTAATCCTGTTTCCTTACGGATTTCTGGGTTCGAATCCCAGCCTGGGCGCTCCT
>JABHSG010000002.1 GCA_018697095.1 archaeon | reverse complement strand
GAACCTGAGATTGTATCAGTTAGTCCAGAAACAGGTTCATTGGTAACCTTTGCACAAGTTTTTACTGTTACAGCAACTGACGAAGGTTCTTACGTTGATACTGTGTATATTACAGACGGAATTGATTCATGGTCAACTACTTATACTACTGTTGGACAAACAGAGTTTGAAGTAACAGTTGATTTAGAAAATTACGCAGAAGCTGATGAAATTACCTTGTCTGTATACGCAGAAGACGTAGCTTTTTTAGTAAGTGACTATGAAACATTAATTGTAACTTTAGATGCAAACGCACCAGACATTGACAGTTTTACTTGTAATGATGTAACTCAAAATGCTGATGCTGATTGTACTTGTACAGCAACAGATACATATGATGGAGTAGCAACTGATGTTGAAACAACTGTCACTGCAGATACCAGTTCAACTGGAGAAATTACTGCAACATGTTCTACATCTGACGCTGCAGGAAACACTGCAACAAGTGAAACAACTTTTACTGTTTCAGCACCTGTAACTTCCACCTCATCTGGCGGTGGCGGTGGTGGAGGTAGTTCTTCAAGTCGTTCTGAATGTGAAGACAATCGTGACAACGATGGAGATGGTCTATTTGATTTAGATGACCCTGGATGTACTAATGGTAATGATGACAGCGAAACTGATATAGTTTGTACTGAAAGTTGGACCTGTACTTCATATTCTACTTGTAGTGTTGACGGAAGTCAAGACCGAAGTTGTTACGATATTAACAGTTGTGAACTTAAAGAATCACGAGGACAAGTAGATGTTATTCAAACATCTGCTAGGCTAGATGAAAGTCGATCTTGTACTTTTGAAGTAACTGCAAGCCCAGAAGAAGTAGAGGTAGAAGATCCTGTTGTTGAGGAATCAATTGTAGAAGAGACAAATTCAGCAAATTTACTTACTGGAGCAATTACTGGAATATTTGATGGTGGTATCAAAGACCTTGCAAAACCTGCAGTAATTATTTTTGCAATTGCAGTTTTAGTTGGTCTTGGAATCTTTGCTAGAAAAAAGTTCAAGTAAAATTTAGAACTGTTTTATTTTTTTATTTTTTAATTATCTTTTTTAGGTGATAAACCACTGAAGAAAAATAAATGTTATTTGGTGTTTTTGGTCTTACTATGCTTCTGGTACTCCATCTAAAAAAAAGTCATTTTGTTGAAAAGATCTCCTCACTCTTTCTGATCTTCTAATTTTGTCCCCTAATTCAAAAAGTTCTTCTTCAAATCTTTAGTACTCTCGACATTCTAATGCCGCTGGACTTAAAGCTACTTCGTACACAGAACTCATCCTTCGCATAGAATCAAGATAATCATGTCCATTAATTCTCATCATAACAACTCAAAAGTCACTCTACTTTAAAAGAATTAATAAAAAAATAAAAATAAAACAATTAACAAAAAGCCTCTGACATAATATTTTGAAAAATAAAATCCTTTTAAAAAATATGTCTAAATTAATAATTCTCCTAGAATAACTTTTTAAAAAACCTCACATTTATATACCAAAAAGCAACTATTTCAACCATCATGAGAGGGGATGTAAAGCTGTTTAGGCTATTTGGTGTAGAAGTAAGACTTCATGCTTCTTGGTGGTTCATTGTAATACTACTTGCTTGGATTCTTTCAACAGGTTTTTTCCCACAGTTTTACCCAAACAACTCTTCTACATTTTACTGGGCTTCTGGAATCGCAGCAGCACTATTTTTATTCATAAGCGTATTAATTCACGAGTTCTCACACTCTTTAGTTGCCATGTTTCACGGAATGAAAGTTGAATCAATAACACTTTTCTTTTTCGGTGGAGTTGCTGGAATCACTGATGAAGATATTCAGCCTTGGCACGAATTCACAATGGCAATAGCTGGGCCACTAATGTCTTTTGCACTAGCTGGACTTTTCTATCTTGTATTTTTCCTAACGCATTCAGCAGCTAGCACAACCATGATGTTTCTTAACGCAATCTCTTTTTACTTATACCAATTAAATTTCATCTTAGCAGTTTTCAACATGATTCCTGGTTACCCTCTTGATGGTGGCCGCGCATTTCGAGCAATGCTGCACGCTCATTACAAGGATCTTAAAAAAGCAACCCTTCTAGCTAGTAAAGGTGGGAAAGCTTTTGCTATCGTTTTAATTATCCTTGGAGTTCTACAAATCATTGTAGGGTCATTAGGTGGACTTTGGCTAATTTTTCTGGGAGTCTTTTTGCACTTTATCGCAAACCTAAGTTATCAACAAGTTGTCTTCAAAGAAGTGCTTGGCAAATGGGCTGCTAAAAAGTTCCTAACTAAAGATTATCAAATAGTTAACGCAAATACAAATCTTAAACAATTTTTAAACAAACATCTAGGTGATCGTGATACTGCTTTTCTTGTAAAATCAAAATCAAAAATTTCAGGTATGACTGAAATGCATAAACTAAGTGCAATGAAACCTGAAGTGATCTCTTTGATGACTGTAGGTCAAGTTACTCAACCATTGTCTCAATTAGATTCTATTAATGAAAATGAATCTGGTTTCACAGCTTTTCAAAAATTAGCAAAAGCCGATAGTAATTTTTTACCAGTAAAAAACAGCGCAGACAAAATCACAGGAGTTGTCAGAAAAGAAAACCTCATGAACGCTCTTGTATGGAATCTGAAGTTCCAAGCAAGCTTCACAAATAAAAAAGAAACCATAAAACAATCAACCAAAAAAGCCAAAACTAAATCTAAATCTAGAAAAGCAAAGAAATCTAAAAAATAACTTCAATTTAACTTATTCTTGAGCTCAATTAAGAAATAGACTACTCTTTAGTAATAACTTTATAAATGGCCCTTCTTTTAGCGTAGTGATGGTTAAAACTGAACTTATAGCCCTTCCTAGTGGAAGAAGAAAATTGACTGTGACTTTACCAGGTGATAGCTCAGCAGAATACTTATCTGTTGGGGTCCCTATTGGCGCAAGTCTAAATCTTGGGCTTATGGATCAATTTGAAATAGTTGCAACTAAAGGCATAGCTGGTAAAGAAATACTTTATGCAAATAGTGATAATGCAAGGTTACTTGTGCGGCAAAGAGGTTTAATTAGTAATACAGTGCCTCTTTTTTCTCCGGTTAATCATAGTGTTCCATTGGAGGCTTTAATTGGCAGTGGCCCGATGGCTGCAGCGTCTCGTAGAATTTTGAGTAAAGCTCAGTGCATGCCTGGAGATGATTTTACAGGGGGATCAAAAGCTCTTGAAATAGATGAAATCCATCCTCTAAGTGGGCTCACAAAAAAGTCAAATCCTCTTGAAGTGGACCCAATAAGATTAATTGCAGAAACAATTTCATATCTTCGAGATACATTAACTTATTCTTTGACTCCTCCTGGTTTTCAAAGAAAATTAGAATCTGAACTTATCTCGCCAGGAAGAGCAAGCTTTTCAGATGTTTACAGTGCAATGCAAAGAGCTTTTCCAGTTGCTATGGTTAATAAGGACGTTCAGCACATTCTCATGCAAAATCTCCCTTTTTCAGAATTAAGTCGAGTTGGTGTGAAAGCAAAATCAAAAATAGTTTGGCAAACCTTAGGTGATTTGGGTTTGATGGTTTATTTTAGTGGCAGTTCAGAGGGAAACCCTAATGATATTTTACTTAGTGGCGTTGCTAAATGTACTGGATTTAGTAAGGTGTATGTTGAACTTACAAGGCGCTTTGGTTTAAATTCAGAAACAAGAGTTGGTCTTGTTTATTCTGGTGGTACTTGGGGAGCACATATGTGGGCAGTAACTGATGTCTCTTCGTACAGCAAAATGGAAGTTGATCCGACAATGGGTTTTATGGGTAAACAAAAAGAAGAGCGAGGGATAAAACTGTCTTATGACTTAGCATTCATCTACGGAAAAAAAGATTTAGTTCCAACAGTCGAAGCTGTAACTGCGCAAACTCTAGCTAGTGCACAACAAACTCTTTTCGCGGCCCATGGTCCAGGTAGTTCTGAAGCAAAAACTCATATGCCAAAGTTAGAACAGCAAGTAGCAACATACAGGTAACTCTCAATCAAAAAATAAAAATAATCACAAAATGGTTTTCACAGATCCAACTCATTCAAAAGTTAAAGTAGGTGATTCTCACCTTGCTCTTTCAATTACAGATCCTTCTTTAGATTCATACGTTCTCTTAAGATTTAATGGCCCACAAAGAATAGAACTTCCAGTGGATGGGCAATTTGAATTTGTTGCTCAAAGAGGTTGTTTCATGCCTTTAAGTGATAGTGGTCCAATAAATGCTAGGTATTCTGAGAGTGGCATTGTGCTCCTAAGACAAAGGCCACTGCACAGGGGCCAAGTTTTAGATGAACTTGTGACTCCTCATTATGTTCCTGAAAAAATTGAAGGAGAAGATTATGTTTCAATGGCAGCAAAAACTATTGCAAAGATAATAAACAAAGACGCTTTTGGTGCAGTAAATCCTTTTGATTTAATGATGTTTATCTCTGCATATATTGATGTTTATGTGTCGTATTCTCTTGTTCCTCCTGGCTTTGAAGATAGTGTAGCTAGTGCTGTTGGTCAAAGTCAATCAGGGCAATCTTTTTCAGAATTAATGAAAGGAAAATTTCCAATAACAACTGGCATTGAAGAAATAACTGACTGGTTAGGGTTTTTAGAAACAACTGTGTTAAGAAAAGAAGGTTCAGTTGAAAAAAAAGCAGCAGAAATAATTCAGCAGGCAAAAGATCTTGAATTAACTAACTCTTTCTATCTTGACTCTGGTGATCTGGCAGAATCAGCTCTTGAAACTGGTATTGCTAAGTGTGTTGGTTTTGCAAAAGCATACGTTGATATTGCAAATAAACTTGGCCTTTATTCTGAAGAAAGAAATGGTTTGGTTAAAAGTCCTGGTGGACATGCTTGGGCAGTGTCGCGTATTGCTCCTTATGGCTTTATTGAAGTAGACCCTACAAACAATCTTATTGGGCCAGAATTTAATGATGATTTTTCTTATGAATTAGGGAAATTTTACAATCCGGAAAAACCAGAAGTTCCAGATGTTCAAGTTGTGACTCCTAATCAAGTTCCAGCTGCTCTAAGGGTCCTTCGTGGAAATGGTGTTGAAGGTTTAATCAGTCGGTTTACAAGATACTCTGGGCACGCAGAAAACCTTAAATTAATTAAAAAATTAGGTTAAATTCTCTCACTAACCCAAACTCTTTAATACATCTTCTTCAATTACTTCACTCATGAAAGATCAATGTCTACAAGAACTTCGTCATTTAACAAAACACGATCACGTAGCTTTAACAAACCGTGGTAATGCTAGTGTCTTACTCTCATTAATACTAAGTGGCAAAGATACAGTTCTTATTCCAAGCGAAGGTGGTTGGATGACTTACGAACCAATTGCACTTTCACTAAACAAAAAAGTTATCAGAATTAAAACAACAAACGCAGTAATAGACCTAACTGATCTAAAAAAACATGCAAATAAAAATGCAGTACTTCTTTATCATTCTGTGGGTGGCTATTTCGCTCCTCAAGACATTAAACAAATTTACGACATTTGCAAAAGTAAGGATACTTTCATAATTATGGATGCTTGCGGATCTTTGGGCACAGAATATTGTAATGGTAATTACGCAGACATTATCTTCAGTAGTTTTGGTAAATGGAAACCTGTGGATCTTCAAACAGGTGGATTCATCTCTTTTGACACCAAAGAGCTAAAGCAAAGGGCAAAATCACTTCTAACAGCAACTAAGTTCGAAGGCGATACGAATCATCTATTCAAAAAATTAAAACTAATCAAAGATCGCCTTGACATGCTTAAAGGAATTCGTGATCAAGTTATTGCAGATATGCATGAGCAAGGTTACACTATAATTGGAAGTGAACATCCATTTGGCCTAGTAGTTCCAGTAAAATTCAAAGGAGAAATTGAACGTCTCAAAATCGCAACTTATTGCACTAAACATAATCTCGAGTACACAATCTGCCCAAGAGAAATCCGTACTATGCAAGAAGCTATGTGTATTGAAGTAAAACGAGTAAGTTCTGAGTAATTAACTCTCAATACACTCTTCTTAAAAAATAAACTACAAAAGATCTCGCGCCAAAACAAACTCTAAGTTTTCAATAAGTTGATCGCCTTTGTAGAACTCTACATTTTTTATTCCTTTTTTGAAATATCTTCTGTTTCCTAATTTACGAACTAAAAGGGGATTTGCAATTTGGCAATCTCCTCTGTCATATAGCATTTGAAGGTAGCTTCGATCTAAAAGGCCCAATTCAGCAATAGTAGAAAATATTACTGCTCGCGGTTCATTATAAAACAATTTCCCAGTGGATTCTGTACGTAAGATGTCTTCAAACAAAATTACTTCTGATCCTGCACTCATTTCAGTGCCTTTTGGACCTACTTTCTCTTGTGGACCTTGCTTCTCTCCAGCATAAAATCTAAAATATCCTTTTATTTGTCTAGAACTCAAAGAAAAGTATAGTACACTTGGATCTTCAAGAAATTGTTTGTAACATTCAAGCTGCACTTTCTCTACTCGCCTTGGGTCATACAAACAAGAACCAGTTTTTTTAGCAATTTGCATGACATCATCTGGACTTTGCAGTAACTTTACTTCTACTTCACTTTCAAATTGCCCAGCCTCTTGGTCAAAAAATCCCTTCGCTTGTAATGCTGCAATTCTATTGTTCAAGGAGGCTTGTGAAAAAATCTGCCTAAATCCAGATACTTTGATCTCCTTTATTTTATCTAGCATATCTCTGATTTTCACCTCTCAAATAAAAAGCTAAGCTAAAGTTTGATCAAATTCCAAACAACAAGCATTATAAACACCTATTTCTCTCTTCTTCCATGGCAATTAAGACATTCATTCAAAAAATAAACGATAACCAAGTTGACGATTTAGTACACTCTCGTTTCATCAGATTCTCTTTAGGGGAATTTGAGCGTGAAGCTAATCTTCTCAAAGTAATGGCTAAAGGCGCTCAAGTGCAAACTGGCTACGAATACGCTCCTGACCTTATTTTCTTAGCACTCGATATGCTTGGGGACTCTGCTAAAATTGAAGGTGAAGCTGTTTTAGTTGCAGCTAAAGCTGATCCAACTGAAGACATTAAAACAGCGGGTTTTGAAATAAAAACCAAGAAGGGGAAAAAATATACTCTTACTTTTAATCAATCAGCAGAAGAACTTAGGTCAGCAGTAACTCTTCTTGCTGCAAAATATGCTTTTCTAATTCCCAAATTCAAATGTGATGAGTCTGTAAAACTAAAGATGAAAGGAAGTCCACCTAAACCTGGAAGCATTAAAGAAAAGTTTTGCACACTAAAAGTAACTAAAGAGCACACAGAAACTCTACTAAACACGTTTCTTTTCGACTCTGAAGAAAGAAAATTCAAAAAAGCACAAATCGACCACGTATTCAACATAAAAGATGTTAAAATTCCAAAAGAATACGAAAACGATTTTGCAAAAGCAAGGTTATATGCTAAAAAAGTTGGAACTATCAAACGTACAATTACTGTTGATGGTAATGAACTAAGCAGTACTGATATCAAATTAGAAGCTTAAAAAACATAAAATGGATCGGTGGGACGCAACACGAACTTATGCCCTTGCAGTAGGGATCTATTCAGTAGTTGATATGGTTTATTTTGCTGCAACAGGAAATACTCTGCCTCAAGAACTTGGCATGGTCTACGTACCTGGAAATGATCTTGCACTTCTCTCTCAATCTATTGGTCTACAGATGCTCGCAAATCTAGGTGAATTTGGAACAAATGACTTAAGTGGAATTGGAATGAAGCGCTTTCAACCTTTTTTAGAAAGTATGCTTTGGGATCTCAAAGTTAAAAATGGTAACCACTTAGAATTAGTTGTAGACAATACTACTTAATCTCCTTAGTTTCATTATTTTATTATTCTTATTGTAATTTTTCAATTAATCCATCTATTTAATTAAAATAATTATAAATTAGCTATGTTCTTGCCACTAAACTTATAAAACAAAACAACCAACTCAACTACAAATGTCTACTCTAAGCACTCTTGCAAAAGATAAGCAAAAAATAGTTGTAACTATGGGCCTTCCATATGCTAACGGTTCTTTGCACTTAGGGCACCTTTTAGGATTCATTCAAGCAGACATTTACACAAGGTTTCTAAAACACATTGGTCAAGAAGCAATTTATGTCTGCGCATCAGACCAGCATGGAACACCAATTACTGTGAATGCTAAAAAAGCAAACATGAAACCACTTGAATATACAAACCAATTTTTCGATGAGCATCAAACAGACCTGAAAAAATTCAACGTGCAATTTGATAACTTTCACAAAACTCACTCTAAAGAAAACAAAGAATTAGCACTTCATTTTTTTAATACTCTAAAGGAAAAAGGCTTAATTTATACAAAAGAAATAAATCAACTCTTTGACGAAAAAGCAAAACAGTTTCTTCCTGACAGATTCATTAAAGGTGAATGTCCTAAATGTCACACAAAAGAGCAGTATGGGGATATTTGTGAAAGTTGTAATACTACTTATGAACCAACTGATTTGATCAGTCCTAAGTCGACAATTACAGGTACTAAACCAATATTAAAAAAAACAACTCATTATTATTTCAAACTAAGCAAATGCCAAACTAAATTAAAATCCTGGCTAGAAAACAAAAGCAATCCGCTCCAAAAACAAGTAAAAAATTTCGCATTAAACTGGATTAAGGAAGGATTAAATGATTGGTGCATATCTCGCGATGAACCTTACTTTGGTTTTGAAATTCCAAATTCGACAAAAGAAACAGGGGCTAAAAAATTTCTTTACGTCTGGCTTGACGCTCCTATTGGCTATATCTCTTCAACTATGGACTATTGTAATAAGCAAAACAAATCTTCTACTGCTTCAAAATTAACTTGGCAAGATTATTGGCAAAACAAATCTAGTCAACCAATTCATTTCATTGGTAAAGACATCATGTATTTTCATTTACTTTTTTGGCCAGCTATGCTTATGGAGATGGGAATTGAACTTCCAATTGTGAGTGTTAATGGTTTTATTAATGTTGATGGTAAAAAAATGAGCAAGAGCCGAGGAACTTTTTTCACAGCATCTCAATTTCATGAACTTTATGGTGGCGAGCACCTAAGGTACTATCTTGCAAGCCATTCAGACAGAACAGTTACTGATATCAATTTGAGTTTTCAAGATTTCAAAGCAGTGTCAAACAATGTCTTACTGGCGTCTTTAGGTAACTTTTTCTACAGAACCCTTAGTTTCGCAGCAAAAAACTATTCGAATAATGACTCTTCTCTTCCACTCCCTGCTTGTAGTGGTGGTGAAAAAGCCCTAAACAAACAAGTAAATTTTCTAATTGAAGAAATTCGTACTCATTATCTCGAGCAGAACCTAAAAGAAGCCACAAATAAAATCATAAAAATAGCAGATTTAGGTAATCAATACTTTCAAGCAGCGCAGCCTTGGAAGAAACTCGATACGACTGACCAAACCAAAATTAAACAACACCAGAAATTAATCGTATCTCAAGTATCTTGGTGCGTGAACCTCACAAAAACACTCAGTATTCTGATCAAACCAGTTATGCCAATCTTAGCTAAAAAGGTGGAAACTTCTCTTTCTCTCAAACCACAATCTTGGCAAGACTTAGAAAAAACTCCTTCTTGGAAGGGTCAAGTGAAACAACCAGAGAAAATGCTTGACAAAATCGAAATCAAAGAAGACAAAAAACAAGACTCAGCTAATGGTTCTACTAACTCTTCAGAATTCCCAGTTGATATTCGTGTTGGCCAGATAGTCGAAGTAAAAGATCATCCTGAAGCTGACAAACTTTATGTTCTCAAAGTTGACTTTGGAAAAAAAATAAAACAAAGACAAATAGTTGCTGGTATCAAAGAAGCGTAT
>JABHSG010000003.1 GCA_018697095.1 archaeon | reverse complement strand
TGCAGTGTTTGAGACAGCTGTATTTGTAAGAGCATCATAACAAGTAAGATATGTTGTGAACTCATCTGCAGTATTGGGTGCGTTTAATCCACTATCAGTCCAATCATCACTTGTGATTGCAACAGTTGATTCAACGTTTGGAGAATAAGCTGTGTATGTTCCAAGACCAGTTGAATCTAAACTTACTTCACAAAAAATGTAATCAGAAACTGCTTCAACATTAGTAAATGAAAGAATAGCTTCTGAAAAACTTGACCAAACATATGCTTCACTAGTTAACTCTACTACTGGAGCAGTGGTATCAATTGTAAAGTCAATCTCACTGGTTGCTGTGTTTCCACTTAAGTCAGATGATTCAACTGCAATTGTGTAAGTTGAATCTGAGAGAAGACTTGTTGTAATAGTTTCAAGATATGATCCACTAAAACCAGAACTTACTGTGTCAGTTCCTAGTTCTTCACCTTCACTATCAGTTATGGTCAGACTAAAACTATCTGCGCCAATGTTATCAGTCACAGTCACATCAATATCAAAAGTAGTTGTACTTGCACTCATTACAACATTATCACTTGGTGAATTAAAAGTAATGGTAGGTGCTAATGTATCAACTACAGAAAATGTATAAGTTTGTGAACTTACTGTATACATTTCATCATAACAATCAATTTGGTAAGTGTAATCACCTAATTCATCATAAGTGCTTGCTGATTCAAAAGCAGTAGTTGTCAATTCAGTAATTTCAAATGAGTAATCCACAACTGAGGTGTCTGGTCCAGTTATGTCTAAAAGACAATATACTGTTAAACTGTCAACAAAGTTATCATCAATTGTAGCTTCGATAGTGTATGAATTTTCAAATACAGTAGCGTCAGTTACAGCAAGAATAGTTGGTGCAACAGTATCATAGTAAATAGAGTATGCTAAGGTTTCAACATTACCCACAATATCAGTTGCTGTGATTGTAGCATCAATTGTACCTTCATCAAAACTAGATGGATCAAAATCTGTAACCCAAATATCTACTCCACTTTCATCCACAGAATCAAAAGTTAAGGGACTTGTTTGTGTAGTAGTTCCATCATCAAAGAATATTGAAACTGAGTCTACTGTACTGTTATCAGAGACATAAACACTAAGTGTTGTTACAGCACTTAGGGTGTTTGGAGTAATTGCATAATTTTCTTCAGCAATGTCATCTTCAAAACTTGGACTACTTGAGTCTATAATTACATCAGAAAAGGTTGAACTTGACAATAGATTACCTGACATATCTTGAACAGCAATAAAAAATGAGATTGTATCACCGTCATTATATTGACTAAGGATAGATAAATCACCAGTTGTGAAATAACCATTTTCTTCTTGTAAACTATCACTTGACCAACTGATAATTGCTGGCGTTGTCCCATCAGTTGTTTCTAAGGTGACACTAAACAGTAAATCATCTGCATATACATGCATGATAGAATCTTCGGATAGATATCCACTTTCGCTTGTGATATCATAATTTCCATTTTCAAATTGGATATCTTCAATTGTGATCGCAGTCACTAATGGTAGTGCAACCATTAATACCATAAACATTAACAAAATTTTAATTACATTCATATTATTCACCTATTTTTTATTTTGGAGAATTATGAATTTTACTAGCTCTCCAAAATTACTTCTTGAGAGCTGTTTTAAGAAATTCGAAGATTCCAGGTTGTTAATGCAGCTAACCTAGTTGTAAAAATATCCATGATACTTATAAACTTTTCGGTTTCGTCGTTACTGAAGAGTAGTCTATTTTAGTTTGCCACTATTTTTACTCTTTTGGACAGAAGTCCCACATGAATTCAAAGAATTTTCTATAACCGTCTGCCAAAGCTTTGTTTTTTAGAACGAATTGGAGTGGTTCATCATGGAGCTTTCCTGGCTGCACTCCCACAAAAGTGACTACGTAATCTCCAAAGATATCAATTGCTGTAGAACTTGAATATTTTTTAGGCAGAAATTTGTATGGTTTCCCAACTAGTTTGAGAATTTGTGGTGTTTTAGTTTTTACTTCATGATCAAAAAGATGTTTGAATTTGATTCCTTTTGCTTTTCTTTGTTTTTCAAAGTGAGGCAAGTAATGTTTGAGTCTTTCGTCAAGCCAGAAAGCTTTTGCACCAATAAAGTAAACTGGCTTTTTTTCTTCTAAAATTAAATTGAGATAATTTTTGAACCCTTCTATTCCACGGAAAAGTTGTGCTTGCGCTGTTTCTTGAGTTTGTTTGTATAGTTTTGTAAGTTCTGGCAACTGAGTTAAGAGTTTGAGTTCTTTTTCTTGGTAACGTTCATGTAGACGTTCTGGACTTGTAGCTTTGAATTTTTTCTCTTTGTTTGCGATTGTTTGGCTAACTAATCCTTTTTCATCTAGCTTTTGCAAAGCATCGTAAACATTTCTTCGGTGGACTTTAGATTTATTTGTAATATTTTGTACATTGGCTTCGCCAAGGAAAAGTAGGGCTTCGTATACTTTTGCTTCATTAAGTGAGAGGCCAGTTTCTTGAAGGATTTCTTGGAACATGTAAGATATTATTTGACTAGTTCTTTATAAAACAAATGTATTTTGGTGGTAATTGCCACCACAAGCAATTATAACTTACTTACTTTGTTCCACTTTTTATGAGACAAACCCCAAATCATTTTTTGACAATTTATGCCACGCCATGGATTGTAAGATATAAAGGCAAATCAGCTGGAAAAATACTTTTAACTTCAGGAGATCAAATTCAAGGGATTGAAAATTTACTCTCAGAGAAACAAGAGATAGATCTAGACAACATAGCAATTGAGAAAATTAGAACTTCACAAATTGGGCCTGGAGGAATTGGAGGTATCCATAACCACTATTATCAAAGGAGACTACTGATAACTCCAAGTGCAGGCATGGCAATATTATCTTCTGGAAACAATGAAGAATTGTTCGATCTCCCAGTTAATTTATTTCCATATAGTTTTGCTGATGGAAGACAGCAACACACAAACCCCTTACGAGAATCAGGAATTATTGGCACCACATTTGACGATACAAACTCTTTTTTTGACAAAGTTCCAAAAGGAGAACATAGAAGTTATAGTAACCCAACATTAGTTTCACAAAGGCCTCGTTTCTCAACTAAAGTTTCAGATGATTGTTTTGTTACACGAGAAGTCATTGAGATGTATAAAAGAGGTGTTGAAAATTTGTTTGAATATAGTATATTTGGAAATGTTGCCAAAAGTCGGCATTAATTCTGGACCATAATGCTTAAAAGTTAAGATTATTGAGAATTCTTGTTGTTTTATGGTGTCAATACTTGAAATCCCGGACTCGAAGCTTACTCCAGGGATGCTGCAATATAAATCCGCTAAATTAGAGCGGCCAGACTGCCTGGTGTTGCTTAGGATGGGAGACTTCTACGAGATATTTTACGAAGATGCTGAGATTGCTGCGCGCGATTTAGAGATCACATTAACTTCGCGAGGGAAAGGAGAGAAGCGTGCACCACTAGCTGGAGTTCCCTTTCATGCGCTTGAACCATACTTAGGGAAGTTGATTGCAAAAGGACACAAAGTCGCAATAGTTGAGCAACTTGAAGATCCCAAAAAATCAAAGGGCCTTGTGAAACGCGGAATTGTTCGAGTTGTGACTCCTGGAACTGTTATTGAGTCGTCGATACTTGATGCTAAAAGTAATAATTATTTGATGGCAATCTATTCTTTTGTTTCTAATGGAGAAAGTGAAAGTGAAGATAGGTTTTCTTATTCACTTTGTGATTTGTCAACTGGCGAATTAGTCGTTGGTGTTTTAGATAATGAAGAGAAGGTACTTTCAGAGATTGCTAAACGTAGACCTTCTGAATGCGTTATTGCTGAAAGTTTAATGGTGAATCAAGAATTTGTAAGTCGGCTGGTTGGGATGTCAGTGTTTGTAAGTCCGCAAGATGATTTTCACTTTAGGTATGAGAATGCGTCTTCTGTTTTATTTGACCAGATTAGTGAAAAAGAAATCTCTAAGAGCGGAGTGCTTGCAGAGATAGATATGAGTAGTGGGTTTAGTAAAAGTTTAGTTAGTGCTAGTGGAGCACTTTTGCGTTATTTGAAAGATACACAAAAGAATTCTTTGTCACATTTGAAATCACTGAGAGTTGTAGAAAACAGTGATGTGATGCAACTTGATACTTGCACTTTACGCAATTTAGAACTTCTTGAAAATGTGCATGGAAAAAAAGATCGCGGAACTTTGCTATCTGTAGTTGATAAGACTGTATCATCTATGGGTGCGCGTCTCATGAAAAAGATTATTCGTTCGCCACTTTTGGATGTTGATAAAATTAAGGAACGTCATAATGCAGTTGATTTGTTGAACCAAAATAGTTTGGCACGTGATGAACTAGTGAACTTGCTTAAGCAACTTTATGATATTGAAAGATTAATTGCACGAATTAATTATGGGAATGCTAACCCTAAAGATTTGATTAGTTTGAAGGAGAGTTTGTTTAGATTACCAGTTATTGTTTCTGTACTACGAACAGTTCATGGCTCAGATTTACTTTTAGAGATTAGTAATTTACCAGACTTATCTTCTGTGCACGATTTACTTGATCGGGCTGTACGAGAAGATTGTGGGATCAGTGTACGCCAAGGAGGGATGATTAAACGCGGGTTTCACCCAGAAGCTGATGAACTACTTGAATTGACACTTAATTCCAAACAAGTACTTGCTGCAATTGAAGCACGTGAGAAATCAGAAAGCGGAATAAATGGGATGAAAATTTCATACAATAGAGTATTTGGTTATTTTTTTGAAGTGCGTAAAAAAGATTTGGAAAAAGTTCCTTCGCATTTTATTCGTAAACAAACAACAGCGAATGCTGAGCGGTATTTTACTTCTGAGTTAAAAGAATTAGAGGTAAAAATACTAGGTGCTCAGGAGAAACTTTATGATTTGGAATATCGCTTATTCATGGATTTACTAAGTTCTGTTGGAAAACATACTTCTGAAATACAAGAAGTGGCTTCTAAGCTTTCTATGCTGGATGTACTTTGTTCTTTTAGTGTTTTAGCTGTTCAAAAACGTTATGTTAGGCCGCAGTTTGTAGATTCTCAGGCAAAGAGTGTGGAGAAGAGTGGATCCCAAAAAAGTATTTTGGAAATAGTTGATGGACGGCACCCCGTGATTGAATCACTTGTTGATGAGTTTGTTCCTAATAGTGTTAAGTTAGTGGATGGAGAGATTATGATTATTACTGGACCAAATACTTCAGGTAAAAGTACTGTTATGCGTCAAACTGCATTGATTGTTTTACTTGCGCAAATCGGATCTTTTGTTCCTGCGGCTTCATGTAAGTTATCAGTAGTTGATAAAATATTCACGCGTGTTGGGGCCCATGATGATTTGTCATCTGGGCAAAGTACATTTATGGTTGAGATGCTTGAAACCGCTACAATTATGCGCGAGGCTACGTCTTCAAGCTTGGTTGTTTTGGATGAGATTGGTCGAGGGACTTCCACGTTTGATGGGGTTGCGATTGCGTGGAGCTGCGCTGAATATTTGTATAACAATGTTGGGGCCTTGACAATGTTTGCAACGCATTACCATGTGTTGAATAATCTAGCAGATTCGTTTGAAAAAGTTGTGAACTATAACGTTGCTGTACGTGAAGTTGGTGGCGAAGTCGTTTATTTACGAAAACTTATACCAGGGGCATGTGACAAAAGTCATGGAGTACATGTTGCTAAACTTGCAGGAATGCCATATGAACTAGTTAGTCGGGCACAAGAGATACAACGCAAATTAGTTTTAGAAGACGAGATGTCTAAAAAACTAGTAGCTAAAAAAATTGGATCACAGAAGGGCCTTGGAGAGTTTTAAGTTTGAGATTTAATTTAGAGAATGTCATAAGATGATAGTTAAAGAAAATTGGGAAATGAGAAAGCTCCGTAAAGGTAGAAGAGGAAAACTGGATTACAAAAAGTTGTCAAAGATTTCTGACAATAAGTTGAGAGTGATGTTTTATGTGCCTTGCTCTTTGATGCTTTTGTTTGTTGGAGCTGTGATTAATTCAGTGAATGTTCAAGAGAACTTAGGACTTCCTTGGCTTGGTTTTCTGGTGGTGGGAATCACTTCCTTGATCATAGTATTAGCTGTTGAAAAAATAGTGATTGTTAAAGTTAATTCTGCTAGAGAAAGTAATGAGAATAAATTGAATTAAAAAAAGAAAAAAAATAATGTTTGTTTGTTCTTACAAAGATTTGAACCATTTCTGAGCAAATGATCCTACTAAAGGAATTTGTTTTTGCTCGCCTTTGATTGCATTGATTAATCCAATTACCCATAGTACAAATACAACGATGTATAGAATTGGTGCAATGAACGGAATAAAGAACAGAACAGTTCCAAGAATTCCAGCAACTACTGAAGCTAGAATTAACATTAAAGATTGTCTAATGTGAAAACTTGCTAATGCTTGTTTTTTTTGTAAATTCAAAATCAAAGCGATGATCCACCCAACTAAGGTAATGTAACTTACTACTGCGATTACTTTTGCATTTGTCATTTTAATTATATCTCCGTTAATTATTTTTGTTTGAATATTTAAGTTATAATTTGTAAAAAGAGAGTTATAAAGTTATCTGAAAGAAGGTTTGAAGAAGTAGGCTTTTGAGAGGATGTTTTGTGTTAATAAAGGTTATTTTACTTATAATCTACAATAAGCTTACTTATTGAGAATTACTAACTGCGCAAGTAATCTTACAACAAGCAAGACTTTTTGAACTTAATTTGCAATTAAGTTTTTAAAAGAGATTAGGAATTAAGGATTATAATGTCATATGATAGAATGCCTGTTGGCATGGAATTTAGTGTTGGTCCTGTATTAGAAGAAATCTTTGAAGGATTTGAAGGATTATACACTGGGCCAAATGGGAAAATTCAAGGAGCTAATAAGCCAGGATTTATTAGTGGAGAATTACTTTTGACAGAAGTTGTTGTAGACCCTAGCTTTCAAGGAAACTATTTACCATCAAAAGCATTAATTAAACATTACATGCAAGACAAAGCATTACCAAATTCCGATTTAGGTTCTATTTTGAAAAAATTTACAGCAGGAAGAGTTATTCGTCCAATTCCAGAAGACAACAGATATACGGCTAATGGTATTGATAAAAAAGGGAGTGTTGAAGCTGTTTTTCCGATCTTTGATATATATGAAAGAAGTACCCTAAGTGATATTAATTTAGATGTGCCAAAAGAACTTGAACAAAGGCTTGGTCATGTTAGCAGGGCATTGGTATTATTGCCTGAGGAAATCCATATTGGAAGGATTTATGTTCCACGACATGTGGTTGAAAAATTGACTAATCACACACCAACTAGACACACCGCGAGAGGAGCTAGACCTGCAAGATACGAGAAACCAGGAAGAACACAAGTTACAGAACAACAACAAGCGCATATGGATTCTATTACACCAACACCTCACGGACAAGCTGGCGCAGTTGCCTCTGGAAGAAAAAAGGGACTTGATTGGAGAAGAAAATAAACCGTTCTAATGATTATTGTTTATTATCCTAACCTGTTCTTTAGGAATTCTTCTCTTGTCATTTGTAAGAAAGGGTTGAGTCGTTTCTCATCTTTGATTGTTGATGTTTTAGTTGGACCATAATCGTGACCTGGATAAACAGTGATATCTTCTTCTAAATGTTTGATTCTTTCTAAAGTGTCAATCATTAGTTCAGGGTCTGACCCTTCAAAGTCTACTCTTCCGCAACCTCTAACAAACAAAGTGTCGCTTGTGAAAAGATGTTTTTTGTAGAGTAAACAAATTGAATCAAAACGATGGCCAGGCGTATGCATGACATTGAAATTCATGTTTCCAAGAGTTATTACGTCGTCTTCTGTGATCGCTTCGTCTTTGTAGACTTTACTTGAGGAGTGAGCGTAAATTGTAATTGCCCTATGTTTGTAGGTTTGCAAATCAACAATATGATCATGATGCGAATGCATAACTACAACTCCAATTAGTTTTAATCTGTTATCTTCACAGTAAGCTAAAATCTCTTTGGCTGGATAACTTGGATCAATTAGAAGAGCTCTGTCTTGGTATTCTATGAGATACGCAAAGTTATTGTCGTATCCACCTCTGAATGTCTTGATTTTCATGTTACTGATTTGATAGTATAGGAAGTATTTGTATCTTGTGATATTTAGCTTAACTAATTGCCACTCCTACCATCTTTGTGGGAGGATTTGCTTAAAGAGTAATTTTTGAAGAGAAGGTGTTATGAGATTATATCATGCTGTAACAATTGCACTTGTTTCTTTGGGGGCAAGTAGTTATGTTATTAATGGTGAAGGCAGGTTTGGCGCTGGAGAGAGTTTAGTAGAAGGTTTTTCTTTGTATTCTGGTGCTGCAGAATATGGAAGTTGTGGATTTGAAGGTTTGAATGCTAGAGGTCCAGCAGCTGATTTTATTGATTCTGGAAGTTTAGACTTTTTGTGTGGCTTAAGTGATGTTGGATACGCATTTGCACCTATAGGAGAGAGCGTTTATGACCTTACTTCGCGATGAAACTACTAACGAGTAGTTAACTTAGGCAAGGTTTATAAAAAAGAGTGATTTTCTAGTATTAATGGCAAAAGATATTGGAAAATTGGCACTTGCAGGGATAGCAGGATTAGGGATTGCGGTAACAGCTATGTATTTTGACAACCCAGAACCTTCTGAACCTATAGCTCAAGTAGGCGATAGTTGTAATACTACAAAGAAATACAGCGGAAGGTCACTCAAAGGAAACTATTGCACTGAGATTGAAGCTTCAGATAGAACTGTACAATCAGTTGGAAATTTAGTTGACTCAATTTTTAGAATCAAATATTCAACACTCCAAGATTAATTTTCATTAGGAATGTTTTTAAAACAAGTTCTTTATTATTTTTGTATTATATTCAGGAGTAATCTTGAAGGTTAAGGATAGCTAGGCTGGCGCGTTAGTCCTGCGTTGTTACTGTGAGTGGACTTTACACAGAGCTGAAGCCTTTTTGAGGGTAGCTATGTTTTGTTGTCCCAGGTATGTTTGTTAATAGCGTGTCTTTTGGGATGGGTAGTATTTCGAACCAGGTCAGGCGGGGAACCGAGCAGCCTTAAGAAATGCAGTCCATGTTCAAAGGGTTGCACGAAGGAGAACATGTTTGGATTATGGCACAGAGCATTGTTTATTCGAAAATTAGGCGCGCCCTTAATACCTTTTTTCTTTTGTAAATATAGATCATGAGAATTGATCTTAATTGTAATTAGAATATTAAAAAAATAAAAAAAGGTGAAGAATTACTTCTTCTTCTTTTTACGTGTGCTTGGTTTCCCAGCATTTTTGCTTTTTAGTGATGATACAAAAAGCCAGATTGCAAGTAGTACAACGATCACAATTGCTACTGTGAACCATGATTTTAAACCTGAAGAATCTTCTTCAACAAGACCAAAGTCTTCTTCAGATTCAGTTGTAGTTTCTTCTTCAACTTCAGATTCAGTTGTAGTTTCTTCTTCAACTTCTACACTTTCGTCTTGCGCGATTGCAAAATAGCTAAACCCAGGAGTCATTGCCTGATAATATGCAAACTCGCCATCTTTTCCGTTATAGGAAGTTTCTAACCTTTCCCAAATAGCGTCATCGTCTTTATCATCAAAGTGATAAAGAGCAATTTGAGTTGCATCTAAACCATTTTCATTAAGCCACTCTTCTTCTATTTGGAAGTCTAATTCAATATCTTCTAAAAGATTGTTTTTAACAGAGTTTGATTTGGAAACTTCAAAATAACTGTGTACAGTTGAATCAACTTCACCAACTTTTGTTGGAAGTTCATCAATGTCAGTACCTTCAATTTTCACCCATGCTCCCCAGATTGTTTCTAAAGCTTCAAAAGAGATACTAGTTACTGCAACTGAGTCTACATCTAACTCAATATTTGCAGTTTCACCTTCATCAACTGATGTCCAAATTTCTTTATGATATACATTAGAACCAGCTGAAACTCCAGAACTAGAACCACGGCTCCCACCACCACTAGAACCACTTGAAGAAGTTGTAGCTGCTGCCACTGCATCAATAGTAATTGTGATTGAACTACTATTTCCAATATTTCCAGAACCATCAGTACAATTAACCTCAGTGAAGTATTCTGCTGCTGAAAGAGCTGAAGTCACAGTAAGGTTTGTGTTAGTATTATTCATTACACTAGAATTTGTAACTGTTGCAGTTCCACCCATATACAATGTACAACTAGCTTCTGCAAACAAAGCATCAGTGAAATTCATTGAAACTGTTGGAGTAGTGTCAGAGGTAGAAAAGGTAGCAGTTCTTAAAGTTACATTTGGTGCACTTCTATCCACAATAAAACTAGTGGACTCAGTTGCATTTTGATTTAACACAGTGTCATTAGCAATCACATGGAACGTATGGTTCCCTTCAGTTAGAAAACTTACATTCAGTGTTGCATTCCATGCAGATTCATCTGCAATTGCCCCTGCTGTTAAAGAGACATCAGCTTCAGTCCCATTTGTGATATTGAAAACTACTGAACTTACATCTGTAACTCCTCCAGTTACAGTCACATTAAACACTTCTAAACCAGAGGTAAAATTATCTAAAATTTGAGGATTTGTAAAAGTTGTAATTAGAGGCGCAGTATTATCCACAGTAATTAGTACAAAGGAATTGTTAGTTATGTTTGAATGAGTTGCATTTGAAGCATTTACAGTTAAGTTATATGTACCATCTGTAAGCACCGCAGTGGTATTAATGGTAGTATTATAAGTTAAATTAAATTCAACGTCATCAGCTGTATTTACAGTTATGTTGTAAACTAGAGCGCCTGTTGTTGAATTATAAAATGCAAACGTCATGTTTGTTGCATTGTTTGTATCATCAGTACCATTCACAGTTGCATTCAAAAGAACAGACCCAGAAATATTTTGGAAACTCGTTGGAGCTACCACATATACATCTTCAAAACCTGCTGCGTATACAAAAAGTAAGGAAGATAAAGCTACTATTAGGAAAATAATTGTGTGTTTAAAATTCATGGTACCACCTTCTTTTTTTTAATGTTGTAACTTTAGTATTTAAACCCAACTGTTCTAGAACATAGTTCTATGTGTTTATTTAGTGTTATTTTGTTAGAAATATAGGTTATCACCGATTTTACAAAGTTTTTTTGATTCTTGTTTTGCAATTTCAATACAATAGTGACCTTTATTTTTTGCTTTGTAAAATGTGAATGGTTTGAATGAATGATTTATTTCAATTACTTGTTTTTGTTTGTTTAAAATAATTATTTCTAAGTTGTGTATGACAAAGAAGTTGTGAAGTGAGATAGTTCTTGGCTTTGTTTGGTTAAAGGACATGATTAAGTTTCTTGGTTTGAGATGAAACATGAGTCCAAGAGTCTGGCGCCAGAAGGAACTAGCATCTATTTCAGACTTGGAGATTATTTGATTAGTTGAGATGTTTTTGATCATAATTAGTTTATGTTTGTAATAAGAAGTTAATAAAATAATTGGAAATAAAAAAATATTTGTGCAATCTATTCAACTACGATCCCTGGGCGGCCTGGTGATGCTGCCCCTGCCTTTGCATGTTGTGATTGAGAAGAATCAGCTTTGATAACTTCAACCTCGCAAGCAAATTCACTTTGCAAAAATTTAGCTGCAGCGTTAAGTGCATCGAACTCTTGATCCTGACTAGTAATAGTTTCAGGGATCTTTGCTGGATTTTTCACAAAACCTGGAATCATCTTACTGATTTCTTTTGCGTATGGTTTGAAATCTTTGTTTGATAGAACATGCGGAATAATCTCTCCCACGTTTCGTGTTTCACTTAGTTTTGCTTTGATTGTTTTGATTGCTTCATACTTCCAAGAGTTTGCCACAAACAATTGATACTTTTTAGGCTCTTCTATTTTTGCGAGTTTGAGAACTTTACGCATTCCTTCAAGAGCAGTTTTAATTAACTCTTCACTAGCGTCTGCACTAGAGTCAATTGATCCTGCGTTTGGCCAAGATTCATTTGAAATTAATGTTTCATTACCTAAAGTAGCCCAAACTTCTTCACAAAAGTGAGGAGTGAATGGAGTTAAGAGTTTAAGTTGAGAAGTTACGTACTTGTTGATGATTTCTTTATTGAATGATCCACCAGTACGCCTGAGGTACCATTTCAAATGTCTTTGCATATCCATGAGTGATGCTTGCACAACTGACTTGAAAAGCATGTTATCCATATTTGTTGTTGCGTTTTGGATACAAGTATTGATTGCATTATCAAACCAAGCATCAATACCACGTTTGTCAGATCTGTGAGAATCTTTATTGTAATTTAGTTTTGCAAATTCGTAAATCTCATTTAGTTTATGTTTAGCTGTTTCTAAAAAAGTCATATCAAAGTTAGCATCATCAACTCCTTCGCCAGCGTTTGCTGCAGTAATTCGAATAATATCAGCTCCGTGCTTTTGGTTGAGTTCTCTGATTGTGAAAAAATTCCCTTTAGATTTACTCATTTTTTCATTATTAATCATAATTCTTCCATTAAGAACGTAAGATTGTGGCCAATGTTTTTTTGGAAAAAGTGCAGTGTGATTAAAAAGACAAAATGCCATGTGGTTTTGCAATAAGTCTTTTGCAGAGTTTCTAAAATCAAAAGGATACCAATAGTTAAATTCGTCATGCATCTTTTGGATTAATTTTTCTGGGATGCTTGTTTTATTTGAGATTTCTTGCGCTGTGGTTTGGCTTTTTTCTTCGCTGAAAATGTAGTTGAAGAATTTATCGTCAAGTAAGTCTATACTGGACTCGTTGATTCCAAACATTTCTGGATGCTGTAGATACTTTGAGATTGTAGCATAAGCCATTTGAATTGTAGAGTCTGAAAGTGATTCAACAACCCATGTGTGATCCCATGGCAGTTTTGTTCCCAAACCAAATTCACGGGTACATGCCCAATGATGAAGCCAGTCAAGAACGTAATCAAATTGTTTTCTTACTTTTTCTGGGTAAAGTTGGATGTTGTCAAGACATTCATGAGTGATTTTTTTCCAATCTTTATCATTGTATTCCATGAACCATTGGTCACTTACAACTTTGATGATACACTCAGTAAGGCAACGGCAAACTACTTTACCAGTCGCTTGATAAAATTGCGTTGCAAATCCTTTTGCGATAAGATCTTGTTTAATAATGTCTTTACCATAATCAACTTTTTTTCCAACTAAGTCTTCTGAAAATACATCTTTGTATTTTTCATTAAAAGTTGCTGTGTGGTGACTTATTTTGTAAAGTTCGTTTTTTATTTTCTTTAATTTTTCAGCTTCTTTTTGAGACTGAACTTTATATTTATCAAGAAGTGTTTGCGCAGCAATGCTCCCTAATTCAGGCGTATCAAGAACAGCAATTGGTTTGATTGCTTTTATTTCTTCTTCATTTAGATTATATTTTTGAATTGTCTTTTGATTTTTTTGAAGATCTTGAAGAGCGATTAAATCATCAGCTGAATCTGAAGGGACTGAATGAACAATACCAGTTCCAAAATTAGGATCAATAAAAGTTGCTGGCAGAATTGGTACTAAAGATTGATCAAATTCTTGTACTTTTTTTCCAATTAAGTCTATCCCTTTGATTGTTTCTAAAATTTTTACTTCATGGCCTTGAGTTTCTAAAGCTTTTAGGGAGTGTTCACTTAAAATCCAGATACCATCATTCACTTGTGCTTTAACGTATTCTAGTTCTGGATGAATATACAAATTAGTAATTCCCAAAACAGTGTCTGGCCTTAAAGTAGCAGTGATTACAAAAACAGGATTTTCACTAGTGTTTTCTAACTTGTGTTTGAAAAGAACAAATTCTTGTGGAGTTTCTCCTTCGCCTTCACTTCTGTCGTGATCACCTACTGGCACATTATCTTTAGGGCACCACATAACTGGATGTTTACCTTTTTTGATATAACCAAGTTCTTTTAGTTTGTTCATTTGCCAAGTTATGAATTTGTCATATGGTGGATTCAAATGAGTTGTTTTGAAAGAATAACGTGGATCTAATGTGAAACCAATTTCTGTTAGGTCCTTTAGTGTTTGCTCTGGGAAGTATTCGCACCAATAATAAGGGTCAGCGAACTTAGGGATTTGGTCTTCTTTAATTCCCATTTTTTTTAGAGTTGCAATTTGAGTAGGTTCACCTTCTTTTACTCTGCCGGCTGCTGCCACAATAGGAGTCCCAGTACAATGAAAAGCGTATTTGAAAAGAACATTATGACCAGTCATACGTTTGTATCTTGAGACCATTTCTGGCGCCATGTAAGTGAAAAGATGCCCTAAGTGTAAAAGACCACTCATGTAAGGGTAAGGAGTTGTCAAGTAATATTTTGGTTTGCTTAAGTCTTCTTTAGTTAGTTCAACTTGGAAGGTTTTGTTCTCTTTCCAGGTAGCTTGCCACTTATTTTGGATAGCTTTGAAATCTAGAAATGTTTTGGATTCTTGATTTTGATTAGTGTCTTGATTATTAGCAGAATTAGTTGTATTTGCTTCTTGTACCATAGTAGCTTTGAGGTGAGAATAAGAATAATATAAAGCTTGGGGTAGAGGAGTTAAATTTTATCAAATACATAAGCTAGCACTTCTCTTTTCCCATCAGTAACTGGTGTTAAATCATGCTGCTTAGAAGCGTCAAATAGAACAAAATCTCCAAGAGAAACTCTTGCTCTGTGAAAAACCCCTAAACGACCGTTATTTGGATTTAAACTATAAACTCGAAGTATTCCCCCAGAATATTCACCAGTAAGTCCTAAAATTCCAGAGAGTCTATTTCCATCATCATGTCTTGTAAGGAAAGCTTTTTTTTCATACCGAAGTAAATCTACCCCTACAAGAGAGTTCCTCATTTGTTGTGTACCTTCACCAAAATCTAAAGGATCAACTAACCCTTCAATTACATTTGGGTCAAAAGTAGTTGTTTCGCCATTCGTTCTTCTGAGAAGTTCTGCTTCACTGTAAGGTGTTTTGTTCTCATCAGAATGATACCACTCCCAGTCTAATTGATTTGGCATCTCTGCTAGTTGTTCTCTTCTCCCATGTTTTAGATGACTAAAAGCATCTTGATCAAGTAAAAACTGATTTATAGCTGCAAATGATTCTTCTGTTAGAGGATGACCTGGATCACCTAACCTTAAGTGAACAAACATCTCTTCTTGAACTCGTTGTAACAACATAGTAACTAATAATGAGGCTGTTTTAAAAATATTTAGAAGAGATTAGGAAAGAGAGAGAATCACTATTATTTACTTGAGTTATTTTCTTAGTTCTTGTTTGAGTTCTAATTTAAGTTTTTTTGCTAGAGCTAGGTCTTGTTTTTTTAGTTTTTTAGATTTAGTTTTGAGAAGCGCGTAGCCAGCAATTTGGTACCTTGGGATCAAGTGCCAATGAACATGTTTGATTTCATCCAAATACATCATGTAGACTTTTTTTGTTTTGGTGAGTTTGAGAAGAGCATTGTGAACAAGCCCAGTTATATCCATGAGGTGCAAGAAATCTTTACGTTTTAATGAGTGAATGTCTTTGATATGCTTTTTCCAAACAACAACGCAGTGACCTTTGGATTGAGGATTGTTGGCTAGACAAGCGTAAAGGGATTTGTCTTCATAAAAAATTGCACCTTTGATAGGTTTTGGAAGATCTTGCTTTGACATGAAATAAGATAATGAAGAGTTGATTATTATAGCTTTTGGTAATTAACTGGAGCCTCTTTTGTTACTATTTAGGTCATTAGCTTTTTAAAACAAGCCTTTAGGAAGAGAGTTATGTCTGAACCACAAGTTAAATTGTCCCAAGCAGTGAAAGGAGTTTTCTGGCATAGAGATATGTCTTTTGAATATTGTGGAATCGATGGGGTAAGTTATGAAGGAAACCCACACGTTTTACCAATTGCAACACACGATGGAGACGTGATTGGAGACCTACATGTAGATGGAGAAGTAAGAAGAAGGCCAATCGGATTTAGGCTTTCCGGAGAAAATGGATCTGAAAAGTACATGCGCTTAAGTGGTGACCTTGGAAGCCTAGTTGAAGTTAATAGGCCAAAAGAAGGCGTTTTGTATTTACCAGTACATAGGACAGAACATAGAGCTTACTCTGAAAGAGATGCACCTAGAACATTTGGTTTACAAATTGATAATCGACCACTTACTATGGTGTATAAGCATAGAGACGAACCTAACCCTATAGGAATTGTTGAAAGAGAAGGAAATAGAGATGTCGAAATTTATAGATTAGATACAAGAACCAGGGACGGACATGATAAGATATTTAGACGTTTTTTTGCAAATTTACTCTCAGGCGTATTTGTCAGACCTGATAGTGGGCTTATTAGTGGTGCTAGCCTTACAAGACATAAACCAAGAGAGTTAGATTGGTCAGACACACAAAGTATTGTTTCATACTTAAACGGAGACATCATTGGTCAAAGGATGGCAAAAGAAACCTTAGCGGTTGCTTTTTCTTTATATGCAAGACGGATGGAATTTCCAGAGATGGTTAATTCTGGACCTTGGCCAAACCCCAGAGTATTATTAGTTGGACCAACTGGTGTTGGAAAAACAATGCTCGTCGAAACTCTGGCTGAAAAACTAGAAATTCCAATTAGAATTGTTAAAGCTACAGGAAAAAGTGCTTCAGGGTTTAAAGGAAGAAACTTTTTGAAAAGTGTATTTGATGATTTTGAACCAAGAGTCATTGATGATAGGCAGTATGCAGTAATATTTGTAGATGAAGTTGATAAATTGTCAGCCAGAAGAGGTTTTAGTTTTGCTGAAGAGATCCAAGATGAGATAGTTGGGCTTTTAGCAGGGAAAACTTATGGTGAATTTGATATGAGTAATATATTATTTGTATGTGCTGGCGCTTTTCATGGATCAAAAGATTTTCCTGGCCTTGAAAAAATCCTAAAAGGTATGAGGGAAGGAAGTTCAGCAGTAGGTTTTGGAGCAAGAGAAAGCCAAGGAGAAGCAGATTTTGTATTGGGTTCAATTGACGAGATGCAAGAAGCATTGAGACGTTATGGTTTAAAACAAGAACTTGTCGGAAGATTGGATTCTCCTGCATTTTTACATAAACTTACTGAAGATCAATTAGTACAAATCCTAAGAGAAGGGAGACAATCTGTTCTGAAAGGATACATCAGAGCCCTTAGCACAAGTGGTGTTGACCTTATAGTTGATGACAGTGCTTACAGAGCAATTGTAAATCACCTTCCACAAAATTCTGGAGCTAGATCTTTGAATGCAACATGTAAAGACCTATTTGGACCTATGTTAATGAATCCAGGGGAATACAAAATGAGAAGTGGCAGCCCGACAACATTAACTCCAAACATGGTTGATGAAATCATTTCTGCCCAGAATAGAAGAAGACTTGGTGCGTAAGTAAATTAATTTTTAATAACGTGTCATTTTCGAATAAATTCGTGATTAACTTACAAAAACCAAAAAGTGGTTTTTGAACTTAATTAGGTCATTAAGTTTTTAAAACAGGCTTTTAGATTGAAAGTCATGGAGTTTTTCCCACGAGCAAAATACAAAGGTATTGATGAGTTACTAATTTGCCGAACCCCATACGAAGAAAAATTACGTAGTTCTAATAATGCAATTGATCAACTTGCATATGTAGTTCTTCAAGGAAGAGCAGTAATTGAGTATTTTGAAGAAAGATTTGAAGATTGTTATAGTTCTGGCATAGGAGTACAAAAATTACTTGACAAACTAGTAGGGGATGCTGAGAAAAGATATGATCTTGATTTAGCTGGAACCTTCCCTTTTTTTGAGACAGACAGAATATTAAATTCACTTGGAGAATCTAGCTTAAAAAAAGCACTTGAAGCTGAGGACGGTGCAATGTACCACATCAAAACTGGTCTTGCTTCATTGAGAGAATATGCTCAAAAATTCAAAGACAAAGTAGTGGGCAAACTAGTTGATTTGCAACTTGGTGGGATGTGGGGAGCAACCGTTCTTGAACTTGCTATAAATCCAGCATACAGATGATTACTTTTACTTGAGTTGAAGTTATCGGCGACTTTTTATAAACATAAGAAAGTTCTAAATTTATTATGCTAAAAAATAAAAATATTTTTGGCACCAAGAAGGTGGCTAAAAAGAGTAGCAAATTCGTACTAGTTGATTTGTCTGACCCTAAGGCTAAAGAACTTTCTGAAGTGATTTCGAGTGGGACTAGTCGTAAGATACTTGATTACATGGCAGAAATCGAGAAGACTACTGAAACTGAAGTTTCTAAGAGTTTGAAGGTTGCTGCTTCTACTGTGCATTATCACATTACTAAACTAGTTGAGGCTGGAATGATTGAAAGCGTGGGGTTTACCTATAGCACTAAGGGACGAGAAGTTATGCATTATAGTTTGGCAAATAAGTATATTATCATCGCTCCTAAAAAAACTAATATCAAAGGACTGGCTGCTCGACTTAAAGGGATTTTACCAGCACTAGGAGTTGTTGCGATTGTTGGTGGACTAATTGATTATGTAGTAGGGTCAGCTAGGTTTGCTAAAAATACAGTTTATGACAGTTCAAGTGCTTTTGTGAAGTCTGCTCCTGAAACCCTTGGAATGATCGTTGACGAGTCTGCAACTGAGAGCATGGACATGGTAGTTGAAGAATCTGTTCAGGCTTTTGCTGAGGAAGCAAGTAGCGAGATTGTTCAAGAAACTGTAAGTGTTAGCTCAAAAAGTTTGACAGACCATGTATCTTCTTTTGTTTCTTCTATGTCAAACAAAGAAATTATGTTTTGGATTATTTTGGGAGCAGTTCTAGGAATTTCACTATACGTGTTTTTTGAATGGCTAATGAGTAAGAGAAAGTAAGATTGTGTGTTTTTCTTGTTTAATTTATTTTTTTTAATTGATTTTGGATTATATATTATAACTTCAAGTCAAATTGAAGTCTTGACTGCGTTTAAGTAGTTGCTTCATTCTATTTTTTATTGGTGATTACAAATGAAACAAAAAAACCTTAGAAATATAATTTTTGGAGCTTTGGTTTTGGGCGTAGTTTTGATATTAGGAGTAGTAAGTGGAGTATTTACTGATGAGAATGGTATTGGAGAAGATAATGGCAATGTAACAGAAGGTGGTTATGGACTAGGAGAATTAGGTCCATCATATCCAGAAAATGAAGTGGGATCTAGTGAGCCTGAGATCATCTTACCAAATGGAGACAACATATTAGATGTCCATCAATTGGAATTTACTTTTGTTAATGTTGGATCCCATAGAGTATCTTACGATGTATCTTTTGATTATGACTATCCAAATGATGCTGGGTTTACAATTGGAACTGACGGTCAAGTGATCAACAACTATGAATTTAGTATCTCTAAAAAAGTTAGAACAATTACTATCAAAGGCACAACTCAGCTTCCAGAATATGTAGAAGGAGGAGCAATCCCAATGTATGTCCCTGCAGTATTTGAAATTGATTTGAATGTTGAAGACTTAGAAGAATATGGATACAAAGGAGTTATTTTGTTTGAAGATGAGGGGATCTCATTTCACGCGGTAGTACTAGACTCACTTATGATTTTGGAGAGGGCACCTCCAATTATTTCTTATGTGTCAGAGAGGTTAGAATAATGAAAGAAGACAAGATGAAATTTGGAAATGGATTAATAGGATTATTTATGATGAGTTTATTTGTTTTTTCTTTATTTGGAATGGTAATTGATAGCGCCAGCGCTTACGGTTTTGATTATGGAAACAAACAGTATTACACAGTATACCTTGATGATGAAGGAGAAGCATCTGTATTTGCAAAATTTGTTTTGGTGAATACTGGCGATGAGAAGATGGATTCTTTGCAGTTGGAACTTCAAGGAGACGCTACTGTTTTGAATGTTGTCCAAGAAGTGGAACTTAGGCGCGAGAGTGATAACTACCGCGGATATTACACAGAAATAGTTTACTACGATGTTGATTTTGTTGTTGATAAATTGAGTCAGAGTTCTGTTGTTGAACTTTTGAACTTAGAAACCGTTGATGAGAACGAAGAACTAGTTTTGCTGGTAACATATAAACAAGATAATGTTGCAGATTTGTCACTTGGTGTTTGGGATTTTGAATTTGAAACTGCCAAATGGAACTACGATACTTCATACATTAAAGTTAGTAGTAATGTAGCTAATGGTCTTTTTTTGAAAGGAATTGAAAGTGAGCAGAACTATGAAACTGGAGCAGTGTTTGCTAAAAGCGTTTCAGAGGAAAGTGCTGCATTTGCAAGTGAAGACTTGGAAGACTACTCGCGTAGTATTGAATATTCTTATGGACACACAGAAGAAGGATACGCGTTTGATGCCCAAGAAAGTTTTAGCGTAACAGGAAATTATAGTAAAAGTGAGTTCTTATTGAACTTGTGGAAAAATGTTGCTGGAATAGGTCTTGGTCTTTTACTCGTATCTTTACTTACTATTGGTGTGAGTCGCGGATTTAGAACACTTGGTGCTAAGAAAAATAAAGCAAGTAGCGAGATTATTGTAGTAGGTTTACTTAGTTCAGTAAGTGTTGCTTTAATTGGTGGACTTGGCATTTGGATGATAAGTAAATTACATGAATACTTAGGATATAACCTTGCTGACTTGTTTGGACTTGTTCTTGGTATATTGTTATTTGTGTTTGGAATTTTTGCTATAGTAGTTCCAGCGGTTTATCTTGGCAAGAAACACAAAGACTATTTAATTGGACTTTGGAGCGCTGGCGTAACAATTGGAAGCTTGCTACTGATCAGTTTGCTTGGGATAATTGTTTTGGCACTACTAGTTTAGAGAAGTTATTTTATTCTTTGAAATGCCTTGCATTTCTAAGCCGTCAGAACTTTGTTCTGAAGTTTTTTCTTTTTTCTTTTTCATATTAGAGCCCATAAATGTTTATAAAGTGAAATTTCTGTTTCTAGTCATGGGGAGAAGAGTTCGGGCCATTCTGATGATTGCTATTTTTTTATTATTAGTTTTGTTAGTCTCATGTAGTAAAGAGACTACTGAAAAACAGGTAGTAGAATGCCCAAAGGTGATTTTTGATTGTGGTAAAAACGCATGTAGCGAAGAGTGCGGAGCGATAGCTACAGGCAGAGGATGGTTAGTTCTAAGTAGCGAATCTGTGAATGATGGAACTGGATGTTTATGTGAGTTCGAGAAAGTTTAGATTCCTTGTTTCTAAAAGCCACTACCCACTGGTCAAGTTCAGGTAGCTCTTTTAAGGAGCATATGTATTAGCTGATTCTAGGGTTTGGTTTATTGGTTTAATTCCATCGAATTCGATGGGTTTGGAAGTTAAAGGACTCGAATTCGATGCATTTAGATTTAAACTGGTCGAATTCGACCAGTTTAATTATGGCGAATATGCCACAATTAAGATTGGACGGTGATTATGATGGGAAATAGAAAAGATGTACGGCTAGAAAATGTTCCTGGACTTGGTGAGAGAAGTGTTTCTAAGATTGTAGGACTAGTTGGTGATGATCAGATTGATTTATTTTTGGAGTCATTATCATTATGTAAGTTTAGGTGGTTGTTTTCTTTAGATTTAGACTCTCGGATTATGAATGAAATTGTGAAACATTGTTATTCATTGAAGTATGGGTTTTCCTATGCAAGTGGACTTGTGCAGTCTTCTGTGATCTCTAAGATACAGTCTGACCTATTAGGAGCCATCCGCCGTAATTTTGTTTTAGAAAGTAATAATCGTAAATTGATTGGGTTTAGTCCAACAGCTGATTTGAAAGAAATTGGTCGTAGGCAACAAATAGTGGAAACTAGTGTTGCGTTTTTTAATCGCTTTGACATGCGTAAAGTGAAGGAAATGCGTTCACTGCTAAAAGTATCTGGACGCAAAGTTAACTTTGACTCTGAAGTATTAATATTATGTGATGAAGCCGCAATCTTCGAGAATTTACGAGAATTAGTTCCAAAGGAAATTATGCTTGTGAAGATAGATTCACTTAATGAACTAGAAGGATACGTTGAAGAAGAATTGATTCGCTATGTATATTCTGATGAAAGCAAATTTGTTTCAGACGTTGAAATGTCAGAAAACGTTGAAGCAATTAAGTGGAAAACACTTTTTGACGTTGCCCCTGAATTGCTTTTGTACAAATTTAGAAGTGAGCAAGTATATTTAGAGGCTGCACTAGTTTTAATCGAAGACTATGGAGTTGAATTCACAAGTGGAGTTGATCGAGAAGTATTATCTTCTTTGATTGAAAGTTTAGAAGAAGAGAATCAAGAAAAGAAAGGACTTAGAGAGGAAGATTTGCAAAACTTTTGCGTAATTGCAGAAGGACTTGTTGAGGACAAACTTGGAAGCATGCAAATATCTGGGAAAGAATTACTTGGCTTACTTCGTAGTGATGTGAAAGACCACGCTTTGCTATCCAAAGTAATTAGTGATGTGAAACAAGAGTTATCAATTCTTGAAAATGGCTATGGAAAAGAAAAACTTCGTTATTTAGATTTTAGTAGCGCACTACCAGAAGTTGATTCTGAGAAAATTTTAGTGCTTGCACGTGAACAAGCAATGAATGCTAAAAGACGAGAATTTTTGAGTTGCACAGATTTTGCTGTACGGTTTTCTGAAAAAATTTGGCTAATTGATGCTTGTAAAGATTTTTTGGAACAAGTTGATTTTCTTTTGGGACTTGGTGAAACATTTAGTGATGCTAAAAAGCCAAAGATTGCTTCAAGTGGACGCTTTAGTTGTTTAGATTTGAAAAGTACATTGATGCTTAGTAAAGGAGTCGATGTTTGCCAAATTTCGTATTACTTGGACCGCGCTCAAACAATCATTACTGGTGCTAATAGTGGAGGAAAAACAAGTATCTTGCATTTGATTGCAGAAAGCCAACTACTTACAATGATGGGTTTATTTGTACAAGGAGAAGTAGAAGTTCCACTATATGAAGAGATACATTTTTTCAAGAAAAGTAATGGTACTGTCGGATCTGGAGCTTTTGAAACGACACTTAAAAATTTCGCATCAATAGCTGTTCGTAAATCGAATTGTTTGATTTTAATTGATGAAATTGAATCCATTACTGAGCCTGGAGCCGCTGGGCGTTTAATTGCTGGGACACTAGAATGGTTATCTGGTCAGGCAGGCAAGGATGTTGTACTGGTATCGCACCTAGGAGATGTACTTAGCGAGTTATGCCCACAGGCACGTATTGATGGAATCGAAGCAGTTGCACTTAGTGATACATTGGAACTTGTCGTTGAGAGAAATCCGAAAATTGGAATGATTGCAAAAAGTACACCGCAATTAATTGTTGAAAAATTGGCTAGACTTGAAGATGCCGCAGGAGCTGACTCTAGCGAGAGATACTTCGAATTTTTACTAGCGAAAATGAGCGGTTAGAAGATTGAAAAACTAGACTAAGTAAATACCTTCAAGGGCACGTTTAAGAATTCCTTCAACGCAGTCCATTTTGTTAGTTAAGGTGTGCTCGAAACTTGCTTTTCTAAGTTGATTAATTCTGTCCAAGATTTGCCCATAGAATCTGATCAAATCTCCTTCTAGAAGATTCGTATTGTTTAAGATTGTGAAGAAATCTCCTCCTTCGATAATTGGAACTGTCATCGCAGTAACATCTTTAAGGTTTTCAAACTTAGGTTCTTTGGCCGTGATTGGGTCTTCAGCAATTAATGCTTTTAATTTTCTGTAATCAGAGTTAGGAAATACTTTTTTGAATTTGGTACGTTCACGTGGTTCGTAGCAAAGAGCTGCAATTAGGAGAAGTGTTTGACAATCGTTGAATTTTTTGTAAATTTCACTAGCAAATATTTCTCCTAAAATTATTTCATCAACAAAAATCTTGGTTGAAAACTTACCTTTCTCTGTGAGAGTATGGTTTTTAGGATCAAGAAAACCTGCACGTTCTAATTTTTTTCTAATCCGATTATATCTGTATAATATCCTACGTGTTTCCACATCTGCGTATTTATCACCGAATTTTTGATAACTGTAAAATGAGAGCCTTAAGATATGTTCTATTTCTTCTTTACTATGTTTGTCAATCAGATTTAGTGTTGTGTTTACTGAGAGTTTGAATTGCGATTGAATTGGCAAGATGTCTTTATCAGTAAGAAGTTTTAATTCTTTATACCTAAAAGTTTGACGATAAACCATAGAAACTACAAGGCCTTCTTTATCTATTCCACGCCTACCAGCACGACCAGCTATTTGAAAATATTCCTTAGTATTAAGTCCACGAAAGCTTCGTCCATCGTATTTTCTTAGTGCATTAAAACAAACAGTTTTAGCAGGCATATTGATACCTACTGCGAAAGTTTCTGTAGTGTATAGAACCTTTATCAATCCCTTACTAAAAAGTTCTTCAACTAATTCTTTTAGCATGGGGAGCAATCCTGCGTGATGAAAACCAATACCTTTTGCTAAAGATACTCTTAAAAGAGCAGTTGTTGGTAATTTTTTCACTTCAGTTGGCCAGTTTTTAATATGTTCTTGGCAGATTTTGATGATTTCTGGAACTGCTTTGAAAATATTTGTTTTAGCAAGTTGCCGAGCTTTTTCCTGGCAATCGCGTCTTGAGAAAGAAAAGAAAAGACATGGCACTTTATCTGGACCTAAACGTTTGATTAAATCTATGTGGTCTGGTTGAGGCTGAGTGAGTCTTTGGTTTCTGCCATTTCTACCTCTACCTCTTTTTTTGAAAACGTTATCGTAGCTCGGCATATCTTTTACTGCCTTTAGATGTTTGTTTAGTTTGTTTAAATCTGTGATCCCTAATTCAAAATCGTAAAACATGTGCGTTAGAGGAACTGCTCTTGTGTCACTTTTTACTGTTTTAACTTTGTGATGTTTGATTGCCGAGATCCAGGCTGCGAATTCTTCAGCATTTGGAATTGTTGCACTAAGGCAAAGAAATCTTACAGAGTCAGGCGAGTAGATGATACTTTCTTCCCAAACTGTTCCACGATCAATATCATTAATGTAATGTACTTCATCAAAAACTACGTACGCAATATCTTTAACTGACTCATCGCCAGTCATAACCATGTTCCTGTAGATTTCTGTAGTCATAATTAGAATTTGAGCTGTTGGATTAATTACAATATCACCAGTCATAAGGCCAATATTGGATGCACCATATTCTAAAGAGAAGTCTTTGTATTTTTGGTTGGAGAGAGCTTTTATTGGCGCTGTGTATACAATACGTTTTTTTTGTTTAAGATATTTATCAATTATGTAATCCGCTGTTAAAGTTTTACCTGAACCAGTTGGAGCTGAAACTACTACTGATTCATTATTTTCCATAGCCGCTATTGCGTCTTCTTGGAATTTGTCTAAAGTAAGTCCTTTGTATATGGTCGCCACAGTATAAATTTGTTATTTAGTGAATATTTGTTATTTGCTAATTAAGATAGGGAGTCATAGGTATTTAAGCTTAAGGGTTCAATTGATAATTAGAAGAAAAGGACCAGGTTTATAACTTAACATCTTAATTTTGTTTTTATGAGTTTAGATTTGTATGTTAAAACTACATTCTCATCACCAACTGGAAAAGTTCAAGGAGAGAAAAGATTTCCCGAAAGAGACATCTCAGACCATTTCCCTTTTTATTCAGCTACCAATGAGGAGTATTTTAGTGGGATTTTAGAGATAGAAATCCAAAAAAACAAGGACGGCAGTGGGACTTATTTTAGAGCAGAATCAGAGTTTGCATATGGAGAACTAACTACTCTAACTTGCAGTTACATTAATGAGAGAGGCAGAATTGATTTGAGAGTAGGGATACTTGGCACATTTATCAAAGTTAACAACAAAGAAATAGCACTTAACCCAGAAAGCATAGGGCTCGCAATTAGTTTTTTAGGAAGTGAAGATTACCCCATCCATGAGAATATACTTGCAGATGTTAGAAGAGGAGTCTTAGGATTATTACCAGATAATTTATTTTATCGTAGCTGCTAGAGATCAAATCAGAGAGTATTTTGAAGTATGACAAGTAGATTTATAATTGAGCTGATTTTTTTGCTGCTATGAGTTTAGAACTGCACATTGACGCTTTGACGTATACACCACAAGGGAGCCGAACTGGGAGAGTAAGTTATGATGCAGAAGATGTTCATTCAACATTATCTATAAGAGACCCTGCAAGATCAAAATTTAGTGGGATTACAGAAACTGCGCTTTGGAGAAAAGATATAGGTAATACTTACTTCACATCAATTGCTAGTTTTACTGATGGAAAATTAGACGCAGTAGCGTACAGTTATTTTGGTGATTTTCTTGAGTTTGGAACTAATGGATCAGATACTTGGATTAGATGTTATGACCAAGAGATAGAAGTAAGCCCAGAGAGCATTAGTTTCGTATTGGATTATTTAAGAACAACTGAATTTTCAATTCCAAAAAAAGCATTAGAAAGCGTTATGGCTGATTTTTTTGGATTACTACCCGACAGATTAGTTTATCAGGCGTGAAATTTTAATTACTAGTGAAGTTGTTTTTTTCTGATTGTGATTAAGATTACAAAAGTAAAATTTAGGAAGATCAAGGAAGCTGGATATAGCCAAGTCACCACAGAATAATTTTCTAAAGCAATTATTGCAATCACCCACTTTGTCCCACTAAGAAAATATGTAATTAGAGTTTCCTGTTTTGGTTTATGATATGATTTTCTAAAAGTAGGATAAAAACCAAATATGTCAACAAAAGTGATTAAGATAATTGAAATTAGTGGACTATTTGTAACAAACCACAAGATTAATGCAAAGGCTGCTGCCAATAAACTTAATTTGTCTGAAAAGGTGATATTTTTTTCTCCTTTATTCAATGCTAGGAAAAATATTACAAAACAAAACATTGCAGTGAAAGCTGTGACCCAAGCTCCTGCACCACCACTACCAAAGAGCTGTCCAAAAAAAGCAGTTCCAGTTAAAATTCCCCAAACAAGCCAAGAGTAAGCATGAGGTTTTGTTTTCCCAGAAAAGATGTCCCTGAAATAAGGAATATAAGCTACAAAGGCTATGATGATTGCAATTATTCCCAGAACTGCTTTGTATTCAAACATGAGGTTTATGTATGGCTCTTTGTTATAAATATTTGTTTGGTTGTTTAGAAGTAAATTAATTAAGAATTATCTCAAAACTGGTGAGGAGACCTGCGGCTTCAGGCATTGAGAATTTTGCGCCTTTGATTTTATTGGTTCTTGGGTCGATATGATAATTGATGGCAGCTTGAAAGTTTGCTTTTTCTAAATTTGTTTCGTGAAATTGAGTTCCTTGAAGATTAGATTCTTGGAAGTTTGAATTTGTTAGGTCTGCACCTGTGAAATAAGAATCTGTAAGTTTACATTTTTTGAACTCTGTTTTAGGAATTTTTAAGTTTGAGAAGTTGCAGCTAGAGATTAAGCATTCTTTGAAACTTAGAGATAATAGAAATTGATCTGTTTTAGTAAAGTCAAGTCCTAAAATTTTGCAGCATTGGAAACTTGCATTTTGGAACCTGGTATTGCTCAGTTGAGAGTTACTGAAGTTACAATTAGTGAATTGGCAATCTATGAATTTGATTGAACTAAGGATAGTACTAGTGAAATTGCAATTTTGAAAGTGCTGGTTTTCAAAATCTTGAGAAGGAATTGTTTTGGAGGAAAAGTCTTTGCTAGTGAGTTTTTGATTTATTATCACTTTTGAATTCATCATAGAATATTTGTAAAAAGATTGTTTATATTTTTTTTGTTCAAGTAAAGAGAAAGGATTCTTAAAAGGACTGAATTTTTAAAAAACATGAGTTTAGAACTACATATCACTGCAACCATTAGTTCAGTAAAAATTGGGACAGTATCTCAAGGCTATTTTGATAATGACATCCCATTAGAAAGATATCCAGGGAGATCTGCTAAGAAGAATAAATTCAGTGGAGTTGTTGAAGTTAATGTTGCATCACAAAAAATACCTACACAACCTTATTTTTCAATGAGTCAGAATTTTAATAAAGGAAAATTGATATCATTGAATGGGTCTTATATTGGAGACCAAGGAAAGATTACTTTTTTGCTTGGATTTGGTAAAGCAAATTTTTTTTCAGAGGAGATAGGAAGAGAAGAAATGATGAACCCCACTCCAATAAATATTGGCCTTGTTTGTAAATACCTACAGAGTAAAACAAACCCTATCCCTAGAAATATTTTACAAGAAACAGAATTAGCATTTCTTGAAATGTTGCCAAACAGATTATTTTATCAACCATGATTCATCAAAGATGGCCTTAGTAAAGTTAATTAAAAAGAATATTTAGTTATTAAGTTTATTCCCATAAGAATATTATTGTCAAGAGTGTTTAAGAAAGAAATGGTTCTTGCTTTTTTATGGAAGATGTACCAACATATTTTTTTGTGAATGCTGATGTCCCAGACCTTGCTGAAAATTTGCCGCCAGCCAAGGGAAATCCAAAATATACTGTTAGAGTGTATAGTGGAGGACTTGGACTCCAAAATGAATACGTAAGTGAATTAGCGCAAGGATCTAAACTTCTTTTTCGGCCAGGCAGAAATAGTATTGATGACACAGTTGCTGCCTTTGAAGACGCTGGTTTTGAAGTAGTTAGGTTAAAATAGGTTTTTAAAAAAAGTAAAAATATTAATTGACAATAATTAATTTTTATTCTTGTACTTGACTGATCCATTCTTTGATGATTGTGAAACCACCTTGCCAGAATTCTTTATCGTTAATGTCGATGTCAATGCTTTTTAGTAGCTCGGTTGGATTTTGTGATCCGCCGGCACTCAGAATCTTTTCAATCATTGGGACGAAGTCTTTGCCTGCTTGTTTTTGCTGTTTATACCTTTGGTAAAGGGCTAAGCTTAGAAGTTCACCAAAGTTGTAAGCATAACAGTAAAACGGACTGTGGTAAATATGTGGGATGTAACTCCATTCGTACTTGAAGTCTTCAGGAATTTCAATGGAGTCGCCGAATTGTTCTTTTAATGTTTGCATGTAAGCCTCGCATAGTTCATCTTCAGATGCGCCATTCATTAAGAGATTGTGCGCTGTGATTTCAAAAAGGACAAAATAGTTTTGACGGATAATAGTTGCGTAGCTGGATGCTAACTTGTCCATGATTAGTGCGTGGCGTTCCTCACTTGAGTTTGCACGTTTAAGTAGAGCTTCAAAAACAATCATCTCCCCAAAAGTGGATGCTGTTTCAGCAAGAGGAAGTGGTGGATGCATAACTGAATGAGGTTTAGATGCCGCGTAAAGATCATGGATACCGTGCCCTAGTTCATGAGCTAAGGTGCTTACGTCTCTTGCAGTCCCATCATAGTTAGTTAGAACATAAGGAGTGATTTGTGGAGTCACAGACATGCAAAAAGCTCCAGAACGCTTGTTTTTTCGAGGATGTGAGTCTAAGTGGCCTTTGTCAAGAATTTCTTTTGCTTTATCATGAAAAGATTGCGAGAACTCCTTGAAGTTTGTGAGTACGATTTGTTTTGCTTCTTCGAATGATATTTTATCTTTTGGGCTGCTAGGCATTGGTGCATAAAGATCGTATCTTGTGAGTTTATCAGTTTGAATTTTATTTTGTCCTTTTAGCAGCTTGGCTTTTAGTTTAAAGAAGTCTTGGAAAAGAGTTATGTTGTCTTTGCAAACTTCTAGGAGTGTATTGACTGCTTCGCCTGGAACTTTATTAGCGAAATTTCTTACAGCGATGCTGTTTTTGTGGGACCTTAGTTTTGCTTCTTCACTCCAGTCTTTAGCAATTGAAGAATAAATTAAGTAGAATTTATCAGAGTGCTTTTTGTATTCTGTGAATAATGCGTCGTATGCTGCTTTTCTGATAGATGGGTTGTCGCTATGAACATGAGAAAGTAGTTCACCTTGGTTCTCGATAACTGTAGTGATTGTTTCTTCTTTGTTATCTTTGTCTTTTGTTTTGTAAGTTAGAGTGTAAGTAAAGTCGTTTGTAATCAAGTCGTAAAGCTCAGTTACTGTTTCAATTCCAGTAGCGTCTTTTCTATGGATTATTTTTTCTTCGTTTTCAGTGAGAGTATGTTTTTTAGCTTCTCTGGTTTTTGTTAATTGGAAAGTATGATCTGGGCTTGCCTTGAAAATTCTTGTCGCATTTGTGTCGTCAAGAGTTTGATTGTTGATAGTTTCGAGACCCTTAAGCCATCTGCCAAAGAACCTGGTTTTGTCAGCTAGCTCAATTCTAAATGAATTTAATTTTGAGTCTAAAGCTCTTGCGTCTTTGTCTTGCAAATTCGCTGCTAATAGTAAAGAAATGTAGCAACCTAACCTAGTTATTTTTTTACTAAAATTTTCGTTTTGGGTTAGAATCTCCTTGAATTTATCTTCAGTGATAGTTGGAATTAAATGTTGTTTGATTGTTTCAAATTTAGTGAGGTCTTGTTTTATTTCATCTAATAGAGATTCTGGAGATTGACCTTTAGGGATAATTGTAGTTAGATCCCAAGTTGCAGATAAGTCTGATGTGCTAAGAGCACTAAGTGATTTTTCTTGTGTCATATGAAAGATTTGCGTTGAAAGAGTATTAAAAGTTATTGGGTGTTTAAGAGAATATTAATTGTATCCGTGAGGATTATGCATTGCCCTATGATTAAGAAGCATTGTTTGTTCGATTACTTGCGATGCCACATGCAAGGGACTAGACATATGACGCCAAGCTGCGTATTCTATTGAACTAAACCCTGAGTAAATATCTGTTGTCTTTAAAATTGCAGAATTAACTTCTATACTACTATCTTCAGACCTAATTTCTATCTCTTCAACTAAACCATCTAACCTAGTTTGCCTCCTATAAACTTCCTTTGAAGAACCCATTTTTTGCCAATTCCCAAAAGAAAGTGCCTGAGCAAAACTTAATCCCAAAAATTGCGGTTCTAATAAAGCAGCTTCTAGTTGTCCAACAGCAGCATCAACAGTATTTGAAATTTGTTTATCTGTACAATATGTAACTGATCCCGCAAGAGGTATTTTTCCTTGAGAAGTCTTTCTAGTAAGCCCTGCAATAACTCTGAATTTTTTTCCAAGTCTTAATTCAACTTTCCTAATAAACCCATCGCCATCGATTTTGACATATCTAACTGCATAGTGATTGCCAGAACTTGTTTCGTATGGGCCAACCCAATTTGTTCTTTCTAAAGTTCTAAGCATGAGAAGAAAAGAAGGATTCACACTTTTTATAAAGCATACGACATAAAACAAAGCTACGTAGTTAGTTTATTTTCTGATTAATTGAATTTTTGAAGTAGTTATGTTTTATGGCATTTGATTGAGATATAAACCTGAATCTCCTGTTGCATATTGTTCTGTAGATTTCAAATCATTAAGAGTAGAAGAAGCATATTCACCTACTCTTTGACCAATACCTAAATCAAGTTCATAATCAAGAGCTGCTAAGAAAGTAGTTCCAATAAGTGCCGCTGTTGCTACAGTACTAAGCGCAGATCTAACTCTTTGTTCTAATTCCATAATGCATTTGAGAATTGGAAGTTTAAAAATACATAGGATAAAAGGAGATGAAATTTAAAAAATTAATGAGTATAGCCAGTTGCTAAAAGACCAAGTGATGATTCCAGTGGCAGTTCTAAGAAAAATTCTGAGATATAAGCTACACAGTAATTTAACTGACGAATTATTTCGGCGCTTATTTCTGGAGTGATGTTAGGATCAATGGAGTCAACTTCACCTAAATCTTCAAAACTAGGATAATCAATTGTTTCTCTATAAAGATAAACTGGAGAATTGGCCAAAGGAGATGTGATTTGCGAGCTTACAACGATCTCTTTTTCATTTGCATCCACATCTAATATGATCTCTAAACCTGCAAAACTAATTTTATATTCTTCTTTTTTAATTTCAGAATATCCTTCATTTAATTCTTCAACCCTGTTTACTGAAAAGCCAAGACTTTCAAAATAAACTTTATGATCAGATGAAGTTTCTGTATTGTCATCAAGAGATAATAAATTAATTTGTCTGCTAGCTCCTACTGCTAAGAACCTTTGGGGAACCCAATACTGGACAGTGAAAAAGTCATAGAAAAAACCATCTTCATCTGATCCGCCAATTCCTAAAGCTAAATCATAACCTGCTTTACCACCTTGAAATTTCGAGACACAGCTAAAATGAGCAACTGCGCCTTTACCTAGACCCCTACTTAGATTTGCGGCCCTAGCAGAAGATTGTTCTTTATTCCAACCAATTTTTTGAAGAGATTCAACTAATGATTCTAATGCCACGAAGTTGTTTTTTTAGTTGTTATAAATAAGTATTTCTGGTTAAAATGAAATGTTTGAGGGAGTGATGGATAAAAAGAAGAGAGAGAGCACTATGCAAAGTGGTGTGAAGTAGGTGACCACAGTTTCTTTTAATGTTTTGAGGATTGGAATAGTTATGATTATTGATCTGCGAGCAGTACAAACAATTGGACGAAGAGGAGTTTATAGTAATCCAAGCGTGAGATTAATGCTAAAAGATCAAGGTGCTAGTTCTGGAAGATCAAACATCGATTTACTTAGAAATTTTGCAAAAGACCAAGTAGAAAGAGTTGTAGTAGATGGAGACATCAGTGATTTGCTTGCTAATTCTCGTAACCCAGATGAGTCTGGAATTGACGACTTGGTACTTGCACGTCAAATCTCACAAGCATCTTCAGACAGTAGTTCCCTTGTTGTTTTGTCAAATAATTATCGTATTAGTGGATCTAAAGGAACTGTAAAACATCGTAGTGCACAATGGGTTACTGCACATGACCCTAGTTGTTACGTACAGCTAGATAGAAGAGCTATGAAAAGAGCATTACTTGGACCAGATTTTGTAGGGGGCAATGGTTTTGATCGCAACGAAATTGTCCAAAATAATATGGATTCTGGAAGTGTTCTTCGAGTAGTCACTGGCCTTGTAGCTGATCACTCTGATATCAATAGAGTTTATTCTGGAGTCTCATGGGAACTTCCTGATGGAAGTAATGGAACTAATAGTTATTCATTCTCTGAAGCAATCCAAGGATGGGAGATTGCTATGATTAGTAATATGGTTTTTTGGCAAAGACATTTGCAAGGAATGCTTAATGGGCCCGACAAACGCAGATTCGTACACCACTGTGATTCACACATTGACAAAAATGTTCTTGGAGAATTACCGTTTGATCCAAAGGATTATATCAAAGTTTCTTGCGCACCAAACCAATATGGAACTGGTTGGAATGTACGTGTTCCAAATCGCAAAGGTAGACGAGATTCAAAAGGAGATTTGATTACACACAGTATTGATTTTACTAATTTACCTGGCCACCACTACTCTTCTGAATTTGGAGATGTACTTGCAAATGTTTGGGCAATGACAGCTGTTGACCGAGGTGCGTCTTCAAGGCAAGGGTATGTTGAAAACAGAATGAAAGGAAGAAGAGATTCTGAACAGAGCAGTGTCCCACAAAATCACAGGTTCACAGCTTCGAGTATTGCAGCTGCGCATGTCGTTCATAGATTACATAAACCACCGCAAGGAAACCATGGTGGATCAACTAAGTATAAAGAAGGATATTTGATGCAAGATTTACCATTTGTGATCCCACGTAAAAAAATGATGGATATCTGGCACACATTACGTGATAGGACAGTGATGGTTGATTATGATCAAAATGGCGATTCAAAACTTCGTAAATTAAATTTGACAGAAACAGAAAATTTGATTTGGAGACAAGTAATGGTGAACGATTATGATACTTTGTTTACAACAAGTCCACGTAACTTAAGAGGGTTACATGACACTAAAGGGATTGTGCAGGTGAAATACGCAAGTTAAGAAAATTAGAAGTTTTATTTTTTAGGGCAGAGTGAGTTTAAGAATATGTTTTTCTTTTTAGCACCCCCAAGTGCATAAAAGTAAAATTCTTATTCACGCCCAATCTTCACTTTCTAACTAAAACTATCTGAAGAAGGAGGATTCCATAGAAGAGATAAGTCACTGAGTGAAGTGTTTTTAATGCCAAATTTTAAAACATATCTTTGCATTACTTGCTTTTGCCAGTTAGAAGCTTTTACAATTAAAGGATCAGTAAGTTTTGTTCCTTTAGGGAATTTCTCTTCTATAGCCATTACTTGACTCCCATTTGATAATACATTAGAATGTCTTTCAATAATTGCAGAATACACAGTAGGAACACCTTCTTTTTCACCAATTGCAACAAACCGAACATTTGTATCACCACTATTTATTTGATAACTTCCAACAACACCATTTGCCATACTACCAGCAGTAGACATACCAATATAAGTTGCAGAATGTTTTGGATCTATTTCAGGAACATCACAATATTGGCCATCAGTTATTTTCTTAATGTAAAGAAGCAATAATGGTAATTCACTAATTGCACGACTAGAAGCAAGACTAATATCCATTGAAAACCCCACTTTAAGATGTGAATATCTTGAATCAAGACTTGGGTCATTACAGATCTGCCCAACAGACAATTGAAAATGTTTACCTTTAGCACCTCTGAAAGGTATATCTGAAGGTTGAACAAATTCAATATAAGTAGGACCTCGCTTAACCCACCCTGGTTCATCACCTTGAGATCTGAATCCAAAATTATACAATATTGAATCTAATGCCATACTCTTTTTTTATTGCTCTTTTTTAAAAAAGTAGTGGCACATTTATGGCTATTTTTAGTATTTGTCGACTTAGTTTATCCGTGCCTTAAGAACTTCTTTTCTAATTCATCTGCACTGATTTTAATTACAATTGCACGTCCATGAGGGCAAGTGTATGGAAGTGTACATTCTGTGAGCTTTTTTAGAAGGTTCTTTATTTGAGGGATAGTCATAGTATCACCAGCTTTTACGCTCGCTCTACAAGACATCATAGTGATAATTTCTTCTTGTAAGTTATGAATTGTTTTTTGAGACTGCCTAGTGTAATTCTCTAAGTCGTTAATTGTTTGCTCAATTAGCTCTTGATAATTTTTTTGAGTACGTCCAAGGATACTTGGAATTGTTGAAAGTGAAAAATCATTTGCTCCAAAATGAGATATTGTGAATCCTAAACCCTCTAATGTTGTGAGGTTGTCTTCATTTAGAAGAATTTGCGCTTTAGATGGCGCAAGAGTAATTATTTGTGGGGTTAGAAGTGTTTGCGTTTTTAGTTGTTTATTTAGATATTCGTTCATGAACTGTTCATAGAGAACTCTTTCTTCTACAACGTGCTGATCAATTAGAAGCATTCCCCCAGGAGTTTCTGCCACAAAGAAGGTTTTGTGAATTTGCCCTAAGATCTTCATTTCAGGGAATTTAATTGAACCCTCAACAAAGTTATCAGTTTGGTGCTCAGGAGTAATTATTGACGGTCCAGCAACAGCAGTATCTTCTTGCTCTGAACTAGTAATACTCGTGTTTTCTTGAACTACAGAAGTTTTTGGAGAATAAGAGTAAGGAGATTGAACAGTAGACGAAGCAGTACTTGTTTGCTCCATAGTTTCTGATTCTTGTAGCCCTTGAGCCATTGCGACTTCATTTGTGAAAACTGTTTGACTACTTGGTTCGAATTGATACTTACGAGGTTCTTGCAGGTCTCTTGTGTCTTTTTCTGGGGCAGCGAAACTAAGTTGCTCTGATTTGAAATCACCAGTTGGAATTAAAGAGTTGGATTCGAGGGTTGCTTTTACAGCTCGATATACCTCCTTGAAAACTAATTCACGTTGTTCTATTTTGACCTCTGTTTTAGAAGGATGAACATTCACATCTATTGTCTTTGGGTCAAGCTCTACTTTGAGAACGTAACTTGGGTGGCGCGAAGTGAAAAGAGTTGAGTGGTAAGCTTCGTAAATTGCATCACTGATTAATTTACTTTTGACATAACGGCCATTGACAAATAGTGATTGCGCAGATTTATCAGATTTGGCAGCGAGCGGTTTCCCAACATATCCAGTTACAGAAATATTTGGGTTTTGATTTTCTTCATTGTCAGTTGTTGTGTTAGTTTTTACTTCAAGTAATTGTTTAGCAGATGGCGCTCCATAAATAGCTGCAATATTAGCTCTTTGATCATTAGTATTTGGTGAAGAGAGAACTTGTTTACCGTCTATTACAAGAGTGAATGAAATATTGTTGTGCAAAAGTGAGTATTGAGTGATGATATTAATTATATGTTTGATTTCTAAATGATTTGATTTCATGAATTTTTTTCTAGCAGGTGTATTGAAGAATAAATTTTGAACTTTGATTGTAGTTCCAACACCGTGCGCAGCTATATCTTCTTTGACAATAGAACCAGCGTGCACTGTGATTTTTGTAGCTTCTGTGTTTTGTATAGAGTCGTGACCTTGAGATGCTTGCTTAGTAGTAATTGTTGTAAAAGAAACTGCAGAGATACTTGCTAGCGCCTCTCCACGAAACCCTAAACTTTGGATGTTGAATAGGTCCGCTGTGGTTCTTAGTTTACTTGTTGCATGACGTAAAATACTTAGTTTAGCATCCTCTTTAGACATCCCTAAACCATTGTCTTTTATTTTAATGAGATCTTTTCCAGCGTTTTTTACTTCAATATCGATACTTGTAGCATCTGCGTCAATTGAGTTTTCGATTAGTTCTTTGATTACGCTCGCTGGCCGCTCTATTACTTCCCCTGCTGCGATTTTATTGATTAAGTCTTCAGGCAGAAGGGCGATTTTACCAGTACTGATACTAGAAACTGAGCTGTCTTGATCCATAGAAGCTTTCAGGTGATTTGGAGTTAAAAAGATTGTTGTCTTTGAAAAATAATTTTTATGAACCAAGAGATTATCTTAAACTGGAAAACTCCTAGTATTTTAGTTAAACACTGTATCTGGCTCTTTTTTTGTGAGCTAATTCATGCACTAATCCACTTAGAAGAGCAGTTAATCTTTGATCTGTAGTTGCTTGAAAACTTTTACTTGTTCTGATTATTGACGAGCCCACCTCACTAATAGTTGTTGCTTGATCTAAACTAGTGGTTAATCCCCTATAATTAATCCCTGCAACAGTTACTCTTCCATCCGTAAAACGAGTGAGTTTTGTTGGCATAGTTACTTCATGGTTAAATTCGCCAGGAGCTGTGTTGTTGATAGCATCATAAAATGTTGCAATGTCTTCTATACCTAAAATATCTAAAACAGAAGCTGGAAATAAAAGAGTTAGTTTTTTTCCAGTTTGACTTGGTCCTAAGTTGTATGTACCACGTTGTGGATCAAGTATTTCTTCCAATGCTTTTGGATCAAAATTTGCATCATGGTAAACACGTAATTCTGCAATACTTTTAAACTCCATATTTTTACCAACATCACTTGGCAGACTATGATCAATTGGTTGAACTGTGGACCATCCACCATTTAAATAACCAACAGTAAAACTTTTGCGGAAAAGAAAATTGTTTGGATTGAGAGCAAAATCACCTGGTTCACGACGGGAGATTACTAGTTCTCCAAATTGATTTTCCACTTGATAAACAAATGTTTGAAATTTTCTAGCATAACCTGTTCCCATCTTCATTGTCCTTGCAGCATATGGGCGTGGAGATACTGGTGGTGAGGAAAGAACACGTGTAAGAGAAGTTGATTTCATATCTGTTTGTTAAAACAAAGCCTGTTTTTTAAACATTTAGAGAAGAATTTTGATTTGACAAGCTCGTTATTAAATTTAAAAAGGTGCACACAAATGTAGCGTGACTACTGAGGAGTAGTTTTTTAAAGTAGTGATGAGTTTAAAGAAGAGATGACATTCAAATTTGCTACAGAAGGAGGATCTACTTATTCCAAGTTAGATTCAGGGATTTGGGTTAGAAGAAAGCCCTCTGGAGAAACCAGATTTCGGCATTATATTGGTTCAGTAGATGCAAGTAGAAATAGTGCCTTTGTCACAGATTCAAAGTTTAGTGGTGGAAGAATATTAGAACAGTTAATACATGGAGAAATTGAAGGATTTACCCCTGAATTTGTGCCTGGTTACAGGCCAATAGGCATAGAAGGACCAGAATTAGACTCTTTTAGTATTACTGAGACAGGATTGAGATTTGATTCTGATAATCCAAGGATTAGTGCATACCACATAGGAAGTCGGATTAAACCAAGTCGCGATTCTTAAAGATTTGTTAAAGAAGCATTTATAATAGAGCAATTTGTTTTTCATTCTTCATGAGTCAATTGATTATATGTGAGAAGCCAAGTTCTGCTGCGAAAGTGGCAGCTGCTTTGGCTGAAAATGGCAAGCCTACCCGTAAAAAACACAAAAAAGGATTCTATTTTGAACTTGATGTTGGCGGACAAACAGTATACATCGCTTCATGTGTTGGACATTTGTATGGTCTTGTTGAAAAAGGCGGAAAGTCATGGGAGTATCCAGTTTATGATATCGAATGGAAAGCTACCTATGATAACAAGGGACTTGAATATACCAAAGCTTACCTAAAAACGATTGAATTTTTGGCTGGCCAAGTTGACGAAGTTATAGTAGCATGCGATTATGATGTTGAAGGAGAAGTTATTGGACTTAACGCAATGCGATTTGCATGTGGAAGAGACGATGCATCTCGAATGAAGTTTTCTACTCTTACTAAAAAAGATTTAATTGACTCTTACGCTCATCGCGAGGAACATTTGAATTGGGGACAAGCTGTCGCTGGAGTTACCCGTCATCAACTTGATTGGTTTTATGGGATTAATTTGTCTAGGGCTTTGATGAAATCAGTGCAAGCTGCTGGTTCTTTTAAAGTATTGAGCACTGGTCGTGTTCAAGGCCCTGCATTAAAGATTTTAACTGATCGTGAAAAAGAAATTCGCGCTTTTATCCCTGTACCATTTTGGGAGATTATGCTGCATGGGAAAACTAGTGGCGAGAAAAAAGAACAAGTTGATGCTAAACATGTAGCTGACAAAATCTTTGACCCGTTAGAGCGAGATCGAATTATGAAAGTTATTGATGGGGAAAAAACTGCACCTGTTAGCAAAGTAACTGCAACGACTCGAAAACAACAGCCACCTACCCCATTTAATTTAACAGATTTACAAACTGAGTCATATAAACTATTCAAGATTACACCTAAGCGAACCCTTGAGATTGCACAAAAGTTGTATGTTGGTGGATGGATGTCTTATCCACGTACAAGTTCCCAGCAACTCGATCCTAAATTAGGATTTGTAGATGTTTTGAAGCAGTTGGAAAAGCAAACTGTATATAGGGATTTGGTGAAAGAGTTACTTAAGCGTAATGATGGTGGGAAATCACTTAAGCCTAACAATGGTAAAAAAACTGATCCTGCACATCCTGCTATTTACCCTACTGGCCCAATGCCTGATTTTGGAAAACTGCATGATCGTGAAAAAAAGGTATACGATTTGATTGTAAAACGTTTCATGGCAACTTTTGCTAAACCAGCTACTCGTGAAACACAAACAGTAACACTAGATGTTAAAGGAGAATCTTTTGTTACCAAAGGAACTCGGACTGTTGATCCTGCCTGGCATGTTTTTTATCACCCATATGTTAGACTTGAAGAAGTTAGTTTACCAAAAATGAAAGAAGGTGAAATTGTTAGTGTAGATTCATTTGAAAGAATTGACAAAGAAACCCAGCCACCAAAAAGATACAATCAATCTTCTATTATCAAAGAATTAGAGAAGAGAAATTTAGGAACAAAAGCAACACGTGCTGACATCCTTGATCGTTTGTTTAAACGTGGATACATCAATGGAGTTAAAATTGAAGCTACGCAACTTGGAATTGATACTGTAGGTTTACTTGAGAAGCATGCACCAATTATTGTTGATGAAAAATTAACAGCTGACATTGAATCTGAGATGGCAAGTATTCGCTCTGCTAAAAATCGTAAAGAAAGTGAAAAAGTTGAAGAAAAGATTTTAGCGTCTGCTAAAAAATTATTAACTGACTTATTCAAAGTTTTTAAGCCAAAGGAAAAAGAGATTGGAAAAGAGATCTTGGCTTCCATTAAAGAAACCCGTACACTAGCAGCTAATATTCGTGAACTAGGAGTTGACCCTAAGTCTGGTAAAAAAGTGATTGTTAGAATTGGTCGCTACGGTCCTATGGCTCAAATTGGCGAATCGAACGTTGGCGAAAAAGCTGATGAGTCTTCTGAGAAGCCAAGGTTTGCTTCTATTCCACAAACAATCAATATTGATGATATTAATTTAGAGGAAGCTTTGAAGTTGTTTAGTTTGCCAAAAGTTTTGGGTAAGGTTGAAGATAGCGTTGCTGAATTTGGTGGAAATGAGATCAAAGTTAATGTTGGTCGTTTTGGTCCTTACGTTCAATATGGCACTAAAAGATATGCATCTATTCCAAAAGAAGATGATCCTTATACAATAGATTTAGCTAGAGCTCGAGAGATTGTAGCTTTGAAAATCCAAGCTGAAAAAGATAAGTACATTCAAGTTTTTGAAAAAGAAGGAATTTCTGTTCTAAAGGGTCGCTATGGACCTTACATAACTGATGGAACTAAGAATGCAAAAATCCCTTCAGATAAGGAACCAGAAACACTTACACTTGCTGAATGCAAAGAAGCTCTTTCAAAAGTTTTTGCTAAGAAAGGAAAAGGCAAGGCAGTGAAGAAAAAGACAGTTAAGAAAAAGAAAGCTGTCAAAAAGAAAAAAACTGTTAAGAAAAAGAAGACAGTTAAAAAGAAAGTAGCTAAATCTAAAACTGTAAAGAAGAAGTGAAGTTTATTTGTAAGAGTAAAATAATTCTGAGTTAAATTTATTTTAAGCTGCTAAGTATCTAGAGAAGTCAACTGGCTGTCCACCAACCACATCTGGGCCATCTTGATAAAACATAGGGGGAAATGAGAGGGCGTTACGATACATGGCAGGGATTGCTCCTTGAACAAAGTCTTGCATTTCGTTGTGTTGTTTTGGAGTGAGATTCTCAGGGAAAGCTGTGCCTAAGTTAATAGAAAGAGGTCTGTTCACTGGTTTTTGTCCAGGAGAAGTTATTCTAAAACGATGGAATCCACCCAAATACTCTACTGAGATTCCACCATTATTTGAAGATACCAAAACTGCAACTCGATCTACTGTTTCATGTAATCTTCTAGTATTGTATTCACTTCTAATTTTAACTGATTTAACTCTTTGTTGAATAATATCAGGGAAGTAATTCCCATTTAATCTATCATGAAATTCAGACCCTTCAATTAATCCTGGCCATTCCGCAGGAGTTACCTTAAACTCACCTAATTCTGTTCTGACTTTATCTAGACTACAACCATCTACATAACGAATTCCAACTGACCTTGCGCCAACAGATGATTTTAATACAACGTCTTTTCCAACGAACCTATGGAAAGAATCTCCTAATGGAAATTTTTTGCCAAAGTACCCTGTTTCTGGAGAGAACACGTTTGTTAAACAGTAAAGTGCAAGAAACTTCCCTCGTGAAAGTTGATTAAAAAAAGGAGAATTTACTGCAATGGTTTTATTTGGATCACGTGAGGTAACATCACCTCTATTTGATTGAGTATTAGCCCTATCTACAATTATTCTATTATAAGTATCAAAAGAAACTGAGTGAATTTGCCCCTTTTTTTCTCGAGAAAAAACACCATCATCAACTAAAGTCCTAACTAACCCTCTATCAGGTTGACGAATACAAACTTCATTTTGAATAATAATAACTGGCTTTCCCCTAGGATTAAATGCATCCCGATGAAGGGCTACAGCTAAGGCGCGATCCATATCTGGAGTTGTCGCGCAGCCAGGTTCACCTACTTCAATGATTGTTGGGCCATCTTCACTATGCATCACATCAAGAGTGAACATTGAAAGAGTATCTCTAAGTCTACGCTGGTGGATTATTTCATCAAGAGTTTGCATGTTAGTCCAAAATGAAGCGTATTTAAAATTGAGTGGGTAGTTTTAGGGAAGAGATTAAAAATGAGGCTTGTTTTGGAACTTTGTTATGGCACTACACATTATTGGACTTGGACTATCTTGCGCTAAAGATATCACAGTTGCTGGTTTGGAGACTGTTCGAAGCTGTCCTGTAGTGTACTTAGAGAATTATACTAGTTTACTTCAGTGTTCAGTAGCTGACTTAGAATCGCTTTATGGTTGCAAAGTTGTTGTTTGTGACAGAGGAGCTAGTGAGCAAGGAATTTCTAAGATGGTTTCTTTGGCTAAGACTTCAGATGTTGCGTTTTTAGTGATTGGTGACCCCGTTAGTGCTACAACACACATGGAAATGTATCGAGAAGCAAAAGAAGCTGGAGTTAAGGTTTCTATTGTAAATAATGCATCTGTATTCACTGCAATTGGCGTAACGGGTTTGCAATTGTATAAGTTTGGTAAAACTACATCTATTCCATTTTTAGAAAGAGTACCTGGACTTGAAACACCATATCATGTGATTAAAGCGAATAAAAGTATTGGAGCTCACACATTATGTTTACTTGATATTATGGTAGATAATGTTGACTTGGAGACTGGAAATAAAGCTGCTAGCGCAGAGAATACAGACAGTGAAAGTAATACTAAGTTTATGACGGTTAAAGAGGCCTTAGAGGTACTACTTGATATTGAGAAGCGTCTTGGCGAAGAGTTGATTGATTTGTCTACGAAAGTTGTTGCAGTAGCTCGTTTAGGATGTTCTGATATGATTGTTAAGTATGGAAGTATTTCTGAGTTACTTGATTTTGATTTTGGTGGACCACTTCACAGCTTAGTTGTTCCTGGGGATTTACACTTTCACGAAGAAGAACTTTTAGAAATGTGGAAATAGAAATTATTTACTTTGCCAATACTTCTCAGCAAACCAATTTCTTTTAGGAGAAGAACTTCTTGCTGACCAAGAGAATTCAGTAAAAGGATCAGCCACATAACCAATGGCTTTTGCAACTAATTGAACCCCAGCTCTTCTGAGACTATACTTACCAGTTTGACTATTATGTAAGGCACTGCCAGTTCCAATTAGCTCTATTGGGCTTGGTTTCCTTGGCAAAGAGCGTACACCCCTTGACCCTCCGTAATATTCCCTAGAATATGTACCAGATAAATCTTCATCTAATGTCATCGAGACAATTATTTCCAGAGATTTATTTATTAAGGTTTGGACATAAAAATTGCAGAAGTCAATAACTATCGCTGTCTTGTGCTGTTAATACATATTTAGAAGTGTCTCCTTTTGCTTTATAAGATTCATGCTCAGTAAAAAGCCATTTTTGAAATTCTTGTAAAGTAGCTCTATCTTTGTGATCTGTTTGAAACATTTCAATTCTTTGCTGTTCTTTTTTTGTTCTAATTGCTAACATATCTTCAGGCATGCCTGTGTTTTCTGTGGTTAAGAATTCTAATTGATAGTTCATGGTATTTGGGTTTAGGTTGAATACTTTGTCACAGATTATTTTTGATCTAGGCATATGAAAGTCACTTGTAATGACTAGGAGTTTTTTTAATTTTAAATGGTCAGTTATTAGAAGACGTGTAAAAACAGCATTAGCAATTGTATCTTTAGAGAATTGTTCAAGAAGAATTTTTTCTTTTGGAACACCTTGCTCTATTAAGATATTAGCCATAACAGTTGCATCATAAAGAGGTTGACCTGATTCATTTAGAGGAAGTGCTTTGTGAGGTGTTGCTGCTGAAGTTGTGATTATGTACTTTGTTTGATTTTGGAGTTCTACTGCTTTGTCGATTCTAGTTTGCACCCAAAGTGGAACTGAATTTTCGCCCCTAATTCCTCCACTAAGAATAATGATAGCATCGTATTTTAGTTCTTGAGATTTTTGGTCTTGACTCATACAAGATTACTGAATTAACTATTTAAGAAGTTAGCGGTAGACCCTACCCATTTTGGCAAGACTATTTCTAAATCTCAAAGTAGCTAAAACTCCTGGATTTGCTAAATTTACTATCCTAGTCTGTCCTTCCCTAACCATAGATTGTCTACCTTGCAGAGAATATAATTCTGTACCAGGTATAACTCTTGCATGAGGAATTCTTGATCCTTGTAATGAATATTGCATTGTATCACGCTCCTAATTTGTAATAACTAAGAATCATAAGAAACATATTAACAATCGCTACGACGAAAGTAGTAGAAATAAGAGATTAGTATTTAGGCGAGTTAAGAATAATTAGATGTAGCGGATATCAACGTTACCTGTTGGCATGATAGAAGTTGATTGATATAACTTGAACAATGCTGGATTAAAGGTTACCCAGTTGCTTAGACGTTCTTTATCTTTATGGCTCACTTCAGAATATCCTCCTGTAGTAGCATCTGCCATGATCTGCTGAATTTTATCTTGAGCTTCAGCTTCATCCATAGTGTGAGTATCACCCATAACATAAGCATCAACTTCTTCAGATTCATAAGGGCTTCCGAACTCTGACTCAAAATGTGCTAAGTAACTTGATTCTTTGCCAAAGTAAAGTGGTTTTTCAATTAAAAAATGTCGTTCTAACGCTGAGTAGTCTAAAACTTCAGAAACTAAACGGTTAGATTTTTTATCTTCTTTTGTTTCTTCACCAATTTCTTTTGCTTCTTTATCTATAACTTCTTCTAACTCTTTTACTTTAGATTTTTTTTTAGAATTAACTCGGCGAATTATAGTTTTAAGAGAATCATGTTCAGATTCATTTTGTAGTCTTTTACTTTTAGAAGATTTTTTGTTTAGTTTTTTCTTAGAAGAATCAATACCTAAAAATGATTTAATGTCTTCAAAAGTCACCAAAATATTTTTGGAATTTGCTTTTTTTTGGGGTTTTGCCCAGGACTTTTTATCTTTTAGAGTAGATTCTACTGATTCTAAAATCTGAGAAATATCTGGTAAAATTGCTCCTGCCCCCATAGATTAAAGGTAGCTATTTTGATTAATAAGAGTTTGTATTAGCTGAAGAGTGAATTAGTTTAATTTAATTTGATTAATTACTAGTAAGTAGTGAATTAGGCAGAATCTTTATAAAGAAATGTCCCTTTTAGACCACTGTGAAGAAAGGCAAATTTGTGATGGATGGGCCTCTCCCACATTTAATTTCAAAAAATTGGTTTAAAAAATGAAAGAAGGATACGCAAAACTACTCGGACTTAGCTCACAAGTTAGTGATAGCGAGATTTTACTTATGCTTGAATCTGGTAGTCATGAGATTGCTGGAAAGAAAGTAGAAATGGCAAGGCCAAGTGCTGTGCACACTGGTTTTGGAGACCCATTTATTGGAGACCCAAATAAACGAATAAGCGGACAGTAACCATAAAATGGATTCAAATTTAAAATAAAAATAAAGGAGATTAAAAATGGTAGATTATATGACAAGTTTAGTTGGTGCAGTGGCTTTAGGCGCTGCTAGTATGAGTGGAACTGCGTTTGCAAAACCACATGAAGTGGAAGGTTACGTGGCAAAAAATGCTTTAGCTGAAGTTCTTCTAGAACTACCAGTTGGTATACAAGAATGCGATGGTGATTCTTATAGAATCCGTAATTTTAATGTTAATGATGATAAGAGAGTTACTGTTACGACATTTAGTGGAAGGGCTAATGATCATTATATCGTTCAGGCCAGATATACTAATGAAACTCTTACTGATTTAACCCTTGATAGTTTTAGAGGCAACTCTGACAGTGATGCCATGGACCTTTTTGCTGCAGCAAAGATTTCACTCTTTAAACTTTGCCTTGATAAGAGAGCAAAATAGATTCTTTTTTTTTACTTTATTCTAATAACTTTTACCGAAGTGGAACCATCTTAAAGGAGTTTTATTTGTGTGTGATTCTCCAGTTAAGAAGCAGTTATGTTTACTAGTTAACTCTGGAAGACCTTTTGTATCTAAAGGTGTGTTTAATGATTTGATACTTGTTTCTTCTTTGAAAGCTTCTTCAGATTCTTTAGAACCACACCATGGAACTAAAGCTATCTTTTTGTTTTTGATTGCATTTAGAACATCGTCTTTTGTTTCACATTGAATGATTGATTTGCTAAGGTAATCACTTGCTTTCTCGTACAAGTTGTCGTGAATTTTAGTGAGTGTTGTTTCTATTACCTTTGTTAAATTATTATCAAGTGGAACTGAAAGTTTATCACCAGTATCACGGCGCGCCATCATTACTTGTTTGTTTTCCAAGTCGCGTGGTCCTAGTTCAATTCTAATTGGAACTCCTTTAAGTTCCCACTCATTATATTTGAAGCCAGCTGACTGATCTTCACGGTTGTCAAGGTGAACTCTTAAGCCAGCTGCTTTTAGTTCATCATAAAGTTTACTAGTTGCTGCTAATACTTCTTCACGTCCTTTTTTGAACAAAAGTGGAACTATTACAACTTGGGTTTGCGCAACCTTTGGTGGAAGAACTAAACCTTTGTCGTCAGAGTGCATTAAAATACAAACACCAATTGTTCTAGTTGTAAAACCCCAACTGTTTTGAAAAACAAGTTGGTCTTTTTCATGATGATCTTTGAATTTGATATCAAAAGCTTTTGCAAAATTTTGACCAAGGTGATGAGATGTTGCTCCTTGGATCGCTTTTCCATCTGGCAGGAATGTTTCAACAGACAAAGTATAATCTGCTCCAGCAAATTTTTCAGAGTCTGATTTTTGACCTTTTAATGTTGGAACTGCAAAAAGTTCTTTGAAAGTTTGAGCATACCAATTTAGGGCCTTAAGTGCTTCTTCATCAGCTTCTTTTTTAGTAGCAAAAGCAGTGTGGCCTTCTTGCCATAAAAATTCTCGACTGCGTAGAAATGGAGTACAATGTTTAAATTCCCAACGTACTACGTTTGCCCATTGATTTAACCTTAAAGGAAGGTCCTTGTATGATCTGATCCATTTGCTGTATGAATCATACATTACTGTTTCAGAAGTAGGCCTTACAGCTAAACGTTCTTTTAATTTGCTGTGTCCGCCAGTTTCTACCCAAGCAACTTCTGCTGCAAACCCTTCAACATGATCTTCTTCTTTTGTTAAAAGAGATTCTGGAATGAAAAGTGGAAAGTAAGAGTTCTGTACACCGTCATCAGTAATTAATCCACCAAGATAGTTTCTGACTTGTTCCCAAATAAAATATGAACGTGGCCTTAAGATGTAACATCCAGATACTGGAGAGTATTCAATTAATTCTGCTTTTTGAATAAGTTGAGTATACCACTCAGAAAAGTTTTCTTCTTTAGTTACTGTAAGACCTAAGTTTGATTTACGGTCAGATTTATTGGATTGAGATTTATTTTGTTTAGATTGATTTGATTTGGAGTCAGGATTTGCCATGCTTTGGAAGGTAGCAATTTCGTATATAAATGTAAGGTTTTAGAAAGATTTTAGTTTGATTAAGTTATTGTCACTTGGAAGTGACTAATTCTCAGTAGATTTTATAAAGAGATACATCTTTCTGACCCTTATGGAAGAATACAGCAGTCCAGGCAACCATTACAAAGACAATAAAAGACAAGGGAACATTACTAAATATGACCCCACTAGTTTAGAGGCAGTTGGACCTATTTTTGGTCAAAAAGTAAAACATCACAAAGGAATCTTAAATCAAGCTGATAGATATAGACATAACAAGCGCACTAAAAAAGGAAGATGGGATAATGAAAGAGAACATAGACAAGATTTGCTTGATAGAAATTGGAGATAATCAGTAAGTTAATTTAGAAAGATGGCAGAAGACCAAATAGGCGATAGAGGAGTAGAAGATCTTCAAGTAGACTATACTCTTACCGCTGCAGATGTTGAAAGAGAAGGAGCTGAAATGTTTGAAGCTTATGGGCTTTTAGATGGAGCTGCGAGTTATGCTACAAAGAACCCAAGTGGAGCTTTTGAACAATTAGAGCAAGGTGCAAGTAGACTCCTTGCTTGTGTTGAACCATTATCCCCTGAAGATAGATATGATACACTTGTAAGGATTGGTGATTTTTTTGAAGAATTCCAAGATGTCATGGATGGACAGATTGGTTTGCTTGGACGACTTGGACAAAAAGAGACACAAGTATATCAAAATACAGTGAGATTAATGGGAGCTGCTGGTGATTTACAAGAAAATTACGAAGGACTAGCACTTGCTTGTTTGAGATAAACTTCGTTATTAAACTTATAGAGTAATTCTTAAGAAAAAAAGGCAAAGCGGTGCGAGAGCAAGGTGTGTTAATTAGAACAACTGCTGGGTGGCAGATGCTCCCGCACGCTTAGCGTTTTGGGGGTGGTGTTGACTTAGCTTTCGCTAAATCAGGTGTTAAATATGAAATTTGATTTACTAAATGTGATTTGCAAAGTTAGCACTAGTACTAATTAAAAAAAAGAAAATAAAAAGAAAAAAGAAACTAGTATTAAACTAATTCAATTCCGAGTTCTTTGGTAAAAGCTTGAGCACGTGCTTTTTGCCTTTTAACATCCATCTTTCCTAAGATCCATGGTGAGTTAACTCCAGTAATGATGGTCATAATTGTTACTTTACCTTTCATTGCATCAAGAACTCTTGCTCCCCAAATAACATTCGCGTCATCGTCAAGGGATTCTGTTACCATTTCTCCAATTTTGGAAATTTCTTCAAGTGTTAAATCTGGTCCACCAGTTACGTGAATTAGTGCACCGGTTGCTCCTTCGTAGTTGATATCTAGAAGAGGATTTGCAAGTGCGCCTTTAACAGCTTCTTCAACACGGTTGTTAGTATCAGAAGACCCAACACCAATAGCTGCTACTCCACCATTAGTCATAATTGCACGAACATCTGCATAATCCAGGTTTACTAAACTTGGTACTGCAATTGTTTCTACAATTCCTTTAATCATAGTTGCAATTAACTCGTTAGCTACAGCAAAAGCTTGCTGAATTGGTAAGTTACCCGCAATTTGAACTAAACGGTTGTTGTCAATTACAATAACAGTGTCACATACTTGACGAAGTTGTTGTAAACCAAACTCTGCTTTATCACATCGTGCTTTTTCAATACTAAAAGGCATAGTAACTGTTCCAATTACAATTGAACCTGTATCTTTAGCTACTTGCGCAACTACTGGAGCTGCTCCAGTACCTGTTCCACCACCCATACCTGCGCAGACAAAAACCATGTCTGAAGCCTTAAGTGATTCTTTTAGCATAGCCATACTCTCCTGAGCTGCTTCAGCACCCTTACTTGGGTATCCTCCACAACCAAGACCACGAGTACAGTCTTTTCCAATTAGAAATTTTCTGTCAGCACCAGTAATTCCTAAGTGCTGGTGATCTGTGTTTGTTGCAATAATCTCAGCACCTTTGATGCCTTTTTTGTAAAGCCAGCCAACCATGTTGTTACCTGCTCCACCAACACCAATTACCTTAATGTTTGCTTGTGTCATATCTTCAAAGTTTTCTTCTGGCATACTTTGTAATGCGCTTTCTACTATAAAATCCATGTGTTTTTCCACCTCAGTTTTGTTTTGTTACTTTCACCCCCCCAATACACATGAGCTCAGAATTTGAGTCCCACATACTTTAGGGCCGCCGATTACTCGACTTACCAGCGATGATCTGCTAGGTCATGCTGTTTTTTTTTCAAAAACAACTTTTAATGCTTTAGTTGATCCAAACCCACTATTTTCTTGACATCTTTACTTTGATGCTTTGATTAAAGTGCTTTTGTAATGACACTTTCTTTGTAGGGATAGCTCTACCTATATACTCCAGCATATAAATCAATATATACTAGTTTAGCATTACTTAATCTATAGCAAACGCTTACTACCGACGAGAAACACACGCGATGCTAACACTAATTAGAAACTAACGACTACGAAACCTACCGAAAACAACTACACAATCATCGAGACTACCAATCTCAAATTAAACTTTTCTTTTTATCAACTTTGAACAGAGTTCAAAAGTATAAGACTAACTGATTCTGACAAGGAGTAAATTCTATTTAAAGATTTGTTTACACCAAAAAGTGAAGAATAAGTGAGAAGTTTTTTGATTAAGAGTAAAAATAATTAATCCAGAAGTAAGTTATTAGAATTCTTCATCTTCAATATTATCTTTTTTAGGCCTAGGTTTTGATTCTTCTTCTTGACCCAATTGTTTTTTGAGTTTTGCTCGAATCTTATCTGTTATTGAGAGAATTCCTTTTGTTCCTGCTTTTTGAATAGTATCTTTTTTTTGCATGGATTGCTTTTTTAAATTTGGAGCAAACTTTTCTTCTGCCATTTTACTTGCAGCTGCTGCAGTATCTTTAATTGCAGTTAGGTTTTTCTTTAAAATCGCAGAGTACGTTCCCATATATCTATTCGCATCCCTGATTCTGTTACGCCACTTGCCAAGATAAGCTTGAGGCTCTAAAGGATACTTAGGAGGTTTTGGTGGCTGAACTTTTGCATAACCCACTGCAATAATTGCTTGAGGCCTAACTGCTGCTGGGATCCCACAAACAGCACGAACTTTATCTTCGTCAAAAGCGCCAATCCATTTTGTCCCAAGCCCTAATGCTTGCGCCATGATTAACATATTCTCAATAGCTGCTGCGCAATTTTGAATACTATAAAGCCTAACTCCTCTCAAACCATAATATCGTTGAGCTTTTTCTATTTGCGCGACAACAACAATTAAGTGAGAAGCCATAGTGATTTTGTACTGATCGTAAGCTGCTGCAGCCAGTGCTTGTTTTTGAGAAGAATCATCAATTACAATAAATTTCCAGTTTTGAATATTTCCAGTACTAGGAGCGTGCCTTGCAGCGTCAAGAATTTTACTAATCTTATCCCAATCAACATATTTTGGTAAGAATTCCTCAATAGTTCTTCGAGATTTGATTATTTCTAGAACGTCGTTTGCATGTACCATGATCACCAATACTTAGCTAATTACCTAAGTTAATGTGAGTAAAGGAAGATGGCGCTTTTATATTTTTGCCTTTAGTGAAGAAAATTAAGATAAGAAAAAATATTCATAAAAGAAATAGTTAAGGGATTAAAGGTTCTTTTTAGCAAGTGCAATTGTAAGTCCAACGTTATCAATTAACCTTGCATTAACTTTGTCAGCTAATTCTTGGGCTAATTCTTTTGCAGTCTTATCAGGACTAGATTCTTTTTGCTCATCCTTAAATGACCTTAAAAGTTTTATTTTGATTAGTTTGTGTTTTTGAACTAATGTTTTTATGTGTTTAAGAGTATTAGGTGTTAGGCCGAGCTTTCCAATTTGAAGCATAGGTTTTAGTTTTTTGCTCTTAGTTTTTAGAAATTTCTTTGAGTTTAAAGTTCTTGAAGCTGATTGTCCAAAGGACTCACTATTAGAAGGAGTAAATTTGGATCTTGATCTTGGGATTGCCATAATATTTAGTTTAATTTATATTCCTAAAATTATAAAGATTAGTCCCAGAAAAGCAAAAGTGCAACCCAGAAAAGCCAAAGGATAAGCAATTTTTTCTGCTAAAGAGATCACTTTAAAATTTTTTAGTCTAGAGGTCACTAAAGTCACAATGTTTTGAAATCCACTTGTGATTTTTGCATTTAATTCGTTCATATTCATTGTTATACCTTGGATAAATATTTTTAGCCAAACGTCTTCTTTTTGATGATATAAATAAAAAGATAATAAAAATATTTCTAATTGTTTATCTTAAATTATTCTGCTTTAGGAGCAGCTTCTGGTTTTTCTTCAGCTGCTGGAGCGCCACCAAGAGGATTTGGACCAACCTTGGTTACTTTCATGTTGATTTGACTAGTTCCAGTTGAGATCATCTCTCCACTAACAGTTCGTCTTCGGTAAAGTCCTTTTTGTTTGTTTTTATTTCTAGTTTTTCCAGAAATACCAACACCTTTTTGCGCTAAGATTCTTTTACGAGCAGCCAAAATTCCTTTTCTTAAAGGAAAACCTGCATTATCTGAACCACCAGTAATTTGAAATTCGTAACCAGGGAAGCCTAAAGCGTCGCCACTTACAGTTTCACCAATACGTTTTCGCATTAAAGCTTCAGCATTAGTTGATTCTAATTTTTGTTGATGAGTTTTACCGTCTTTTTGTCCGATAACAACTTTAAAATCTAATTCACTTGCCATATTTTTTATCTCCCCGAGCCTTAAGATGCGTCAAGAACCTACAGAAACATAGATTTCAAGCACAATCTGCCACAATTAGTGGTGACTCAGCGATCATGTTGGAATGAATGTGGTTTATAAACTTTTAGGATGAGAACGAAAAAATTAAAATTTATATTTTCGTTCTACAGTAAAGGACCTTCGAGAAAGATCTACTCCTTGAATGAATAAACCATTCAAAAAATCAAGAGCAGAACCCACAGAATAGACTTCGCCAGGCCCAGAAGGATGATGATTAGGAATAACTACAAAAGGAAAATGCGCCTCAATAAGAGGATCATCAGTACCAGGGAAATTTGATTGTGCAGACACATAGAATAAATTTGGAAAAATAGGTGAAATTTGAGACATATCTATTTGGCACTGCGCCTTACTAGCCAGAGGAGGACGATGCTCAGGTGAACGACCTAAAGAATCTACGTAAAAATGATCGTCGAAGATATATGGCACGTGAAGAAACCTAGAGTTTATTTCTGTTTCAAAATGATGGACAGAAGAACCACTACCTGGACCACGATAAGTAAGATTACCAATTGCACCTCTTGCTTCTTTTTCCCAGTCGATACTAATTGGTTCACGAGAAACAGGCCCTACTAGACCCATTGAATCTAACGCTGAGCCAAACATCCTCAAAAGGCCACATTGAGAAGCCTCCCTTTTGATTTCTTCTTTTTGAACATAAAGAGAAAGACCAACCAAAGGACTGTGCTCAGATGGAGCTGTGGCAACTAAGGCTAAATCAGTTCCTGGAAGAATAGTTGTTTGGACTGAATAGTCACGAGTAGAGAAAGCAGGTCCAAGAGGTTTAGGGAGAGGCATAGGCTGATTAGACATAGAGCTGAGCATTTAAGAGACTAGATATAAATCTATTCATTGTAACTCCTAATTAATAGTTAATTCGCAGGCAAGATACTAAGTCCAGTTTTAAATATGTGAAAAAAATATCTGAAGTGATGGATGACCCAAATAGTGAAAATGATCTTTTTAAAAAAAATATTTCTGAGAAACAATTAACTCGTATTGTGATTATTAGCGCATTTGTTGGACTTGTTTTGTTGTTTTTTTATTCTGGAAACTTGGAACTTGACCCAATCTCGTCTTTGGACGGACTACGTGAAGACACCGCTGTAGTAATACGTGGCAAAGTTGGCCGAGTGACGCAACTTGAAAAGGTTGCATTCATGGAAGTTGAGAATGAGAAGATAGAAGAGACAACCGTCGTATTGTTTACAAATTATGACGTGTGGCTAAATGAAGGAGACTATGTTGAGATACTTGGAACACTCGAAGAATACGAAGGAAAGATGGAAGTGATCGGTCATAATGTTAAGGTTAAAGGAAAAGATGGAGAATGAATAGAAGTTAATGTTGATTTATCAAATAAAAATTAATTAAAAAATAAAAAGAACATTGTCTGACCTTACTGCCTTAAGTATTCTAAAATCAATCTAACACCAGAACCTGTTGCACCTTTTGGATTATAGTGGTGCGCTTTGTCCAAAAATGCGGTTCCTGCGATATCAATATGAGCCCAAGGAGTTTTTTCTACAAAGTGTTGCAAAAATATTGCCGCAGTAATACTACCTGCTGCACGTCCACTAGAGATATTTCTCACATCAGCAATACTTGATTTCATTAGACTTTTGTAATCTTCCCAAAGTGGAAGTCTCCAAACTTTGTCACCTGTTGCTAATCCAGCATTTGTGAGATCACTAGCCATATCATCTTGAGTTGTCATTAAGCCACTGGTGAAATTACCAAGTGCTACAACGCAAGCTCCAGTTAAAGTTGCAAAGTCGATCATCTGGTCTGGTTTGATATTTTTCTCAGTGTAAGCGAGTGCGTCCCCAAGAACAATTCTTCCTTCAGCATCAGTGTTACCAATTTCTGCAGTTTTCCCAGAATACATAGTAATCACATCGTCAGGACGATAGGATTTTCCACTTGGCATGTTTTCTGCGCAAGCACAAATTGCAAATACTCTTTTTGGGATTTTTAGTTTTTGAACTGCTTTAATTATTGCAATAGCGTTTGCAGCCCCTGACATGTCGCTTTTCATAGTCTCCATGTATTTACCAGGCTTGATGTTTAGTCCGCCTGAATCAAAAGTAATCCCTTTACCAACAATTGCAACTGATTTTGAGTTAGTTTTGGTTTTTGGATTGTAATCAATTACAATTAAACGAGGAGGCCTTTGTGAACCCTTACCAACAGCAAGTATTCCATTACAACCCATTTTTAGAAGCTGCTTCTCGTCAAAAACAGTTACTTTAGTATTTGGTGCCTTTAAAGAAAGTGCATGTTTTGCCAAAATTTCAGGATACATTTCATGTGGAGAAGTATTAACCAAGTCTCTTACAAAGCAAGTTGCTTCTGCAGTGATTTGAGCTTTTGCGATTTTGTCTAATTGGCTTTTATTAGCTTGTTTTGCAGACCATAAATGCATTGTACTTGGGCCATGATAATTATCTCCTTCTTCAATTGATTTTTTGCGATAAAGGTTGAATTCATAATTTGCAAGTAAAACTACTTCAGCAATTATTTCATTAACAGTTGCGCTGCTAGAAGACAGATTAGTAATTGAAACTTGATTTAGAAGCGAAACATAACTATTTGCCTTGAGAGCTTTTACTTTTTTGTGCGCTTTAGATGCTGCGCGCCTTATAGTTTCTGCAGTCAAATCTTTTTTTTCCCCAAGACCAATTAAAATAATATTATCAGCATTTATCTTGCCAAGAGTATTAATTGTGCTAGTTGTAAGAGCTTTTGCAGTGAAGACTTTATTTTTTAGAAGCCTTTGGTATTCAGAGGCAAAGTCATCGCCACACAAATCAAGAAAATTATTTTGCTCTTCATCTTCAAAACAAGGGATAACTATTGCATCGCTGCCTTGCTCTTTTAAATCGTCAGTTAAGAATTTTATGTCCATCATAACTTTAATCTAACAGATTTTGTATTTAAGAATTGTGATTTTAAATAAGAAGGGTGATTTTTTAGAAAATAAGACACTAACTTGAAATTTGAACAGTGGCTCTGATGCGAGCATCGCCCACAAGGACCTCTTTACTAACTAATTCATCATAATATGGCTTTTTAAGATAAGCTATTGCAAAAGTAATTTGAGTACCGTTACCATGAGCCGCACTTGTAATTTTCCCAATTTGTTTTGTTTCTCCCTGATAATTGTAAAAAATCAAGTCATCTACTTTAATTGTGCTAGATTTAGAAAGTTGATTTTTAGCTGTTAATTGAACTATTTTTTTAGCAGTTTTAGAATCTGCTCGATGTTTTAACCTAGCAATTATTTCCTGGCCAAGATAACAGCCTTTTGTTTCACTGAGAAATTTGTTTGCATATTCGCTTAATTCAATTGGATTATTTGATTCATTGTAATCTGTACTCCACTGCAAAAAACCATCTTTGATTCTTTGCAATTCAAAAAGTTCTGGATTTTGTTTTGTGATACTTGTTTGTTTTAATTTAGTCATAACTTTTTCAAGACCATCTTTAGGAATTAATAAGTCATAATTTTGAATAGTGGTTCTTTGACTTTTGATTATTGCAAAATCAACTTCACCTTTAATTTTAGTGAACCCAGGTAGAGGTGTTTTTTTTGTGTCATTGAACGAAGGAATAGTTGATTGCTCTTTTGCTTTATCCACCCCACCTTTATGTTGAAAGACTATGGAATGCAGTGAATGAAGGGTAAAGGAATGTGGCTCAATTTCACCAAAGGTTTTTTCGAGTAGCTCATTTGCATTTTTCCCCATAACGCTTAGTAGTGCAAATTCAAAAGTCATATTTTGAATCTCGCAATCTAGAAGTTTTGCTGCAGTTGTTAACTGGCCAGAGATTTTGTCTGTTTGCAAAAATGGAAGTAGTAGTAAAGTATCTTTTTTGAATTGTAAAATTGTAAGTGGAGATTGAATTTTGCCAAATTTATCTAGGATGAAAGCTTGAATTGATTGGCCAGGAAGAAGATTGTTGAGATTGTTCGTAGTGAGGCCTTGGAGTAATTCTATTCTTTTTTCCCCTTGCAGGAGTATTTTTCCAGTCATAGAAAAATCAAAATATCCTGCTTGCTTTGGAAAAGGCATAGCTAAAGGTAGTATCTGTTTATTAGCTTCTTTTGTAGTGCTGGCACTAGGATCTTTAATCATAAAGACACTGGTATGGCATGAGAATATAAGAGTTATGGTAATTAAGATTATATCATTAATTACGTAGGCATTGGCCCTTTATATCTTGGAACCCAATTAGCCAAAGTTCTAGATTTTGCGCTAGCGCAGTAAATTGCTTGCAGATCTGAAGGGACAGTAGTTAATGATAGAACTGCTTCAAATAATTCTCCCCCTGGGACATAAACTAAGTCAAGTAGATTTGCACCTTTCAAGTTACCATTACCTTTCGGAGAACACCTATGTGCCCCTAAGATTAATTTTCCTGCCTGGCCATGTGGCTTTCTTAAATAGATCCGTGCAGTAGGGATTTTTTCTCTTGCAGTTGTTGTTTTATCATAAAATTGAACTAAGTGATGAAGGCCAGAGACTTGACCTCTTGCTATTCTCGGACCAGTTACTCCATCTCCAAAAGGTGCAAATCTATAATTTCCAACCAAGCGATCTGCTAGTACTGGACCTAGACCAGCGATTGTTGTTTCAATAAAAATAAAAGTGTATCGATTAGTTGCAATTGCAGCAGCCATTGACCTTTCAAAGTACAAAGGGCCGTGAATTTTACTTTGCAAGGTAGTAGTTACAGTTGTTGAGATGGATGAATTTGGTGCATGAGAAGTTGATGTAGCGCTTGTTGCATCTGGGTGATCCATCAAAGATATAAGACTATACTAGAAATATAAAAAGATTACTATTTTGAGAAAAATTTAGTGGGAAAAAAAGAATAACTTATGAAAAAGAGTTACCACAGCCGCAAGTGTTCTTGGCACTAGGATTATTGATTTTGAAACCAGCATCTTGAAGTGTGTTTTGATAATCTATTTGAGAGCCATTCATAATTTTTAGAGATTCTTTGTCTATGAAAACTTTAACATCATCTTGAGAGATTATGTGCTGGTTTTCTTGTTTGTCTTTATCTTCTACTAGTTCAAGAACATATTCATAGCCAGAACATCCGCCAGGCTTAACTGCAATCATTAGTGCGTTTTTTTTATGCTCTTTTGTTAATTCTTTAATCTTATCAACAGCCTTTTGAGTAAGTGTTAGAGTGAGTTCTTTTGTACTTTCTTCTTTGGAAATTGAATTTTGAATATCTTGATTTTGTGTTTTTTTTGCACCCTGAGACCCTAAGTGTTCTTGATGCGCTTTGTTTAGTTTTTCTAGACAATCTTGGATCTTAGCTTCATCCATGCCGTGACCTGCTAGTCCTTCACCTAATGGCTCAAATGGACTTACGTGGCAGCCAACGCAGTGGACACCAAAAGACAATAGAGTTGGTACTAAATGAGGATACTGGTCTACGATATCTCCAATAAGAGTTTGTTTAGTGATCGCTTTTTGGCTCTGTGTTTCTTGATTATTTGGAATTACTTGTGTCATTGCTATGTTAGTACAAGGGGTGTTTTATAATAGTTCTGGAAGAATTTGAATTGTTACCTAAGATGTAATTAAAAACTCTGTTTTGAATTTTTTTAGTGAATTGATTTTTCTTTATTAAAATACGCACTCTTTACTGGCAAAAGAAGTAGGTGTCTATTAATTTTTTTTTGCTAAGCTCCATAAACTTTCAAAAAATCCTTTGAAAGACTCATAGACTTGTTTATTAGTAATAGCTAAACAAGCAGGAGTATCCCCATAAGTTAGAATCATCACTCGATTCTTTGTCATTACCACAGCTGAAGGTGCAACTGATTTTAAGTATCCAACTTGTGTGTTTTTAATCTTGCTTAAGTCTTGGTAATACTTCGTTGCTTTGTCAACAAACAAAATACGAGCTGGCCCACCTCTTTTTGCACGCTGTTTTAACCACTGTACCCAAAATGCATTGTATTGTTTTGCCTTGCTTGAACTAACACCCATTGCCATCCACTCATCGTCCTTGCCAATCATTTCAAGAACTTCTTTGTTGTTTGTTCTAATCCCTTTGAATCCTTCATAGATTACAGCACTATACTCGCAATCTTGCGCTGTTAATTGAGCTTGAAGCATTGGAAGAATGGAATCTACTATTTTTTCTTCTTTCTCTATTGCACGTTTCTTTTTGTTTAGAAAATCTTTTAGCAAAATAGGATTAGCTGCTTTAAATTGCTTAACTTGTCTTGCTCCTTTTTTTTTCATAGCATTTGAAACAAGACCTTTTGCTGTAAGACGATCCAATATTTCGTAGACTTTTGATTCTGACACTTTAGCTTTAGATGCAATTGGACCTTTTGTTGAAATACCAATTTTAAGCAAGGCTAAATATACCTTAATTTCTCCTTTTGTTAACCCCAACTCCTTAAGTTTGCTTGCAACCATTTTCTATCTTTTTTTATTGTCTTGTGTTTATTTAAATCTTTTTGTAAACCCCTACTTAGGGGGCGCTAAAATTAAAGTATAAACTCTTTTTCCTTTGTGTAAGACATGAATTTATTGAGGAGAAGATATGAGTATTGAAAACAACAATGAAATTGCATATCTGGTTCATTTTAGTGAAGATGGGGTTCGTTTGGAACCTGGATCTGATGGGTTGCATGGAACAGTTGTCATTGCGAGATCCCATGAAGAAGCAATTGGGCGTGCATTGTTATCCAATAATTATATAGAATTAATAGAGAATGGATATGGCCCTAGTAGAGAAGAGATATGTGGTGATTTTGAGCGAAGATACGTCCATGTTCAAAAACTTCATTTGGATTCCGGACCTAAAGGCCTTGAGCTGCGTATTGTGCAAGCAGAATTAGAAGGCCAAGGAAAAAAGTAACTTTCTTTCCTTATTATATTCCCATCATGTCCCTTAAGTCTTCGCTTGGTTTCCACGGTGGATCAAAAGTGATTTCGATGCTTGTTTTTTCAATGTCTGCACCAGCAAGTTCTAACTGAGTCTCAAGTTCTTGAACCATTTGTGGGCCGTATGGGCACATCGGTGTTGTGAAAGTCATAAGGATGTGAATTTGCGGCCCTAGTTCTTTAGTTCCTTCAATTATTTTTGGCGAATCATTAATAGTGATTTCATAAATAAGACCAAGAGTGTAAATGTCCAAAAATAGTTCAGGGTCTTCTACCTTTTTACATACTGCAATTACTTCTTTTCTGCTAAGCCCCTTTGGCTTAGTAGACCTTTGTTCACTACGTTCCAAAGCTTTTGTTAATACCATTTTGTCGTTGTTTTATTTACCTTTGATGAACTGATCAAAACCTTTCTCATGAATCTTCTTTGCAAGTTCTGTGCTCCCTTGAGTGATAATTTTACCGCCGCAAAGAATGCTTACTTTGTCTGGCATTAATTCTTTAATGAATCTTTCATAATGAGTTATCAGAACTATACCCATACCACTTGTTTTGCTTTTTGATTCAGTCGCATCTTGTTTCCTTGCTGTATGAATTGCATCTGCAACTGCCTTAATACCATCAACGTCAAGACCACTATCGGTTTCGTCAAGGATAGCAAATGTTGGTTTGAGCAAGAGTAGTTGGAGCATTTCGCTGCGTTTTTTTTCTCCACCTGAAAATCCTTCGTTTAATGACCTTTTACGAAAACTTGCATCAAGGCCAAGAAGTTTCATTTTTTCTTTTAGAAGTTTGAAAAATTCAGGAATAGTGTATGGTTTAAGTTTATTGTTTTCTCTTTGCGCGTTCACTGCAGTTCTTAAAAATGAATTAATATTAACTCCAGGAACTTCACTTGGATATTGGAAACTAAGAAAAACTCCTGCATTAGCACGTTTATCTGCTGACCAAAAAGTGATGTCACTGGTTTTTTTATTTTTAGTTAATAAGATTTTTCCTTTAGTAACTTTATAATTAGGATGACCCATGATAGTATTAGCGAGTGTAGATTTTCCTGAACCGTTTGGCCCCATGATTGCATGAACTTTTCCTGATTCAAATTCGAGATTGATTCCGTGCAAAATTTCTTTGCCTTCTACTTCAACATGTAGGTCTTTGATGATTAGTGTTTGTTTTGTCATTTTGATTTTCCTTCTTTGATTTATTTTGAAAATATTTTAATTGCTTTATTGAGAGTAGTTGTTAATTTGTCAACATCTTTTTTTGTATTGTAGATATATGCTGAAGCTCTAAGAGTTCCATTTGAGATACTTAATGATTGCATAAGTGGCATAGCGCAGTGGTTTCCAACACGAATTGCAATACCTTCGCTATTTAAAATTTCATTGATGTCGTGATTATGAATAGAATTTATTGTAAATGAAACTACTGGTGCCCTGTTTTTTGCTGTGTTTGGACCGATGATTTTTAGGCCCTTGATTGCGCTTAGTTTTTCAAGCATGTATGAGGTAAGTTCATCTGAATGCTCTTTAATTTTTTGCATACCAATAGTAGTTAGATAATCAATTGCTGATTTAAATCCTGCTGCCTGCGCTAAACTAGGTGTGCCTGCTTCAAATTTGAAAGGTAGTTCGTTCCAGTTCGCTGATTCTTTTGAGACATCCATAATCATATCTCCACCGTAGTTGAATGGCTCAATTTCTTTTAGAAGAGATTCTTTACCATACAAGGCGCCAATACCTGTTGGGCCAAGCATTTTGTGGCTTGAGAAAACTAAGACTTCGCAGCCTAAGTCTTTTACGTCCACTGGCATATGTGGAACTGATTGAGCAGCATCAATAATAGTTATGATATTTGGGTTTATGTTTTTTGCTTGTTTGATAATTTGTTTTACTGGATTGATTGTACCAAGAACATTACTGATATGAGTGAGAGAAAGAACTTTTGTTTTTTTGGTAATTATTTGATTTAGGTTACTTAGGTCTAATTCGTAGTTATCTGTTAAAGGGATCCATTTGAGAGTAATATTGATGTTTTGCTTTTTTAGATCTTTTTTGACTTGTTGCCATGGGACAATGTTTGCGTGGTGCTCCATTTCTGTAAGAACTATTTCGTCGCCATCTTGAAAGACAGGTGCATTATTGATTGTTGAATTTTTTAAAGACCTGGCTATTTTGTTCAGGCCGTCAGTTGTTCCACGTGTAAAGATAACCTCATGAGATTTTGCATTGATGAGATTCGCCACAGTTTCATGGGCTTTTTCGTAACCAATAGTTGCTCTGGTTGCTAAAGTATGAATTGACCTATGCACATTTGCATTGCTTGTTTCATAAAAATGAGTGATTGCCTTGATCACTTGCGATGGTTTTTGACTAGTTGCTCCATTATCTAAGTAAACTAGATCTTTTTGGTTTATTTGTTGATTTAAGATTGGAAAATCTTTTTTGATTAATTCTGGGTTCATTGCAAATCATCTCCTTGTTGATTTTGATTACTTTTAGGCATATTGATTAAAGCTTGATTTAAGAATCCTTGCGAAATAATTTGGATTGCTTTTTCTTTTGAGATACCTTTACTTTGCAAATAGAAAAGTTGCTCTTCATCTATTCTGCCAAGGGCCACTCCATGAGACACTGAAACATCATCATTATGAATATCTAAAACTGGCACAGCATCGCAAGACGTTTTATCTCCAAGAGTAAGTACTTTGAAATTTTGATGCGAGGTAGTATCGATGGTATTTTTCGGGACATGAATTTTCCCTTGGAAACTCACTTTACTATTATCTTGAAGCACACCACGTGCTAACATTTTCCCTGAGGTATTGTTTGCCAAATGATGAATGTTTGTTTTAAGATCAAATTGCTGAGTTTGGTTTTGAATGAAAGATGTGAAAGTTTTGGCAGTTGCATTTTGGCTTATGTTGTTTTGATCTACTCGAAGAGAAGTAAATGAATCCTTGTTCTTGTTATTTGTAATTGTTAAATCGTCAGTGATTGTAATAGATGCTCCTTTTTGAATTTGAGTTTTAGTGTAGATGAGATTTATCTTTGCTGAGTTTAAGTTCTTTGTAGTGATATTTAGTGTTGAGTTTGGTTTTGCGATGACTTGAATTACTGTTGATTGAAGGATAGGATTTTTGCATTTGCTTTCAACAAAAATGGTTGAACTACTATTTTCCTCTGCAACAACAGTGATTGTGCTAGCGACATGACTTTGACTTGAATTTATTTCTAATACTATTGTTTTTGAAACTGTGCCAGTGTCTAAACCTTTTTGAGAACTTTTTGAATCCTCTAAACCTTCACTTGTGTGAAGTTTATCACTTCGTTCTAAAGTTTCTTTTTGGTCTTGGTTTTTAGGGACAAGAAGGTTTATTTTGTGAGCTACAAGTTCATGTGAAGCTAAAACTGCATCTTTACTAAAGTCAACAATATCTTCAAAAGACTCTTTTGTTTCAATTTTAGTGTTTGATACTTTAGCTACCTCTTGTTTTGTATCCCTAAGAGTTTGCAGTTCTAAATCTAGATTTAGGTTTTTAGTATTGGAACCTAAACCTGGACCGTATTTGAAATTAGGAAGAGAAGATGTTGTTGCCACCTACATACCCTCCACTTCTAGTTCGATTAGTTTATTGAGTTCCACTGCGTATTCTAGTGGGAGTGCTTTGACAATATCAGAAATGAAACCTGAAACAATTAGTTTTGTGGCTTGCTCTGTACTAAGGCCACGGCTTTTAAGATAAAATAATTGCTCATCATTTATTTTACTCACACTAGCTTCGTGACCAATTTGAGTAGTTGAGTTTTTAATACTCATATACGGGTATGTTTTGGAAACTGAATCTTTGTCAAGAAGTAATGCGTCGCACTCAACTTGGCTTTTACAATTTTTAGCTTTTGGTAGTACTTTCACAAGACCACGATAGGAACTGACCCCACCATCTTTACTAATGGACTTAGCTCGGATTAATGACTTAGTATTTGAGGCTGCATGTATTACTTTACTACCAGTGTCTTGATCTTGGTTTGATCCTGCAAAAGCAACACCAAGATTTTCAGCATAAGCGTTTTCTCCAAGAAGAATTGAACAAGGGTAAAGCATTGTTTTTGCACTGCCCATGTTGCCGTTCACCCAAACCATTTTGGCATTTTTATGTACAATTGCACGTTTGGTGTTAAGATTGTAAACGTTACGTGACCAATTCTCAATACTAGTGTATCTCATATTTGCATTATCTTTTACATGGATTTCAACGCAACCAGCGTGGAGGCTGGATTTTTGGTAACGTGGAGATGAGCAGCCTTCAATGTAATGCAGCTGAGCTGCTTCTTCAAGAATAATTAATGTGTGTTCGAATTGCCCACCACTTTGCTGATTCATACGAAAATAAGCTTGCAGTGGAAGGTCGACAGTTATGTTTTTTGGAACGTAAATAAAAGTTCCACCACTCCAAACTGCTGCGTGCAGCATGATAAATTTATGGTCAGTAATTGGAATACAAGAAGTCATAAAATATTTTTTTACAAGTTCTGGATATTTTTTTATTGCTACATCCATGTTTTCAAAAATAACGCCTTGCTTTTTTAGCGACTCTTTGATATTGTGGTAAACCATACCACTATCATATTGTGCTCCAACTCCTGCAAGTGATTTTTTTTCTGCTTCTGGAATTCCTAATTTATCAAAAGTGTCTTTGATTTCTTTTGGAACATCATCCCAAGAGTTTGATTCTTTAGCATTAGGATCTACAAAATAAGTGATTTTGTTTAGATCTAGTTTGTTTAAGTCTGGGCCCCAAGATGGTAGAGGAGTTTTTTGAAATAATTTGAATGCTTTAAGCCTTAAATTGAGCATCCACTCTGGCTCGTTTTTTGTTTTGGAGATAAGCCTTACTACTTCTTCATTGATCCCAAGTTTTGCAATTAGTTTTGCTTTATGATCATCTGCTTGATCGTAGAGATCACGGTTGATCCCAATGTTTATTTTTGATTTTAATTCAGAAGCCATTTTTTATTAATTGATTATATTTTGATTGATTGTTTTATTCTTCAAAACAAAGTTTTTTTTCTGCTTCTTTGCAATTGCCGCAAGCTCTTTCTTTTTCTGTGAGAACTGTTTTTTCTTCGTAGAGCCTACAAAGAAGTCCTGTTTTTTTTATTTCATTTAGAAGAGTAGTTGCACGTTTGTAAAAGTGAAGAGGATCTTTTGCAATATCACCTGCTGCAATTTTTACTAGTTTAAGGCAAGCTTCATCTAATATGTCTTCTTTAGCACGTTTATCTTTTTTGTAGTGAGAGATACTTGCTTCAGTTACCCCAATAATTTTAGCAACTTGTTTTTGTGCAAGACCTGTCTTAATTAGTTCTAGTGAAATATGTTTACGTACCGCTGGCAAGATATACCAAACTTCTATCTCTGGAGGGAAAATTATTTTTGTTGTTTTTGCCATGCTTTATTTGAGTTAATTGTTGTAGTTGTATTTTTTATTTAGTAAATCTCTTTATCTGGATCCTTGTTACGGGTTGCATTAGGACAGCTAAAACATCTGCCACGCTGTGTTTTGTAACTTTCACAGCAAGCGTCCTTAATATAGCTTGATTTTGAAACTGCTGTTTGAATGTCAATTTTATTTATCTGATTCATTTTGCTAAGTTTTTCTTCTTTAAACTAGCTCACTTAACTATAGTTAATTTATAAAGATTATGGTGGATTTGGTGAAGTTAGAGTAAAGGTTTCTTAAAGCAGGAGATGATTTTGAGAGAGATGACAAACCATTATGTTGGAATCCATGAAGTTAATATGGGAAAAGAGAGATACTTGCCTTTCCCTACAATGCTTCGGCCGTGCATTCCTGAAGTCTCTAGAATGTATCTTCACCATGCAATAGGAGATAGATTTCTTACTCTTCATAGTTTAGCAGATGGAAGAGAATCAATTTCCAGGGGATTTTCTGAATTGAGTGATCCTCTAGGGACTAGACTTGATCCAATGGACATTTTAGCCGCAGTAAGATATTCTGGTACAGGAGTTGAAGTTAATTTGAAAAAAGAAAGAAATTATCCTAAACGTGCTTTTCATGGCCTTATTATACCAAGTCTATTTGATAGTTCTCCTGGAATTGACACTGAAAGGTTTAACCCTGATAGTGAAGTTAGTTTTGTTGGAATGGGAAATTATTTAGCAATCTTTTTGACAAGTAGACTCGAGATAATTAAAGCTGCAAAGAAAGATGATGGTTCAATTTGCCGCAGTGAATAATTTATGAAGTGATGCCTACTAGAATTCGCTGAGCTTTTTCACAGTGTTATAATGCAAGATAGTAGTGTTGCCTTTTTCTGTGGTTTTCTTTTGAGTTTGAATATATTTGCCTTGCTCAAGTTTGACAATTCTTCTTTGAAAACTTTTGTAGCTCATTTCTGAACCACGGTCGCAAAACTCATTGTAAACATCCCCTATTTTACTGGCTGGCTTGGATTTTATGAGGTCTAATATTTGCAAAAGTTCTGCTGGAAGCGCTTCTTTAGGTTTGATATAAAACTCATCAACTTTTTGAATCGCTCTAGCTACATGTTCAACAGTTATCTTTTTGTTAGCTTTTTCCTCAGCGATGTTACCTGCTTCTTTCATTAGGTACAAACCAATTCTTAGATCCATTGTTTGTGTACATTTCAAAACAAGTTCATCAAAGGCTTCTTCGTTCCAGCAGTTTTGTACAAAAGCATATTTTCTTCGCTCTTCTAAGATGCCTTTAACTTCTGATTCTTTGTACTCACGAAAGTGTAAAAACTCTGGAGATAAGCGAGACCTGATCCTCTCATCCATTTCAGAATAAGTATCGCGGTAATTTGTAAGTAAGATGATTGTTTTTCTGTAAATATCTTCAAGGATTGTATAAAGAAAATCTGTGTCTTCTAATTTGTCTATCTCGTCAAAAATAAAAACTGCTGCAGTTTTGTTTAGTTTTTCTTTAATTAATGCAAATAGCTCACTTGTTTTTTTGTTTTGAATGAATCTGAAACCGAGTTCTTCACAAATTTTATTGAAGACTTTGAAAGTCGTATTAAATTTCCAACAGTTAACATAAATTGCATAGATGTCATCAGTTTCTTCTTCAAGTTCACGAATTACATTTTTGCAAGCAGTTGTTTTTCCAATACCTGGAGCTCCGTAAACAAAAAGGTTTTTTCCAGAATGGTTTTGGAATAGCGGCCTAATAGCTACAGCAAAACGTGCTTGCTCATTTTCACGAAACTTGAGAATTTTTGGTTGAAAATCATAGTCTAGAACTATAGTATCACGAAATAGAGTTTCACCTGATTTTAACATCTCTTTGAAAATAGACATAAGAGTTTTGGGTTATGCTTGGTATATAAAAATTACTTTAATTCAGAATGAGTGTATTAAAGATAGATTAGTTAATTAGAATAAAAATTAATTAGAATAAAATTAAGGTGAAGGTTTTGTGGTTGTTGTTTGATCTGCACAGTAAGGTGCTACTAAGTTTCCTAATTCAAATAATGCTCCCCTAGAATGAGGTTTAGCCATCCCGTTTGTTTCAGAGATACCATTAAGAGAAGATGAAGAAGATTCCCTATAAACGTGTCCATCTGATGCACCAAATTATGGAACATACATTTCCATATGGCCACTAACACCATTTGAACCTTTAGACATTAATTCAAGATATAGAACTGGTCCATTTGGGCCAAGTTCACTGTTTAAAACGACAGTTGAATTTGAACCATCTTTTGTAATGAATGGACTAATATACCTGTCACCATCACGAGTTTTCACCATATCAAGAAACATGGTTCGATAAGCCTCAGAGGTATCTGCAACACTTGTATAGTCAATACCAGTTGGACATTCAAGACGGCCAGTGATTTCAAGTTTTGAAGGAGTAGATTTTGCTTTTGCTAATGGAGGTGGAGCTGTTTGCGCTACTGGTTTTGTTTTTGAAGGATCACAAAGTTTTGCTAAGTCTGTTAGAACTTGCGCATAGATTGGAAAACCGAAATCTTCCATCGCACTATCTGATTCTAATTTTGTGCTATTTCGTTTTACCCAAATCCTAGCGCTATCAGCACCAATACCAAGAGGTGTGTCACTTACTGAGTACACGTTTGGATCAGATCTATGTTCTAACTCAAACTCAAAATAATTAATAGAATTTTTATGAGTCCACCAAGATTCTTTTCCACCTTCTGATATTCTACTAACACTGAAACCTTCTTCTGCAGATTGGATTACTCTATCTAAACCTACTAGAACTCCACGACTCCCATAATCATCAGCAACGTAACCCTCACTTATTGCAGTAGCAACGTTGTATCCTGGATTTGTATTACAAGTTAGTGTTTTGTCATTGCGGCGATCAAGAAGTGTTCTTTGGCCACCTTCGGATGCGAAGATTACGATATTTGGAAATTCACCACTTTTAAAAAAAGATTCGTAACCATCGTAATTTCGTCTTGTAGAAGCAGGAGGGTTAGGGCCTGCTGGCCTTGCAGTTGCTGTTGCAGCTACTGGATCTGTATAAAGGCTAGTAGGAGGAGTTCCTGGATTGAGACTTAACGGTGCAGCTTCAAACATTGAAGGTATTTTAGAACCAGTTTGCGGGGCTGGTGGTGCACTGGCTGCGCTAACAGTTGGCTGCCTTACTAATGCATCTCTTGCTGCTTGATTAGTTTGACCTGTAATTGGAACTCTTGTGATTGGAGTTTTAGGTTTTGCTCTTGGTGCTGGTGGTGATGCTACTGGAACACGAGTGTAACTAGTTGCACTAACAGTTGGGCCATCTACGCAAGCTTTTGCAATTCTTCTTGCAACATTAAAAAGTATGCCAGAAACAATTCCATCTGATTTTACATAGGTATCTAAAACATTACCAGGAGTATTGATCACATAAGTTTGAGTGTTTACAGTCGCAATAGTAATTGGTTTTCCTTTTTCTGTTGTGGATAAACCCAAACCATGACTAGTTTGCATTAAATTAGCAAATATTTCTGGAGATGATGACCTTAACCTAATTTTATATTCTGTAGAACGAGGATTTTGATCATTCCAAGCAACTAAAACGTCATTTAGAAAAGGGACTGTTGCACTAAGAGAACGATCACCGTATGCTCCTTGCTCGTTAATATCTTCATATAGTGAATTATCAATACCTGTTGGACAAAAAGCTGAATTAGGATTTACTGAATCCTGAGCCATTGCAGTACTTGGAGCCATTGTAGCTCCAGCCATTAGTAGAGAAGTCAAACCAGCCATCACACTTTGTTTTATACCAACCATAGTAGTACAATAGGAGCTTTTCTTTATAAATCTTTTGTTGATTTTATTACTTGAAAGTAGTTAATTTATTGAGAAAGGAAAAAGTAAGGCAAACTAATGGATTTAAAGTTCTAAAGAATAATTATTGCAAGATCCAAGAGCGTCCCAATTTGTTTTTGGCTGATACCCAGTTGGTTCTAATTTACAAGTGATTAAGGTATCAAAAATTTCAGGACACTGCGCATTTTCTAATGTTTCAAAAATAATCTGATAAGCTTCATTGACACCGGTGTCTTGAAGACCAGTATCTTGGTTAGGGAGGGTTCCATCACTACACGCTGTAGCGATTGTATCTACTGGGCCTTCCAAAGTAGCTTTTAGTTCAGGGTCAATTGGGGCTATGTAAGCAGTTTCAGATTTACTCCCTGGAGTTTTTGCAAAAGTTAAATTATAATCACGAGTGCCACATTCCAAGTCTGTTGGAATATCAAATCTTGCACCATACATTCCACTATTACAAGAAATTTCAACTTCAGTAGTACACCCAGATGTCTGAAGTTGTTTTACAACTAATTTTTTTATTTGTGTTGAACTCATCATACTACCAGTATCGTATGGGTCAGCAAAACCATTTGCACAAGCCACAAAATACGCTTCACCTAGAGTGTCTAGCTCAGTTAAAAGAAATGAAGGGTTTCTTTGAGCATTTGTTTGCCTTGCTTTTCTTTGGTCTGAACGAGAACGATACCCATCAGCAGAGGCCATACTAGCTAGGAACTCTCTTTCTGTAGGAAGATGATTTTCTAAACTAGGCACATTGTCATCACAACTAAAAGTAATATCGTCAGGGGCAACTAAATAAGAAGTTGATCCTAAATCAAGTTTTATCCCTGCATTAGAAAGATCTTTTTTTCTGTGTTTAATTACTTGTAACCTTCGATCTGTATCGTTTATTCTACCTTCAATACAAAACATTGTAAATAATTCTGCAGAAGGCTTTAGAGTTGAATATAATTCTGAAGGGATCTTAGCATCATGAAACATTTGATCATAAGTTGTTTGAATTTCTTGCCCTGATGTTGCATGAGCAGAATTAGGAAATAATGATGTAGCTGCTAAGGTGATTGCCCCTACTAAAAGTGAATTTAGATTTGCTTTCATCTTTGTATTTTTTAGGTTCTGATTTTTTTGAAAAGGAAAAAGGGAAGGCGCCCATCCATCACGAGTTGCGCCTTCACCTTTAAGGTGGTTTGAGGTGTGTATTATCCTAGAAAGAGCTTTACTTTATAAATCTTTGTCTTTTTTATTACTTGGCAGTGACTAATTGATTGGTGTGCTTTCGTAAGCTTTAATTGCCTAAGCTATTTTATTTTGGGTATGGAAAAAGTTGTAAAGAGTGAGAAGCAGTGGAAGGCAGAACTTGATGCTGATTCGTATCGTGTTCTTCGTGAGAGTGGAACTGAAGCTGCGTTTAGTGGAGAGTATGATCATTTTAAATCTAAAGGGAAGTTTAAATGCAAAGCATGTGGGTTAAACCTATTTGATTCTGATTCGAAGTTTGATAGTGGTTGTGGGTGGCCAGCATTTAGTGATGTTAGTGAGAGTAAAAATGTAAAACTGCTTAGCGATAATTCACATGGAATGAAACGAGTAGAAGTTAGATGTGCTAGATGTGATTCACATTTAGGACATGTATTTGATGATGGCCCAAAAGAAAAAGGTGGGAAACGTTATTGCATTAATAGTTGTAGTTTAGGTTTTGAAAAAGCATAAAAACACTTTTTGACGTTACTCACCTTTCGTAACATTTGAAAAAGAGTAAAGTAAGTTGCAAAAGTTCTGTTACTTTAGAATTTTCACTAAACCGTGATTGGCATTGACTTCTAAAATGTCCCCATCTTTAAAAGTTTGAGTTGCAAACTGGGTTCCGACAACACAAGGTATTTGCAATTCGCGACTAATAATTGCAGCATGGCAAGTAATACCACCTTGGTCTGTGACTATTGCGGAAGCTTTTTTCATTAACGAAATAAAGTCAGGGCTAGTCATTGTTGTTACAAGAACATCTCCTTTTTGGAAATTGTTTGCTTCATGAGGATTCAAAATAATTTTTGCCTTGCCAGTAATTCTGCCGCCTTGTGCACGCCTGCCTCCAAGTTCCGTGCGATTTTGGTTTTTGATATCACCAAAATATTCTTGGTAAAGCTTTCCATATTGGTCTTTTGTTTTTACTAAAAATTCATCTTCATCTACTATCAACACACATGATTTTTTACGCTGAGTAAATTCATTAGTTAGATCTTCACCAGCAATTAACTTAGAAAATTCTTTTGAAGTTGACCATAAAAGAAGATTTAAAGGAATGTGTGTACGAGAACTTAATTCTTTTAATATTTCCAAAAGATAAACATTGGCTTCTAGGTTTAGAGCTTTTCTATCATCTTGCAAGATGATCATCTGTTGTGAGATTTGAATTAATTTTTTTTGAGCAATAGTTAGATTTTTTTCACTAATGATCCGAGTTTGATTTTCTTTGGTTTTTTTAATGTGTGAATTTATGCTTTCTAATCTTTTAGTTGCTGATACTTTTTCTTTAAGAAGATCCATTATTTGAGTTTGAAAATAATCTGGAGCTAATCTTTTAATTGTAAGATAATTGTTTTGGACCCAATAATACTTTTCACAATGATCTTTTAGAAGTTTTAATATTTTTTTGTTGTCTAGTTTTAATGAAGGATCTTTTTGTACTTTTTCTAATATTTTTAGAATGTCTTCTTCTTCTTTTAATGAAAATGATTTTTCTAAAGGAGTTGTTAGTAAAGCTAATTCTTCTTGACTTAGTAAGTCACTTAGAAGGTACTCGCTTGCAAAGCCTACTAATTCCGAAAGATGAGTTATCCCCCAATAATCTAGATATACTTTGTAGAAATTTTGAAATTCTAAATTTAATTTTTTATCTGATAAAGTTTTGATTGATTTATTGAAGTGAGATTTTATTTTATCTTCTAGAGCAGCTATTATCTTTAGGTTTTTGTTTAAAACATCTTTACTCATAAACTGATTTATTATCTGAATTCCTGAAACCGTAGTTTTGTCTAATTGGAAGATCATCTTCACCATTCCATTTTTGAAAAATCCAAGGGTTCTCCCCCAATGTACCCCTAGATACTTTTTGATTGGAAGTACAACTGATTCTGAAGGAAAACTGATATAAAATAAAGATGCTGGGCGTTCCCAGATATAATATTTAGAAGACAATTTACTTTTATCTATCTTAAGACTGAATATTTCTTCCACAGAAATTTTTAGCCCTTAGTTAATTTATATCTTTTGTTAGATCTTTTTGAATTTAATTAAGATTAAGTTACAAAAATAAAAATATTGACAATTACTAGCTTCGCGGGTGATATTATGAGAATCAAAGATTTTTGAAGATTTCTTGCTTCGCGCGTAATCTTTTTAAAGGAGACGAGGCGAGTGTTAATTATGAATGTTGGTGGACAAGCAGTAATTGAAGGCGTGATGATGCGTAATAAAGAGAAGTTCGCAATTGCTGTTCGCAAACCTGATGGGAGTATTGAGATTAAAAAAGAGAAAGCGCGAGAGTTCCCTAAATTCTTTTCATGGCCTTTTGTTCGAGGAGCACTGGGTTTATGGTTTACATTATATGATGGTATTCGCGCACTAATTTGGTCTGGAAACCAGCAACTTGACGAAGACGAAGTAATCAAACCTCATGAAGCTGTTTTGACAATGATATTTTCTTTTGGAATTGCACTAGTTGTGTTTGTAGGGATACCGTTCTTTTTGACTAAGTGGATTGGAATTGATGGAGTACTGTTTGATTTGGTTGATGGGTTATTTAGAGTAGGATTTTTTCTGGGATACATTTTACTTATATCACGTATGGATGATGTGAAAACATTATTTGCATATCATGGAGCAGAACATAAATCGATTGCTTGCTATGAAGCTGGCGAAGATTTGATTGTCTCTAATGTGCGTAAGTATAGTAGATTTCATCCACGTTGCGGGACTTCATTTTTAGTGTTTGTTGGTGGAATTTCGATTTTAGTATTTATGCTAATTCCTGGTGGTACAATTATGAAATTAGTAGGACGGGTTGTATTAATTCCAGTAGTAGCAGCACTAGGTTTTGAAGCAATCAAACTTAGTTATCGCTTTGATAAGAATTGGCTTGTGAGGTTGGCTATTGCTCCTGGACTTTGGACTCAACGCATTACAACTAAAGAGCCAACAGATTCGCAGATTGAAGTTGGAATTGCTAGTTTGAAGGCAGTACTTGATGATCACAAAGTTTTGGAAGGGAGTGAAGTACTTGCTTAAAATGGGAATTTATAATGCTGACGAGAAAAAAGTGATTGTTGGTGGTCGCTATCGACACTTTAAAGGTGGTGAGTACGTTGTTCTTGGAGTTGCTAGAAGCAGCGATACACTTGAACATTTAGTTGTGTATCAAGGAACTTACTATAGTAAAGAGTTTGGTAACCAACCGATTTGGACTAGGCCTCTTTCAGATTTTCTAGGAGAGAAAGTTCTTGAAGATGCTAAAAAATCAGAAGGATTTTTGGCACAAAAAGAGCAAAGCTCTCTTGTGCAAGGAACCAAGGGTTCCTTTGCACCAAAAGGTGGAACTAAAGTTAAACGTTTTGAATTGATTTCTTAGTTTTGGTGAACTTATTCACCCCAGAAGATTATAGTTATTTGTCCATTGGATTTTGATATGAGTTACAAAATACCAATTGCTTGTTTTGGACACCCTGACTTAAGTGGTTATGAACAAATGATTTTGTTTGAAGTAGGGTACAGGTGTGATTGGAACCCTGAAAAAGTCAAAGGATATGACCTTGGATTGATTCTTCCAGATATTGGATTAGATGAAGCAATTAAAACATATAGTGCACTAAACTCACAAGGAACAGATGTTATTTTTGGATACGATAGCGCATTAGAAGCTGTAATAGAAAGACTTGGCATTGAACAGAGTGGTCTTTTACAAGTACGAGACTATGATTCAAATAAATTAGTTGATTTAGTAAAAAGCCTTCTACCACGAAGAGTAGTTTAAATTAATGATTAAAAAACCAAATGAAGGTGGAATTGAACTTTTTGCAGGTTTTAGGTAACTAGTGTGGAAATTAGTAACATTTATATAGTTGTTATGTATTTGTCTCATTAAGGTATTGGGATCGGATTCCATAGATTCTACCACCCTCACCCCCTCTTCTTTGGAATCCGGTTTCCCCTTGCCTGTTCACTTTCATTTTTATGCAATATAACAATGTAGAGCAAGCTCTAAGCTGCACAAAGTACGTTTATGGAAGTGTAGAAGCTCGTCTACAAAAATCCATTTTAAAAGGTAGAAATTCTCGTAGAGTTAAACTTGAGAGAGTAAATGCAAGAGATCTAAGTTCAAGTGAATTGACTTTCATTAGAAAGAGATTTTGTCAAGAGTTTAGTGAATAATAGCTTAAGTATATCTCCTATATATGTTTAATCCACAAAGTATATATAGTTGCTGCGAGATTGTTTTTCTATAAATAAAAGATAAGCGAATAGAAACGCAAAACCACGATTTGTTTTGTACATTCTGAATTGGAGGAAAATACATTGGTAAGCCACAAAGAACTTAGGAATGGACTTGAGATAATACGCTCAGAACATAATGGACATAGTGCAGGTAGCCGCTGTGTTGATTGCCAAGACATAATTACCCAACCAATTTGTTCACATTGTTTGCATAGTCAAATGAAAGTGATGGTTGGCGAATTTGACCCAGAACTTGCTAGTGAGATTGATCCATGTGAGATCTCAGGCGATACTAATTGTATCCAATGTGGAAAAGAGATGGGACTTTGTGCACACTGCTACAGTAAAGATGTGTATTTACAAATAAAATCTAAGAATGAAAATATTGCAGCACAGTTTATTGCGCGCTTTGACTTTGACTTAAGAGAAAGTATGGCTTAAGGAAAAGACATCAAGTAGTACTTTAAGGGACAATACGGTCTTCCCTAGTGATATCTGGGATGTTAACAGGCACATCATCAACAGTACCAAAAACAGCAGGAGAATACATTACTGGATCAATACCAGAGATTTCTTGAAGAGTATCGACTACATTATCCCAAGGCATGTTATAGTCTCCCATCAAGGAATTAGCTACATCAAAAATACGATCAGAATTACTAACACTTTCTAAAACTTCTCTTCTTAAATCAGGTGATGAATTCGCACCAAATAAAAACTCAGTTAGAGTTACACCTAATGCAAAACGATCAGCAGCTTTTACAATTCCAAGACAATCTTTTGATTTAGGTGTTGATTTTTTAAGTTTAGATGTATAGCTAGGGGTTCCAGTAGAAAAACCCTGAGATAATCTAGTACTAGCTTCCCCCCAATGCATTGCAATACCAAAATCAGCAAGAGAAGTTATTCCTTGATCTGTTGTGAGGATATTAGAAGGTTTTACATCTTGATGAACAACATTATTTTGTTCTAAGTATCCAAGAACCCTTGCAACTGAAGTAGCTCTCGAGGCGATATCAGATATTGAACGAGGAGTCGATGGATATCTTAAATTTTTTGCAGAAGTACCAGCATATTGTTGAACCATAATATCAGCACGATGACCAAAAGGAAAATTACCATAGCACAAAAGCGAAGGGATATTGGGATGATCACCAAACCTGAGTGCACAGTCTATTTCTCTTTTAAGGATTTCTCGCCTAACCATTATTTTATCCAAGTCAAATAACTCAGAAGGCCTTCTACCAGGATGCGTTGTTTTAATTGCAACAGGAATCCCAGTCTTAGACATAGCAATGTATACTTCACCACCACCGCCAGAATAGTTAGGCTTTCTACCTTTGATTAAGCTTCTTGCTTCTATGATATCCATCGTCTTTTAATTCTCAGTCTCATTTATAAATATTGTCATTAAATAGTCACTTGATAGTGATTACTTATTTAGTGAGGGCATTTCCCAACCAGCAGGAAAAGTATGTCCATCTAATAATTGTGACCTACCACTAGAAGTAGGAGAAGAGACAGGTTTTTCTTCAGCAACTGAAGGGCTAACTTCAAAGCCAGCGATTAATTCACCTAAAGTCGGACGATTATCTGGACTCATTTCTAAAGCAGACATTACTACATCTGCTGCAGATGTTGGTAAATAAAGATCCAGATGATTTCTTATATCCCTGACGCTGTTAGGGGTTGAAAAAGTAGTTTCAGTTTGATTTAGAACAGTTTGTTTTAATTCCCCATAGTTTAAGCCATTTTGTAATGAAAAATTAACTACTTCGAGACCAGTAGCTAACCTATACAAAACTTGAGCAAGCATGAAAACATCACTTTTTTCAAAACAAGGCAAATCAGCAAGTTGTTCTGGCGAAGCATAATCAAGTGTGAGAAAAGGAGGAATCTTACCTTTTTCCATCACAGAACCAAAATCACCCACTGCTGCACCAGAAGAAGTTAGGTAAAGATTACGCCTTTTAGCGTCATTAAAGAGCTTGCCCAAACCATGAACAACTCCAAAAACAGACCCAACATCATGTACTACAGTTTGAATTCCAGAATACCCTAACGTTTTCCCAGCAAGGCAAGAACCATTTGGCCATGCAGAAAAGACTGCATATTCTCTTGGTAATCCAGGAGTACAATGTGCATTATGTCCTAAAACTTGAGCAACAGGAATATGCCCATTACCATTTGGAGTAATCCGAGAATATACTTCGCGTTGTGTTGTTACCTCTTGACCAATATGGAAGCCACGATCAGTTGAATCTTTGGTAAGGATTTTTATCGCAACAGGACCATTACCTGATGATGCTTCAAAAACATAGGACAACCCACCCTTACCAAAAACGCCTTTTAATTGATAACCATGAAAGTTTGCAACTTTTGTTGCTACTTGATACATCAAAGGCAATTCACGTTCAACACTGTCTAAATTTAATTCTCCCATGGTAAGAACACTGCATGTTAGTGGCAGTTATATAAAACATATGCTTCACTTAAGGGAGAGAACTAGATTATGAGAAAATGACATAAAACAGAGATATAATAATCAAAAATTAAGAAATAGATTAACAATCATTTACACCAAGAGTCACAATGTCACTTGCACTAAAACAAAGACTTAGTGCATCACAATAATCCGAATAATCTACACTGGATTTTGCTGACATACCTTCGTCAATAAAGTATGATGGAAGTACAAATGCTCCTCTTGTTACTGATGACCCTGAGAGTACACGGTGAACTAGACCAGCATTAGTACAAGTAAGTGAAGTCATTGCTGATTCAAAACTGTTGTAGTTTGTGAACTTTATTGCAAAATCGTAATCAGTAGGGTCCCACTCGCAAGCATCGTTTTGCGTGACGCTATGACCATAAGGAGTTTTTAGAACCAGCCAAGAAGAAGAGAGTGATCCGTCATCAACTTGCACACAAAGTTCAATATAATCTATTTCGTTGTAAAAAGCATTTTGATCAACATATGTTTCAAGCAAACTTTCTACAGTTTCAGATAAGTCACTTTGAGTTCCTGAACCTGTAATAAAAATTGCATTACCTACAGAATTTTTTACAAAGAAAAGCATAACACCTAAAATCAAAATACTGATGATTGAAATTGCTAACGCTTTTTGATGATGACCACTTCCCGCCTTTCTTGCTGGTAAAGCTTTTGGATCTTTTCCTTGTGAGATAAGATACTCATTATAATTTTCTGTTTTAGTATGGTCGTATGCCCACTGCGCGTCGTGTTCACTCCAACCACTTTTTTGAAGAGAAGTTGTAATTTGATGTTTTGTTTGGCCAGATTTGATTTGATCTGTAATAAATTGTTTTGCTTCTTTTGGAAGCTGAGTTTGACGTTTTGAATGAACCATTAAAACGTATGCAATTGCGCTAAAAATAGCGATAACTCCAACAATTAAAGTAACTGTCCGATAATTTTGAGCTTTTTTTGCTTGCGCTTCTAATGCAACTTTAGTGTCATCTAGATCTCCTTTAGCAGTATCTATTTCTTGTTCTAAAGTTGCAATGGAGTTTCCAACTTGCGCTTGAAGAGTATTTACCTCTTGTTCGATGTTACGTTCTAATTGATTTTGATCTGTTGATAAAAGTTGAATGTTCGTATTTAATGTGTCAACCTTAGTTGTAAGTTGCGTTACTGAAGAATCAATTGTTGTTAAGCTTGTATCAATTGCTGTGATGTCAGAGGAGGTAGAAGTGGTAGTAGTTTCAACTGCTAATAGCCTTGAATCAATCCCACTAAGTTGACTGTTAAGAAGACTTACATCATCAGTTAAAGTTGCAATGTCATCTTGGTTATCTTGAATGGATTCTAAGTCAGCCTCTGAAGTTGAACTATCATCATCGCTGGCTTCTACGCAAACAAGCCAATCTATATCACATTCATAACCAGAGCCTAAATAAAAATCACAATCATCATCAGTTAAACAAGTTACTTCATCACTACTAGTGGTATCATCAGTAGTCGTATCATCAGTGGTTGTACTGGTTGTTGTGCTTTCTTCTGTTGAACAAAAATAATCTACACAATAAAGATCAGTATCACAATGGCCATCTTCAGTACATAATTCTCCTTCACCTACTGCAAAAACAGTTGTAGAGATTGAGATTAATAGAGTTATTACTAATAGCATTACTAGAGAAGACCTAAATCCAACACCTTTTTTCACCATTTACTGAAAGGAAGGTTCATTTTTTAGTTTATATATGTTGCTATCTTGGGGCATTTGTCGAGAGTGATTTAATACATATTAGAGAGTACAATTGACCTAACTTTTATAAGGGGAAAAAGTTTGTTTGTTTTTGTTGATTTTAATGCTATTAGTTTTTACTAATAGTTGATTAATTATTTTAAAATTAAAAAAGGTGAAAAAAGAATGGAAGATATAGGGAAATATCTAGTGGCTGTTGTTGGAATAGTTGCACTAGTTGGTTTAGTATTAATGGTTACAGCAGGAGATAGTGTTGGACTAGACTTGGAAATAAGTACAACTGGAGAAGCTTTTGCAAGTGGCACCAGTTTTGAAGAGCGAAGACAGGCAAGAGATGAATTAAAAATGGTTGAGGCTTACGAAGAATTTTCTCAACTTGCAGACAATTATTTTGAAACATATGGAGTAGATGACGCTAATGGGAATCCCCAAAATGGAGTTTTAACAAAATCAGGACCAGCATCAGGCTTACCCGGACAAGATACAATGAATGCTATAGCTAATTGGTATATGAGAACAGAAGGGAAAGACTATTTTGACGATGATGAATCGCCAGCAGAAACACCAGCTGAAACTCAGGCTGACGGTGGAGATTCTGGAGATGGAGTTAGTGATGAATCTGGCCCAGATGGAGACCTTAGCGGTGGAGAAGAAGAAGAAGAAGAGTAAGACCTTCTTTTTATTTTTTTTTCTTTAGTTATTATTTCTAGTTATGTTTATTTTATGTCATTCTCTTCTTGATTGATTGGTTTATGGTCGCAATGCTTAAATATAGTTATTCTTGCTTTTAGTTTAAATCATTGTTTAAAAGAGAGTGATTGATCTTAGTGAGGAGATAATTATGTTACATATTAAGTTTGTTCGGGAAAATGTTGATTTGGTTTTGGCTAGTGAGAAACGTCGTGGTCGTGATTCTAGTAATGTTGATGCTGCGCTTGAAATGGATGAAGCTTGGCGAAGTTCAAAAACTGGTTTGCAAGAGATGCAAAAAATGCGTAATACAGTTTCTGAAGAGATCAATAAGCTGATGAAAGCTGGCAAGAAAGCTGACGCAGTACCTAAAATCAAAGAGATGAAAGAACTTGTTGAAAAACTGAAGAGTAAGGAAGCAGAAGTTAATGGTTTTTTAGATGAAAGAAATGCTAGTTTGAAAAAAATTGGGAATGTTTTGGAAGAATCAGTACCTAAAGGAAAAGATGAATCTGAGAATGTAACTCTACGTGAAGTTGGTACTAAGCCAAAGTTTGATTTTGAGGTTAAAGATCACATCGAGATTATGGAAGAATTGGGTTTGGTAGACCTGGATACAGCTGCTGCAATTAGTGGAGCACGCTTTTACTTTTTGAAAAATGAAGCTGTACTACTCGATTATGCACTGCAACGCTTCGCACTTGACTTACTTAGAAATCGAGGATTCAATTTAATCTATACGCCTTTTATGTTAAACCGAGCAGCTCTTGAAGGTGGAGTCAATTTATCAGAATTCGAAGATACAATTTACAAAATTGAAAATGAAGATTTGTATTTGATTGGTACTTCAGAGCATCCACTTGTAGCACTCAAAAAAGACTCTGTGATGAATGAAAAAGAGTTTCCTTTGAAACTTGCTGGGACATCCACTTGTTTTAGAAAAGAAGCAGGTAGCCATGGCCGAGACACTAAAGGGATATTTCGAGTACACCAATTCACAAAAATTGAACAGATCATTTACTGTAAACCTGAAGAGAGCAAAGCATTTTTTGATGAATCCCAAGCAATTAGTGAAGAGATATTTAGTCAATTAGGGATTCCATTTCGAGTACAACAAATTTGCACTGGTGATATTGGAAACAAACAAGCACTTCAATACGACATAGAAGCTTGGTACCCTGGACAAAATGGAAAAAAAGGAGCTTATCGAGAGGTTACTAGTTGTAGTAATTGCACAGATTATCAAAGTGTTACTTTGAATACTAAATATGTTGATACTTCAAAAAAGGGAGAAAAGCGTTACCCGCACATAATTAACAATACTGCAATTGCAACTTCACGGGCAATGGTTGCGATTTTTGAGAATTATCAACAAGCAGACGGTAGTGTTAAAATCCCTAAAGTTTTGATTCCTTATATGAGTGGAATTGAAGTTATTGCAGCAAATAAAAAGTAAGCCTAATCTGTTGGTATTTGGAACGTTAATCCTACGTAAAGTAAAGGACTAGTTTTGTTTTCTTTGTTTTTTTTTATTTCGTAAGTACCACCAATTCCACCTTCTAATTCCCAAGTGAGTGATCCTACATTGTATCTTGCAACAAGGCCAAGAGTTCCTGAAAGTGCAAAAGTGTGATCCTGCGCCATGTACCAAGCAAGCCCTTCTGCTCTGGCACCAAAATCAACGTTTCTTGAGAAGTCAAATGCGTCTGCTCCTGTGCCCACTACTGCAACACCAGAATCTGGCTGATCATTATTTGACAAGCTATATCCTCCACCCACTGTAAAATAAGGAGCTAGTTCTGCAAAATGCAGATCTGCGGTCCCTACTAAAGAAGTGTTTGACTCCCCAGCATAAGTTGAAGCTGCTAACCAAAAACTAGGTGTGTTTGATTCAGGAGCAGCTTGCGCAGTTGAAGTTGTGCTTGCTGCAAGTAATAGTAAGGCTGCTAGATCCATTAAGAACGTAAATTGACTTGTTTTTTATAAAGGTTAATTAGATGAAACCGCCAAGGCCTGACTGGCTTGATTCTTTTGTGAGCTGATCTATTTTTATGTTTAGGACATTTAGAATACTTTCTATTGATGGAAGAAGTTGATTATTCAGATAATATTTAACATCATATTTTATTTGTTTTTTATTTTGATTATTTTCTTGGAATTCCTGAGGCATTATTGCGCGATCTCTAATTGGGCCAGTACCTTCCTTGACAATGTATTCAATTAATGTTCCAGCTTTAACATCAATGCCTTTTTTGATCATGTCTTTAGCGACTTTCACATGTGGGCCAATTGATTTGTATTTGTCCACTGGTTGTTTTAATTGCATTTTTAGAATTAATTGATCTGCTGTAAGTTTATGTTCTTTAAGATCTTTGATTACTTGTTTTAAGTAGATCATAGCTTCATCTTGCTTGTTTGTAAGAACTAATCTTAAAAATTCTTTTTGCGTAACTTTAGCTACTTTACTCCAGTTCCTTCTTACAGTTTCAAATCCAACTATTTTTAGATTATCTTCTTCATCTATCATTGCGTATTTCTTTTTTGCACCAGTAGTTTTGTCTTTATCACCTTTAGATGCTACAAAAATTGCTCTAGGAAAAAACCCTTCAAACTCAAGTTCCATTGAACCTGGAAGGGTTTCATTTATTTTATTTACAAACTCATGCGCTTGTTTTTGAGTTTTTATTTGCTCTTTTGTACTTGGATCTTTTAGAGTGATCATAATACTATCAGTATCTGAATAAATTACTGGAAAGCCAGCAAGTTCTGCTTTTTTAATGACATCTTTAATGTAATTTCTAGCGAAAGCTGTGATAGAATCCGCTCCTTCAAAAGAATACCAACGTGCCCCATAAAAAGCAAAGTAACCATAAAAAGAATTAGCAAGAACCTTTAATGCGTCAAGTTGACTTTTTACGTGATCTATTTGCTGATCTGTGTTAGTAGTAGTAGAGTGTGCACTTGCTTTTGATTTTGTTGAATTAGCTATTTTTAATTCTTTTAATTGTTTTTTTAATTCAACACGTTTGTCTACGATGATGCCGAGCTCCTGCGCTATAAAGGATGTTTTTTCATTATTTATTTGGTATGTACGTTCAGGAACTTTTGTTAGTTTTGCTTGTTTTGGTTTTTGATTTTTTGGAAGTTTATCTAACTTGGATTTTGTGAGAACTGTTTCTCTTCCAATATTGTGAGAGATAATGATTGTAGGGTACAGTGAAAGAAAATCAAAAATAACTACGTCTTCATAGAGATTTGGTTTTGGTTGTAATACAAATGCACCTTCAATGTGCTTTGTCATACGAAATGAGATTTGTTTTTGACTAGGTCTTTGAGGTTGAATAATTTGATTTTGGTTTTTAGTTCTTTGTTGATTGTTTGCTTGCTTTAGAAGAAAATTTTCAACGAGCCTTGAGAATCTCATCCTGATTAAATCATCAGGCATAATCCCCACTATTGCACAAAACTCAGTGATACTTTGCCAGACTTTTTTTGTGAGCGCGTGCGTGATTTTAGAGTCTTGTAGGTTGTACTTAATGAATAATTCTAGTTCTTTGTTGTTTGTATTCCAGGCAGGCGCTAATTTATTTAAGTCAACATCAATTTTTTTTTCTTTTAGAAGTTTATATGCTACGTTGTCAAGTGAGTAGGAATCAATTTTCCAATAAACACCATAAATGTATCTGATAAACTTGAAAATATCTAAATGAGGAATTCCTTTAATTAATGCTTTTTTGACAGTTATACCTGAATGCCAGATACCTGAGTTGTCTGGAGCGAGGCTCAATTTTAAATTAAGAATATCTGCACGTTTTTTTATGTAAGGCATATCAAAACCATCACCAAAATAACTAGTTAGAAATTCAGGATTGAATTCTTTTATGCACTCTTGGAAACGTTTGAGCATTTCTTTTTCGTTCTCTAGGATTTCTGTGTAACCACTTACTTGTTTGTCTTTGATTACTGGAGACCCATTTGGAGTTTTGTAAGTTAGAACTTTCTTGTAGATTGTTGTCTTGTTTGTTTTTTTGTTTATTTCTTCCCCATAAAGAGCAATCATTAGAATTGGATTTTTTTGCATATCAATGTGCATTATTTCATTATATGTTTCAATATCAATTGCTAAAGTTTTTGGAAAAGAGATTGTTTGGCTTGGTTCTGCGCTTTTGTCAGCTAAGTCAGTGTTTTGAGAGAAAGAATTTGGTTCTGCGAGATATAAAGGGATGTTTAAAGATTTGTTTTGTTTGGGTGCTACTTTTGCTACTTTAGCGCTAGTTAGTTTAAGTGGGATTATTTTTTTGTCTACAAGAAAACGCCTATGTATTGGAATGTCTGCTTCAAATATTTTTAGTCCAGTTTTGATTAAATTTTTTTCAAGATCCCTTATTTGTTCTGGGAAATAAGTTTCTACTTTCAGAAATTCTTCTTCATCTCCAAAAAGCAAAAGGTTTGTTTCACTGGTTTGTTTAATCTGTTTTTTATCTTTTAGAAATTGGTCAATTTTTTTTTTGTCTGCGCCTTTTAGTGAAATGTAAAAATAAGGTGTGAAAAGAGTTTGAATACAAATTCTTTGGCTCGAAGTTTGCTCACGTGCAAATATTTGGACAAAACAGTCTCCAGAATGAGGGTTTTGACCACTAGTATTGTCATTAGGGATATTGATATGGGAGATAGAATAAGGATAGAAGTGAAGCTGCTTTTTTTGATCAGAATCAGTTGATTTAATTGTACCAGGCATTAGTTAGTCATAAGAATAACGCTATATAAATATTTAGTTAGGCTTTTGTTCTGAGAGTTAGCGTAAGGTTTAAATAAGAAAACGGGTTTGAGAGAACTATTGGGGCGTAAGATTTCTTTTCCAAGTATTGAATATTGATTGCTTGGAGATGATGTTAATTAGTGGTTATTTGCCTTAATTTTAAAATTAACAAGATAAAAAATAAATGGTGTTATGAATTATGGAAACAATGCTTAAAACAGGAACTACAACAGTTGGAATTGTGTGTAAAGATGGAATTGTATTAGCAGCAGATAGACGAGCAACAGCAGGAAGCATGATTGTTGATAAACGTGCCGAAAAAGTACATTTACTTGGAGATAATTTTGCATGTACTATTGCAGGGTCAGTTTCAGAAGCGCAACTTTTAATCAAATTAATTAAAGCCGAATTAAAACTTAAAGAGATTCGAACCCGCAAAGGAGTTACTGCAAAAGAAGGTGCAAACTTACTAGGTGGATTACTTTATAGCAGTATTAGACGGATGAGTATGATTCCAGCAGTTGCACACTTTTTACTTGGTGCACAAGATAATAGTGGAACTTACCTTTACGATTTATTCCCTGACGGATCAGTTACAAAAGTACCTGATTATGTTTCATCTGGAAGTGGATCAGTATTTGCATATGGAGTACTAGAAACACAATACAAGGAAGGCATGAGTGTTGCTGAAGGAATTGATCTAGCTACCAAATGTGTAAACGCGGCACTTCAGCGAGATAGTGCATCTGGAAATGGGATTGAAATCGCAGTTGTTAAGCCTGGAAAAATGGCAGAAAAAGTAGAAGTTAGAGAACTAAATTATAGTTTGTAAATAAAGTTCTTTTGCTTTTTTTTATTATTTTTAATTATTATAAATCGTATTGATATTCGAAAACACTAAATGAAACTAAGAACATAGTTCTAAAAAAAATTAAGGTAAATGAAATATAAAAAATGGCAGATATATTAAAAGAAATTCTAGAAAAATTACCAAAAGGAAGCATCTCAGAAGCAACATTTGAAGCAGCTAATATTGTGCTATATACTAAAGATAAAGAATTCTTCTTCAATGAGATGAATAAAATACGCGAACTCGTTCGTGAATTCAAAAAGCGAATTGAACTTCGCCCAGACCCAAGTACTTGCATGAAGCGTGAAGATGCTGAACTTGCGATTAAAAAACTTGTTCCAAAAGAAGCAGGAATACAAGATTTAATTTTTGACCCTCCAAGATCCGTTGTAATTGTTCACGCGGAAAAGCCAGGTGTAATAATTGGCAAAGGAGGAGACGTTCTCAAAAAGATTAAGGAGAAAACTCTTTGGATTCCTGTTGTAAAAAGGCTCCCTCCAATTAGATGTAAACTAATTGAAAGCGTTAGAGCAGTACTTTATGAAAATGCAGATTATCGTAAAAAATTTTTGGCTAAAACTGGACACCGTGTATATGACGGATGGCTTCGCGCTAAAAAACAAGAATGGATCAGACTTACTTTTTTAGGAGCAGGACGACAAGTAGGAAGATCATGTTTATTTTTGCAAACTCCTGAAAGTAGAGTTGTAATGGATTGTGGAATTGACCCTGGGCAAGAAGATGGAGGGCCAAACAGTTACCCATACTTAGATGCCCCAGAATTTAACATCAGTGAAATTGATGCTGTAATTTTATCACATTCACATTTGGACCACAGTGGACTTGTACCTTACTTGTACAAATATGGATACCGAGGACCAGTATATTGTACTGCGCCAACACGTGATGTTTCGGCACTTTTGCAATTAGATATGATTAAAATCCAACGTAATGATGGAAGAGATCCAATTTATACCAGTGAAGATGTAAAAAACTTTGTACTTCATTGTATTACAATTCCATGGGACAAAGTAACTGACATCACACCAGATGTGCGTTTAACATTTTTTAATTCTGGACATATCCTTGGTAGTTCAGTTACGCATTTGAATATTGGAAATGGATTACACAACTTAGTATACACAGCTGATATGAAATATGGGCGAACTAATGTTTTGGAACCAACACACTCCCAGTTTGCACGAGCTGAAACAGTAATTGTCGAGTCAACATATGGTGGGCGCAGTAATGTTATGGCAGAAAAAGATGCTAATGATTACACTGAGAAAATTATCAAAGAAACTTTTGAGCGAGGTGGAAAGGTACTAATGCCAGTACTTGGTTCAGGTCGAGCTCAAGAAGTGATGGTAATTATTGAACAACTGATGAAAAGTGGAAAAATTCCAACTTGTAAAGTTTATATCGATGGAATGCTTTGGGACATTACTGCAATTCACACAGCATACCCTGAATTTTTGAACCGTAATATACGCGATAGAATTTTCCATAAAGAGAACAACCCGTTCTTATCAGATATTTTTGTGAAAGTTGGATCAAACAAAGAACGTAAAGAGATTATTTTATCTGACGAACCATGTTTGATTTTAGCAACTTCTGGGATGCTTACTGGTGGCCCATCAGTTGAATACCTAAAGCACCTTGCTGATGGGAAAAATAATAGTTTGATTTTTAGTTGTTATCAACCAAAAGGAAGTATGGGACATCGAATTCGTGAAGGAAATACAGAAATCCCAATGCCTGAGGGTGGGAAAATGAAAATTTTGAAGATACTTATGCAGGTACACAAAATTGAAATCACTAACCATTCAGATAGGCGGCAACTAATGAATTACATTAAACGTTGTAACCCAACACCACGTAAGGTTATTGTGCAGCACGGAGAAGCAAGTAGATGTCTTGATTTAGCTTCTTCAATTCACAAACAGTTTCGAATAGAAACAATAGTGCCTAAGAACTTGGAAACAATTAGACTTAGATAAAAGAGTTATTTTTTATTACTATTATTTTTTTTAATTTATTTTTGTGTTTAAAGAAGTTTGAGTTCTTTTGTCAGTAAGTCAATTGTTTCTACTTTATCTGGACCGATACCAACACAAGTTTTGGTTCCAGGACTGATGACTGTTCTGCCTGCGTCAGTGATTAGAGATGCCGCAATACCTTCATCTTTAGCTAGTTGAAAAAATTTGATTAATTCTTTTTCGTTTTCTACTTTTAGAACTACTTTAGCCATGCCTTCATGACGCCAATCTGCTATTATCTGAGAGTTGGACCTAAGAACAGCTTCTACAGATGCGTGAGCTGCCTGGGCGCAGGCTTTACCTTTAGGAAGTTTAAGGTCTTGCCGTACTAAGATTACTTGTTTGAAAGTGTCTGCCATGTAAGTTCAATTAAGAAATAAAGAGAATTTGGTTATAAATGTTGCTTTGAGAATGGTGAAAGCAGTAGTTTGAAAAAATATTAAAGTCTTCTATGAGTTACAGCAGTATATCTATCAAGGCCAGGATGATCATGGATTAATGTTCCAAGGGAGTCTAAATTATTAGGATATGGACCTATTCCTTCAATATTATCCACTAAGGAATATCTTGAATCTCTAAACACACTATCTTGAGGAAAACTTGGTTTTTCATTCATATAAAAAGTGCCATTCAAGGAATCATCATGAGAAATAGAGCCAACCATTAATTCAAGAACTGCATATCTCCCACTTCGCCTAGTATCTTCAAGATCACTAGGTGTTGCAAGAACAAGATAATGTTGAGTAGTAGGTGGAGTATTTAGAGGATTATGGAATCTTAAAACATCCCCAACTTGTGCATCTTCATCCATTTTTGTTAATGGTAAAAATATTACCAGGAGTTTTCTACCATACCAGTAAAATGTTTAACAAAAGTAGGTGCTTCAACCCAAACTGCGCTATCATAACTTGGGTGAGCTTCTTCGCCAGTCATCATCATCATAATGTTTTTACCGTCAACAGCCATAAAACGAGCGTTTGCCATTTTATTTTCTTTAACAGTTGCTACAGTTGAAAATTCCTTGATAACTTTTTTAGAAGTTCCAGAAGGAACAGCAATTGTAACACTTACACCACGCTTGTTTGCTTTTTTTAGTTGATTCATTAAAGAAGATGACTTTCGCTCAAGACCTTTTCCAGTTGTCATAATGTGAACTGAACGCTTTGCGTTTTTAAGCATCATGTTCATGTGATCGTATACTTTGTCACGGCCACGAAAAGATGCTGATTTGTCAGTTGGATCAACCATCTGAACTCCTTGAGTATGAAGAGAATTTAATTCAGTTAGAACTTCAGAGTCTTTTAGTTTACTTAGAGTATTGCTTTTAGCTTCTGCTTCTTTTAGAACACGCTTTTTTACACGTTCAACAACTTCGCTTGGAGATACTGCCAAATATTTAATTGGTTTTCCAACTTTAACTACAATAAAACCCTTTTTTTCAAGAGATTCAAGAACATCATAGGTACGAGAACGAGGTACGCTTGATATATCTGATAATTCACCAGCAGTGGATACTCCACGGCTAAGTAGTGCAACCCAAAGTTTGCTTTCGTATGAGTTTAGCCCAAAGTCTTTGAGCTTTCCTAAAAATTCTTGACTTACAATCATTGTATTTTCCTCCTAAAAGTGCCAAAGTAAATATTTCTTTGACGCTAACATCTCCCACCACCAAGTGAAATCGCTATAGAGGAACGATTTGTTTTAAACGCTAAGAGTAGTCTAAGAATGAGAGTTCTTTATAAATCTTTTGCTTTCGTTTTTACTGCAAAGTGACAACAGTTGGTAGAAAGAGTTGTTTTCATTATGGAAATAGCCTAATTAGGAGTGATTAGAGATTTAATTAGTCAGAGTCTACTGTAAAAAGTCTGTCATCTTTAACTTGGAAAATTCCTATACGTGCTCCAGCATCAAGCCAACCATGAGCGTAATTAAGAGCTGCAAAGGCAAGCACCATGTCGTGTTTTTCGTTGTAGAAATGTTTTGCATCACTGTAGTAACACTGCGCCATGTTGAAAAAATCTTTAGCAGTTTCAATTCTATCTGGGTCAAATGCATCACGAGCCATATCAAGAGCTTCTTTACTGATTTTGAAATATGCAAGAAGTTTTTTTGTTGTAACTAAGTTATTTGGTGACTCTTTTGAGAATGATTTTTGTGAAGAAAGATCGTTAGTATTTTCTGATTCCATTTTGGTTTTAGAAATAATTTTTTTAATTTAAAATAAGGATAAAAAAAATAAAATAAAAAAATAAGCTTATGCAGCTGGTTTAGCTTCACTTGCTTCTTCTTTTTTGGGTTCACTACGTCTTACAGTAATTGGAATAACGCCTTCATCAAATTCTGCTAATGCAATTTTCACAGGATTATAATTTAGTTCTTCCAATTCTTTAGTTCCAAGTTTTAGCAAAAATGGAGCGCCCATGCTTAGTTGTAATGCACGTGAACCTACCATACGAGCTTTCTCGTATTTGTTAAAGCTATTTGGGTCAACTGAGTTTGTATTTTTTTTTGCCATAGTATTTACCTATTACGATCTATTTTAGTTTTAAGGCTTTTTTAAATACCTTTCGTAGCATTGCTGATTTTTCAAGAGCAATATCCACCATAGCTTCAACGTCTTCTACACTAATTGGAGTGTCTCCACCTTTTTGAAGTGCTGAGATGATTCCTTTATCATCTGAACCAACAATTAGTTTTGCGTCATAGCAATGTTCTTCTTCAGAGCTTGGATCTACAAACAACTTATCGCCTAACTTGTAAACAGTAATTGGAATTGCTTGCTTAGTCATTGGCAATTTATTATCTGTTTTAGATTTGTAGTCAACAACCCCAGTAACTGGATCAAAGTCTCTTAACCGAGTATCGTTTAAAGCTGCTAAAACTGCAAGTCCTGCTGCGTCAAACATATTCCCAGCATCGTTAATTGAGATGATATCTACCATAACGAACCAAGCTTTTTCACCTTTTTCAATACAAAGTTTTTTTGTATCAATTGCGTGAGACTCGCGAATACCACGATCAATTACTCTTGCGATTTCAACTGCTTTCATACCAGGTGGTCCAGATTCATATTCTGGGCTTGAAAGTGGAGTTAGTTCACAGTTAACCATGATTCCACCATCTTCGGGTGTATCTGGGTATGGTTTTTCAAGGCCAAGTTTTACTCCAGCCATTACAACAGTTTCACCAATACGAACTTTAGCAAAACCTTCAGCAGTTTTTACGCCACCAACTTCAATTTCAATTGGTCCACGGTAGTCTGTTAAGCCACGGCCATCAAGACGTTTACCTTCAGCCATTAATTTTTGGACCCTTTTTTTGTTAATTATCATTGTGATCCCTCCACAGGTTTAGTTTGCGCATTTGCAACTTTTGCGCTTGTCTTTGCACCTGCGTATTTTGCCTTAAGTGCTGCTTCTTGCAGAACATGGATTTTAGCTGTTGCTGCTTTTGCTGCATTAAGAGATTCAATTAAAGCTTTTTTAGTAATTTCTCCATCCATTTGCAAAAGAGTAATCTCTTGAGTAGAGTTTACCATAGCAACTGGGATATCAGAAACAATTCCATCGAATGCTTCTTCAGCGTAAGTTAAATCCGCAACAACAGTTCCGTCAACTTCGCCCATAGCAACACTTGACACCATTTCTTTCATGCGAATTCCTGCGTCTGCTAGAGCAATAGATGCTGCAGAAATTGCTGCGCATCTTGTTCCAGCATCAGTTTGTGGAAATTCAATATAAATGTCTACAACTGTATTTGGGTAAGCAGTTAAATCAACAACTGGATTAAGTGCTTTTTCCATAACCATAGAAATTTCTTGACTTCTACGTTTGTTTCCTGGACGAATACGACTACCTGTTCCGGAAAATGGAAGCATGTTGTAGTGGCAACGAATAATTCCTTTTTTAGGGTTTTGTAAAAACCTTGGATGTAATTCGCGTGGCCCATAAACTGATGCAAAGCATTCAGTGTTTCCTATTTTAAAATAAGCTGAGCCATCTGCTTTTTTGATAACTCCAGCTTTTACTATCATTGGACGAAGTTCATCATTTTTTCGTCCGTCGAATCTTTTAGTATATGCCATTTATTTTTTACCTTCTGATTTGTATTATTTTTTATCTGCGCTTTTACTTTCTGGCGCAGGCTTTGCAGTTTCTTTTTCAAACTTTTTTGGTGCTTCAACTGTTTTTTCATGTTCAATTGCCTTTAGACCTTTAGACTTAAGAAAATCTTCCATTTTTTGAGTTAGCCCACTTTGGTGTGCTAGTTCTTCAATCATACGAATGGATTCAACAACAATTAATTCCTTATCAGCCGCGCCTGCAATCATTACTCGACCATTTTGACCTACCACAATTGAGCAGCCAGTATATTTTTTCAAAAGACCGATCATTGATCCGCGTTTTCCGATAATACGAGGTACTTTCATTGCGTTTACTTCAATAATACGTCCTTTACTGATCTTGAAAAGTCCAGGTTCACGCATACTTAAGTCAATTAAGTTTTGAGAAGTTACGTTAGTAATTTTTACTGCAACATAATCTCCAATTGCTAAAATTCCTGAAAGGTCTTCTCCTTTTGGAATGAATCTATTAGATGCATCTTTTACATTAAGCATTGCATTGTAAGCAGTACCTGTACCAATACGCCATCCTGAGAATGCAATATCTACTACATTTCCAATAATAGTGTCGCCAGCTGTTGGCATGTACGGCCCTGAGATTGGCATTACTTTAATTACTCGTCCACTAACGTTCGCCATACCCATCACTTTTGAGAGGATTCTTTCACCTTCTCTATATGTTTCGTCTCCTGGTAGATAGTCCATACCTTCGGCTAGGACTTGTCCAGGGATCACAATTTCTTTGTGTTCTACTTTTACATTTGTCATTTTGTTTTACCTGTTTTTGTTAAGTTTAAGTTTATTTGTTAATTTTTTGAATGTTAATCTTTATTTTTTGAATATTAATTTGTTTACTTATGTTATCTTTTTTGATTTAATTTACTCGTCTCTGATATCTATGCTTGCGTCGCCACCAGTGATACCATTTATTTTATCCACGATTTCTGGAACAAGACCTGCTGGAGCTTCACTTAAAGTTGCCCAGTGCCCGTCATTAGTCCACTCTTCTTTTTTGATAGTTAAGTTGCCTCTAATGTAATTACTTAATTTTCCGACATGCTGCGCGGAGGCTACAACATAAAGAAGTTTTTTAGAGATTTTGATTGGAAGAATTGGGCGGAGTTTTTTGATGATATCATCGAATTGTTCTTCTATAGTTTTATGATCAAGAAGGGTTGCTTTAGCTTGAGTTAGTGCAGCTTCGATTCTTGCCACTGGGTGTGGCAAATCAGTCTTAGAATCAACTGCCATAGAATGGATCATGTGAACTAATTGCTTTTGTTTTTTTTGCCTTTCTTCTTTTCTGTGTTCTGCGCTTAATTGGATTTCTCCTTTATTGATGATAATTGCTGCAATTTCTAAAATATTAGTTGTGTTAAAGGCAGCTGTTAATTGCTGCTCGCTAGCTTTTAGGCCTTTTTTAGCATCTGTGAAGATATCTTCAACTTCTAAGGCTTCTGAGACGTTGTCGATTTTTCCTTGTTTGAAGTCTAGCGCCTTATCTGAGTTTACAGAAATTTCAAAATTGCTACCTTGTTTTTTAATACGTGCTAGAATTACTTTGTTTGAACTACTCATGTGTTTCCTCTTTAATACTTATCTTTTCTCTCTTGCAAGCATAAATAGTGGGTTTTGTTTAAAAATGTTACTATTGAATATTAGGGATATTTCTGAAGCTCAAAAACTTGTTTTTGTAGTACTCTTGGAGATTTATTTGACAAAATAGTGAAAATCAAACAAATTCGCATTAACTAATAACTATTTTTTAAAAGGATAGTGAATAAGGGAATCATGACAATCCATGTAGTTGTTCCTTATATTGAAAGATCCACCCTAGGAGTCATTGCTGGAACAGATAGCCGAGTGTCAATAGTAGGTTCTGATAAAACTAAAGAAGAGGAGAAATCTATAATTGGAAAAAATTACCTTGCAATGCTTATTGGAGTTATCAATGGCCACCCAGATGATACCATTGGCGAAAGAATCAGAAAATTAGTCCCAAATCCTGCCCAAGAAGGAACTATATTAAAAAAAGATTGGCAAAGTAACATGCAAGGACAGATTAATTTGCTCAGAATTAACCAAGGTGCTATTGTTCTTGAAACTGCCGACAAAGACAATAGAAGATTTAGAAACATTTGGACCTATGAAAGTGATTCACCAAATACTCTTTTAAGATCTTTTTATTGGCCTTTTGATTTTAAACCAGAAGCCTTAGATTTACCAAAAATTAATTCTCGACAAGATGCCATATTTTACGTAAGGAATAAGCTTAGTGCAAGATATATTGAAAAAGACACAGGCGTATTTGGATACGACCCAGGAGAACCATTTTTGTATGATATTACATTGGAAGGAATTATGCAATTGAAAAGACATATTAGAAATTGAAATAAAAAAATAAAAGATTATTACTTCAGAAGAGCTTTGATTTCTGTGGTTGTAAGTTGCTTTGCTCTTTTTGATTCTTTACTTACAGTCATAACATCAAGAGTTGCAGCATCAAACTCAGCGCCCATTGCTTCTTTTAGAGCTGAAAGTGCAAGTTTAATTCCGTCAGTAGTGGAAAGAGTGTTTTTCCATTTCTTTTGCAAAGTTTGTTCGATTTCAGTATCATGTTCACCAATTACTGCTGCTCTGTATTGGAAATAAAGTCCATATGGTTCAGTTAGAAAAAGTTTCATTGTACCATCTTCTTCAACACCAGCCACTAGTAAAGATACACCAAAAGGTCTTAATCCCCCACTTTGAGTACAGATTTGTTTCAAATCGCAAATATCTTTTACAACAGATAAAACATCAATTTTGGAATTATAAGTTACAAAATGCTGCTGCGCTTTTAATTGAGACCTGTCTACTAAAACTCTAGCGTCAGAGATAATTCCAGCTGCTGTTGCAATAATATGGTCATCAATTTTGAAAGTTTTCTCAATAGCATCAGCTACCATTAATTTACTACTAACTCTTTTGTCAGCAACTAAAACAACACCGTCTTTACATTCAACACCAATAGCTGTTGAACCTTGTTTTACTGTTTTTTTAGCGTACTCTACCTGAAGAAGTCGTCCATCAGGAGAAAACATGGTGATACTCCTATCATATCCCATTCGATCTTGCATTTTCATAATTATTACACCCCTATAGTTTAGATTTTGATGATTTACTAAGGGAAATTAGCTTGGTGAGAGTATTTATATCTTTTGCAATCAGTAGAGAATACAATGGTATCATTTGGCCATTTTTTCTTTAGCGCTTTTGATGGTGCCAGAAGTAGTGATACTAGTTGTGCTTACTTTTATTTGTGTGGTCTTGGTTTTAATTTGTGTTAGAAGAGCCATAGCTACTTTTAGTTCGTCAGTAAATTTGTGGCCAATTTTGATGATGACTTGTTTTTGAAATTTTTTTGAAATTTCTAAACCTTCGTTTGCACGAAGTTTGGTATTAGTTTCTTTATTTGAAGCCAAAGTTTCTTTGAGAAGCATAGGTGTTGAAAGTGCCCTTCCCCATATGCCAAAGAATCTGTCTAAATTGGATTCTATTGATTCGAAAAGTTCTTTGTCTGTGAAAGAAGGTTTAGAAGAAGCCTTGATTTCAAAAACAACGTAACGCTTTTTTGGCTTTTGAGATGGTTTAAGTTTCATTACTTTGAGTGGAGAGGTTGGTGGTTTCTTAAATGTATTGGACATTAGCTTTTTAATAAACTGCCTTTGAGAGACGAAATGATAGGATATCTTCACTTCCCAAAAGCACTTCAAGAACAATTAGTAACGTTTGATCACGGGGAAAAAAATCATTCTGATGTGCGTGACCTTTATGATAGAGTATTAGAAATGGAAGACATGGGGCAAAAGAGTGAAGATTATCACTTAGCCCACGGTAAAGGAATTGATATGACAAAATCAGAATCAATCTCTAATGGATGGCTTGTTTTTAGAATTGATTCAGATCAGACTAATTATGAAGTTATGGTTCAAAGAAGTTTTTTCCCTGGGTTTGATAATTTGCAACAAGTAGAACTAATTGATTTTGAAAAAAATCATGCATACAGATTTGAACTTGTTGATGGAGAGATAAAAAGGTTTGAACATTACGACTATACACTTAAGGAAACTTTCGCAAGAAGAGATTTTGACAGATTAATAAATTAATTCTAACAATAAAAACTAAAGGAACCTTTGAGTGGAAATATTCTGCGAAGTTTTATATACCAGATTTGTGTTTTCTTTGTTATGAGTCGCATCACAACTTATTTTATCACAGTAATTGTTGTATACATTGCAGTTATGGCACTTCTATACTGGATGGATAAGAAAAAGATGATTGAACATGCAGATTAAGTTTAGTTGAAAATTAGTTCCTGTTTTTATGACAGATAGTTTGATTTTAATTGAGAGTTAGTTCTGTTTTAGATAATTGTTGAAATTTTTGTTTGAGGTATGATTTTTTTAGAATTGCTAAGAGTACTAGTTCTAGGTCTGTTTGTTTGTAATTTTCTGTAGCAACTAATTTACCTTGAACAGTCGTTGTGTTTTTGTGCGCTTTTTTGAAAGCTTTACAAGCAGCACTCATAGTTGTTGGTGGTCCTTGAATTTTGAAAGTTTTTGGAAGCTTTGATTTTTTAGTGAAGTAGTAAAGAATTGCTTTGCCACTGTTTTCTTGCCCATCACTATTTTCTTGTCTTTGCCAATCCCAGTTCGCTTGTTTGAGAGTAAACTCTTTTAGTTCTTTTTTGATGAACTCAAAAGTTTTTAAGATTTGACAACCTACAACGTCTTGTTTGCCAAGGTTTGGGATTAATTCTAAGTAAGTTAGATTAAGTTTGCTTTTTTTAGCAATTTGTTTTAGATTTTTTACTGTGACTGGCTGCTTCTCGAAAAAACTCTTGTTTGGAGATTTTAAATACTGTTTTGCTGCTTTTTGAAAAAGTTTAACTTTTTGCATAATTAAAGCAGCACTTGCGTTACGCCATTTGTCAGTTGGATCAACTACAACAATCGGAGATTGGAGTTTAGACACATCTATTTCAAAAGAGATCATTTTGCCTTTGTGATAGTTAGATGGATCAATAACAGTTTTCTTTTCGTTAGGATGAGAGTTTAGTTTCCACTTTTGGCTAGCTTTTAGAAGGGCCTCAAAAGAAGAGTAATGGATCGTGAGAATTTCAAGGACGTAGCCAGAGAATCCACCAATGTAACTTTCAGCACCATAGCAATTATTTGCTTTAGCGAATTGTTTTGCGAGTCTGATTTGGTCTTTTAGTTGTTTATTTGCAGATTTATTTACGTAATCAACGTGAAGTGGAGTTACATCAGTAATATTGATTGCATCTTTTGCGTCAGTGATATTTAGGATAGGTACAAATTCGAATTGGAAACCTTGCATATTTATTTGGAAGTAATCACGAGACCCATGCACTCGATGGAGCTTATTTTTTTTTGCTAGCAATGGAAATGCTGCAGTCAAAATTGGTTCTAATAAATCACTTAATTGATTTGATTTTGTTTTGTATGTTATGTAATCGAATCTTATGAAAATGTCAACATCTGTTTTGTTTGCAAAATATGTTCCTTTGGCAATTGAACCACCAATAAACGCTTCAGCTTGAAGTTTTTGTTTTTTTATTTGAGTTTGAAGCTTTTTTTGGATTTTGGAAATTATATCTTGAACCTCTTTGGACCTAGTACTAGTTGGAGAGATGCTTTTGAGTACAGATTTTTGGATTGTGTTGATAGTTGACATGTTACTTATTCTTGAAAACTCATATTAAGTTGATTGTATTTGAGTACAATGTAAGCAAGCTCACTTTGTACTTATATTAGTTTGCCTGATTGTTAGTTCTAAGGATACTAAAGCAATTGTAGTTCTGCATTAAAACAATGTTTTTATATGAATTGCGTATTGATTTTTTTAGTGGCAGTTATTCAAGCAAAAATAAAGTGTTTTACATGTGGCGATGGTACTCCTAAAAATGAAACAGTACTAGTTGATCGCTATGGAATGGGAACAGTATATGAGTGTTACCCTTGCTTTAAATCGTCTCGTGGCACTACCTTGAGAATGGTTAGCGAAGAACGTAAAAAAGTAAAACAAGATCTGTTTTGTGGTGCATGCCGATATAAATTTAGTTCTAGAAAAGCAGTATGTCCATATTGTGGGAGTAGCGATGCCCTTAGTAGCTCGAATGTGAGTGCATCAGACTTGATTTAATTATCACTGTTTAGTGACGAAATATTTATAAAGGAGCATTCTTTCTAGTTAGTCATGTTAAACGATAAGGTCTTTAAACAAAAAGTAGCACACAGTTTTGATTTGGCTAAGCGAGATATCCATGCACTTTACGCACACATTGAATGGCTAAGTACCAGGCTTGCTAAAATTGAAGAAGAGAACAAAACACTTGGACATGCAATTGAAGCTGTAAAAGGCGAAGTTGACGAATGCCGAGCAGATTGTTGCCAATAGATTGGTTTGAAAATGGCAGAAATAGTACGAATTGGACTTGAAACATTACTAGCATTAGAAGCTGAGAATACAAGTGACGCTGAAGGCACAGAGTATCTTCTTGAGGGAGTGAAAGTTTCTAGATATACTATCATAGACGAACCAGAAGGTGGAAGAGAAGGTAGTGTACGAGGAGAGATCACTGTAAGCGACAGAGATAGAACACTTGAAGTAGTTAGAGAAACTATTTCGTACCCTGAGGCAAAGTTACTTGGAAATCAATTAGGAGATGCCGTTTTTTTTAGAGACAATGTTCAAGTTGAAGGGACATATGATTCTCAAAAAGGCGTTTTTTACGCAACAGAAATTAGTTTAGCGCAACCAAACCAATATTAATTGCATATTATTTTTATGAGTGGTTTTGCTTACTTATGATAGTTTTCTTTTTTGATGATTGTGAAACTTCTGTATAATTGCTCTATGAAAATAACCCTAACTAATTCATTAGGAAAAGTTAGTTTGGAAAGACTAAGTGTTAGGTTGGCTGATTTTTTGATATTTTCTGGGAGCCCATTTGCCGCTCCAATAATGAATGTGATATTTTTATGGTTTAGATGTAAGTCTTTGATTTTAGTTGCTAGTTTTTCTGAAGAGAGTTGCGCCCCAAGAGTGTCAAGTGCTACAACGCAATGATTTTCGAGTTTAGATAGATTTGATTTGTTTAAGAAAGATTTTTCGTCGATTTCTTTGTATTCGAATTTGCAATACTTACCTAGGCGTTTTTGATATTCTTTAATTCCATCTTTAACGTACTGTTGGCGGCATTTTCCAAGGCAAAGAAGCGTGATTGTCATAAGAGTAAGAAGAGAAGAGATAAGTTATAATTGTTTGGGCCAGAAAAGAGAATAAGAAAATTAGAGAAAGCAAAGAGCAGTTGCTTCTTGCAGAAGATTCTTAAGTTTAGTGCTTGCTGCGCATTATAATGAGATTACAAATTGCACCTGGATCTAGTAGGAACCAGTGGTTAATCTATCAACATGACCAAGAACTGCACCAATTACTCGATGGTGTTCTTGAAGCTGATGCTAGTTTTGTTGATTTAGATGACACTATTGCTGCATGTCAAGCTACTGACATAATTAGAAGAAACGTTATCTCTGGAAAACACAGCCTTCCCGACATTGTTGAATTAATTAGTAGAAGAATAAGTTGTCTTGGCGAAGAAGAAAGTGTGAGGGAGAAGCACTGGAGATGGTATAAAGATGAATTTATTCCTAACAACGGTCCAATTGAAAAAGCATTAGTAAAAAGATACACTTCAAAATTTGCAAGAGATAGACTTTTTTTAGGGGCTGCAGAAGTACACCAAAAAAGAAATAAAGATGCAAGAAGATATATTGTTACTAGGAACAATAGGATTGTTGCTTGGGCATTTGCGCAAGCGCTTGAATTTCAAGGATATCATCCTAGTGCTTTTAAAAAAGTAAAACCAATACAAAGAGTAATTGGACACCATTTACTTATGGGAAGGCAAATTCAAAGAGCAGTAGTGTATGGAAACTCAAGAAGAGATTGTGAGATGGTTCATGCACTTGGAGCTGCAAGAATACCAACTGTTGGAGTATATGTAACTTCAGAACCATGTCATGACCCAGGTATTATGAATGCTTTTCAGATCCAAGTTTCACGAAATGACCAAAGGTTGCTTGCTAATTATCTTAAAAACAGAGCATAAAGTAATTATTTCAAGTACGTTTGAAGAGGAGTTATTTGAGTAAGGCTTAAATACGCTGTTTTATTTATTTAGATCAGTAAATTGTAAATATAATAGTTACTTTACAACACATGTTGGGTTGAATGGTTGATGGGAATTAAACAGACAGTTATGAATGCTAAACGCATGAAGGAGATTGCAACCGTATTTTTAGAACTTGAACTACACCATCTAATTGATGTATTCTCATTTAACAAACATTTACCTTGGCATAAAAAAATCCATAACAGAAAAATTAGTCCAAGCAATTCTACAGATGGAACACCAAGCAAAAGTAAAGTGATTTCTCACACACAGCCAGAAACTGTACGTTTAATTTTTGAGAGACTTGGCGGTGCATTTTTGAAACTTGGCCAATTATTAGCACTTCGACCAGATTTGGTTGGCCAGGAATATTCTAAAGAATTTGAAAAACTACTCGACCATGTCCCAGAACAAGCATGGGACGAGATTAAATTCATTGTTGAGCAAGAATTACCAAAAGGGATTCGTACATTTAAGTCTTTTAATAAAAAACCAATTGCAAGCGGGTCCATTGCACAAGTATACCGCGCTACACTTCGTGATGGAACAAAAGTAGCTGTTAAAGTACGTCGTCCTGGAATTGAAGAAAAATTTGTGGAAGACATAGGGATTATGTTTTCACTTGTACAGATACTAAGCCACAAATATGATTTAGAATTTTTAGATCCAAAATCAATTGTTGAAGAATTCAAAAAATATACTTTAAAGGAGTTAGACCTTTTGCATGAACAACGAAACATGATTCGTTTTGCTAGAAATTTTGAAGGAGTAAAAGGAATCCATATCCCAAAAGTCTATGAACATTATTCTAGCAGCAACATAGTAGTTATGGAGTATATTGATGGAGAAAATTTACTTTCAAATCGCAAGCAAGAATTAAACACAAAAATTGTTGATAGATTAAACAAAGCAGTATACAAACAACTTTTTGAAGATGGTTTTTTTCATGCAGATTTACACCCAGGCAATATTTTAGTTGAAAATAAAATAACTGCTAGCGGAAAGATAAAAGCAACCGACCAAATTGCTTTTTTAGATTTTGGAATTGTCGGATTCATAAATAATAATTTACGTCGTAAAATCCGTAAATTGTTTTTAGCATTAATTGATGGTAGTTTGGAAAAAACTGCAGCAGCACTCATTAATTTGAACACAGCAAAAAGTGACCCAGACATGCATAAAATTGAGGAAGGAATTTATCATGCAATTGGTGATTATTACAACATGCCAATTAATAAAATGCCAATTCCTAAGATGCTAAATGATGTAATTGATGTTGCTCGCCGTAATTATTTACGTCTGCCATCACAGATGATCTTGTTTTCAAAATCACTTCTGACACTTGATGGAACTTGCCGTGAATTAGATCCACACTTCAACGTCGTTGAAAGTGCAAAACCATACATTCGTAAACTTCTCAAGGATGAATGGGCACCAAGAACTCTTGCTAAAGGAGGAGTTGATTTTGCGTTTGAAATGAAAGACTTAATTGGCGCTGCCCCACAGATGATTAATTCATTTAACCGTAAAATTGAAATGCTCGAACGTAGTGCTGAGCACATTGACAAAACTGCGCACTACATGTCGCATACAATTTGGAAAGTGAGTAAACTAGGAATTTATTCAATACTATTTTCTTCGTTTTTGATGAGTAGTGCAATGCTTATGCATTTTAGTCCAGACTGGAGAGGTTATTCAGTGTACAGTATTGTTGGCGCTGGACTTGCACTTGTGTTTTTAGGATTGATTATGTGGACACTTAAAGATAGCACAGAACACGTGTATAAACATTAGGACGAGAGAGTAAGGTTGAAATAGTTGTTTAAATTAGTTAAAGACAGTAGTAAGAAAAGAGGTAAGAGAAAGATGGTATTAAAAGAGTTAAAGCATGGGATGAAGTTTGCAGCAGATACTGCACTAAAAAGAGCACCTGTAAGTAAGGCTGCTGTAAAAAAACATCTAAATTATTTAGTAAAAGCTGGAAGAGTTAGCGCAAAAGAATTACACAGTTTAGCTGAAGATATTGTTAAAGTAAGTAAGGCTCATCATTCTCGTATGCGAAAAATGGTAGAAGCTGAAGTTAAACGTGAATTGTCCAAAGTTAAGGGCGCTGCTCTGAAAAAAGCAAGTCGTGCTAAAGGAAAAGCAAAATCTGTTGTGAAACGTGCTAAATCTAGAGTTAAAAAAGCAGTTAAACGTAAAGTAGCTAAAAAAAAAAAAGTTGTGAAGCGAAAAGCTACAACTAAAAAACGAAAAGCTGCTAAGCGTAAAAGTGCTAAGAAAAAGCGTTAATTTCTTTATTTTTTTTAATTTGTATTTTGTTTCTTGGTTACAATAATGCTTATAAGGGAGATTGCTGCTGATTCGTTATGCCCTTAACAACATCCAACCAATTTTCTTTAACTGGCAAAAAAATTGATGCGCCAATTTTCATCTTTGTGTCTGGCGGAGTTATTTCTGGAATTGGGAAAGGAGTATGCGCTGCTAGCTTGGCTGTTTTGTTACAAAAACATGGATACAACATTGGATCCATTAAATGTGAAAATTATCTGAACGTAGATTCAGGAACGATTAACCCAATTGAACATGGAGACCCATTCTTGTGTAATGATGGACTTGAAGCTGATATGGATCTTGGAACTTATGAGAGATTTTTAGGCAAAGAGATGGGTCATAAAAATTTTACAACAATGGGCCAAGTCTACAAAGCAGTAATTGATCGTGAACGTTCTATGGGTTACGAAGGAGAAGATGTTGAAGCAATCCCACATGTAAGTAATGAGATTATTGATCGCATCACAGCAGCAGGAGTTGGCCACGATATTGTAATGGTAGAACTAGGTGGGACTGCTGGTGAATATCAAAACATGCTCTACTATGAAGCTTGTAGAATTATGAAAACTACAATGCCTGGGCGAGTAATTAATGTACACGTATCATATTTACCTATGCCAAAACATATTGGCGAACCTAAAACTAAACCAACACAGATGTCTGTTAACAGATTGATGAGTATGGGAATTCAACCTGATTTTTTGGTACTGCGCGGCGAGGCTGAACTTGATGAACGTCGACGATATTTACTTGGACTTAAAACTTCAATTCCTGGACCGAATGTGATTATGGCGCCTGATGTTAATACCATTTATCGAATCCCTCTTGTTTTTGCGCAGCAAGAATTTGATAGTAAGATTTTGCATAGTGTTGGATTGTTTCACCACAGAATAGATTTGAGTGATTGGGAAGAATTGGTTTCTCGCGTTACTTGTACTAAAGACAAAAAGATTGTGTTGACTATTGCTGGGAAATATCTTTCTAAAAATGCTGGTGATTATGAACTTGTAGATGTATATGATTCACTTGTTGAATCAATTAAACATGCATCTTGGCAAGTGGGAGTTGAAGTTGAAATTCGGTTTATTTCTACTGAGAGAATTGAGAAGGAAGGAGAAAGTTTACTTGAAGGGTCGGATGCTATTGTAGTACCTATTGGTTGGGGAAAACGAGGAGTGGAAGGAAAAATTACGGCTATTAAGTATGCTAGAGAACGCAAGGTGCCTTACCTTGGGCTTTGCTATGGAATGCAACTTGCGTGTGTTGAATTTGCACGTAATGTTTGCGGCCTTGAAGATGTGCATGCAGAAGAATGTAAATCTGATGCTGCGCACAAGATAATTCATTCAATTGAATTTGATTCTTCAGTTCAAACAATTAAGGGTGAAGGAACAAGTATGAGACTTGGTGCGTTTGATAGTCACCTATTAGCTGGAAGTTTGGCATATGAAGTTTACTCCAAACATAATGCTTTTGTCTTAGATGAATCAGGCAAAGTTAGAGAAGGTGTTATCTCTGAGAGGCATCGGCACAGGTATGAGTTCAACAATTCTTACCGAGAGATGTTAAAAGAAAAAGGATTTGTATTTTCTGGAGTTAGTCCGGATAATGAATTTGTAGAAATGATTGAATTACCTCGCTCTGAGCATCCTTTTTTTATTGCAACACAAGCTCACCCTGAGTATAAGAGTAAACCACTTTCAGCCCATCCATTATTTATTGAACTTCTTTTGGCTGGACTTTCTGAGAAAGAGAAATAAGAGTAGTTGTTTTAGTACTTATTTTAATAAGGATTATAAAGGAGTTTTTGTTTCTTAGTCTGTTAATTAATTATTTAGGTGGATGTATGAAAGAAGCTATGCGTAGAAGTTTGGTTAAGGATTTAGATCGGCTTATTTCTATTTTGAATGATAAAGGTGTTACTGCTGGTGGAGCTGAACTAGAAAAACTGTCAACACATGTTATTGAAGATGTGACCTTTTACAAGAATTATGATGCAGCAACTTTAGCTGTTTTAATTTACTCTATTTTCAAAGTAAGTGCTTGTGTTGACCCTGAAAAACATTCAATGTTGATTGAGAAATTAACAAGAGTACGTAATAGTTTAGCGCAAAAAAAGTTTGGTGAATACAATATTGCACTTTCTGAGTCTTTTACAATCATTAAAGATTGTAATTCTAAAATTAAAGAGCATATTCAAGATGTGATGTTTGCTTCGAAATTAAAAAAAGGGTCACACTTACTTGAACAAGGAATGTCAGTAGCACGAGCAGCATCAGTTATGGGAGTTAGCCGCTGGGACATACAAGAATATTTGCAAGGATCAACTGCCTTGGAAGCGCATACTGAAAGTAGCCGTGCTGATTTGCGTTTGAAAAAAGCAATGGCCATATTTGCCAAAGAAAGTAACCCAGTATTATTTTTAGATGCTGGGCCAATCATAACACTTTCAATGGCTGGACTAATTGAAGTTTTAGCTGCACTTAAAGAGTATAGTGGCGCTAAATTTTATATAACTCCAGCTGTTCGTGAAGAGATTATTTCAAAACCGCAAGAGATTCGTCGCTTTGCGTTTGAAGCCTTGCAGGTTCGAAGACTTATTCGCTCTGGAATTATTGAAGTTTATTCTGGCAAAATTAGTAGTACTCGAGTTAAATCAATAACAAGACTTGCTAATAGCGCATTTTCAATTAAAGAAGGAAAATTAGAAGTTTTGCAAGCAGGAGAAATCGAAACTATTGTAGCTGCCAAGGAATTTGGTCCTAGTTCCTCTGGATCACCAGTTGTTATTGATGAAAGAACACTGCGACTTTTAATTGAGAAAAGTAGTGGGATGAAAAAACTTCTTGAAACTCGTAAACGTAAGAAAGTGAATGTTGATTCTGGGATTGTCAAACAATTCTCATCTGAAGTAGGTAAACCCACAATTATTCGTTCAATTGAAATGGCGGCATGCGCTGCATCATATGGCCTATTGAATGAATATTTGCCTGAAGGGGAAGAAAATGAAGCTCGTAAAACACTGTATGAAGCTGTGCTATGGGACTGTAAATATCATGGATCATCAGTAATTGAGCATGAAATTGATGAGATGATTAGAGTACTTCTTGGGAAATAGGAATTTCTAATAGCAATCTTTAAAAGTTAGAATTCTTGGTTTTTGATATGGTTAAGGGATGCTGCCTTTGTGAATTGAATGCTGAGTTTGTTCTAAAAGGAACTACAGATTACTATTGCAAAGATTGTGCACTGGATTTTTTTGGTGATGTTGGGTTATTATTGCCACTAGAAGAAGAAGCTGCAGTTTTGAAAAGGTTCGTTGAAGAAAAGATGAGAATTGATAGTGATGGACAGTACGTTGTTAATGAAGAGAAAAAAGTCAAGAAAAAAATTGTAAATAAAAAGACAACTGGAGTCAAAAAAAAGAAAGCAACTGTTAAAAAGGCGAAGAAGAAGTTGAAGGCTAAAGGTGAATAAATTGTATGCAGACCCATTACAAAGTCATTCAAGTAAACCATTTAGGCTAGGGCCTATTAAAACATCTAAACGTGAGATAATAGACATCGCTAAAGGATGGGGAGCTCTTTCATTTGCATTTGCACTAATATATTCAGGAATTCATTTACTTGGTGGAAGATCTTTTACTAACATCATTAGTTTAGAATTTTTAATTTTATTTCTAGTATCACTATTTACTGCTGGTCTTGGTTTTTTACTACACGAATTAGCACACAAATTTGTAGCACAGCATTATGGCTGCGCTGCTGAGTTTCGCGCGTTTGATCAGATGCTTTACATGGCTGTTGGCCTTGCTGCAGTTATTGGATTCATTTTTGCAGCCCCAGGAGCAGTTATGATTGTTGGTAATGTTACTCGGCGTGAGAACGGAATTATTTCAGCAGCTGGACCTTTGACTAATTATGTTTTAGCTGGACTGTTTTTTGGAATTAGCAGTTTAGGTGGATTTTGGTCCATTTTTAGTGTAGGATTTTTTATCAATATCTGGCTTGGACTTTTCAACATGATTCCGTTTGGAAACTTTGATGGAAGAAAGATCTATCAGTGGAACATGCCAGTTTGGATTGCAATGGTAGCTTTTGGAATTGCACTGATGGTGGTTTTGTAGATAATTTAGTTAGAAGATGATAATTTCTAATTAATTAATTTTCTTGAATGCAAATCTTTATATTGCATATGTTTCGATTTTGGTTTTATGACAGACAGACATTTACCAAAAGAAATTTCACTTGCATTAACATATGTTGTAGGAACATTAGTAGGACCAAGTACACTTGATTTTGGACAAAGACCAAACACATCAGAACTTACTGTAGGTCAAGACCGAGGTTATTTTTATCAAGGGACGGTGGACGAAGGAATAATTGCAGTTGTTGCCCCTAGAAGAAGTGGTTTGACTCAAGGATTTACACCAGTGGGATATAATATATTAAATACAAGGAATTCTAGGAGATATTAGTAATTCCCACACTAATTTAGGGAAATGTATAAATAGTAGTTATCCATTCATTATTGAATAAAACTAGAGTAGGGTAACCGCTCGTGTTTATTATTTAGCTTTAGAGTAGAGGTGCTTTGGAGTTTAAAGATGCTAAGAAAATTTATTTTTGGCATATCTTGGAAAACCAAGAGAGGTGGATGGATAATGGGAAAACAACATATTTTCCAGGAAGTTAAAAAGTTCAAGATTCAGCGATGCTGTAAGTCTTGTAACCAAAGGATGATCGTGGAAAACGCGAACCGATATTATTGTAAGTCTTGTAGAGGCTACTAAATTTCTGAGTATTTTTTTTTATTTTTCTTTTTTGTTTATTTTTCATCGAGATTATTTTTAAAGTAGGTTCTGAAATGAAATGTTGATGACTGATCAACAAATGGTGCAACGAATGGCATCGCTACTTGAAAATCGTGTGGCTCCATTCACACGAAATTGTATTGGGACTGCATTTTATGTTCTTGGGTTTACAAATGACGATAGATACATCGGAAATTGTGAAACTCGAGGAGAAACTGGGTTTGTTGACCACGTATTACAACAAAAAATGGTTCCAGTAGACAACCCAATTCAAGGGAGTTTAGCTGTTTTTTTAGATAATAGAAATGCAGGCATTGAAAGATATATACACATGGCAGTTACTTTGTCTGGATTTGCTCCATTTAACGTTTTTCATCGTAAAGAGATCGATGGTATATGTGAAATTTCAAAACTTGGCAGACTGGTATCTTTGGGAGGTACCCCAGAATTCTATGTGAAGCGATAAGTTGCTTCTTAACAATGTCAATTGATTAAAGTTTCTTGGTTTTGTATGACTTTTTGGTTTTCATTGAGTAGTGTTCACGCAATGGTTATATAGTTGATAGGATGATGAATTGATACTTCTTGGGGTGGTACTTACAGAAGTTAAAAAATTCCAAAAGAGATACTGGTTTAAGGATTTTACAGAAGTTATTTTTTCTTTTGTAGCCTGCACCACATGAATCTATTTAAACAGGATTTAGTGTTTTTGGAATGCAGAAAAACAAAACAAAAATTAGCACAAAGAAAGCGAAGCTTTCTTGTGCAAGAGAACAACGTTCTCTTTGCACCGAAAGGTGAAATAAAAAGGGGTGGAATACTATGATCACACATGTACAAAAAGCAGATGGAACAACAATTGAATTTGATAAAGATTACACATTACAATCTATTTCTTCACTACTTAGCTCAAAGACTAAAATGCCTGAGCAAGAAGCTATGGAAATTGCCCAAAATGTAGTTGAGGTTATTTCTAACAGAGGTGGCGTGCCATCTACTAAAGATTTTGAAGCAATGGTGAACTTAGTAGTACGAAGTGCACAAAGCGCTCCAAGCGTAAGTGTAGTACAAGAAGCAGTAGAAAGTGAAGAGTCACAAGTTGCTGCTGAAGAATCTTCTGAGGTTGAAGCAAGTGAAAGCCAGCCTGAAGTTCTAGCTGAAAAAGAAGTTGCAATTGAAGTGCAAAAAGACATTGCACATTTGAATGAACATAATGTTATGGTTAGTAGTCAAGCAGAAAGTATACTAAATGGATCTGTTGTGTTTGATGAACTAGGACGTAGTATTTTTTTAGATCGTTATGCACTTAAAACAAAACGAGATAATATTGAAAAAGGCGACTTAGTAATTGCAATTAGTAAAGAAGATCCAAAATATCCAAAAAAAGATTTAGGAATCGTTACTGGATTGAATGGAGATGATGTTACATTACATATGATTACTGGAGTTTTCGCAGATGCCAAAAATAATTATGAATTTAAAACTACTATTTGGAAATGTGACAAACCAATTGAATCTATTTCTGACGCACATAGACGTGTTGCAAAAGCAGCTGCTAGTGTTGAAAAAGATAGTGAGTTGCAAACTAAATGGGAAGACGCATTTTACTCAGAACTAGCTGCTAAACACATTCAACCTGCTGGAAGAATTATGACTGCAGCGAACGTTGGTGAAGGATACACTAAAAATTTGACATTATACAATTGTTATGTAATTCCAAGTCCAAAAGATAGTCGTGAAGGAATTATCAAAGAGACATTGCACCAAATGACTGAGATTTTTAGTCGTGGTGGTGGAGTTGGAATTAATTTGAGTACTTTGCGCCCACGTTACGCATACGTTCGTGGAGTACATGGAAAATCATCTGGAGCAGTATCTTGGGGAGGAATCTTTTCTTATGGAACTGGATTGATTGAACAAGGCGGATCACGACGTGGCGCACTTATGTTAATGTTACATGATTGGCACCCTGATATTTTAGAATTTATTACTGCAAAACGTAAGAAAGGAGTTCTTGAAAACGCAAATATTTCAGTAATGTTTTCTGACCGATTTATGGCTGCACTCGCTGCAGGTGAAGATTGGCCACTTGAGTTTCCAGATTATGAAGCTGAGGGAATGAAAGAAGTTTACAAAACTCAGTGGGATGGAGATTTATGGAAATGGAAAGACCAAGGATACCCAACTCGAGTTTATAAAACAATTCCAGCAAGTGAGATGTGGGACATGTTAGTTTCTTCCGCGCATGCAAGTGCTGAACCAGGGATTGTATTTATGGAACGTTACAACAAAATGAGTAACTCCAATTATTATAATCCAATTATTTGTACTAACCCTTGTGGAGAACAAGGACTTCCAGCATGGGGAGTTTGTAACTTAGGTCATTTGTATTTGGCTTCTTTTTGTGAAGAGGTCGGCTCTGATGAAAAAGGTAAGTTGTATGAGATTAATTGGTCTGCACTTAGAAATGCAACACGTATTTTACAGCGCTTTTTGGACAATGTAATTGACTTAACTCCATACCATTTTGAAGCTAACGAGAAAAATCAAAAAGGCGAGAGGCGTGTTGGCCTTGGAACTTTAGGCCTAGGTGAAATGCTAATTAAATTGCGAGTTCGCTATGGAAGTAGTGAGAGTTTGGAAATTATTGACAAAGTTTACGAAGCGATTGCTAACGAAACCTATTTGGCATCAGTAGAAGTTGCTAAAGAAAAAGGGATGTTTCCATTTTGTGAACCTGCTAAATATATTGAAAGTGGATACATGAAAACAATGTCACAAGAAGTTCGCGATGCTGTACTTGAGCATGGAATTCGTAATGTAACATTAACAACACAAGCGCCTACTGGAACTGTTGGAACAATGCTTGGAACATCAACTGGAATTGAGCCGTACTATGCTTTTGAATTTTTTAGGCAAAGTCGTTTAGGTTTTCACAAACAAACAATCCCACTTGCTGCTGAGTATGCAGATGCTGATGGAAACTTACCTGATTGGTTTGTAACTGCTATGCAGATGAGTCCACTTGATCACATTAGAGTACAAGCAGCAGTGCAACGTTGGACTGATAGTTCAATTAGTAAAACAGCGAATGCTCCAGAAAACTTTACAATTGAGCAAACTAAACAGTTATACGAAGAAGCTTATCGTTTAGGATGTAAAGGAGTTACAATTTACCGTGACAACTGTAGATATGAACAAGTTTTGACTATTGATGCTAAAAAAGAAGAGTCTAACGCAAACAGTGGTGAATGGGAAGCTAGTAGTGAAGTTTCTGAAGCTGAAGTTAGTGTAGAAGATGTTTCTGAAAACTTAGGCGTTGAAACATCATCAACATCTTCTGAAACTAATGTAGTGGAAGCATCATTAAGTGCACAAGAAGGAGTTTCTGAAGGTAGCAAATGCGAAATGAAGTTCGATGAGAATGGACAGATGTTCAAAAGCTGTAGTGATTAGGTTTGTTTTTTTATTTTATTTTTTTAATTTTTGATAATAGAATTGGATTAATTATTAAAAAACGGTCAAATTATTGTCTGCAACCTGCATTGTAGTTTACTGTAACACTAACTTCGGTTAAACCACTAGATGTAAAAGATGTCCATGACTCAGCATTAGAGCGACACCCATATTTTTGTGCAATTCTTTCCCTTTTAGTTACAAGATCACTTAGTTCGCCATTTATCACTTCCTGGTCCCCTGCTAAACCCCTAGCTTCTTCTCTTAATGCAGAAATTCTAATTTCAGCTGAACCAGAATATGCAGGTGTAAAATCTGGACTTGTTATTTTTTCATATCCAAAAAATACGCCAGTACCTATCGCGAGTAACACAGCAGAAACACTTAACCCTAAAGGAGATCTTGAATCAGCTCTTCTTGCTGCACTGTTTGCTAAATATTCTGATCCTATAGACATAATCTGTTAAAAAAACCTTGATTTATAAATGTTTGTCAATAAACTACTTCCTAGTAAAAAATAGTTAATTAGAAATTATATGAGTGGGGCCGGTGGGATTTGAACCCACAACCCCCAGATCTTCAGTCTGGTGCTCCCCCAGATTAAGCTACAGCCCCAATCCACTCAATATTTGGTAGACAAGAAAACTGTTTATAAAGCTTACTACTTAACTAATGCCATTCTGAGTAAAAGATTTATCTAAATAGAATGAAGTAGCCAACAAAGGATGCTGCGATACTGATAATGATTAATTGAAACATAAGGGCAAGAACTAGCCAATCTTGCCCATAGGAGGTGCTTTTTTGAACTACTTTTAATTTAGGCCTGCGTTGCATTTGCCTTGCGATCAGATATTCAGGAAGATCTTGCGAACTTTTGCAAATGTGTATTTCTACCATAACAGAATTAGAGTTGCACTCCAAGTATCTAAAGAAGTGCTGCGACATCTGTGGTAGAAGATTGTTGGAAGTTGTTTGATTAAGAGTTTGTATTTTTTTAGAAATGTGATTTGTGATTTGTTTTAGCTTTTTTTTGTTGTTCGTTCTAACCAAGACTGTTAGTGAGTACAACTCCTGCGAAAAGGTTGAACAAGATTATTACTATCCCAGCGATTGCGCAGTATAGTAGAGTGGACCGAGTAAGGGCTTTTCCAAGAGCGAAGCGTTCTCCTAGTTTGTCTGAACCGTTCTCAATACCATTAGCTAGAACTGTTAGAATGTATGCTAATTGAACCACATAAATCCCAACGATTATCTGAAAATGATAGGTTGGAATTCCAATTCCAAAAATAGTTAGCATATTACCAAAGCCCCCAGATGCACCATCACCTGAAAACTGAGAAAGTTGGCTGGAAAGTTTTGTTAAAACTGTGGATATCATACTTGTAATTCCAACAACAATACCAGCAATTGCCGGAGTTAGAAAAGCCACTTGCGCTTTCATAGAACCAATAACTTCAGCCATTAAGTCTTTTAGCCGTTCTTCAACTCTATGAATTTCTTTGATGTATCTGGACATGGAAAGTAGTGCTTGCGCGGCAATTATTGGTCCACGTTTAATTGACTCAACCATTACTTTCATTGATGACTCAATTACTTTACTTGGGAAATGTACAACTGCTCCAACTCTTGGATCAAAAAGTGCTTCTTCAATTCCCATTCCAAGTTTAGTAATATTTTTTTCTGCCATTTCAAAAAACTCGCTAGAAGTTGAACCACGCATAGTCTCTGCTACTCTTGAAAAAGCAATCTCGGCAGGTAGACCATCACCGAGCCTGTTTCCAAGTTGAAACATTGCTGAAGAAAATTCGTCTTCAAGCGCTTTTGTTTTTTGACGTATCTTAATTATATTCATCGATCGAAGCGAATAGAAAAGTCCCCACGAGACTCCAAGTCCAGCAACTAGAACTACTGATAAAAGTGCTGCCCCAAGACCATATGGTCCTTTTTTGTCAGCTTCGTCACAACCAGGGAATTCAGGTGGACAAACATAACTCATCATTTGCAAAGTCCCTTCTTCGTTTTGAATTTCAAAACTAGGACTAACTGAATGAATTAGAAGTGGACTAAGCCCGATAAAAAGAGTTAGTGCAAGTAAAGTGATTGTAAAGTAAAGTGGATTAATTGCAATTTTAGTATTTTTGCCCAAAGGTATGATTACGTTTTGTAATTTTTTTAATCCCTTGTGCGCTTTAACTGGATCACTACTACCATAACCTGATGGACGTTTGGAGAGGATGACTCTACCCAAATAATAAACTCCTACAGGGAGTGTGATATTGTATAAAAGTGAGATATAAATTGCCATTGTCATGGCACTAGTTTCAGCTGATGCCATAAAGGAAACTACAAGTGGTAAAATTACAAGACCTAGAATTGGCAGGATAATACCCATCATGTTAAGCATGGTCATTGGAGACTTAAGGTTGTGAGCGTATCTTAACATCCCTTCATAAGTTCCGTCAAGAATAATGTCAAGTGATTTGTCCAGTAGTGATAGCCTTCGATCATCGCTAGGCTCCATTAGTGAAGATTCCACCATATGAAAACTTTCAACAAAGTCTTTGTTCCAATCCTTCCAAATTATTAAAAAACCATCAGCGCTTTCTTTGATAGTAGAATATCTACCGTTTTCTAAATCCCAAAGCATTTTACGAAAGTCTAAACTTAGTGGTGGTTCAAGGTGCTCGGCTGCAAAAGCGATCGCACGTTCAAGGTTACTTGTGTGACGCATGTAAGTTACTAAATAGAAAATAGATTGAACCATCTGGCTACTGGCTCCAATTCTCCAAGAGTCAGCCATCATTTGAGGAAGTTTTTGCAAAGCGAAAATCATAGCAAGCCCTGCTATGATTGTAAAAAGAACAAGACCCATCATCTGAAATACTGCAAAGGAAATTAAGGAGCCAACGAAGATGAAAACAAGCGGCGCTAGAAAACTCAAAGCGATAACTCCAGATGGAGTTACATTTAGATGACAAGTATCAATTTGTTTTTGGAGGGTTTGCGCTTGCTTTTTTTCTACTTTTAATTTGAATAAAGCTTCTGCTTTATTACATGCTTTTTCGTATAAAGAGAAGTGAGTTGGATATAATTCTTTTTTGAACTGAAGGTAATCACTAGAATCTATTTTTTTAGCTCCAGCGCCATCACTGCTGATACCTACTTCTCCAAACTCTTTTTTGATCTTTTCTTTGTATTTTACAAGAAGATCACTATAATCATCATCCACCACTATGTTTACCTAATATAATAAGGAAAGAAGAGAAAAGAGGTTTTTAAACCTTCCATTATCGCAATAGTTTTCTTAACTAATTGTATGTGTCCAATGCGTGTTTAATGGTATCTGCTCTTGATTTGCCATTTTCATTTCCAGTATCAATACTACTAACTAATTCTCCTAGGCGTTCCATTTCTTGTTTTCTTCTGATTACTGGTTTTGTGTTAATAGATCCGCGAACTGCTGCATCTAACCTTTTACCAGTTGCTGTTTGAATTAGTTGTTCCCAAAGATTGACGTATTCCATTTGTTTTCCTCTATTTGTACCAATTGGTTGTTGATATGCCAGTGCATTAAGGCCCATTGCATAGATATCAAAAGTAGATTGAGTTTGAGAACCTGTATCTCTTTCTAGCTTTTTTGAACCAAATGGATTAATACTTAATGTGTCAGCTGACTCTAAATTTGGATTTTGTAGAACTTCATACAAACTACCAGCAATTGCAGTTCTATTTTCTAAACGATTAGCATTTCTTAAAAAAACAAATGCACGCATTTAATCATGAAATTGATTTGCATATTCTACTCCTTGTAATGAACTGTCGTATGTTTTTCCTATAAGTTCGCCTAATTGTTCAAGAACATATCCTGAAGCTTTTTCTCTGATTTGGTAAGGTAATGATTCAAACCTATTTCCAAGGTTTTCTGCATGATGTATTACCCCTGGCATTTCTTTGTTACCAGCTGGAATAAGTTCAATAGGAGGTCTTTGGTATAATTCAACAAACTGATTTAACATTTTATCCTACCTCTAAATTGGTCATTGTGATTTTGCTTTATTCTTGGTAATAATTCTTCTAAATCTACAGCAACCCAATTTCCGCCATATAATCTTTTTTCCATTGGTGTTACTGCTGCAAGAAAATATTTAGTATTAGGCATATCACTTACTCTTTGTTTTTGAAATCTTTCGGCAGAAAGATATATTCCTTTTTCACCAAGAAGTTGAGAGACATCACTTTCTTTAGGAACTCTGTTTTCAAAAGTCACACTGGGAAGGACAATTCCGTCTAAATTTTCTGACAATACTTCTTTTGTATTTGGATCATAAACTATTCCTACTGCTGTGTATAGTTGACTTGTTTGTAATATTTGAGGCAAACCAATTGATGGTTCTTGTGTTCTTAATGCTGCGTACATATTATCACCTTATTTTGTTTATTTGATAAAGATAATATATTGCAAACCTAATGTTAATATTGCCTCCCTTCTAGTGGGGAGCAATTTCAAAACAATTATATAGTTTGAGCTTGATGATATGATTATGAAGGAGAAATTGCTAGAAGAATTAGGTTTGACGACCAATGAATCTAAGGTATATTTGACATTACTACGTATTGGAAAATCTCAAACAGGACAGATAATTAAGAAAGCTAAAATTAGTTCTGGGAAGATCTATGAAACACTCGAGAAACTGATAGCTAAGGGACTTGTGCAATTTGTAATTGAGAATAATGTAAAACAGTTTTGCACAACTGACCCAAAAAGTTTACTCTCTTATATGGAAGATAAAAAAGAAATTGTTTTGAGACAAGAAATCAAAGTTAAGGAATTATTGCCAGAATTCACGCAACTGTATATAGAAACACAAGAAGAAGATAGTGTTTCACTTCTCAAAGGACTCAAAGGAGTCAAACCAATAGTGTATGATGTACTGGACTATGCAAAAAAATCTGGACAAGAGGTACTTGTTATGGGTGTACGGCCATCGAAAAATAGTCGTTTTAATATTTTTTGGCAACATTGGCATAGGGCACGTGTGGATATGAAAGTTTCTGCCCGCGTATTATTTAGTGGTGACTTAAATGAAAATAAAAAAAGTGATTATTGGAAATTTTTTGTCAAATTATCTCGTACAAAGGTTCGTGATAACCATACTATTAGTCCTTCAGCTATTTTGATTGTTGGAAAACACAGTTTTATTTTTTCTTATGATGGTACGCTACATTGCATTCATTCAACAACTCCTAGCATTGCAGAAAGTTTTAGTAGCTTCTTTGAAGATTTATGGGAACATGCAGAAAAATAATACATTGATTTTATGTTTGTTCATACTTGATTTTTTAGTGCCTTACGTTTTCTAGCTTCTTGCTGCAGCCAAGCATTGTATTCGTGCAAGATCCGATCTGTGTCTTGGAAACCCAGCTTTTCTTGGATTTTTCCAGAGAGGATGTGAAACCTATCATTTGCTTTGATTACAAACTCAGCTTCAAGCATATCTGGATCATCAAATTCTAAAGAGGTGTCAACAATTGCTTTTTTACAAAATCCACGTAATTGGATGTTATTCCAAACAGCGTCCCAATTTCCAGCGAATTCTTTAATTGAACCTGCTATACGTTTTAGAATTTCACTGTTACCATTAATTAGATCATCAGTGATTTCTAATTCATCTGTTTGAGGATTGTAAACCATCAAATCTACAAACGCACCTTCTTTAAGAGGGTCGTCTTCCCATTTTTTTCGGATTTCAGTAATTCTTAGAACACGTTTTAGTTTTTTCATTCCTGATGCTGATCTGATTGGATTAGTTATGACAATAATGTCAGTTGCCTTAAAGGAAGTTTTTGGAACACCAATATCGTTCACTACCCTATCATATACTCCATAAGGGGACGCTGCGTGAATTGTTCCTGCTACAACGTTCGCGGCTGCTCCTACACGCATTGCTTCGTAAAGACTAATTGCTTCAGTACTTCTTACTTCCCCCACAATTAGTGCGGAGTCTCCAAGACGTAAAGTAGACCTGATACCAGTACTTGCATCAACCTCTGAACCTTTTTGAGTACTTAGTGCGCTTCCTACTTTAAGAGATTCAACATTGTAACCTAGTTTTCTCATGGATTCTGTTGGAAGTTCCAAAGTGTCCTCGATAGTGATTATTCTGTAACGTCGCATGATTTCAATTAATACACTACCTAGAAAACTGGATTTACCTGAGGAACGGGTCCCTGCAATTAGAAGTGTAGCATTACCATCAATTATGAAAGACAAAAGTCCAGCAGCTGTATAATTCATCATCTTGAATTTTGGTTGCAGATATAATGGGAAAGTCCATGGATGATCACGGTGACGCCTGAATGAAAAACCCATGCCAAAAGGATCTAGTGGCGCTGTTACCGCTGAAACCCTACTACTGAATCCTTCAACTTTTAGTTCAGTGTCTAAGATAGGATTTGCTTCGTCTAAAGGACGTCCGCTGATTAAACGTAGTTTTGTCGCCCAGGAATCTACTTCACTCACAGTGGGGTAAACGTTCGCGTCACAATCACCATAGTCTTGGTGTACTACAAAAATTGGAACTTCGCCATTAGGGGAATTTACATTCACATCTTGAATTCGTGGATCGCTGAGCATTAATTCCATTATCCCAAAACCTACAGTGTATCGTAGTAAAGCACGTGTTAGCATTTCTGCTTTAGATTCTTTGATTTTTATTCCTCTGTGCTGCGCTAAGTCTGTTATCAAATCTTTACCGATGTTAAAGAAAACTTCACGCATACGCTGTGGGTCCACAAACTCTTTTCTAGTTGGTTTGTGTTCACTAAGAACACGTTTAGCTGCGTCTAGAAGTTCATACTCATCTTGTTTAAGATTATTTTCTGGTGGAGTTATATGATAGAGATATTTTATGCTATCATCGAATCCAAAAATGTTTATCTGAACTTTTTCTTCACTGTTATCATCTTGGCCGCCAGTTTGCGGTGTGAATTCATAACTTTCAAGCAAGTTTGCACCTTGAGGAAATTCTGAGATTAATTTAGTATACATAAAATCTGGCCTGGTGCTTGGGTGAAGGACATAAGAGTAAAGTGTACGTTCACCAGCTTTGTACTCATTTAGATGTGGATTTAAGCGTTTTATGATAGTTAGTTGTTGGATTTTCATCACAGCGTCTGCCATGATTTGGATGAATTTTTGTTGAGAATTTTTTTGTTGTGGTTCGATAATGTTATTATGTTTTATTTTTTCTCTACGTTCTAAACGTTTTAGTTCGATGTACGCTCCAAGCGGATCTTGTTTTAACCTTCTAGAGATAATACCTTGGAATTCTGCGTAGGCCGATCTGATGTAACGTTCGTGTAGCGGGTCCGCCACAATATGGTTGTATAAGTAACGCTCGTCTTTGTTGAAACGTTTGTATAGAAGTGCTAATTCATATAGAAGTTTTACTTGGGATTCATCGTAATCATATTCTCGCTGTTGGCTTAAGACAATATTTGTGATGCCTGAAACTTTGAGAAGTAAGTCAATTACTTTGCCCATACAAATTTCGCTGTATTCAATAGAAGGGGGAAAAAGGCAGCTCTCCAAGTATACTTTACAAATTTTATTTGCACCTTCGTGGAAAGTGTCAAAGTCAAAACATGTTCTTTTATCTATGCTGGCCATCGTTAATCACAGTAATACAAGTATATTTGTATCATATTTTACAAAGAAAAGAGTTAGAGTGTATTAAAAACTTATGTGGTTTTTAATCTAGCAAACTAAAGTTTGCGATATTTATTGTTTTGGGTGCTGGGCGAGTAAAGCCCGCTAGGTTTAAATAGCTAAAACTGATTATTGCTCATTGATGGGACTGATGGGGAGTAAAGCTGTTGTTAAACCAGCTGCTAAAGAAGAATTCGATGCACAACGTTTCTATACTTGGGTGAAGGCACTTGAGTCTAAGTTGAATGGCTTACGTAGGGAATTTGAATTACTTAAAAATAATATTACTCGATCTAGTGGAGAGATGAAACAAGATTTGTCTGCACTGAATTCTGATATGGTTGATTTTTCACACAAGCAAGGCAAAATGCTTGAAAATATGAATTTGATGATTAAGGAATTAAAACAAACAGCTGGCTCTGAGGAACTTGATGTTTTGAAAAAATACATGGAATTTTGGAACCCGATGAATTTTGTTACCGAAAAAGATGTGGAAAGATTAATTGAGAGAAAACTAGCCGATCAAAAGAGCAGTGGTAAAGTTACTAAGAGTAAGGCGAAAGAAATAAAATAGAAATCAAAAACAATTTTTTGATCAAGAGATACATTGTATCTCTTTGAACAGATGATTTCTGATCATTTCTTGCCCTTTTAGGGAAAGAAATAAAAGCGTAATTAGAATAGTTTGTATATTATCGAGGTAAATTAAGATGGCACTTTTTACAAATCAAAAACAAGGTGGTCCTGGAGGGGCAGGTGGGCACCCAGGTAAGTTAGATGTAGATGCGCAAGTTCGTAGTATGCGTTCATCTGGACTCACTGATGACCAAATTCTTAGCGAATTAAAATCACAAGGAGCAAAAGAGACGCAAGTAATTAATTCTCTTGGGAAAATTAGTTCTGAAATGCCAATGAGTGGAGCTGACATGATGGGCGGACCAAATGACATTGATTTAGGAATGGGAGCACCACCAGGTGCTGCAAGAGGAATGCCTAATATGGGCGCGCCTGCTGCAGGAGGAGCTGATTCAGGATTCAGGTTACCAACGCCACCAGCAGGGGCTATGGGCCCAGGCATGAGTGGAGCTGGACGTTCTAAAGGACAAAGTGGTTCTGAAGATTTGTACGAAAGAATTGAAGAAATCGCTGAAGAAATGATTGATGAGAAATGGGACGATTTGATTAAAGAAGTTCAAAAGATAATTGCGTGGAAAAACAAATCTGGAACAAGACTGATTAAATTAGAAAGCGACGTAGGAAAACTCAAAGAAGATTTTAAGATGCTTCACCAAGGCGTACTTGGCAAAGTTGAAGAGTATGACAAACGTATGACTGATGTGGGTGTTGAACTAAAAGCAGTTGGAAAAGTATTCAAAGATGTGATTCCGGTCTTTACTGAGAATGTTAAAGAACTTCGCGATGTGACTAAAGGCTTGAAGAAGTAATTATTATTATTCTAATTTTTTTTATTTATCTTGATTAATTCTTTTAAAGTAGGTTTGTTTTGGAAGATTAGTGGTATTAGTAGTTCCAAGTAGACATGAAGAAGCTTCTATTGACAGATATGTTGAAGCGTTTACTGCCTTTCAAACAATTCTTCCAAGATATCACGAGATTGTTTCTTTTGCAAGATCACAATCTTCTCCAACTTCAGAAATAACAGCAACATTTCTTAGAAAATACCATGAAGCAAGAGTAGAAGATAGAACACTGAGGGAATTTGTTGAACTTTCATGGTATAGAGAAGTTCGAGATGAAGTTAAAAAACCACTCAGAAATTTTGAAGATACACTTGCAACTATGCGTCATCATTACAAGGCAGTATGGGAAAGATTACCTGAATTACCTGGACGCGATTCTTTTTCTGCTGGTGCTTTGTTTCGAGGAACTGATCTTGGACACCAAGTAGTTAACCCTTATGCTCCAAACAATGTTATTTGGATTGATGAGTATATGTTACAAAGAGGTGGTGGTACTGGTGCAATGCCAATTCCGTCATATGATATGTCACATTCACTAGAAATGGCAAAAAGATTTTTGCGAAGTGGATTTAATGAGAATTCACATAAATTACCTGTTTTTTTAGTTATGAAAGAAGAAGATGCCAAAAAAATACCTAGGACCAATTATCCAGAACATATTAGAGATCCAGAGTATTTGGGAAGGGTTTCGATTAGTTTGGAATTTTGTGTTCCAAATACAGTTAGAGCATATCGCGTAAGAGAGATAAGTAGTTAGAAGTTATCTGTTGAGCCTTTGTTTCCAATAGAGCCAGAGTAAGAAGAATGCTGCAAATAATGCTGCGAATAGGTAGAGTGCTGTTACTTTGGTTTGAAATGCGCTAATTAGAAGTCCCACAATTGCACTTGCTGACCAGATTAGTTTGAAGTCTAACATAAGTAAATAAAATTCTATCTTCTTGTGATGCATCAAAAATGAAATTGTGCCTACTGCAATGAGCGCTGCTGCTACAACACGTGAGAGAGCAATACCTGCACTAGCTACTTCAAAGCCCATACCTGAAAGAAAAGTTTCTGGGAATAAGAAAAGTGGGATTGCGATGAAAATATCAATCATGAAATGTAAAATAAACCATAGTTGCAAAGATTTTGGAGGACTTTTTTGTTTTACCATTTCGTTTTACTAGTTTAATTATAATTTGAAGAAAAAAAATTGATTGTGTTTTGTGAAAATTTAACCTACGGCGACCCAGTTAGCATGGCGACGGCAAGTACACAGATTAGTAAAAATATCCCTGCACCTACAACTTTTGGATGAATTATTGTTTTAATGATATTTTGTTCATATTCATTGATATCTGCATTCTCTGCATTATTAAACTCACCATCATCTTGAATATCACCTGTTAAACTAATTAATTGATCTCCAAAAACTGAACCAACCCCTGCGAAAATAATCATTGCACCAATAGCAATTGTTACCCAAAAAAAACCAGTGCCATACTGATTATTTTTCAAAACACTACTGATGAATCCTTCATCATAACCCATAACTCGAAAGGCAAAGAAAAACAGAACAATCCCTAAGAAGAGTAATACAAACCATGGAGCAATAAAAGTGATCAAATCAATTGCAGAAGCTGAGATTGCAGTTAAAATTGCACAAGCAATTGCCACAATAGCATCAATTGGTTTTTTTGCACCAACAACTTTTGTTTTTTGAAGTACAGCATATATTACTACAAAAACTAGTAAGGTAGGAAAAATTACCTTAAAGAATTGAAGTAGTCCTAAATCGAGTATGGATGCCATCTTTTTTTGTCATTTACTAAGTTTGTTTAATTTGAATCGTAAAATAATGAAAAAGTAAAAAAATTAGTAATTTACCACTTCTTGTCGAAAAGTTTCCCAAATGATTTGAGAGCACTTTCTCCAGATGATTTGTCGTTGTCTGGATCACGTACAATGAACCACACAACAAGCCCGAATATGAGCAGCACTATGATTAATTCCGTCACTTCAGCCGACCACCAACTAAAGATATCATATGGGCCACGCCATAGGTCGAGTGCTGATCCGAAGATAAAAAGTACAAAACCAATTGAAACTACTCCAATTATTGGAGCTGCAGTTTTTGCAAAGTCAGTTCCAAAAATCCCCATTAAAATTAGTAACATAATTGCAGCCACTGCTACAAGAGAGATGCTTGGAAGTGCATCATTCATAACTTGCACTGGATCATAACCAAGTGGATAAGTTCCTGTAATATGAGGGACTACAAAAGTAAGTCCAATAACAAGTGAGATTATAACTGCGAAATTTTTATTGTCTTTGAAAAGAGGCAGCTTAATTGATACTGCATAAACTATTACAAAAACTAGTAGAAATGGGAGTAAAAATTCCATTACTCCTGTATTTTGAAAAATGTTTGCTAATGTTTCAAACGTTGCCATCCTTTCTTACCTCGATTGTGACGTGAGTTTTGCTCACTTACACAAGAAAGCAAAGCTTTCTTTGTGTATTAAATTATTGATTTACGGTATATAAACTTGTTTATTTTTACTGCAGTTTTAGTAGTAATTTTGGTTGATTTCATTATTTTTGACAGTATTGAAATCTAATCGCTAGATGAACTTTCTTTTTTCTTAGCAGGGTCTCTAGTAATAAACATGATTAATCCAATTACAATTGCTAAAAAAACTAAACTAGAAATCCATTCTAAGTCTAAGTTTTGAAAGAACCAAAGTATGTAACTAAGCCAATCAAGAGCGTCCAAAAAGATGTAAATGATTCCACCAAACATGATAACCATTAAAATCATCATCCAAGGTTCTCGGCCTTCTAATGAAAATTCTTTGTCTGAATGCAAAGCTCCTGCAAGTAACATAAAACAAATTGCAAGAACAAGTAAAAGTGCGAAATTCGCCATAACTTCATTGATGATCCCAACTAATTGAGTTGAAGCTACAACAAGAAAGGCAACAGACATTGCTACCATTCCATTAAGATTTTTTTTAGTTATCTTTCTTCCTTTGAAAGATTCGTGTTCATGTACTCCTAAAAGCCTTGTTTTTTCTAAAATTGCAAATACTAAAGTAAATACTAATACAAACGGAAGGACTACATCATAGAGTCCAATCTCATTTAGAAATTCCAATGCACTACGAAACTGGCTTACCAAGTACTTAACACCTCTTTGTTTTTAATTATTGATTTACGGTATATAAATCTTGCTCTATGTCTATGGCAAAATATTTGTTTTTTCCACATAATTTGCACAATTTATGTCACGGAATTCTTAAACAATAATTGGATTATTTTTTTGATGGATAAAGATGTGATTAATTTAGATGATTTGATACTACCTTTTGTTAGAATTTTTGCCTTTGCAGTTATTCTTCCTTCCCAACTTTCTTTTGCGCCCCCAGATAACGCAAGATATGATCGGCCACTTTATGTTGGAAAAGATGCTAATGGCAACAGAGCTGTTGGGATTGATGAGAGTAAATTAGGTGATGGTTTTTATTCATTAGAAAGCCTTGCAATCTCTGCTTTAGAAAGAGGAGAAGTAGTTAATGGTATGAACCCATACGATGTGAGAGAAGAATTTTCTGACCCAAGCAACATGAGATATTTTTTTGTAGGTCATGATTCACCAAGAGAGATTAATTGTTACTTATTTGTTCCACAAGATGACGGAGGATTCAAAGCAAATTTATTGGAAAAAGATATCATGGGAATTGGAGATTCAATAGATATTTTTGTTTGTGGTTATCCACCGATGCCTAGTTCAGAAGATTATGGGCAAGAAAGTTTTATTGTTAGTCGGTGAAATAATAGAAGCGCCGATAAATGACATAATCAATTATTTTTATTTAAGAAAAATTATTTGTAAGGATAAAATAAAGAAGTTAAAAAAGAAAAAAAAAAGTAAGACTTAAAGTCTTGTTTTAATGTTTTCAATGTTAGTTGCAATTTCTTGACCCTTACCTGTAAGTTCTAGAAGCTTCAATCTACCTTCCTTTTTGAACTTGATTAAATCTGCTTTTTGCATTTCTTGCAGAATTTTTACCACATGAGAGTATGTGCAGTCAATTTGTTTTGCTAAGACACTTGCGTAGATTTGCGAATTCGCGTTTTTTAATTCTACGAGCATCATTGCAGGTTTTTCTCTAAAAAATACTTCAAAAATACTTTTGTTATTTTCTTTTAAACTTGGCATAATTATTTCCACCTCGGATATCTCTATCCATCTCCCTCAGAATATTTTTGCGATTTGCATTATATAAAGCTTTCTTGCGCAGCCTATAGGTTAGTAGAATTATTTTTGAATGAAACTATGTTATCGTCTATTTTTGAAAGCAATACCATTTTGGCATAGTGACGAATTGATAGGTGTTTCATTTCAGTAAGTTTATATCTAGTTAGAAGAGCGATAATTAAATGGTGATTGAAGTAGAAGTGCGTGGTCCGTTGAGTGGTTTTTTGCATTCTAAGTTAGTTTCTCATTTGAAGTCGAATGGACGTTATGTTAAACGTAAGGAAAGACAGATGCTTTGTTGTATGGATGTAGATGAGTTGAAACAAGGAGATGGTGCTTGTTTAGATGTTCGCTCAAAGATTACTAATGGAGTTGGTGAACTTAGTATTAAAAAAGGTAAATGGGGCGGCAGCGATTCCCGAGAAGAAGTTTCTGTATATTTAGGTGAAGGACAATATATGGGACTTGTTAATGCACTTAAGCTACTAGGCTATGATAGAGTTATTTGGGCAGAGCGGCATTCTGAAAGATATGAATTAGAAGTTAATGGTTCAATTATAGAGTTCGCAATAATAGAGGTTATCTCGCCACCAAAACAAAGTTCTACAGTGCCAATTCACAGCATATTTTTTGAAGCTGAGATTGCAGTACTAGGCGAATTAGACGTAGAAGGTTCTGAAGAACTAGTTGCTAATGCTCAAGAAATATTGAATAAGGTTTGTAGTGAATTAGGTTTGAGCATATTTACAGATGAACAGTGGTATGCACATGTGGATATAATGGACAAAGAAGCTAATCGAGTTGTGCATTTGAGTAATCAGGATGATATGGCCTTTGTTAGAAAAGAGTTAGAGCGGCACGTTAAGAAGTTTAGTTAGAGTTACACCAATAGGCTTATATGCAAATTGTTTTGTGATTTGTTTATGACTGACGAACTCTTAGAATCATTTAAATCTCCTGAACAATTAGAATCTTCTGAATCGCGAATTTTGTTTCCACATGACACTATGCGTCCTGGACAAAAGGAACTAATTGCTGATATTGAAGCAACACTTTATTCAGGAGATGTTGGTGGCCAAGGTAGCAGTAAGATTATCCTTGCACATGCACCTACTGGCCTAGGGAAAACAGCAGCAGCACTATGCGTTGCTGTAGCTAAAGCAAAACGAGATAAGAAAAAAGTTTTCTTTTTAACAAATAGGCATACGCAACACAGAATCGCTGTTGACACATTAAAGGCTATCAAAAAAAAGCATGACATCCCACTTTTTTGTTCTGATTTGGTTGGTAAGAAAGGAATGTGTGGCCAAGATGTTGCAAAACTGTTTGGAAATGATTTCAATGAATTTTGCAGATCGCTTGTGAGTAAAGGGAACTGTTCATATTTTTCTAATGTGCGTGGTAAAAAAGGAGAACGAACTGTTGAGGCAAGATATTTACTCGATAAACTCGCAGGCGCTGGACCTATGCATAACGAAGAACTTCAGGCTGCAGCGAACCGCGAAGGGATGTGTAGCTATGAAATTGCAATTGAGATTGCAAAAAAAGCAGATGTAATGATTGGTGATTATTATTATTTATTCAATCCACCGGTGCGAGATGCTCTTCTTAAAAAACTCGACATTAGTTTTGATGATATTATTTTAGTACTTGATGAAGCACACAATGTGCCAAACCGAATTGCAGATATGTTATCTTCTTCTTTGACTACTAACGTACTACGTAATGCTGCTGCTGAAGCTTCTAAAGCTCAAGCAGATGAAGTTTATTCTTATTTATCTAAACTGCACGATTTATTATCACGCATGGCTGTGTTTAAGTCTACAAGTAATTACAGTAGCAAGTTTAGTAGTAATGAAAAAAGAGTAATTCGTGAAGATTTTGTTTTGAATGTTTCAGGGATTTGCGACTACGAAGAACTTATTGAAAAAATTGATGAAGTGGCTGACTTAGTCATTGAAAGTGGATCTAAAAAAAGTTATTGCCGTAGTGTATGCACGTTTTTAGAATCTTGGAAAGGAGATAGCGTTGGTTATTCTCGTATCCTTAAGGAAGTCGAAGGAAAAATTGGAAAATATATTGAATTAGAATACGCCTGCCTTGACCCAAGTATTGTAACGCGCGATGTTTTGAAAGGAGTCTCTGGCGCTGTGATTATGAGTGGGACATTAACACCACTAAAGATGTATGCTGATTTACTTGGAGCCGATGGAGCTGTACTCAAGAAATACCCATCACCATTTCCCTTGGAGAATAAAAGAACAATTATTGTTCCTGAAACTTCTACTAAGTATCAAATGCGTTCAGATAAGATGTATTCTGATATTGCAAATAAGTGTAGCAATTACATTAAGGCGATTCCAGGGAACGTTGCATTATTTTTTCCGTCATACGCACTTCGCGATAAAGTCTGTTCTAAAATTTTGACTTTGAAGAAAGCTTTTGTTGAGGAGCGTAATATGGACAAAGAAGCCAAAGATAGATTCTTGGCGGATTTCAAAAGTCACGCTTCACGTGGGGCTGTTTTGTTTGGCGTTACTGGAGCTAACTTTGCTGAAGGTGTTGATTTTCCAGGAGATTTACTCAAGGGAGTTGTTGTTATTGGAATCCCACTAGCTCGACCTGATTTGAAAACTCAAGATACAATTGCGTACTATGACCGAATGTTTAACAAAAAAGGATGGAATTATGCTTACACATTTCCAGCGATCAATAAATGCGTTCAATCTGCAGGACGATGTATTCGATCATCAACAGACCGAGGAGTTGTAATTTACTTAGACGAAAGATTTAGTTGGGACAAATACTATTCTTGTTTACCTAAAGAAGGATTAATGGTAAGTCGTAAACCTGAAGAAGTGATTAAGAAGTTCTTTTCAGAATCTTGAAATTGTTTACTCGCCCATATGCACTTGTGCGTGTGGGACTTCTTGGATGATCATAATTTGGTCTTTGTCAATGTATTCTTCAAGTGCTGCAATTGAATGATGACCAGTAACGTGCAGAATGTATGCGCCTTTTGCCATTTCTTGAATTTCAGCTATGCTTGCAACTTTGCTATCTTTACCTTGGTAAAAACTACTAGTTAGATCTAAAGAGATAGCTGATTCTTTACTCGTTATTGTGTTTAAAATTGTGTCTTCGAATTGTTTGCCTAAAATATCAGTATCTGTAACTACTAGAATTGTGCCGTGCGGGCCTTGTTTGATGTTAATTGTTAATGACATTTTTAATTAAAAAGAAAGTTAACTTTTACCTGATGCTTTTTACTGGTTTTTTAGTTCCGCAAGCCATACATTTTAGTCTTGTGATACTGTTACGGTCAACTTCTAAGGTGGTATCTGGTTTTCCACATTCTGAACAAAAGACAAACTCACTTGCATATTTTTTGATTTTTTTGTTTAAAGAGGATGCTGAGATTTTGGATGCAAAGATAGCACGAGTACCCGCCCATTTCCCAGCACTTGCAGACTCTTTTAGAAGATATTTTAGCAAGTGTTCTGGTTTACGACCTAAGTCTTTTGCAATTTGTTTTAGATTGATAATAACTGTCTTAGTACCTTCAATGTGTCCTTTTACTTTCTCAAATGTAAAACGCTGGGATTCTGCCATTAGTTCTGGCAATTCAGCATAGGCTTTATCGAGCATTGATTCATAGTCTGACATAATAAGCTTATTTTGAAGTTTTTTTATAAAGCCTTTGGTAGACATTTTATATCTCCTGTGAATACATTTGAATGATGGTTAAAAAGAAATTGATGGTTTTATCTTGCTTGCTTTTTTTGTAATTGAGTTGGTTTCATGTCCCAGTAGATCCTTCTATTGTTCAACTTGATGATGGGAGTTTTGGTCTTGTTGCGAAAGCGTTTTCTTCAAATTAAAAGTAGATAATTAAGTCAAAAAAAACTCAGGGGCACTACTGATCAATAGACCAGTAGTATGCTCGCTTCACTCGACCCCTTCGCTATTAGCCTGCTTCGCGGTATTTAACTCAAACAAAATCATGTGCCCACTGGTGAACACACCAGTGGAATTAGCACCTTAAATGATATTTGTGTGATTTAATCATTGCTAAGTAGTAAAGTTTATAACTACAGTGAGATTATAGAGTTTATGCAGGAAAAAACGGCCGAAGGAGTACTTTCTCGATTTCAGTATGACCAAACGAGCGGCCAATTAATTATCAACGGAAAGCATTCCTTAGAAGGTGTTTCTTTGGATTTTGCAAGAGATTTTGCTGATACTAATCGAAATTTAGTCGCAAGAGCAAAAGTTCTCGTTAATGATCAAGGTTTAAATAGCGTGTTACAGGTTGAAACTGCAGCAGGTGATTATGAAGTTAACAATAAAAATTGGGAACGAACAAGACAAAGTGCAGTGATAATTAATGCGCAAACTACTTATGTAAATCGGACAATCCAAGACAATGGACTATATGAGATTACATTTAGTGATGAATTAAAACCGGGACCGAGGCAAACGTTAAAAGTTGGAGAATATGCTGAAAACAGAGTCTATTTTATTTTACAAGATGTTCCAGAAGATGTTATGAAAAGAGTTATGGCCGGTCCTGTCTGGCAAAAAGGAGGCCCTTGGAAAATGCTTGCAGAGGTTGTCCAAGATGATGCTCGAAGGCTCGATAAAATTTACAGGGGAAAAGAAAGCCAACCATTTGAAGTATACAGAGTCGATGTTGAAGGCACAGTGTACCAACGAAATTCTCTTCCTGATAGATTCACATCTAGTTGGACAATAACCACAAGTAAACATCATTGATATGTTCTCTGTAGTGGCATAAAGCTCTAAAAGGTAAGAGTTTTTTTTCTTTGTGATGGATGTTAAGAAAGCAGAGGCTGCATTGTGAAGCTTTTGAAAATACGCCTAGTGAACATACGTACTTACGTAGATTGCGAGCTATCTTTTGATTCTGGGATCACACTTCTTTCTGGAGATATTGGTTCTGGGAAAAGTTCTATTTTACTAGCGGTGGAATTTGCACTATTTGGTAGTTCGCGTGCTGATTTACCTGCTGAAGCACTTCTACGTAAAGGAGAAAGCAAGGCGAGCGTTGAATTATGGTTTAATGTTGACGGAAAAGAAGTTGCTATTAAGCGTAACCTTAGTTTACAAAAAGCTGGAATACGCCAAGGTAATGGATATCTGATAATTAACGGAGTTAGGCGCGATTTGACTCCAGTGGAACTTAAGGCTGAGATCGTAGGACTACTTGGTTACCCTGAAGATTTGGCAGGACGAGGAAAAAATTACGTTTACAAATATACTGTGTATTGCCCGCAAGAAGAGATGAAGCATATCTTGCAAGAGAATGCTGAGAATCGACTTGACATTTTACGTAAACTGTTTGGTGTTGAAAAATATAAGTTGGTGCGTGACAATTTACAGATCTATCTAAAAGATATGCGCCGAGAGAAAATTGTTTTAGAAACAAGGCTTGAACCGTTCATGGACAAAGTAGAATCTAAATTGAGATTAGAAAGTGAGCATAAGGAACTTAAGATAAAATGTGAAGGAGTTTTGGGTTTGAAAGATAAGGCTTCTTTGGAGCTAGGAACGTGCAAAGATAAATTCGAGAGTTTGGTTTTGCTGCGTGACAAAAAAGAAAAATTAAATTTAGAGATTAAAATTAGTGAAGAAAAAAAAATTGGTCTTTTGGATCGCAAGGCGAAGTTAGAATTTTCCTTGCGAGAAGTTTTGGAAGAACTCGAGGGATTGTTTTTATCTTCAGAGATGGATTCCTTGAAAATTTCTGAAGAAATTTTGCGACTTGAGGGTGAGATTAGAAAGTTCATGGAGTCTAAAATTAAAATTGAAAGTGAAATTTCACTAGTTGCTGCGCAGCTTGGGACTGTGAAAAAAGAGATGCAAGAGATTAATTTTGATGAAGAGAAATTTTTTTTAAGTGAAAGTAGGTTAAAAGAGATTAATTCTTTGGATTTAGATATTTTAGGACTTGAGAAGAGGCGAGAGGAGTTGTTAGTTCAGGAGAAAACTGTGCTGGCTTTGAAACAGACTGCTCTTTCTAAAGCAGATTTACTTCGTGAAAATCTGGACAAAGTTCTTGGGCTTGGAGAATGTAGTTTATGTTTACAAGAGGTCGGGTTATCTCACAAAGAACATATTGGCAAAATTGAGCGAGAGAAGATATTGAAACTTGAAACAGATTTGCGTGAATCTGTTTTACAAGAGGAGAGATCAGTGTTTAATTTGCGTGAGAGTGGTTTAGCTATTGACAAAGTACGCCTTTTGATTGATGAGAAAAAGAGTTTGGAAGGATCACTTGTTTTGATGGGTGAGCGGCGTTTGCGTTTAGTTGCGTTAAAGGAGACTTTGAAAGAAACTATTGTGAAAAATAATTCTTTAATGGGTAAACTTGGGGAATTGAACAATGAGGAGAAAATTACTTTGCCACGTATGCAAAAAAGAGTTGCTGACTTGCGAGCTGTTCAGAAAAAAATAGAAGTTAAGGCACAACTTTTAAAGCAAAAAAATGCGTTTGAAAGTGAAAAGTCACAATTGATTGTGAAGATAGATAATGTAGTTTTGGAAATTTCTAATTTGAAAGAGCAGGAATCTTTGATTGAAGTTTCTACTTCTTTAATTGATTCTTTGAAAATTAAACTTGAGCATTTGCGCACGGTTTATGAAAAGCGAGCTGTCGAGTATGCAGAAATTGGCGCTAAATTTGAGCATATGTCAATTGATTTGAAAAATTTGATTTTAGAGATTACTGAACTTGAGAAAATTAAAGCAGATTTGATTTGGTTATCTGAGCAATTACATTGGCTATCCTCATATTTCATTAGTTTAACATACACTATTGAAAAAGAGATCATGCTAAAAATTTATTATCGGTTTAATGAACTGTTTGTATACTGGTTTAGTAGCCTTGTTGAAGGAGGCGAAGTTACAGCTCGCCTTGACCAATCTTTTACTCCAGTAATATCTCAAAATGGACATGAGATTTCTTTTGCTTATTTATCAGGAGGGGAAAGAACTGCTGCTAGTTTGGCTTATCGACTTTCTTTGAATAAAGTAATTAACGATGTTGTGCATGAAATCAAAACTAAAGATTTACTGATGCTTGATGAGCCTACTGATGGATTTAGTTCTGAACAATTAGATCGACTGCGCGATGTTTTAGAAAAACTTGGTTTAGCTCAGATAATTATTGTTTCACATGAACCTAATGTGGAAGGATTTGTGAATCGCGTTGTAAGGGTAGAGAAGACAGCAGGAAAGAGTAGAATTGTTAGTTAGTTAGTTAGTTAGGTAGATTATTTTCTGGAAAGTTATTTAAGTGAAGTTTTGTATTTTTGTTATAATATGGCTAATGTGAGTTTAGAAAAGCAATTTATGTTAATTATCAATGGTCCAAGTGGCGCTGGAAAATCTACGATAAGTAGAAAAGTTTGGAGTGGACTTTCTCGCTGCGTTATTTTGAATCTGGATGAGATTAAATGGATGATTAGTGATTACAGTTCAACTGATTTGGAAACTGCATCTCTAGTGGGTTTGGATGTTGTAAGTCGTTTCTTGGATTCTGGATTTTCTGTGATTGTAGAGAAAGCGTTTTGCAAAAAAGAATATGTAAAACCATTTATTGATCTTGGAATGGAGAAAAAAGTAGTTGTAAAAGTGATTAATATTGAAGCTCCAAAAGAAGTTGTGGCGCTTCGTGCTAAAAAACGTGGAGTTGTTAACAAATTGCATGATAAAGAGATTGAAAGTTCTAAGGTTTTACGATTGTATGATAATTATATTGCCAATAAATTTGAAGTTGATGTTACATATGACAGTTCTGCCTTAACTGTTGAAGAAATTAGTTCTAAGATCATTTCACTAATTTTGAAGTGATTATTTTTAATGATGGCTTGTTTTTGAAGAGTCATGCAGAATGGAACAGTATACTTAGCAAGGCATGGAGAGACATTAAATAATTTGTACTCTAGGCATATGGATCCATCTAAGTTTAAAGGTTTTATGTGGCTTAGAACAATAAACCATCCTTTTTCTGAAGAAGAATTTAGTGGTTATCTAAAAGGAAATATGGTGTTAAGAGATGTTCTTGAAATTGCAGGGATGGAAGGTTTGTCATGTGATGAACTTGATTTTGGTTCATTAACAAGCGATGGTTTTGAACAAGCAGAAAGACTTAGAGATTATATGCTACGCGAGAGTATTGAGCTTAGAAGAATTCGAAGTTCTTCAATGTCACGCGCTATAAACACTGCAGGGATTGTTGGTAGAGTTTACAATACAAGAGGAGGGCTACCACAACATCCTGAATTAAATGAAATTTGGAAAAGAGACATCCCTGAACGTTCACGAGATCTTGCAGAATATTTTTTAAGAATTAGTAATCACAGAGATTTAGTTGTAGCGCATAAACATGTAAATGCGTCGATTGCAAAAGGTCTTGGTTATATGCCTTTATTAGAAATGGCTAACTGTGGGTTAGCAATAATTGATTTACAAGATGGAAGAATTTCTAACTTAGAATATGTTGCAAACAGTGAGATGTAATGATTTAGTTTATTCTTCTAAAGCAGCTTTAACGTGCTCAAAAAGCAAATGCTTTTTTGCCGTTCATAAGTCTAATGCCTTCTGAACGTTCTTAAAATGTAATTTCACAAACTCTTTGGGATTCAAATTTCTTTCTTTTAATTCTTTAAAAGCCCAAGCTACATGAGTTGAACCCTTAGGTATTTGAAAGCCAGCTAGTTTAGAAAGATGATTTAATTGATCAACAGCAGCAGCACGTGCAAGAATACTTGCTGCAGCTACTTCAACATATTTACTCTCAGCTTTAGTTTCTTGCAAATCTCCAACAATGCAGCCAGGATATTTATCTACAATATGGTAACCTGGGCTTAGGTCTTTTGCAGATTGATGGTGTAAATTGTTTAGAAGCGCTGTCACATTATTATGTTTGTTTTCACTAGGATTCACTTTATCATTATATTCATGTGGATAAACATTAATTACTGTGCAAGGCGCCACCTTCCTAATTTTGATCGCCATTTGCAAAATTTCTTTATCATCAAGAGTTTTAGAATCTGCAACGCCAATTTCTTTTAATTGTAATCTGATTTTATCATCTGCTTTAACAGCAGCTATTGTAATTCCACCAAAAGAATCACCTTTCAAAGATTCATCAGAACCAATTACTCTTCCGATTTGTTTATTGAATTTTTGAGGTTTTACTTCTTTTGATTTGTTTTGAGCTTTGCCACGAAAATAATTTGCTGTTTGGTTTATGAGTTTTTCATTACCTTGCAAAAGAAGTTTACCTGAAGTGTATAAGATTGCTAGAACTGTTTCGCCTTTCTTGCTGCCTTTTTTTAGACGTGCTAGTTCATAAATTGTTTTTTGTTTTAATTCAACAAAGCCTTTGCCATAAAGAATTTGAATATCTTCAAGGCCCATATCTGTAAATACTACCATCTTTATTGATAATATGAAGGTTTAGCTTTATAAAAAATAGCTTTTTTAGTAAGTTATGATTGATTGGCAAGATTCTGATTTTTACAACCCATTATTTGATTCTATGTTTTTTTTGAGTCATGGTAGAAGTAGATTTCATGAGACAATTAAAAGAGCCCATGAATTTGGAACTTCTAATAGATACAAGGCAGCAATTGATTTTGTAAAAGAAGAAGAATTTTTTAATGGGAGATTCCCTGTTACTTTGGCACACGTTGATTATTTAGAAAAAATACTTCGTGGTGAGACGAGATTAGTTACTGCGCAAGAAATAACTGAAAGAAGATTAGATGATACACAAGTTCATATGAGGAATAGAGCGAAAATAACTGATGGGTGTTCCATTGCGAGTAATATTTATTGGCAAGGAAGAAACTTTTTGCGAAGTAAAAAAACAGATCTATTTGATTGTTATGGTGCTTGGATTAAAGATAAACCAGTGATGCCACCTGAATTAAAAATTGGTTTAGCAAGAAACAATTATGATTTCTTGGTAATTTTGAAATGATTTTTCTTAGTTTACTACATCTAGTTTTTTAAATGAGCTTCGTTTTTGTGAGGAACTATGAGAACAATTGATACTACTATTGATAGATTTGCAACAACTGGGAAAAAAATAGGAACAGCTACTTTAGGTGTAGGTGCTTTGGCAACTGCAGGATTACTTGTAACGCCTGTCATTTTAACACAGTTAGCTTACGAAGGACTTTGTGGAACAGCTAGAAACATGAGTGAAGACGTACGTGGAAGAGCTAGAGGGGCACGCAAAAATCTAAGTAACTATTTAACAGGCAACACATATCAAACTGAACAATAATTAATACTTTTAGAACTCGCCTAGTTTTTTTTGTTTTTTAGCTTCTACTAAATTCTGATAAGGTTTCCACATCTTTCTAAAGATATGTTGGCACTTAGGATTGTCATAATGCTCACTAAGAAAGTCCCTGGTTTTCTGATCACCCATATAACCTGAACCAAAGTCAATTCCAATTTCTTCTTTGAGATGGTCGATACTTCTGTCTCTAATTACTTTAGCAACAACGGATGCTGCTGCAACTACTGGATACTTAGCATCTGCTTTGTGTTCCATTCTAATTTCTGATTTTTCAAGAACGCCTTTACTTAGTTTTGTTTTAAAATAGTCAGTGTAACCTTGGATATTGATACTTGGGCAATCTATAATCATAAGGTCTGGGTTAAGTTCACTACACATTCTTGCTTGAGAATTTGCTTCAAGCCAATTAAGGTTACTATTGATATCGTTTAATGCGTTGTCAACTGCATCTGCTTCAATTACTTCTATTCGAAAGTCATGTACAATTTCGTGAATGCGATCAAACATTTCCTCTCTGGCTTCACGGCTTAGAAGTTTAGAATCTTTTACGCCAAGCCATTGCAGTTTTTGTTCTTGCTCAGGTGTTACTGCTAGCGCTACCATAATCATAGAGCCAATGAGAGGACCTTTAGGAGAAGAATAGATTTTTCTAAACTTCGCTTCCTGCCTCGTCAGTGCCAACTATAATACGACGATTATTTTTGAGGTTTTTTTTTTGTGCCATAGTTTTTCTTTTTTTTCAACTAACCTCAATTTTTCAAGCTCAGACAACCTATTTCTTGAGGTATTATGAGTTACTCCAAGAGTTTTAGCTATTTGATATGTTTGGCACGGTACTTTAAGAATATTTAGGTACTTTTCTTTTACTTTGGAGATGATTACAAAGTTATGAGGAATTCTTACCCAATGATTTTTACTTCCAACTCTAAAATCTTCAACTTTATTTTGCTTTTTTAGCTCTATTAATATTTCAGAGACGCGCGCCTGTGATCTTGAGAATATTTTTGAGAGTTCTTTTGCAGTCTTGGGCTTTTTCAACTGTTTAGGGATACTTGTTAATAGATAGTTTTTTGGATAGTGATACTCCTTGAATTGAGAATGGATTGTTTCAAACCTTTGCTTTTTCTCTGGGTGTAGATCTGAAATTTGGTGCTTGGCAAAAATATCCCATGTTGTTCTTGACCAAAAAATATAAGATCTCTCTTTAATTCTAAAATTATAAGTAAGTTGAAGTTGATCAAATATTACTTCAAAGAATTTTGATCTGTATTTTTGTGCAATTCGTAGGGCTCTATTTTTTTTACCTGACTTGACATTGCCTTCCCCTGCAAAAAATCCCTGTAATATCTTAATGTGATATTGCTCATCTTCTTTGAATTTCCGGACTATTTCTTTCCAAATTTTTGTTAGTTTTACTGAAGAGAACCTGTAGATATAGTATGGTTTTCTTGCTCTTTTGTCAAAATATTCATTGTTTTGTATGGAAAGAATCTTTTTTATTTTTTGACCTTCCTTTTTGTAAGAGTATAACCTTGGCCTAAAGTCACCAGAGCTCAAAAATAATCTCTTTGACACATGATGAAATAGTTTGATTAATGGAAAGCAGTTATTTGTAAAAGTAACTTCAGAATGAGTTTTATTGTCACCTTCAGCTAACCAAAGACCAACACATTGAGCTATTTTTGATTCAAAATCATCCATTAAAAAATTAAAATTAGCTGGTATTTAAACCATATCTGAACCTGACCAGTGGCTAGTTATTTTAGCTTGAAAACATTTTATGGAAGATAAGTGATTTGAATCATTTGAAAAGAATGAATAAATATTTACAAGCCAAAGGCGCTGGTGAACTCACGCATTTTACGGTACTCTTCTACAAAGCCAAGACCTTTTTCAGTAATGTGAACCATCTTGTTCACTGTCTTTTTTTGCTGGTACTCACGAACTTCAACCATTTCTTTTTGAGTAAGCTCTTGAAGATAGTTAGTTAGAAGCTTGTGTGATAAATTTGATTTGTACATTAAATGAGTTGGTTTAATTTGGCCGCCCCTATTTTGAATAGCTTCAAGGATATCAAAAACAAGTTCCATACGAGATCTTCTAGTTTTTGCTGGCATATTTATCTGAGTACCTCGGAATTCGCCATCTGTTTTGTTTTTTGCTGAATTGCAATATAAGTTGCAGCAATAGTTCCAAACCCAGCTAGAGTTAGTAGTTCACCAACAATGTATAATTCTGGCACAATAAAAATGAAAGCGAAAGATATTTGCGCTGCTAGTAAAAGCAAAAATGCAAGTAAAACTTTTTTGGAGTTTTGTGATCTTCTTAAACGGTGATTCTCGTATAAGTGAAGCACAATTAAAGCTAAAAGTACTAGACTTGTTAAGTAAAAAATACGATACTCAAAAGTACTTACAACTGCAATTAAAGTGATTAAGTAAATTGAAAGTAAAATTTGTGATCTTTCATGCATCTTGTTTAGACGGTCACGTCCTTTTTGACTTACAAAAAATAGTAGTAACCATGAACCAAGCATGGAAGCCATTTGAACAAAGTAGCCTGCTCTGTAAAGTAAGTTTCTAAAAATAGAACCAATACCTTGGGAGTTTGTAACCTTTACAATTGTAACAGCAGCAGCGTACTGAGATGCTGGAGAGTAAATTGTTAGATATGTTCCTAACTTGAATAAAAATCCAACACTCATTAGTGCAAAAGCCACTGAAAAGTAAAAGAACTTGTTCTCATCACTTAGCTTGTATAATTTATAGCTGTAAGCTGTAATTAGTAATGCTATTAGAAGTGTAATAGTATCAAATAGTAGATCGAATCCTGCAAACCATTGTGGTGTTTGAAATAATGTAAACATGTTTTCCTCTCTCCACCATCCATTCAAAAAATAACGGTTAAATGACTTTTTTGTCAGTTTGGTTGTTACTTGATAGTCGTTTTTTTGTTTTTCCTTTTAAAAACATTGTGGTACTAGTTTCTTCATTTAGTCCTCACTTGCTTTATATAGCAAATAGACAGTTAGTATAATGTTCTTCCAAGAGCAAGGCCACCTACCTTGCTTTGAACACACACCTCTTGAGTCTTATACCAAGACTCAAACTTAAAAAAATCCTTAACTGGATTTTTGAGGCTTGCTCGTCAAGTCTCGCAAACCACCTCTTTGAATGTGGACTTCCATCCACACTCAAAACAAATGGGTTTTGTTCTCAAGACCCAACACCTCTATTGGGGCCAGCAAATGCTTGGCCCTTATTTCTTTTTTGAATAATTATTTTAATTATAGAAGACTGGTTTAAGATAATTAAAATTCGCTAAATTACATTACTCGACGGTAACGCTTTTTGCTAAGTTCTTAGGTTGGTCAATTTCGCAGCCACGTAGCTTTGCAGTATAATACGCAAGAAGTTGAAGTGGAATTGTGTTAATTAGAGGTTGCAAATAGTCAGGCACTTTAGGAACTTGCAAGATTGTATCTGCATAGGATTGCAAGGTGCTGTCAATGTGATCAGCTACTACAATAATGTATGCGCCACGAGCCTTTGCTTCTTGGATAGAGGAGAGGTTCTTTTCGTAAAGTGGATCGTTTTTGTTTACAAAAGTCACAACTGGAAATCCTTTTTCGAGTAATGCAATTGGCCCATGTTTCATTTCACCTGACGCGAAATCTTCTGCGTGGATGTAAGATATTTCTTTAATTTTAATTGCGCCTTCTTTAGCAGTTGCAAAATTGATTCCCCTACCAAGATAGAAAATAGATTGTTTGTCTTTGATTAAATTCGCTGCAGCTTTTATTTGCTCAATATTATTTAATGATTGTTTTACGAGTTCAGGAGTATTTAGAAGGTTCGAGATCATACGTTGGATTTGAGTTTCTGTTAAGTCGCCCCTGATTTTTCCAAGTTTGATTAAGAGAAAATTTAGACAAAGTACTTGCGCTGTGAAAGCTTTAGTGGAAGCTACGCAAATCTCTGGACCTGCATGGATATAAATTCCAGAATCAACTTCGCGTGACATTGTGGATCCTACCACATTAATTATTCCAAAAGTTTTGGCGCCAAATTGTTTTGCAAGTTTTAGTGCTGCTAATGTATCAGCAGTTTCACCGGACTGAGATATCACAATCACCAAATCATCTTTACTAATAATTGGATTTTTGTAGCGCCACTCACTAGCCACCTCAACTTCAGTTGGAATTCGTAGATACTTTTCAATTAGAAATTTTCCAGCCATAGCTGCGTAGCTACTGGTTCCACAAGCAATGATGGAGATACGTTTAATATTTTTAATAAAGTTAAGAGTAAGTTTTAATGTGAATTTAATGTCGTTCAATTGTGGATCTAAACGTCCAGCGAGACAATTCGCAAGCGTTTGTGGTTGCTCCATTATTTCTTTTAGCATAAAATGTTCATAACCATTTTTTTCAACAGCAGTTATATCCCAGTCAACCAAATCTTCTTTACGTTTGATACACTCACCATTGTGACTGCAAAGACTTTTGAGTTCGTAAGAATTTTCTTTTATGATAGCGATGTCTTCGTCTTCGAGGTAGAGAACTCTACGTGTGTGATCTAAAAAAGCCGCAGGGTCACTAGCAACAAAGTGTTCGTTTTTACCAATTCCAATTACAAGTGGACTCCCATGTTTTGCTGCGTAAAGTTTGTTAGTATCTTTGTGGAATAAAACAATTCCGTAAGCTCCAACAACATCATGAAGTGCGGCTCTAAGAGCTAATTCTAAAGGATCTTTTTTTTGCTCGTAATTTTGAAGAGTAGTTGAGAGTTTTTGTTTACACTTTTTATGATAGTAATCAATTAGTTTTGTAAGAACTTCAGTATCTGTTTGAGTATGGAAAACATAACCTCTTTGCTCAAGGTTACGTTTGATAGTTAGATAGTTTTCAATGATACCGTTGTGTACAAGCATTAAAGATTTATCATCATTAAAATGTGGATGAGAATTGAGTTCGCTTGGCTGGCCATGTGTGGCCCAGCGCGTGTGCGCCAGCCCTAAGTTTCCTTGTAGTTCGGTTTGTTTGTTTTCTAAGTTTGATACTTTACCTTGCTTTTTTACTATGTTAACTGCTCTTTGATTATCTTCTATACTGATTGTAGAAATACCAGCAGAGTCGTAACCACGGTACTCCATTCTTTTTAGCCCAGTTAGAAGTATTGGATACGCAACCTTTGGACCAATGTAACCTATTATTCCACACATCTTGAATGAGGTTTTTTAGAATTTAGTTTAAGAAGCTTTTGCAATTATGTTCATAGTTTTGTAGTAAATGTTTATAATATTTTGATTAAAAAACCAAGGACATGAATTTAGCAGAACAGTATTTTGCTCGAACACAGCGTTTGATGCCAGTTATCGCAGCTAATCATGATATTTGTGATAGAATACAAGCAGTGTTTAATGCAATGTATGCTCTTGATGATGATGGCAGAAGAAAAAGACAGTTTATTTGGCCAGAGGGAGTAATTAGATTAGGTGAAGGAACAGTCCATGGAACTTTTGGACTTGAAGCAAGCGTTACTGACCCCTTAAATGGTCAAAACATTCCTTTGGCACTTAAGCTTAAATTTATGCTGCCATATTTTAGTGAAAGCCCACTTGATATTGAAGGACAACTGATGGGATATGAAAGAGCATTTGAATTAGAAAAAAATCCACCTTATTTTGTAGGGGCTGTTCAAACACCGGTTGAAAATAGAATGGAACCACTTCTTGGTCTTTTAATGGAAGATGTATCTAATGGAAGAACACTTGAAATGATTGAATCTAAATTCGATAAAGAATCTGTTACAGTTGTGATGCCAGATGGTAGAAGAGTTAAGCGGTTCATTGACCCTGACGTCTGGGGAAATGCATATAGCAAAAGATATACCGAGGATTCTGTGCTTCTTGATCTTGCTAAGTGAATTTTGCTTAAAATTGTTTAAATTGATTGTGTTTAAAAATATCGAGTAGAGTTTTAGTTTAGAAGATGGTTAAGTTAGTGTGGATGCCTTTTGCGATTGTTGCCTCTTTCAAAGAGTAAACTTATAAATGGTGTCTCTTTTGAATTAGTATGGATTATGATCATAAAGCAGCGATACTTGATTTTGTTAAAAATAATTATCGTGGCACTGATATTGCAAAAGCACCATTTGTAGATGAAAGAGGAATTTTCAATCCACCTTCTTCTGAAACACCATGGGACATGGTGGCTGAGAATGGCTTAACTGCTCGTGTTGAAGTAGACAGGGGCCAATTATTTAGTATAGGTTTTTCTTACGAGTTAATTAGTGAAAGAGTAAAATGTATTGAGGTAGCAGGCGCACTTCACAGAAAAGATAAAAGACCTGATTTCAATGATATAAGGAATTATTCTTTTGTAAAGGGAAGGCTTTATCTTCCTACTGGAACATGTGAAGATCAAATAAGGGGAGGCATCACAAACCACTGGACTCAAGGTGAAGATATCAAATTTAACTCTGAAGGATTTGTAGATAACAGATATATACATAATAATGGGAGTTCTCCTGAAAATGCACTGTTTGCAATGCTTGCATTACATTCATTTGTTGAAAGATATAGCACTAGTTCTGGCCAGACAAATGTAGCACGTATAGCTGCGAGAGAGTTGTTAAAAGAAATTCGAGAATTTGATTTAGCGAAGTTATGCGAAAAATAAAAGTTATTTGGATTTGCAAAATTTAAAAAATACTTTTCTTACAAAGCTATGTTTGGCATAACATTTATAAATAAGGTACTCGGGTAGAGGATGTTAACCAATGAGTTGCATGGTTTATATTTGTTGCAACGAGGTTCGATAGCAATTATTGAATTTCTAAATTAGGTTAAGACATTTGTGAGGACAAAATAAAATGGCTGATGAAGCAAAAGTACTCGAAGCAATTGAAATTGCTCGAAACACAGGAAAAATTAGTAAGGGATCTAACGAAGTGACTAAAGCACTTGAACGTGGAACTGCAAAACTTGTAGCATACGCGGGCGATGTTAACCCTAAAGAAATCGTAATGCACTTACCTCTTTTATCAAAAGAGAAAGAAGTATTATGTGTTGAAGTTAGCAAAAAAGATGATTTAGGCGCAGCAGTTGGCCTAAGTGTTGGATGTGCAGCAGTTGCTATTACCAAAGAAGGAGATGCTAAAGCTCTACTTAAAGAACTTAATGCATAGGTGAATAGATGGCAATACAACAACAAAAAGGCAAAGGAGGAAAAGGCAAAGATTCTAGTGGATCTGAAGCTGGGTTTGCAAGTGCAGTACCCGCTGAAGTGAAAGAGATTCTTAGCCGTGGCGGATCACGAGGAGGTTTAATTCTTGTGATGGCACAAATCCTTGATGGCCGTGATAAAAATAAAGCAATTCGTCGTAATGTAAAAGGTCCAGTTAGAATTGGTGACACACTGATGTTACTTGATACTGAACTGGAAGCTAGAGCTGGCGGAAAGCGCAAGAAGAAGAAATAGGTGACTAAAGAATGCCAACATGTAATTTTTGCGGAGAAAGAATGGAACCTGGTACTGGTAAGATGTACATCAAAGCTGATGGGGCAATCTTACACTTTACAGGATCTAAATGTGAAAAAAATTATTTGAAACTTAAAAGAAAACCACTTAGGACTAAATGGACTAAGTTTTTTCATGATGAAAAAGCTAAAAAGCAAAAATCATCAGCTGCTAAGAAAAAATAATTTGAAACTCATATCTTGTTTTTGTTTTCTTTTTTTTTAATTTAATTAATAATGATTTGAATTTATAGTATAGAATATACTAATAACGTGAGGATAGATAAAAATGATTGAAAGAACATTAGTTTTATTCAAACCAGATACTGTACAACGTGGTTTGATGGGAAGAGTACTTGGAAGATTTGAAGATGCTGGCCTAAAAATGGTTGGTTGTAAAATGGTTTGGGCAGATAAAGAAAGGTCCAAAAAACATTACGAAGAACACGTTGAAAAAGGTTTTTATCCTGGACTTGAAAATATGATTACTGAAGGACCAGTACTAGCTATGGTTTTTGAAGGAATTGAAGCTGTTGCACTAATTCGAAAGATGGTTGGTGGAACTGAACCTAAAAGTGCAGCACCTGGGACTATTCGTGGAGATTTTGCACACGCAAGTTATGGCTGGGCAGATAGTAAAAAAATCGGTCTTAAAAACTTAATTCACGCTAGCGCAACTCTAAAAGAAGCAAAAGCAGAAGTTGAATTATGGTTTGCTGGTAATGAATTGCACAGTTACAAAAATGTGCATGAAGCTCATATTTTGAACTAAATTAATTATTATTTTTTTTTTTTGTTTTTTTTACTTTATTTCTGAATTATTATGTTATATGTTTAAGAGCTGTTTTAGCTATAGTTTCTGCGAAATGTTTAAAAAGCGCCCAAGGTGGAAAAGGCTTAGAGACAGGTGGTTTTCATGAGGAGAAGATTTCTTTATGAATTTAAAACTTTGAATCGAAGAATATAGATTAAAAAAATAATTCCAATTAATATTTGGGGAGAACAAAAACTATGGCAGAAAAAATGGTGGATCGCGTTTCGCGCATCATGAGTAACAACAAACAAATTCGTAATATTGCAATTTGTGCACATATTGATCACGGTAAAACTACATTTTCAGACAATTTGCTTTCAGGCGCTGGAATGATGAGTGATGAACTGGCTGGAAAAGCTAGGCAACTTGACTTTCATGCAGATGAGCAAGAAAGAGGAATCACAATTGATAGTGCTGCAGTATCTATGGTACATGCAGTTGATGAAGAGGAATTTCTAATTAACTTAATTGATACGCCAGGTCACGTAGATTTTGGTGGGGACGTTACCCGTGCTATGAGAGCAGTTGATGGGGCAATCACACTTATTTGTGCATCAGAAGGAGTTATGCCACAAACAGAGACTGTACTTCGTCAGGCTCTTCGTGAAAAGGTTAAACCTGTACTTTTTATCAACAAGGTTGACCGTTTAATTAAGGAATTAAAACTAACACCAGAACAGATGCAAGAACGTTTTGTTAAACAAATTGCAAATGTGAACAGAATTATCGCTGGACTAGTACCAAAAGATGCAAAAGACAAATGGCAAGTAAACGTAGCTGACGGGTCTGTAGCTTTTGGTTCAGCATTTCACAATTGGGCTTTAAGTATCCCATACATGAAGAAAAAAGGGATCACTTTTGCTGACATTATTGACGCTTACAAAGATGAAGCTGATGATGAAGCATACAAAGCTCTTGCAAAAAAAGCACCACTACACGAAGTTGTACTTGATATGGTAGTTACACACCACCCATCACCAATGGTAGCTCAAGAATACAGAGTTCCAAAAATTTGGCATGGAGATGTGGAAAGTAAAGACGGGAAATCACTAGTATCTTGTGATCCTAACGGACGAACTTATTTTGTAGTTACTAAAGTTGTAATTGACCCACAAGCTGGAGAAATCGCAACAGGAAGATTATTTTCTGGAACTATGAGAAGAGGAGATGCTGTACATCAAAATATTGCTAACATGCCTGGACGTGTACAACAAGTTTTTGTTTACAACGGAGCTAAAAGAGCAATTGTAGATAATGTTCCTGCTGGAAATATTATTGGAGTTGCTGGACTTAAGGCTGCTAGACCTGGAGAAACTGTTACAACCGATGGACCAGGTGAGCCATTTGAAAAAATTTCCCACATATTTGATCCTGTTGTTAGTAAAGCAATTGAAGCTAAAAAACCAGCTGACTTGCCAAAACTAATTGAAGTACTTCATCAAGTAAGTAAGGAAGACCCTACTGTTACAATCGAAATTAACGAGGAGACAGGAGAGCATTTAATGCATGGGATGGGAGAACTACACTTAGAAGTTATCGAAAACAGAATTAAAAGTGAAAAAGGAGTTGAAGTTAAAACATCACCACCTATTGTTGTTTACCGAGAAGCTATTACTCGTGAGGGTACTGAAAGCGAAGGGAAATCACCTAACAAACACAACCGTTTATACTTTGTAGCTGAGCCTCTTGAAGAAGAAGTACGTGATGCTATCTCAAAAGGTAAATTGTCACCAGGTCGTCTTAAGAAAAAAGATGCTGAAGTAGTTGAAGTATTTCGTGAGATTGGTTGGGACGCTAAAGTTGCTGCTAAAGTTAAAGATATTTTCGAAGGAAATGTATTTGTTGACGGAACTCGTGGAATTGTTCAAATTAACGAGATCATGGAGATGGTACTTGACATGTTTGAAGATGTTATGAAAGCTGGACCACTAGCAAAAGAACCATGTGTTGGTATGAAACTAACACTAATGGATTGTAAGTTGCACGAAGATGCGATTCACCGTGGGCCTGCACAGATGTACCCTACTGTACGTGAAGGAGTTAGAAAAGCAATTATGACTGCTGGACCTGTACTTAACGAGCCATTACAAATGACTAGAATTGAAGCACCTACAGATTATGTTGGAGAAGTTTCTAAATTAGTTAGTGGGCGACGTGGACAACTTCAAGATATGCAGGCAGAAGGTGACATCACCATCGTACTTGCAAAAATGCCTGTTGGAGAGATGTTTGGTTGGAGTAATGATCTTCGATCAGCAACTGGTGGACGTGGAACATCTTCACTTGTTAGTCAAACTTTTGATAGACTTCCAATGGAGCTTCAAGAAAAAATTAAGACTAAAATCGTTCAACGTAAAGGACTAAATGAAGCACAACTTGGAGTGTAAGGTTTTAAGTTAATTTTATTTTTTTTTAATTTCTTTTTTTAATATTAGTTAGGTTTCTTTGATTGATTATGTTTCTTTGATGATTATTTTTTTCTGTTGAGATATGTTTAGTGATTTGACTCTATGCTTAGTTCGTATGAGATTATTTTTAGTAAGTGATGGTAAACACATAGTTAGCTATAGGGCTTAGATGCGCGCTGGCTGAGAGACAAGTAGAGTAGTAGTAGTAGTAGTAGTAGTAGTAGTAGTAGTAGTAGTAGTAGTAGAGAAAGAACTAAGATTGGAGGAGTGATAAGAAATAGAAGAGATCATGTTAAATAAAAAAATAAAATAAAAAAATAATGTAGTTATGCAATTATGTTTTCTTCTTAAAACGTGCAAAAACAAGTCCGCCTACTAGAAGCAAAATTACTGCAAAAATCCCGGAAGTTGCCCAGACATTATCTTTTGCATACCCAGCCACATTTTGACCAGCAGTTACTGCTCCAGTTAGAAACCCACCTTGATTTTCATCACTTTGTGTTTCAAGACTAAGGCTAGTTTCTGTAGTTGAGCCGTCACTTAAAAGTCCACGACCTATTGCTTCTTCATCGAAGATGTCAATTATTTCAGGAACATTATTTCCGTTGGAATCAGTTGAACCTTGAGTAGTGCTAGAGTCCCCAGAGTCTGAAGTTGTGGATGAAGATCCTAAACTACTTGAACTAGATCCTCCGCCACCGCCGCCAGAAGAACCACCAGAAGATCCACCTCCACTACTAGAACTGCCACTTGAAGTTGAACAATCCGCAGAACAAGTGGTTGTTGTTTCACCAAAGTCTGCCTCGCAAGTTCCATCGCTGTCACAGTAAAATGTGTCTGAACTACAAACACCTGTTGACCCAGGATTTACACAGTTTTCACCAGAACAAATGCCGTCACAAGTACAACCTGTAACACCATCGTCTTGAGTTGAGATAGTAAGATCTAATTCTTGTACATCTCCTTCACTAAAAGTGATTGTGTCTGCACTAATCCCACACACTGCTAGATCAATTGTGTCTGCTGAGTCTCCACCAACTGTCACATAATAATTTCCATCAGAGTCGCAACTAACTGATTTGTATTCATCTTCACCAATAGATGCTACTACTTCAATACTAGAACTTGCAGTAGAACCATCTACTGTTACTGTTCCTCGTACTGCACTTGGTGAATCACTTAAATCTCCCCAAATTCCACCTGCTGCATTTGCAAAAGGCAGGATAAAAAAAAGAGAAAAAATAAATGCCATTAATAATTTGTTCATTTTATTTCACCTTTTATTTTTCCCATCCTAATGAATGATTGCCTTTCCTGCTGCGCTGTCTTCTAAAGTTACCCAATAATAGACAGGAACGTCTGTTGCATCAAAACCGCCAAAGTCACCAGTTGAGTTTGAAACATTATATGATGACCATGTTGTTCCATTATATGCCCAAAGCATATCCACATCTTCAGTTGCGTTTAATTGCATGTCACTTGGACCATCAGTTGAAGTTAATACTGTATCAACATCATAACTACTCAGCCCAGCTTCAATTAATTCTGCGTAACTTAGTACAAACCTTTGAATTCTTGCAAGAAAACCATCGTTTCCACCGTCAGCAATAAAGAGATTGTAAAACCCAACTACGTTAACATAAGCAGTTGTTTCTTTACTAAATCCATAGGTGCTATCTGTACAAGTTACAGAGTAGATTTGCATTCCAAGGTCAGCATCTGATACTGTCAAAGTATGAGATGTTGCCGCGGAAGTTGTGGTAGTTACAGAACTATCAAAAACATCAGCGATAGTACATGCAGCACTAGAAGTTGTACTTACAGTTACTGAAAAATCACCGTCAGAATCACTAGTATCACTTGTTTGTGAGATAGTAAAACTAGTGTATGCATCAAACTCTGTTTCTAAGTCACTAAGGTCACTTTCTAAACTAGTTAGATCACTTTCTAAACTGGTCAAGTCAGAAGTCAAGTCATCTATTTGAGACTGAAGGCTTGCGTCTTCTGTTTCAAGATCACTAATTGAGTCACTTAATGTATCAACTTCATCACTTAAATCACTTAAGTTAGATTCAAGAGAGGTTATGTCATCAGAGTTTGTATCTACAAGATCACTTAAATCATCAAGTTCTGAATCAAGAGTTGTAAGATCAGTTTCTAATGAAGTGATGTCATCTTCAAGTACAGCAAGTAGTGCATCTATTTCGTCATCAGTATAACTTGGAGTCCCTGCAGAAGCATCTACAATGAAAGTTCCTACAACTAAATCGTCTTCGTCATTTTCATTTCCTGCTAAATCAGTTACCCAAATGATATAGGTGTATACTCCATCAAGATATGAACTTGAATCAATTAAGATCCAACTTTCAAGACCTTCAAAATCATCGTCTTCAAAAGTATCGTCACTTGCATCCATTGCAGTTGAAGAGACTAAATCGCCATCTTCATCATATATTTCTACAACAGCTGATACAATTCCCCCATCAATATCGGAAGCTGATGCAGTAAAATAAACATAGCTATCACTTTGGAAATGGTCGTAAGAAACTTCAGGACCATATACTTCAGGAATTGTGCTATCAATAGTTATAGATATAGTATCATCACTAGAGTCCGCATGATCTTCAACAAAAACACATAAGTCATAATCACCGTCACTAACAGTAGTTGTATCCCAAGAATAACTAAATGAACCATCTACAGGTGATGTGGCAATATAGTAATCGATTGAAGTCCATTCAGAAGCATCACCGCAACTTGTTGTTGCTGTTGCAAGAGCATAAAATACTTCCATTTCAACAGCATCAGAAATTCCGACATCAAATACATCCCATTCGATACTTTGAGTTCCAGTTAAGTATTCACCATCAGTATGAGAAGTAATCTCTACAGTTGGAGCAACATTTGTAACAATTACAGTACAATACGATACTGTTGAAGAACCGCCATCGTCATCGGTTACAGTAGCTTCAATCACATAAGTCCCATCTTGGTCGTAGGTGTGAGTACTGTTCATTTCATAAGAACTTGTTGGAACAGTAATGTTTGTTGTTGAAAGATCGTCCCAATCAATTCCTAATTCATGTGTGTCTTCTACACCAACATCAGAAAATTCAATATCTAAATCAATAGATTCTCCTTCAAGAATTGTAGCTGTACACGTTAAGCTATCAATTACTGGAGCAACGTTTATTACAGTAAGAAGTAAGGTATCTGTTACAGATAATCCTACGTCATCGGTTACAGTAACTTCAATAGTATAAGTTCCATCTTCAATGTAAGAGTGAGTTAGTGTTTCACTATCTGTTGTTTCAACAGTCCCATCGTCCCAATCAATTTCAAAACTATCACTGTTATCAAAACCAGAAACATTATCTGAAGGATGAAAAACCAAAGTTGCTTCATCTGATTCATAAATTGATGATAATAAATCAATAGATAAAGTTGGTGCTGTGTTATCAATGGTGAAACTCGCATCAGAATAATCTTGCGTGACATCAGTACCATCATCTACTTCAACTTTAATTTCAATGTCAGTTGAATCAGTATATGCACTAGAATCAAAACTAAATGTATCTGTTCCAGTAGTACATGATTGAGAGCCAAGAGAAGTTTCTACTGGGCTTGTTGAAGCATTTTCTACAATAAAATATTCACAGGTAAAACTTGTGTCAACAGGATCACTTACTTCAGCTGTAACATCAATGAAACTAGTTACTTCTTCAGCGCCATTAGGGTAAGTTATTTCTACAGTTGCTTCTGAATTTTCAACTGTTAAGGTTGCAGAATCACTGTGAGTGTTCCCACTGGCATCTTCTACTTCCACTTCAATAGTATAAGTCCCATCATTTGTGATTGAATAGTCAGCTAAATCTTCCCAAGTTAAATCAAGAGTATCAGTTGATACCGCGCCACTAAGGTATTCAACACTATTAATAGTATAAGTGAATGAAACTAATGGAGAAGTTGCATCATCAGAGGCAGTTGCATCAAGAGTTAAATCATCACCCTCGTCAATTGTTAAATTAGCAAGATCTGCAATTGGAGCAGTAGTATCAAGGCTAAAAGAACCTGAAATTTCATCTGGTACGTTACATGAAGAAGATAAACGAGTCATGTATCCACTTCCGTCGGTTAAAGATGATACATCCCAACCATAAGTTAAATCACTTACAGATGCTGTACTAGTTAAAATACTCCAAGTGGTTCCGTCATCATCAGAAAATTCAATAATCACAGCATCAGAGCCTGCACCACAAGAAAGCGCAGTTTCCCATTCTATATCTACTGTTGTTCCAAGAGTCCCACCGTAATATTCTCGGCTAGATCCGTCATCATCTCCACCTAATGGTGCAGTTAGTTCAATGTCTGCTGCAAAAACTAAACTCATTGAAAGAGTAAAGATCATTGCAAGTACAATAAATCGCATTATGTTTTGTCTCATTTGTATTCACCTTTTTCATATAATTCTTAGTGTTATATATTAAAAAATATTTTTTGTTTAAATTCTGAATAATTTTTATTTTGGATATTTTTATTCAAAACATCTAAATTTTTTACTAAAGGATCCAAGAATTAATTTCGTAAATTGTATGAAAATAAAATCACCACAACACTTTCTCAAACCCCGTGTGATTTTTAAAAAAAAACACTTATAAACTTTTATTCTCCAGAGAATACAATCACCCTTAAATGATACAAATTTTGAAGATAAAAATATTGTTTTTCAAAGAAAATCTTGCTAATTATTGGTAATAGTAAGAATAAAATATAAAGGATTTAATTTGAGAAAATAGCTTGCTTGCAGAAAACCTTAAAAAGAAAAGCAGTTGGAGCATGACTGTGGCCCTGTAGCTTAGCCTGGTAGAGTGCTCGACTGATATGTCAAGCCATTGGCTTTACTCAGCACATCGAGTGGTCCCCAGTTCAAATCTGGGCGGGGCCACCATTTTTTTCTTATGATACTGAAGTTATTTTACTTCGCAAGTTTTAGAGAATATGTTCTAAAGTGTATAAATTCTTTTAAACAGTTGTTACGCAAAAGTACCCAATTAGATAACATTAATGCATCCAGATTTAGGATGTGAAACATACCTGAGGGGGGTAGAGGATTATGAAACGAATTATTGTATTACTTGGATTATTACTTATGACTAGCATGTTACTTGTTAGCTGTATTGATTATAAAGCCGCTGGCGATGAAGAATTAGTTGATTCTGAATTAGTGGACTTAGAAGTTGAGATGGGCGATGAAGTTTTGGATGAAACTGAATTAGAAGAATCTGAAAGCGACGCTACTGAAGACTTGGTAGAAGAAGAAGAAGAAGTAGTTGTAGAAGAGCAAGAAGTTGTAGCTTCTGAAGACTTAGTTACAATTGAAGCTGATGAATCTGAATTTGTTGATTTGGGCGCAGTAGTAGTAGACCCAGATGATGACGAAGTAACATACTATTTTAGCGCGCCAGTTGATAAGAGCGGAGAATGGCAAACAAACTACGGCGATGCTGGAGATTATGTTGTAACACTTACAGCAAGCGATACTGTTCACACAGTTACTCAAGATATTTTGCTTAGAATCAACAGAGTAAATGTTGCACCTCAAATCTCTGAACTTGGAGATTTAAGTTATAGCGAAGGAGATGAGATTGTCTTTGAAGTTATCGCAATTGACCCTAACGGAGACAGTGTTGAAGTTGAAATTTCTGAACCACTAGCTTCAGGACTTTTTGAAACTGACCACACAAGTAGTGGTGTTTACGAAATTGTTGTAAAAGCAGATGACGGAGAATTATCATCTGAGAGTGTTTTTACATTAACTATTGAAGATGTTAACGTACTACCAGTAATTAGCGGATTTGAAGACTTAACTGTTAAAGAAGGAGATACAATTGAACTTGATTTAAGTGTAGAAGACTTAGATGGTGATAGCATCTCTTTAACTATTAGCGATCCAGTTGGACAAGATGGAGTTTGGGAGCTTAGTTTCACAGATAATGGTGAATACGAAGTTACTATCACTGCTGATGATGGAAAAGACATTGTTACCGAAACAATTAATATCGTAGTTGAGGATGTTAACATGCCTCCACAGATCATTGATATTAACTTGGAAAGGAACTAAGTTTTTGAAAATAGTTAATTTTTTATTTTTTTATTTTTACACTTATTAGGAGTAATATTTATATATGGCAACTTGCGCGAAACAGTAGGTTGGTGATGGGGACTAACTACAAATGGCACGAAAAACACTCGTCACTGGACTGATTCTTTGTTTGATAATTTTAATTTCTAGTATTGCAGTTTTAGCAATTCCAGAATTCAATGCACTTGAAGGAGAGGTGCTTTATTTGAGCGCTGAGACTTTCGATTTGGATGGGGATTTAGTTATTACAACTTATCCTGAACCTTTTGATTCTACTGGACGTTGGATTACTGACCACGAGGATGCTGGCGAGTACGTAGTAACTATTCTGGCTGAAGATAGTGCAGGTAATGAAGTTTCGCAAGATATTATTTTAGTTGTTGAAGATGTTAACCAAGAACCTTACCTTTTAGAGAACTCACTTACTTTTGAAGAAGGAGATGAAATTGATCTAAGAGAAGTTTTGGCTGACCCAGACAATGATGTTTTAGATTACTCTTTTAGTGAACCGTTTGATTCTGAAGGAGTTTGGCAAACAGGCCCACTTGATGCTGGACGTTATGTAATTGAAGTTACAATGGATGATGGAGAATTTTCTTTGCTTCGCGAGGTTGAAATTGTTATTGAAGACGTAAACGTAGCACCTGAAATATTAGACATTTTTGAAGCTGACGGGATTAATTTTAACCTTGATGAAGGTGAGATGATTGACTTATATGTTGAAGCTGTGGATTTGGATGGAGATGAAATTAGTTACTCTTGGTATGTTGATGAAGAAAAAGTTTCAATTGATGCCTCTTTTGATTTGAATTTTGATTATGAATCTGGAGATGAAGTTTATACTTTAGCTTTACTAATATCTGACTTGGAACATGAACAGTGGCTATCTTGGAGCGTATCTGTAGATGATTTGAACCGCGCACCTGAAGTTGATTCTATAACTATGAATGCTGCTGAAGGAGAAACTATTAGTTTAGATTTATTATTAATTGACTTGGATGGAAATGGAATTACTTACACTTTTGATCAATTATTTGATGAGAATGGACAGTATACAGTAGGATATGAAGACGCTGGGGAAGTAGAGGTTCTCGGATTTGCCAGTGATGGAGAGTTAACTACTGAATTTACTGTAACTATTCTTATTGAAGATACTGATAGGGCGCCTGCCATTTATGGCAGCACCTTTTATGATGCAAATGAAGGAGAAGTGATGGAGTTTATTTTGGAAGGCGAAGATTTGGATGGGGACTTTGTTACTTTTAGTGTAGTAAGTGGATTACCTGATGGCGCTGCATTTTCTAGTAAAGGCGTTTTTAGTTGGGAAGTTCCCTACGATGCAATTTTACGTGAAAGTAATTTTGTTACTGACATTTTTAACAGTTTAAGAATTGAAAACTGGTTCACTTCCGAGCGATCATATGACTTACGAGTAAAAGCATGTGGCGCAATTGAATGTAGTGAAGCAACTGTTGAATTAATTATATCTAATGTTAACTTAGCTCCTGAATTTGTAACTTTGGGAGACTTGGTTGTTAGCGAAACTGATATTGCTACAATAGAAGTTTTGGCAAGTGACCTAGATAACGACGTACTTACATATTACTTTAGTGAACCTTTTGATTCTACTGGGTCTTGGGAAACTGACTTTGAAGATTCTGGTGCGTATTATATTACTGTAACAGCAAGTGATGGATATTTAACAGCTGATGAAACTGTAGAAGTTATTGTTGAGAAGACTAATCGTGATCCTTGGTTTACTTTATCTAAAGATGACTACACTGTTTTAGAAGGAGAAGAAGTTAAATTCTTTATTGAAGCAAAAGACTTGGATAACGAAGATGACCTAACTATCACTCTTGTAAATGGTCCTGACGGAAGTTGGTTTGGCGATGGAACTTATTCATGGGTACCTAGCTACGATGTTATTGAGAATAAAAGCACTGGATTTTTTTCTAACGTTATTGGAAGAAGCGATGTTTTGACTAGATATTTTGGTGGTGACCAAGAAACTTTTTGGCTTGAATTTATGGTAACTGATGGGGAAGCGCAAGTACTAATGCCTGTATCTGTTACTGTTAAAAATGTTAATAGGGCGCCACAAATTGATGATTTGGAACCAGGGTTTTCTGACTCTTTTGCAATCGGGTTTGATGACGCAATAGACTTTAGTGTTGATGCTATTGACTTAGATGGAGATGAATTAACTTATGCTTGGAAGTTTAGCGGATTTGATTTGAATAAAATTGAAGGACCTAGCTCCATTAGCCGAGTGTTTAGCTCATCTGGAACCAAAAAAGTAAGTGTTCGTGTTTGCGATGGTCGCAATTGTGTTATGCAAGAATGGACTCTTGAAGTTATTGGAGACGAAGTTATTGTTGAAGAAAGTAACACTGATTCATCTAATACAGTAGAAGTTGTTGAAACAATTGTCTATGTTGATAGTGACTCTGCTCCAACGTATGGAATGTATGTTGTAGAAGACTGGAAGGATTAGAGTTTATTTTCTTGTTTTTATTTCATTATTTTTCTTTGTTAATTTGAATGCTGTTTTAATTCTAGTTTTGTTAAATCGATATCTTTTTAAGGGAAGGGCAGAAAAATTGTCCCTCAATGAGTTTACAAACTTTACTTGAATTTGATATCCGATTTGGCGCTTACATGAGAGATAGTTTAGATCTCCCAGGGGCTGATGCAAAAAAATCTGCTTTAATCCAGGGATTTTTAAAAGATTTGTTTGTTTTAAGCCATACAGATAGAACTTCTAAGGCCCCGTATTCTACTACACGAGTTGCTAATGAGATTGGAGTGCTTGGAGGCAACTTTTCAGTGCCATACGATTTGTCGATACAGGATGCCACAGGGGGTTTTGTTGCCCTAGCAAAATATTTAGTCTCTTCAAAAGAGATGACTCTTAGTGAAGTTTATAGCGTTATTGTTGATGTTAGTTTATCTTACGGACCAGGGTTAATTGATCATGATATCTCTGACAGAAGGGTTTATGATGCTTTGAGTTATAGAGTCAATAGATTTGCAAAACTTATTGAAGGTAAAGAAACAATTGATTCTGTTGCAAGAGATGTTCTTGCTGCAAGAAAAAAAAGAGTAAGAGATTTGGTTGCTTGCACAAGAGGTCATCCTACTGTTCCGATAGTAAGAAAATATGTTATTGAAGTACCTTCACCAAGAGGAATAATGAGCGATAATGAAGTGACAGAAGGAAATTCACCTTTACCTCCTGTAAGATAGGTTAGTATACAAAGATGTAATTCTTTGTTTTCGTTTTTCTTTTAGTAATTCTTTTAAAGTAGGTTCATTTTTGAATACCATGTCATTTCTAGATAAAGGGTCTCGTGCGATATATTCTGGTGTAGTTAGTGGTCTTGCGATTACAGCTTCTTCTTTATTTTTAGGCGTTTGTGTCAATAGAGTATATTCTTCATTAGCAGATACAACAATGTCAAAAGGAGTTTTTCAAGGAGAGATTAGTTCTTTCGAAGAATCAAAATTTGGATTTGGAGACCAAATTACTGTTGTGAATAATGGTGATGTCAGAGAATTTTCTACACAGCAAATGAGAGCATACCATTTAAGAATTGATCATGAAGATATGAATCAACTTCCATGCAGCTATGATGATTTAAGCATGTTTTTTGTTGATGAGATACCAGTAAGAGTTTCTTTTGAATGTAATGTATTACCTATTATGCCTTTTACTCCTCGTTGTTATATCACTGGGTTTTCATACCTTAATCCAAATCGCCCGCGAGGATAGGGCACAACACTTATATCTTGACATGTTCTTGAATTTTTTGTGATAATTAATGGATGATACTATTGCTTTGGCATTGGAAACAATAAATGCTGGCAAACAAGCTATTGTGTTTTGTAGTTCTAGAGCGAGCGCCGAAAAGACTGCTGAGGATATTGCGAAGCGCTGCGTTGTAAAGGGAAGATCTTATTCATTTAAGTCTGATTTTGCATTTGTTAATGAGCATTTGGAATTTCGCGAGAGCGCATTAAAGGCTGTTGGAACTCCTACAAAACAGTGTAAACGCTTGGCTATGATGATTCCTAAAGGGATTGCGTTTCATCATTCTGGACTTGCTTCTAAACAAAAGAGTTTAGTTGAAGATGAATTTCGAAATGGTAAAATCAAAGTAATATGTGCTACGCCAACATTGGCTGCTGGACTTAGTTTACCTGTTTTTCGTGTGATATTGAAATCTTTGAAACGTTATAGTGGTCGCTTTGGAATGAATTGGATTCCGGTACTTGAGTATTTACAAATGGCTGGACGAGCGGGTCGCCCTGAGTATGAAAAATTTGGCGAAGCAATTGCGATTGTTAAAAGTGAAAGTGAAAAGGATGAAGTGTATAACAGGTACGTTTTAGGAGAGCCTGAAGAGATTTATTCCAAATTGGCAGTTGAGCCAGTCCTACGGATGTATTTACTATCTCTGATTAGTTCTGGATTAATTCGTGATGAAAATTCTATGCGATCATTTTTTTCTAAAACATTTTGGGCAGCACAGTATGGTGACATGGAAGAACTTGAAAGTATTATGCAAAAGATGCTTAGTTTGCTTTGGGAGTGGGAATTTTTGCTTGTTGATGGAAAAGTGTTTGTTGATAGTGATGAGAGTGATAAGGCACGTGTGTCTTCTACTGGCGATTTTGTAACTGGCCTTTCTTTGGTTGATGATGAATCTTCTGGGGATTTAGGAGATGGATCTGCACGTAATAGGTCCCTACGAGTTACTGCTATTGGTAGACGGATTGCTGAATTGTATCTTGACCCATTAACTGCTGCGCTACTTATTGGTCGTTTGAAAGAAGCTACTAGCCGAGATAGTAATGGAAGTGATTCTAGCGATAAGAAAAGTGGTAAAGTAAATGCATTTTCGTATTTGCAAATGATTAGTCATACTCTTGAGATGCGACCGCTACTTCGGATTAAAGTAAAGGAGCAAGAAATGGTCCAGGGATTTTTGCTTGACAATTATGAATTTTTACTCGAAAGTGAGCCCGACCAATTTGATTTAGAATACGATGAATTTATGCAGTCAATCAAAACTGCTGGATTTTTTGAAGCTTGGATTAATGAAATTGGCGAAGATAAGCTCCTTGAGGTGTTTAACATCCGTCCTGGGGAGATACGCTACAAACTTGAAAATGCTAATTGGTTAATTTATTCTTGTATTGAAATTTGTGAAGTACTTGGTTTAAAATCGTTGAAAAGGGATTTGGTACGGCTACGAATACGTGTTAAAAATGGGGTTCGAGAAGAGTTGTTATCATTGTTGCGACTTAAAGGGATTGGACGTAAACGTGCAAGGTTATTATTTTCTAATGGAATCAAGGATGTTGGTGATTTGAAAGAGAGTGATTCTGGAAGTCTTGGAAAGCTACTTGGGACTAAAGTGGCAGCGAATGTCAAAGAACAACTTGGTCAGAAAGTTGATAAGGTGAAGGATGGGAAACGTAAAGGGCAATTGGGTCTTGGTAAGTACGTTTAGGCAAAATTTCTGATATTACAGCAGTTAGCCGTAAGCTTTATAAATAGGCAGCTGGCCTAGGAAGATATGGCACGATTACGTAAATTCGTTGGATATAGAGGACTTGAGCGTCCGTACACCCGTAAATCTAAGTTTAACAAAAAGAACTTCATTCGTGGTGGATTCCCTAATTTACGAGTTGTTAAGTTCCAAATGGGAAATCAGCACGCTGATTTTAACACATTAGTAACCTTACATGCTACAAAACCACTTCAAATTCGTCATAATGCAATTGAAGCATCACGTCAAACTTCTAACAAACATCTTGAAAAGAACCTTGGTAGAAGTGGATATTTTCTAAAAATCAGATTTTACCCATTCCACGTACTTCGTGAAAACCCACTAGCTAGTGGAGCTGGAGCAGATAGGATGAGTACAGGTATGAAGAAGTCTTTTGGAAAGATCATTGGTGCTGCTGCTCAGATTAGAAAAGACCAGATCTTAATTGAGGTACGTGTTGATAAAAAACACATTGCTGTTGCTAAAGAAGCTTTGAAGCGAGCATCCGCTAAGTTCCCTTGCACTTGTAAAATTAGAACTACAGCAATTGCAGAAGGAGTTAAAATCTCTAACGATTCTCCTGCAGCATAAATTTAGTAGATTTTTTGATATTATTTTGATTATTTAATTTCTTAAATTATATTTTTTAGAATTATTTTCTTAATCTTGTTTAGAATTGTATGGATTACTATTATCCCCCCAAATTTGCTTGTGGACTGTAATTAAACGTTTACTGATAGTTGAGATGTCTGGGACTGGAATTGGGTTGTCACCCTCAATTTTAGAAGATATGCTCTTTACCAAATCTACTGCTCTTTGCTCAATTTGCTCTTCACTTAGAAATTCTTCTTGAGGTTTTTTGAAAGGGTTTAACTTTTGCAAAAATGACTTTTTTGGTTTGCTTTGCTGACTAGTTAAACTTTGGTGAAAGCTGTCAAAGTCGTTTTCTACGCCTTCTTTGAACTTAGCAACATGATTTGGGATTGCATTATTATCATTAGCAGATCTTTTTGTGAATTTGCGCTCACCCATTAAATTTTCAATTTTGTCTTCAATTTCTTGCATCCTTGCATCGTAATGTTGATCTTTTTTAGATTGCAAATGATCTTTTGTTTGCGTATGAAGTCTTTTAAGGACCCAGCGCAGTTCGTCTTCATATATCTCTTGATGAATTGATTTAAGATGCTTTGTTGGAACTTTGTCTTGGATTTCTTGTCTTTGGATTTCGTTTAGGTTTTCTTTTGTTTCTTGTTTTCTTTTTTTAGCTAATTTTTTTTGATAAAGTACTTTTTCATCTGAATAAAATTTAGTTAATTGCTCTTCGATATGGTCTAACTCTCCGTTGTAGTTTACTAAATGCTCTTCATCTTCCCAGTGTTTTAGAACTTCTTTGGCCTTTTGCATAGCTTCACGTGCTTCATCGTGATTTTTTGAGACGTGCACTGCGCGTGGAGGTGGTGAACGAGAATTTTTACTGAACAATTTTGATTTTTTTATTGGTAAAGATTTCTCTTCTTCAATAAACTTAGCATTTAGCGCGGAATCAATAATTGTATGAGAAAGATCTGGAATATCATCTAATTCTTTTTTCAGGTCTAAGTTTGATTCTTCTAATTGTTTTTTGATGTCTGGTTTTGTTACTTTTGGTAATGGGGCAGTTGCTAATTCGTTAAAAAGTCCTTGCTCTTTATGTTTTTTTTGAGCATGTTTTATGAAAAGATAAATAGAATAAAGCATTAAAAATGCAGCAATGTGAAAAATAACAATTGCAATAATTACTATAGTATCCATGTCCATTACACCTAAATTACGAGATATAGATTGTAGAAGGGAAAAATCAGTTTTAAATGTTGTTGTTTGGAGAGAATAGATTAATTTTTAGCTGCTTGTCCTTTAGCTGCTTTATTTTTCGCAGCTAGATCTTTTTGGGAAATTTATTTCCCTAAACCTTTCTTCGAAAGTTTTGCTTCTTGCACTTTTGCTGCTTCACGTTCATAAAAGGATTTGGCACGACTAAGAATTTCTTTGGTTAACTCTTCCATACTAATATCTTTTATTTTGTGGTCTTTTTTGAACTCTTCAATGTCTGCTGCGTTCACAATATCTTGTTTGCTAAAAAGTGTTAGCATTGGAGTCTTTTGTTTTTTTACTTTTTTGTATAATTTTAATTGGCGCTCAATGTTGTATTCTTGACTAATGTCAATTAAGTAAACTGTAAGGTTAGCTACTTCATTCATCACAAGTTCTGCTTGCATTTCAATACCGTTCATTTTTTCAGGACGTGCTAAGGTTCCTGGGACATCACAAACTTGCACTACAAGTCCAGTTTGATGTTTTTTCTTTTTGGACTTAGCTGTTGTTATTTTACTTGGATCTGTTTCATCTTGTTTTAGATAACCAACATTAATTGACTTAGTTGTAAACTCATAAGCTGCTGTTTTAGCGTTTGTTCCTGTTAACTTGTTTAGAAGTGTAGTTTTACCAATGTTTGGAAAACCGTAAAGACAAATTGTAAAAAAACCATCTTTAATGTCTGGGAAAGTTTTCATGGTCCTTCTTGAATTATTAATGTACGCAATCGCTGTATCTGTTTGCCTAAGAATACTTGAAATTCTACCATAGAATTGTTTTTGAAAAAGTTTTACGTTTTCGTAAGTTTGAGATTTTTGAATTGATCTTAAGTATTGCCGATGGAACCCTTTGATTTTTTGCCTTGCCCATGAAAGTGTAGCGATTGCTTTTTTCAAGTCATCTGGATTCAAGGTAAGTTTGATTAGTTTTTGGTAAAACATTGGAAGATGATCAAAACTAGGGTAACTCTTCACTACTTTGTCAAGTCTTTGATCTAAATATCCTTGAATTAAGTCTAATTTGATGATTTCTTTGTTTTTAGCCCTGTCAATTGGCTTTCCTTTGAATTTCTTCTCATCCTTACGTTTACGAGCTCTACTAAAAGCAATATCTAGAAGAGTCTTGCTATCTTCAAAGGGAGGGATCTTTTCAAAGTTCATTGTAGGTAGAAAAAAGGTAGGCAGTTTAAGAATGTATTGGGGAAGATGGTTATCATCACCTTGGATCACATATTCTGTTTAAGAGAAATGCTGTTGCAAGAGCAAGGCCAATTGCAGCGCCGCCACCTGCACAATACCAATTAGAATTTGAGGAGATGAATTTACTGTCTTGAGAGTCTACAATATCTTCTATTTCTGCAGATAAAGTTGATCCAGCTGCAGCAACGCCAAGCGTTAGAATCGCTACTCTTGCTGCTTCAGTTTTTGGCCGAGAATCATAAGAAGAAACTCCATCAGGAATAGTGTAATCAAAAAATCTTTCAACTAAACCATTCATTTGCTTTCTTAAAGGAATGCTTGCTACAGCTGCTCCAATTGCAATACCCGAACTCAGATCATCAGCACAAAGGCGTGGGAAAAAGTACGAAGTAGTGCTCCAGCTATTACAATCAAGATTAAATACATCTTCTATGCCTGCACCTAGTGCATCTCCCACTCCACCATAAATTAAAGTTGCTGTTACAGGTATTGCAACTCTATCTCTGAAAGTGTCTACTGCTTGTTCAAAATTGTAATTCATTTTTCGGGATTTTTTTTAATTAACTTGAGTACAAATTGATCTTAAATTTTTAAACTTACATCATAACCAAAATCAACTTTTTGGACATAAAAACCAAGCCCTTGATTCACCCTGAGGCTTGCCACATTACCATCATCAATGCAAGAATAAACTTCAGTAAGACCTTCTGCTATCGCAAAATCTATTTGGGACTTAAGAAGCGTTTTGCCAACACAAAGTCCCCTGGCTTCTGGTGAAACATAAATCATATCTCCTTTTAATCTACTGCCAGTAATCCTAGCCCTTCCATAGCCTACTGTTTTTCCTTCTTTTTTTGCAACCCATAAATAAACTTCATTGTCTTCGTAAAAACTCATCATCTGATTAAAAATGGCGTCTTCATTGTCTTTTCCAGGATTATTTCTTTTATCTTCTTCATAAAGCATATCCACAATGCCGAGTAAATCATCATCATCTAATTCATTAGATACTGTGATTGTGGAAAAAAGGCCCGCTGGTTGTTCTTCACTTACCAAACTGCTTTGAAACCTTTTCTTACTTGTGATTGATAGCCCATTATTTTTCTCCTCGCTGATGTCTTTGATTTTAAATTACTCAGAAAAACTGTTTTCTACCTCTAACTGCCACCAAGGAGTCCTAAGACACCTGCTGCTAAATTTGCTCCTTGTTGTGCTCTATAACTTGGTGCAGGAACTTCGTACGGCACAGTAGAACCAATTAACCTATTCAGAACTTTTTCTGCTTTGAGTGCAATTGGTTCAGGAATTCCAGCATCTTTTAATTTAGTGTAATCAAGAAGTTCTCTTGGATCAAAATTTCCTGCCATGACAACAAATAATTTTCTGCCGCTTGCGTTTAAAGTTTGATTTACATCATATATCGATTCAATTACTTCAAGAAGAGCCTCAACGCCTTCAACTCTTCCGTAATGTTGTACTTCATCAAGGAGCAAGAGTCCACCACTATTAAGGGAATGTCTATCACCAAGTCTTCTTATAGAATCCCAACTAGAAAATGAATCATCCTCTTGATGAAATCGTACATACTTAAAATCAAGTAACTGACCAAAACCATAACTTCTCATTCCGAAACGATGATTTCCTCTTGACAATACGCTGTCTGAGAGTGATTTTATTTTATCATAATAATCAGATACAAGTAAATTCATTTCTTCTAACCCTTTAGCTACAGTTACTAATTGGTCATAGAAACTAGCATCTATTCCCCATTGACGTGAATCACGAGAAGAATTAGCAAGAAGTTTTCCATCTTTAATACTAATTTTAGCAAGTGGCCTAAAACCAGTTTCAACAGGTGGCAGCGTTGCATCAATACCATCACAAGAATAACCAGTTAACAAACGCTGATAACCTAATTCTAATTTAAATTTAAACGCACTAAGATGGTGCTGCTGGGATAACTTATTCCTTATCACACCCGCAAGATCAGATACATCATGATTTAGTTTCACCTTAGGTCCATCAGAAGGTAGTAGTGAATGTCCAAAAATAGGATCAATTTCTTTACCTCTGATAGCAGTCATTTTTTGTTCTAATTCTAGAACAGCTTCAAATTCAGCAGTTAGCCAGGTTAAATAATCAAGAGATGAACCTACAACAGAGCGTAAATTTTCTTCTTTTGCTTGATCTCTTCTCCCTAAAATTAATGTATTATGTTCATTATTAATAGTTGAAAGTAATCTTGTTTTACCGCAACCAGGAACACCATATAAAAAAAGACCATTTAGTCCTTCTGGAGGATTTTGTGTTAAATTTATTGCACGTTCCCAACCACCCCATGTACCTTCATAATTGCCCCTAGTTGCCAATGGATCACAACTTAGCGGCCTAGTTTTTGCACCATCTACCAAGGCATCAATTTGTTTATTGAATTCCTTGTTTATTCCAAAAATAATTTTTCTTTTTGCATTAAGATACCAAAATGGATGATCATTACCCAATCTTGTTTGAACATCAACTAATTTTTCTAAAGGTTCTTGTAAACTTGGTTTTATTTCTTCAATTCCTTGCCCAGTGTAATCTACTAATTCTGCTAAAAAATCATTAATTGGATCTTCTCCCATTTAGATAAATTTTTGCCTATTTGAGAAAAAAAGAATGCATATCAAAGATATTATTAATATTAATAAGACAAAAGACTTTTAATGAAACCCTTATTTTTCATGCTTGTGAAAAGAAAGATAATTCGGCAAGGAATTGGTGGTCATACTATCTTCTTGCCAATCAAATGGGTTCGAGAGAGAGGACTGAAACCTGGGGACGAGATTGAAATTGATGAGACTGGACCTTCGCTTTTGATTTCTACTGGTTCAGCGGCAGTAAAAGAAGCAAAAATTTCTTTTAGTTCGGAGAGTGAGACTTTCATTAGAATAAAACTCCATGATTTGTATCGTTTGGGATACACCAAAATAAAAATTTCATATAAGACTAAAAAACAATCAAAAATTATTCATGAAGTTTGTTCAAAATATTTACTTGGATCAGAAGTTACTTTAGATACAGGCAGTGAAATTATTCTTGAAGATCTGGTAGGACTTGACTTGGATAAACATCATACACTCATGCGTAGAATTTTTTATATCATGCGTGAATGTTTTGAAATTACTCAAGATGGATTAAGTAATCCAGATGAATTTTTGTTAAATCAAATTAAAATACATAGTCAAAAAATTGACCAATATGATAATTTCTGCCGTAGAAGTATTTCACAAAAAAGGTTTACTGATGAAAGGACACACTTCTACTGGACATTTTTTGTTTACCTACGGCTAATCCAACATAATATGCTTCACTTTGGAAATTTTATTGTGAAAAATGATTTTAAAATAATAAATAAAAAGATAGGAGAGTCTTTTGAAATATTAAAAAATCTTTTTTTAGATTTAGAAAAAGGTTTTTTTAAAGAGGATATCAAAATCATTGAAAAAGTTCACAATAGTGCAAACAGATTACTTTATGAAAAACTTTTACTCGAATTTAAGAATGTTCCAAAAGAACAAGGGGCGTTAATTTACTACATCAGTGAACTTGCAAGAACAATTTATCTCAGTACATCTCCAGCTATCGGAATTTTAGCTGCAAGAAATAATTAATTAAGACTGTTATGATTAGTTAATCATCCTTGCATAATGATTCGCTTGTACAAGATAATTATTTGCATTTCTTCCTTGTTTTAATAGAAATGTTCCAACACGCATGGCTGATGCAAATGAAAGTTCAGCCGCCCTATCTTGAAATTGCGTTGATGTCAATATTCTAGGGGTTGCTCTTTTAGCTAAAACTTCTGCAACTATTTCTTGCATGTGCAAATACATATTTGCATATAACCTTGGATTAATTGCTTCCATTCTGGCAAGATCAAATTCAGGATTAGCTCTTAATGCAAGCGGATCTCCAGTGGGACGTGCATTGTATGGGCTAGGCCAAATATTTTCTGGCCGAGGATCACCATGAATTAAAGTGGTTGCTTCTTCTTGTGCATAAGTGTAAAGCCTTGGTTCTATTTGTTTGTATATTTCAAGAAGTTTTAGGAATTTCCTTACGCCAGTTTGGTTTTTAGCATCCATAAGCCCATCTTCGATTCTTGCTGATTCGAAAACTAAATTTTCTGGATCAGTATCATAAACTCTTTTAGCCATTGAATCACGTAAAAGGAGATGGGCTAAAGTTCGATTGAAAATATCAGTTGTATATTCATCGAATAGAAGAATAGATCTTTCTACTCTGAGCCTTTTTGAGAGTTGTCCTATAACAGCACTCCGTAAATGTTGATATTCTTGTAAATCTCCTAATCTTAAACTTCTAGGATTAATTGTATCTTGAGTTATAAGTGCTCCAAGGTGCAAATCTTCACGCAAAGAAGCTGCAATTAATTTTGGTGTGAATGGTCTAAGTAATGGATGTTTCCAAGCATCCGTTAGATATTGTGCTTGCCTTCTTAGTTGATTCTTCCTTGCAGATAATTTAAGGTCTACTTTACAACCATCAATTTGAGTAAATTGCAAAACCACGTCTGAAAGAGTTTGTGTAGTTACAAGTTTTGGAAACAGAATACCATTTTTGGCTGCAGCACTAATTGCTCTTTCAATACAATAATCTGGTACACCAAGATCATACAGGGCATCTTCAAGTGCTGCTACTTTGCTGTTTTCTTTTGCTAATTTTTTAGCTCTTGTAAACACATCTTGAAATTGACTCTTATGAATATCTCCTCTGCCAGATGATTGATGCCACAAACCATCTCTTAATTTTAGACCACTTGGTTGAACTGCACATTGTTGTCTAAGATCTCTTAATGCTGAGACAATGGAATCCCTTGTTCTTGCTAAACCAAGATCATTTAATCCAAGGTCACCTTCTTGTGTGCGAGTTGTTGAATCATCGTAAAAATCACGGTCACACTCAAATAGAGATAGTAGAAAACCGTTTGGCATCCAAAATGCCTGATAGCCTTCGCCCCACACTGCAGGAGTCCCACCTAACATTTCGATATTAGGACGATCTGTTCTTGTTAGACTTAGCTCTATTGTCATAGAAGCTCAAAAGAAGGCTCTTTTAAAAATTTATTACTAGAAAGAGAATAATTTGTCTTTACCACTAATACAAGTAACTAGGATGATCATGTCCGTGCTTTTGTCTGAGCTTTAATTCTTTTAAGTGATCATCTCTATGTTGATTTAGATTGATTACTTTTTTACGTACACCAATTACTAAGTTCGCTATATGTTCTCCACCTAAAAAGTGAGGAAGAGTCACATAATCAGCGCCTGCTTTGTACAAAATTAGTGCGTCATTTGTTGATTGGGCTGTTGCAATAATTCTAGCACGTTTGTTTGCCTTACGGGTTTTTCTAACTAGTAGCAAGTTTTCTTTAAGACCAGGAACTGTAGAAACAAGAAGTTTGACATGTGCTAGATTCATTTTCTCAATAATTTCTTCATCGTCAACTTCCCCATAGATACAATGGAATCCGCTCGCTGCTGTCATTTTAATAATTTCAGGATTGTAATCAACAACTAATATTTTCTCTTTGGATTTTTTAGTGCGTCCAAGTTTTCTTAGAACACTATAACCAATACGATTATGTCCGCACAAAACAACATTTGGTTTAACATCTTTTGGAACAAACTCTAATCCTTCTGTGTTGAACTTGTCAAGGAAACTAAGTGGTTTTTCTAAAAGAGTGTAAATGCCTTGCAGATATTTGATGTAATATGATGTAAAAATTAATGATATTAGTGAAACCATTACAACTGCTGAAAATGTATCAGTTGAGATGTGGCCAAACTGCAGCCCTAACGCTCCAATGATTAGAGCGAATTCCCCTACTTGAGTTAGGTAAAGACCTGAATAAAGTGAAGGTTTTTTTGTGTATCTGAAAAGTGAAGCGATACCAACAATTAGAAGTGGTTTGAACAAAACTATGAAAAGTGTGAAAATAATAATCATAAGGTAATGCGTTTTGATAACTCCCAAGTTCAGTGTCATTCCAAGTGAGACGAAAAAAAGTAGTGAGAAGAAATCCCTTAAGGATTTTACTTTCCCAATAATTTCTAATTGATATCTTAAATTACCAAGTGCTAGGCCAGCTACAAAAGCGCCAATAGCTATTGAAAAGCCAAGAAACTGAAATGCTAATGAGAATAGAAAACAAACAGCAAGGCTTGTAATTAAGAGTAATTCATGCCTACGCGCTGCGAACTCGAAAACTTTTGGGAAAAGGTATTTACTTGCAAGATATGCTGCTATGAAGAGTGCTGCGAATTTTAGAAATGCAATTCCTAAAACTGCAATATTAAATTCTTGAATGCTACCTAAAATTGAAAGTGCAAAAATTGCAAAGATATCTTCCATTAGTAAAATCCCTACAATGATTCTTCCATGCAAGGTGGAAAGTTCTTTTCTATCTGAAAGGAACTTCATCACAATCATTGTTGAAGAAAAGGCAAACATAAGTCCAATATACATTGCTTCAAGTGGAAGAAAATTTAGCAAAATTGCTATTAGAAAAGAGGTTGTGAATAGAAAAACTATTTGGATAGGTGCTCCAAAACTAGAAAGAAAAGCAACTTGCTTTAATTTTTTTAGATCCATTTCTAAACCTACTAGAAAAAGTAAAAATGCAATTCCAATAATAGACATTGATTCAATTACACTAGTGTCAGTAATAATTTTGAAAACTGGAGTTATAAGTACACCAACAGCTATGTAAGCTAGAAGTTGAGGCTGTTTTAGAAGGCGAAATAGAAGTGCGAAAAGTGCTGCAACAATTACAACAAGACCTAAATGAATGAAAAGATCACCACCAGCACTAACCATCAGAAACTACCACCATAGTTTTTGAGTTTGTAAATAGAACTATTTCCAACCATCGTATTGAATAGTTAGTTTTTCGTATATAAATGTAGCGTGGAATAGTGTATAAATTAGAGGATAAAAATTAAGAAAAAAATAAAAATTGTTTTTTTATGAATAAAGTTTGTATTCTTTAGTGAGCTTGTCAACTGCTTTTTTCTTTCCAAAAATTAGTATTCCTAAAAAGTCAACATCTTTTAGAGCTTTTTCTTTAGTGATTGCAATAACTTTTTTGTCATCAGTAGTTTCTTGCATTTCACTAGTGAACTCAGCAACATCAAGTTCTAACTCTTTTGCTTTTTGAGATAGTTTAACTAATTCCTCGTTTGACTTAGCTTGCTTAATCATAATTGCATGCTGAATATTGAGGTTGATTTTTTGCTTATCACTGGTTTCAATTTTGTCTTGCAAAAATAGTTCTCTTCCTTTACGTGCTGCAAAAGCTGCATTTAAGTGAGCAACAGTATTCATCTCTTTCCAAGTTTCAAGTTTAAGACCTTTGTTAATTAGAGCAACCGCAATTTTGGTTTCTTTAGCTTTACCTGCTGCTTGTAACCCAATAGGTTTCATGGTTGGGAAATAAATAACGTCACGAATACTTGAAACACCACACAAAATAACTGCCATACGATCAATTCCAAAACCAAGGCCACCTGCTGGAGGCATTCCATACTCAATTGAATTTACAAAGTCTTCATCCATTGGGTGGGCTTCGTCGTCAATCCCACCTGAAAGTTGAGATTGCTGATCTTCTAAAAGCTGACGTTGTTTAATTGGATCGTTTAGTTCGCTGTATGCATTACAAATTTCCATCCCTAAACAAAAAGATTCGAAACGTTCTACAAGTCTTTTGTCTTCGCGGTGCTCTTTACACAAAGGAGTTGTTTCTTTAGGATGATCGATAATGTGAATTGGTTGAATCAAATGTTCTTCACAAAGTTCTTCAAAAAGAACTTGTACGCCATATCCCCAAGTAAAATCAGCAACATCTCGTTCAAGTTCTAATCCTTTGTCTTTGATTAAATTGAGCATGTGTTCTTCACTCATTTTACTAACATCAACTTTTGCGTAAGTTTTGATTGCGTCAAGCATTGTAAGACGTTTCCATGGCGCTTTGAAATTAAGTGTAACTTCTTCACCTTTGTACTCACGTTTGATTTTGGTGGTCCCGTGCATTGCAAGGCAAGCTTTCTCGTAGACTTGCTCCATATAATGCATCATTTGATTATAGTCAACATAACTTTCGTAAATCTCAAGCATGGTGAACTCTGGGTTATGAGTTGTATCTACATCTTCATTTCTAAAATTTTTACAGATAGTGAAAACTTTTTCGTGTCCACCTACAAGAAGACGTTTTAGTGGAAGTTCTGGAGAGATAGATAGAAACATTTGCATATCCCAAGCGTTAATATGAGTTGCAAAAGGTTTTGCTGATGCCCCTCCATATTGAGTTTGAAGCGCAGGCATTTCTACTTCCATAAAATCTAATTCATCAAAATATTTACGAATAGTTTTAATCATTAATGAACGCTGTTTGAAAATTTCTTTACTCTCTGGGTTCATGATCAGATCCAGGTAGCGTCTTCTGTATTTTAGTTCAATATCTTGAAGGCCGTGAAACTTTTCAGGTAATTGTAGCAAGGACTTGCAAAGAAAAGTCGCGTTAGTTGCATGAACTGTAACTTCACCCATTTTGGTTTTGAAGATAGTACCTTCAACTCCAATAATATCTCCAAGATCTGTTTTTTTAGCAAATAGTTTGTAGTTGTCACCTAAGTTATCTTTAGTGATATAAACTTGAAACTTTCCTGATTCGTCTTGAATTGTTAGAAAGGAAGCTTTTCCCATAACACGCTTTAGCATGATTCGCCCAGCTAGAGATACTTTGGTTTTATCTTTATCACCAGGTTTTAAATCTTGAAATTTTTGTTTGAAATCTTTTGCGCAAGTTGTGCGTTTGTAAGTGTAAGGGTAAGGATTTACTCCTAATTCACGGATTTCGCCGAGTTTTCGTAATTTGTCTTGGTCCAATACTAGCTTTTTTGCCATAATGAGTGGTTTTTGACTTTTCTTATTTAAAAGTGCTGCTCAGATAATTAAGGTTGATGGGCCTATTAGAGTAAAATGTGTCAGAGCCTTTTAGTAAATTGGTGTTTACTTATTTTGTATGAGTCTTGTTTCTTTAATTTTAATGGCATCTTTAGGCGTTGGTACTGCTAATGCGAATGATTTGGATAAAACTGTAGTTAAATATGAAGCTCCAAAAGAAGGATTTAGACATTTGCTAATAGATCATGATTTGGAACAAGATGGCCAGGTTGAAGGAACTAGTGCTGATGCACCTAGATATGCCCCCACGCACCTTTACTGTCCACTTGATTCAAGTTCTGTCTCTTTTAATTATGGCTTAGTTGTTAATGGAAAAATGAAAGGTGGTGAGTTTGAACCAAGTGATTCATTTTTAGTTGTTAAAGGACCTTGGGAAAAAGTTCGATCCTTCAAAGATACTGATCATGATGGAAAATTAGATATTGTTTGTAGTGGAAAATATTGGAACCCAGATTCATGTAGTGGTGAGACGACTAATGCTGAGCAAAGGATGTATCGAGTAGCAAGTAATCTTGATGCTTTGAGATGTTATGATATTGTGAATAGAGCTATGTGAGATTAAAGAGATAAAATAATGAGAAGGATGTTGTTTGCGATGCTGGTTGGTTTAGCTAGTGGTGGTGCTAGTGCTGCACCAGAGATTGAATATGTTGGTGCTTCAAATACTAGTAGTTCTGATAACTCACGAGTAGCTTCAATGAATGATGTTAGTTCTGTATACAAAATAGGACTTTCTGGTTCTAAATCTACTGTTTCTTCTGGGATGCTCTCGCACAGGAGAAGTTTTGTTTTAAGAGGAGATGAGGGTAGTTATAGTGGTTCTGTTACAAGTACACTTGGATTTGGATATGATAACCCATCAAGCTTGGAATTTCAATTGAGAGGAAGTGGTTGGAATTGTAGTTTATCGGACAGACATGTTGATGGAAGTATTGATTATGACAACTGTTCTGGAGATGTCCCAAGTGATATAAATAGTTATCAAAAATTAGTTGACGCTTTAACTTCAAAATACCCAGCGAACAGGCAGTGCGGCGGCAAATCTGATTCCGTGCAAAACATTGCAAGATTGGCACTTCTTTGTAATCCAAATGAAAGATTAGACCAGGCACATAAGTTGACCGTGATTGTAGATAAAGGACAAGTGTCTGAAAAAAGATACGATGTAATTACTAGATTCAGAGAAGTAAGGCAAGAATCTGGAATGAGGCAAGGACTCACAATGCAATATGCACCAGCTGATGGGTCAGAATCTTTTGCATATAAATTCCCTGTTGGTGGTGGTCTGCCAACTGATTCAGGTTACGTAGTTGCACTTAATGCAGTAGATGGCAATTGATTTTATTAGCAAATTTAATAAGGGCGTTTCTTTTGTTTTTCTTTGATGGTAGTTGTTGTAAGTCTTGGTAATTCTTCTTTACTCGCCTCTCGTATAGCTCGTGGGCTTGGAAGTAAGTGCAAAGTTGTGCGCGTTAAGGTTGGCGCTTTTCCAGATAGAGATATGCTTATGCGTTATCTTGGAGACGTACGTCGCCAAGAAGTTATTCTTGTGCAATCGTTTCAGCCTAATCCTCAAAAATCTTTGAGTTTAATCCAATTTGCAGCACTTGGAGCAAAACAACTAGGTGCAAAATCAGTTACATTAGTTGCACCATATTTAGCGTACATGCGCCAAGACAAAATGTTTAATCCAGGCGAAGTTATATCTGCACGAGTCATGGCTAAAGTATTGGGCGTTTGTGTTGATAAATTAATTACAGTTGATCCTCATTTACATCGTGTACGTAGGATGAAAGATTTGTTTGGTTCTATGGATGCTCGTGCTATCTCAGCGAATCCACTTATTGGAGAGTATGTAAAAAAGAAGTTTAGAAATGTTGTTGTGGTTGGACCTGACTGGGAATCATTCCAATGGGCACGTGAGGTAGCATCAATATGTGGCAGTGAGTGTACTGTGTTTGAGAAGACTCGTTATTCTAGTCGTAATGTTAAAGTTAAAATGATGAAACAAGTTGATATGAAAGGTAAAAATGTCGTGATTGTTGACGATATCATTAGTACGGGACACACAGTAATTGAGGCTGCAAAAAAGTCTTGGAGTCTTGGAGCTAAAACAGTACGTTGCATTGGAGTCCATGGTTTATTTGCTGAAAATGCTATTTCTAAATTGAAGAGAAGTGGAAAACTTACTGAAGTGATTAGTTGCAATACAATTGTACATCCAAGTAACAAAATTGACGTGAGTGGAATTATTGTTAAAGAATTGAAAAGAAGAAAGAAGAGTTCTAAAAAATAAATTCCAAAATAAAAATAGTTAGTGTTGAAGTGACCCAGATAAATCAAAAATATTTGGATTCAACGAAGTTATTTCAAAATACCCAGTAACTGCAGTTCCTTCAAGAGCAGGAGAATTATCTCCATAACGAATAGCCATTTGTGGAATTTGTATCCCCCACACATTATCCACGCAAATTTTTGCATAAGGAGAAATACCTGCAATTAATGACCGGATAAAATTTTTTGCAGGATCAAAATTATCGTGTGGACAGCTTACTGATAGTAGTGCCACGCCTTTTTCTTGTGAGATAACTCCACTAAGAGTTATGCCTCCAGCATCAATTCCATTAAAATAAAAATCTCTTCTGACCCCTACTACTTCTTTATCAACTTTTTCCCTTGGTTCAAATCTTCTTATTAGATATAGAAATAATTCAGATAATGGACCATCATTTGGACTCTCAGTAACAGGAACTAATTGCATTAAAAATTCAGAAGATCCAGGGACAATGGGAACTCTTTTTTGTGTTAATCTTTGTAAAAGTGACATTTTATCTCAAACTCAACCCTGTTTTAAAAACGTTAATGAATGGTTTTGGATAATTGAAGTTTAGAAAAAATAGTTAGAAAATAAAATTAAGAGAATAAAAAAGTAAAAGAATAATTATTTAGTATTCTTTTTGTTGGTGTTATACTTACGTTTAGTTGCAGTATTACCGTAGCCACAGCTAGAACATCTTAGTTTTCTAATGTGATAAGTGTGACTACCACATCTTCGACAACTAATGTGGGATGTTTTCCCACTTTTTTTACCCATGCTTGCTGTTGACATTTTAAGTTACCTATTATTTATGATCTTATGCTGGAGAGATGAATACAATTGTGTCGCCGCGTAAAAATGCAGTTCCAAGAGTTCTTTTTTCTCCGTCTTTTCCAGTTTCTTGTGCATCATCAAGCACAGTGTTAATGTGAATATCAAATGCTTTGAGCTTTCCAGTCATTGTAGCTCCGTTTTTTAGTTGCACTAGAACTTGTTTTCCTCGTGCTGCGTTTAATGCGTCAAGTGGTCTTGCGTGATTTTCCATAGTATACACCTCGTGTGTGAATAATGGCTTTGACGATCACTCTTTTATAAAGGTTTTGGATAATGCTATTTAAAATCAGTTTTGAGGGAGAGTTTTTAATATAGAACAGGTTTTGAGGGACTTATGGTTAATTTCGAACTAATGCAAAAGGAACTCTTGGCGTATGACGCTAATCGAGAGAAACTCATCAAAAAAGGACGAGATTTGCTTAAATTGAGCAAATTAGTGATTTACGCTGTGCATAGAAGCGAAATGGATAAAGCCGCTGGACTTCTTGTTGATATGGAAAAGTGCCGAGGAGAACTTGATATCATTGCTTTAGGAGCTGCTAGACTTAGTTTTGAAGGATCATACAAAGCAGCGATCTCAGAATACGTTGAAGCTGTTTTGTATTTACGTTTTGTTGAGACTGGTGAACTCGTAGCAATTGAAGGAGTTAGTTCTGTTCATTACTTACTTGGTCTTGCAGATTTGCCTGGAGAACTCGTTCGCCGCGCTGTATACTTGGCTTCTAAAGGTGAGAAAGATTCTGTTGGCTTGATTCGCGAAGCTGTTGAAATGATTTATGGTAAAATGTTAGAATTCAATTTTGGTAATGGAGAACTTCGTAAGAAAAGTGATGGGATCAAATATAGTTTGAATAAACTTGAAGACTTGATGCTTGAACTAAAACTACGTGGATAGATTAATTGATATATCCGTCAAAAGAGATTGATTTTTGATTCATTGCATCAATTACTGTTTGGTATTCAGTTTGATTTATTGCGCCATTTTCATGAAATAAATCTACACCTTCTTTTAAATCATGAAGATAAGCTTGTTTGACTTTTGTATCTACTTGAGAAACTAATACTTCGTTTTTGTCGAGAAATGTCGGACTTGTTTGAAGATTTACAATTAGACGAAAGTCTTCTGCAATTTTTTCATCCAAATTTCTTGTCCCGTAACAAGTTGCGGCTCCCGTTTGAATCATTTTATCAACGCAGTCATCAGTTTTCGAATTTTCTTGATAAGATGGTGATCCACTAAAAATTTTGTCATCACCAAAAGTATTAGTAGCCCAAATATGTCCACCAATTTCATGTGCAAGATAAGTTGGACCTGGACATTCAAAAGAACCATTTGTTTTTTCTTCACAATAAACCCATAGCTGCATTGTATCTTGATCTACTCCCGCTAAAATTAATTCTCCATTAGAATCTGTTTTAGGTTTTGAATCAAGAAAAACAGAAGATGCCAATGCATATTGCTGTGGTGCATTTTCCCATAAATTCATTGTTTGACTAATTGTACTTTCATAAGCCGCTACTATTTTTTCCCGCTTATCTGCTTTAAGACCTGAAAATATTTCAACGCCAGAACTTGATTCTAAAATTTGCTCAAGAGCTGTTTCAGGCATAGGATCGAACGTTGAAGATGAATACAATGGGATAGCTGTAGCTCCAAACATTATTGCCAATGGAGCTAGAGCTGTTAGATTACTTACACGATCTTTAAAATCTGGGTTTCTTGCCACTAAGTTGTAATTAATCCTTGTAGTTATAAATATTTGGTCGTTTTTATTACTTTCTAGTAGTTAATGGAAACTCTTTTAAATAGAGCTGTCTTTTAGACTGCTTATGAAAATCTTAGCACTATCAGACTTGCACCGCGATGTTGTCTTTGCTCAAAAGATGGCAGTTCGAGGAAAAGAAGCAAATGTTGACTTAGTAGTACTAGCTGGCGACTTGGCTGATGATGATGGACGAATTGATGGAATTATTGGACCTTTCAAAAAACAAGGATTAGAAGTTGCTATTATGCCAGGAAACCACGAAGGTTTATCTGAGACTTATTTTTTAAGCAAACATTATGATGTCAAACATTTACATGGTTCTGTTATCAAAAAAGGCAATGTAGGGATCTTTGGTTGTGGATACGCAGACGTTGGAATCCACCAATTAACTGAAAAAGAATTTTTTGAAACTTTGAAAGAAGCACATTCCCAAATAGATGATTGTGAACACAAGATTATGGTAAGTCATGTACAACCATCGGATTCTATTTTATGTGCTGGTATGTGGCCAGGAAGTACTGGAGTTCGCAAGGCAGTTGAAGAGTTACAACCAGCAATTCACATTTGTGGCCACATCCATGAAACTCATGGAATGGAAGACAAAATTGGTAATACACGTGTACTGAACGTTGGAAAAACAGGTACACTAATTGAGGTGAAAGAAAATGGAAAACACGAAGTGTCCAGAGTGTTCTAAGAAATTGCATGTAGGTCAACACAAGTATGCAGATGGTATGTTTATGGTGAATTATTGCAAAGCTTGCGGGTATCGAAGCGAGAAAGGTATTTGATTACAAAAGATATGCAGAACCTGGAGAGATAGAATATAGTCCTGGTTGATTTGTATCATTAATTGACCTGGTTCCCCCACGCCTTGTTCCATTTAAATTATAGATCATCGGGTCTGGAATTTGTCTTCGAGTAGCAGGATCTAAAGTTTGACCAGTGTCTAAATCTACAAGATAACTTAGCCTACGAGTTGGTTTTTCTTGAGGGATTGATTGTTCTGCACTACCCATTTTGATTAGTGATTTTTTTTGTTTAAAAAGATGAGGGAAAGTAAAGTACAGAAGATAGTTCTTTTTTGATATTTTTCAGATTTGGTATTATGTGTCAGGGGCTTTTTATAAAGATTAATTCTGAATAGATTATGTATAGACACCCCTCTTTTCTTGAAGCTATTTTGCTTAGTGTTGGCCTTTATACTAATGTTTCAGATAACTTGGAAACGCAGGTTGTAAATGAAGAACCAACTTTCGAAATTACAGGAATGGATGAACTTCATCCTGATTTTCTTGAGCCATATAGGGAATTGTTTCCTAATTCTAGTGATGATGAATTATATGAGTTTGCACAAAAAGATATCCCACTAGAGTATATTGCGCAACTCACACCAGTTGTTGACTTAGATGGAACACAATTGTTTGATAACCCAGATTTTATTGGAACAATGTATAATTGTGAAAATGAAGCATCAGATGCCACAGTCCTTACAAGTTATGTTGATAGTTATGACAATGCTATTTTCCCAACAGGAATGCACTTAGCATACTTTCTTTGTGTACATTCTGAAATGGGCCTTGACACGCTTAGTGGCAAAATCGGAAGATTGACAGCTACAGAGAGCCCCATTCATGAAGGGAGATTAACTGGCTCAGAAATATTTGGTTATTTGATACATAATATCAAGGTACCAAAAGAAGGTAATGAATATGATGCTGTTTCCATCCTTCCATCTGATGATTATAATGGTGCTTTTTTGAATAGTATTTCTCGTAAAAGGCAAAGAGAATTTTCTTCTGGAAAAAAAAGTGCAACTTATTTTGTTTCAAATGATATGGAACTTGAAAGAGTTTTAAGGATGAATAAAAATGCACGATACTTTATGACTGCTGGCCACGGAGATGGGATTTCACAAGGCCTTGGAACTAGTGAAAATTTTTCTTTTTCAAGAGAAAATCTTTCTTTTGATATTTGGGATGAAGGAATTTTTTTGGCACTGAGTGAATTAAGAGAAGATGTAGAATTTTTCGTATTTAGTTGTTATGCTGGACGTCCACCAACACTTACCCAACAAGAAAATGGCGCTGAATATTCCTTACAAGAAAAAATTGGGCTTGCGCTTGGAAAAATGCCATTTGCAGCAGATGCTTCTTTTGGCGCAGATGAATTTGAATTTTCAAAAGGAACGGATTTTTATGTGACTTTCGAAGGAGAATTTGATTTGTACCAATTTTTACTTGATGATACTATTGTCCCAGCAGAGAGCGGATGTTCATATGAAAGACTTAGTTGTTCTAGTGATAATGGTTCTGTTAGTTTAGTTATTAATTAGAAAGCACTTTTTTTAGCTGGATACTGAATGTTTTTAGAAACAAAGTTATCGTTTCATCTTACGCTGCATCTTTGCCATCATCTTTTGCATCTTTTTATCGTCTGCTTTTCCACCAGCCATATCGCCCATGCTCCCTTTCATCATTTTCATCATTTTTTTGGACTGACGATATTGTTTTAGAAGTTCACGTACTTGCCTTGTTGATGTTCCTGAACCTGCTACGATTCGATCAATTCTATTTGGATTAATTGTATCTGGATTTTCTTTTTCATTATTTGTCATAGAGTCCATAATGAATTTCCATTTTTTGAGTTTACCTTCTTGAACATCGAGTGCTTCTTTTGGAAGTTTTAAATTACTCATCCCAGGGATTAGTCCCATTATTTTTTGAAAAGAACCCATCTTTTTCATAGATTCCATTTGTCCATAAAGATCATTAAGATTAAAATTACCTTTCATGAATCTGCCAGCCATGTCCTCTGCATTTTCCATTTTAAACGCTTCACTAGCTTTTTCAAGAAGAGTTTCCAAGTCGCCCATACCAAGAAGTTGTCCGACGAAACGTTTTGGATGAAAGACTTCCAAGTCATCAACTTTTTCTCCAACACCAATGAATTTTATTGGAGCACCAGTTACTGCACATGCACTTAATGCACCACCACCTTTAGCAGTACCTTCAATTTTAGTAACAATAACCCCAGTAACTTTCACAACATCATGAAACATCTGAGCTTGTTTTTGCGCAGCTTGTCCTAAGTCTGCTTGGATCACCAGAATTTTTTCATCAGCTTGTACTGCAGTGTGAAGAGCTTCAAGTTCTGTTACTAATTCGTCACTTAAAGCATCTCGCCCGGCAGTATCAACAATAATTAGATCATATTTTTCTTTAAGAGCGACTTTATATTTATTGTAAACAGATTCAGGTGTTTTAGCTTCTTTATCACCATAAAAATCTACATTGATTGATTTGGCTGTTTGCTCAAGCTGTTCGTACGCCGCTGGACGCCAAGTGTCAGTTTGAACTACTGCCACTTTTTTACCACGCTTTTTGTAAAAATTAGCAAGTTTTCCTGCAGTTGTTGTTTTTCCAGCACCAAAAAGCCCAACAAGCATCAGAATAGTTGGAGACTTGTCTATTTTTAATTCGCTAGTTTCTTCCCCTAAAAATGTAGTGAGTTCTTCATAAACAATTTTGATTAAATGGTCACGCTTGGAGATAGATTTTGGAGTTTCTTCTTTGGAACGCTCTTTGATAGCTTTTCCAAGTTTGAAAACCAATTGAACGTTAGTGTCTGATTGAAGAAGTGCACGCTGAAGGTCTTTAACTAGCTCATTGATTAGCTTATCATCTACAAAGATAGCTGATTTAATCTTGTCCAATGTTCCTCTAAGGGAACTACCTAGCTTATCTAAAACCATAGAGAGTTATTATTGTGGCACCCTTATAAAAGTTTATTGAGAATAAAGAGAATATTAAGAAAAAATAAAGAAAAATGGTCTAAACCTAGATCTTGCCATCGCCGGACAGAAGGCCGCCTAGTACACTGTTGCCAAGACCTGCAACGCCTCTTGATTCACCTTTGTTTTTGTGAGTATGAGTTGCCATAGCAATTCTACGAGCAAGTCTTGCGAAAGGCAAACTTTGTAAATAGACTTTCCCAGGACCAGTAAGAGTTGCTAGAAAAATCCCTTCGCCACCGAATAAAGCGTTCTTGAACCCGCCGATGAATTTGATGTCATAATCAACTCCCTCTTCAAAAGCTACAATGGAACCTGTGTCAACTCGAAGACTTTCTCCTTGTTTTAGGGTTTTCTCGATAACAGTTCCACCTGCATGAATAAAAGCGTCTCCAGAGCCACTTAGTTTTTGCAAGATGAATCCTTCGCCACCAAAAAAGCCAGCACCTAAACGTTTTGTAAAAGCAATATCAATATCAACAGATTTTTCTGCGCACAGAAATGAATCACGTTGACAGAGCATGTTTTTACTAGACTTGATTTTTAATTCAATTATTTTTCCAGGATATGGCGCTGCGAAAGCTACCATGCCTGATTCATTATTTGTTGTTTCGAATGTAGAGATAAAGAATCGATCACCAGTAAGCATACGTTTGAAACCTTTCCAAAGTCCGCCACCAGTATTTGTACTAAGTTTAATTGGAGATTGCATGTAAAGCATGGAGCCAGGTTCTGCTCGTACTTTGTCAGATGCTCCAAGAGTTATTTCGACTAGTTGCATGTCATCGCCATGTATTTTAGATTTTAGTGCCATGAGAAAAATTGAGAGACATTAGTTTAAGAAGCTTGCGCCTGTCATATTAGCGCGATTTTCTCCATAAGAACTCAAAGAGTTGTCTTTGATCTTTTGCAATAGTATTGTCTGTTGTAAGTGTTGCCATCAGATCATCTTTGTTGAGTTTGATTTGTGCTACTTTATTTGAATAAATGAAAGTTACTGTGTTTAGGTCACAGTTTTTTAGAGTTCTTGTTTTGCGTAATTCACTTGAATCTTTGCGTTTTAAAGCGCGAGTTTGAATTGAAGGTTCTTGCAAAACCCTAGTTTTGATCTTAATTTTTTTTCTTTTTGCAATATAATGAGGAAAGTAATATTTGAAGACAGTGAATATTTTGGAACTTGAAATCACATCAATTGGTTTTTGAGCATTTAAAATATCTTCAAGAATTGTTTTTACACCCTCGTGGCCTTGAAATACCTGAACTGTAGGTTTATTTGCTGTTCTTTTTTGGATGAGCTCTAATTGATCTTGGACAGCCTTAAGTTTATGTTTTTTCTCGTCAAGTTTTGCAAGAAGCTGCTTTGGACCCACCACTTCAAAATTTGCTGTATGACCAATAGTTGTTTTTGAGGCAAGACCTTTTTCTTGAAAGTCTTTGAGAATATCGTATGTCGTTGAACGGTTGATTTTTGCTTTGTTTGCAATATTATTAGCTGTACTAGTTCCTAGTTCTAAAGAAGCAAGATAGATTTTTGTTTCTTTTTGGGAGAGTCCAAAAGAAGTCAGAGCTTCATTGATAGTGATAGTTGCCATTTTGTTGATGATTAATGATTATCTTTTTAATATTGTCGGTTTTTTCTACCAACAATTCTTTTTATAAGAACTATTAGTTCTTAGTATTTGGTGATACCACATGACAATAGAAAAATATGTTGGAATGGTGGGTTTGAGTTTGTTAAGTATGAGTACATTAGGTGGCTGTAGCTATTTTAATGAAGATAAAGCAAAATCTCTTATGACAGGAGACCAAGTAACAGTATACAATCCATCGCGAAATTCTGTAATTTTTACTGGCAGCGAAACGTTTGTCGATATTGACTCCGATGGTGAGGTTGACTTGTATTGTGTTAGTTATTTTGACACAGGAATCAAAGATACGTCATCTTGCTATGTTTCTAAGAGATTTACTAGTGAACCTGGTCCTTTTATTGTAGATTTAGGATTTCAGGACAAAGGAATTTATGTTGGCAGTGATGTAAGAGATCTTTCTACCAGAGGAGATTACCCACAAAGAATGTTTACAATGTATTCTGAGGGAGAAAAAATACACAAGGAAATGAAAGCAAAAAGAAATTAAAAGAAAAAAAGTGAGCCTGAGAGGATTCGAACCCCTGACCTGCCGGTGTCTTTTTGCATTGCTGCAACCCGAAGCCGGCCGCAATATCCAGACTATGCTACAGGCCCACAAGTAGCCTTGCCTTATTGTAGTTTAAAAAGCTTGCTAGAAAAATTGAATTTTGAAAGAAGAAAAAAGTAAATAAATAAAAAATTATTTTTGTTTAGTTAATTTTACTCCACTTCAATCGGAGGAGTTTCACATGCACCATCCACACAACTAGTTGCACAATCGTAAACCTCATAAGACTGCTCTATAGCTGAGCCAGATTCACAATAATACTCAATTAGTCTTCCTGCGCTATTACACCAGTCACTAATTGGTGCACCAGCAGCAATAGTTAAATCACCTCTGGTATATGGGTCGTTACCCCCATCGGTTTCTATGCAAGTGTCAAGTAGTTCTATATCACTTGCATCTGGAGATGTATCAACTAAATCGTCAGCTGAGGCCTCAGTAGAAACCATTCCACCAATACAAATACCTTCATCACAACCTCTTACACAATTTACTGCTTCATATTTTGGAATCAAATCTTCACTACAATACCATTCGTAAAGAACATTTGTTTGTTCAATACAAGTATCTTCCCAAGTTACAACATGGCTTTGTTCATCTAAAAAGTCTACTTCACCAGAAACAGCGTAGTCTAAACCATCTGAATCTTCACAAGAGTCCCTTTCAATAAAAGTGCTATCATCACCTTCTTCTCTTACTAAAGAATCTACTTCCACTATTGGTCCATCAAAAGTTTTTAATTTTTCTGCTGACCTTGGAGATTCATGGCTTATCCTTAGATCATCCTTTAATTGTTCAATTATTTCTTCTGATATTCCAAATTGATTGTCTTCTGCATGTTGCATTTGAGCAATACATTCGCCACTTTGACAATCACAACTTGTTCCAATAAAATCTGCTACTTCTTCCCCATTTTCATCAAAAGAGCAGACTGCTTCATATTGGACTGTGCCATCAGTGTGACAAGAATCACCCCAACTACTAGAAGTAGTTCCAGACTTTGAAGTAATCTCAACTACCCCATAAAGTTCAGGATCATTTCCAAGATCACTATCAGTACAAAATTCAAAAGTTTCTTGTTTTTGAATTGAATCTAAAATAGAGCCACCTTTTGTGGCTGAAGAACTTCTTGTTGAAAATGCTTCTCCCACAATTGAATCAATTTCTTGATCCAAGATATTTGGGCCAGCAAACATCACTAGAATTGCTACAATAGCAAGTACTGTTGTTATTAAAAAAAGATTATTTTTTTGGTTGTTTTTTGTCTTCATTTTTTTACCTAGATATATTATTTTTTGTCAACGTAAATTTGACTTAAGATTTTTACTGCTAGATCCCTAGCTGCTGGAGAAATCACTAATTCAAATGTATCTAAAGGTTTTAGATGTTTTAGTCTTTGCAGAATAAAAACTAATTCTCTTGGCATAAGTCCACCAGGACGTCCAGCGTGAAGAATGGATTGATCAAGGATACTTGAATCTATTAAGATATATAGGTCAGTGAACCTTTTAGAAATAGACATAACTGATTCGCAAACTTCATGATAACCTTCACTTGCTATTTCATGCATTGGGAAAAAATGTAATTTGTTATTATTTAGAAAATCTAATTCTGGTTTTGAATACTCATGTGACCCCAAAAAGATTACGTTTTTGAGTGGGATAATTTGGTTCAATAAAATCTGATTCATTAGTTCCCCTTTTTTTAGAAGAGGGTTTGCACTAATACAAATCATGCCTGGTCTTTTTTTATCAATCACAAAATGTTTTACTTGAGTTAAACCGTGGTTTAATGAAGAATTTAGAAAAACTGTTCTTTGATCATCATCACCTAAAATGATACCTTCTTTTCTAGTTGGCTGAAATTTGATGATTATTCCGTTCTCAGTAATATCATGACCTAAAAGATCGTGTACGATCCCTTCAAAAGCTTCTGCACCATAAATCAACCTCATAAAGACTAGTTAAAGAAAAGGGGTTTATATTTGTTTTTATAATTACTAGCACTAAGGTTTTTATATAATAGAGAGCGGTGTGCTTGTTATGGCAACAAGTAATGATTCTAAGGTTCAAAATCCAAGTAGTGATTCTTCAATCCCACAGCAATATGATTCCAAAATTAGTGAAGCCAAATGGCAAAAGTTTTGGGAGCAAGAAGGAGTTTATGTTTTTGATGAGAGTGATCTTAAGACTGAAGTTTACTCAATTGATACACCTCCACCAACAGTAAGTGGGAAGATGCACCTTGGGCACGCTTGTAGTTACACTCAGCAAGATTTTATTGCAAGATATAAACGTATGAAAGGTTTCAATGTATTTTATCCATTTGGAACAGATGACAACGGACTTGCTACTGAAAAACTAGTTCAAAAAGAGAAGAAAGTAAACCTTCGTAAATTGCCACGTAGCGAAGCAATTCGTATCTGCCTTGAATATTTAGATGAAGCTAGGCCTGCATTTATTGGTGATTGGAAAAATATTGGGATGAGTTGCGATTTTAAAAAATTATATTCTACTATTGATGATCATTCTAGATGTATTTCGCAGCGTAGTTTTTTACAACTGGCTAAGAAGAGTTTAGTTGAGCGTCGGCGTGGCCCAGTACTTTGGGACCCGCAATTTCAAACAGCAATTGCGCAAGCAGAACTTGAAGATAAGAAAACCACTGGTTGGCTTAGTTATGTTAAGGCAAAACTTAGTGGCACAGGAGTTGAAAAATTAAGTGAAGCAGACAGTGATGTGTTCGTTATTTATGCAACCACTAGGCCAGAAATGCTGTATGCATGCGTTGGAATGAGTGTTGAAGAAAAAGGGACTTATGTTCGTCTTAAAGTTAAAGAAACTAATGAAATTTGGATTACAGGAAAGGAAACTTATGCTGAAAAATTTTCGTCTGTTGAATATGAAGTTCTTGGTGAATTAACTGGGAAAGATTTGATTGGTTTATCTGCCTCAATTCCATTTTTGGAAAAGTCTTTTACTATTAGTCATGATGAAGCTGTTCGCAGTGATTTAGGTTCTGGGATTGCATACTTTTGTTCTTATGGTGGACAAGAAGATATTGAATGGGTAATTCGCCATAAAGCCGAACCAATTAATTTGATTGGCAAAGATGGAAAACTACTAGAAATTGCTGGTGATTACGCTGAACTTAATGCAGCAGAAGCACGTAAGAAAATCATTGTTGACTTAGAAAAAGCAGGACATATCATTTTCAAAGAGAAAAAAGAGCAGATTGTAAATGTTGGTGAAAGATCTGGAAGAGAAGTCGAGTTTATTGTTTCACAGCAATGGTATGTGAATTATTTGGATCGCAAAGAAGAATTTTTGGCTGCTTCAGATGAACTTGGTTGGAATCCAAAACATATGAAGTCTCGACTTGATAATTGGATTAAAGGTCTTAATTGGGACTGGGGATTCTCACGGCAGCGCCACTATGGAATTTCCATTCCTGTTTGGTATGATAAATCTGGCAAAGTGTACTATGCAGACGAGAGTCAACTACCAGTAGACCCAACTGTAGATCGTCCACTTGGCGTGGCAGATAACATTGAGTTAACTGGCGAAATTGATGTTTTTGATACTTGGTTTACTTCTTCTTCAACTCCTTTTTTGGGGACCGAACTAGTTAAAGATGAAAAAGTACGTGCACGTTTATTTCCAATGTCACTTCGCCCTCAAGCGCATGACATCATTAATTTTTGGATGTTTTACACGATGGCTAAAACTCGTTTGCTTTATGGAGTAAACCCATGGAAAGATGTTACAATTTCTGGATTTGTTTTAGATCCGCGTGGAAACAAAATGAGTAAGAGTAAAGGAAATGTTGTTGCACCACAAGATGTGATGGACAAATTTAGTGGAGATGCGATTCGTTATTGGTCTGCAGGATCAAAACTTGGAGAAGATTTGCCATACCAAGAAAAAGATGTAAAAACTGGTCAGAAGTTTGTAAACAAGTTATGGAATGCTTCAAAGTTTTCAATGATGCACTTAAGTGACTTTGACGTTGATTCTGGGAAAGGAAAAGTCACAGAAGTGTTTGATCATTGGCTTTTAGCTAAGATGCAACGTGCTATTGATTCATCTACTGCGTTTTTTGATAACTATGAATATGCACGAGCTAAAGGAAGTTCTGAGATTTTCTTTTGGCAAATGCTATGTGATCAATATTTAGAAATTGTTAAAGACCGTTTGTATAACCCTGATTCACGTGGAAAAGCTGAGCGGACTTCTGCGCAAGCTGCACTTTGGGAATCTCTTTGGTGCGTTGTTAGGCTTATGGCTCCAATCACACCACACATCTGTGAAGAAATTTATCAATTGTTCTTTCGTGGGAAAGTTGATGGTTGCGACGCTGTTTCTGTGCACAATGCTTCTTGGCCCGTTGGTAACCAGTTAGAAATAGATGCAAGCTGTGAAAAGGTTGGTGATATGGGAATTGAAATTATTAATGCAGTTCGAAAATATAAGAGTACAAATAAACTTAGTTTGAAAGAAGAGTTAAGTGAAGTTGTTCTTAGTTGTAGCGAAGAGAATTTTGAAAAAGACATTTCAAGATTGATTGATGACTTAAAGGCAGTAACGCATGTCAAAGAATTTGTGTTTAGTTCTGATGACATTTCTGGGGCTGAGGTTCTTGAGACTGAGAAGTTTGGAATCAAGTTACTAGTTGAGAGATAGTTTGATGGGAAATCCTTTTTTGTTACAGGCATGTTTGCGCTTACCTAGTTCTGAGATTCCTGATTCTTTGGAAATTGGACGCGAACATACTTTTTCTAAAGAAGGACACAGATTGTATCAAATTAATGTGCCAATGGACTTACGTGATAGTAATTGGAATTTTCTTGCGCGAGTTGTTGTTTTAGAATATACTGTTGGACGTGGAATTACTAAAGGAGTATTTGCAGTAGTTAAACAGTTTAGCGCGGATGAAAAAGAAGTTATTACTAAGACGTTCGTGAGTGACAAAGAAGTGAGTGAAGTGTTAAACTAGAAAAACAGCGTTAGTGTTGAATCCCACCATATGGTGAACGAAATTCATAATTTCCAGCGGATACCCTTACAAATTTTTCTGCAGGAGGATAGTTTGGATTCGAACAACTATGTTTAGAAATACCATATGTCCCTGAGACTACTAAACCCAGAAATCCGACAACACCAGCTGCAAATCTTGCTTCTCCAACTATGCTGATATAATCTCGGGCTTTCTCATAAGCAATTCCAAGTTTAGATGGAGTTTGGTCACTTTACATTAACTGATTCTTCTAAGTTAGGCACCATACTTTTGCCTGAAACTAATGTTCATTTAAAAATATATTTGGCAAAAAAGAAATAATTGTTTAGAAAAAATCAGATTGCTCCGAGTTCTTTTGCTTTGTCACTAGAAATAACTCGCCAACATTCATGTTCACCAGCTAAAGATTTTGTCACTGCAAAATATCTTTTGGTTCTTTTTACTTCCCTTACTCTAACTTCGTAATTTTTTGATTTGAACTTAGCTTTTGTCTTTACATCGTAAAATTCTAATTCTTCTTGCTCTGCCACCATAAAACACCCTTATTTCATTGAATTTTAACTTTTTTTAGAGTTTAAATATATTTCTAGATTTTGATAATTTAAACCGTTATAAAGGAAACCAAAAATGCCGATAAAAGAGAAATTCTGTCTTCTTAGTTTAAATTGAAGCAAATAATGTGCTTTTGAGGGGTTTTTTGAGACTAAACTAGAATCCAAATCTTTTTAAGGGGGAACTTGGTCTTAAGCTTAGTTGATTAGAAGTGCCAAGGGTATTTCTTAATAGTCATATATTGAGGTGTTATAAAAAAATGGTAGAAGCATACTGTGTTAAATGTAAAGCAAAGCGTGAAATGAGTGAAGCTAAAGAAGTAACTATGAAAAATGGTCGCTCAGCTATGAAAGGTAAATGTCCCGAATGTACTACAGGAATGTACAGAATCATGGGCGGTGCTGCTAAGAAAAAAGCTACTAAAAAGAAGTAATCACATTTTAAATTTTTTTTTATTTTTATTATTAGATTTCTGGAAGTTATTTTTAATTAATAATAATGAATTGGCTAGTATACTTGTAGGAAAGAAAATATGCCTGAATTACCCGAAGTTGAAACAGTACGGATTGGACTAATTGATACTGTGATTGGGAAAAAAGTCTTAGAAGTTGAATTAATTGGTGCAGGCAGAGGAGTTGCACTTGAAGGATCTGAATTAAATGGACTTGAAATAATTGATGTTAAGCGCTATGGTAAATATTTGATGTTTTCTTTTAGTAATGATGTTAGTATGATTTCACATTTGCGCATGACTGGGCAATATATTCACGTAGACAGCAGAGCGTTATCTAATTTAGATAAGAAGGGACATGATAAACATACAAGAGTTTTGTTTAGATTTTCCGATAAGTCTGGTTTACTCTTTAATGACCAACGTAAATTTGGAACTATGGAGTTGATGAATGAAAGTGAAGTTGATTCTTATTTTGCTTCACGCAAATTAGGTGATGATGCACTTTTTATTGATTATGATTTATTTTTATCGAATGTTTCTAAGCGAGCAAATGTGGCAATTAAAACTGCGCTACTTGATCAAAAAGTAATTGCTGGGCTAGGTAATATCTATGCAATAGAACTTTGTTATTTGATTGGGGTTTTGCCTTCTACATTAGTTAAAAATTTGAAAGAGACTAAACTGAAAAAGTTGTATTCACATATTGCTCCACTGCTTCTTGTTGCCATAAAAAACAATGGGACCACTTTTGATGGAAAGTACGTGACAACTAATGGGGAAGCAGGAAAGTTCAGTTCATTTTTGAAAGCGTATGGGAAAAAGAGTTGTGGTACTTGTGGGAGCGATATTGTGAAGACTAAACTAAATGGCAGAGGAACGTATCACTGCCCTAAGTGCCAGAGATGAGATTAGTCGTAACGTTTATATTCTAAGTGTTTGTTTTTGATTCATATAATGGTATGGAAGAAACTAAAAGCTGCTGTCTCAAAAGGAGTATCTAAAGTACGAAGAGGAGCTGGGGTTTCTAAAAAGAAACTTAAAGGAGCTAAAGGAAAGTGTTTAGAGTATCCAAACAGATTCTTGAAGTTTTACCATTCCAATCAAAAAAGGCTTCTTAAGGAGCGTAAAAAATTGTATCATCAAAAATTAGATGCAGGGATTTGTGTCCGATGTAATAATCAAGCTCTTGACAAGATTAAATTTTGTTCTTACCATCAAGAAAGACAGCGTGAATATAATCTTAAGGCACGAATGAGACGTAAGAAAAAAGAAGTTCAAAGTGTTTGATTGGTTTTTTCTTAATGATAAAGAATTCTTAGTAAGTAATTGCTTTTGTTTCTTTTACTAGATTTTTAGCAAGTCTCAACTTATCTGTACTGTAAGCATAAATTGTGAACAAGAGATCTCCTTTTTTCACTTTATGTCCAATTTTTTTATAAAGATAAAGTCCAGCTCCTTTATCGAATGGTGCTCCAGCTACTCTTGCAATCCTAGCAATTGCAATATTATCAATGGATTTTATTTTGCCTGACTTTTTTGCTTTGATATGATGAATTTTATCTCCAAGTGGAGGTGGTGAAACTTTGCCTTGCAACTTAATGATTTTTTTCATTGCAGTGAACGCTTTTCCGGAATGCAAAATATCTCTTGCCATTTTGTAACCATGTCCCTTCTTGGATTTTTTTGCTAGTTCAAGCAGTATGCCTGCCATCACCAAAGATTTTTCTTCTAGGTCTTTTGGGGCGTCATGATCACGTTTTAGAACACGCATTACATCTTTTGCCTCAAGAACTGGACCAACACCGCTACCGATAGGCTGACGGCCATCAGTAATTATTGCGTGAACTTTGATACCTAAATTTTTACCAAGCGCGATGAATTTTTCTTTCAAATCATTTGCTAATTTTGTTGTTGGAGTTTTTGTTGATGGGCCCTTAGGAATATCAATTAGAACTATTTTGGAGCCGACGCTAGCCTTTTTCGCCATAACTGAGGCTAGAAGTTGACCTGTAGCGTCGATACTTAGAAGACGCTCTATATCAATAATTTTTTCATCAGCTGGAGCAAGATTTAATGAACCACCATGAATAAGACAAACACCTGCTTTTTTCACAGTATTCATGATTTGCTTTTTTGTGAGTTCCACGTTCGCTAGGCATTCCATTGTGTCAGCAGTTCCAGCAGGACTTGTGATTGCACGAGAACTAGTTTTTGGCATAGTAAGGCCAGCTACTGAAATAATTGGACCTACAATCATTGTTGTACGATTGTTTGGAACACCACCAATACAATGTTTGTCAATCACTAATTTATTTTTGAACTCTATAGTGGATCCAGTACTAACCATAGCACGTGTAAGATCAGCTGTTTCTTTTGCTGAGAACCCATGATGATTCGCTGCCATTACAAAAGCAGTTTTTTCAATATCAGTTAATTTATCATCTACAAACGCTTGAATAATAATTGTTAATTCTGATTTACTTAATGGATGACCGTGTACTTTTTTCTTAATATAGGAAACTGCTTTTGGTTTTCCGATATATTCAATGTGAATTTTTTGTCCATTTTTTACTTTGAGTTTTTGCCTGGTTTCTTCAAATAAACCAATACTATTACATGGAACTGTTGCATTTGAATGAGTTGTATCTAAAATCGCTGTGATATGTTTTTTTTTGTTTTTTAGAAGAACACGATCTCCAGAGCGCAGATCTAGTTGTTTTGCTTGTGAAGCAAGAAGTAGGCAAACAATAATTCCACCAGTTTCAATGTGAATTTCTTTGACAATGAATTCTTCACGTTCCTTACCATGACGAAGCGAACAAACATCTTTAGGGATTGAAGAATGAGATTTACGAGTGATACGCTTTTTTGGTTTAGATTTGTGAACTACTTTTTTAGATTTAGAACTAGAGATTTTTTTTTTAGGAATACGCTTTGTTTTTTTCGCCATCAATACACCGTAAGTAAAGAAAGAATTTCGCTTTATATTTGTGTTGTTTTTTGATTATTAATTTTTAAAAGAAAAAAGAGCTAAGAAAGCAAGGTCCCTCAACCTTGCTCTTTTAGCGTAAGCAGTAAATCACCTCACATGAGCATTACAAAACATGCAAGAAAACCACCACTGCTTTCTGGAAATTAAATAAAGGTAGTTTTGGTTAAAAAGGATCGCTACCACCAAAGTAGTAGTAAGTTTTTTAGAAGGGAGCATTTTTACTACCACCATGGTAAGTGATAATTTAATTTTAGAGTACGGTGGGCTTTTGGAAGGGCTAGGGTTTACTGGATCAGAAGTGAAGGTTTATTTTGCACTACTTGGACTTGGACAGTCTACAACTGGAAGCATTGTTAAAAAATCAGGTGTTGGTTCAGGAAAAGTATACCAAGTACTTGACAAACTAATTTTGAAGGGACTTGTTTCATATGTTGTACGTAACAAAGTCAAGGAGTTTGCAGCACAAGATCCAAAAAATTTGCTTAGATTTGTTCAATCAGAGATGGCACGTTTGTCTTTGAAAGAGAAAAAACTCAAAGAGATCATGCCAATACTTGAAGAAGAATTTACGCAAACAAGAGAAGAAGTACATGCAGAAGTGTTTGAAGGAATTAAAGGATTTAAAACATGTTATGAATTCATTTTATCAGAAGTTTCTAAAGGAAGTGAAGGCGTTAAACACGAAGAAGTACTTGTTTTAGGAGCTCCACAAGAAGCATTAGACAAATTCAAAGGATATTTGTATGACTGGAATGAAAGACGCGAAGAAGCAAAAGTTCCAATTAAAATATTATATAATGGTGGGATGAAACAAAAGGCAAAAAATTCTTTTTCACGTGCAAAAGTAAAATATTTAGAAAAAGGAGACGAGAGTCCAGCCTGGATTTTAGTTAGTGGAGATTATGTTGTGACCATGCACGTACATGGCAGCCCAATTTGCTTTTTGCTTAAAGATAAAACTAGTGCAAAAAGTTATAGAGCGCAATTTGCAGCACTTTGGAAAACTGCAAAATGAGAAAATAGAAAAGAAATAATGATTGAAATGGCTTGGAAGAAGATAAAATAAATTATTTAACCTAAAACAATTTCACCTGGATTTGTATTCTGATTTAATTGAATTTTGTCGGCGATAAAAGCACCTAGTTGATGAAGTTTGGTATCAAAAAGTTTTCCTTTGATTTGTACTTTGATTGTTTGGTCTGGTAAGATAGTATTTGTGGCAATGTTTTCTTGGATGATTACACTATCTCCAATCACAGAATCGTGAAGACGACAATTTTGTTTGACAATTGTGGATGACCCAATGATAGTATTTGAAATGATGCAGTTCTTTTCTATGACTGAATTATCAGCAATTGCAACAGTTCCAGAGACTGTACAATTTTCTTTAATTGTAACATTTTTTCCAATTGCCACAAGACCAGTTATCCTAACTCCTTTAGCAATTTTGCTACCGCGATCAATAGATACATCTTCCTCAATAACAGCGCCTGAAGAAACAGTTCCATGATGAAAAATTTGGTTGTTAAGTCTTTTTTCTAAAAGTAATTTTGTTGTTTCAATAATATTCCAAGGATAACCTACTGGAGACCACAAATGTTTTGTGAAGATAGCATGCATTTTATCTTGCTTTGCAAGAGCTTTTACAGCATCAGTTAATTCATACTCACCACGTGGTGATTCTCTCAAATCTTCGAGAATTGGAAAGAGTTTGCTTGTAAAAGCAAATGCACCAGTATTGATAAAATTAGATGGAGGAACGCCCTGAGGTTTTTCCACAAAAGATTTTACTTTATGAACAATTACATCTTGATTATTTAGATGAACTATTTGCTGCGTTACCTCGACAACACCAAAAGCTGATACATCTTCTTTTTCTTGAAGAAGGATGGTGCTTGGGAATTGAGTTAGACTTTGGAGATCTTGCCAAGAATAAATATCATCACCATTGAGAAGAAGAAATTGTTCATTAGGGGTTTTGAAAAATTCTTTTGCTTGAAGGGCTGCGTGCCCTGTTCCTTTTTGCTCATGCTGAGTAACATAAGAGATAGAAATATTTTCATAAGAATCTTTGAAATGCTCTTTGATCATAGCTTCTTTGTAGCCAGTAACTAAGATAACATCAGTTACCATTGGAGTAACTTTTGTAAGCGCTTTGAAAGTGTGCTCAAGAAGAGGAATATTTGCGAGTTTAATTAGAGCCTTTGGTTTAGTTTGAGAAAATGGAGTTATCCTAGTTGCTTTGCCTGCTGCTAAAATAATTACTTTCATATCAAACACCTTCTTTATTCTTTTTAGTTTACAAATCTATTGCATACTATGTATATGTTTTTGGAGGACTTTTGAGCTATAATTTGAATTGTAAAAATCATACATTAATTACTTTTTTAGCATGATCTGCGATTTCTTGAGCGAGGATTGTTATTTGCTCTTTGTCTTGCCCTTGTACCATAACACGTAATTGCATTTGAGTTCCAGAATAACGAACTAAAACTTTCCCAGTATCTTGAAGTTGATTTTTTGCGTTAGTGATTAATTGATTAAGAGTAGAAAGTGATTCCAAAGCAGGTTTTTGTTTTACTTCAAGATTAATTAGGACTTGAGGAAATTTAGTCATAACTTTTGAAAGTTCGCTAAGTGGTTTTTGGGTTTTTTGCATGATATCAAGTATTTTAAGACCAGTGATCATACCATCGCCAGTAGTGCAATGCTCTAAAAATGCAATGTGACCTGATTGTTCTCCACCAAGTACAGCCCCTAATTCACGCATTTTTTTGAGAACGTGCTTGTCACCAACTTTGGTTTGAATAGTTTTTATGCCAAGCTGATTCATTGAAGAAACGAAGCCTTGGTTAACCATCACAGTTTGGATAACAGTGTTATTAGTAAGAGAGTTTGTTTGTTTGAGATAATTTGCAGCAATTGCTATAATAAAATCCCCGTCCAAAACATTTCCATTTTCATCGACCATAACAATCCTATCAGCATCACCATCAAGAGCAATCCCACAGTTAGCATTATGATTAATAACTTCTTTTGCAATAAGTTCAGGATGTGTTGCACCGCAGTTATCATTAATGTTTCTTCCATTTGGACTCGCATTAAGTGTGATTACTTGTGCTCCTAATTCTTTTAGAATAAATTTTGCAATATTGTACGCTGCGCCATTTGCACAGTCAAGAACTACTTTGATCCCTGCTAAAGATCGGTTATTGATGGAGTTTTTAGCAAACTCAATGTATCGGCCTCTGGCGTCATCAATTCTGTGGGCCTGACCAATTTGATCACCAGTAATATTTTGAGTACTGATATTTTCTTGTAAAGTCAATTCTTCAATTTTGTTTATAGTTTCATTGTCAATTTTCCAGCCATGACGATCAAAGAATTTTATCCCGTTGTCCATGTAAGGATTGTGCGAGGCAGTAATTACAATTCCTGCGTCTGCTGCAAAACTTTTTGTTAAGTGTGCAACTGCTGGAGTTGGCATTGGACCAACAAGGTATGCATCAACACCTACTGATACAAGACCAGCTACTAATGCTGATTCAATTAAATAACCACTGAGCCGAGTATCTTTACCAATAATTATTTTGGTTTTGGTTTTTTTTCCATTGCGAAACACAATACCAACTGCCTTACCGAGTTTAAGAGCCATTTCAGCAGTGATTGGATAAACATTTGCTTTACCACGAATACCGTCAGTTCCAAATAATTTCATGTATAAAATCAAGAAGAAGTGGTTATAAGGGTTTTGCAATTATGTTCAGACCTGCTAAACTTTTCAACAAGTTGAGAGCTAATGAAAGTTTGAGTAGAAATAGAAGGTTCAATCTAAATTCATACGGAACTCGAAACCGTGTTTTGTGAAACCTAATTTTTCATACATCTCGTGTATGAATTCTTTTGGGAACCTGGAAGTACAAATGAATTTATAGCAGCCAAGCTCTTTTGCTTTTTTGATTGCTTCATTAGTTATTTGTTTACCAAGGCCTTTGCCTCGATGAGATTCCTGCACATAAACATCCTCTAATAAACCATATGGTTTGTCGTGAAGCGCGTTAGTTATTAAAAATATGAAAGCTCTTGCAATTTCTTGGTTTTCCCCATCAATTGTTTCATTGATTGTGATTTTTACAGCTTTACTATTTATTTCTTGGAATTTCATTTAGGGAAAATACTTGATTTTGCTTAAATAAGTTGTGGAGGTAAGAGAATCTTACTGAATTTTCTTGCTACGTACAGAAAGCCACAGCAAGGAAATCTTGCTGAACTTGAGCTGATCCGTTAAGGATCACCGCAAGCTTTATAAACAAAATGGGTCGCGGAGGTCTTATGACTCACATTATGCGTGTAGATGCTGGAAAACTCATTGAGAAAGCAGCTGATGCACTTAAAACCGAAGGATCTGTTGAAGCAACAGAATGGGCACAGTTTGTTAAAACTGGGCACCACAAAGAACGTTTACCTGACAACCCTGATTGGTGGTTTGTTCGTTCAGCTGCAATTTTAAGAAGTGTAGCAGCAACTGGACCTATTGGAACACAAAAACTTCGTCACAAATTTGGTGGAAAGAAGAACCGTGGACACAAGCCTGGACACTTTTACAAAGCATCAGGATCTATTATTCGTAAAATTTTACAACAACTTGAGAAAAGTGGATTAATATCGCAAACTCAAAAAGGCAGTTTCAAAGGAAGAATCTTGACCCCTAAAGGAACAAGTTTTCTTGACAAGATTGCAGTTGGAATTTACAAAGAGAGTCGACCAGCTAAAACTAAAGCTGCTGCTCCAAAAAAAGAAGCACCTAAAGCTGAAGAAAAACCTGAAGCTAGCGAAAAAACTCAAGAATAAATCATTTTAAAATACTACTATGGCACGAAACAAACACCCATCACTCAAAAAACGTTTACTTAAGCGAGGTTTCCAAACTAGATGGGCTCCTTTTTGGACAGTTTTGAAAACTTATGGGAAAGGAAAAAGAGTACACCCATCACGATTAACTCATGTTAAGCGTAGTTGGAGACGAACAAACATCAAATTATAAATTAATTAAAAAATGGCAGAAAAAAATTTGTTTGCAAATTTTTGAGCCACAAATGACGGAGTAATTTATGGCAGCAGATACAATCGAAAGAACTTATAACATCCCAGTTAGACGGGCATTTCAAAAAGTTCCACGTTGGAGAAAAACCAAAAAAGCAGTTACTGCTGCAAAAGAATTTCTTGCTAAACACATGAAATCCTCAGATATTCGTCTAGACAAAGCTGTTAACGAAGAAATGTGGAAACATGGTGGAAAGAACCCTCCGCACCACATCAAAGTATTTGCAGTTAAAGACAAAGAAGGCGTTGTTCGTGCAAGTCTTGTTGACGCTAAGAAAACAAGTTCTAAAAAATCTGATTCTAAGAAAGTAGAGAAGAAAGCTGTTAAGGCAAAACCTGCTAAAGTAGAAGAGAAAAAAGTTGAAGCAAAGGTTGCAGTTGAAACAAAAGCACCTGAAACTCCATCACCTGCTGCTAAGGCAGAGTAAGTTTGTAATTATTTTAAATTTCTAAATAATATTTCTTTATTAAAAATTGGTTATAATCTCTCTTTTAATTTTGTTCGCAATAATATTATTTTTCATTACAAATAATTTTAATTTAACTTTAAATTTTAGTGCATGAGCTATCTTTGTCAAATTAATAGAAGATACTTTCTTACTAGAATTATAAAAATTGTTAATTGACTTATTTAATTCTTCAGGATAATCATATTGAATTATTGAATTACCAAAAACACCAAGCGCGGTTTTCATTTCTGTTGAACCATTTTTTTTTGTAATATACTTTACCTTGTGATCTTCGTAAAATTGTTTTGTCCACCGATCAAGCAATGTATCGTTTTCAATAAGGTAGTACGACTTGACACCAAGTGAATTTAATTTTAGAAGGAATTCACTCTCTAATCCCAAATGACCAAAGACATACCAACAATGAGGTCCGTGAAAGAAAAATCTATGATCATCTTCTTCTTTTAGGTTGTATGCCCAATGTAAAACTACTTCTGACCAATATTGATCTGCTTGAATCAGATTATCAAAAATGAACTCAGAGTGAACTTGTTCTTTAGGAATTGATTTTTGAGTTTTATCTTCACCTGGATAATAATTAGTCATTAACTGATCACTTAGCCTTTTTAATTCAGTCACATAATTTTTATCTATTTGGTAGTTCTGACCTAGTACTTTGAGTACTTTTCTTCCTACAAGAATGTTAAGACTTTTACGAATAGCTTGAAAGGTTATTTTGACCTTGAAGCTGACCTTGATTCTTTTTGTGATCTGACCAATAGTTAAGGGATATTCTTTGGCTAGAACTAAAAGAATCAAGTCATGCGTGGTTTTAGTAGCTTCCCCATATCTTTTGTCAATAACTGCTAAAGCCATGTATTTGTAATTATCCTGCGCTTATTTAAACTTTTTGTAATGGTTGAACCTTTAGTTTAATTAAGAGTTAACCAAGTATTTATGTTTAAACACCTTTTTGAAAATATGGCGGGTTTGGAGGAAAAACACAGGTGATCAAAATTAAATGTTTTCATGGAGGAGCATCCTTTAATGCCGTAGGAATAAACTTTGACAGATTAGATTCTAAGAATGAAATTATTAGAGCTGACGTCACAGATGCCTGGTTTAAACCAGCACCGAACGTGATTAATGCACTTAGTGAACATTTATCTTGGCTACTTAAAAATAGTCCACCAACAAACTCAGAAGGACTAGTTAATACAATTTCAGAAGCGAGAGGAATCCCTAAAGAAAATTTGATTGTTGGTGGTGGATCATCTGACTTGATGTTTGCATTTTTTCCAAACTACAAATTTGATTCTGTATCTATTTTGGACCCAATGTATGGAGAGTACACTCATATCTTTGAAAACGTCTTGAAAAAAGATATTAGAAGGATTAAACAAAAGCCAGAAGCTGGATTCAAAATTAATGTAAATGAGTTGGTGCAAGGATGTGCTGGAAGTGATATGCTTGCTATTGTGAACCCAAATAGTCCAACAGGAGTATATTTGACAAAAATAGAAGTAAAAGAATTGTTATCTAAAATACCTAAAGAAACAATTTTGTTTATTGATGAAACATACATTGATTATGTTGGCAGAGCAGAATCTGTAGAAGCATTAGTTGTAAATTATCCTAATTTAGTTGTTCTAAAATCAATGTCAAAAGTTTATGCATTAAGTGGAGCAAGAGTTGGTTACTTGGCTGCGCATTCAACTGTGATTGATATGATTAAACCTTTCATTCCACCATGGTCAGTTGGATTAATTGGGCAAGTTGCAGGGATTGAAGCTTTGAAAAGTGAAGATTATTACTTGGAGAAAATTTCTAAGACAAATGAACTACGAAAAGAGTTTGTTGCAAGGTTGCAAGGTTTGCCAGGAGCAAGAGTATACCCTGGGTGTGCAAATTTTATTTTGATTGGAATTAAAGAAACTGGTAAGTTAGCACAAGATGTTTGTGAAGAGTTGATTCAGAAAAATATTTACATCCGTAATGCTACTTCAATGAGTTCGCAATTTAATCAAGATTTCATTAGGGTTGCAGTGAAGGATGAAAAAAGTAATGATAAAATTTATCTGGCACTAAAGGAAGTTTTGGAAAATTAATAGTACAGCTCTTTTTGATGTTGAAAATATGTCTGAGAGTTACTTCTGATTAAGCAAAAGTTTTTTTAATTTTATTTTCTAATTATTTGTAATAAATTTAATCAATAACTATCTTGGGGCTGTCTTTGAAACATCTAGGAGCAATTATTCCTTTACCTCGCAAATCAAAACATTTAGCAACTTTTTGAATGACCTTAAAATATTCTTCTTTATCACTTACTCTTAATTTCACTAAATAATCATAATCACCAGTTATGTAAAATACTTCTTGTACTTGAGGAATTCTGGCTAATTTTTTTGCAGGACTTTCTAAATCAATATCTTTTCCTAATTTTGCTTGTCCAAAAACAAATGCTACATATCCTTTATTTAATTTCTCAGGATCAACTAAAACTGTGAACCCTTTAATCACATCCATATCCTGTAATTTTTTTATTCTTGCTTGCACAGTTGAAGTAGGTAAACCTAGCTGATGCGCTATTTTAGTGATCCTGGGAACACACAAATCTTTGTCCTGGATTAGTTTCAAGATTTTCTTGTCGATAGGTTTTATTTTATCCATTTTTTACACTCATTTTGGGATATAATTACTAATAAGTAAGTTATAGTTATATGTTTTATGTATATTTCGAAGATAATTTCTTAAAAAATGAGATTTATATGAAATACTATTAAGGAGGAGTGATTAACATGGAAAGAGAATTTAGAATAGGAAACATGAGATATATTGGTATTCGTAGAAAATTTGTTGTTGAAAACGAAAATATCTCAAGATGGTGGGTTAATGATGGTGATAGAAGCGACGAGCAAAGTAAAACCAAGGTAATTTGTCAAGAACAATTGGGAATTGTATATGCCAAGAGGAAAATAGATATTGAAGAGATAAGAAAAGTTCATCCAGATGTTTGCTTTGAAGTGATGTTTGGAACATATACAAAATCTGCCCACGATAGGTGGGAAGACATCATTTTGTTTTATGCAATTGATAAGGGAAATGGACGTATGTTTGATACGCCAGAAAGTATGAGATTAATTGATCGTGAAACACCAAATAAAGGATATCAGTGTAGTGATGAAATACATTCAAAAGATTATAGTTGTGGCCCATGGACAGGAGATAATGGACAAGTTAGACTTTATATTGAAACTGGTGAAATTGCAAGGGAAAGAATAAGCCTTTTGGAAGATGTCTGTAAAGATATTCATTTTATTAAAAATGGATCATAATTTCATTTTTTATTTTTGATATAAGTAAAAGTGAGAATCTTTTGCTCGCAAGCTTTTTAACTAAGACTAATTCTTGTTTGTACTATGACTGATATGATTGTGATTGAGGAAGCTGTTGGCGAAATTGGCTGCGAGCCTTATAGTCGGACTGTAGATGAACTTCTATCTTTTGCAGTTGTGAATATCGATAAACAAGCTGGGCCTACATCACACCAAGTTTCAGATTACGTTCAAAAAATTTTAGGTCTGAAAAAGGCTGGGCATTCAGGAACATTGGACCCAATGGTGACTGGAGTACAACCAGTAGCTATTGGAAGAGCTACCAAAGTAGTTCAATATTTACTTAAGTCACCTAAAGAATACATTTGCATTATGCATTTGCATAAAGATAACATTGAGCATGAAGAAATCCGCAAAGTTATGGCTGGTTTTATTGGGAAAATTCAGCAATTACCTCCTGTACGCTCAGCAGTTAAACGTCAATTGCGGACTCGTGAAATTTATGAGCTTGAAATTTTGGAAATTGATAACCGAGATGTTTTGTTTCGTGTTCTTTGTGAAGCTGGAACTTATATTCGAAAACTATGTACTGATATTGGTAAAAAAATGAATATAGGAGCACAGATGCAAGAACTTCGTCGCTCTCAAGCTGGACCATTTCGCGAGGAAGACCACTTAGTAACATGCGATGATTTACGTGATGCTCTTTTTTATTACAAGGAACATGGGGATGAAACCTATTTACGGCATTGCCTTTGGCCAATAGAGAGAGCTGTACGCGATTTTAAGAAGATCTATGTGTTTGATTCTGCACTTGAGAGTTTGTCCCATGGACGTGATTTAGGAGCCCCAGGAATTTCTAAGATGGAGAATTTTAAACTTGGAGAGATAGTAGCTGTTATGAGTTTGAAGGGCGAATTAGTTTGCGTTGGAGAAGCACTTATGAGCGCCGTGCAAATTTCGACTGAGAAAAAGGGTTTGGCTGTAGCAACAAGTAAAGTTTTCATGGAAGCAATTGCTGCTAGCGTAGATAAAGAAGATAGCGAATCAGTTGAAAAAAGAGAAAAATAGTAGTAATGAAGAAAATTAATTTAGAAAAATTATCGTTTGATTTGAATTGATTCTACGTTGTTAGTTCCAACTTTTAAATATAATCTTTCCATACGAGTGTACAAATCTGGTTGACCACCCATATGTCTTGGCACTTCATTTTTCCAACCAAATGCACTCTTGACAAATGTAGACATATTTGAAGGATCGCTTCTAAATGAATCAACAACTCCAAGTAATTTATCGTAATTTCCTACTGCTGCAAAATAATGCATATTTATCCTATGTACTCCATCAGAATGAGCATTACCATAACTTTGTATGAGCCCATTTCCTTGAGTATCTAAACCTAACCAAACGTAAACATTGCCATCCCCACGTTTTCGTTCACTTAAGTCTGTGTCAAATTCATGATTAATTATTTCCCTTATAGGATCACTCCACCCAACTGCGCAGGGGATAATCTTTGAATGTGTTCCAAATTTTATTACACCCATTTGAAAAGACCTAACTAAAAATGCGTTTAATCCAAGGTTTCCATATAGGTTAGCTACATCTGCAGCTTTTTCTTTTTGTACCATGGCGACTGCGGCACGATAAACAAGTTCAAAATTATCTGGTTCAAACCCGGCACCCATAGATACAGTCTTAGCAACTTCTAAAATTCTTTCAAGGTCTTTGTCATCATATGCCATTAGTAGTTAGTAAATTAGAAGCCCATTTATAAACTTTAGTCAAGTTATTACTTTGGAGGAGTTACTTGGCCCAGTGGTGTCGTTTTTTTACTTTCATAATTCGATGATTACGCCTTCCCAACATGGGTTTAGTAAGATAGTGTCTCCTATTTCGTCTTGTTCGCCCATAGTGTCGTGCAGATGCCCACTAATTGCCATAAGGGGTTTAATTCTTTCAATGAAAATTCGGTAGTCCATGTTCCCAACATGACCTGCTTTTAGTTTGTCTAATTTTGTTTTGTATGGTGGACCGTGCGTTATTAGAACAACTCTTTTATCTTTGAATTTGCCATACCAAGTTCTTGCAATTTTTCTAAATTCAGAATCTTGCCTGGAAAAACCATCTCCACCATAACCTAAAAACACAATGTCATCAACAATAAAATGGTCTTTGTGAAAAAGTGTTAAGTTAGGATAATCTTTAATTGTAGATTCTAATTTTTCAAGGTTCTCGTGGTTACCGTGAAGAACATAAACTGGCAACTTTGTTTCATTAAACATTTTTAGCATCCTACGAAGCCCAGTATCGAATTCAGTAAAATCTCCAGGGACAATAATAATATCTACTTTTTTTTCGTGGGCTCTTTGCAGTAGCTTTTTTGTTTGTTTGATGTCATCATGAACGTCTGAGAATAGAAGGAATTTCATTTTAATATCCTGGTTTTTTGTAGTTTGTATTAGTTGAAAATAAAAGAAAATAAAAAAATAAGTTTATTCTTGATCATCTGCAGATTCTGTGGTAGTTTCTTGTGCTGCTTCATCTTTGTTTTCATCGACGTTTACAAGCGGCTCTTCAAAACTTTCTACTTTAACTCGGTTGTCAACAACTTCGTTAATCACAGATTCTTTTACACGACGAGCTTTATCTTCGTCAACTAAATGAGCACTACGTACAAGCACTTCTTTAATTGGGAAAAATTTGTTCACTGTGCGTTTAATTGGGCTTTGTATTTTTAATGATACAAGGCTTGAAACAAGAGTTTCAAAATCAGTTTTTTGCATCTGATCTTGCATTAAAGATCTAACTTTCATACGCAAAGTTGTTGCCATAGATTTGTTTACATGACCGTAAGTCACAATTAACATCTTAAGAACAACTGGTTTTCCATTTTTAGTGTTTAAAGTAAAAACATCGTCAAGTCTGGAAGTTCGTTTTCTAACAAGGCGCTTTACAAAAGTTGACACTACATTATAACCAATTGGAATTGTGTGCAAAGAAGTTCCTTTTACTTCTGAAAGTTTTAATTGAATTTGAACGTTTTGATCACGCATTGACCCAGTCAAATCTTTTAAAGAAACAGTCATCTTACGATTAAGACCTTTATCAGGGTTTTCTAAATAGGTTTCACCTATTTCTTTATGGTTGAAACTTTTTGGAGCTACAACATTGTACCATACTTTCTTTTTAATCTTAATTTTTGTATCTTTTTTTTGTTTTTTTGCCATATTAGTATTCCTCGATAAGGGTCGTTCTCAACATACAGTGATTCCTCATGGCTGCATGTTGTCCCACAATTGTTTTTTGCTTGCAATGCGTAATTGATATACTAGCTAAAGTAGGATCTTTGCTTTGGACGCCCGGTGATTTATAAAGCTTACCTTAGATTTTTTATTTTTAGTAGTTATGAACAGAAAAGGAGTTTGATAAGTCGATTAAACATTGTTTTTTTACGAATTGGCCAAAATATAACTGCCAAATTGTTCGAGATTAGCCATATTTTGCTTGATTTTGCCTACATTAGTGATATTTACTCCATAATCTTTAAATATACATTATTCTTTGTTAGTTTCTAAAGTGTAGTTTTTTGTATACTGGTTTGGTTGATTATTTGAGAATAGACTTTGTTTATTCTTAAAAGAGGTAGATAGATGTGTCGGATGTTAGTAGCAGTTGGTGAATTTAGTAGTTCTAAACTTTTTGATGCAGCAATAGCTATGGCAAAAGATCAGACTCAAGACCATGAGCGCAATGCTACCCTAGGGAAAGGGAGTTTTAAACACCAAGATGGGTGGGGGATATCTTATTTGGACCCACAAGGCAAATGGAGAAGATTCAAATCTGAAGCTGCTATATATGACGATGTACAAGTTCAGTGGTTTAGAAGTCTTAAAACAAAATACTTAATGATACATATTAGGTACGCTAAAGGGAGTGTCCCTGCTTTGAAAAATAACCATCCTTTTTACATTGATAGAAATGATGTTGGAGAGTTCGTATTTTGTCATAATGGATATGTCCCTTCTGAAATTAATTATTGTCCTAGTTTTAAAACTAAAAGTGAAACTGATTCTGAGCAAATATTTTTTCAAATATTAAGTTTAAGCAAGAATAAAGGGATTGGAGAATCAGTATCTGAATGCGTAAGTTTGCTTGATACTCCACATGGAACTAATGTGATTTTATCTTCTAAAGATAAAAGTTATGTGATGGTTAAAGAAAGTGAAGCTAGAAGATATTACACTATGCATATTGGAAGTAATGAAAGGTGCACAATTGTGAGTAGTGAAGTTTTACTTGGCCATGATGAATTCATTTGGGTAGAAGCCCCGGAATCAACTGTTTTTACACTGGACCATAGGAATTTGAATGTTAGCGCTTGTAAGAACATGCAAATAGGAAATCAAATGAGTGGTTTGCAATAGTTATTTTTGATAGTTGTCATTTTATTTTCTAGAAATATTTGCTAAAGTAAAAAGTTAATTTCTTTTTAGATAATGTTTTTTTAAGGCAGTATAAGAGTATTACAAACAATTTTTTTGTGATCTGTATTAGCTAAATCTTTAAATATTCATTTCTTGGCGAAATCACAAAACAAGGTGATGGTATGGAACAAAAAGCAATTAGTGAGATCGAAGAATCCTTTTTAGCCGAAGAGGTGGTGGAGGAGGAATACCCTATGGTCGGAAAAAAAACTGAAAATAAAACTCCTTCAAAGGAGACAAGTAGTGCTGAAAAAGCACAAAAAGTAAAGAAAGTAGCTAGTGCTAGAAAAGCAAGTAGTAGTTCTAAAGTTGAAAAACCTAAGGTTTCTGCTAAAAAAAGTAGTATTACTATTGAAAAAGCTGCACCAAAAGCAATTAGTATTGATGATATTGAAGACGTACCTTCTAAAGTAGAAGCAGCTATGCAAACTCCAAAAGTAGAAGTTGTTTCTATTTCACAAGGAAATGATTCTAAAAAAGAAAGTCCTAAAGATTCTTCATCAAGAAGTTGGGATGATGAGTCTGAACAGATGTTTTCAGGTGGAAATGCATGGGCAGTACTTAGTGGAGTACTGGTAATTTTATTATTGATTTCTGTATTTACAGGAGGATTTGATTTTGGAACTGGTTCAGGTGGCGAGATTAGTTTATCTGAAGCTGAAGGACTTGCTCTTGAATATGTGAATTCTGAACTACTCCCAGACCCATTTGTAGCAACAGTTACTGAAAGTGGAGATGTTGGAGAAGTTTATAGAGTTGCTTTAAGTGTTGGTGGACAAGAAATTGATTCTTATGTAAGTAAGGATGGAGAATTGTTTTTCCCACAAGGGTTTGCTCTTGGAGAAGAAACAGTTGTTGTAGAAGAATTGGCTGGAAGTGAAGTTGAATCTGGAGTAAATCGAATCGAAGTATCAACTGGAGATAATGCAATTCATGGAAATCCAGATGCACTTGTTACAATTGTAGAGTTTAGCGATTACGAATGTCCATTTTGTAGAAGATTCGTTGATGACACATTACCATTAATTGAAGAGAACTACATTGATACAGGAATTGTAAATTTGGTTTATAGAGACTTTCCATTATCAGCTCACCCTAGTGCACAAAAAGCAGCTGAAGCTGCGCAGTGTGCTGGTGAACAAGATATGTACTACGAGATGCATGATTTACTTTTTGAGAATCAAGAAGATTTGTCAGAAGAAAATTATGTTCTGTGGGCAGGCGAATTAGGTCTTGACGTTGATTCTTTTAGCGCTTGCCTTGAATCTTCAGTTATGGAAGCTGAAGTACTTGCAGATATGGCATACGGTGAATCACTAGGAGTTACTGGAACACCTGCATTTTTTGTAAATGGAGAAATGCTTTCTGGGGCACTTCCTTACGCTGAATTTGAAGCTGCTATTGAACGAGCTTTGGCTGAACTTGAATCTACTGAAGAAGTTGTTTTAGTTGAAGAAACAGTTGTAGAAGAAGAAACTTCTGCTGAGGAAACAGTGGAAGAAGAAGCTATCTCTGGAGATGTTAGTTTTGATTTGGCTGCTAAAAGATGGTTATTTGAACCACGATCAATTAGCGTTAGTGTTGGAGACACAGTTGTTTTGAACATTATGCCTGAAGGACTTGACTTTACTTTTGCAATTGCAGAACTTGGTGTATCGCAAGAAGTTAGTGGAGACACTGCTGTTTCATTTGTTGCATCAACAGCAGGAGAATTTGAATATTCTTGTAGCAGTTGTGAAGACTGGCGAGGAATGACTGGAACACTAGTTGTTGAGTAAATTTTTTATTTTTTTATTTATTGATTTTTTTGTAATTTAGTAAATGTCAAAGTTTATTGAATTTGTTTTTTGCAAAGATTTATATTCTGATTTTGGATGATTTATGCTACATAATCATTATTGAGGTGAATTTTATGGATAATAAAAATAGTATACTACTTGTTAGCGTAGTTGCAATTGTAGGAATTGTGATCATGATATTTAGTGGAAGTGGATTGTCATTAGAAGATTCTGATGCTGCACTTACAGGAGAAGCAGCATTATTTAAATTACAAAATCAAAATTTGAAAATTAAGGCTGCTAATCCAAGTGGAAATGATGTGAGCGTTAGTATTGTTGAAGACATTATTGATATCCCAGAGATCGGAACACCTGGAGATGATATCCCTCCAATTACTAAAATACCAAACCTAGATGAAGGTAGGTCTTGTACTGATTCAGATGAAAATGAAGGGAATGTTGACATTGAAGTACCTAATGGTGGATTTATCACATACGCAGTAGCTGGTGAAGTTCATTATGATGGAGCAGTTTTTCCGGATGTTTGTTATGATGAAGTTCATTTAGAAGAATATTATTGTAATGAAAATGGAATGGTACAAAGTGTTGTAGTTACCTGTAGTTTAGGATGTGACGCAGCGGCTTGTCAAGAATAAAGTTATTTTTTTTTAATTTCTTCTTATTTTAGTTTATTTATTTGACTACCATTATTTCTAAAGTTCATAATGTTTATAATTGAAAAGGAGATCTTTTTTGATTGGTGATATTATGAGTTATAAACAATTTTTAGATAAAGTTCTACCATTAATGAGTTTGAGTGAAAAAGAAGTTGCAGTTCTTTCAAGTCCAGAGCATGTACATCATGCTAAGTTATCAGTTGGTGATAAAAAGTTTGATGCATGGAGAGTACAATACAGTCGTGCGCGTGGGCCTTCTAAAGGAGGAATCAGATATCACCCAGAGGTTAATGAAGAAGAAGTCACATCACTTGCGTTTTGGATGAGTCTTAAATGCGCAGTTACTGATTTGCCACTTGGTGGAGGAAAAGGAGGTATTAGTGTTAATCCAAAAGAATTATCGGTTAGTGAACTGGAGGAGTTAAGTCGTGCTTACATTCGTGCATTTGGAGATTTTATTGGACCTAACAAAGATATTCCAGCACCTGATGTTTACACAACACCACAGATAATGGCTTGGATGCTTGATGAATATGAAAAGCATGTTGGCCACCATGCACCTGGAGTAATCACTGGAAAACCACTTGAAGTTGGTGGATCAAAAGTTCGTGGAATTGCAACTGCTCTAGGTGGAGTATATGTACTCGAAGCTGCAATTTCAAAATTATCAAATGTTGGTAAGCGAGTTGTTATCCAAGGTTTTGGAAACGCAGGAATGACTGCAGCTAAATTACTTGTTGCGCGTGGATTTGTTGTTGTTGGTGCTAGTGATAGTCGTGGCGCAGTTGCATGTGCAAGTGGACTTGATGTTGAAGCGCTTTGTTTGCTTAAAGGTGAAAAAAAAAGTGTTAGCGAGTTTAGTGGTGAAGGAGTAAAAGTTCTTAGTAATTCTGAATTACTGGAGCTTGATTGTGATATTTTAGTTCCTGCGGCTCTTGAAGATAGTATTACTGAATCTAATGCTGGCGCTGTTAAAGCAAAGGTTGTTTTGGAACTAGCTAACGGACCGACAAATGCTGCAGCAGATGACATTTTGCATAATGCTGGTGTGCTTGTCTTGCCTGATATTTTAGCGAATGCTGGTGGAGTGACTGTATCTTGTTTTGAGTGGGTGCAGAACCGTAGTGGTGATTATTGGGAGAGCGATGTTATTGAGGCAAAATTACGCAAGAAAATGGAGACTGCATTTAGTGAGATCTGGGGATTGTATTCTGCTGCTGATAAGAAACATGATTTTCGAATGACAACTTACATGTATAGTATCAAGAAAGTACTAGCAGCAAGTCACCTTCGTGGGAAGTGTTAGATAATTGATTATTTTTTGTTTTAATTTTTTATTATTTCTTTTTTCATATGTGTTTAATTTTCATTAATTTAGGGAGTTTTACCTTTGTTCTCACTGATAGTTTCCTTAGTTTCCCGATGCTACTAAGTATAGTTTCCTGCATTAAGATAGTATGAATTGGTGCAAATCAAGCTTGTTTAATGCAGCAATTTGGAGGAAACAATTATGAAAAAAGAAAGAAAAAATGTAGGAAGGAATAAGGTTGGTTTTATGTTACTTTTTGCTGGTTTAGCTGTATTTATGATGGCAGGGTCAGCACTAGCGAGTCCATTTTTTATCGCAGGAACTGGAAGTGATAGCATTATGAGTTTTAATGCAATTGATGCATCTGGCAGAGAATCTCTAGCGATTGGAGGGATGTGCGAAGCTAGTGGTAGGTTTGCTGTAGCTATTGGAAATGGAGCAAATGCAAGTGGATCTGATTCTCTAGCAATAGGTGGTAATGCGAAGGCAAGTGGAAGCGACTCTGTTGCAATTGGCGAAGGCTCTGTTGCAAGTGGTGAACGTTCTTTTGCAACCGTTAATGCTGAAGCTAGTGGCCGAAAATCAACAGCTGTTGGAGCACACAGTGAAGCAAGCGGCGAGGGTGCAACTGCTCTAGGATATGCAACTGAAGCTGAAGGAGATTACTCAATGGCACTTGGTGAAAGCTCACATGCTGAAGGAGACAATTCTATTGCTTTAGGATATAACAGTTGGGCCAAAGCTGATTATTCCATTGCACTAGGTGAAGATATGACTCTTACTAGTGGAGCAGACCACAGTATGGGAATTAGTCTTGCTTCAAGTACCTTAGGTCATGAACTAAGACAAAATAACACTCTTGCTATTATGGGCGGTGTTGTTGGAATTGGTGTAAACGACCCAGTGTCAGCACTGGCAGTAGCTAATCTTCCTTTACGAGCGCCAGATAGAAGTGGTGGCCATGGAGCGCTTTGTATCACCAAAGATGGAAACATCTGGATTGATGCTGATGGAACATTTGATTGTAGATAGATCTGCGCTCAGGATTAATTGAATTTATTTTTTATTTTTTACTAAATTTCAACAGAATGCTTATATTGGAGCAATGAAAATAGAGGTTAGAAACTATGAATCAAAAATCACAAAAAAAATCATCTCAAGCTTTTAGATTACTTTTTACACTACTAATAGTTAGTTTAGTTCTTTCCAGCAGTTTTACTGGTGTGGATGCCTTGAATAGTGGTAGTAGTAGTAGTAGTAGTAGTAGTAGTAGTAGTACAGATAGTGCTTTTAATGAATACTTTAATTCTATTGCTTTTAGGATTGTAGAATCTGCAACCTTAAAATACAATGAAAAACTTTTGGAAAAAGAAAATGAAATTCGTGAAAGACGGTTTTACTTGGCAGTATATTCTCGTGTTGAAACAGCTGAGGGATTTCAAGAATATTTACGTAGTTTAGGATATGATGAAGAGATCAATTTTCTTGATGACCATATTGATGTACTTGTTTACTTGCTTGATTTGTATGAAAGAATTGGGGAAGAAAAAGGGCTACTCATGCTTTATGATCAAATTGATCATGCCAAAAAAGGAGTTGATTTATTTATCAAAGAAGAAGGAATTTCACGAGAAGAAGCCTTAGTATATGTAGAAGAGTTCAAACTATTAGAAGACACACAAGAAAAAAGTTTTGATCGCTTAGTAAAATCCAAAGTTGAATTTTTAGAATTGCGGTATGGATTTGAAGCTTTACAATTAAATTACATGATTAATTTAGCAGAAGAAGTTGAAAGTGAACAAACTATTGACTATTATTACGACCTACTTGATGATTATGAGAACCAAGTATTAAGAGTAGTTTTGGAACTTGAAAATATTTCTTATGAACAATACCAAACAAAGGACCACTTGCTTAGTTTAGAAGTTGAATCATTACAATCTCTTCGCAGTACAATTAGAAAAATTGTCAAAAAGCAGCTTAGGCCTTACATGGATGAACTTGATGCGTCACTTGTTGAAATGCTGGCTTTTAGTCCAAATACCTTGGAGGATCAAACATGAGGATTGTAATTTTGATCATCTTGGTTTTTTCTTTACTGCTTAGCTCTTGTACTCTACAAAGTGAAGGAGTAATTGACATTACAGATAAACGCAATTCTTTTTCGCTTGGAGATAAAATCAGTAATGCTTTTTCTGTTTTTTCTAAGGATGTATCAAAGGAAGAAAGTGAAGTCGTGGTTAAGGTAGATGTTGATTACACAGTAGATTATACTGGGGGAGAAAAGGAAGGTTTGACTTATGATTCTGAACTGCTTTTGGATGAGAGTTATGCTGACCTTGGAGATATTATCTGATTTGTTTTGTTAGAATTTTTATTTTATTTTTTATTAGTTGAAAAATATTTTATTCACTTTGATTATAACTTTTCATGCAGGCCTTTACCAACACCAATAATTTTTACTTTTCCTTCTTTTTTAATGCTGATTAATTCTCTTAATTCTAACTTTTTGATAATTTTACTTACTCTTGATTTGTTGAAACCTAACTTTCGCACCAATTCATATTGTTTTATTTGTTTTTCTTGGATGATGAGTTTTAGAATTTGGTTTTCAGCAGAACCTAAAAGTCCGCTTGCTGCCATAGCTTTTTTCTGGAAGCTGTATGCTCTTATTTTTTTTGTTGTGAATATAAGTGCTACAATAAGAATGAGTGTTAGAAGAGTAAAAAACGCGGTTTTCCAGTAGTTGAACCCCAGATCTTGACCAAAGCGTGCTAGAAAAATGTACTGCTCGCCGGCTTTGAGGTTTTGTTTCCAACGTATAATGATCATGTCATCAAGTTCTTCGATACTTGCTTCTTGAGGGAAAATTAGCGCGTTATCATTTGATAACTCGTAAAGATATGCATCTTTAGAAAGTTTAAGGATATGTTCAAAATTTTCTACATCTTGGCTTGGTGATACTGCTTTTAGATATTCAAAATAATTCGCTTTTTGAACAATGCTTTGAGTTTGCATAGTGATTGTAAGAGTTCTGGTTTCTTTTGCTTGGAAAGGGATGTCGAAATTTAGTAATAAGTCCATGATGTCTTGCGCATTTGTTAATTGGTAGTTTAAGTCACCAAAAGAATCTTTAATTGATAAAATTTGAGCGTCTTTTGGGACATGCAGTTTAAGAGAGTTTATTGGGTTTTGATCAGTATTTTCTAAAATTAGTTCTAGTTTTGTGTGAACTTCTTTTTGATTGATTGGTTCTGAGGTGATTGTATAGGAATCAATATTGATTGTTGCAAATGCAGTAGATGAAAGAAGAATCGTTAGAATGAAAATAGTTATTAGTAAAAATGTTAAAGTTGCTTTTTTCATTATAGCTTAGAAAAGAAGTTCCATTAATAAAAGTTGAGATTGTTTTTACTCGATGATTATTACTTCGCCATCCCTTAAGGTTTTGTATGGTAAGTTGTTGTCTTTACAATACTTCACTTCCTTTTCTATATCCGCGCTTTCTGGATGATCTGAATCATAGTGAGGCAAAATCATGTAAGTTAGGAATCCTAAGCCTTCCCATATTGTTTGATTTGCTATTTTGTGATTATTAGCATCTGGATTGAATAATTTTGCATAAGGGAACTTATTTGGATCGTCTACTATTTGCAAAGAGTGCATATCTTCTGCAAGGATACAAATTCCTGCACTGTAACCTGAGTAGATGAAACCTTTTTCTTGCTTTGTTTGTGGGTTTTCTTTTATTTGAGTTATGATTTGATCGAATCCACTGAGTTTCATAGCTGCTCTTAGAACAAAAGTGTTTCCACCCCTGATGAAAACTCCTGCAAATTCGCTTAGTTTTGTTTTTAGTTCTTCTTTTTTGTTAAAATAATCTTTGAGATCAAGAACTTCTGGTTCTAGACCAATTCCAGCTAAGAGTTTCAGGCTTCTTTGATTTTTCTTGGCCATGAATTCTTGACCTTTTGTTGAATAATCAATAGCATTAGGAATTAAAGCAATTTTCTTGTTTTTTGTTTGTTCGAACCAGCTTTGAAGAATGCTTGCCTTATTTCCAAGTTTGTAGGATGATAGATAGAATTTCATAGTGTTATGTTTGTTTTTTTGTTTATATCTTTTTCTGAAAATTTGAGTAGTCATATTTTTGTGGCGTAAAGCTTTATAAAATATGAATTTGCTTTGATTTCTATGTTACGAACACACACATGTGGAGAATTATCAAAAGTAGATGCTGGCCAAGAAGTAGTTTTATGTGGATGGATTGATTCCGTTCGAGTAAGTGGAAAAATTGGATTTTTGGATATTCGGGATCGATATGGTAAAACTCAAGTATTTTTGAATAAGGAACTTGCAGCTAATGCTGGTTCACTTCATAATGAAGATTTTGTAATGATTAAAGGCCTAGTTAAAGCAAGGCCTGAAAACCAAGTTAAAGGAACTGGTACACTTGAAATTGAATTAAGTGCAAGTAACTTAGAAGTTTTGAATGCTTCTGAAACACCACTTCCTATTGAGATCAGTGAAGACACAACAACTCACATTGATAAAAGACTTGATAACAGATTTTTGGATATTAGGCGTGAAAAAATCCGATCAATATTTGCTGTACGTTCACGAATTTATTCTGAGACTGTAGCTTTTTTTATTAAATCTGGATTTGTTAATATTCAAACACCAAAAGTTACAGCTAGTGGAGTTGAGAGTGGAGCTGAAGAATTCAAATTTGATTATTTTGGAAAACCAGCAGCACTTGCGCAATCCCCACAAGTTTACAAACAAATGATGATCGCTGGAGGCTTTGATCGAGTTTTCGAATTAGGTACTGTATTTCGAGCAGAGAACTCACATACACGTCGTCACCTTACAGAGTTTACTGGTCTTGATTTTGAGATGGGTTGTATTGAAAGTGAAAGTGATGTAATGGATATGATTGAAAAATATTTTACTCATTTGATTGCTGGAATTAAGGAAAAGTGTAATGGAGAACTTAGTTTACTTGGAGCAGAGCTTGCTGATGTTAAAGAAGGATCAATTCCTAGACTTGCAATGAGCGAAGTTAAAGCTTGGATAAAAGAGGCTCGCGGAAAGGAGTTGTCTGTAGAAGATGATTTAGATTCTGAAGCTGAAACTATCTTAGGTGAATTGGTTAAGGAAAAGTATGGTGCTGATTTTGTTTTTGTGACAAACTATCCTTATGCAGTTAGACCATTTTACCATATGAAACCTGAAGGCAAAGCTGATGAGACTAAGTCTTTTGATTTACTGTTTCGTGGAGTTGAGATTGCAACAGGCGCTCAACGAGAACATCGCTTGGAGAAGCTTGAAGCGCAATGCGCTGAGAAAGGAATTGACTTATCTAAAATGACATTTTATCGAGACATATTTCGTTTTGGTTGTCCACCACACGGTGGAGTTGGAATGGGGCTTGATAGAATTACATCTAGATTACTTAATTTAGATAATGTTCGTGAAGCGATTTTACTTCCACGCGACCCAGATAGATTAACTCCTTAGGTTGATTTAATTATTAGAAATTATTTTTACTTTTTTTATTTTTCTTAATTGATTATTCTGAAGAAGAACTTTTATTTTGATATGAAGCAATTGAATCTAATGCAATTCCAATTCTATTCCCAAACCTTTGATCTACGATAGCACTAAGCCCACTTGGAAGATTTTCTCTTGCAGTTCCGTACTTGCTAACTAAAGATTCCGCTAATTCATTATCGCCTTTTTGGTATGCAACAACTGCATTAAAAAGTAATGAAAATAAGTGAATTGGTTCAGGGGCACGAGGCATTTTATTACTAAATGATTCTGCAGGAAAAACACTAGTTGGTGAAACTGTAAAAAGATCTATTGCTAAGTAATCTTTAGGTGAAATAGGAATCTTTCCAGCTTCTGGATATTGGTAAGTCATAATACGCCAAAAGAACTCTCTTTTATAACTATTACTAGGGATAAGGAGTTTTTAATTTAAGATTTGTTTTAATTTTTTGAGAGCTAGTTTTTTTTGTTTATTTGTTTCTTGGCTATTTAGATATGATCCGACGATGAAATGATCTGCGCCTGCTTTATTTGCTAGTTTGATTGTCTTTGGGTTCATGTGTCCATCGATGATAATTTTTAATTTAGGGCTAAGTGATTTTACTTTTTTTATGATATCGAGTCTTTTAGGAATAAATTTGCTACCATAGAAACCTGGTTTGACTGTAAGAATAAGAAGATAGTCTAGTTCTTTTATGTAAGGTTTAATTTGATTTATTTTTGTTGATGGCAAAATTGCAAGTGCTGCTGGTTTCTTTGTTTGTTTTATGTAAGTTAAGTATGCTTGTGGGTCTTTTAATGACTCTAATTGAGGGATTGGAAATTGGATTCTGGATTTATTTTTTTTAATCCATGTTAGTGGGTCTTTGATCATCAAATGCGCTGAGTATTGAAAATTTCTTTTGAGTCTGAAAGGGAATTGCATTACTTTGTTGTTTGCGAAATTTTTGTCAACAATGTCTAAATGAATATGTTTAGTAATTGATGTTAGATTCTTTAGTTGAGAGTTTAATTCAGTTTGATTTTTTGCCATAACTGAAGGTATGATTTTTGGCATTCGCATTATAGTAGCCTCTTGAAGTTATTTTTTTCTATTTGTTTGATTTTTTTTATTCTTCTTAAATGCCTTTTTGCTTGGCTTGTTTTTGCTTTTAGAAATGCTAAGATAATACTTTTTGATTTAGTTATTTTACTTGTATTAGCTGGAATACAAATAACATTAATGTGATCGTCTTTAACTGCTAGGATTGTTTGCTCTTTGGATGTTGTTAATGCTGCACGAATTGCTTTGAATTTGTTAGCAGCTATTACCATTCCTTCAGCGGAACCACAAAGAAGAATTCCTTTTGCTGGCTGGTTTGTTTTGAGGGCCTTTTGTATTTGTTTTGCAACTGCTTTTGCGTAATCTGGATAATCATCATCTTTTTTGTAAATTGTGTTACCACAGTCTTTGAATTGGATGTCTTGTTTTACTAAGAATTCTTTAATTTGCTCTTTTAATTTGAAACCACGGTGATCTGACCCGATAAAGAATGTTACATTAGATTTACTTACCACCACAGTCACCTAGAGAAGAGAAAGAAAAATGAGTTTATATGTTTTACTAACTATTTTGAAAAGCAGAAAATTTTACTGATTGTAGGTTCCGTTTGCAGTATTTAGATTATTGCCGCCCATAGTAGTTGTAGGCCTAGGACTATCTTCCCAAAATCTTCTAGCACGGGCTGCCTGAGGAAACATTTGAATTGTTGTTAATTCACTATAATCTTGCCCAGAATCTGATGTTACAGGGACAGTCATTGTTGAATCATCTCGATCTGATACATTTTGGCTTTGCACATAAGTATTCGCTGCATCAAGTAATTCATTAATACTGTAACTAGTTCTACCTTCACCTTGAATCTTAAATGGCATTGGAGCTTCAAGTCCCCAGTTTGTTGATTGTTCATCTCTTATTTGCCTATAAGTAGTTGAACTGCCAGTTTGATAGTCTACAGCAATTGTTAATTGACTATCAACAGAATAAGTTGGTTCAAATTTAGCTCCAACAAGTGTTTCTAACCTTGTAGTCTCTGCATCAATTTTTTTTGTTGCTCTTTCTTGAAGAACTGCCCACGGCCACCTATTATGAGCTGAAACAGCGATTGCTCTAACATACCGATCGCTTGATTTTAAGATGTGATCTTCATTTACGTTTTCTCCAAACAAAGTTGTTAAAATGCCTACCTTCTCGCTCATAGTCAAATCTGAAGGTGCTGAATTAGGTCCCGCAATTTGTCCTAAATCAAAAAGGCTTGATTGGCTTGGAGGGCAAATTTGTTCTTTACCTGTTGCTTCTTCAACCCAAGTTGAGTTCCCACTGGTCACTTGATTATAAGGATCCATTCCAAAAGTTAATGTTGAAGAATCTAATTCTTTGACAACGGCACTTTGAGTTACCGGAGTTACTTTAACAGTTGGATCATCAACATATGACTCTCCAATCTTAACTTCACCTCTACTAGTATCTGATGGTTGAGGTTCAACAGGAAGCCCTGTTCCTGCATTATAAAGAGGAAAAGAAAGTCCACGTTGTGTTAGGGCCCATTTAATGTCCGCAGAATCATATCCTAAAGCAATAGCTGGCACTACTCTGCTTGTACCTTGTACTATTCCTTCTGCTGCTGTGTCTTCTGCCATGTTATGAAATGCTGACTTAATGTCTCTAAAGAGTAGTACTTTATAAATTATCTCGTTAGTTTGTTACTTTTTAGTAGTTTCTTGTTGTTTTCACTAACTAGCAATTAATCTATTTTAATTAAATAGAATCAGAAGGTGCTTAGTATATCAGAGAAGTCTGCCATAGAAGGAGAAGGTAATTACTACCTTGAGAGTGGGCGAGATAGAAGCTAGAGGATTTGCTACGCAATGACCTTTTAGAAATTGAACTCAAAATGAATATTGTGAGTGACCAGTGGAAGGTGCACCAGTGTCTAATTGAGATGCATCTGCTGTTGAAGAAGAAGCATCTTGAGAAGAAGGTCCCATTTGATCAGTTGGCATAAGTTTTTGTCCAGGAGATTTAGGAGCTTCCCATCTAAAAGAATATTTGTCTGCAGATTGCATTATAACTCCTGGATCAATTGAAGAACATCTTGTTCCAAACAACTTATGCCTACCCCTTGGATTAATCCAAGTTACTGAAGTATCTAATTGGTCATAATTAGGATTACACACTGCTGCTTCTCTATGAAGATGATCGCTAGTAGAATGGCCAGTTGTTCCAACTAATGCAAGCCCAGTTCCTCCTGGAGCATAGATACACTGGAGATTTCTTAAATCACCCATTTTTAAATCCGGAAACATTTCTGCTATATGACCTTTCATTATTCCTTTTTGATCCCAAATCGGGGCATATCCATCAAGATGAGCGTCTAGATATACAAGAGTATTATGTACTTTTCTTTCAGCAGCATGAGATCCATCTAAATCAAGTCCAATGATTATATTTCCAAGACCACTATTTTTTGCTTTACAATAAATTCCTACTTCAAACATTGCACGAACAGTAGTAGAATTTTCTTGAGGATTTGTATCCACACCCCAATGTGTTTTTTTTGGAATGGTTGCACTTAATTCTTCATTAGCAAATAGTTGAGCTTTTGTAAGTTCATGTTCTTCCATGAGTTCTTTTATCTTCACAGGATCAAACCTTTTACCTTTTGCGGCATGTGTTCTTCTTGGGTTCATAGCTCCTTCAAAAGTTGAATAAAGTGCTGATACATCAATACCGGTCATTTCTCTTGTATTTTTCCCGGCATACTGCGCCCTTAGTTCTGAATCAGTAAGTGGGTTTGTTTCTGGTAAAACAATTGGGGCTATTTGCGCAGTTAAATGTTGAGCATATTTTGGAGCTGAAACTGTTGAGGATAAAAAATCTGGAACTAAGTTTGTAGAAAGATTTACAACTCCTAAAAGAGCTGCAGCAGCAAGTGCAACAGAAGCACCAAATCTTCTTTGTCTTGGTTTATTTCTTTTTGGTTCACTATGAGCAATTGGATAATCAAAAGAAGCAACATAAATTCCGTCAAGTCTTCTTCGTAGTTCACTTCTTCTAAACTGATAATCAGTTAAAATAATTGGATCTGAAACTTCTATTACAGTAGAAGATGGAACTAAAAGATTAGAAGAACTTGGTATCCAACTATGCTGCGCTATGTAATCCCATTGCGCTTCATCTAAGTGATTGTCTGTTTTTGCAGTTGCTAAGGAGAGATCTAAATCTACTTTTCCAAGAATTCTTTGCTCGATTTTTTTGTAAAGGCCAGAGTTTACTTTGAAGGCAGGATCTAAATCCATTACTCTTTTTACCGCTGAGAGAACAATATAATCTGACCCGAAACTAGAATGAACTTTATTTCCAATTTTACTTTTTACCCATGATACAAATCTCCCATCAACGCCAGATACAATACTTTCAAGTGGAGTTGAATCTTCAATAATTTGCTGTGCTGCATACATTAAGTCTGGTCTTGCCCTAGTATCATTAAGTGGTCTTTTATCTTCACTAAGCATAGGATCATATTGAGTGTTTGATGATTCAGCCCTAGAGAATACTTTTTTTAATTCATCAACAGCAGTTGAATATGCTTTCCCAATTTCAGATTGTTTTGCAACTTCTAGTTGCCTTGTAAGTCTTGCTTTAATGTCCCCATAACTGTGATTAGCATTTTTTGACCCACCAGATTTTTTTAGAGTTTTATTTTCACAGATATAAGACTGCATTCTTCCAAGAAGGTCTTGTTCTGCTTCACTTAGGTCAGCTCCATTTTTTCTTTGTGCAAATGATTCAAGTTGCTTAGAAACTGCATCGTATCTTTTAGCCCAGCTTTGGCCGGAGCGAGTAAGAGCATGCACTGCATTTGTTAAATGTTTACTAACATTGAAACTTGCTGAAGAATAAATGTCTGCAGCAGCTTCTAGAGTTGTGTAACGTTTGTTTGGAGTGTGAAGTCTACTTGTAATATCAGTTAGATTTGATTTGAAATTACCTCTATTACTAACTTGCTCGAAAAGAACTTCAAGAGCATTATTTTTTTCAAAGTAAAAGTTAGCCGCTGTGTTTGTTAGATGATTTTCTAAATTTTCTAATTGAGGAGCATTGAAATTCCCTTCGCTGTCAGCAAAATAAGCTTCTAATTCCTTGCCAAGATAAGTTAAACCGCTTGGCCTCATTGTTTGTTTGTTTGTTCTTGCTCTTCCTTTTTTTTGTCCGTGGAACTGCAGATCTGCAAGGCCAAGGGCTGCCTGAACGTAATCAAAGTTGCTATGATTTAAGGATTCGTCACGAAGCCAGGGAACTACATTTCTAGCTTTGGCGGAATTTCTTATTCCTCTTTGAGAAAGAATTGATTCTAAGCTTGCTGGCGCTACTGAACTCTTTGATCCTGGCGGCGCTTGCGCTACCACCCATCTCTCGAGTTGCCCCGAGACAGGCGTATCTTCCACTCGTCACTCAAAAGTAGTCTTATTTAAAAGGATTTAGTCTGAAAATGGATGAAATCCGAAATCCTTAATTTTAGCTTTCAGAGCAAGAAATCCTTTGAATCAAGAAGAATTGCATCTACTGTAGTAGAAGTACAAGAAAAGAAAATGAGATAAATAAATTATTTAGAAGATAAGAATTACAGTGATCCTGGAGTGTTTGCTGGATTCCCTGTGTCTTTTGTGCTAGGATTTGCACCTGTAACTGCCTGTGCATAAGAATCTGGAATTGCTAGATCTATTGGACCTAAGTCTCTGTTTAATTCAAGCGCTGTTAGTAAATGTCCTGGATTGAAAGGATAATGGACTATTGGTTCACCACCAATAACTTCAATGTACCTGCAACCATCTTTACCTAGATGTTCTGGGTCAATGTAACAAGAAAGTTCTTTTGGTGCAAAGCTATGATCTATCTGATAAAGAGCTGCTAAAAATGTTTCACTTGCTCTTGCTTCAAGGTGTAGATGTGGGTTTTTGGTTCCAGTTGATCCCACAATTGCAGCTTTTTTACCTGTAGTTAACTTTTTGATAATTGCTTTTTTTTTTGGAGTTGTAAAATATGGTTTAGATTTATCACCTTTGAATCCAGAACTTGTTAAATGGAAATAATCAACAGAAAATTCTAAACCATCACAAAGAATTGTCAAAACATTTCCTGCAGTTCCAACCCAACTAGAATATGCTCCGTCTGAATTACACATTGCATTTGCTTCAACTCCTTTTTTTCCAACAGTACCAAGATCTACTCCTGCGTGCCAATCATTCACTAACTTCGCGTCAATTGTTTGACTTTTTTTCCATCTTCTTCTTTTTAGATAACGCCAACCATGATTTTGAGAATCTCCACCAGAACTATAATCTACTTCTTTCCCAAGTGGATGAACTAAACCTGCTTCTTGTACAAAATAGCGAAGTTGATCTTGCGGAGTTAATTCAATTTTAGCGACACTTTTTACTTCTTTGATTATTTCTGCTTCTAATGGTGGGGATTGAATTACCCCTGCAGTACCAAGTGTTGCAGTTTCAGGACTAGAAACAGCTGTTTCAACAGAGAAAGGAGAATTATAAGAAAAAGTAGTATCTACTAATCCAGAGAGACCTACTGCTAAACCAATTGCAGCTACTGCAGCTACTGCTAAAGGCTTAGCGTATGTACTAAACAAAGATGGCCTAGATGATTGTGGAGTTATATTTGCTGATCGTGATTTTGCTGCTGTGCCTGAAACAACTAATGGCCTTGGTGCATAAGGTGCTGGTCTTAGACCATTATTTCGCACTAGTGGAGTTGGTGCAGCAAGTGGTTGTGCTACTGGCCCTGCAAAATAAGGCGCACTAACTATAGGCAAAGGTGTTGCAATTGGAGGAACAGAAGGTGCTCTTGGCACTGGTCTTACTGGTGAAGGCAATAGAACTACTGGTGCTTCTCTTCGTACAGCTATTAGTGGTTGTGCAACTATTGGAGCTGGTTTTGGAGAAGATAATATTGTTTCAAGAGGAGGACGAACTGGACCTTGGACAATAGAATTACTAGCTGGCCTATGGAAAACAACATTAGGTTGGTCCTCTGGGTGATCATCAAATTCTAAATCAGGAGAATAACCAGGCATACCAACAACTTTGGACCTTAGTTCAGCTGCAACTTTATCAAAATCAGGATTTGTTTCTAAAGCGCGTAGAACCCGTAGTGCACTTTCTAATTCAGAATCAGTCATAATTGTTTTTTATGACCTTACTTTAAAAAGATGTATGTGAGTTAGTTACTCACAAGTAGTTTTTATATTGATTGTACTTGCGCATTTATATCCTTAATTCTTTCTAAAAGAACTATTCTTCCTGGGTCATAAAGTTCCCTTGCTTGAGGCGTTTGCCACTTTAAATTTTCTATAAAGCTAACTTGCAATGCCCACCAAGTTTTATCATCTCTTGCAAATTCTTCTAGGAATGGATGGTGGTATGTCCTTACTTCATCTCGAAGATCATCTATTCTTTTTAATGCAGCAGTTGACCCTAATCTTCCAACATAGGCAATATCGGCGTCCCTAAGAATTTTTCCAAGAGTTGAATGTGCTGGAACTAAAATATTTGATTCACCCAAGGCGATAGAGATTTTACCTAAGTCAGCTCTTCCAAAATCTAACTTTGATTCTTGCATGATCTTTTGAAGCAATACTGAACCTTTTGGTTCATGTGCATCGTAAGATCCAAATGAAAGTCCAATATCATGAGATAATGCCGCAATCTGTGCTCTATATTTATGGTGAGCTATAAAATCTTTTTCACTAGAACCATATACTAAATCTGTAATTTGATTTGTTGCAAGAAGAACTTCGTTCCTGGTATGACGGTCACCTTGTGTATTTCCACCGTGATATTTCCAATTAGCAAGTTCCCTAAGATATGGAGCTACACCAGATTCTATTTCACTAACATGATCTAAAGTGAAATAAACATGAGAATTTACTAGAACCATTTTACTTACGTTTTCTTGTTTTTTAAAAGGATGACGACACAAAAATAGTCATTTTAAATGAGTGATAAATTTAGAAAAGAAGCGCCGACGCCCGGATTTGAACCGAGATATCTTACGAAACTGGTTGTTTCTGCAAGAAACCTCAAAAAGAAAGTTTCTTGTTGTTCGAAACCAGCGCAGTACCAGATTGTGCCACGTCGGCATTAGAATTTAAAAAAAGAGCGCCTAGCACAAATACAGCAGCATTTGATAGTGCACCAGGGATGCGCTCGCAATGCTCGTTTACCCCACTAAAAAAGATATAATAAAAAGCGCCGGCACCCAGATTTGAACTGGGATATCCGTGAGGAAACTGGATCACTTGACTTAAAGATAATCATTCAAGTCCAGCGCAATACCAGGTTATGCGATACCGGCACGAGTAGAATCTATCTTGCCTGAATATTCTTTATAAATGTTATTACAGGCTAATAACGTTCACCAAGCTTGCTTGGCATAAATATTTAGGAAATAAAAAGAGAAGAGATTACTCTTCAAGAAGTTTTTTGAGTTCTCCTGATTCGTGCATTTGGAGCGTGATGTCGCAGCCGCCAACGAATTTGCCATTAATGAATAATTGCGGGAGTGTTGGCCAATTGCTAAAATCTTTGATACCTTGGCGCATTTCATCATCTAAAAGAATGTTGAAGTGTTTTATATCTGCGCCTAATTGATTTAAAACAAATACAACTTGGCTAGAAAAACCGCACTGTGGCATGTCTGGATCGCCCTTCATGAAAAGAAATACTTTGTTGTCAGTGATTAATTTTTCTATCTTCTGTTTTAGTTCGTCGTTCATTTTAATATTCACCTTGATTGTTATTTGTTGCTTGATTTGATTATTAGTTAATTAGATCTATTTTGTTTTTGTCTCAATTCCTAAGGCATGTAATTCCCCTGAGTTGATTAAATCCTTTACTGTAGCATAGACCATTTGGTGCTGCTCTACTAAACCCTTACCTTCGAAGTCTTTGCAAGTTACAACTGCTTTTAGGTGCACTCCATCCTTACGTGGATCTAAAATCTCTACTGTTGAGTTTGATAGTTTGGATTCAATTTGCTGTTTTATTTGATTTAAGGTTAACATAGTATCATTTTGAAGGTAGTATATTTATTAGTTTTGTATTTAGTGTGTTAATTATTAGAATTACTTTTAGAGTAAGAATAGTGGTGGTTAGTATTATGGTAGCCAAGTAACATTATGTTCTTTGACAATCAGAAATGTATCATGTGATTGAATTTGTGACTGGAACTTTTCTTTTGCTTGATCAATAAGGCCTCTTAATTCCCGATTGTCCTTTGCAACAAATTCTACTGCTAGATCGTATTTTCCAATAGTTGTTGTTGCGAAAGTCGCATTTTTTATTTGTGAAAAATATGCAATGATTTTTTCTGAAACTCGAGGATTTATGAGTTTGAAGTTTATTTGGTAATGTTGCACTTGAAATTTATTGAAATCTACTGCAAGAGTATGTGTTCCAATGACTTTTTGCTTTTTTAGTTTTTTGATTCGATAGTTAACTGTACTAGAATCAAGATTCACCTTTTTTGCAATATCTAAAAGTGATATTCGCGCGTTGTTTGAGAGAAGCGAGATTATTTGTAGATCTTTATTGTCAATTTTTGATTTGGTTAACTGTTTTGGGTATTTGGTGTGAAGCTGACCCTTACCTTGGTAGAAAAATTTTAAGTTAAACCTGTGTACTGATGTGAGCACATGAATTTCTTGCTCCAAGATATGTTTACCAAACTTTGCTTTGAATTTATTTGTGAATTCTTCTAAGTCATATATTGATTCTGCAATAATTAGAAAAGCTAAATCATAAGGACCTTCGAATTCTCCAAACCAAGCTGTTTTTGAATCAGTTTTGATGTGAGTGATTATTTGTTTGTAGCTTTGTGGGTTTAGGTTGTGGAATTTGTAAAATATTTTGTAATAATATTTGTTTAATTGTGATGTATGAATTGTTGTAAGGAAATTTTTGATATAGCCAGATTCTTTGAGTCTGTTGATTCTAAAATGTACTGTTTCTTTTTTGGCTCTGACAAGTTTTGCGATTTGTTTTGCAGTGGATCTTGAATTTAGATCTAAGTAATAGAGAATCTTCTTGTCTAGTAAGTCTAAGCTCATTTTCACATAAAAATGGAATTTCTTTATAAAATTTACTTGTTTTTTTAATATATTGGTAGCTATTTTTAATTACGAGTGACCCTGATTTCCTTTTGGTTTTTGCAAAGTGTTTTGTTAGAGAAGATAGAAATGACATTAAAAACAAGAAAATCCATGCAAGTATTAGATATTGCAGGAGAAGTAAATTATCCAATTTTAGAAGATACTACAATAAAAATCATACATTCAATTTGGGAAGCAAAAAAAAAAGAAAAGAGAGGTGTTCGGTCTTTAACATATGATGAACCTTGCTCTGCAGAGAAAACCGTTATTGGAACAACACTGCTAAAAGGAGATATTGACCTTATTGTTCTTGGAAATAACAGAGATTATGGATTATATAGAGCAAGACTTATTCCACCAGATATGCGAGCAGATAGAACTTGTATTGTTTGGAACAATCTGCCTGAAACTCAAGGACATTTGGAACATAAAGTAAGGCCATACAAAGAGATAGGATTTAATACTTTTTTATCACGACGTGATTTTGAACCTTACTTCGTTAAAAAGTTTTCTTGATTTTTTTATTTTAGAGTAAACTGAGTTCGTTGTTTAATTGGTCGGTGAAAAGTTTAGTTAGGTAGAGGTCAGTTGTTGTTTGCTGCTCTGTTTTGATGACCATTGAACTGGCGTTTTTGTTTATACGTTTGATATATTTGTTGTGTTGTGGGTTGGTCTTGAATTCTGTGTTGTTTAGTTGCATGTAGTGGTGTGCTACTATCTTTTTCTGGTTTGCATGACTTAAGATAAATCTTACTGAAGAGAGAAACTTGTAGAAGTTATCTTTAGGAAGCCCATACATCAAATCTATTTTGTATCTGATGTGATACTGATTTAGTAAAGAGAGTGCTTGTTTTACTTTATCCATATTAGTTGGACGGTTGGCTGCTTTTTGTACTTCAGAGTCAGAAGATTGAAATCCAAGTTCACAATCAATTGTTAGGTGTTTGCCAAGTTCATTTAGTCTAATGCAGGTGTCTTTGTCAATTAGTTCTGGGCGAAGTTCAATATGAGTTGCTACTTGTTTAGATGTTCTTTTGATGTTGTCTTTGATTAAGTTTAGAATTTCAAACATACGTTCTTTTTTTGTGTTGAAATTAGCGTCGAGGAAAGTCAAGTATTTGAAATTGTAGTTGTCGAAAAGATATGTTAATGAGTTTTTTATGTAGTCAATTGAGAAGAATCTTAAGTCTGGCTTAGCATAGTGGCAAAAGTTGCATGAGTACAAGCATCCACGTGCTGTTTCCATACGAATAACTGCGTAGTCATTTTTTTGGTCTTGATGATTTTGGCCAATTATGTAAGGGAAAGGAAGTTCGTCAAGATTTTGTATTTGGGCCTTGGGCGTTGTGATAACTTTATTTGTTGTTTTATTTCTGGTTGTGATGTTGTGTACTTCTTCTAGTTCTCTTTGTCCTTTGAGGTGATCAATTAATTCTTTGAAAGCTATTTCTCCTTCGCCACTGATAATGTAGTCAATGTCATCAGTTAGGTTCTCTTTAGTGACTTCTACTCCTCCAAGAAGAACTTTTGTATTTGGAGAAAGTTGTTTTACGGCCATTGCGAAATCTTTAGCAGTATCTGCGCTCCAAATGTAACAAGAAAATGCAACTAAGTCTGGCTGTTCTAACTCTATGTATGAAAGCGCTGCTAATTGTGCATTCTTATTGGTTTCATAATTTGCACGAGACGAGAGAGTGAATTCTTTGATAGTGAGGTTTACGTCTTGGTGGAATTTTTGTGCGTAAGTTTTCAGATAACTTAGGCCTAGTGGGAAAACATCTTCTTGAAGGTTGAAGGCAAGGAGTAGAATTTTTAGAGATTGATTATTTTCTTGCTTCATAATAAATCACCTGCTTGTTTTTCCATAAGAAACGCTAGGGCGTCTTTATCTTCGAGTTTTTTTGAGTCTTGCGAGTTCTGGAAGTATTCCACGCGAAACTTAGGTTCAACTAATTTAGGATTTGCATTAATTGTGAATGGATAGAAGTTGTGAGTAATTAATTCCGCGAAGAGATGATTTAATTCTGGCTTTGTTATTGAATTAGAGTTTTGGAAGTCAATGATTAGTCTTTTGCAAATAGGTCTAAGCTCTTTTAACAAAGATACAGAGAATTTGCTAAGAATGATTGTGATTTGAATGAATGCGTTTTTGGAATGGCAGTGTTCTTTGATAGCTTGGATGTGCTTTTGATCTTCTAATATGATTTCAAAGTAATTTGCCTTAGATTGTTTTAATGTTGAAGGTTTATTTAGTTCTTGAAGCAAGGAGCTTTGGAAACTTAGGCCGCGAAGGCCAGTTCTTTGGCTTAATATTTGGAGTGATTGACCAAGTTCTTCTTGATCGTTTATGATGATAACTAAAGGAAGACTTTGATTTGAAGTAGAGGCTTCTTGGAGAGCAAAGTATTGTTTTGTAATCATTAAGAAGAAAAAACAAAAACTGTTTTTTAAAATATAGGGAAAGAAAAGAAAAAAGAAGATTATTCCAAAGAAAATTCATATTTACCTTGATTGTAGTTGATCACTGCCACTTGATGTAATACCAAAGCTGGAAAGACTTCTCCTACATACCTTTGGTTGCAAGTAAGCATAACATCGTCACCAATAACAGTTTGAAACGCTTCATCAGGCAAATCAATTCCTTGCTTAGTGTATTCTCTTTTTGCTGTAGCTCGTGCAAAATCCAATATATCATTTTTATCTCCTAGAGATTTGTTTGAAAAATCAAACATATTAGCCATATCAAGTATAGTTCCGAGGTGAGTTTCTACTTCTCCTAGATAATGAAGATGAAGTTTGTCTGGAGCCATAGCACTTTTAGCTGCGTCCCCATACCCACGATTTACTGCTTCTTGATTTAGACCACGTAAATAACCTATAACTCCAACGTGGGCCTGACTTGTATCTTTTTCTTCTAGTTTTGCTTCAATGTACTTATTTGTTAGATCAGCAAATTGATCTTCATTGTGTTCACAATCCCTTACAAGTTTCCATAAGGCCCTACTTGCATTGCTTGATTCTTCTTGAAGTGGCAGTTCGTGCGAACCTATTTGGCCACTTACTAACATGTTTGCTAAATTCATTTTATTTCACCTTTAGGTTCTTTTTGCAACCCAATTATTTCACTAGCCATTCCAGACCACCAAGTGTCCATCGTTTTCATTACTGCAAAAAATCCTTCTTTGAACTGCTGTTTTTGCTCATCAGTTTTGATGTATTGTTTAGAAGCTTTGTTTAGCTCTTCCTCGTGACCTGGTTCCCATTCACTTAGATGGTTTTTAAAAAATGAGATTAGATTTTCATCTTGCATATCTTCTTCGTTGTGTAGTAAAAATAGTTTTTTTACAACAGCTTGGACGATAGTTAATTCAGGAACTGCTGAAGCTTCCAAAGCATAAGCTGCACCAGTAGTGAACTCTGCGCTTTCATTTTGCATAACATTTGTTATTCCATTTACAAAACCAGTAGTGTAGGTACTTGGAAATGATCCATGAAAATTTGCACCAAGTCCATTTTTTAATCCGTCAAGCAAAATTTGGTAATGTGTAAATCCAAGACTCTGGGTCCCTAATTCTTCACCAATGTTCCTTGTAAGTTCATTTGTAACTGCATGCCAATTTTGCTTGATTGAATTTTTACGAGCCCAAATTAGAAAACTAACAATCTCTTTTGGGAAGTGATTGTATTGACTAACTAATTGTGCTAGTTGGTACGCTGTTAGTTTGTCTAAGTCCACTGCAAATTGATTTTTATTTGCGTTCACAGAGATGAATTTTTCTTTCATATCTTTTCTTAATTCAATTGTGAAGTCTTTTTTTGCTTCAATTTCATTTTTTTCTTCTGTCATTTTTATCACCTATTTTTTTGTGTTTTGTCTTTGTTGATTTTGTCCTCTACTAGTCTTCTGGATAATAGGACACGTTACTCTTTTCTCTTCCAAAAATAACATGGCCTGCGATAACACTTGCAATGTTTGGGTTTTTCACATAATGTCCAAAGTCATTTGCACTCACTTGTAAGAGACTAGAGTCAACTGCTTCTCGAATTATGATGGCATCTTTTGCAACTTCTCTTTCATATCCAGTCGGCAGAGAATTAGGGTCTGGAATTTTGTTCCTATTTGAAAAATGGTTGAAATGAGGTTCCATTACCCGTTCTTTAAGGTAAATTTCTTGTCTACTGATTTCTTCCCATGCTTTTTTTTCTTCGTTAGATAATGAAACATCAGCAATATCTGCATGAACTTTTTTGAGAACCATTAGTGGATTGTATGGATTTTCTGCACAAACATAATCCCTTATTGATTCGCGTTTTGTGCTATCTTCCACAACAGCAAGATAATTTTCTAAATGTGCATGAGATAATAGAAATTCAATTCCTTCTGCCCCAAGTGTTAGATTTCCTTTTGAAAAATCGTCTTCTTCAAGATGCCTTGCATAGCTCTGAATTAAACCAAATTCAATTTCTTCTGGCATACTTAATCCTTCTAAACCTGCTTCAGTTTTTCTACGACTATATACTGGACTTACAAGTAGGCCACTAACTACCTTAGCAAAACCTGCAAGATCTAATGGCATTGCAGTAAGATCTGTAGAAATTGCCTTTTTTAGATTGGACACCCTATCAGAATCATATATTTTCCTTACTTGTTCTTTGATATCTTCTGCATCTATTTCTCCAGAGATAAGAGATTCAACAGAATGGTGAACAGTAAGAGTTTGATCAGAGTATGGTTTGTAATGATTAATGTCTTGTGCCACACCTACAGCAATTAGTGCATCTGCATGCTCATGAGCTAATTGTACATATGTATCTGCGATTGTGTCTTCATTCATTTTTATCACCTGTTTGATTTTGTTTGTTTTTGTTCGTTGCTCCTTCTTAGAGGAGTTTTGTTGTGATTGCCTTTGCTGCTGTAACTCCAACAAGTACCGCTGGAATTGCAAGTAGCATTTTGAGACTAACACCAAGTATTAGCCCTACAATGATTAGTTCTGCAATTTTTTTTGATGATTCTTCAACCACTTTTTTGGCAAACTCCTTACATTTGAACCATCCATCACATTTTTTCTTACACATCGTTTGTCACCTCTTAGTGAGTTACTTGTTGTTACTCCATAGTGGTTTCTAGTTATTTAATAAAGCTAGTCGTACCAGATTAGTACGAAAGCTTTTTATTGGAGAGAAGTATTTGCTAGGTTATGGAATTGGAAGCGCTTAGAGAATTAGGACTTACTCAAAACGAGGTTGCGATCTATGTCTATTTGCTGCAAAAAGGAAGCCAAAGCGCATATGACATAGGCAAAGGTACAAGTATTTATCGAGTGCATGTTTATGATAAGTTAGAACAGCTAATTTCCAGAGGGCTTGTTTCTTATGTTTTGAAAGGGAATAAGAAAATATTTAGAGCAGCTGACCCTGAAAAGTTGATCCATTATGTAGAAGAGAAAAAAGAAAAGCTTTTGCGCCGTGAAGAAAAATTGAGACAGATACTTCCTGAATTATCTCATCTGCAAGCCTTGCCGCGAGATGATACTTTTGTTGAAGTGTTCCAAGGGCCTGAAGGGCTCAAATATTTTCTAAAAGATGTAATAAATGTTGGGACTGAGGTTTGCGTTACAGGACTTGATGACTCAAGATATAGTGAAGCACTCCCATATTTCATGCCACAATATTTTAGAGATTTACGTTTGAAGAAAATTAAGGAGCGAGTAATTTCTGTACGTCGCGGTGGAGAAGCATTTTCTTTTGGTAAGAAAGTTGCGAGTACAACAAAATATCGGTTTTTAGAAACTAGTGATTTTAATCCAACCAATACATTTGTCTATGGAGATAGAGTAGTAATTGTCACTTGGGGAACACCAGTTACCGCTGTGATGATTAAAAATTCAGGAGTTGCTAAAACTTACCTTGAGCATTTCGAACAGTTATGGAAAATTGCTGTGAAGAAGTGAAAGTTTAGAAAAAGAATTACTGTTCTATAACTTTTTGGGAACTCTTCGAGACCCCTAAACCTTTGCTTAGGCAAAGTATATGTCAGTTTGTCTTATAGAACTATGTGTCAGTTTGTTTTTATATCTCATTACATTTTCTTTTTTATGAATGGATGGTTTATTGGACTTTTGAGTATTTTATACGCTGGCGTTGCTGTAATTTCTGTTAGTGCGTATCTCCCAACTATTCGTGATTTGTATTTTCATAAAAAATCTAGTGCTAATGTTTATTCGTATGCTCTTTGGAGTGTTGGCAATACCATTTCTTTTTCATATGCTGCTTTTGTACTTTCAGACTTACTACTTAGTATAGTTGTAGGAATTAGTTTGACACTAGGTATGACAGTTTTAGTACTTGGTTTGAAACTAAGAGCACAAAATATCTCTAAGGCACGTAATGAATCTAAAAAGACATTTTTGAAAATAGAAATTAAACCGCGTGATAGACCAGCTATTCTTCCACTAATTCTGCGGTGATTGACCTAAGCATATGAGCTGTGATTCTTACTTTTATTTTTTTGTTTAGAGGAATTCTTTTGGGTTTGCCTGTTTCTTTGTCCTTGTGAGGAATACCGATAACAATAGGATAAGTCCCCATTTGCCTTCCAAAGGTTGTGTACCCATCATAAATCTCAGTGTAGACATCTGTTAGAATTGTTCCAATTGGAAATAAACGTTTTAGCATTGGTGAATCAATCTCTTGACGAATTTGGTTTCTCCATTTCCAATAAAGGTGTTTGTTTTTTCGTAAGTACTTGTTACCACCATGTTTTTCTAGAAAGGTATCAGGCAGAACCGCAACTTGACGTACGTTGATTCGTCGTAAGAGTAAGTTATTATCTAAACATTTTTGGAGGGCCGCTATGTTGAGTTTATGGGAAGTCTTTGTTTCTTTTAGAAGACCGAAGATGATATTGATTCCTGGGAGATATTTGTGAAGCCCATTCTTGCCTCGAACTGCCCCATACTGGTTAATTATTTCAATTGCTTTACGTGCAATAATTGGATGTGTATTTAGAAGATTTGCTTTAACTACATCTGGGTCGAATGATTCTACACCAAAAGCTGCGATGTTTCCTTCTGTGCAGTATTTTACAATGGCTTTTGTAATGGCGTGATCTTTATCAGCGACCACACTATTTGGATTAACATTATCAATGTGCAGCATTTCTAAATCAGGACAATGTTTATTTATTTCTTTGAGTAAGTTGATTGGGTCTTCACTAGCGTAAAAATCCGCTTGTTTTCCAAGTCTGAAGAACCTAGCTCCAGCTTCGTAGTACGCCTTCACTTCTTTTAGAATGTCTTCATTTGGTCTGTTTTGAAATCTTGATTTTAGTGGTTCTGTACAAAATGAACATTTACCAACTTTGCAACCACGTCCAGTTTCAATTTCAATAATTCTACGCTGAGGGATTTGAGTTAGTAATTCTGCACCAAGATGTGCGTATGTAGCTAACTCTTCAAAAGATTGATTATATTCTTCTAATTGAATATTTAATTGGCCTTGCTGTTTTGAAGAGAGAATTTCGGCAAACTTTCCACCTTCTAGTTGGGTTCCGTAAATTGCTGGACCTGTTAGTACTTTTGTTTTTCTAATATCTTTAATTAATGGAAGAAGTTCTTTGATTGTACCTGGGAGTGCACTTAGGTATTTTCCTGGAACGTGAACTCCTAAAACGATGAACAATTTATTTGTAGATTTAATTATTTCTTTTGCGCTGTTATTTGTTAAGTTGTATATTTTCAGATTAGTTGTATCTTTAGTAGTTGTTGGTTTGATTTTACCTTTGTATTTTTTCCAAAGTCTTAGGTCATCGATAGTTAGATATGAGATTGTAGCTTTAGGATAATCATGTTTGAGTTTTGCGTAAAGGTATCTTGGATAGGTCCCTAAGTATGGTGGAACACCTAGGCCTGATGCTTCATCAGTATAACAGTCAAGGATAGTATAATGCATGTGTTGTATTATTTGTCAGCAGCTTTATAATAATTCGGTTATGAAAAGTAGTATGAGCATAGACAGATTAGTTAGAGGAGTGGTTTTTTCTTTGGGACTTCCTGCTTGTTATAGTGATGCAGAACAGTTTAGACCAGCATTCGAATGTGGGCCAGTGACAGAATTTAGATCATATGATCCTGAAGGTATTTGTGAAGGAGCACCAGAACCCTATGTTGAAGGGTGCCCAGACAATAATCCAGATAGCCATATGCATTATTGCCCTGTTGAACCTGAAAATCTTGACCTTGTATTACAATATAATAGGCCAGATGCTTGGTTGATTTGAGACTTCTTAGTGGTTTATTTTGACTATCATGTCACCTTAGGCCAGTTTAGTATACGATTAGGTAACATTTATATAGCGTTTTTCTATTATTTATGTATGGTTATCCTCTTTGATCTATACAATATGCCCGAAGATATCTACAAAGTAATCTTTGCAACAGAACAGCAAGAGATTGTAGGTAAACTCCTTCTAAAGCACATGATGGCAAATGAAGGAGAAATTGGCAAAACTGAAATGAGCCTATTTGCAACAAATTTGCATGAAGGAAAAGTAGTTCTATCTGAAGCAAGAGGGCCAATGAGTAAAGAACAACGAGTTTCGTATAATAGGCGTCAGTTTTATGATCGGATATTAACTCCAATGAAAAGTTTAGGTTTAATTGATTATGATATGTATAAAAAAACATATCGCGTTTCAGATCGGTTCAATAAAGTTATGATTAAAGTTGGTTTAATGTGGCTTCGTGAACATGACAAGATGAAAAAAGAAAATCAGCAGTGAATAAATATTTTTTTCTAGAAAGTTATTATTGTACTGTATCTTCAAGAGTCCTAGGGACTAGAATTCCTGTTGGGCATGTAACTCCACTTAATGCTGTTTCTATTCTTTTTGGAGGATTATTTCTTCTTTCCCTTTGAGGCCTGAGTCCCCTAATGCCGGTTAATTTAACGCAAAGCATAGCTGCTGGAAGCCTAGTGCCATAAGACACAGTTGCATCAGTTAAATCAGCGTGAGTTAAATTAGAATAAATTAAATTTGTACCAGTTAAATTCGTATTAGATAAATCTGCAAAATTAAGATTCCCTTTAACTGTTGCACCAGAAAGATTAGCTCCATGAAAAGAGGTATCATTTGTTGTTGCGCCAAAATCTCCTTGTAGATATCCACCTGAAAGGTTTGCTTCTTCAAAAGTTACTCCTGGCAAAGAAACATTTGTAAGTCTAATTCCTGACAAATCTTTTCCACTAAAAGATCTTTGAAATGTCGTGTGTGTATCTGCGAACTTGATACAAGAAAATTCTTTTTTTCCAGCATCATATGCAGCAACGACATCTTGAGAAGTTACAATAGTGTATCCATTAGTACAAGGGTTTGTATGATATTCATCACCAGCAATAGAAGTACTTGGTGCTAGAGTTGCTGCTAGAACTGCTCCTGCTACTATATTAGTTAATGCTGCTGAGTATTTCATGATTATATTTTTGAAGATTTACTAGTTTTATATCTTTTGGTTATGAAAAGATAAAGATCAGAATAGATTTGAGACCAGTTAAACTTTTTTTTTAAAATATTAGAATAAACTATGCTGCCCTAAGAACTTCTTCCAATCTTTCACGTACAGAACTCTCAGCTATTTTTCTTCCAAATCTGCCATAGTCAATCCTGCATTTTTTTCTTAAATCCACAATCTCAGGAATATCTTTATCTATTGATAAAACATTAACTTTAGAATCAGTAGTGTGTACTAACATTTCTGCTGCTAATACATTTTTTCTATCTGTTGACCTAGTAGAGCCTTTTTTAGTTCGATAAACTTCTTTTGCTAGATCAAAATCTCTTAATGTACCATAAGTAATTAATGTCTCAAAAAGAGATGAAGGATCGAAAGTTCTAATTTGTCTCATGTGCTGATCATACTTAAATGGTTTTAGCCCAAGAAGATCACAAAATGGACCTTTTAATTTTGCTTTAAACTCAGTGGCATTTTGTTTTATTTGTCCCACAATTCCTCTTAATGAAGCGAATTCAGAATGATACTTTCTTTCAAATCCTGGTTCAGAATTTGGACTTATAATTGCAGACAATAATCTCCCGTGCAACCTACCACCCATATTTTTTTCTGAATTACAAATCCCTGAGATGATTGGAGCAATTTCATCAAGATATGGCAAGGCAGCACGATGAAATAATGTTTTACCAAGACCATAGGAGATGGCCTTTAGAACTTCGTTTTCTAATCTTACTCTTTCTGAAACACCATGGTCAGCATCAAAATCAGTTATTCCCAGATTATCAGGAACAGTTACTTCTTCACGCACCCCATTAATTACATACAAACTCTTAGAAGATAATTTATTTGAAACCCAGTTAATATTACTACCTATTAAAACGCAAGAATCTAAAACTACATGTTTTGTAGACCCAGGTGACCCATTGGGTTTTTTAGTATAAACATTTCTGATAGCACTGTTTCCATTAAATCTACTGTACATTTAGTCTTTTTAAAGCATTTAGATATAAAGATTATGACAAATTTTCACTTAATTATGGCTTAGGACATGATTTTATGAGTTAATCAACTATTGATTCTAAATAATTTGAAGAAACCCTGCGTCTAAGGTCCGCAATTTCAATGATTTGATGGTCGCTTGTTGCAATAACTGGGTTTGTACCAATGATTCCCGCTATTAAAAGAACAGAAAGATCTGCCTCACTTAATTTTCTTTGTTTTGTTAAAAAATATTTTGCTTGCTCTTCACCACCACTTCCAAAATCTCTTGCAATAAATTTTCTTTTAAGATCATTAAAATATAATGGAGAAGAAGCATAACTATGAATCATTCCATGACGAATCAAATGTTCTTTACTACTTTGTTTTTGCCGTTCACATGCAAAATCAAAATATTTTCTAACATAACGTTGTTCTTTCCCAAGCCATCTTGGATCTTCTTTTTGAACAGATTTTAATGTAAGAAATCCTTTTTGATTAACACGTCTTGCAAAATATAAAAATTCTTCAACACAATCTAAAGCAGCTGAATAAGCAAGATATTTTGCACTATGTCTTTCTAATGACCTTATGATTTTTCTTTCACGCTTAACTGACTGCCCATCATAAGAGATTGATACTTTTCTAACATCTTCAAGGAATCTAGGAGATATACCTTGATCTATACATTCTGCAATAACCTTCGGAGGTGCAGTGAAATTCCCTCCACAATACCTGTTTGGATTTACACTACCTACATAAGCCATAGCCCAAGAAGTATCTAAAACAACCCTAGTACCTTTTCCTAAACTTTGAAGTTCATTTGGATCAATTGAAGTATACATTTTATGGAAGAGTCAATAATTGGAAAAAATAAAAATAAAAAAATAATGAAATTTTAGTTTCTAGAAACTGTGTTGCTCTGGTGCTTGGCTGATTGGTTCTGCGCTTGGTGTTTGAAAACTAGCTGCCCCTTGCCGCAAAATATCAGCTTTGTCTGTTTTTTCCCAAGTAAAATCAGGATCACTTCGACCAAAATGACCATAGCTTGCAGTCTTTTTGTAAATTGGTCTTTTAAGATTTAATCCATCAATAATTCCTTTTGGAGTTAAGCTGAAATGTTTTAATACAAGTTCACTGATCTTTTCTTCAGAGATAGTACTAGTTCCAAAACAATCTATATGAACTGATACAGGTTGAGCAACACCAATTGCGTAAGCTAATTGGACTTCACATCTTTGCGCAAGGCCAGCTGCCACAATATTTTTTGCAATGTGCCTTGCTGCGTAAGCAGCACTTCGATCAACCTTACTTGGATCTTTTCCAGAAAATGCTCCTCCACCATGACGACCCATTCCACCATAAGTGTCTACAATAATTTTACGTCCAGTAAGACCTGCATCTCCAACTGGCCCACCAATAACGAATTTACCAGTTGGGTTTACAAAATATTTTGTAGAATCATCAATCCATGATCCACAAATTGGTTTAATGATTTTTTCAACCATATCACGACGAATTGTTTCTAAGTCTACGTCAGGATGATGCTGAGTTGATAAAACAACAGTGTCAACGCGTACCGGTTTGTCATCTAGATACTCTACAGTTACTTGAGCCTTAGCGTCTGGGCGAAGATACCAAATTTCCCCGCGTTTTCTTGCTGAAGCTAGACGCGCTGTAAGTTTGTGTGCTAGTGTAATTGGAAGTGGCATTAATTCTGGTGTTTCATTTGTTGCATAACCAAACATCATACCTTGATCTCCTGCTCCTTGTTCTTCATGCAAACCTTCGCCTTCGTTAACACCTTGAGCGATGTCTGGAGATTGCTCAGAAATTGCAGAAAGTACTCCACAAGTAGAACCTTCAAAACCAAAGTCTGGTTTGTTGTAACCGATCTCTAGAATTGTTTCACGTACTATTTTTTGAATGTCAACATAACTTTTGGTTGTTACTTCTCCACCCACTACTACAAAACCAGTTTTAGTGAATGTTTCAACAGCTACACGGGATTCTGGGTCCTGACGAAGCATCTCATCTAAGATTGCATCACTAATTTGATCACAGATTTTATCTGGATGTCCTTCACTAACACTTTCACTTGTAAATAATTGTTTTCTTGCCATTGTTATTGCCTCTGTTTATTAATTATTATTATTATTATTATTATTATTATTATTATTATTATTATTTGAACTGTACTTAGGCGTTTTTTAGCTTGTTTCATTATAAAGGCTCTTGATTAGAATATTCCCATACGAATAATCCTATTTGCGAAATATTATTAAATACAGGACGTTTTGGTAGTAACATGATAGAAGATTTATCACAAATTCGTAGTTTGCGTCGGCGTTATGGACTTAGTCAAAAAGAATTGGCTGAGGCCTCAGGAGTTTCGCAGTCACTGATTGCTAAAGTAGAGAAAGGTGATTTGGAACCAAGTTTTAGTAAGGCCAAAGCAATATTTGTAGCACTTGAAGAATTGAATGGTAAACATGAAAAAAAGGCAAAGCAACTGATGAATAAAAAAGTAGTATTTTGCGCTGCGCGTGATAAATTACTTGATGTAGTAAGTGTGATGAAGAAGAAGGGGATCTCCCAAGTCCCAGTTCTCGAAAAATCTAGAGTTTTAGGAGTCGTAAGTGAGCGAGCAGTTCTTGAAGCAATTGGAAAATTTGGAGCAAGCATTGGAAGTAAGAAAGCTGAAGATGTAATGGATGAATGCCCACCGATTGTGACAATAAATACTGGACAGAAAATGATTGTTGAAATGCTCAAAGAATATTCTATCGTACTTGTTTCGCAAAAAGGAGATATTGTGGGACTTGTGAGTAAAGCTGATTTGCTTGATGCCTTGTGAGAATAATTGTTATTTTTGAAAGGTGTTAAAAAAATAGTTTAAGAAAATTTTAAAACTTAAGGATCTAAAGCTTGCATTGCTAACAAGTCTTCTACAGTTAGTTTACCACCGGTTTTTAATTTTTGGCGGGCTGCAGATGCACGTTCTTTTAATTGCTCCTTGAAATTTGCTTGACTTTTTTCACCAAGAGCTTCTTTTAATTCCTTAATTCTTAATTGAATCTTGTCTAACTCTTCTTTTTTGCCTTGCCACTGATCTTTATGTTCGCCATAAGTTTTTGCAGAATTATCTTTTTCTTTACGAAAGTTTTTTACTTCGCTTAGTGCAAGATTAATTTCTTCATGTTTTTCTTGACTTAACTTTGCAAACTCTTGTACTTTTTGATGAGCTACTTGGGCTTTTTTACGAGCATGATGATGCTCTTTTACTGCAACACCAGCTACTGCTTGCGCAGTTACTTTTACTTGCATTTTTTTGAGTTTTGATGCTAATTCTTTGATGGTTTTTCTGATTTCTTTTTCTTTATAGAAAGGCATAGGCTCAGTTTCAATTTTTGTTTCTAAGTCTTCTATCTCTTTTTTAATTTGAGGAGCAGTCTTTTCTTTATTTCTTCTTTGATACCCACGTGAACTTGAATGTGAACTTGAACGTGCTGTTTTAAGAGAGTCTTCACCAAACTTATCTTTAACATCTTGAACTTGAGAACCTGTTTTTCTAACAGTAGTGTTTAATGTGTCTCTTTGAACTTTGTTTTCTTTTACTTTAGTTGAAAACTCGTTACGTTTTGTTTTTAGATCTTGAATTTTTTGATTACGTGCTTTCATTTTATCTTTTAAAGACCTAAGAGCACGGTAAGCTTCTTCTTTACTTTTATTCAAAGCAGATAAATCTTTTTTTAGAATAGATGATTGTGATTGTAATTCGCGAAGTTCTGAACGCAGAGCAGTAGGATCTTTAGAGTGCGAGTTAGTCTCTGAAGATGTATTTTTAGAATCAGTATTTTTTTCTTCCACTTAAAGATCACTTCTTATTATATTTGACATATCCACATTATTTTCACTTAAAAAAAAAAAAAAAAATGAAAATAAAAAATTAAAGATAAAAGAAAATTTATCCGAAGAGTGCGCCAAGACCAGCAGCTGCTGCTTCATCGGCTTTTTTGTTATCTTCTTCTTTCTTTTCTTCTTTTTTCTCTTCTGCAGCAGGAGCGGCTGCAGGTGCAGCAGCTACAGGAGCGGCTACAGCAGCACTTTTAATTGCTTCTTCAATGTCTACTCCATCTAGAGCAGCCACAAGAGCTTTTACTCGTGCTTCATCAATTGTTACACCAGCAGCTGTTAAAACTGCTTTAATTGTATCTTCTTTTACTTCTTTGCCTGCTTTATGTAGTAGCATTGCAGCATAAACGTATTCCATGGTATTATTCCTCACGATATTTTGTTTCGTATTTTCGAATTATGTTTTTTTGTTTTTTTTAGTTGTTATATTAATAACTGTGATTTTTGAAACTTTTTCTTACTTATTCCATTTTAGCCTTTGCTTTAACTGCGCTTGCCTGAGCATCTGCTTTTGCAAGAATACTTTCTTTGGTATCATCACAAAGATAAGCAGCTTCAATTGCAGCAGCTTTTGCGTTTCTAAATGCTTTTTGAATTAGTAAGTTAGCATTATCTTTAGTTGGGTAAACCACTTCAACTGAAAGGTTAGTTGCCCACTGAGCTGCTTGCACAATGGTTGCTCTGAATTCATCTTCATCGATTGCTAAAGTTTTAGCGTCGAAAACAAATCCGTCTTCCCAAACTGCTACAAGATTAAGACCAATTTCCATTGGTTTAACATCAAGACGTTTAAGCATACTAGCTAATGCTGCGGAAATTTCATCGCCTTCTTTTGCTACAACAGCATCTTGAACGATTGCAAGTTTTCCTGAGTCAACTTTGGTTTTAATTCCAACAGCTGCTAATTCTGAAATAATAGGGCCTGGTACGAAATTAGTTGGTCCTTCTTTGATTACGATATCTTTTGGAGCGATGTTTCCAGCTTTTGCAGGTGCATCTGATTTGTTTTTTTGAATAGTTGCATAAAGAGCAAACGGGTTTGATTTTGCAAATAATAAAGCAGGCATACGTTTGTATTTTGCTTCAAGTTGATCCATCTGTGGCTTTTTTGCCTCTTTAAGAGCTAAAGTTAGAAGTTTTTTTCTTGCTACAACAATTTTTACATCTTTTTTTCTAAGAGTTGCACGCATTTTTTGAAACTGTTGTGCAGGAAGTGATTCAATATCTACAACAGCCACTACTGGAAACTCCTTCATATCCTTGATTAAGGATTTAACTAGGCTTAATTTCGCTTCGGATGGCATTATAGAATCACCGGTTTTCCCATTGTTAATTTGAGTAGGACTTTTTTGACATTTTGCTCTTCATTTGGAAGTGCTTTTACAACTGTCTTGTAGACTGTTTCAATGTTTTCTGCAACTTCGTCATCACTCATAGAGTCTTTTCCAACGATACATTGTAAATTGGTTGCTTTACGTGCTACAACACTAACTGTTTTTCCAAGACGTTCAACTAATTGCTGAAGGTTCGCGTTTGGAGGTACTACTTGACCTGCTTTAGGATTAGGCATTTTCCCTTTCATACCAAGAGTTTTCCCAAATGTACCTGCCATTTTTGCCATAACAGTTGCTTGAGCGATAAAAAAGTCATATTCTTCTGCTAATTTTTTGATTTCTTTAATTTTGCCTTTCCAGCTAGCGAATTCGAAATCAGTAATTGTTTTATCACAGAATTTTTTTGATTGCTCTGCTAGTTCTTGACCAACAAAAGCGCAAACTTTGATACTACGTCCAGTTGTATGAGGCATAACAACTGCCACTTTAACTGGGTTTGACTTAACATTTAAGTTCTTAAGATTGATTACTAAATCGTAGGATTCAGAGAATTTTCGCTCTTTACGAGCTTCTTTTGCTGCTTTGATTGCAGCGAGTGCTTTTTTATGATTCATGATTAATTTCCTCCTAGCTTAGCTAGTGATAATGGAATACTGAGTAGGTAAGCAGTTTATTTATAAATTTAACGGTAACTGCCTGAAAAATAAGGAAAAGATTCTTAAGGCGTCCGAGACTACAAGTAGATAATATGGCGCTTGCAGTAACACATGTTCTAATCACAATTGTTGTTTTAGATTTACTTCGGCACTACGTTTTTGGAAAGAAGCATTTTCCTCGCTATTTGATTGTAGTTGGTGGAGTAGCTGGCTTAGCACCTGATTTTGACATTGTAATCTCCTGGATTGTTTCGTTTTTTTCTTCTGGACATGTTGATTTGCATGGAGTATTTTCACATTCACTTACATTTGTATTATTATTTGGATTAATTGGAATTATTTTTTCGTCTGACTATGTGTTTAAACATAAAGCAGATCGGCGTAAATGGAGCAGTATCTTTTTTGTGATTGCATTTGGATGGACGATGCATTTATTTTTGGATTGTTTGTATGGTGGATACAAATCTTTTTTATGGCCACTACAAATTGCAACAAATTTCTGTCCACAATGGGGAGTCCAGGATCACGCTGCTAGTATTGACGCGATACTTTTGATTCTATGGATAGTACACGAAGAAATGCATGGTTATGTGAGAGACTGGTTTTAGAGAAATAATTCTAATAAAAGATAATAATACAGCGTTTACTTGCTGAACAAATCTGCGAAGAAACCTTTACTTGGGTTGTCTTTGAACTTATCAAGCGCTTCTTTTTGTTTTTTAGAAACTTTCTTAGGAACTTCAATGTGGACTTTAACCATCTGATCACCAATAGTAGTTGAACGTAAGTGAGGCATACCTTTACCTTTCATTCTAAAAATAGTCTCTGAATCTGTGCCTTTTGGAATTTTTAAAATTGCTTTTCCAGTAATTGTATGCACTTCAATTTCGTCTCCTAAAACTGCTTGATGAAAACTAATTGGAACTGTGATATGTAAATTGTCAGACCGTCTTTCAAAGTATTTATGAGCAGAGATAGATATTTGGACAAACAGATTCCCGTAAGGTCCGCCATTTTTACCTGCTTCCCCTTCTCTTGTTAATCTTAAACGCATATTTGATTCTATTCCTTTTGGAACTTTCACGTCAAGTTTCTTTTTCTTTCTTTGAAGTCCCTCGCCACCGCATGGTCCGCAAACATTTTCTGGAACTTCTCCTTCCCCACCACATGCATGACATGGACGTTGTTGCCTGAATGCACCAAAAGGTGTTCGTTGCACAGTACTTGTTTGGCCTGAACCATTACAAGTAGAACAAGAAGAGATATTAGTTCCACCTTTTCCTTTACATTCACCACAATGATCTAATTTATTGATTTGAATTGTTTTAGTTGTACCAGTAGCTGCTTCTTCAAGAGTTATAGTCATTTCGTAAAGAAGATCTGAACCTTGGTAAACTCGGCGCCCACGTTGACCTCTGCCACCAAATAAAGAATCAAAAATATCATCACCGCCACCACCACCAAAACGAAACTGAGACATGATGTCAGAAAAATCAAAACCTTGAAAACCAGAACCACCAGCGCCGCCACCACTAAAGGCTGAACTACCAAACTGATCATATTTAGAACGTTTTGTGTCGTCACCCAGTACAGATGCTGCCTCACTAATTTCTTTGAACTTTTCTTCGTACTCTACTTTTTTTTCTTCAGGAGCACGATCTGGGTGATACTTCATAGCAAGCTTTTTGTAAGCTTTTTTTATCTCTTTTTTAGTTGCGCTTTTGTCAACGCCTAAAAGATTGTAATAGTCTTTGTTTTGTGCCATGGCCAGTTTTCGAATATAAATTTTAGTTAATATTAGTTATAAAATATAGTAAAAAATAAAAAAAAATAATATTGATGAAAAAACTTATTCTTTTTTCTCTTCAAACTCAGCATCTACAACTTTTTCATCTTTATTAGATGAGTCGCTACTTGCTGCTTTTGCATCTGCGCCTGGTGCTGCACCTTGCGCTGCTGCTGCATCTTGATACATCTTAGTTGAAAATTCCTGAACCAATTTGTTCAAGTCTTCAAGAGCTGCATTAATTGTATCTGCATCCTCGCTGCCTTTTACTGCTTCAAGAGCTTTTACTTTTTCTTCAATATCAGCTTTTACTTTTTTGTCAATTTTATCTTTGTTTTCATCAATAAGTTTGTTAGTTTGATAAATTGTTGACTCAGCAGTATTTTGTGCTTCAATTAAATCTTTTTTAAGCTTATCAGATTCTTCATTTTCTGCAGCTTCATCACGCATTTTTTGAACTTCTTCATCACTTAGGTTACTTGACCCAGTGATTTTGATAGATTGTTCTTTACTGGTCGCGATATCTTTTGCCGAAACCTGAATAATTCCGTTAGCATCTAAGTCAAAAGCTACTTCAATTTGAGGTACACCACGTGGTGCTGGAGGGATTCCAGTCAAATCGAATTGTCCTAAAACTTTGTTATCGTTAAACATGGAACGTTCACCTTGTGCTACACGAATTGTTACTGCAGGCTGATTGTCAGCTGCTGTACTAAAGATCTGAGACTTCTTAGTTGGAATAGTTGTGTTTCTTTCAATTAGTTTTGTGAAAACTCCACCAAGAGTTTCAATTCCTAAAGAAAGAGGAGTCACGTCAAGAAGTAGTACGTCTTTAACATCTCCAGCAATAACTCCTGCTTGAATTGCAGCTCCTACAGCAACTGCTTCATCAGGGTTAACTGATTTGTCTCCTTCTTTACCAGTAATTTTTTTCACAAGTTCTTGCACTGAAGGAATCCTAGTGGAACCACCAACGAAAATAACTTTGTTTATGTCGCTAATTGAAACATTAGCATCTTTAATTGCTTGTTTTACAGGACCTTCAAGTTTTTTAATTATAGGTGCTAGCATCTCTTCAAACTTAGCACGAGTAATTTCTTCTTTCACGTGCTTTGGTCCGTTCTGATCTGCAGTGATAAAAGGAATTGAAATTTCTACTTTCATCTTTGTGGAAAGTTCAATTTTTGCTTTTTCACTTGCTTCTTTAAGACGCTGAAGTGCAGTTGGATCTTTTCTTAAGTCAATTCCATTAGCAGCTTTGAAAGAGTCCGCAATGAAATTAATAATTAAATCATCAACATCATCTCCACCAAGCATGTTATCCCCAGCAGTTGATTTTACTTCGAAGATACCATCTCCAAGTTCAAGAATAGATACGTCAAAAGTTCCACCACCAAAGTCAAATACTAAAATGGTTTGTTCTGTTTCTTTTTTATCAAGACCGTAAGCAAGTGCTGCTGCTGTAGGCTCATTAATAATTCTTAGAACATTAAGTCCAGCGATTTTTCCTGCATTTTTAGTTGCTTGCCTTTCTGCGTCGTTAAAATATGCAGGAACAGTAATTACTGCGTTTTTAACTGGTTGACCTAAGTAAGCCTCAGCGTCTCTTTTTAATTTTTGAAGAGTCATTGCTGAGAGCTGTTCTGGAGAATATTCTTTTCCATCGATAGTTACACGTTCAGAAGTACCCATTTTTCTTTTAATGGACCTAATTGTGTGAAGTGGATCAGTGATTGCTTGGTTTCTTGCAATTTGTCCAACAGTTACATCACCGTCTTTTAAGTGAATTACACTAGGAGTTGTTCTAGCTCCTTCAGCGTTAGTCATAATTTTTGGTTTCCCTGCTTCAAGAACTGCGATTGCGGAAAAAGTTGTTCCTAAATCTATTCCAATTGTTGCCCCTGATACTTTGCTTGATTCTTTATTATTTTCAGTTTTTGTTTCAGTTTCTTTTGCTGCTTGTTTTTCTTCTGCCATAGTCATATATTCTCCATATAGTTTTAATTTCTTATTATTATTTCCTTATGTTTTTTTGATAAATTATTATTAATTTTATTCTTTATTCCCTGAGCTAACTTTTACTCTTGCCGCTCTAATTACCTTATCTCCAATCATGTAACCTGATTGTACAACTTCTAAGATAGTATCTTCAGGTTTTTCTGATACTAGTTTTTCCATTGCTTCATGAAGTTTTGGATCGAAAGTTTTTAGCTGCGCGATTTTGTGCACTTTATTACTAGCTAAAGTTTTTACAAATTGATCTAGAACCATTTTCATACCAACTAAAAAGTTTTTGAGTTCTCCAGTTGCGTTATCTGAACCACGTAGAGCCATTTCAAAACTATCAAGAGTTGGCAAGAGTTCTGTTAGTAAACGCTTGTTTGCAAATTTAATTGCACTTTTGAAGTGTTCATCGTTTTGTTTTTTGAAGTTTTCAAAATTCGCTTGAGTGTGTTGTAATAGATCAAGAAGTTCAGACTTATCCATTTTACTGACTTTTTTAGGTTCAGCTGCTTTAGTGGATTCTTGCTTTTTTGATTCATTTTTACATGATTCATCTGAATCATGGCAATGACCCTTACATTCTTCCGAGTTTGATTTTTCTGATTTTTTGTCTGTTTTTTCTGACATATAGTTACCTCTGTTCGTTGGCTTTAAATCGACAATGTTGTTTTTAGGCAATTGATATATAAAGGTTTTGGTATTTTAAGCTTTTTTTTACTCACATTTATAATGTTTAAGTGTTTTGTTAATAAGATGAGTTCAAGAATTACAATCATTCGAGTGCGCCGTGACAACAGCGCTAATGTGAATGACATGCTGCAATGGATTGGAAATAGCCTAGGGTTATTTTCACTGCGCGACAAAAACAAAAGCTGTTTTAGAATCTTCATTGTTTTACTTAAACGCGCTAAACGTGGAGAAGTAGTTTCATCTGATGATATTGCTTTGCTACTTGGACTTAGTCGTGGAACAGTTGTACATCATTTGAATTCACTTATGGACTCAGGGATAGTACTTCGAGAACAAGGTGGTTATATTTTACGTGCAACAACACTTGAAGGAGTTGTAGAGTACATCAAACGAGATATTGAAGCGACAATGGACCATTTATCTGAGATGGCAAAAGAAGTTGATTTGCATATGTAAGAAGAGTTATTTCTGAAATTATTAGTTAGAAGAGTAAATTTTTGAATTGATTTTCGAGTTATTTGTTTCTGAAGATATTTGAAATTAAAAGTTGTCTTTTTTGAATAAAGGCAAGAAGACATAGGTTGCTGTGATTATAAGAATAACAGATATGAGTATCCCAAAAAGTGCCCGAGGATTATTTTTTAGATAATACGTAGAAGCACTAAATGCATTTTTTGTTTTTTGGACAAGTTCAGGTGGAGTGTACGTCCCATCAAAAGAAACATAATCAAGAGGATTTATTTTTGATTTTTCTTCATTTTTTGTTTCAACATAAAGATTTGGACTTGCATCAGACTCTGACCCAAGGTAGATTGAAGATTTGACAGTTAGTTGAGCAGATACCTGGGACCCGACTTCTTGAATTGAATAAACACTCAAATAACCAAGTTTACCTAGATACAAAATATTTGATTCAGTTACTTCAATTTGATAAGTAAAAGGATACTCACTTATAGTGGGACTTAGTTGGATTTCATTTAAGTCAAGAGATAACATCCCATAAGAATCAACTAATTCTATTTTTGCAATCGTATCTAAACCTTCATTGTTAATAATTAATCCAGAATATGTATGTGTTCCAATTTCAGCTGGAACAATTGTCTTTGCTGGAGCAATACCTATAGCGAAAACAGATGAAGAGATCAGAATTGCAAATAAAACTAGAAAGAAAATAATGAGGAGATTGCTGGAATGTTTTTTTATGACCATTTTACTCACTAGCCTCCGAACTGATATATATAGTAGAAGATTTTTCTCCACCAGATTCATCTGAAGCTGAGCGCACCAATAGATTCAAATTCGCTCGGTTTGCATTATTAGAATTATTTTCATGCCAAAAATAAGTAATTGCAAGACTTTGAATTGAAGTTAAATTTGTCCAAGTACTATTTTCTGCAGTTAGAAAAGAGTTTGTTTCATTAGCCCCAATTAAATACTGCCATAAACTTCCCGCGGAATCAAACATAGCAGTTGCATTAATTGAAATATTCAAAGGAATGTTTCCATCATTTGAAACCATCATTGGATCATACTGAGGCATTGTAGTATTTTTATCTTCAGTATCGTTAACTGTACTAAAATTCACTGAACTAACAGGTAAACTAATCACGTTACTTGAAAGAACTTGGAAGTTATAGTACTCTGCCCAAGAACTGTTTTCTTTCCCATCACTTGCTTTTACCCTCCAATAAAAAGTTGTATCAACATTCAAATCAGGAAAATGAGTGAAGTTACTATCATTAAGATTATCTTCAGGCAAACTACTTTGGTCTTCAATAAGTTCTGAAAAAGTAGAATCGTTTGAAAATTGTAAAAAATAAGTTGTTACATCATCAAGATTAGCATCTAAAGAATTATTCCAAATGAACTTTATACTCCTATTTGTTTGTGTTGAAGCATTTGCAGCAGTCACAAGAACAGGACTTGAAGGAGGGTCGTTAACTTCTAAGTTACTTGAACAAACAGTTGCACTATCAACATCATCATCATTAGCAGTTACACAAACAGACCAATTATCTGCGCCACTAGTTTGTGAATTGACAACTAGATCTGTTTTATTTAGAAAGATAGAATTTATTTGCCCGCTTGACAAAGATTGATTGAAAATCATTACTTCATCAATTGACCCACTAAAATTATCTTGATCTGAAGCAAATGATTTACCAATAGAAAAACCTTCATCAAAAGGACCAGGAGTATTTGTACAAGAGACATTAGAATCCACAGAACCATCAACGTAAGCTAGGCATCTTGTACCGGTCCAAGTAGCAGCGATATGGTGCCAAGTACCATCAGCAATATCTATTGTACCAAGAGCATAATTTTCGTTTGTTCCAGAACCGTGCTCATAATTAAAAGCGACCACATCACCAGTTGCTCTGATTCTAACGTCCATGGAGTTTCTGGGGTCACCATATTCACCTCGGCCAACCATTTGCATTCCCCAAGTAGAAGTCACATCAATATCTTCACTAGTTGCCATCCAAAATGAAATAGTTATAGGCGAAGTTAAGTTAAGATTTTGAGAATCAGTTACATTAAGATAATCATTAACTCCATCAAACTCATAACTTCCATTTCCATCAAAACCGCCAGTTGCGTTCCAAAGGACACCTTGATATTCTGTCACTGAATTACTATACTGTGAATAATCCCTAAGGTTACTAGAGTTCGAATCATTAATTTTTTCCATTGGTAAAATTAAATGAGCAATCGAAGAATCATTAAGTTTCCAATCATAGATTAATTTTAATTGATCATTTGTAGGATCAGTAACAGTCACATGAGAAGTGATATTAGCTGAAGAAGAGTTTGTTGTAGGAGTCGTAGTATTAACGAGTACAGATGAGATACTAGGGATATGATCTAAAACAACTAAACCATCAGAACAAACAGTTGCTCCATCAACATTAGCGTTATTTGGAGTAACACAATAAGACCAATTATCATTTACATCAGTTTGGCTACTTGTGATTAGATTAGATTGGTTGTTGTACATTGCAGCTACTTGATTAGCAGTTAATTTTTCATTAAATATTTGAACTTCATCAATTGAACCATTGAATAAAGCTGTTTGACCGCCACCAATGTCGTGGCCAGAAATTTGAAACGTATTTTCAGTTAAATCATCTAACCAATGTTCACTTGATGATGATCCTGAGATATAAACAGGAGTTACTTGTACACCATCAACATAAGCATTATTTCCGCCTGGGCCGCCAGTTAAGGCAACATGATGCCACGACCCGATTAAATTTGAGATATCAATATGTCCACGGAAATTATCAGAGCTTGCTTTATTTAAAAATTTTAAACTACTCCCATTTATTTCAATCCTTTGAATGTTAGACACTGAACCAGAAGTATAAGCAACAAGTATTGCTTGCCCACTTGACCCAGTGTCTTCATTTGTTTTAAACCAAAACACCCAAGATCCTTGGCTTGAAGAGAATATATTTGCTGCGCTACTAAAAGAGATAAAGTCAGCATCCCCATCCAACTCATAAGAGGCATTGCCATCAAAACCACCTGTGGCATTCCAAAAAGGATCCCCCGAGATTGAACCGTCATAACTATTAGGAGAATAATCTCTTGCATTTGAAGTTATTGAAGAGTTAACTTTTTCAAAAGGCATGTTCAGAACATTTATTGAGGAAGAGTTTAGATACCAATTGAAAATATCTTTATTTGCACCTGAAGATATTTGCGCAGTAATGTTATCAATTGTAGCATTTCTAAAAACATCAGAAGAAGTAATGTTTGCAGAACTTATTGAGGGAACTGATGCAATAACGCCAATATATCCTGTGCCGCCACCTACTGCTGCTCCTGAAAGATTATTAGAGTAATCATATTGGCCACTAGAGAATAAAAATAAAGAAACTATTGAAATCACGAGTACTATGAAAATGAAAAGAGAATGGATTTTTTGAGGTACTTTTCCACTAGGTTTATTTTTTGATGGTTTGGTTTTTCTAGACAATATTTTGTTTTTTGAGAATCTTGATTTTCGTGGTTTTTTTATAAATAAATGAAAAGGAGATTTTTTTGCTAAAGCTAGAGAAATGACTAATTTGATTGATTTTTTTAAGTGAGAACCCACACCTACCCTCTTCTTTTTGATAGAAGATTTTTTTCTTTTTAAGAATTGCTCTTTTGGCGACGAAGAAAACTGATTGAAATGATAGGGATAATCCCTAAAATGATGAATAAAATTGTTTGTGGAAGAGCAATGCTGCTTTGCGTTATGTTTAAAATGGGGGCTTTTAGGGCACCAAGCATTACACCAGTAAGAATGTAAATCATATTGTCATGAAACTTTTTAAAAAGATGATTTAGAAGTTTTGCAATACTTAAAAGTCCGATGATTGCTCCAACTCCAAACGTAGAGATGATTTTGAGGTTTTTTTCATGAATGGCAGTAATGATGAATTGATATTGGCCTAGAACAACTAAAAGATATGACCCTGAAATCCCAGGTAAGAGCATAGCGCAAATCGCAATTATTCCTGATATGAAAACTACTGGAAGAGTAGAAGGGAGTGCTGTTGCTGTTAGGCTAGTAATTAGGTAAGCTACGATGAATCCAAGAATTACTAGAATAAATTGTTTTAATTTGTGAGTTCTTGCATGAGTGATTAGAATCCCGGCTGAAGCTAAAATAAGTCCTGTGAAAAAAGCAAAAGTTTGACCAGAGTAATTTGTTAGTAGATGAGTCATAAGTGATGAGAGAGAGAGAAAAGAGACCACGACACCTGACCCAAGAGGGATTAAAAATTGCCAATCAAGATTTTTTATTTGGGCTTTTGTATTTTGAATAGTTCTTGTTTGGAAAATTGATTTTGTGATTGGAAGTACATTTGAAATTGCTGTTAGAAGCCTTTCATAGATTCCTACGATAAACGCAATAGTCCCACCAGAAACTCCAGGCACAATGTCAGCTGCGCCCATCAGAAGACCTTTTAGAAATAAATTAATAGTTGGTTTTATTTTTGAAAAAGAAAAAATGCGCTTCATGTTACTGAAGCGAACTAAAGTGTATTTAAATGTTGTTTATGAAGTCACAAGGTTTGTTACCTTTGACCTACAATGTGGACAGAATGCTCCAGAAACTCCTGAAAAAAACAAACTTGTAAATTGAAATTTACATGCCCCACAGTTCAAATGCAATTTCTGCATAAGTACCACCTCAATTATGACTACATACTAACTGCCTTATAAATATTGTGTAGTCTTAAAGAGTAGAGAAAAAAGGAATTTTTAGAGGACAAAAGAAATAAAATGAGCTTATTTTTAATGTTGAAAAAGTAGAAATTTAGATACAAAGTGAGCAAGCTCACTTGTACATGTAAACAAAGTTTACATTGTAAAATAAGAAAGAAAAAAGTTTGCTTACTTAGAAGCAAGAGTATATACAGTTTTCACTGCCAACTGCCACAGCCGGTTGACATCTGAGCAGACATGCACTCACTACGTTCGTTTAGTCTTGCAAAATAAAGGAAAAAGAATAAAAGAAAAAAGTTTGCTTACTTAGAAGCAAGAGTATATACAGTTTTCACTGCCAGAACGATTGCTCCAGGAACCACAAAGACAACAATATTACTAAGCATTGAACGCAAAGCTTCACCAATTACTGGAATTAAAGAAAGATTTACAATTCCAGCCAGCATAAGTGCAATTGATGCCACTAAAAATGGCATTGTATCTTTAGTTGTTAGATTGAATAAACCCACAATGAAACCTAGAAGAACTAGTGTTGTCATAAGTGCACGAGAATCAATAGTTTTTGCAAACCATGGAAGTCCTGCTACTAGTGCAATTAAAAGCCCTATTAAAAAACAGTAATGTGCTACTTTGTGCAATTCCATTTTTTCTTTTTGAATAAATGAACTTGCGTCTGAAAGTCTTGCCGGAGCTCTTTTTACAGAACTACGTTTGGAAGTTGATCTTTTACTTGATCTTTTTTTGATCGCCACTTAACCTATCACCTCAAATGTACGTATTGGAATCAATGGTTGTGGGTATATAAATGTTGCCCAGAAATGACTTTAAATAAAAGTTTGTAACACATTATTTTTTATATTCTAAACGCTGAAGTTTACCATGGAGAAAGTTACATTTACAAATTCAAATGGCTTGAAACTATCTGGAGTTTATTATGCTGGAAGTAATGAGCGGAAGAGTAAAGGGATCATTTTGTGTCATGGGTTTGCTAGTAAAAAGGATGGAGAAAAATATGTTTTCATTGCTAAAAAATGCAATGAATTAGGATTTAGTGTACTTAGATTTGATTTTGGTGGCTGTGGTGAAAGTGAGAAAAGACCAATTCTTGTTTCTGACCAAGTAGTTGATTTACAAAGTGCAATTTTTTTTATGAAATCCAAAGGTTGCAAAGAATTTGGTTTTCTTGGAAACAGTTTAGGTGGCCAAACTGTCTTAAAAGCAAGTAATAAGGAGATAAGTAGAACCATTGTTTTGTGGGCACCTGCAATCGCAGCACGTAAAAAACAATGGATAAAACAGAGATTATCTAAATGGCAAAAAGAAAAAGAAGATTATGTTTTTACCTATAATGAAAAAAAATATTTTATTTCAAAAAATTTTATCCAAGAACAATTAGATGTTAATCAGAAAATTCTTTGTTCTCCTATTGATTTTCCTGTTTTGACAATCCACGGCGATACTGACAAAGTAGTAAACATTTCTGATTCCAAAAAAGCAATGGAATATTTTAATTCTGATTCTAAACTAGAGATTATTTTGGGAGCGGGACATAGATTTAGTGGAGAAAACATGTACAAGGCAATAGATTTGACTGTTTCATGGTTTGATAAATGGATGTAAGAAAATCTCCCTTAATTTAGGAAAAAAAGCGCCCCGGGCCAGATTTGAACTGGCGATCTGTCGGTATCTTGTCGTATTGAATTAATACGAATAACAGCCGACTGCTATAACCGCTAAGCCACCGGGGCATTGAATTGAGTTGCTTTGAGAGTGGGTTGTTTATAAAAATATCTATCATATTTTTAAACTGTGGGCTTTGACCAAAGTTATAAAGATTTTCATTGCTATTGAAGGCCTGTTGAGCCAAAGCCGCCTTCACCACGGCTAGTATCTTGGTCAAAATCAGTTGTTTGCACTAATTGAGGAGATTCTATTTTTTGAATTAGCATCTGAGCTATTTTTTGGCCAGCTTCTATCTGGTAGTCTTGATCATTTGTGTTGTAAATGATGATTTTTATTTCTCCGCGATAACCAGAGTCTATTACACCACCTAAAGCTGTTAGACCTTGTTTTGCTGCAAGACCAGATTTGTCCCAGATTAAACCTACGAAGCCATTTGGAATCGCCATAGAGATACCAGTTGATACAAGGGCTCTTTGTTTTGATTTAATAGTAAGAGATTCTGAAGAAAAAAAATCCATGCCAGCATCGCCTTGGTGCGCATAAACTGGGAGTTTAGCATTTTCATTTAACTTTTTGATTAGTACAGTCATTATTTCCACCAATTATTTTTTTTCTTTGCTATTATAAATTAAAATTTAGGAAAGAGATGATTAAAATTTACGAATGAAAAGTAAAAAGCCAGTATGCACATTTTGAGTATGTTCTGGCCTAAGCGTATCTTGTTTTGGTGCTACTTTCCAATCGCGTTTGATAAGTTCAGTCATTTCAATTAATGAGAGGTTTTTGTGGTTTTGTAATTCTTTTAAAGTTGTTTGAATTTGGATAATATTTGGAAGATAAACAACTAAGTGAGCTCCTTGTTTAAGCGCAATGGATGCTTTAGTTAGAACTTCCCAAGGCCTTGGAAGATCAAGGGTAATAAGATCCAAATTTGTTTCAGATAAGTCTTTTGCAACGTCGCCTTGTTTGAGTGTCACATTAGTTAGGTTTGTAAGAATTGCATTTTTTTTTACAACATCCAAATGTTCTTTGTTTGTATCGTAGGAAGTTACGTGTTTACAGATATTAGCTAGGCTTAGAGTTAGTGCACCACTGCCTGCCCCAGCATCTACTACCGTACTTGTTTTGTTAATTCCTGTCTTTGCAATGATAAGTCCAATGTCTTTATCTTGCATAATCTGAGGAGCTCTTAGAAGGTTTTCTTTGAAGTCACAAAATGTTGGTTTATATTTTGCAAAAATACGCTTTTTGTCTGATTCGATGATGGTTTTTTTGTTATTGTTTAAATCGTCTTTTGAAATTTTCCCGTATGAGGTTAGATAAGAAGTACATAAGTCTTTTACCAAATAAGTTTGACCTGTACGAATATCTTTTAAGATTAATTTAATAACTGGTTTTTTTGGAGTTGGCATCTAGAGTTTTAGAAGCGAGGTTGTTTTTAAAATTACTGGGTAATTTTGAAATCGACAAACTAGTTTGTAGTTTAAAAGATTTAGTTTAAAAAATAAAAATTAAGAAAAATAAAAAAATAGGCAAAATGCCTTTTGTTATTTACTTGCGTCTTAATCCAACAACAAGTAGTGCGATTAAAGCAAGTACCACTAAGACAATTAAAACAATAGTTAGTCCTAATTGAGTATCTTTAATGGTGTAGCTTTTCTCAACAGTTACAACACGATCTTCAGAAGATTCTGAACTTGTGCTCTCACTGTCGCTGTTATCGCTAAGATCGTCTGAACTAAGAACAATTACAGTTGAACTGCTATCTTCTTGCTCATCACTATCATCACTATCGCTGCTTGAATCATCACTGCTGCTACTAGTATCTTCGCAAGACAAATCAAAATTAAAAAGTAGTCTGTCTGCTAAATCTCCGTCATCATAGTAAAGATTAGCTTCAAGTTCATAACTTGTTTCTTCAGCACTATTTGGCATGTCAATGTAGTAATTAACAGTCACTTCATTGTCATCTTCATCAGTTCCTTCTTCGATATCAAAAAGAGCTGAAGTTTCTGAAATGTCAAGATCTTCTTGAGATACGTGAACATACATGTCATCTTGTGCGTCTTCACCGTAGTTACTTACTTTTACAACAAGCCTTGGAGCTTCATCACAACGAGCAGTGGTTGCAAAATCAACACTATCAATTCGAACATCATCATCATCACGTTCTACTTCAAGAACAATGATCCATTCGTTCGTGTAAGCTGCGCCATTCTCGTCTTCAGCTTCAAAAGTAACAACTAATTCATAATCGTCATTTGATTCAGCTTCTAAAGGAACATTGAACTCAATTACGTATTCATCATCGCCATCGTCAATTTCTTCGTCAGCTTCAATGTCAACATCAAAATCTTCGTCAATGTCATCAGTCCAATCATCGTCGTCCATTTCTGCAGTTACTTCAACTTCTAACTCACCATTATCATAATCTTCGTCAAAAAGATTGATTAAGTTAAAGTAGATTGAAATTTTGTCACCTGGTGCAACTGTTAAGTCCACATTATCATCAGTTGCGTCACTCTCATCAATTTTTTCTTCTTCGTCATCATCGATGTGAAGGTATGCTTCATTAATTTCAAGCATAGTTAGAATATCTAAGTCAAGTGTTGCTGAGTTAGTTCCAGTGGAATCTACCCAAGTTACAGTGATTAAGTCTTCGTAAAGACCACTATCAAGGCCACTTGAAAGATCAGCTGTTAGTTCAAGAGTTACTGTCTCAGAAGCATCAGCCTCAATATCTCTTGTGTCAGCTTCAGTTGATAGTATTTCTACATCAAAAAGACTGCTACTAGATGAAACACTAAAATTTACTTCAGATTCGTTTATTGAAGCTGATTCTGTAAAAGCTAGTGCAATATCAATTGTTATTTCTTCTTCATCATCAACCAAAGTTCCTTGGTCAATTTCAAAAGCTACGCTCACATCAGTAGTTAACCCTACATCTGCAGTAACTAGTGCAGAAGAGATTAGAATTAGAACTAATGCTAATACGCTAAGAATTGTTTTGTTCATGTTATATTCCCCCGAATGAGTATTTATTGTAATGCCCTAAAAATCAAAGTTGTTAGTATTCTAGAGTAGCAGTTCACACGATTCTTATTATATAAATGTTGCTGATGAGTTTGTGTGTGTAGAAAAGAGAATTTTGTCAGTTTAATATTAATGAAAAGGAAGAAAAAAAGTAATTTATTTATTACCTGCATAAAAGAACTTCTCAATACTTACATCTGTGTCTTTGAACCTGCCTGAACGAGGATGCGCCGCTGGAACTGGTTTATTTGGTGCTGGGGACTGAGATGCTTGTGGCTGTGCTTGAGAATTTTGAGCGTTTTGCTGTTGAAACTGAGCCTGAGGATTATTTGTTTGAGGCATACCTTGGTTTTGCATGGAACCTCTACCTGGTGCTTGACGCCTTGGCATATTAAGAAGACGATGTTGCAATTTACCAATTTGGTCCTGCATGGATTGCATTTTTGCAGAAAAATCCTTGATAGTGGATACCAAAAACTTAGTGTTTTTTTCTAATATTTGCTCAATTTTTTCTTGATTTAAATTTGAATTTTTGGTACTTTGAGGATCAGAACTTGCAAGAGATTGCGAGTTTGCAGCTAATGTTCCACCGTGCATGGAATTTTGAGAAAGAACTGTTTTTTTCTCGACGTTAAAAATGCGTTCTGCTTGAGCTACTGCATCTTCTTTATCTTTTGCTAAACCTTGTTTTTGCAGTTCTACTGCCAAATTATTAATTCTTTGAATTTTCTCTACATCCATGCTATTCACCTGTTTGAAATATTGATTTATTAGAAGTACTTATTGATTAACCCATCATCACTTCCATGGATTTGCAGACAAGATTCTTTTAATGCTTTTTGGTGCTGAAGAAGAGGTAGTAGTTAGATAATTAAAAAATGACAATAGTAGAGAGATAAAAATGAAAATGAAAAAAGAATTAAAAAAAATAAAATTTGTTGGCTTATCCGCAAACCAATGGGATCTCAAAGGGGATAATTCCTTTTGAACCTAGTAAAACTAGTACAAGTGCTACAATTAAACCTAAAACCATACCATACATAAAGAATTTGAACTCAATCATACCTAATTGTGCTTTTTTGTTGAAAAGAGACTTTATTTTTTTTATAACCATTTTATCACCTGTGAATTTGAATTACTAGTTTCTAAGAGTTGTTTTTTGATATATAAGGATTGTGTTTAGAATAGATTTAAGACAATATAGGTTTCAAAGCTAAAAAAGCAAAACATTTATAAGTAAATTGCGTTCAAGATATTTAAAGTTAACCATTAAGGTGATTCTTAAGATAATAATATTTGATTATGAATAAAGAGGTTTTGGTGAGGATAAGAAAATGAGAAAACCAGCAATTAAAGAATGTCCAGATTGTGCAAGTAAAGAGATTTTCCGTAATTCAGAAAAAGGAGAAGTTACTTGCCGAGAGTGTGGACTTGTTCTTGAAGATAGAATGATTGATTTTGGCCAAGAATGGCGTAGTTTTGATGATGATCGTGGTGGAAGCCGAAGACGTGCAGGAGCTCCAAGCTCAGAGACTAGTTTCGATAAAGGAATGGGAACTGAAATTGGAATGACAAGTGACTATTATAAATTAGGTAAAGATAAAGATAAATTCTTTCGTTTGCGAAAGTGGCAATACAGAATTAGTACAGCAATTGAGCGGAACCTAAAAGTTGCACTTGCAGAATTAAAAAGAATTGGATCATATTTGAAATTACCAAAACAAGTTGAAGAAGAAGCTGCGAGAATTTATAGACTCGCTGTTCAAAAAGGACTTGTACGTGGTCGATCAATGGAATCAGTTGTTGCTGGTGCTTTGTATGCTGCTTGTAGGCGCCATGAAGTTCCTAGAACACTTGATGAAATGGGAGAAGCAAGTGGTATTGAGAAAAAAGAAATCGGTAGAACTTATCGGTTCATTACTCGTGAACTTGGAATTAGTATTAGACCTAGTAATCCATCTGATTATATCCCACGGTTCGCTTCAGCACTTAAGTTAAGTCCTGAGACTCAGAGTAAGGCTGTTGAAATTTTAGAAGAAGCTAGGCGAATTGAACTTACTTCTGGTCGTGGACCTACTGGAATTGCAGCTGCTGCACTTTATGTTTCGTCTTTGATTCATGGTGAGAAACGTACTCAACGAGAGGTTGCTGACGTGGCAGGAGTTACTGAAGTTACAATTAGAAACCGTTACAAGGAACTTATCAAGAAACTTAACCTTGCAAAACAAGTTGAGAAAATGAAGAACAAAAAATGAGTTTTCCAGATGATAGGTTGCCTTATATTTTAGTAAAGGCCACAGTTGGCGCAGCAAAAGATTATTTTATGAGTAGAGCTGTTGCTATCCAAGATTCTGTGGCTGAAAGAGGAATAGGTGGATTGGTTTCTGATTTATTTAGACCTGAAACTGAAGCCTCTAAGTTACTTGATGGTAAACTTTTTGCAACATACAAGTGTGGAGAAGAAACAATTTATGTTGAAAGTGTTTGGGTTTGATTATATTTTATTTTTTACTTTGCCTTAGGCAATCTTTTTATTCTAGAGTTTTTATTTTATCGTTATTATGGAAATTAGTCCCGAGCAAAAAGCTCAAATGGAAGCGCAAAAGGCGCAGTGTATCCATTGTAAACTGATTTCAGGTGAGCAGCCTGGAGCTAAAACTGTTTATTCTGATAGTAAAGTAGTATCTATGATTGATATTTATCCTGCTGTTAAGGGGCACTTGGCTTACATGTTAACTGAGCATTACCCCATGCCAGCGTATATTCCAGGCGATGAGTTCATTCACATGTTTGCTTTGATTAGTCCGCTGGCTAAAGCGATTAAAAAAGGAATGGTGAGAACTGGATTTAACGTATTTGTAGCTGTTGGTGGAGTGGCTGGACAAATGTCACCACACTTTTTAGTTCATTTACTTCCTCGAGAGAAAGGAGATGGGTTTTCCACATTCGAATTTCGTGGCAAAGGTGATAGAATGGCAAAGGAGCAAACCACAATGCTATCTAATAATTTGCCAATTATGATGAAAAATCATTTTGGAAGGCATCCTGCCTCTTGGCATAGTGGTTCTGGAGTTGCGGCTGCGCATTTGGATGATATTTCTGGAGATGTAGTTTACCAAGATGAGAAGGTTCTAGTTGTGGCTCCCACTCTTTGTGAAAATAAAGCTCATTTAATTGTTTATTCAAAAGAGGAGAAAAGTAATGTTGAGAATTTATCGCAAGATTCATGTGCGCATTTTTGGTTTGCAGCTTCTTTTGCATCAACAGCTATTTTTGAAGGACTTGGTTGTCATGCAACAAATATGGTTTTGAAATCAGGAGTATCTGATGATAATCCTAGTGGCCGATTAGCACTTCATGTTTTTGGCCGTTGGCAAGACGACGGATTCAAAATTAATTGGCAAGCTGAACAGACACAAGATAATTTAGACCCTGTGCAAAAACAAATTAAAGATGAGATGTGGGCAGTGAAATTTGATTTAAGTTCTAAAAGTGGTTCTAAAGGAAGTAGTGGCGTTAAGGCAGCTAGTAGTATTGGTACTGTAAAAATTGGTTCTAAGAAAAAAGGAAGCTTAGGAAAAAAGAAGAAAAGTGGTGGAAGTCTAAGTGATTTGGCATCGCGGATAGCCCCTAAAAATCCTAGCGATGAGATTCATCGTGCTATTGAAAAAATGAGAGAGTAAATTTTGTTTATTAAATTTCAGAAGAGAGAAAGGAAAGTATTAAATTTGCAAATTAATTAGTTTATTAAATCAGAGGTATTTATGGATGGTAAATAATGAAAAAAAAAGTATGTTTCTTGTTTCTGGAGTTGCAGTTTTGGCAATTTTGTTGATGTTTTTTGGGGCAGCCTATGATTTCAATTATTTGTCACCTGAGTTTTCCTCTACAGGCGAAGCAATTTTGACATTTACTCATAGGCAAGATATTAGAGTTAGTGAAGTTTCTAGTAGAAGCATTGATTCTTCAGGGGTAGTTTATTTAGATGGCAGCTTAGAGGAAGTTGAAGAGGAACCAACCTATGTTTGTTTTGATTTAGATGATGGAATTGATGTTTTGCAAGCTGGAGAAGTGTATTACTACCAGGAAGGAGGAGGAGAATCTATGACCTACAGAGATAATTGTGTAGACACCACTTATCTTAGGGAATATTATTGTGATGAAAACTCAGAAGTTGTCCAGGTAATTTATGATTGTTCTGACATTGATCTTGAATGTTATACAAGCACAGCAGGGACGATCCCATACGGATGGTGTGATTAAGCTTGTAATAAAACTATTTTATTATTATAATTATTTTTATTTTATGATTTGAACAACGATTTTGGTGTTTTTAAAATTCAGGCAGAGATTATTTTTTTACAGTTCTTTGATTGACAATTGCAAGTGAATGGGACTTGATTGTTTTCTAATTCATAGTCAACAGTTATTTCTTCACCTTTGTTTATATCTTTTTTGGCAAAATCTTTTTTATCTTTTCCGATCATGTTTGGGTCACAAGAATGATTGACATGACGTGCAACACCTTTGAATAATATGTATTCATCGTTATTTACAGATACGTGCTTTTTTTCTTCAAGTGATAGATTTTGGAACTGCTCTTTTGTGATGATGTCAGAAACATCTTTCCAATCAAGAATCATCTCGCCTTTTTTGATTCCCTTAGTTGCAAACACACCAGTACCGTTGATGTTAGATTTTCTTATTTCTAAGTCAGGATCCATTTTAGTTGTTTATTCTAAGGCCTTGTGAATTAATTCTTTTGCACTAATGTCTTTCATGCCTGCACCTTTTTGCTCGATAACTCTAGCTGCTAGAAGTGACCCAAGTTTTCCTGCTTTGTCAAGAGGCCAATTGTGAGTTAGGCCATACAAAAATCCCGCAGCGTAACTGTCACCAGCTCCTGTTGTATCTACTGGATTTGCTTTGATTGGGTCGATGGTGAAAGTCTCACCTTGGCTAGCAATTAATGAACCTTTTGCACCAAGTTTAACTATTGTTATTTGGCAGAGATCTTGGGCGTGCGCTAAAGCTTCATGCTCTTCTTTACCTGTAAATTCTTTAGCTTCCATTTCGTTCATGAAAACAATATCAATTTTGTTTTTTACAAGGTCTGCGATGAATTCTTTGTTACGTCTGATAACTCCAGGGTCCGCTAGATCAATTGAAACAAGTGTATTATGTTTTTTTGCAAATTCAATTGCGTGAAGTACTGTGGCTCTGGTATCTCCTTCTAATTGGTAACCTTCCAAATGAAGTACTTGAGATTTTTTAATGTCATCTTCAAGAACGTGTTCTGGTCTTAAATGGATTGCAGCACCTAAGTGCGTTGAAAAAGTACGCTCTGAATCTGGCGTGATAAAAGTTACAGCGTGTCCAGTCATATTAGGTGGAGTTGGAGAAACTTTTGATTGAACTCCGAGTTTTTGTATTTCTTGTTCATAGATTTCCCCATGCTCATCTTTACCAACAGCCCCACAAAAAATAACGTGGCCGCCAAGAAGTGCGATTCCTTTAAGAGTGTTTGAAGCACAACCACCAGGGATGATTTCTATTTCGAGGTTTTTATCTTTGATTTTTTGAAGAACAGATTTTGTTTTTTCTTGATCAACTAAATGCATTTCGCCTTTTTTAAGATCGAATTCCATAAGTGTATTATCGTCAACTTCTACTAGAAAGTCCATTAAGGCTGAACCAAGACCCATTACATCAATTGTTTTTTTCATGCTGGGTTTTGATTTTAGTATAATATAAGGATTGTGTTTTTTGGTGTGTTTTGTTTTTTTAATCAGAAAGGGTGTCAATGACCAGTGGCACTCCAGTTGGAATATCGGTGAAGCGACCGGTGAGGTGACCAGTTTGTGATCCAAATGTTTTAATGATAATTGAAAGTTCTGTTTGTCTACTTGTGCGACCTTCTACAAATGTTCCCCAGACATCACTTGCAGATAAAGATTCACTGCTACCACTTCTATTTCCTGAAGAGGTAACTGTATCTTGGCAAGGGATATTTGGAGTTTCAAATTGACCATTGATTTCAGAACCAGGTACTGCGGCAGCAGCATAAGTAAATATGTGTTGCGTGATACATACTTTAGTTGGAGTTGGACCATTGTCTCTGCCTGGAAGATTGATTTTTGTTGGAATATTTCGAACTTCGAAAACTTGTTCTCTAACTTTTGCTACTAGACTAGTATTAGTTGCCGCGCCTGTATTTTGTTGGTATCCATCAAAATATAAAAAATCAAGATTTACTCTTTGCATTCTTGGCCCATTTGGATCTGGACCAGTTCTTTTTGGACAACCAATTAAAAAATCCGTATTTTTTATTCTCCCAACTTGGTCAGTTTGATATTCGCCAATGATCATACCACTCCCATTACTACACATAATGTCAGAGGTGATTTCAAAATCAAAAGTGTGACCTGCGGAGCTATTTCCAGAAGTATTTCCCGACCCATCACTAGGGGTGCTGCGCAGTTTTGTTATTGTTCTTTGATATAAAAGAACTGATATTTCAGGGACTGTAGGTAAAATCTTTTTTAACTCAAGTTCTTGGCTTATTTGTCCGTCTTTTAAAGAGAGTTCAGTATTTGCTCTTAATGTGTGACGCTTACTTTGGCTGTTTTGCGTGTGATCCCAAAAGTATGCAAGAGTCGTTGAAGAGTAATCGATAGTTGTTGAGAGAGAATTTGTAGTTGAAGCATTATTGTTATTTTCATAATTTATTGTACAAAGAAATGCTTGCTCAAGTGAGTTTGGAGTTGTTGAAGCTGTTGGAGTTGTTGAATAAGTACTTCTGTCAACTAACGCAACTTCATGTTGCCTCCCTTCATCAAGTACAATTAAATCTTCGCTGCCAGTTATTTGTCTTGCTCGCTCAAGATAGTTTTGGCAAGGTATTGGGAGGCCTTCTAAAATTTGATCATTTGATTCTATTTGCTCTAGACTGGTACCTGGTGAAGCATAAGTTGGCGCAGTAGAAAGAAAAAACATTATTGGTGCAAGTGATCTAAGTTTCATTTATGCGTTTTATTCACTCTTTTTTAAAAGGATTTTGATAGAATTAGAAAATTAGAAAGCTTTTTAGATGGGTTTATCAATATTTTTTTATGGAATGGCTTTTTTGGATAAGTTTTATTGTTGGAGTTTTGTTCTTGGTAATTCCTGTACTTAATTTTTTTACTTTGCATAGGTTGCAAAAGATTTCTTTGAAGGATTTAAAAAAAATATTTGACAGAAGTCAAGGGTCTGCTGGAAACTTTGGTGACTTGTACCTTCCAAAGGTTAGTTTGATGATCCCTATGCGTAATGAAGCTCACAATCTGATTAAGACTTTACCTAAATTTTTATCACAAGATTACCCTAACTTAGAGATTATTTTAATTGATGACCATAGTGATGATAACACTTACAAGGTTTGTAAAAAGTTGATTAAAGAATATAATGCTGAGAGTAAAGCTAAAGTTGTTTCTGGCAAGACACTTCCTCGCGGGTGGATGGGAAAATCATGGGCACTTTGGCAAACATCAAAATTGGCCAGTGGAGAGTTGTATTTGTTTTTTGATGCTGATGTTTATGTAGATAAAGGCGCAGTTAGAAGTTTAGTATATGAGATGAAAAATCGCTCACTTTGTATGCTTAGCTGTTTTCCAAAACAAATTATGAAAAGTATTGGAGAAAAATTGACTGTTCCAATTATTAGTTGGGGCGTTTTTGCATTTATGCCAGTGATACTTATTGGATCCAAAAAATGGAAAAAGACTGCAGTAGCCAATGGACAATGTATTCTTATTAAACGCTCTTGTTATGATAAAATTGGTGGACATAAAGCTATTCGCCACGAAATAGTAGATGATGTATCTATGGCCCGAATGGTTAAAAAAGTGAATTTTGATTATGGGATTTGTTTTGGAGAAAAACTTGTTTCTTGCAGAATGTATCATGATTTCAAAAGTGGGGCATTGGGATTCATCAAAAGTATTTTCAGAGGGGCAAAAATGCACCCACTACTTTATGCTGCTTCATTTACCATTGTTTTTGGAATTTATATCGTTGGCTTTTTTGGAATGTTTATATGGAGTTGGATTTTGCCACTTGGGATTGCACTATTGTTGCAAAGAACAATTATTTCTGTCACCTCTAGAGAGAATCTGTTTTGGAGTATCTTGCTATTTCCACTTGTTTTAATTGTATTTCCTAGTTTAGCATTAATTTCTTTTGTGAAAAGTCATTTTGGTTCTGTGGAATGGAAAGGGCGCGCATATGTACTTGGAGATGATAGTATCTCTGTGCGTTGGGATTTGTCAGTTCTACGTTCTAAACTTAATATCAGTTCTGAATTAGCACGCAAATTGGGTTCATGGAAGCTTAGAAAGCACCTACTTAGTCGAATGCATGAAGTGCAAGAAAAAGCAAGCCAGGTTTCTGAGAGCGTATCTGAGTATGTTCATGAGGCCAAGGAGGCTGCTTTAGTTAAATTTTCTAGTGCAAAAAATGGAGCTAAACAAAAAGCAAAAAATGCGACAAAAAAAGCTAAACGGAAAGTAGCGTCCATGAAATCTAGTTTCAAGCGCAGAGATTAGGTTTATAATGAAATGCTAATTTGAGCACTTATGTCACAATTTATTTTAACAGCTTCAATTATTGCTGCTGAACTTTTACTTTTTATTCCTTTATGGAATTTGTTTTCAACACCAGTTTTGTCTAAATATCCTATATCTAATTTGAAAAAACTTGATTCATTGCCAAAAGTTACAATAATGGTTCCAATGCGTAATGAAGCGCATAATATAATTCAAACATTACCAAAAATATTGAATTTAAATTATCCTAATTTTGAAGTTATTTTAGTTGATGATAATTCTACTGATGATACATATGAGTTATGCCAATCTATTATTGGCCCACATGCTCAAAGGAATAAAGTTCGTTTGATCAAAGGGAAAAAATTACCAGATGGATGGATGGGAAAACAGTGGGCATTGCACCAAGGAGCAAAACATGCAACTGGAGAATTATACTTATTTTTAGATGCTGATGTTTTTGTTACAAAAAATGCTTTGCTAAAATTACTAGCTGCAAAGATAAAAGAAAATGTTGATTTAATGAGTTTTTTTACGCAGCAGATAAAGATCAGTTTTGGTGAGAGATTATTAGTTCCTTTAGTAAATTGGGGGCTCTTGTCTTTTCTTCCGTTATGGCTGACAAATAATGATAATAGTTCATTTTTTGCAGTTGCACAAGGACAATGCGTTTTAGTTACTAAAAAAGCATACTTTAGTGTAGGGGGGCATGAATGCGTTAGATCAGCGATACTTGATGATGCACAACTTGCTATTGAATTTAAAAAAAAAGGATTCAACATTTTAATTGGGACTGCTAAAGAAGTAATTAATTGTAGAATGTATCGGAGTTTAAAAGAATCATTTATGGGTTTTTCTAAAAATACATTCACTGCAACAAAAGTGCATTGGTCTGTCTTTTTGTTTTTATATACAGTTATTTTCATCATTTCTTTATTAGCATATATTGGGCCATTTTTTTCTTTGATGTTTTTACCATTGACTTTTTGGGTTGTATTGCAGCAATTGATCTTTTGGCGTTTGGCAGGAGAAGATTTTTGGTTTAATATTATATTTTACCCAGTGCAGATAACTTTATTTTATGTTGTTGGACTTCACTCTTTTTTTTACTCTGTATTTTCTAAAGTAGAATGGAAAGGTAGAGAGTATAAGTTGTAGAGATTGGAAGAAAAAATAATTAAAAAATAAAAATAAGTTTGGTGTTTTGGTAGTTTGGTGATTTACTTAATACCTGTAGTGTTCTGCTTTGTATGGGCCTTCTTTTGGAATTCCTAGATATTTTGCTTGATCATCACTAAGTACTTCTAATTGTATTCCAAGTTTACTTAGGTGCAATCTTGCAACTTCTTCATCAAGAATCTTAGGAAGTACAGTAACTCCAACCTCATGAGGCTTGGTCCAAAGTTCGATTTGTGCTAGAACCTGATTTGTAAAAGATGCACTCATAACAAAACTAGGGTGCCCGGTCGCGCAACCTAAGTTCACTAATCTTCCTTCAGCAAGAACATAAATTTCTTTGCCGTTTGAAAAAGTGTATTTATCATACTGAGGTTTAATCTCCATTCTGGAAGAGCCAGAACTATTGTTTAACCAATGCATATCAATTTCGTTATCAAAATGACCAATGTTAGATACAATTGCTTGATCTTTCATTGCCAAAAAATGTCTATCAACAATAATATCTTTGTTACCAGTAGTTGTTACAAAAATGTCTGCTTGAGGAGCTGCTTTGTCCATTGGCATAACTTCAAAACCTTCCATAACTGCTTGAAGAGCATTAATTGGATCGATTTCAGTAACAATAACACGGCAACCGTAACCTTTCAAAGATTGTACGCAGCCTTTACCAACATCGCCATAACCAGCCACAACAGCTACTTTACCAGCAAGCATTACATCAGTTGCGCGTTTAATTCCGTCAACAAGTGATTCTCGGCAACCGTAAAGATTATCGAATTTGGATTTAGTTACACAATCGTTCACATTGATTGCTGGGATTTTTAATTCTCCTTTTTCCATCATTTGGTAAAGTCTGTGAACTCCAGTAGTTGTTTCTTCACTTACTCCTTTCATTTTGTTTAAAGTAGTGGTGAAATAATCTGGATCAATTGCCATGACTTCTTTGATGTGTTTGTTTACTTGCGCCAGTTCTTCATTACCTTCATCGTTATCAAGAATTTGTGGAGTTAACTTTGCTTGTGCACCACGGTGAATGAAAAGTGTTGCATCACCACCATCATCAACAATCAAATCTGGACCAGATCCATCAGGCCACCTTAAGGAAGTCATAGTGCAATGCCAGTACTCTTCAAGTGATTCTCCTTTCCATGCGAAAACAGGGACTCCTTGAAAATTGCTTGATTTTTCATCTCCACTAGGCCCAACAACTGCAGCTGCTGCTGCGTGATCTTGAGTTGAAAAGATGTTACAAGAAACCCAACGTACATCTGCACCTAATTGGGTTAAGGTTTCAATTAAAACACCAGTTTGGATGGTCATGTGAAGTGAACCCATGATTTTTGCGCCAGCTAGAGGTTTGCTTTGGCCATATTTTTCACGAAGAGCCATAAGTCCTGGCATTTCTTTTTGAGCAATATCAAGTTCTTTTCTTCCCCAACTTGCTAAAGATAGATCTCTTACTTTGAAATCAATTTTAGATTCTGGATGAGTTAATTTACTGTGAAATGTATTTGTTTGTTCTTGCATTTTTTCCACCTTTGTTGTTATGTATTATTTTGTTGTTTCATGTATATTTGACGATTATTGATTTATACTAGTTTGGTCTGCTGCGTTTTTGCTTTGAGAGGTATATAAAGATTTTGGAGCATATTTTGGTGCGAAGTTTAGATTCAAGGACTTATCATAAGCTATAAATAGTTGTTTCTTCTGGCCATTAGTATTATGGAATTTGGCAAAGTAGATGTTGGAGATCGCGTGAGCGTGGTTTTGAAGGATCACAGTGAAGAGGGACGTTTAATGCCAAGTACTGACTCAGATATAATTATGATTAAATTAGATAATGGGTACAATGTTGGTTTTGAGAATTGTGATGTTTTGAAAGTCGAATTATTGTCAAAAGCAAAACACGCACCTAAAGAAGAAAATGTAGTTTCAAAAAACTCTAAACTTCCAACAATTGCTATTTTGCATACTGGAGGAACTATCGCTTCAAAAATTGATTATAAAACAGGAGGGGTAGTTGCAAAAATTTCTGCAAATGACCTGGTTGAGATGGTTCCTGAATTAGCTGAATTTTGTAATATTGAAAGTAAAACCATTTTTAACATGATGAGTGAAGATATGAGCCCACATGAATATGGTGTTCTTGCAGATGCTATTTGCGCGGAAGCTAGTAAAGGCGTTAAAGGGATAATTATTGGTCATGGAACTGATACATTATCAATGAGTTCTGCAGTAATTTCATTTATGATTAAAAACTTAAACATCCCAGTAGTATTTGTTGGTTCGCAACGTAGTTCTGATCGGGGTAGCTCGGATGCTGCCATGAATCTTATTTGCGCTGCTAAATTTATTGCTTCAAGTGATGCTGCTGGAGTTTATTTGTGCATGCATGAAAATAGTGATGATACAAGTTGCGTAATTTTACCTGGAACAAAAACACGTAAAATGCACACAAGCCGCCGGGATGCGTTTAAGGCAATTAATTCTAAAATTGTTGCTCGGGTTTTATATCCTAGTGGAGAAGTTGAAATATTAGATAATGATTATGTTAAAGCTGATAGTGTTAAAGAAGAATTAGAATTGAAAGGTGGGCTTAGCAGTGAGGTTGCACTTGTTAAAACTTATACTGGGATGAAATCATCAGTGTTTGATTATTACACTGATAGTGGATACAAAGGTATGATACTTGAAGGAACAGGAATTGGTCATGCACCAACAAACAGCGCTGCAAACGAAGGAAATTATCTTGCACTTAAGCGTTTTATTGATAATGGAGGCGTGGTTGGCATTACTTCAAGTTGTTTATATGGAACTGTACATGAACATATTTATTCAAATACTAGACGTTTAGGTAAGATTGGAGTTGTGTTTTGTAGTGATATGTTTTCTGAAACTGCTTTTATGAAACTTATGTGGCTCCTAGGAAATTACAGTGCTCCTGAGGCTAAGAAGATGCTTGCTTTAAATTTGCGTGGAGAGATAAGTAGTAAGTTAGCGTATAGTGAAAAATTTAGTCCTGATAATTAGTTGTTTGAAAAAATATTATTATTTGAGAGGTGTGATGATGAAAAAAATATTGATTGGAGTTTTATTAATTTTTAGTTTATTATTTATTGTTTCTTGTAGCACTACTATTTCTGAAAATTATTGCACTGAAGACAATGATTGTATTGCAGCGTCTTGTTGTCATAGTACTGAAAGTGTTAATCGTGATAACGCACCTGATTGCCAAGGAGTTTTATGTACTGCTAGTTGCGAAGAAGGAACTCTTGATTGCGGATTTGCAAAGGCTAAATGTATTGAGAACAGTTGCACGGTTGTTTTAGTTGAATAAGTGTTGGTGAATTGTAAATGAAAGAAAAAGCAATGCAAGGACTTCGAAATTTTATGCGTGAACTCGTATTTGGGATGGAAGATGGACTTGTATCTAACTTTGGAATTGTGTTTGCTGTTTATATTGCTACAGGTTCACGTTCTGCGGTTTTACTTGCAGGAATGGCTTCAATGTTTGCTGGAGCACTTTCTATGGCAGCTGGGTCTTATCTTTCTTCTAAATCTGTAAAAGAAGTTTACCAAGCAGAAATTGCGCGTGCTGAGAAACTTGTTCGCTCCAAACCTAAAAAAGCTGGAAGTGAAATGAGGAAATTTTTGAAACAAGAGATGTTTGATAAAAATGAAATTGATGTGATGATGAGACATTTTTTGAAGCATAACTCAAAAACTTTTGCAATTAATTATATTCAAAAAAAAATGTGTTTGAATCCAAGCGCTGCAAATAACCCATTTCATGATGCTACTGTAATGTTTTTGGCTTTTGGAATTGGTTCGTTATTTCCAATCGTACCCTTTTTTTTTGGAGCTAACTTTTCTATGATGGTTGTTAGCGCTTGTTTGACAATTGTAACATTATTTTTAGTTGGTGTTGGAAAATCAGCTGTGAGCCATAGGGACTGGCTACGCTCTGGCCTTGAGATGGTAGTAGTTGGAATGGGCGCTGGACTTCTTGGTTACTTAGTTGGATTTGTTTTTGGGATAGTAGTGTAAGTATATTATGATACCAAAAATTATTACGATCACTGGGACTTCTGGAACTGGGAAAAGTAGTATTGCACAGATATTGATTGAGAAGTATGGGCTGCGTTATATTCTAAGTACTACTACTCGTAAACCTCGTTTTGATGACATTATTGATTCTAAAAATATGTATTGTGATTATGAGTTTATTAGTTCTAAAGAATTTGAAACTTTGAAATTTTCTGGTGCTTTTGCATGGTTCAAGGAATTTTCTTTGGCTAGCTATTGTACAAAAAAAGAGTACCTTGATTTTGCTTTTGCAAGTAGTTCTGGGCTGCCAAAAATCATGGTACTTGTTCCAAGTGCAGTTGTAGATTTGTTTAATTATGCTAGTTCAAATGGATATGATACTAATTTGATTTTACCTATTTTGATTAATAATCCAGGTGAAGATGTGTTGAGGGAGAGGATGCTCAAAAGAGGAAGTGATTTATCTTTTGTTGAAAAGAGAATGAAAGTGGCTAATACCTTTGATGTTAGCGATTCTGAAATAGAATATAGTAATGTAGATAATTTAGAAAGTGAACTTGAAGAAACTGCTAGACATATCGCAGAAGACTTAGCTGGACTTAAGAGAATTTGAATTGTTATGAGCAAGATTTTTAAAGAAGCATTTGTGATTTTATCTTTATGCGAGGGTGGGAGAGTGGTCAAATCCGCAGCCTTGAGGCAACGAAGAGCAAAGCTTTTGAGTTTTGAATCTTCGATTCAAACGGGCTGTCCCTTAGTGGGTACGCGTGTTCAAATCACGTCCCTCGCACTTTATTTTTTTTGTTTCCTTATCTTTTGAAGACAATAACTTTTTTGTACTCTTGCTTTTGGTTTAGTTTGTGGAATTAGAAGAATTATTGTTTACAGAATCAGAACTGTTTGTTCCTGAAGGAGAATCAGTGGTACTGGTGCCAATTCCTGCAATGCTACTTCGAGCAGATATTGAAGTTCCAAAAGACCTGGTGATCCAAGCTTATAGAGAAGCATTTGGAAGAGGTGGAAGCCCAACTCTTCGTTATCTAGCAAATGGATTTGCTAATGTTTTGAATTTAGGTGGTGGGAATGGGATTGATTTTATTCCAGGACAGGTAGGCAGTGAGCACATATCTGTGCCATACAATTATTGTTCTAAAATACCCTGGGAAAAAGTTGGTTTAATTGGACCGCCTGGCAAAGAAGGATTTCTTTTTGGATATAGGCAAAATAATGTTGATTCCCATTCACAGGCAGTAGGATACCTGAACTGGGGCAGAGCTTACATTAATTTAGCTTTGGAATCTGCTTTTGAGCAATTAGGTGGACAAGTGAAAGTAGAAGATAAGAGATTATTATTACCAGATATGATATATTAAGAAAAAATTTAATTCATTTTTTAGTAGATCTTATTGTTATTTTCTTGCTGCTACAGGTCACAGGATCAAAAGCTTTATCAAGACGAGTGATGGTTTTTCTTTTCATGGGGAAAGAGGAGAAGGTTATTTCTGTAAAAAAAGATGATGCTAGTAAGGTTGTACCAGCTATTCATATTAAGAATTTAGTTAAGAAGTATGGGAAATTAAGTGCAGTGAGTGGAATTAGTTTAGACATAATGCCTGGAGAATTCTTTGCGCTACTTGGACCTAATGGGGCAGGAAAATCTAGTACTATTGGGTCACTTTGTGGACTTGTGAATAAGACTTCAGGCGAAGTTCGTGTTTTTGGATCTGATGTTGAATCTGATTATAAATTGGCGCGATCGCGTATTGGGCTTGTTCCCCAAGAACTTAACATGGACAAATTTGAGAAAGTTCGCCAGGTTTTACTTTTTAACGCTGGCTATTTTGGATTGAGTGGAACTGCTAGAATTGCTCGAGTTGATAGTTTACTTCATGAACTTGGTTTATGGTCCAAGCGAGATGCGAAAGTGATGCAGCTAAGTGGTGGAATGAAACGTAAACTGATGATTGCACGTGCTCTTTTACATAACCCTGACATATTGATACTTGATGAACCAACAGCAGGCGTTGACGTGGAATCCAGACGTAGCATTTGGGAATATGTACGTAAGTTGAATCTTGCTGGGAAAACTATTTTTTTGACAACACATTACATTGAAGAAGCACAGCAGCTTTGTTCACGAATTGCCATTATCAATAATGGGAAAATTATAGCTCTTGATTCTAAAGACAAGATTATGAAGGATTTTGGATCACAAGAGATTGTAGTGACTTTATCTTCTGCAATTAAAAAATTGTCTTCTGAGCAATTTGGTTACCCAGTTGAAGCACGTGGCAAGGAGCTTATTGTGCGAGTACCAAAAGGAGATTTTGATTATAAGAAATTTTTGAAACGTATTATTGATTTGCCTGTTGAAAAAATTGAAATGCGGCAAACAAGACTTGAAGATATATTTGTAAAATTGACAAATACAAAGTGAACTAACTCACTTGTACATGTAAACAAAGTTTACATTGTAAGAAATAATTGGAATTATTATGGCAGAAAATAAAAATCATAGTTTAGGAGTAGATGGCAAAGAATGGACTGCTTTTTGGAGCCTTGCTGATCGAGAAGTTAGGCGCTTACTTCGAGTTTGGAAACAGACATTAGTTCCTCCAATCATCACATCACTACTTTACATTTTGATCTTTGGGTATAGTCTTGGTTCACGTATTACTGAGATTGGTGGTGTATCGTATCTTTCTTTTATTTTCCCAGGTTTGATTATTATGGGAGTTATTAGTGCAAGTTACGCTAACAGTTCAGCTTCACTTTATATTAGTAAGTTCGCTGGAAATATCCAAGAACTTCTTGTGGCACCAATATCTTACATGAGTATTATTGGAGCAATATGTCTTTCTTGTTTAGTTAGAGGAGTAATTGTAGCGCTTGGGACAATCTTTATTGGATCGTTTTTTGCTGGTTTGACTATTAGTAACATATTTGTGATTGTGACTGTAATGGTTTTGACATCACTTTTGTTTGGTCTTGCTGGAATTGTGACTGCATTATGGGCGCAAAGTTTTGATCAGATGAATGTGTTTGCTGTATTTGTTGTAACTCCGCTCACATATTTAGGTGGAGTATTTTACTCAATTGATATGTTGCCTTCTTTTTGGAAGACAGTTAGTTTGTTTAATCCGATATATTACATTGTAGATGCATTCAGATATGGATTTTTAGGGATTAGTTACAGCCCAGTTTGGATTAGTTTGCTGGTACTTTTGGGTTTGACTACCTTGTTCTTTTTTTGGGCAACGTATCTGTTTAGAATTGGATATAATGTAAGAAGTTGATATTGGTTTTTTAAATGAGTGAATTATTTTGATGTTATGTCAGAAATTGATGAAAATTCCTTGCCTGGTCTTTTTGAAGAAGGGGTTTATACTAGCGATGTTTCTTTAGATTTTGTTGTTTCTTTGGGAGAGGCAACAAATAGAGGTTATGATTATACGGAAAAAGTACTCTCTCCTTTTTTAATATTGTATGGACAGATTCAAAATTTAAGAAATGCTGCAATCTTGCCATCCCAAGAAACTTTGAGCAGATACAATAAAACAGTTGTTGAAGGTGTGCTAAAAGAGAGAGGAGTTATACCTTTTGGGATTACGACAGATGCTGATCTTTTTGAGATATTTAGGAAAAATCACTCATTTACTTATGGAAGAGTAGAAAATGTCAAGGAACTTATTTCTTCTGACTATAGATTGTTTCAGAGAGGCTTTGATTGGTTAACAAATTATGTGGATGATTTTAGCTGCCGCAGAAGAAAAACTGCTGAAGATAAAATCAAAAGTAAAATAAATAGTCACGTTGGATCATTAAAAGGATTTACAGCAATTGTTAACAAAGATGGAGAAGCAGTTGAAGTTAGTAAAAATTTAGTGTTGACTAAGAAAGGTTATTTTGGCATTGAAACTAAGTTAAGTGGTGTAGAAGATAGGAGCTACTTTTTATCTGATTTTTATCGCGATGGAAGATTATTGAGAGTATCTGAATATTTACAAAGTGCTTAGTTTTTATTGATTTTAAATAAGTATATAAACTGTGAATTGCTTCTTGTTTTTATGGATTCCCAAATTAATGCTGGTTCTTGGAAAGTAGAGTATTTTGTTAAAAAAATGCCTACACTGAGTAAGCCTTTGTTGATAGAGGGGCTTCCAGGAATTGCAAATGTTGGAAAAATAGCTGTGGACTTTTTAGTATCTGATTTGAAGGCAAAAAAGCTATGCAGTTTTTTTAGTTACAAATTCCCACATTCAGTTTTTGTGAATGAGCAAAATCTAATTGAAAGTCCAAAAATTGAACTTTACTATAAAAAATTCAAAGATCCTAAAAAAAGGGATTTACTGCTACTAGTTGGAGATGTACAACCAATTGATGAAGTTAGTTGCCATACTTTTTGTGAACAGATACTTGGAGTTGTAATGGATTTTGGATGTACTGAGATCATAACCACTGGAGGGATTGGACTTAGTAGCCTTCCTGAAGAACCACTTGTTTACGCTACAGCAAACGATGCTGATTTTCTAAAACAGTTTAAAGTTAAGAAACTTGGAGTTGCTACTGAAATTTTTGGAGTTGTTGGACCTATTATTGGCGTCTCTGGAGTTTTATTAGGAGTAGCTTCACGGCATTCAGTAAAAGCTGCTGCGCTACTTGCTGAAACTTTTTCTCATCAGATGTATCTTGGGGTTAAAGGAGCTGCTGCAATTGTAAAAGTACTTGACTTAAAGTATAAAATTGGTGTTAAAGTTGAGAAAATCAATAGAGAAATCATTGACTTGGAAAAAGAAATGATGGCTAAAACACAAGAGTGGCTTAAAGAAATGCAAACTGGCGGAAGTGAAGCTGGTGCTAAATTGAAAGACCCAGGCCATAGTTATATTGGGTAGTGTTAATTTAAAAAATTAGAATAAGAAAGAAAAAAATTATCTTTTGTATGAATCTTGAAATAAGCTATTTGCTAATTTACCAATCCCTTCAAAATCAGTTGGATTATCAAGCCATTTTGCTTTTATAATTGGCCGCCCACAAGGTTGTCTTCCATCTTGAACATCTAAATCATAATCTCTTTTTTCATGAGCCCCATATAATGTACTACAATGTCCTTCAGATGGATCTTTAATTATTGCAACTCCTTGGTATTTTCTTTCATTTGTCATTTTTTTGTGTCTCCTAATATCTTTTCTAAACACCAGATCTGATTTTAACCAGCCCACCTATCGTAATCAAAGCGCAGTTTGCAACGTGGACAACTTTTGGGCATTTGTACCCGAGGTAGCCAATTATAATCGCAGTGTGCGCAATTCATATTGATAGTAATAATTAGGTCCAAATATGTACTTTTTGCATAGAAAATGTATTTTATGTACATTTTTAGGGAAAATTAATAAAAGAGAGTTAGTTTAGAATAATAAGTAAGCTTGGTGAATATATGGAGCAACGTAAACTAATACAGCATGGGAGATCAAGCCTGACAATTGCTCTGCCCGCTAAATGGATTAAACAGTATGGGCTCTTGAAAGGTGAGAGTGTATATGTGTCTGAAGAAGGACAGCAATTGATTGTGAGTACTGATCAATCTACTAAAATTGGTAAGATCTCTGTTGATATAAGTCATTTAGATAGAACTTCAGCGCTTTTGTATATTCAAAGTTTGTATCGGTTTGGATACAACGAAATTGAAGTGAATTTTCGTAAACCAAAAACTGTGCATTACCGCAAAGGCGAAGAAGTGAGTATATCAACACTGATGCATTATACAATGAATCGTTTGATTGGTTTTGAAATAGTAGAGCAAAGTCCTAAAAGAATTTTAATTAAACAAGTCGCAAAAGAAGCTGGTGAAGACTTCACAGTTATTTTACGTAGAGTGTTTTTACTAATGAAAGAAACATCAGCAAGTTTACTTGAAGGAATTCGCATAAATGACCACAACCTAATTTCAAGTGTTGAAGAGAAACATGATAACATCACCAAATTTGTAACTTATTGTTTGCGACTTTTGAATGTGCATGGCTACCCTGACGTGAAGAAAACTTGTTTTTATTATCACATCATTGCATCACTAGATAAAATTGTGGATATTCTGAAATATAATGCGCGTGATGCTATTAAGTATGATAAAAATTTTCACAAAGACAGCGTTAAGATATTATTTTTGATACACGATTCGCTGGTTAAGTATTATGAACTATTTTACAAATTTAATTACAAAAAAGTTGATGAACTAAGTGAAAACCGTGATAAAACTAAAAACTTACTTCAGAAAAAAGCAAAAAATGTTCCAGTAGAAGAACTACTGTATTTGACAAGTCACAAACAGATACTTGAGATACTTCTTGATTTAACAGATTCGCGAATGGGGCTTGAGTATTAGATTTTATTGTTTTTTATCTTCTTGATTTGTTTTGTTTCTACAAGATGCTGAGAATTGTTTTTGCTTATAACAATAGTATTTGTTTCTTTTTCTAGTGCCTTTCTTGCGTTTCCTGCTATTGTACCACCCTTATGGGCTGCAGTTTTGTTTTGGTTAAACCCTTGGGCGTCTTTTGCTTTGGCAATTTCCTTTGTTGCTGTTTCTGCAAGTTTTGCGAATGCTAACTCTAGTTTAGTCATGTTGTCCCTAAGGTTTAGGTTTTTGTTTTTTATTGGTAGATTTTTGTGCTCTTTATGTTCTTTTACATCTTTATCAAAAGTAGCCTTATGAATTTCATTTGTGAGAATAGCAAACTCTTTTCCTTCTTTGACATCACGCTGTTTCCATTCTTTGGTAAGATTCTGTCGAGCTTCAATTGAATCTACTCTTTGATTAATCCAATCTTTTGGATAACCTTTTGTTTCATAGTATTTTCTGGCCCTGATTCTTGCAAGTTCAGGATTTTCTATTTCTTGAATTCTTTCATAACCTGTTTTAGCTAGCCATAATTTGAAATGTTCAGCATTTTTAGAAGGAATTGATTGGATGATACGAAAGGCACCTTCTGTGTTACAGCAATCTGTCTTGTAGGATTTTCCATCTGAAGCTGATAATTTCAGTTGGTTACAATTTGTAACCACCTCGCTTCCTTCTTTGTTTAAGCGATGTTTAAGAACTTTCCAGTAATTTCTTCCATCTGGACTTCCAGTAAGTACTCCTACAATATCTACTACTGAGAACCACCACTCATCATTGTGCCAAATTTTACGAACTTGTTTGTCTTCAAAAATAGAAATGCTGTTATTTTGATTATTTGGGTTATTTTCTGTTAAGATTCTATCTGCCACATATACATATTAGAAATGAAGGTATATAAGGACTATCTGAGGTTGACCAGTGACCAGTGGCAATCTTTTTAAGTTGCTAGTTTGTGAAGATATCATGGCAGGGAAATTTATGGTGGCTGTTGGAGGAGTTATTGAAAACTCTTCAGGACAAATTCTAGTTATGTGGAGAAGCGAAGAGAATGACTTCTCTGGCGGTGTTTGGGAATACCCGATGGGTAGATTAGAGCAAGGAGAAGATTGCGCTACAGGGCTACTACGCGAAGTTCATGAAGAAACTGGACTTGATGTAGAGATTGTAAAAGTTATTGATGTTGCGCATTTGCATCGTGGAGAGAAGGTTCCTGAGAACGAAGTCATTGGAGTACTTTTTGGGTGCAAATATTTAGGCGAGAAAGAAGTTGTAATTTCTTCTGAGCACACTAAATATGAATGGGTTGATGTTTCTGAGGCAATAGAGCGTATGCCAATTGAACAAATGAAAGAAGTAATTAAGAAATTTGTAGTTGAAAAAGAGAAATTAGTCAAATAATAAATCGTTCAATTCATAGATGAATACTTTTTCTTTCGTGTCTACTTGATCCCAATATTCTTTACTTCTTACTTCTGGTTGAATTGTTAAATGAATTGTAGATGCTCCGTCAATTGGCGAAGTTATTCTGGCAATAGATCTTTCTCCTTGCCCACTAATTCTCTCTGGGTGTTTATACGCTTCTTCTGGAAAAGTTTTCCATTCATATCTCCAACCAACAGGAATAGGAAATGGAGTTATAAGTTCGCCAATGTCTCTTGTGAGTTCGTTTGTTACAAAAAGTAAATCTATATCACCATAAGTTCTTGTTGTGCCACCTGAGCTTTCTTCAATCCTCGGAGAACAACTTAACCTTTGATGTGCAAGCCTGGCTGTGCTGCCAATTGCATATAGCGCACCATACCTTTGAGGCCAATTACAACGATCATTTAAATTTTCTAAATTTTTAACAATGGACGTTCCAAAAAATCCTAGCGCACTAAGAATCATTTGCTGATCTATTGGTGTAAGGGCATCTAACCATGCTTCTTGAAGAAAATTATCAGTGTCGTTTTCTAGAAATTTATCAAATATCTCAGGACCAGTTGTTCTTGGAATCAGAATTTGAGTGTCATCTGTAATTTGATAAATTGGCATTTTAGAATTTGTTTAGATTTTTTTACTTGATTAGACCTTTTTGTTTTCTCTCTTGTTCTTTTGCTTGGCGTTTTAAATCTGCATACTTGTCTTCTGGAGAAAACTTTGGTGGCATAGGCCTTAGAGTTTTAGAATTACATTTAGGACAAATTTCTTTGATAGTGTAAGTGTTACATTCTTTGTTTGTGCACTTATGGATTTTTTTCATTTTGAATAGAAAGGTTTACTGCTCTTCCATGGTTGCACGTTGACGATCAAACGCTGATGTATTTATTTTACCATCAGAAAAGCCCATTACAATTTTTTCCATCTTAGCAAGATCTTTTTCAGCATGCTGGATGTCTTTATCTTTGAAAGTGAAATTGTATTTACCAGCACCCATGTATTTAATGTTAAGGTCTTCACGGACTGTTTGAACTTTTGCTAAAAGTGTTTTAATTTTATCAATGCCGTTAGGTTCATATGTCTTAAGAGTAATATCTCCTTTAAGAAGTGCAATTGGCTCTTTGAAACGATCCTTAACTGCTAAAGTTAATTTTTCTGCTATTTCTTTATCTACACCTAATTCTTCTAAAGTTACTTCTGAACTAACTACTTCTTTGAATGCATCATGAATATAATCGTATTCTTCAAGAATTTTTGGAGAAATCTTTTTGTAGAGTTCAAGTGATTTTAATTTCATCTCACCAGCTAACTTAGCGATTACTTTCTCAGCTTTTAGCTCTTGTTTGATTTGTTCTAACTTTTCACGTTGCTGGTTTGACCCTACACGCCTTAAGGAAAGGTCGATATGGCCCCGCTCTTTGTTGATTCTTAAAATAACACAGATAATCTGCTTACCTTCTTTAACGTAGTCTCGAAGGTTCCTAATACGTCCTGGAGCGATCTCTGAGATGTGGATCATCCCAGATTTGTTCCCATGTTCTATAATCTCTGCAAAAACAGAACTGTGAAAGATCTTAGTAACTTTACAAAGAACTATTTCTCCTTCTTTAACTGGGGTTGTTTTTCGATATAACATTTTATGAGTTTAATTTATCTTGAATAAAGGTAAAAGAATAAAGGTTCTTTATAAAGCTTGTTTGACTATTTAGAGAACTTCTAAAACGCGTGCTGAGATCTTGCTTTTTCCACCTGTTGGGTAAACAAGTTCACGATCGCAAACAAGGCAGGTTACTTTTGTTGAAGCGTTCCCATAAACGATTTGTTCGTTTTTACAATTAGGGCAACGGCATTTGATAAATTTTGATCTGGTTTCTGCTTTCATTTTGAATTTTCCTTAATTTAAATCATTTCAACACGCTTTGCACGGATACCGCCACCTGCTTGAACAGAAGTTTTCTTACATGACTGGCAAGTAAACCTTAAATCTGTTTTTTTAGTGGATTTTGCACCTGAGCGTTTAAACTTAGTTACAGCCGGTTTTGAATAACGGCCAAGATTCCCATTTCCTCTAGCTAAACCACGCTTTTTAGCTCTATACTTTGATCCTTGTTTTAGAGAACTAGCTGTTTTTTTCTTGTTTGGAGCAACCTTTGTTTGGGTATGCTTTTTACAATATTTACAGTGACGTTTTTGTACTTTAGGAATTTTCATCGGTAATGCGCTTGGATTAATGCCAGTTTATAAAGCTTACGGGTGAGCATAGAAAAATCAGCTTAAATTAAGCATAATTTGAGTTTTAATCATTATTTTCTTCTTGAATATCTTGTATTTGGCTTTCTTGCACTTGATTAAGTGATTCTTGTTCTTCTAAATATTTAGAGATTGCTTTTGCGAATTCTTTAGCAGCTTCTGGACCATTTGCAGTAATTATGTTATTATCTATTACAACTGGACCTTTAAGATAAGTTGCGCCAAAAGATTCTATTGCAACTGCTTGCTGAGTGTCACCATTCCAAACAGTTGTATTTTTTCCTCTTAGAGCGCCAGCTTTTGCTAGCGTCATAGGAGCGATACAAATAGCTGCTAGAAGTTTATTTTGTTCTAAGGTTTGTTTGATTATCTCATGTGCTTTTGAGTCTTCTTGATAAACTGGCGCACCAGGTCCGCCGACAAAAACAATAGCTTTGAATTCTTCTATGTTTAATTCATCTAAAGTAAGGTTAACTTCTGTAGTTCCCCCAAGGGATCCTTTTGCAGTTCCTAGTTCTTTAGCAACTGTTGTAACAATGTGTCCTTTATTTGTTAGAAATTCTTTTGGCAATAGATATTCATTATCTTGGTAACCATCATTAGCTATAATAAATGCTATTCTCATTTTATATGGGGAATTTAGACTGTTAATAAAGTTTGGGGATAAAAAAAGAGACAGATTATTTTTTTGATGAGAAGATTTTTAATGGAAAGTGAACTTGAAGCACTCATGGGTATTGACATGTTACTAGTGTTTGGTGGAGGAAAAGATCTTACAGAGCAAAGAGCACTACAAGCTGCAAAGTTTATTCACGACACAAATTACTCTGGCCCAATTACAGTTACAGGAAAACATTCTGGGCTACTTCTTGATCAAGAAGAAACTCCAAGTTATGTAGAAGCTAATATTATGTGTGAAATTCTCTTAAAGGAAGGAGTTAATAGAGATAGAGTTATCGTTGAAGACAAAGGACTTGATGGCCTTAGCTGTTTAATTTATAGTGCAAAAAAATGGGCTGCTTTAGGTGTAGAACCTTCAAGAGTTGGTTTTGTTTGCGACACCATTGCAAAGACTAGAGTTAAATTGTGCGGTGATTATGTTCTTGGAGATAGGGTTTCACTAGAACCAGTAGCTTCTGCTGCTGAAGATAGAGGAATTATGGTAATTGCTACAAACTATGCAGTACAGGTCGCATTACGCCATGATTTGAGAATGATTAAAGATAGTGGAGTAATTGAAATTGGAAACCCAGATTCTTTTGATAGTTATCTTGAAACCCTTTTCCCTTTTGGCCCATGGTGTTTTGATTCTGAAACAAAAACCTGGAATAATTTACGACTTGGACAAAGCTGGTATGGGAAAGGAGTAATTGCAAAAACATCTGGAATTATGAGAGCAGTTGGATGGGGAAGACATTACCAAAGAATTGATTCAAAATGAATATTATTAAATTAAGAACTGTTTAGTTACTGTCTTTCTTGAGAGTCTTTGAAATATGCTATTTCTAAGCCGCTAAAAAAACTTACAGCTTTTTTAGAGCTTCTTTGATTTTTGCTTCATTGAAACCAATAAGAACTTCGTCACCAATTTTAATTACTGGTGTTCCTACTTGACCACTTAAATCTAATACTTCTTTTCTAGCTGGTTTGTCCTCGCTAAGATCCTTTTCTTCAAAGTGTACTTTTTGCTTAGTTAGAAAATCTTTTGCCTTTTGTGACCAAGGACAAATTGGGGAAGTAAAGATTGTAGTTGCCATGAATTGTTTGTTGAAATTAGGTGCTTTATAAAACTTAGTCTTTTGAATGATTGTTTTGAAGGTGTTGAAACTCTTCAAGTATGCTATTGTCGTCCATCTTTAAAGAATATTGAATATTGCTGAGTTGTTTTGTTTTGATGTAATTGAGAAATTCTTCTTGAGTTTTTTTGTCCCAATCTTTGAAAATTTTAGCGGATTTACAAAGATAGTGTATATCGCAATGACCAAGTCTTAAATCCTCTTTACTTTTGTGACGGGTTGGGTGAAGTGGACAAAGAAATTGACAAGAAGGTTTGTTATTAGTTTGTACTTCTTGATTATTTATTTGGATCAGATTTCTACAAACACCATTTCTTAAGTTTTGAGAAAGTTCGCGGTCTCTGAATTCTTCGAACTCTTGTTTTGTTTTTGGGATTTTATTGTTGAATTCTAATGTGTTTTTATGAATCGCATATTTAATTGATTTTTCATTTTCAAAACTGTGACCACAACAGCCCATGCAGCCACCATTTAATTGGCAAAGAATTGATGGAGCGTACGGTTTTGAAAATTCGGTTAAAATTTTTAAACCACCATTCACTTCGTTTTGGGGTTTTGAAAGATTAGGTTGATTATCCATGGAGAAGTTACTTTTTGTTCTGATTTAAGAATATTTGGAAGTTTTTAAGGGCTGCTGCACGATGACTGACCTTAGATTTTTTTTCGATCCCCATTTGAGCAAAAGTTTGATTGTGACCATCTGGCTGGAAAATTGGGTCAAAACCAAAACCAGATTCTCCTTTTGGCTGCGTAATAATTCCTTCTACCTTCCCTTCGAAAAAATGCATCTTTTTTGTATCCCAATAACCTATCATAGCCCCAGCAATTGCTGAGTAGTCATCAAATTGTTTGATGAGGTCAGAAGTTAATTGATTATTGATTGTTTGGTTCCACCATTTGATTAGTGGTCCAGGAAAATTATTTAATGATTTAATGTTAAAGAAAACGTCTTCGCAAAATAAGTGTTTATCAGGATGAAGTTTGATTGCTTCTTTTAGTTTATGCGAGATTATAACTTTTGAATCCATACTTTGGATTTCAGTTAGGTCAAGTTTTGTGGATTGAAGGTCATCTCCTAAAATTAATTTAGCTTCGTCAAGTTTATGTTTGTTTCCAGTAATGAAATATAGTGTCATTTTGATTATATTTGTTGTTGTATTATTTGTTTACATCTGCTCTGGCGCTTCAATTCCCAGTAAGTTTAGTGCGTTTTTGAGAACTTGTTTTGTGGACTGCGTTAATAGTAGCCTTGCCGCTGTTAGTTCTTTGTTATTTTCATCAATGACTTGACAAGCTGCGTAAAAACTAGCGAAGAGTTTTGCTAATTCATATGTATAAATTGCTAAAAGATATGGTTTGTATTTGGTTGCAGATTCAGTAGCTGTATCTTGAAGTTTACTGAGTTGCAGAATTAATTGTTTTTCTTGATCTGTTGTGAAAAGATCGAAATCTGTGCTTTTAGGATCTGCTGGGCTGAGTTCACTTAGTTTTGCTTTTTTGAGAATACTGTTACATCTTGCGTGAGCGTACTGCAGATATGGACCAGAATTTCCTTCCATGTCAAGAGCTGTATTCCAATCAAAAACAATTGTTTGTTTGTTGTTGGTATGAAGCATAGTGTACTTTAATGCTGCAAAACAAATTTGCCTTGCACGTTTATTGGTTTGTCCTAAATTTAGATCTGGATGACGTTTTTTTATTTCTTCTTTAGCTTTTTCAAAACCAGTGTCGAAGAGTTCCCTATAGAGGATAACTGTACCTTCACGTGAACTCATCTTCCCATGTGGAAGAGTTACAAGACCGTAGGAGACATGAGTTGATTTTTTTGCCAAATCCCAATTCATTTTTTCATAAGTTTTGAAAGCTTGCTTGAAGAAAAGTTCTTGCTCTGACCCAGTCACATGAATTATTTGATCGAATTTGAAATCTTTTTGATGAATTGTTGCAAGACCAACTTCTTTTCCGTTGTAAGTAGGATTACCTTGAGAAGTAATTGCCACATAAATGGCTAATTTTTCAGCTTCAAGGTTTACAATGATTGCACCTTCGCTATGCTCTGCAATTTTCTTTTCAATTAATTCTTGGAAAATCTTTTTTGCTGGTTCAATGGTTTCACTTTCGAAATATAGTTTGTCAAATTTCACGCCGAATTCTTTGTAAAATTCTTCTAAGTCGTCAAGGCACCACTGCCTGGTTTTTTGCCAAACAGCTTCAACTTCTTTGTTTTTGTGTGAATAGATCGTAGTATTTAGTTCTTTGATTTTTTGTGCTATTTTGGGGTCTTCTTTGCCTGCCTTAGAACCTTGAGCGTAGAGTTTACCAATCCAAATACCTTTGTTTGTTTTTGGTTCTTCACTTTTGCAAAGTGAGCTCTGCTCACTTGCACAAGAAAGCTCTGCTTTCTTTGTGTCTGCAAGATTCATGTAAGCATACATGGCTTTTGCTACATGTGGACCAACGTCACCTTGATAATTAATTCTAGTGACTTTGTGACCTTGCGCTTCAAGAAGTTTAGCAATACTGGTTCCAGTACAAATGTTTCTGAAATGACCAATGTGTACTGCCTTATGAGTATTAGCGTGAAAGAATTCTATTAAGATATGATTTTTTTTATCTGGGGTATTGTGTCCGTAAGTTTCTTTTTGCTTTTGGATGTTTGTAAGAGTAGATTTAGCTAAAGTGCTTTGGGAAAGAAAGAAGTTAAGGTATGGCCCCACTACCTTTGTTTCTTTAATGAAGTTTGGGAGCTTTTTTGATTCTAAAAGTTTTTTGAGATTTTCTGAGGCTAGTTTTGGATTGTTATTTTTGGGATCTTGTTTATCCACAAGTTTGAAACAAGGAAAAGCGAAGTCACCTAGTTTAGGGTTTGGTGGAGTTGTTAGAAGGTTGGCGATATCTTCTTGAGGGATAGAGGTATTTTGTTCTAAAAGCAAGATCAGTTTAGTTTTGAATGACATGGAGATCGAAGGGCTAGAGATTATATTTAAATTGTGCTGAAGCAAAATTTTAATCCAGTGAATTTACAAATCACAGTATTTAAACTTAGTTCATTGTTTTTTTGCTGTTTTTTGAAAATTGTTTTAAAACAGGCTTGTTTTTGGTTGTTATGCCACCATCAGAAGTGATTTTAATTGGAGAACAGCACATTGATCCTAGTTTAGCAAGACGTTACCTTAGGGCATTTGAAACTTTCCAACCAGATCATGTAACAACTGAAACCTCTGCTCGCACACCAGAATATCTTCAAGATAGAATATGCCTGTTTGAAGAATTACTACAATCAGAATTAACTATATTTCAAAAAGATGTGATTTTGAATATGCTTGGTGGTACGTGGATGGCCGCAATGGCATACTTTAGAGGAAACTTTGAAGAGAGTATAACGTGGTCAGAAAATGAAAAGGTACAAGGCACCTATAGTGGTCAATTAGATGACTATGTTAAATTTCTTAGAAGAATACAAAATATAATTGTTGATAAAGAGACTAATTTCCATGAAAATCATCAACTAATTGTAGATAGAGATTATTTTTGGTTTCTAGATAATCCTGCAAAACATATCAATACTGAACATGCTAGATCTATACATGAACGAGATGATGTTACAATTGATACTATTATGCAAAAAGAGGGGCGTGTTGTGCATTGTGCAGGATTGAATCATGTTTATGCAGATTACAATAATTTGTATGAACGATTAAGAGAAAAAGGTGTTCGGACTTATAGAGCAACACTACTTGATTTTGCAACAGAGGCAGAAGATATGTTTGCAAGGGAATCATATGAAAATAACAAAAGTTTTACTGCTTAGGGATTATTTTTAGAAGCTGTGAGTGTTCTTGTTTTGAGTGAGAATTGCTGTTTTGACTTTAGCATCTGTAAAAGCTTCTAAAAGGTTTTTTGTTTCTGTAATAATTTGTCTTTGTTTACTTGGCGATATGATTGGAAGAAAATCAAGATGCAGTAATATGTTTTTAGAATATTTACTGGTTCTGGTTCTAGGGCTTTTTGCAAAATCTAATTTAGCGCCAATGTATGGATTAGTATTTGATTGGTCTTTGTAAATCAAATCGTTTTTACTAAGCTGCGTAAACCAAGAAAGTTTTTGATTTTTTTTTGCGAGTTTGAAAGTGATATCACCTTGAATTTTATCCAAGTCATCAGTAGAGCCTGGAACAATATGACGAAAAAGAATGTGCCTTAAGATGTTTTCAGCACTTGAATTGATAGAAACTTTTTGAGAGTGAAGCGCCATACTAAAAAAGTGTTCAACAGCAGAATGCATTGGAACCATTTTTTTTTTCATATCGAGCCTGGCAAGTTCCCAGGGCGAAATCAAATGATGTGTTCTAATTGAATCTTTATGATAAAGAAGTCTTACAAGCTGCGCAGTTTCTTCAATTAGAATTTTTGATTCTTTGATATTTTTTTGATTGTCTGCATTTGTTAGATGGAAAAAAGCTATTTTTAGATCAGGGATTTTTTGGAAAACCTCTTTTTGGATTGTTATTTTGACCATGTAATACCTATTTACGTTTTTTTGTTTTAGTGGATTTGGTTTTCGTGATTTTTTTGTTATTTGATTTTAACCTTGCGTCTTTTTCTAAAAGGGCTGTTAATTTTCTTATGTCATCTTTACTGGGCATTTGCTGTCTTAAACTATCAACTTCAGCCTTTACTTCGTTAAGTACAGATAACCGATGCTTATCTATTAAGATTTTGATAATAAAGTATATAGTATACAAACCAAAAAGCCCACCTATTCCCACACTGATCCATTGCATGAATGGTGCTACAACTGAGCCTACAGTATCAGCAATTGGCCCTGCGATAGTTGAAAGAAATTCTGGGGAAGTGACATTCATAGTAAAAGAAAGGTGATTTCCGTATATAAAATGACTGAATTTTATTATTTAACACGTAGTTAAAAACCAATTAATTAGCTTTGAAAAGTGATTCACCTTGCAATTCTAGAAGTTCTGCAATTTCAGAGAAAATAGTTGAAAGCCTGGCATCCACTATCTCTTGAGGTTCATCTTTGTTGCTTTTAATGCAGTGAAGTTCATCTTTAATATGGTCAAAACATTTGTTTGATTTTTGACCTTCAATATTTTTAGAATAAAAAACAAAATTTTCAATCAGATCTATTGAAATTTCATCTGCTTGAAGTTGTTCCATTGTTGGATTTTGTTTTAGTAAAAGCGCTTTATTCATAAGACCCTTAAGTTTCCCATTCAAAATACCAGTCTCTTGAATAAAAGCGTAGATCTCATAAAATGATAATCCAAGATAATAATTTGCTACTTCAAGTCCTTTGCCAGAACGTAGATTGTCAGCTGAAGTGTGTAATAAGGAAAGTGATTTTTTGAAAAAACGTTCTGCTGATTCGTTTTGACCTGTTAACATAGCATCGTTTATATCATACTTGACTGAGCCTTGAAAAACTTTGTACAGAAGTCTGAAAACTACACAAATCCCTAAAACTGCTGCAAGTATTGGGATTAGTTGATTGGTTTGTGCTATGGTTATTAAGTGATTTTTTGGCAAAGGTAGTAAGGAGAAAAAGGTTAGCATTGCAAGCATAATTAGTGAAGCTGCGAAAGCTTCAAACATATCAGTAGTTAATTCTAAACCAAAGTCTTCGAACTTTTTTCTAACATTTGCTAGCGAAATTGCAAACCAAGCAGTTCCTGCTACCATAGTTATTGGAATTAATACAGAAACCAGAACAGTTGTGTCTAAAAATAAAATTGCAGGAATTAGAAAAATGCCTGAAAGAATTGCAGAACCAGTACCTTTGGCATATTTTTGTTTAACTGAGTCTACGGCGATACTGCGCTCTATACCACTAAGATCTACTTTAAAGAAATCTCTTAGTAAATGTTTGTTGAAGAAAGTGATTAGTAGTTTTGTGAGTGCCATAAGTAAATTATTGGTTTATTTACCTCTCCACTTATCTATGTTTGATGCAACATAAACTCCAGCAAAAACTAACCCTGCTAAAACTGCTGCCGCTGCGGTACTTTCTATTGGCACATTTGTTGGTGCTGTGCGAGCCTCATACATAACTCTTGGCACCACTTCTATACTAGGGTTTAGCTGATTTGGGTCAATGCCTTTAGTGGTTGGGATTACGTACGGTAGATTTGCGTCTTCTAGTTTGTATTCAATCATATTCTATTCTCCATTTTGTTTTTTGAGTGGAGCATTAGCTTGTAGAAAAAGGATAGTCGTAAGAATCTTTACGGCAGTAAGGCTTTTAATTGAATGAAGGTTTTTAGAACTCTATGAGACTCGTACTTAAAAAACTTGGACTAACAGCTAATGAAGTTGAAATTTATTTGACCTTGATTAGTGTTGGTGAGATTACTGCGTATAAGCTTGCGGGGAAGTCGGGATTACATCGACAAGTTTGCTATGATGCTTTGGAGAGATTACTGGAGAAAGGATTTGTATCATATGTCCTAATTGGAAAAACAAAACACTTCAAAGCAATGGATCCTGAAAAAATTCATGATTATTTGGATGAGAAAAAATTAGAATTTGATTCCGTACTTCCAAAACTTAAAGAGATGTATCTTAAGGATCATGATGAAACACAAGTTGAAGTGATTAAAGGTAAATTGGTACTACGTAATATTTATACTGACATTTTCAAAACTTTGTCTTCTTGCGGTGGTCAGTTATGTGCTATGGGAATTGATGAAGAACTGTTTTTAGATTTTGATCCGATTGCGATCAAGCAGCATATTGCAAAAATGCAGCGTGCTGGATTTGTTGAGAAACTTTTGTCTCGTGAGAGCGCAGTTACATTTTTTGAAGGAAAACAATCTAAGTATAAACTGTTACCTGACAATTTGTTTAATCCAAACCCTACCCATATCTATGGGGATAAAGTTGCATTGATACTTTGGGGTCAGCCGATGCATGGGATTGTGATGCATAGCAAAGCTGTGGCTGACGCATATAGAAAATACTTTGAGATTTTATGGAGCATGGCTAAGGCTCGGAAAAAGTAATTCTGTTGGTGTAGTAGTTAAACTATAAAGCTAGATTTAAAAAGTGTGCTTCTCTTGAATTTGTGTTATGAAAAGTGATAAGGAGATTAAAAAGGAGTTTAAGGTTGAGGCTGGAGCTTCACCTGATTCGTTTTATGCTGTAGAAGTATTGCGCGCTGAAGGATATTCTCGAGATAGCTGTTCTTTGTGTGGGATGAATTTTTGGTCTGTTGATTCATCTCGAACTGTTTGTGGAGATTCTGCATGTGTTGGTGAGTTCTCAGTTGCAGGAAAAAAGGAAGGAGTTAATTCATTATCTTACATTCAAGTTTGGGAGAAATTTAAATCTCATTTTGAATCACGTGGTTACCAAGGTGTTGATAGGTATCCAGTAGTAGCTAGGTGGAATCCAACAGTTGACTTTACTATTGCTTCAATTGCTGCATTTCAACCGTTTGTGATTAGTGGAGAAGTTGATCCTCCTGCAAAAAGGCTCGTGATTCCACAATTTTGTTTACGTTTTGGAGATGTTGATAACGTTGGAATTACTGGAGCGCATTATACGGGTTTTGTAATGATTGGACAACATCAATTTGTTGGTCATGACGAGTGGGATTTGAATAAAGCTTTCAAAGATGTATTTGATTTTTTAATAACTGTTGTTGGGGTTCCAAAAGAAGAGTTGGTCTTGCATGAAGATGCATGGGCTGGTGGCGGAAATTTTGGACCTTGTATGGAATTTTTTTCTGGCGGACTTGAATTATTTAACCAAGTCTATATGATGTATGAGCAAACCTCTACTGGTAGAAAGGAACTTGGAATTAAAGTACTTGACATGGGTCTTGGAATGGAGAGGATTGCATGGTTTAGTCAAGGGACTGCTAATTCTTATGAAGCAGTTTTTCCAGAAGTGTTAGGGAAGTTTAGAGAAAAGGTTTCGCTTGATTATGACTTAGAATTGCTTAGTAGATTTAGTGTTTATGCAGGTAGTTTGAATATCGATGAAGTAGATGATATTGAGAAAGCATGGGAAGATGTTGCAAAAAAGCTTGGTTTTGTTGGTGGACGAATTGGTTTGCAGGAAAAAGTTTTGCCAATGGCGGCTGCATATTCTGTGATTGAACATTCTCGTGCACTACTAATTTCTATTAACGATGGGCAATTGCCTAGTAATACTGGTGGAGGATATAATTTACGAGCTATCTTACGTAGGGCACTTTCTTTTATTGACAAATTTAAGTGGGATGTTAGTTTACAAGAAATTGCTAAGTGGCATGCTTTGGAATTGGAAAGCTTTTACCCTGAGTTACTTTCTAATATTGATGATACTTTGAAAATACTTGATGTTGAAGAAGAAAAATATAGGATGTCTAAATTAAAGGCTGCTGGAGTTTTGAAAAATATTTCTTTTGGTTCTTTGGATTCTGATAAGTTAATTGAACTTTATGATAGCCAAGGAATAACTCCGGAAATGGTTAGTTCTTATGCTAAGGAGAATGGTGGCCATGTAGATGTCCCCGAGAACTTTTACATGCTAGTTTCTGAACGGCAGGCGGCGCGTGAAAGTAAAAAAGTAGTTGGTGCCAAGGAAGAGCAGCTTGTGAGTGAATCAGTGTTATCTGCTCTAATTGAAACGAAGGTGTCGTATTACAAGAATTGGTCAACTACAGAGTTTAGTTCCCGAGTTGTTTATGTTAATGATCGCTTAGTTGTTTTAGATGAAACTTATTTTTACCCAAAGTCTGGCGGACAAGATTATGATACTGGGAGTATTGCTGGGATTAAGGTAGCTGGATTGTTTAGGTATGGAAAATACATTGTACATGAATTATCTTCTGCTGCTTCTTTTTCTGTTGGCGATGAAGTTTCATGTGAAATTGATTTTGATAGACGTAAACAGCTTAGTCAACATCATACATCTGCACATATTGTAAATGCTGCTGCGCGCACTGTACTGGGTAATCACATTAACCAAGCTGGCGCTGTTAAAAAACTTGACCGTGCACATTTAGATGTAACTCACTATTCTTCGTTATCGGCTTTGCAGGAAAAAGCTATTGAAGATGAAGCAAATAGAATTGTTAAAAGTGGAATTGATATTGGGAATTTTTTCATGCCACGAACAGAAGCTGAAAGAACCTTTGGTGTTCGAATCTATCAGGGAGGAGTTGCTCCAGGAAAAAGTTTACGTATAGTAGATATTGATGGAGTTGATGTTGAAGCTTGTGGTGGAACACATTTGAATAACACACTTGAGGCTTTACAGATTGTAATTGTTTCTTCATCTAAGATTAGCGATGGAGTTGTGCGCTTGCATTATTTGGCTGGCGATGCTGCTGCTGATTACATGTCTAAGGGAGATGAAGTACTGGTGAAGGCTTGCGAATTACTTGGTTGTAAAACATCTGAGTTAGTAGATTATGCTGCTGCACTTTTTGTTTTATGGAAGAAAGGTAAGAAAGCTGTTAAGAAGAAAAAGCCATTTGTGTTTGAGTTATCAGTAGTTGGCTCTACTGGAAGCGATGGTGCTACTGAAGAATTGGATAATGCAGCAATTGTTGAGAAAGTTGCTGGGATTCTTGGGACTCAAAAGGAGCATGTTGTTAAAACAATTGAGAGATTTTTAAATGAGGCTAAAGAGTTCGAGAGTAGAAGTAGTGAGTTTGCTAGTTAGGTTTTTATTAGATTGATGTTTTTGAGGAGAAATAATGAAAGATAGGTATTACTTTATTGATCACACAGCTGATGTGTTATTTCGAGCTGAAGCTGGTACGCTTTCTGGTTTGTTTGTACAGGCAGCTCTAGCTGTTTTTGATACCCAAACTGATTTGGAACTTGTTGAAGAAAAAGTTGTTCGTACAATTACTGGTAAAAACAAGAGTGTAGAGTATTTATTATTTGATTTTCTAGATGATTTACTTCTGTATAAAGATTCTGAAATTTTGTTTTTTAATCGATTTGAAATTGATGTACATGTTGAAAAAAATGATTTTGGCGTTGAAGAATATGTGTTATCTGCTAAATGCTATGGTGAAGAGATTGTAGAAGGCAAGCATGAACTTACTGTGGATGTTAAAGCAATCACACTTCACTTATTTGATGTTTCTGAAAAAGAATTTGATAATGGAGAGAGTGGCTGGGAGTGTCAAGTTCTTTTAGATATTTAATCGTAACTTGGTTTTATGTTTTCTGGACTAGCTACTTTTCTTGGATGCCAACTAACATGTTCTTGTGGAGTATCTCTATGAGCAAAAGATAGTGCAAGATGTCTTTCTCCTCCGTCTAAAGATAAAACTTGTCTTTGATTTTGGCTATCTGCCGCAGAAAAACCATATGTAAAACGGCCATTATAAATCAGGTAAGCTCCAAAACCGTTTTTTCTTGCAAAATCTATTACTTCATCCATCCCTGCATTTTCTGACCTAACTACAGAAGCTGGAGTTATTGCTAAACTTGCAATTGGGTTTAGGTGGACTGGGTTAGTTAACAAACTACAAATATTTCCTACTCTGCTAACTTGATAAAGGCCCCCTTCTTTTGAAAGAAAGACTTCACCAGAAGAACGAGTTAAAGGGGAACTAGGCGTATCAAGAAGATTATGCAAATAAACTCTCTGTCTTGAAGGGATTGGTGTTTTCGCACTCACATATAATTCTAACATTTTTCACCTTAGAAATAACTATACATTGTTTCTGTTATTTTTCCTGAAAAAGCCATTCTGGTTTCAAGGCCTCTTTGATCTAAAACACTTTGTCCATTCCCTATAGCACCACTAAATGTTAAAAATTGAAGTGACCCAACTGAATGGTTTACATAAAGACGCTTTGTTCTTGAAGACCTACCAAAAAGTGGAACTTCAACTATTCTTCCAGCACCAATATCTGTACCAATTGTTACAAGGTATGCGCCTTCTTTACGACACTGAGACATCACTGGCCTGATTGCGGCACCAAAATACCTAAATGGCGCAGTAGCTTCTCCTTGGTTAACTTCTGCACCAAAATAAGTAAGAACAGTTTCTTGATCTTTTTCCCACATTGCTATTTCGTCTCTTGCTACTCTTTCTGCAGCCAAAATAATTTTTTTTTTACGAGACGCACTAACGTGAATTGGACTAAGAGAATGATCACCTGGAAGTTCTAAATGATCTCCAGTAAAATCTAAATTTGATCCACCGTAAAGCATTGGGAATTGATCCATACCAACTGTAGTATAACAACGAAGGTCCAATGAATCTAGTTCTTTAGTGAACATCTGATTTCGAAGTAATTTAACTAATTCAGTAAATGGATCAAGCATTTGAATTGGCTCTTTGGGCTTGTTTTTAAAATGTCCTAATATTAAGAATCAAAGGGTTTGCTAAGATATTTAGAGTTAGATTACAACAATCATTGATTAAGTTTATAAAGAGACTCTTGATTTAAGAGATATCAAGAGGCAATTTGGCACAATGCTCAGTTGTACTGGAGAGAAATAATTTAATGCTGGTTTTTCACTTTTTGTGGAGATTGGTGATTTCTAACTCTACTTGATTAAAACATAAATGGAGTAAATAATATGGCACGAATGCATAGTAGAAAAAAAGGGATTAGTAAATCCAGAAAACCTAGTCAAGAAAAACCACACTGGTCAACATACAGCCCAGCACAAGTTGAAAAACTAGTTGTAAAATATAGAAAATCAAGTAAATCCAGTTCTGAAATTGGAATGATTTTGCGTGACAGTTATGGAATTGCAAGTGTAAAAGCTATTTGTGATAAAAAAATTGCAGCAATTCTAGATGAACAAAAATTATCTAGTAAATTACCTGAAGATATCTTAGCACTAATTGGTAAATTAGTTGATATTATGGCGCACATGGATAAGAACAAAAAAGATATGACAGCAAAGCGTGGAAGAGAATTAACCATATCAAAACTTCGTCGTCTTACAAAGTATTATCTTAGAACAAAGCGTCTTGAAGAAGGATTCAAATTAGACTACAAGCGTCTTAAGATGTATCTAGAATAGAGTTTTATTCTTATTATTTTTTTTTATTATTTTTTTATATTGTTTCTTAGCTGACTATTTACATATAAATTCTGGAAGAGTGATTTTATTACTTAAAAGCCAAAATAATCTCTCATAAAAGCGAGACCATCACCATTAATTCCTTCATCTTTCATTATATCATAGATTGAACTTTCTGAAATTGACAGTTCACCATTTTCACCACAATTCCATATCTCAGGCACAGCACCTAGATCTGGTAAAAATTCATCATCTGAAGGATCTAAAAATATTCTTTGTTGATATTGCGTAGATGAATTTGACCAAATCATGATTGATTCATCTGGATTTCCATTTTCGCAGTCAACGCGCGCTTGGGCAAAATATGGAGCAAAAAAATCGCAGACGTCATCATTGCCAATGTCGGGATCACAATAAAAAGGAGATTCTAGTCTGTAATTTTTTTGATATTCAGCTAAGGTATCTACTGTTGAATTTAGATTAAGTTCTGATTCTTGAGTGTAGCTAGTACCACCAGTGTCTCCAGTGTCTCCAGTATCATTGTTGTAAGTTGAAAGATCAGTATCTTCTGATATAGAATGATCAATCTCATGTTTTGGATTAGGGAGTTGAGTTGTAGTTGGTGCTATTGATTGAGAAGAGTAAGTTTGTGATGGCAATAATACTAATCCGAACAACAAAGCTATGTTTAATTTGTTTCTTGGTTTTTCCATTAATATCGTTAATATTTTGAGGTGATGAAAATGTTTGCAATTTAAAAATTTAAAAAAATAAAAAAAACTCTATTCTATACCTATGGGTAAAAATTATCAATCATAGTCCCCATTGAGTCTTCACAAAGTATAGTGTCAAAATAAAGATTAGTTGAATCCCATGTGTGCCAAAAATTTATACTGTCAAGTTGATCAGCTAATTTTTCTGCGCATGCAATTTGACCAGCTATACTAGTCGCATTTTTTATACAAGTGTTATATTCCTTGTGTGTCTCTCTAATAAGTTCCTTGTAGACAGTATGCATTGTTAACATTCCTTTTAATCGTTCCCAACAAGAGTTTGAAAATATTGCCCCGCCTGAAGTAGGACTTTCACTGTCTCGGGTACCTTCAACAACAATTTCACCATCGCTTCCTGTACCGCCATCTGGAGTTGAAGTAGTTGTAGTATCTCCGCCTGGTAAAATTGGCACATCAGCAATTACTAAAGTGCTTAGTAATGTCATCATTAACAAAAATGTTACTATCATATATTTATTCATGTTTTCACCTTTTGAGCTTGTATTCACTGGCGAGTGGCCACCTCCAAGTCATTATAAAGGTATCTGTGACAAAATGACAAAATAAATTATAATATTTTATTCAATCAGAAGAAAGTCAAAATCAAAGTAACGTTAAAATGTCTCAAAATAAAAAGTAGCCCCGCGCGGACTCCGTACTCTTCGGGAACCCTTAAGGGAAAGTTATTTAAGTAAGTTCATCCTACTAAATAGCATGAAACTTGACCCACACAAGCATCAACACTTCTATGATAATTGGAAAAAGAAAGGTATGCAACTGAAGGGATTGAGTGCGGCCAATGCCAAACTACTTCGAGACTACCTTGAAGATATGGAACTTGGACACAATATTAATCCTGCATCAAAAAAAGGATCTCGATCCCCAGGAAGACTTCGAAACCAAAAAGGAAAACTACATGCGATATTATTAACATTACAACAGCGAACTACTAAAAAATCAGTAACAAAGATTACTGAGTTAGAAATTCTTTCTTACTTTGGAGATATGCGTAAAGGAAAAGTAAACTCTCCTAGAACTGGTAAACCTTACAATGCGACTGGATCTTATGTCAAGTCCTTCAAAGCATTTTATCATTGGTATATGCGATCTTCGAAAAAGAAAGGAAAGATTATTGCAGACATTACTGAAGAACTTGATTCCAAAGATGAAAAACCAAAATTCAATTACTTCACTGCAGACCAACTTAGAGCAATGTGTGATAATGCAACTTTTGATTACAAGGTGTTAATGATGTTTCTTTTTGATAGTGGAATTAGAGCCCCTACTGAGTTGATGAATGTTAGAGCATCAGACTTGCAATGGATTAAGAAAGATAATTGTTACCGATTACATATCAGGGAAGAGACATCAAAAACTTTTGGAAGGAAGATTAAACTAATGTTGAGCTCAGATATTCTCAAATCTTATGTTGACAAACATAAACTTAATGGAGACGCATATCTTTTTACCAAGCAACCAAAGGTGATGAATAAATACCTTTCACGCTTAGGACATAAGACTTTAGGTTTTGGTGACCTGCAGGAAAAGAAGAACCCAAAAGACCCAACCTATGTTCGATATGGAATTACCTTGTATGACTTTCGTCACTGTGCCACCTGCTACTGGTTAGTGCGTTACAAATCGGAGTCTGCACTTAAGTATCGTTTTGGATGGAAGAAGTCAGAGATGATCCATTACTATTCTGAATTTCTTGGTATGAAAGATACGATCCAAGAAGAAGATCTCTACGTCGACATAACCAAGACAGAGTTGCAACGTGAGCTCGATAAAGTGCGAACAGAGATGAGTATACGTGAGGAACGTTTCGTTGCACAGCAGCAACAAATGGACCGTATGAATAAGATTTTAGAAGCAATTGCCAATGAGCAGAAGATTAAGAAAGCCAAATCATGATTCTAAATGAAGTTTTATGAATACATTATCTAAGAGATTTGCATAGCTTACTTTTTTATGGGAAAGAAACATACAACATTGTTCAACAAGGGGTTTCAGAGCAAAATAAAAATCACTCTTTAGTTCTTCATCTCTGTTACTTATTTTTAAGAAGCCTTCGCCTCTACTCGCAAGAGCTAAAATCATAGCATCAAACATTGAGTCTATATCTACTACATATTCATATTCTAAAGCCTGATTGAACAATATTTTCATAAATGGAAACTTGTTCCGCTTACAAAATATCCTAGTTCCAGCACTCACATCAACCTTCTTACTAACTTCACGAGCACAATTTGTTCTTCTTGCAATTTCTTTGAGGAATGACCCAAAGTTTACAGAATACACCTTAGTTTTATGGTTGTGATATAGATACTTTTTTACTTTCGAAAAATAATTCTGTCTTAAATTATTTTCAATACTCTTAACATTTTTAGGAGGAAATTTTCTTTTGGTAATTTTTCCAGTATACTTTGATTTTGCTCTACAAGTTTTCCCATGAGTGTTGGTATGACTTATTCGTCGATACACTCCTTGGAATGATGGAATTATTGAGTAGGAAGTTGATTTACACCTAGTACAAATGAGTTCATCATATTTTCTAAAAACACCAAATTTATTAGTCACGAAATCCCTTAGAGTGCTTGGATTGTTCATTAGATCAACCAGGATGCCAAGTTCTGAATATATTACCATTTTGTCAAATAATTAATATTTGAATTATTTGCAGACATATATAAGAAAGTTTCGTTTCCAGAGTTGTTATGGTACGAGTTTACGCAACTGTAACAAACGCAATGAAACATAAACTAGACTTAGTTGCTCAAGATCAAGGAGTTCCTAGGGCCAGCGTTATCAAGCAAATCTTACGGAGTGCACTTAAATGACTTCTGACTGGTTGCTGCTACAAGAAGAAAAGCTTCTTCGAAAATACACTTGTTCTACTATTGGGGAAGTGCTCCAAAAACAACAAGAAATAATCGGTTGTGCAGGTGATTCCTAATGACAACCCTCGAATATTACACACTCCCACTTGGCAGCGTTGGCCTTTTTGTTCTTTATGACGATAACTTCAATCTAGTATATAGGCATGAAATTCAGACAGAACACTATAATGTTGCTGGAAAATTGATCTATTTTTTCAACACAAAAAGAAACTTGCAAATTACCATCGATCACAAAACATTAGATCTTCAAAAATCAGCGCATAAAAAAATAATCTTGGCGCTTGATTCAATTAAATTGAAAGAACCTACACTGGTCCTTTATCGTCTATCAAGTAAAGGACATGAAACCAATTTTTTCACTTTTAAGATACTTGATGGTACCGAAGTTGAAAGAGTACATAGTCTATTCGAAAAACGAGACATTACAAAATTAAGAACTCTGCTAACAAAAAAAGGAAATAAAACACCCATACCACACCCAAGAGATTTTTTGAAAGCAAAATACTCCTCTCAGAACGAAGATTATACACAAAGTAATTACCCAGTAGATACTGATGTAGTGACTTTCCCTACTGATACCAGTTCAGGTAACTATTCATCTAATGTTTTAGATCCTTGTAGACGTTCACCTAAACGTAATGGTTCATCTTCCACTACTACTAATAATTCCATTCCTGATTCAATTGATGATACTTCTTCCGTTCCAAGTTACACTACACCTTTTGCTCCTAAAGAAAAGGATGATGAAGGACCAATGAACATAGAAGAGATTGATTTGAGATAATAAAACAAATTAACAAGAACCATAGTAACCTAATGGTATGTATGCATGGAGGACATAAACAATGACAGATAAATATTTTAAAGAATTAATTCAAGGATCACAAGTAGTATTTTGGAAAACGTTGGAAAATGGAACAGAACTATCTTTACTAGTAAATGCAGATTCAATGAATCTTGAAGAACCAGATTCACGATGGCAGTATGAAGTAGTTCAATTTGAAGCATTAGTTATAGAAAGTAACGAATTGCAATTGGACACAGACCGCACAGTAAGGTTTAGTTTCCCAAATAAAACATTTAAGACTAGCTTTGCTGCACTACCTGAAGCAACTCGAGAACAAGTACAATCATCCAAGAGAGTATTCCTTCATATTCGTAAGGTGAATAGAACAAGCTTACGCATCTTAGATTTACGGGAAGCTACGGCAGCAGAATTGAGGAAAAGCTTACAACATGAAAGTGCAGTTCAAGCTTAGTGACTTCCCTATGAGAGTAAGGATTGCTTTGGTTTTGATTCAGCCATTCTCTGCTAGAACATCATACCAACAGTTTCCTCGTGCGCCAGGGAGTTATATTCTGTTTAAAGCATACTTTCCTGCAGTTGAGGATGAACGAGTGTTTGATTTACTTCTTCCTACAGCACCACTACAATTAGCTCTACGTGCTGTTCCAAGAAGCATTCTTGATAACTTGAGAGTTAATGACTTGAAACTTGAAATCATGCGTTGTGAACGAGGAAAGATCCAGATACGAAAGTGTGAAGTGTTGTTGAGTGGCCCATTGAGTCCGAGATTGAAGAACATAGGATGGGAAAATTTGGTTGAATACCCCCGGGGGCTGAATAAATTCACTTTCTCTAAACGTTAGGCACTACCCATGAGATTTTATTGCTGAGTTTAAATTTCAATTAATGTGTTCACTAAAGAGGTTTATATTGTAATACGAACTGCCAATGAGACTATCAGAAATTTGCACATCAACTACAGTCAAATCAGTTGGCACATCAAATGCTATTTCTCCATCTTTCACAATACCTGGGTTGATTGTGTCAAAAGTAATTGAACTCCCTAGGTAGAATTGAGCAGTTAAATCAGATACAAACTCTCTTCCTTGATCGTCAACTAGCTTTATGTAAGAAGAAGAGAGATACTCAGCAGAGTTCCCAATGTTTTCTATCTCCACTTCCAATATTAAAAACTCACCATCAGCATCAATCATTAAATATGGTGAATCACCGATTGAGCCAGCTGTTCTCATTCCATTGATAGTCCATGCAAAATTCCCTGCAATTATTGTATCACCTACTTTGTATGGTTCAGGGCATTCAGAGAGATAATCTGACACAGTAGACAAGTATGCAGGCAAGTAAATTTCTCGATCATCCATACTATCTAATGCATAATCCATTGCTAAAATCCCATTTTCAATTTCTGCATCTGACAATCCTTCTGTTTCTGTTTCTGATAATGTCGCCTGGACACCATCATTTGATTCACATAATTTCACAACCTGTTCACAAGTATCTGTAACATCGTTTGATGCACAAGTTACATCAATAGATTCACATGTTGAAATTGCTTCAGCACAATCACTTTCTTGATTTTGGATCATCTCTCCTACTAAATCCATCTTTTCTAGAAATTCATCTATTGGTTCAACTAACGAATCAACTTCAATGTCACCAGTATCTTCTGCCAGAACTGGCGTGCCAATTTCATCTGTTTCCGTTTGAACTGATCCCCCATAACTCTGGGAGATAAACATTCCAACTACCACCAAACCAACAATAATACCTACACGCCCCCATCCAGAAATATCTTTTTTTATCTTCTTCAAAAACCAATTCCATGTAGGAGGTATGCAAACTAATCCAACTAGAATATATGTCATTGCACCAAAATAATATGCACTAGAAATAAGAGATATACTGCTAATCAGGAATAGTAAACCAAAGACCCATCCAAAAAAGTTACCTACCTTAGATTTTTTCTTTGTCATTTTTAGTATAGTTTAGTCGTGTACCTGTACACGAAAACAAGTTTATAAAGTTTTGCGTACCTGTACTGTATGAGGGCTAAATATACAAATGTAGCAATCCCAGAAGAACTTGCACATCAGATTGATAAATTGATTAAGAAAAGCAAGTTAGGATATACAAGTAGGGCTCAATTCGTCCTAGAAGCTATTCGTGCAAAGATGGAAGCACAGAAGTAGTTGTAGTTAAATCAGAACTTCAACTTCACATCGTTTAACTTTCTCTCAGTCTTAATAGCTCTAATAAAAGTGAATTTATATTTTTCATTTACTTTTACAATATCAAAACCTAATTTTTCTAATCCTTTAGTAAACTCTTCAATATTTGAGAAACGTGAAGTTGCTTCAATAATATGCAAATGCCCATCCAATTTTAGACATCTATGTGCTTCCTTAAGATAGTCAGTAAAATTCTTCCCCATCAAAGATAATGAAAAAATAGCAACATCTAAACTTTCACCATCAAGAGGAACGTTTGACATATCACCAGCAATAACTTGATCGTTGATAGCAACATGATCAAAAGAATGAACAGTGTTATCTAATGACTCTGCAATCTTTGCTTCACCGCAACCAAAATCTCCAACAACAAAGTTTGGTCTTACTTTACACCATCCTATCATTTCTTTAAATGGAATAGTAGTCCAGTCTTCTCTGGCCTTACGATAAAGTGCATGATATTGTTTCCATTCAGCAGGGTCCTTATTCAACCGCTTGTGAGTTGTAGCACTCAATGAAGTGTTAAAAAGTCTGTTCATATCAGAAAACTCCCCCCACTTTCTCATCTGCTGTGTGATTACTGAGTCTGATAATGGAATATGAATTTTTTTCCGTTCTATTTTATGGACTTTACCTTCTTCTAATCTTTTTAACCAATCCATTGCGTCCTTGTATGCTTGACTTGGCGACCTAAGGTGACCTTCAGGGATTATCCCATCAACACTAGCATCTGCAATTGATTTCTTAAATTGAATTCTTTTCCACTTTGATTCACACCAAGACCATGTCTCTCCGCTAACAGTAGCTGAAGATAGTGGAATGATTATATCAACATGAGATTTCTTCTGCCCTTGTCTGTAAATACGCCCCTTTAGCTGAATAAATTCTGCATTGGTCCAAGGCAGCACATTAATGATTAGTCTATTAGAGACATGCTGCAATCCATCAACACCAGTTGCAATAGAACTAGAGGCAATTAGTACATCAACATCCCCATTCAAGAAACCTTCTTTTCCTGTTTTGTCTTGACCAGTGTAAAAACCAACTTTCCATTCAGTATCTTTTTCTATTTCATCTTTTAGATATTTAGCTATATCTTGAACATATTGAGTGTAAACAATAGTCTTTGGCCTGATGTTCTCTTTAATGACATTGATTCTTGCTTTTGTGAGAACTTTCTCGAGGTCCAACATGGTACTTTTGGGACCTAGCTTCCTAATTTCACCAACATACTCATCACAGTTTACAGGGATTATTATTTCATTCAATTCCTGCTTATAATCTGGTAACCACCTTATCCCCACTGAAGATAATTTTTGATACAGGGAGATACAATTAGCTACAGTCGCCTTGTTATTCAAGTCATCAAACTTGACACCATGTATCAGTTCTAACAGAGAAATGCCCTCTTGCAAGTTATTTATTACAGGTGTTGCTGATAACCCCAAGACATGAAGATTAATGTTCTTCTCACCAGAATTAGAAATCAATGCAGAGATTAATTTCCTTCTTTTAGACATTTTTTCCACTACCCGTTGCTTGGAGTAGTGGATTTCATCTATCACAATAAAATCAATTTTGTACTTTTCAAACAATTCCCTAACTAGTTTTTCAGAATTTGGTTGTTGAAATTTTTCATAGTTCAGTATCAAGTAGTTATGTTTAGAGAGATCAAGTTCAGGTTTCAATGTTTTGCTAAAAACTTTACTATCTGGAAAAGCCAGTGGGATATTTTTTTCCCAGCCTTCCACAACTGAGTTTGGACAAGTGACAATGGTAAGTTTAGAATTGATCACTCGACTTGCGATTATTGCTGAAAGTGTTTTTCCAGCACCAGTTCCAGACCAATTACCTTGTCTTTTGTGTTTTAAAACTCTATACGCAACAAGCTTTTGCATAAGGTTTGGAGTTATTTTCTTTCCAGCAATTCGGAAATTATAACCCTTTGGCATCTTTAGGTTCTTTGCACCTTCGTACTCTTCCATGAATCTCTTTTTCACCATCAAAGGGAACTTTCCTTCCTTGAAGGCTTTAGCTTGCTTCAAGGCTTCTTTCTCATCACGAAATGCATGCTTCCAAACTTTCGAACAGCCAGAGGTTATGAAGTATTCAATAGCTTCTTGATCTGCAGTTGAGAAAATGGAATTATTTAGTGCTTCAAGAATATCTTTTGTTTGAACTGAAGGCAGTTCCTTTTCTTTAATGTCTTCATTTAGTTCATCATCAGTAACTTCATGTTTCCCTACGTTCGTGTCTAGGTTAATATGATCATTTAATTTTATTGAAGTATCATTAATTATATCATCAACTAAAGAAGGTTCACCATTGCTGAATTTTTCTAATTCTTCTTTTGGAAATTTACCTGTCTTTAATGCTTCAATGAATGGTTTAGATTTGCTATAAGTGGATAACAGACCATTTTGTTGAAATAATATGTACAACTCTGCTGGCGTTAGTGAATCAATATTATCTTTAATTGATTTAACAAAATACCTAATGTTCTCAATTGACCATCTTTGACTGCAATATGGGCAAGTATCTCCTCGCCCACTTCTTTTACTGATTGAAGTTTCCCACGAGTGTTGTTTATCTTTTGAACATTGCCACCACACTTTTCTTGGTGCATTAACAGTAACCTCTTTTGCTGTTAATTTACCATTCTTAGTTGGATGCCATTCTTTGGCTAATTCAGGTTTCAGATTGAATAAACTGTTGGAGGAAACTACTTTGTGGCCAACACAGACATTGCACCCAGTTCCCCTTTTTGTACGGTTAACTATTGGAGAAAACCACTCATGGTCTTTTCCTTTAGGACATTTCCACCAAACTTTCTTACTACTTTGATAATAAACATCAGAAGGAGTCAGGTCACCATTTTTGGTTGGGTGCCAATCTTTTGCGACAGTAGAATTTTTCTTGGCAAGACTTGTAGATTCAGCCACGACATACCCACTGCAGATACCGCACCCCCCACCCTTAGCTCTGCTTTGAATTATTGCTTGCCATTCATGGTCTTTTCCTTTAGGACATTTCCACCAAACTTTCTTATTACTTCCTGATTTAAAATTAGTAGGTTTTTGTGATCCATTCTTAGTTGGGTGCCACTCTTTGGCTAATTCAGGATGAGTTTGGGCAAGACTGTTTGAATCAGTTACTTTGTGATTTGAGCAAATTGCACATCCATATTCCCTACTTGTTCTATTACTAACCTTGCATTCCCATTCATGATTTTTGCCTTTTGTGCATTTCCACCAAACTTTTTTGTTACTCCCTGCATGAACATCACTAGGGGTCAATGTTCCATTCTTAGTTGGGTGCCACTCCTTGGAAATTTTAGGATGAGTCTTAGCTAGACAACTTGATTTTACAACAGTACGACCCATGCATATTGAACATCCCTTCTTTGCGGCAACGGATGTTTTCCATTCATGGTCTTTTCCTTTAGGACATTTCCACCAAACTTTCTTATTACTTCCAGCTGTAACATTTTTTGGAGTCAAACCCCCATTCTTTGTTGGGTGCCATTGTTTAGCTATATCAGGGTGTGTTGTAGATAAACAATTTGATTCAACTACTACATTTCCTTTACAAACAGCGCAACCTCTTCCTTTCTTACGATTAACAACTGATGCGATCCATTCATGGTCTTTTCCTTTAGGACATTTCCACCAAACTTTTTTTTCAGTCCCAGCGATTATATCTTTTGGAGTTAGATCCCCATTCTTTGTTGGGTGCCATTGTTTAGCTAATTTAGGATCAGTAGTAGCTAAACAATTTGACTTAACAACAGTCCGACCCCTGCAAACACTGCACCCATTTCCATTTGACCTGCTCTTTATTGTTGCTTGCCATTCATGATCTTTCCCTTTAGAACACTGCCACCAAACTTTCTTACTACTACCTGGAGTAACATCTTTAGGTGTCAAATCATCATTTTTAGTAGAGTGCCATTGTTTAGCTAAAGAAGGATTAGCTTCAGCAAGAGATTGTTTTTTCTTAGAATTTGGCATAGTGTTATATTCCTTGTAGTATTTATTAACATTCTCTTATGAAACCAAGATCTTCACCAAAAGTTTTGGGTTGCTACATAATACAAACCATCATATGCAACACCTACACCTAACTTATCATAATCTCCACTCAAGATATTTGCTCTGTGTCCTGAACTATCCATCCAACTATCAACATGAGCTTTTCCAATTTCATCAGCATCACGAGAGATATAGCCATACCCCACAACACTTCCAGTCGGCATTGAACCAATATTCTCGGCAATACCTTCTGAATACCAACCACCACTTAACTCCTTATGAACACTGTACCCACCTGCAATTGCTCTGTCAGTGGGGTCTTGACCGTTGAGATTCATATGATCAAAGAAATCATTCTGAGCCATATCTAAACTGTGGTCAAACGCAATGTCACGAAGTTCTTGATCCCACTCCAACACAGAAAGCCCATTGGCTTGTCTTTCTTCATTGGAGTATTTTAATATTGCCAGTTCAATCTCTTGAGTAAAATCTGATTCCCACTCAGGTTCAAGGAAGTCTTCAATTGCAGCCTGTGTACTTTCAATAATTGAAGGTGTATTTTCAACTTCAATAATCTCTTCTTCTATCTCAATCGGTTCATCTGATAAATCAACATTCGAATAATTACTTGATACAAAGGAAACACTTTGAACAAAGTATTGGTCCACATCATTGTTTAGTGTTGATGATGTAAGCAGAAGGAAAATAGTTAGTATGAGCATAACTAACATGAGCAAATCTTTCTTTCTGAACATTGTTTGGATTGTTTGGGAAAATAAAGATAGAACTATAGAAGAAACCAACAAGATATAGATATATTTAGATACATCAAAATGGTTCAATATCTGAACAGATATTGCTATTGCTAACATGTGCGATACTGTCCAAAATAATAGCCATTTGTCAAATCTAAATTTTCTTTTATGCTGTGTAAAGGCACGGAGAACTCGTGAACTTAAAATCATAGAGAACCCTAGTATTGGCCATATCCAAATACTAGTGGTTTGAAACTTTGATAGAATAAACCCAATTACAAAGAACACTAACATATGGAAAGGAACCCACTTTATGGTACCCACAATATCAATCTCTGGTGATTTGATCCAACTTGACATACATTTACTTTACTTACAAATTTTATAAATCATTACTTCTCTTTGTTAAAAAAGACCTCAGTAATCCCGAGACCACATAGTATCAGAGCAGATATGATTAATAGCCACATCTGCCAACCACTAGAATTTTGAAGAATACCTACAAGTGCTACAGCAATCCCAATTAATGTGATACCATCAATCAAATTTTTTTCCATATAAACTTTCAAGTTATTTCATAGTTAAAATATATGAAACAAAGTTCTCTTTTCATATGGAAAATGACCAACGCTGAATAAGAAAAATAGTGACAAGGACCAAGTAGCCCTTGCCAGGTTCCCAAAAGGGTAGTAGCCCCACGCGGATTCGAACCGCGGTCAGCGCCTCCAAAGGGCACTATGATAGTCCACTACACCATGGGGCTGTAGATGTTTTGTCTTCGATTATCCTCTTTATAAATATTTTGTCAAAGATACTGAAATTAAGCCACTGGTCACTGGTCAGGCTTGGGTGGAGTTCTTATACAGAGTTTGTAATATAGTAATTATGACAGTAGCAACATATCTATTTTTTTGCGCAGCGTGTGATCACTGGTCTACTGGGCAGACAGCTAGCCTATTTTCCTATCGCTTTTCTTGTAAATATTGCTGCAAGACTAAACGTGTACTTTGCAAGGGAAGCCCACAAGTGATCTTTAAAGGCCCATATGAGGCATATGACGCTGTGCAACTATGCAAGGAAGTTAATATGATTAAAGCGCAACTCGATGATGGAGTTGGAGTAAAGAATGTTTGCTATGAAAATGAACTAAATGGATTAGAACTTTTTTGAAATTAGAAGATTATAATTAAAAATGCTCTGAAACCAAATGGTTTCTGGCAAGCTTTCTTGTGCAAGAAAACAAAGTTCTCTTTGCACCAAAAGGAAAAAAAAAAAAAAAGTGAAAAAAAACTTAGAAGCGTTCTTTTCCAGTGATATGTCTTTCAAGAGACCATTTCCCAGCGCCTTCTTTCATTAATACTAAGAATGCTACGAAATACATTACAGCAAGTTCTCCGCCACTGGTAAGTGGGTTCCAACCAAGATGTGCATAAAGATACGCTACAAGCATAACTACTGCGCCAACTGTTGCTGATAATCTTGTCCATAATCCAAACAGTACAAATAGACCTACAAGAAATTCAAGAACTCCTGCTGCTCCAATTAGACCAGAGAAGCCTACTGCGGATGCTCCGAACCAACCAAATAATTTTCCTGCTCCATGCATGAAAAACATTAAACCTACAAGTACACGAAATGCCATAAAAAAATGGTCACCGTATTTTGCGATACAATTACTACATTTACCTTTCATATTAATCCACCTCAATTTGAGTTTATTTTTATTGTGTTACTTTATTTGAATACTATTATAGTGATCAAATATTACAATATGTGAAATGTTGTTTTTTTAGTATATAAAACTTAAGTTTTTAATCCACAAAAGTTATAAGCTCTTATTTTACTTAGTTTTACTATGTCCCAAAAAGGAATTGACCACATTGGAGTTAGTGTTGTGTTTTTTTGCCATGATGGCAACGGAAAGTACCTTTTGCATAAACGTGGCCAAGGTGCACGTGATGAGAGAGGAAGATGAGATGTTGGCGGTGGCGGCCTTGACTTTGGACTGAACGCGAAGGAATGCGTACGTAAAGAAATTCTAGAAGAATTTGGATGTGACGTTTTAGAAATAGAATTTATGGGATATAGAGATGTACACCGTAAAAGCGAAAATGGTGAGGACACTCATTGGGTTGCACTAGATTTCAAATGCCAAGTTGATCCATTAAAAGTTGTAAATAATGAACCGCACAAATTTGATGAATTAGGATGGTTCAAACTTGGAGATTTTCCAAAACCATGGCATTCACAGTTCCCAGCGGCACTAGCTGCGTATAAAGATGTTCTTTAGAATCGATTTCTTTGAGGAACAATGGAGAGAGTTATTGGACCTGGTTCTGTAAAGACATCTTGCCCTCTTGTGGTAACACAAGTGAAAGAATGAAGCGTATATTCATTTGTATTTGCATCATATGATATTACTGTATTTTTCATATTATGATCTAATGCTACTTTTAAAAGTGGAGCATCATGTTCGCTACTATCTACTCTGACTGAATTTTCTTCTGAAAAAAAAACTAAGTATCCTGCATCTTTTTTGCCTACTGGTTTTAGTCTGCCGCCAACTTCAAAAAGTACTTTTTCACCATACAATGCTCTTTGCATAAAATTTGGTCTTGAGATATTTTCTGCTTCGCTTTTTAGATCAGTTAGACTTGATACCTCATACCTTGGTTGACTAATGGCAGCAGATAAGTCATTATACAAAGAAGCATACTGACTCACTACAGAGTTCACAATTTCACCTAAATCAAACATTTTAGCTGATTTAGCTTGTCTTTTTAAAAAGTTAACAGTTAAACCTAGAAATTAGTTAAAAATTAAGTAATACTCATTTTTATTTAGATAGATAGTGGTTATCTTTGAAGATAGTTGCATTGTCTATTTTGATCTCTTTGACATCTACGAACATATCAATATGAAAACGTTGATTAATTTTATTTCCTTGCTCATCTCTTTTGAACTTTTTTCTAAAGACTCCGTGTTTGAGACCGATACTGATATGGTAACCTTCGTGGCGTTCGTAAGCTGAAATGAAATTTAGTGGTTTTTGTTTAGTAAGGAAACGATTAAGGCCAAAACCCATCTCTCTTATCCATACTTTTTTGTTTTCGTTTTCTGTTTGTACAAGCTCAATTATATCTTGAAATTCTTTTGGTCCAGTATGACTAATGATTGTTCCATCTTTGAATTCCACATGAAATGGAACATCTGGAATTACTGTGTTGAATTTTTTGTTTGGAAAAGCGAAAATCTGACAAGTACCGTTAACTTTACTGATGTCCACTGGTTCTGTAAAGATTTCACCTACTGGGTAAAAACTCCCCATATTGGCTTTGAGATTTCCGACATTAGTTTTTCCTTCTTCAAAAGGACCTTCGTATGTGAGGACAGAGTTGTCTTGACTTAAGATTTGGATTTGTTTTGCAGCAGGTATTTTTGGAAGAATAAATTCACAAACTTCTTTATGATGAACATGGTCGTAAGTTAGTGCGTTTATGTAGGTTTGAGAATTTTCTTGTTCCCTATGTAGGAGTGTGTGTTCGATTACAAAACAACCACGATTTTTTAGATCTAAGCGAATTCTGAAACTAGAGATTCTAAAATTAACATTTTGAATTAAAACAACGACATCTTTTGGATTTAAGTTGTAAAGGATTGCTTTAAGTTCCTCTGCACGTTCTGGACTAAGTTCTCTTGGATCATTTTCATCGTTGTAAATTTTATTTTTGTCGAAAAGAACAAATTCTGCTTTTTGATGGTTAAGTGATTTTATTGCGTTTTGGTATCCAGCAGCTAAGATATCATTAAGTTCAATTCCTTGACCAGATTCATGAATTACAATAACTCTTTGCTCTGGATTTAGTTCTAGGTTATGCTTTAGGATATTAGTACAGTGAATAGTTGCTTCTTTGATTAACTGCAACTTTAGTTCTTGATCCATTATAGATTGTTAGAAGTCAAGTACTTTTTAAATCTAGGGGATTAGAATGCTAAAAAGAATAAAAAATCAGTACCCAAAATGTGCAACTCTAATTCCAGTAATTGCTTGAACCACATTAATCACATCTTCGGGTTCTACCTTTGTAAATTGTGATGTAAATAACCTTGTAAGTAATTTGTAGTTTATTTTATCGGTTCTTTTGAGGTCTTCAAAGGCTAGCGCTTTATACTCTGTTAAAACACTTTGGTTAGTTATTGCCTTTTGAAAATACGCTGACCCTGGAAGTGGGATCACAGGACTAATTGAAACTTCTCTCACATTTTCTAGTTCTGTAATTTCTTGAATCAATTCTTTATTTGCTGCAAGGCTATTTCTTGTTTCACCTGGAAGTCCAAGTACAAAGCCAGGCATTACGCGAATACCATAATCTCCTAAAACTCTTATCTCTTGTATTAGATCAGTTGTAGTATATCCTCTTGGAAAACTTCTGTTATAACCTTTTTGAAAATGAGAAGAATCTGGAAATTGCCTGACATTTTCAACACCCATAAACGCAGTTGTGACACCCATATCCCTTAGGTCTTTTGCGTACTGTGGTTTTGCTCTAAGCATACCAGGATAAATGTACACCCTAAATTGGATGTCTTTGAGACTAGTTGGCTTGGCATCTGCAAGCCTTCTTGCAAGTTTAATGGGGAATATATCGGCTGTTTCAAAAAATGAATCAATACCGTAGCGTTCATGCAAAACACGTACTTGCTGCCAAAAACTTTGAGGATTTGATTTTCTAGTCCCATCAACTGGAAGAGAACAATAGTTACAACGCTTTATCCTAAAACAACCACGAAACTGAGAAATTGGAAAAGAAGAAAGAGCACCATTAGTTTGCGCTATCCATTCAAATGGTGTCACTAAATTATCTAAAGTGAATGCAGGGATATCGCCAAGTGGCAAACTGTAATCTGCTGGGTTAGTTTTTATCATACTACCATCCCTATAAGTTAATCCAGGTATGCTAGTTGGATCTGCCCCTCTCACAATTGCAGCAATTGCTTTTTCACCATCTCCTGAAACTACAGAATCTATACCAGAGTTGTTTGCAAGTACTCTTCTTGGGATCGCTCCTGCATGCGGTCCACCAAGTACAATCATCGCACTTGGATTTCTTTCTCGTATTTGCTTCGTAGAAACTATTCCAGCATCATAATTAGAAAACCAAGTAGATATCCCAATAATATCTGCATTTGTAACATCACCAATTATATTTTCACTCGCTGCATTTGCATCGTAAACTTTTACTTCAACTTTTGGGGCTACTTTTTTGAGATAGGCACCTAGGGTTAAAAGTCCAGTTGGTGGTTGAGGTCTTTGAATATTTACAGTGCCATTATGTCTTGGAAACAAAAGATTTAGTTTCATTTTGAATATGTTAATTTGTAAAAAAATAAAAAAATTATAACTGCCGATATGATACCTTTAGCCCTGCGGCAACCGCTGATAGTGATTGTTGCTCCCAATTATTTTCTGCATAAATTCCTGCGGCAATATTTTTAGTGACATTGTATGCTACAAATGGTCTTATTGTCCCACTAAAACCATCTTCTTTTTTCCAAGTAAGTGTTTCAAGTTCTACTAAATCTGGACTGAACCATTTGTCACTTTCTATGTTAGCTGATCCTGCCAAACGAAGTTCAAGAACCGCTGGTTTTGGAAGAGATGATCCTATCCACGCTGAACCTTTTAGCTCAGTCCCATTTTTTGTTGTCTTTTCACCTTTTACTTGCGCAACTGCAAAAGGGATTGCTTGGTAATTTGAATCTTCTGAAAACCTTGCTTCTAATGCTATTGAAGCAAATTTGTATCCTGCATTTATTTCTGCTAAACCAAATACATTGTCACCACCTTCTTCCCAGGTGTGACTTGGCCTTGCTCTTCCAAGAGCCCCTGTGTACCAATCGCCTTGTGTTTGTCCAAAAGCTACGAAATCTCCAAGAAATCCTTGATTAGTTGCTATAAGATCAAATTTTCCTGCTGCATGCGTAGTTTGTGGTGCTACTGCGTATGTAGTTAGTGCTACAGCTGCTAAAGCTGTCGCTATATTTTTTTTTATTTGTTTCATGTTTTATTCCTCTTTATGTAAACAAAACACCAAATCCACTTGCCTCTTGGATATATGTTTAAGTTGCAAGTATATTAATATCACCTAACCCTTACGGGGGAGAAATAAGTAACTATTTAGGGAAGTTTTTTATTTGAATAGTGTTTTGTAGAGCTTGTGGCAAATATTGAACATTTACTTGAGGAGATTGGACTTACTAAATCTGAAATTAAAGTGTACTTGGCACTTTTGGAACTAGGTTCATCTTCTACTGGACCAATTGTAGAAAAGTCTAGAGCTGCGTCTTCTAAAATTTATGAAGTTCTTGAAAAATTGATGCAAAAGGGTCTTGCTAGTTTCGTGATCAAAGGTGGAGTAAAACATTTTGAAGCTGCTAGTCCAAAACGTTTGCTTGATTATATGAAAGAGAAGCAGCGATTGGTTGAAAAGCAGGCCTTGGAAGTTGAGAAATTATTGCCTTCACTTGAGATTAAACAAAAACTTTCTGAAAACAGATCTGAGACACTTGTATTCAAGGGACTTAAGGGAGCACAAACTGCTTTTGATAATATCTTGAATAGCTGCTCTAAAGGAGATGAATTTGTAGCATTTGGTTTTTCTGATGTTGATGAAACTTTTCAAAAATTTTTAATTCGTTTTCACAAAAAAAGAGTTAGGCAAGGTGTACATTTTAGGGCTTTGTTTGGACAAAAATTGGCTAATTTAGTGAAAGTTCTTGATGATATGCCAAAAGCTAAAGCAAAAATAACGTCTCAAGAAAGCAATGTTGTTGCCACACTAATTTACAAAGACACTGTATTATTTTCCATGGCAAAAGATAGGTTATGGATTCAAATTCGTAACCAAGGACTTGCAGATACAATGATGGGGCGCTTTGAGCGAGCATGGAAACAGGATGTGAGTGTTGTTAAAGGGTGGGACCCAATGCTTTTAGCACTTAATGACTTTGTTTCTGGAATTGATAAAAAAGATACATTTGATGCGCTTGGCGCGGCATTTGGAGTTAAAGGAAAGGAAAAAGAGTATGCAAAAATATTTACTAAATTCCATAAATTTAGAAAAAAAAAAGATATTCATGCTAGGTGGCTTTTTCAAGATGGTACAAAAAAAATGATTGCACAAAATTCACCTAATTTTGAAAAAGGAGAAATTAAATTTTTGCCATACAAAAATAGCTCTCCTGTGAATATATATCCGTACAAAAATAAAACTTTGATTATGCTACAGGCAAAAGAACCTACAGTAATTACAATTAATAATAAAGAGATCACTCAAGCTTTTAGAAAACAATTTAATTTGCAATGGAATCAAAGAACAATTACACTTGAAGGAGAAAATGCTGCTCGCTACTTTTTAGAAGATACTTTGAAACATAAGGATGTATGGTTTATTGGTGGCAACGATGGGATTTCTAAATATTTTCCTAAACTTTGGAAGTGGTATCGAAAAGAGAGAGTAGAAAAGAAAGTTTTTTGGCATGATTTAATTGATCACAAATTAGTTGGAAATTTATTTTCTGGAGAAAAGCGAGAGAGTGTTAAGTATTACGAACATAGGGTGCTCCCACCAGAATTATCAAGCCCGCACGTTATTTGTTTTTATGGAAACAAAGTTGCTAACATTATCTGGGGCAAACGTACAACTATTACAATTATTGATGATAAAACTGTATTTAGTGGTTATAAAAAATACTTTGATTATTTGTGGAAAAAAGCTGCTCAAAAATAACTCTTCTAAAACAATTAAGAAAGAAAAAAAAGTGTGGATGGCAGGGCTCGAACCTGCGTAGGCACTAAGCCACTGGGTCCTAAGCAAAGCCAGAAAGCACCACGAATGTTACTCTCTTCCAGCCCATTTGACCACTCTGGCACATCCACGAGTGAGTGATCAAGGAAACCCAAGATTAATGTCTATCTCGAACCCTGCAAGAGTTGCCTCTTGCTTGCACTCTGGAGCTGCAGGCCTTTTAAAAACTTGTCGCTATCTTTTCTTGATATTTTAAGTCCATAATAATTACTTGAGTATGCCTTATGCTTCCAAGATTCAAGAAAATGACCAATATGGCGTTGTTTGAGTATTGATGAAACCTCTTGAATAAGCTTTTGGCTTTTTGAAGTAAAACCAATTGTTTTGCCTCTTTTTCCCCCATCGGTATCAAATAGTCCTGAAATGAATGACATTTGAAGATTTTTATTTGAAAGAATTTTTTGAGGGATTGATACAATACCACTTTTTTTCCCAGAAGGTATTTCAAGATCTTTTGTTAGAAAATAATAGAAACTTTTGTTTCTGAATTGGAAGTAATATAATTGTTTTTGATTTGCCCTTAGTTTTTTTCTTTTTACGATTGTGCTTTTTGTTTTGATAATCTCTTTTGTTAGTGATTCTACTTTTTTTAAGAAATCCAAATCAATTACTTCTATTGTAATTTTATAATCCTTACCTAGATTAGTTTTAGATTTTGTGCCAGAATAGATGCACCCATCTCCAACTATTACTCCTGCTAAATAAGCAGAATTTTTGTTTAAAACGATGGGAGATACTTTTCCAATGTTCATATTAGATTGATTTTGTTTGCCTTTATATTCTTCATCCAAGCTTGACTAGTGGCTAGTGGCTAGCATTTTGGATCCACAAAGTATAAAAAGTGGAAATTGCGAGAGATAGGTATGGAAAAGAAGTCTGAAAGCCAAGATGCTTCTGAAACTAGCACTGAAGCTACTGAAGGAGAAGTAATTGAAGAGAGTATTTTAGCACAAAAAGAGCCAAAGGAAGTTGAAGCTACTGAGACTGAAAAGAAGGTTGAAGAAAAGATTGAGGAAGTTAATGCTACTGAAACAAAAAAGATTCATCATGAACCTAAGGCCCATAGTAATCACCATACTAACTCAGATTCTAGCAAGGCAGCTGGTTATCACAAAGGACGAAGCATTGTAATTTTAGTATTTCTAGTTCTTGTTGCTGGATTTATGGCATATGATTTAAACTCTGGCGGCTGTTTTGGAATGGAAGGCGGACAACGAGACTTATGTTTTTATGAACAAGCACGTTGCGATTTTATCCCAACAGATTCAAGTTACAAAGAGTTATGTTTAGTTGATTTGGCTGTTGCTAATTCTGATTTGGAAGCTTGCTCAGAATTAACTGATTCACAAACTCAAGGAAATTGTCAAATGCAAATCGCAATTGAAGAAGTTGATGTTGAAATTTGTTATGACATCAAAGAGGATTATTGGATTGATAACTGTTTGTTTGCAATTGGTGGCCTTGAAGAAGGAAAATACTACTGCGCAGCTATTGGAAGCGAAGAACAAAGTTATGAATGTTATTTAGAATACGCAATTCAAACAGAAAACCCTTCACTTTGTTTTGGAGTAGGACTTGAAGACCATGATAGATGTGTTATCTCTGTTGCTAAAGAAAGTTTAGATTTAGAACATTGCAGCTTTGTAAAAAGTAGCTTTTACCAAGATGTTTGTGTATTGAAATTAATACCTCTAAAACCAGAACTTGATGTAAGTATTTGTGATACGATTAGTTGGACTGGACTTAATGAAGACTGCTTAGAAAAATTTGTAGTAGTTGAAAGTTAGATTCTTTTTTTATTTTTTATAATTATTTTTTATTCTTTAGTTATTATTTCTTGACTGTAATTTGGCAGTTTATTAGTGATAATTAGGTAGTCTTTTGTTTTCATTTTGATAGAATTAGTGAGTGATCCTGCATTGAAAGCCATGAATTCTTCTTGAAATAATAGTGGGTCGATGACTGTTGGAAGGTTGAAAAAGTGGCCAAAAGGTGGCACTGCACCTTTTTGAAGAGATGTGAGTTGTTTTAGTTCTTCTTCATTTGCAAACCTTAAAGATTTGCTTTTGAGAACTTTTTTAGTTAGTTTGGTGTCAAGTTTTTTGTCTGCTGGGATGATCGCTATTAAGAATCCATGTTTAGATTTTAATAGAAGTGCTTTGGCTCCGATTTTGATTGATTCACCCCTGGCTTTAGCAGATTCCTCACTAGTTGGAGTTGCTTGATGCTCAATATGTTTGTAGTGGATGTTGTGTTCTTTTAGAAGTTCAGTGATTTGATTGAATATTTCCATGTGTTATCTTTGGAAAAAGAAGTTTAAATGGTTTATGAAGTTTTGCTAATGTAAAGAGATTATTTTTACAGAAGGTACCAAACAAGGCCAACTAATGCAAATAAACAAGCGATGATAAGTAAGATGATTGCTCCGTCAATGATTGTGTTTCTAAGAATTCTTTTTAGTCTAAATTTTGTAGAGTCTTGATTTTCAACACCAAGAATTGTTTCGTATGGTTTTTTTACTTGAAATAATTTGATTGGGTATTTCATTCCCTTAAGTTTTCTTGCGCCAATAAACCTGAAAGGAACAGTATTAGCACTAGATGTTCTAAAAGTTGATTCACTAACCATAATGTCGGTTGCTTTAGTGATTGATTCTATTCTTGCTGTTGCATTCACAGCATCACCATAAATGTCACCTTTACGATGCATGATATCTCCGGTGTTTAAAGCAATTCTGATATGAATTTTATTTTTTTTGTTTCTACTATACTCTTTGAATTTGTATTGAAGTTCAACTGCGCAAGTGATTGCATCAGTAGCTGAAGAAAAAGTAGTGATATAGGCGTCGCCCATTTTTTTGATAATGTCACCAGAATACTTTTCGAAAATCGCTGTTGAAATAGTGTCAAAAGCGTCATGAAACAAAGAGAATTCTTCAGGGCTAAGTTGAGATGATTTTTTACTGTAACCTACAATATCAACAAACATAACTGTCGCTAATTGAGATTTTGGATTAGATTTAGCTTGATTTAAAGCTTTTTTTGAAGCTGAAGGGCTTTTTTTAGCTCTTGAAGCAAGTTTGAGGGATTTTGCCACTAAAAGATAAGTTTGCTGTTTCTATATAAAGTTGATTGTTACTTTTAAGTGGGAATCTGCCAAAAAGATTATAAGTATAGTCAACTTTTCCAGGATTTATGAATGAAAAAACTCTTCGCTACGCCACTGGAGCTGTTAGTGCATTGGCACTTACAGTGATGGCTGCTGACCAAATGATGAATGATGGAGCTGGTTTTCGGGTGTTAGGCCAATTAGGTACCTTGCCACTTTTTATGTATGCCAATGAACATAATCCTGGCCAAATTGGCTTGCAAGAAACTTGGAATCATGCAGAGTATGTTGCACAGGCGTTTACAACTTGTTTTGGGTTACAAGGAATTGGTTATTTTCTAAGAGGAAATAAAAATGATTGAATTTTCTTACATAGTTTGTTCTTAAAGTAGGAAATATAGTGCTACTGGGATGATTAAGCTGCCCATTAAATGATTCTTACCAACACCTAGTTGCGATGCTGTGAGCCCGATACAAGTTGAAGTTATTAGAATGAGTAAACCAATTGGGCCGTCGAAAATTACGGTTAGTGCAGTTACTAAAAGGATGATACTTAGTATTAGGTTTACGTAATTTATTTTTTTCATGACTTTTGCAAAGAGTTTGGAAAGGTTAATTGTTAGTAGCGCTGCTAAAGATCCAACAATAAGAGCTATGATTAGAAAAAGAAGCATTGTTTGGAAAGTTACCTCGCTAAGAAGTTCTTTGACTGCAACAATTGCTCCGTTACGTGCTTTACCAAGCATGAAAACTGTTCCGATGCTGATAAGCATGTTAGCTGTATTAATTCCTCCGGTTAAAACTAGAAAAGATTCTGGAGTTGGATCAGTAATAATTTCGTTTGCAACAATTGCGGCTTGTGAGTTTCCAAAACCAGGTAAAAATGCTGCAATGAATCCCACGCTGGATGCTGCACTAATACTTTGTGCTGCTTTTTTGAATGGAAGTTTTAGTGGAATACTTAGGTCTTGCTCTGGCACATTTGATTTTTGATAAAGTGAGACAAACATGATGCTGAATCCGAAAAGTCCTGAAAGCATTGGAAACAAAGGTTGCCTTAAAGTTGGAATTGAGAAGACAATGATTCCAAGCATTCCTGCCATTATGAAAAGGACAAGAGACTTTAGACGTTTACCTTTTTTCTCCCTTAGGATCATGACTACTGAAACAAGAGCTAAGATGTGACCAATTAAATTGTCGATTAGTGGATAGATAAAATTCATACTTATGAGAAAAAGTGGGAAGAGAATTATTCCTAGTATTAAACAGCCGTATGACCCAATCACTGTGCAAACAATTGCGTTGTGTCCTTCGCCTCTGTGCAGAAGTGTGTGTCCTGGAAGAACACTTAGTGCTTGCGCTTCGTCTGGAGCACCCAAGTAAATAGATGGGAGTGAATCTAGAAAAGAATGTGTTATTGCTAAAGAAATGATGAAAATTGCTAGTGTTATAGGGTCTGTAAAAGTTAGAAGAAGTGGTGAGAAAGTGAGTATCAGTACTGAGATTAAGTTTACATGAATTCCTGGAAAGAGGCCCGTGAAAATACCACTCGCGATTCCAAAAAACATTGCGAGAAGTGTTGATAGGAACATACGTAAAGATGAAAGAGTCGTGATTTGATTCTTATGTGTTTGGTTTATTATCCTCGATAATCTTTATACAAAGAAATCTGAAATCAAAACTTTAATTTCAGAGCAAGAAATACAAAAGTATTTCTTTGAATACAAAATATTTCTTGTCAAGAATTCTAGCAGAATCCTTATATAGTTGTTTTTGCTTATTTTATTTGTTGTGATGGATAATAAAAGATTTGGAAAAGCTGGGATTGCGCCGATTGTGGCAACACTTGTCCTAGTAGTATTTGCAGTTGTATTTGGAGTTGTAATTATGAACTTTGGACGAGCAGCAGTACAACAAGAATCCGAATGTACAATTGATATTGGCCTGGAGTTTTCTGAAATTGGTGGACAAACTGAAATTTGTTTTGATCGAGCAAAAGAAATTATTAGATTCACTGTTGAAAATGGAGTTAACATGGATGTTAGCGGTGTTACTGTGAATGTGATAGGAACAGAAAAAGCCGAGAGTTTTGATTTGTCAGATGCTAAGATGAGTAAAGCTGCAGTGTATTTAGGTGATGTTGGATACAACGTAGGATCTAATGGAGAAATTCGTCAGATCAAAATTGTGCCTAAAATTGTTCCATTTGACGAAGAAGTGATTTGTTCTAAACAAGCGTTAACTGCTGAGAATGTTCGTGATTGTTAGGTGTTTTTCTAATTTTTATGGTTGAATTTTTATAGTAGAGTTCGTGTTTTCTAATTAGGTGCTTATTTTATGCAAGTTGAAATTGATCTTAAGAAGTCTGTAGATGAGAACGCTGGCAGATACTACGACAAAGCTAAGAAGCTAAAGAAGAAGCTAGAGGGCGCTCGTGAAACTGTTGATAGGTATAAGGCTCAGCTTAATGAGTTGGAATCTAAGCAAGAGATGTACGAGCAACAAGAGTCTGAAAAAGAAAAGAAAAAAGCTACTCGCGTGGCAAACGTTAAGTGGTATCATAAGTATCACTGGTTTGTTTCGTCAGAAGGACTTGTGTGTGTTGGTGGAAGAGATGCTACGCAGAATGAAATTCTTGTTAAAAAACATATGGAGAAAAATGATTATGTTTTACACACTGATATGGCTGGAAGTCCTTTTTTTTTAGTAAAAGAGGGGCAGGTGAATGGGACAGAAGTTAGTGTAGAAGAATGTGCACAAGCAGTGGCATGTCACTCTCGCGCCTGGAAAGAAGGACTTGGAACTGTTGATGTTTTTTATGTTAAACCAGAACAAGTTTCTAAAGAAGCGCAAGCTGGAGAAAACTTACCTAAAGGCGCTTTTATGGTTAGAGGTGAAACTAAATATTTTCATCCTGAATTAAAATTTGCGTTTGCGAAGAATGTTGTGAAAGAAGATGAAGGTGAAACTTCTGACCAGGATAATAGTGATGATTCTGAAGAGAGTGAGATTATAGAGGAACTTGTTTGGGGACCGCTTAGTTGTTTAGAGGCTCGCTTTGGACTTTCTGAGCTTGTTGTAGTTGTTCCTGGACGAGAAAAGAAAAGTGTTTTGGCAAAATCTGTACTTCATAAATTAAAAGTTGGACTTATTGATGAGATTGTTGCTGCAATGCCTGCAGGCGGTGGGGACATCAAAGGAATGAAAAGCAAAAAAGGTTTTGGGAAACGTAGAACTAAAGGCGGCAAAAAAAAGAAGTGATTTTTTTGGTAATTTATATTATTTGTAACTTAGTAAGTGAGTTGCTGCTGCTTGAACTTGTAATATTTGGAATGCAATTGTTAAAGAGTCATAATGAGGCATAATTTGTGCTCCCACAATCCTGTTATCGTATGGTCTTGAAGAGACAATATTTGGTGTTGTGTCATCTTGACCTCTATCCCAAAAAAGTCTTGTTCCTTCTAAAGGCACAGTCCTAATATTACCAGATTCATCTTGACGTATATCAGTACCGATGTACATTCTTTGTACCCCATGGAATCCTTTACCAAATAACCCTTGAGTTCTAAGAATAGTGTCTACTAATTGGTCTATTTCTTTTGTTGGTTTTCCTTCTAATACTTTGTAATTATGGGCGTTTATTATTGGAGAACGTGCTCTAACTATTGGATTAAACATTTCTTTTCCATGTCTTGTTAAAATTCCAACTAATGGAAGTACTACACCATCTTGCCTTACTCTTCTTGCTAAATCACCAAGTGTCCCATAAGATGGTTCTCTTGCTAAATCTGCTGTTATTTCTAAATGGATTGGCCCTGCGCCAGGGAATGAATATGTTATTTTTCCCCTATTAGAAGTAATTGTTGCTCTTCCAAGTGAATTTTTTAATAAAAAAAGCGCTTCAAACATCCTGCCATGAGGTATAGAAACTCTAGAATTTGGTGTCATAGTTGTTTTTTTGAAAGTGGTTTAATATTTATTTGTATACTGTAGTAGTTAGTTTAAGTAGCATAATATCTGAGATTTTAGGCGTAAGATTGATAAAGAAGCATAGGGATTTTGGTTAATTAAGAGTTATGTCCCCGTAGTATAGCATGGATAGAACATTGGCTTGCGGAGCCGAAGACCTGGGTTCAAATCCCAGCGGAGACACTCTTTTTATTCTGAGAAGCTAGTTGGTTGTTGCTTGATTAATTGAATATCAGACACTATCTATACTATAATGTTTGATAAGTGAGAAAATGAGAACAAATTATTACCTTGTTTACGCCTCCTAAACATTTATTAGGAATAAAAAGAAACCTGATTTTATGGTTGATATAATTAAGACATACAAACAGACAAGGCCAATGTCTTGTGGTCCTAGTTGTGCTTTAATGGTTGCTGAACATTTTTCTCCAGGCTTGATTCCATTTACAATGATTGAAGAGCACACTATTATAATTCTATAAAATCTGCAGATTTAGGTAATTATACTATGCCAAGTGCAATTGTAAAATTTTTACTTAGTAAAAATTTCAAGGTAAAATATCAATTATCACAAAAAAAAGGGAATCACCCTATGGTTGATGCATGTTTAATAAAAGACGAACAACTGCGTTCAAGTTTGGGTGCTGCTTTCCAAAAAGAAGATTTCACTTTAAGAAATATCAAGCAAGAGCTGAAACGAAAACGGTTTGTCATGGTACCTTTGAACTTAGGAGATAATCATACTCTAATCTTGCATTGGATTGTTTTAATTGGTGTCCAAGGTTGGATTCGTGATATGTATGTATATGCTGATCCTCATGATGGAGCAATAAAGCGGATGTCTTCCCGAAGGTTACAACAGAAAATGAAAATATTATTTATCAAATTGTTCGTGTCTGTGTGGAAGTAATCAAAATAATCTAAATACTTGGTATGATAAGAAGAGCCCAATCAAATAGAAGATAATCATCCATAAAAAAGCAAACCATATTGTTTTCATCCATTCTGGTGGGTCATTGATAATTTGTCTTAGTAAAAAAGTAATTCCAACCATGAATACTATTGGAAAGACAATGAACCAAAGAATGAATGCTCCGCCTGCACCAATAAAAAATTCGTTGAGTGCAGACACTAATTCACTTGCCATTCTTGAAATATTTATTTTCGTATTAATATAATTTATGGTATTGTGTCAAAAAAGCTCAGATGCACTACTGGATTTAATAGGCTAGTGATATAAATTTATGAATGCTTCTCATCCACCATACGTTCTTTGTCAAGATCACTTCTGCTTTGCGATTGCACTGGCTCCAGAAAATGTTGAAAGAATAGTGATTGTTGTAATATCCTGAAAAAAATGAAGATGCTGATTTAATATACATCTATTCTACTTGGGGAATGATATGCCATATCTCCTTTTTTACGCAATTCAAAAATTTCATTATGATAATTAAAATATTTTTGTTTTGTTCCATACAAACTAGCAATTTTTTTATACTCTTCAAACGCTTTTGCAAAATCTTTTGTTACACTAATTCCTTTGATTTCGTTAAATATCCACGGGTTTCCAATTGCGGCGCGTGCTACCATAACACCACTACAACCCATGTCAAACATTTCTTGTGCTGATTTTTTGTCACAAACAAATCCGTTACCTATCACTGGAATTTTTGCAACAGCAATAATCTCTTTTAAGGCATCAACATCTATTGGGTCTTGCGAGGTTTTATCTGCAGTTTTAGGATGAACTGTTATCCAATCTAGTTTTGCTTCATTTGCAAGTTCCACAACTTTTAGGTAGATCTTGTTTTCTTTTTCACGATAGTTCATACCTAAGCGTATTTTAATACCGCAAGGAACAGGACTATGTGTTTTAAGAATAGTTAGCAAATCTCTCATCCGCGTTATTCGTTTTAATAGTGCTGGGCCTTTTCCTTTTCCAATAACGTCAGGCGAAGGACAGCCAAAATTCAGATCAACACCAGTAATATTTGTAAAATCAATTTTTTCTAGTGCTTTTTGTAAAATAGCGGGCTTACTAACAAGTAATTGAATACCTTGTTTTAATGGAATGTGAGTGTCAATTAAAGAAAGTGTTGCTTTGTTACCACGAACAATAGCATCAGCTCGGATCATCTCAGTGAAAGTCATATCAGCACCTTGGTTAATGCAAAGATTTCTAAAACCTAAATCACTTACTCCTTCCATTGGTGAGAGCCATACTTGCTTGTCCATGTGTTACTAGGAATGAAGGTCTGTTAAAAAGGTAACTAAAGAAAATATAGAAAACTTTTCCCATAATTTCTTTTATCTCGTAGTTTTAGATCCTATTTTGATCGTTTTGGCGGCGCCGACAAAATGATCACTTGGCTCAAATCCAGCACTTTTGCGTTAGTTTAATAAAATGTGATTGTTATGTTGGTTTAATGAAATTCAAACAGATAGTGGTTCTTGATTATTTGACATTTACCCCTGAGTCTCTTGAGGCACTAAGTGGTCTTTGTGAAGGAGAAATAAAAGTTTATGAAGACGATCCAAAGGATGTTAATTCAGTAATTTCTAGAATTGGTGAAGCTGATTGTGTACTTACAAGTTGGCGAAGTGAGATTAATTCTGAAGTGATTGAAGCATGTTCTAATTTGAAGTATATTGGAGTTTGCGCGACTAGCGTTACAAAAGTAGATCTTAGCGCGTGTTCTAAGAAAGGAATTGTTGTAACTAATGTGCGAGACTATGGTGATGAAGGTGTTGTTGAGTGGATATTTTATGAACTTTTATGTTTAATTCGTGGGCTTGGGAAGTATCAATGGAAAAGCGATAAAGTTAATGAACTTGCTGGGAAAACTTTTGGAATCATTGGTCTTGGAGTTCTTGGAAAAATGGTGGCAAAAGCTGCGCTTGGGTTTAATATGAATGTTGTATATTATAGCAGAACTCGTAATAATGAATTTGAAAATAAAGGATGTAAGTACTTGCCAAAAAAAGAATTGCTCAAACTTAGTGATTTTATCAGTTTGCAAATACCAAGAGATTTGAAAATCCTTGACAAAAGTGATTTTGATTTGATGAAAGAGAAAGTGTTGATTAACAATGTGATTGGCGAAGCTTTTTTGAAAAAGGATTTTCTACAGTGGGTATCTAAAGAGAATAACTTTGCAATCATGGATAGATCACCAAGTATAGATTTTTTTGATAGTTTTTTAGGTGTTGATAGAGTTATTATGAGAGATTTAATTTCTGGGAGAACAGAAGAATGTTTTACAAGGCTAAGTAACAAATCGATTGAGAATATTAAAGCTTATTTATCTAGTAAAGTGATCAATCAAGTTAAGTAGTTTACTTTTAGAATTAATAAAATAAAAAATTAATTACTTGTTGAACTTTTTGATGGCTATGTAAATGAGTACTACGAGAGTAATTCCTAGTATAAGGAACCTGTATATCTCTCCTAGGTCTTCCCAGTATTGCAAGAGGCTAATTATGAGAATGAAAATGCCTGAGCCCATCATACTAGCTGACAAAATTGGGATTGGAATGAAGATAGCACTGATGAGTACAATTGCACCAATTATGAATGAAGTTATGAATACTTGAAAGCGAAACTGGCTGTTTTGTGTTTCATACGCTGCGCTACATTCTGAATACATATCGCAGTAAGAGTCTGCTTCCCAAGTGCCTTCGTATAGAGTACATTCTTCCTCGGTTGTTATCTCCATTGGGACTGCACGTTTGTCAAAACAATGGTTCTCGTATGAAGGTGAATCAAAGACTAAGTAAATTCCAGTAAAAACAAATGCTACTGTGATTATAACTAAAGCAAGAATGATTAATTTTTGTTTCCAGTTGAATTTTGAGGAGTCTTTTTTTTTGCTCATAACTAACCATAATGAGAATTAGTATTTATAATTTGTTTATTATTAGAAAAAATTAAGAGAATAAAAATAAAATAAAAAGATTGTTTGTTGTTTTGTTCTACTTGCGTTTTCTGCCTTTGCTAGATTTTCTTGCCCTACTAGTTTTTTTGCTGGATTTTTTAGGAGCTGCTTTTGCTGGAGCTGCTTGTTTTTGCATAAATTGCGCTAGGCGCATTGGCATCAAGACTAGTGCAATTAAGATCCCAAACAGTAAGAAATAGATTCCAGTAAGTAATTTACCAACACCAACTAATTTTAGTCTTAATAATTCACTTGGATAATTTTTGATTGTTGCAAGGTCTGTATTTAATTCTGAGTCAGTTTCCGCAGCGTCACGTGTAGCTTTATCTAAGCTATAGTAGTCTGCATTAAGTTCGTGAAAGGATGCTTCTTCTACTGTAACTTGCGCGTGCATGCTTGAACCTTGCCAAGCAAACCAGATACTTAGAATCATTAGTAATGTCATGACAATCATGACCATTTTCATTTGTTTCATATTAATCGCCTCTTAATTTTGATTTTATTTGATTATGATTTAATATATTAAGTGAATTTTTGATTTAAAGATTGATGTACACTTTCAAATGAGAACAGAACTATTGTTTTGGCAATTCTTTGCAAAGATGTTAAAAAGAGTATAGTTGGCTGAAAATTGAAATAAATATGATGTCCATTATTATTCCAGCTAAAAATGAAGAGAAGTTTATTGGAAGAACACTTGATTCTATTGCTAAACAAAAGTTTGGAGTTAATGATGCGAGTAGTAAGAGTGATGGTTTAGGTAATGAGGCTGGAAGTGAATCTTTTGAAGTGATTGTTGTCTCAAACAGTAGTGATGCTACTGAATCAATTTGTAATTCTTATTCATTTGTGAAAGTAATTAGTTGTAATGAAGAGACCCGTGGGGGCCTTATGAATATTGGAGCAAAGAAGGCTAGTGGTGAGATATTATTTTTTCTTCACCCAGACACAATTATTCCAAAGAATGCATTTAGTTCAATTCTGAAAGCTTTTGAGAATAAAGAAGGAGTTGGTAATGACAAGACTGTATTTGGAGCATTCAGGGTTAGTTTTGATCATCATCACAAATTTTTAGCTTTTGTTGCTTGGCAAACAGATTTACGGATGAAAATTACAAAAAATATTTACGGAGATCAGAGTTTATTTGTTTTGAAGAGCGTGTTTGAAAAGATTGGTGGGTTTAAGTCAATGAAACTCTTTGAAGATGTGGAGATTTGTTCTAGGTTACGTGAAGAGGGAAAAGCAGTATTTTTACGTGAAAAAGTTGTTACTTCTGCTAGACGTTTTTTGCGAGTTGGCGTCTATAAACAATCACTAATTAATACAATTGTTAAGACAATGTATTCTTTTGGAGTGAGTGATAAGAAGTTATCAGGTATTTATCATATAGTTAAAAGTGATGGGGCAAATGAGAGTAATTTGAGTGAGTTGTTAAAGGATGAGAGCGTGCGTTTGATTCTTTTGTTTGGTGGGATTGGAGTTGGGAAGACTACTGCCTCTAAATATTTGCAAAAGAAGTATGAATGTAGTATAGTTTCTGTAAGAGAGCATTACAAAAAATTCATTGTTCCAAGATTTTTGAAATCATCTACGTATGCTGAGCAAAAAGAAAAGTTAAATGGAGTAGGGTTTAAGGAATTGACTTTTGCCGCTGGAGATTGGATTTATTCCCTTGGTGATTTAGAGTATATGAAAGCTTTTTTGGAAGATGAATTTATTTTGAAGTCTTCTAATAATTGTTATGTAATTGATGGATTGCGACTTATTCAAGATGCGAAATACCTTTATGAAAATTTTAAAGGCAAAGTGAAGTTAGTTGTAATTGATTTGCCATTTGAAGAACGCGTTTTGAGAAGTAGCGTTGGTAAAGAGATAAGTTCTGAAGTTGCTATTAGAAGAATTGAATATGAAGAAAAACAGTATCTGTTAGGTTTAAGTCGTGATTATATCTTGGGAAATGGCGCTGTTGTGATTGACAATAGTGAAAGTATGGAAGAATTGCAATTGAAACTGGATTCTTTGATGGAAAAGAAGTTTTAAAAGGGAGTTTTGTTTGTTTCTTTATGATGGTTGGTAAAAAGCGTTCTAAGATTGATCCTTCACATTTTAGAGTTGCTATATTTGGATCTGCTCGTTTGAGTAAAGGAGATGTACGGTATAAGCAAGTGTTTAGTTTGGCTAAGATGATTGCTAAAGCAGAGATGGATGTTGTAACAGGTGGTGGCCCAGGTTTAATGGACGCTGCGAGTCGTGGGCATCATGCTGGACGTAAAGGAAAGAAGGGTGCACATTCAATTGGGCTTACAATAAATTTGCCGCGCGAGCAACATGATGGTTATCATTTAGATATCAAAAAAGATTTTATGCGTTTTTCTAATCGTTTAGATTCTTTTATGGAACTTTCAAATGCTGTTGTAGTAGCACCTGGCGGCATTGGGACTTTACTGGAATTACTTTATACTTGGCAACTGGTGCAAGTCAAACATATCTGCGAAACTCCGATAATACTGTTAGGAGCTCATTGGCAAGGCCTTCTTGATTGGATCAAAAAAGAAATGGTACGTAAAAAATTAATGAGTAGTAGCGATTTTTCTAATGTGTTTGTGGTTAAAAGTAGTAGCGCTGCTATGAAACTTTTGAAGAAAGTGCAAGAGGATTCTTTGGGAAGTGGACATGTGTGTAGTAATTTTAAAAGATATAAAAAAGAAAAGTAATCTTGTGAATATGCGTTTAAACTTTAGAAAGCTGCGAATTTTTTATGTTAAAGAAGATATATTTGAATTAGATAAATAAATCTTTGAGATGTATATAATGGTGATATTGTGAACTGGATTAAAGATTTGGAGGCTTTACTAGAAGGTGAAGTTAGTTTTGATTCTAAAATTATTTTAGAGCATAGTCAAGATGCTTCAATATTTCAAGTGATGCCAAACTTAGTTGTATTTCCAAAAAATTTCAGAGATTTACAAAAACTGATGCGTTTTGTAAATCGTTTTAATCGTAGAGCTTCTTCATGGAAAAAAGCACAAAAATATCCTTTGAAATTGACACTCACGGCGCGAGCTGCTGGAACATGTATGAGTGGAGGACCATTAACACAATCTATTGTAGTTTCTTTTACAAAGTATATGAATAAGCTAGTTTCGTTGAATCCTAAAGTTGCAGTAGTAGAACCTGGCTTGTATTATCATGAGATGGAAAAAGCTATGAATCGTAAAAAACTGTACTTTCCTAGCTTTCCTGCTAGCAAATCTATTTGTGCACTTGGTGGGATGATTGCAAACAATGCTGGTTCTGAAAAAAACATGTTGCATGGACAAACTGTGGAACATGTTAAAAGCCTTAATGTGCTTTTGTCTGATGGAAATGTGTATGATTTTGGTCCACTCACTAAAAAGCAATTGAATATGAAATTGCGTAAAGATAATTTTGAAGGGAAAGTATATCGCAAGATGTATCAACTTTTAGAAGAAAATTATGATTTGATCAAAAATGCTGCACCCAAAACTTCTAAAAATTCTTGTGGTTATTTATTGTGGAAAGTGTGGGACCGTGACACAGGAGTTTTTGATCTTTCTAAAATTTTTGTGGGATCACAAGGGACACTTGGTTTATGGTCGCAGGCGAAGGTAGCTGTTGTACGTAGGAAAAATCATTCGCGTCTTATTGCAGTGTATTTGAAAGACCTGAAAGACATGGCTGATTTAGTGAAAATGTTATTACCATACGCCCCTAATAGTTTAGAAAGTTTTGATCGAAACACTATGCTTTTGGGTTTACGTTTTATGCCACAAATTGCACGCAAAACTGGCAAAGGACTTTTGAAGATGCTGTTTAGTTTTTGGCGAGAAGCATTATTGATGCTTAGGCATGGGCTTCCAGTGTTTATTGTGCTGGTAGAAATTAGTGAAAACCGATTAGTTGAACTCAAAAAAAGAATTGTGCAAGTTGATGCTGTGTTGAAAAATAGTAAGATCCCTCATTTAGTGATGCAATCTTCGCAGGAGAGTGAGAAGTATTGGACCATACGCCGTGAATCATTTAGCTTGCTTCGTGAACATGTTAAAGGTAAACAAACTGTTCCTTTTGTAGATGATTTTGCAGTGCTACCTTCTGAATTACCAGTTTTTTTACCAAAGTTGTATAATTTACTCAAGTCACATGGAATCAAGCCAACACTAGCAGGACATGCTGGTGATGGAAACTTCCATGTAATACCACTTATGGATTTGAAGGATAAAAAAGAAAGAGACAAAATCCCGGTTGTGCTTAAGGACTTTGTTGATTTGGTTCTTGCACATGGTGGGACTATTACTGCAGAACATAATGATGGACTTATTCGTACATCATTTGTAGAAAAACAGTATGGACCTAAAATGACACGTTTGTTTGAAAAAGTAAAAGATATTTTTGATCCACAGAATGTATTTAATCCTGGGAAAAAAGTTTATGGAGATTTTAAGTTTGCAATGAAGCATGTTAAAACTAAGTGAATTATAAAAAATGAAAGATCTAGAGAAAGTACTTCTTTAATCCAAATAAACATTCAGGGTGAATCTTATCTTTGCGCTCAATCATTTTTTTAATTTCATCTAGTGATAGGAATTTTAACTTTGAAACTTCTTTAGGGTCTGCCTCAAATTCACCATTGTATGTTCCTTTGAAAAAAGCATTAAAATGTTTTCTTCCATCAGGAAGCTCGATGTAATGTTTTCCCAAAAATTCCAGTTCTGCTTTGATTTTAGTTTCTTCAAAGAGTTCTCTTGGAGCACAAGTTTTGTAATCTTCACCAGCGTCCACATGACCACCACCAGCACAATCCCAGAAAGATGGGTATCTAAAACTTTTTTCTGAACGTAATTGAAGGAGAATTTCTTTTTTGTCATTAACTATGAAAACTCCAGCGACTCTTAATATGTCATCATCTGTAGCTTTGATTCTATCAATTGTCTTTAAGACTTGATCATTTATGTCTACTACGTCAACAAGGCCTAATTCCATAGCAAGTCGAGGTTATAATTCTATATAAGAGTTATTAGAATAATCTCTTAAAACTTAGTTCAATTGGACCACAGACTTTCAACTATTCTTTAATAAATCTGCATGTCTTTTGTCAATATGAAATAATTTCGGGGGGATAATGCAATCAAGCTCAATTTCGTTACTAAAGAAACGATTCATTATTTCTTTCAATTCCATACTTAGCATCCCTTTATCAAGACCTTTTCCATAGATCTTATCCATCCAAAGGTATTCTTTCTTGAATTCATTATATGATAAGACAATCCCACTACGAGAGAATGCATGAGGAGACACTCTAAAAACCTCTTTTGCGAATAACCAAAGGACAACATGTTTAGAACGATTAACTAATCCTTCCAAATCTTCCAAAAGCTTCTTCAATTTAAGATATTTTAACCTTTCAGAATTAGTGAAAATATTTTGATATATCTTTTGGAAGTGTTCACGTATAGGTGTCCCACCACCATATCTTTTAATTATTTCTAGATAAGCTTCAAAATCACTACTTGTTAACACTTGTTCCATTTGTTCAACTTTCTTTCTTAAGGACTTAGTAAAATAATTTATTGTCTCAGAAGTTTTCATGTGATTATTATAAACTTCAAAAGCACAAACATAAAGTCCTTTTTTTCTATTTTGATATGCCTCTTTAGAAGAAACTCCCCATGAAACAAACTGAGACCCTTCTGGAATCCAGTCAATTGAATCAACTAAATCCCAAGCTTCCATAACAAGATCCCAACCAACAGGTTTATCGCCAGGATTGTATCCATTTTTTAGTAACCTTCTAGCATTTATCTGTGAGGTGTAATGAGATAATTTTAAGGCATATATTTGTTTGTGCCAAAATTCATATAATTCGTTTTCCTTTTGTTCCTCTTCTAGCTGCTTTTTTCTACGATGTTCCCAACTTCTCTGAAGTTCGTATTCATGGCCTTCTAATTTAACAATTTCATCAATTAACCTTTTTGCTTCATCAAAAAGTTGTACTGAATTCAAACCCCTCAAGGCTTCTTTTGCATCTTTAAAAACAACTGCACAATCTCCTAGGAGTTTCTTATTACCTTTTTCTTTTTGCAACCTTGATAATTCATCTAAATCAAATTTGATTATTCTTTTTAGTTTTCTTTTAGCTTTAGGGATGTTATTTTTTTGTAAATGGTCATGAGCCTTCTGAGCTAATACTAATATCTTCTCAATATCTCTCATTATGTTTTTATCAACCATTAACTGATACAAGGTCCTAACAACCTAATAAAGATTTGTGTGCCACCCTAAATAGTTGGAGATAGAACATAGTCATCTAAAGTTTCTTGGTCTTTAGTAGTATGGAGTTTGTGATTACACTAACACTACTTAGGGCCATTGCTCCTCCAGCGATCATTGGAGAAAGTTGCCAGCCAGTCCAAGGATACAAAAGGCCTGCAGCAATTGGAATTCCTAGGCTGTTATAGAAAAGTGCCCAGAATAAGTTTTGTCTGATCTTGGACATAGTTAATTTACTGAGCTTGATTGCACGTGGAACGTCTTGGATGCTGTTTTTCATTAAAACTATTTGACCAGTTTCCATGGCTACATCAGTACCACTGCCCATGGCGATACCAATGTCTGCTACTGCTAGTGCTGGTGCGTCATTAATACCATCGCCAACCATTGCAACTTTGAATTGTCCACGTTTTTGAAGACGTTTTACGTGTTTTGCTTTGTCTTCAGGAAGTACTTCAGCGAAAACATGTTCTTTTGAGATGCCTGCTTTTTTAGCAATCGCATTTGCTGTTCTTTGATTGTCGCCAGTTATCATGTAACTAATGATGCCTAACTTCGAGAGTTGCTTGATTGCAGTTTTAGAATCTTTTTTTATCTCATCTGCTACTGCTACAATTCCAAGTAATTGTGGTTTGGCTTTGCTGCTTGTTTTTTGTGCTAAGAGCATAGCTGTTTTCCCTTGCTCTTCTAACTTGGTTTGAATTTTAGTGATATCCTTTGGGATTGTGACTTTGTTTGATTGCATGAGTTTTTGATTTCCAAGAAAATAAGTTGTTTTTTTTATTTTTGCAGTTACTCCCTTACCTACAATTGCTTGGAATTTGCTTGTTTTTTTTAGAGTAGTTCTTCTTTGTTTTGCAGCCTTAACAATCGCTTCAGCTAGAGGGTGTTCTGAATGATTTTCGATAGATGCTGCGATTGTGAGAAGTTGTTTCTCTGTAATTGATTTTTTGTTTATCTTTGCAGATTTATTGATATGAATATCTGTTAATTCAGGTTTGCCCTTAGTGATAGTTCCAGTTTTATCAAATACTACAAATTTAACTTTGTGAGCAGTTTCAAGAGCTTCACCACCTTTGATTAAAATGCCTTTTTTTGCTCCCATACCAGTACCTACCATAATAGCAGTAGGCGTTGCTAGGCCTAATGCGCATGGACAAGCGATAACTAATACAGACACTGCCGCAATAAGTGCGAATGAGAAATCTGCTTTTACAACAGAGAACCAAATAGTGAGGGTTAAAATCGCTATGAAAATAACTGCAGGCACAAAATAGCTAGAGATCAAATCTGCGTATCTTTGAATTGGCGCTTTACTTGTTTGCGCATCTTCGATTAATTTTACGATTCTTGCAAGAGTAGTATTTGCTCCTACTTTAGTAGCTTTGAATTGGAATGATCCAGTCTTATTGATAGTGGACCCGATAACTAAATCACCTTTTTGTTTTGAAGTAGGCATACTCTCACCAGTTACCATAGATTCATCAATACTGGAATGGCCAGAAGTGATTATTCCATCTACTGGAACTTTTTGGCCAGGCTTTACTACAATGATGTCACCAACTTTTACTTCATCTATTGGGATTTTGAATTGCTGTTTGGTTGTTTTCCCATTCTTTTTTACTAATCTAATTACAGTAGCAGTTTTAGCTCCAAGTTCCATTAATTTTTTGATCGCGTCACTTGCTTTACCTTTAGCTCTTGCTTCTAAAAATTTCCCCAGAATTACTAATGTGATTAATACTGCAGATGTTTCGAAGAATTGGTGGGCATTGTTGCCATGTTGTAAGACTAGGATAACTGAATAAAAATAAGCTGCACTTGTTCCAAGAGCAATTAGGGTGTCCATGTTACTTGTTTTGTTTTTTAGAGCAGCCCAAGCTCCTTTGTAAAACTGAGCACCAACATAAAATTGAACTGGTGTTGACAAAGCCCAAAGAATGTAATTTTGAAATGGGATTGGATTTTTCATGAAAAACATGCCAAGTATTAATGCTGGTGTTCCAAGAATAATTCCAATAAATAATTTTAGTTTAAGAGTTTTGAGTTCTTCATGTTGAATTTGTTTAATCTTTTTTTGTGAAGATTTACCATCAGTTAAGGCAATTGCAGTATAACCACGACCTTCCACTGCTTTTTGTAAAAGTGGAATAATGTCTTTTTGATTTGCTATTTTTTTGTCGAAAGTGATGTTCGCTTTTTCTGTTGCATAATTTACAGTAGCTTCAATAACTCCAGGGACTTTTTTAAGAGCTCGGCTACTTACTTTTACACAGCTAGCACAGTGCATGCCATTAATTTTCAAAGTAATATTGTTAGTGGATTTGTCTTTTGCCATTTTTTTTATTTCCTTTTTCTATTTATTACAATGATTTTTATTTTCTTTAGATAATACATGTTCACAATACTTATGCATGTGTGTATCTATAAGTTTCATTAGTGGTGCTATTGATTCTTTATTGATTGAATAGAACCTATGTTTTCCTTCGCTTCGCTTGTGAACCATCCCACAGGTTTCTAAGCGTTTTAGATTGTGGCTAACCATAGTTTGCTCAAAAGTTGTTAGTTCGCAGATTTGTGATACGTTTAGTTCGCCTTGTTCCCTTAGAAGATTTACTATTTTGAGCCTATTTGGATTAGCTAATGAGCCAAAAAATAATTGATATGTAGCTATGTCATGTTTCATCAAGTGATAAAAACATCATATGTTATTTAAATCTTATGTTAATTAAGTAGTTATTTTAGAAAATTCAATTAGTTTTACATTCAATTCCTGAACAAAATTTCTTGCTTTCAAGTTCAATTGTAGAATGAGTGATCCCTTGCATTTTTAATTCATTTTTTATTTTCTTGCGAGTTTTATCGCTGTTTTCTAAAGCAGCTTTGTTTACTATCACATGCGCTGTAAGAATATGTGAATGCCCATCAAGGGACCAGATGTGAAGGTCATGAGAGTCAATAACTCCTTTTACTTTGGAAATATTTTTTTTGATGGCGTTTAAGCTTAAGCCATCTGGGATTCCTTGCATTAGAAGATTAAATGCTTCTTTGAGATTCTTAGCAACTCCTATTAGAATCACTGTTGTAAAAATGATAGTTATAATCGGGTCGATGATTGGCAAATTTACAAAGTATGTGATAATTGCGCCAATTAGAATGATTACCCAGCCAATTACGTCTTCAACAAAGTGCCATGAGATGATTTTAGAGTTTAAGTCGTGTCCGCCATGTAAACGCCAAAGAGCAAACCCGTTGAAAACTATTCCAATAACTGCAAAACCAATCATGCCTAAAGCATTAACATCTTGAGGGTTTAGGAGCCTTGGAATTGCTTGCGATAAAATGTAAAGTGAACCTGCTACAAGAATTAGTCCTGAAAGAGTTGCTGAAAATAAAGATAAACGTTTGTAACCAAAAGTTCGTTTGAAGTCTGGTCCTTTATTGGATTGTTTTTCTAAAAACCAAGAAGAACCTAAAATTAAGGTGTCTCCGAAATCGTGCAAAGCGTCTGAAAGAATAGCTAAACTGTTTGTCCAAAGCCCACCAATTATTTCTATGATAGTGAAAGCTAGATTAATTAGTACTGCGATTCCAATATTTCTGCTTGAATTTGTCATGGTGGAAGGTTAGTTAGTGTATTTTGTAATTTAAAGGTTATGGATTTTATCCTACTATTTATATACCATAAATCAAACAGATATGAGATAAGAAGGGTGTGTTTTGGTGAACAAAAAAAAGATTTTGGTGGTGGTAACGCTAGTTCTATTGTTTCTTTTAGTAATGTTTACTGTAATTCAAAAAAATCCAATTGATTTGGGTGATGATTCAAGAGGGATAATACCTATTTCTAATGCAAAATATTTAGATTCTTCAAAAGATTTTGTTTTGAATGTTTTTGATTATGTTAAAGAACAAGATGATAATTGGAGTGAAAAAATATATGATAGTGAATATGTGCAAGTTACATTTGAACAAGAACTAGATAATTCTAAAGATATAACTGTTTATGCAAGAGGAAATGGAAGTATTGAAGTTTACGAACATAATAAAGATGAAATAATTGCAACATTTCCTGAGATTGTGGAGGAAGGATTGTATAAAATATATCTTACTGAGTTTAATGGGACTCAAGATACATATGACTTAAAGGTAGTTGGTGAATATTTAGAATTTGATTATATTGTTGATCCAACTGTTTTGTCAATAAACTTCTCCTCTTCAACTCCAAAATCAGGAGATATGTTTGTAATGGATACTCACCTTCCAATAAATGTAAGTTTTAATGGAGATAATGTTACCATTTATTTGTACAATTCTTCAAGTGTACTCATTAACTCTTCAAATAGTACTGTCTCTCCTTATTTTTTTAATTTTACAGATTTGTCAGCAGGAGTATATTATTTTAACGCAACAACCGCTAATACAACCACTAGTAATTCAACAGAAACTAGAAATATTTTGGTTAGTGCTAATGGAATTGGAAATGGAGTGAATAGTAATGTTAAGATTTCGGATGGTCTTGCTGGATTTTATCCTTTTGAATTGGGAGGTACAAACTATTTTGGATCTTCAATTACAACTATTGGTGATTTGGATGGTGATGGTGTTCAAGATTTAGCAGTTGGGGCTAGAAATGATGCTAATAATGCTTCAGAAAGTTCTGAGGGTGCTGTTTATATTTTGTTTATGAATGTTAATGGTAGTGTTTCAAGTAATGTTAAAATTACTGATGGGATGGCTGGATTTTCTCCAAGTGGGTTGGGAAACACAGATCATTTTGGATCTTCAATTACTAATATTGGTGATTTGGATGGTGATGGTGTTCAAGATTTAGCAGTTGGGGCTTCGGATGATGAAAATTCTGATTCTGCTGAGGGTGCTGTTTATATTTTGTTTATGAATGTCAATGGTAGTGTTGCTAGTAATGTTAAAATTACTGATGGGATGGCAGGATTCAATCCAAGCGGCCTAGATGCCAGTGACATGTTCGGAACTTCAATTGCTAATATTGGTGATTTGGATGGTGATGGTGTTAAGGATTTAGCGGTAGGCGCTTACCAAGATTCAACAGATGAAACCAATGAGGGTGCTGTTTATATTTTGTTTATGAATGTCAATGGTAGTGTTTCAAGTAATGTTAAAATTACTGATGGGATGGCAGGGTTTTATCCAATTGGCTTAGCTGGTTATGATAGATTTGGAACTTCAATTGCTAATATTGGTGATTTGGATGGTGATGGTGTTCAGGATTTAGCGGTTGGAGCTTATAATGATGAAAATTCTGATTCTGGTGAGGGTGCAGTTTATATTTTGTTTATGGATGTTAATGGTAGTGTTTCTAGTAATGTTAAGATTTCGGATGGTCTTGCAGGTTTTTATCCCGATGGTTTAGATGCCAGTGATTGGTTTGGATACTCAGTTGCTAATATTGGTGATTTGGATGGAGATGGTGTTCAGGATTTAGTGGTTAGCGCGAAATCTGATGAAAATCTTGAATCTGCTGAGGGTGCTTTTTATATTTTGTTTATGAATTCTAATGGTAGTGTTGATAGTAATGTTAAAATTTCGGATGGCCTTGCAGGATTCAATCCAGATGGTTTAAGTTCTAGTGAAAGATCTGGAGATGCAATTGCTAATATTGGTGATTTAGATGGTGATGGTGTTCAGGATTTAGCATTTAGTTCTATGACTGATGAAAACCTTGTCTCCTCTGAGGGAGCAATTTATGTTCTTTTCATGGGACCTTTTTCAGATACAATAGCTCCATCAATTAGTTTTGCAGCAACTTCAACATCGACTGGGAACTATTCACAAACGAGTATTACCACAAATATTACTGCAACAGATGATAACTTAGATACAGTCACAGTTTATTTGTATAATTCAACAGGGATTGTTAATACAACTACAACAAATGATTCAATTAGTTTAACTTACTCAAATCTTCCTGATGGAACATACTTCACTAATGCTACAGCCAATGATACATCAGATAATAATGCATCTACAGAAACTAGAACAATTATTTTAGATACTATTTTGCCTTACTTCACAGGTATTCCTACAAATGTAACTATTGAATATGTAATAGAATCATTAGATGCTGATTTTAATGCAACAGACACTGTGAGGCTTGGAACGTATTTTATTGATGATACAGCAAACTTTACAATTAATAATTCAGGAAGTTTGACAAACAACACTTTGCTCGCTTTAGGAACTTACACAGTTAATGTTTCTGTCAATGATAGTTCAGGTAATGTTAATAGTAGCATTTATGGAGTTACTGTTCAAGATACTACAAATCCAACTTGGGGTAACAACAAAACAAATTTGACTACTGTAACTACGTCTGGAAGCAACGTTTACTTTAATCTTACTTTTGATGATGCAAGTCCTGCAAATTACACATTTGGGTGGTATAATGGAACTGATTGGACTAATGATTCTGTAGCAAGCTATACTGATGGAGAGGAGATTGAAGTTACTAAAACAGTAAATCTTGCTAGGGGAACATATAACTGGACTTGGTACTTTAACGACACAGAAGGAAATTCTAACCAAAGTAATATTTGGAGCATCACATTAATTGATACAGTTTCCCCTTATTTCACTGGTATCCCTACTAATGCAAGCCTTAGTTATGGTGATTCTTTAAATGTTGAATTTAATGCAACTGATGAAACAGAATTTGGAACATATTCTATTGATGATACTACAAATTTCACTATTAATGGAAGTGGTACACTAATTAATTCTACTTCATTAAATGCATCAACTAATTATACTATTAATGTTTCAATTAATGACAGTTCAGGAAATATGAATAACACCATTTATGGAGTTGTTATTGGGTCTGACACTGATACAACTGCACCTACATTCACAAATATTGCAAATCAAAGTGTTGAATATGGGTTTGCTTTAGCGCATGATATCAACGCAACAGATGCTATTGGTGTTAGCTGTTTTAGCGTAAATGACACTACTAATTTCCAAATCAATTGTTCAGGTTATTTAGAAAATAATACTGCATTATCAGTAGGATTATATGATTTGAATATTACTGTTAATGACACCTCTGGAAATAATAATTCGGTCTTGATGTGGGTAAATATCACTCCTGACATAACCGCGCCAACGTTCACAGTAATTGCAAATCAAAGCATAGAATACGAGTCTGCTTTGACATATGACATTGACGCAACAGACATTAATGGAATTAGTTGTTTTAGCGTAAATGATACAACTAATTTCCAAATCAATTGTTCGGGTTATTTGGAAAATAATACTGTATTATCAGTAGGATTATATGATTTGAATATTACTGTTAATGACACCTCTGGAAATAATAATTCAGCTTTGATGTGGGTGAACATCACTGATACAACCGTGCCCATATTCACAGTGATTGCAAACCAAAGTATTGAATATGGGTCTGCTTTGACATATGACATTGACGCAACAGACGCTAGTGGCATTAGTTGTTTTAGTGTGAATGATACAACTAGTTTCCAAATTAATTGCTCAGGTTATTTAGAGAATAATACTGCATTATCAATAGGATTGTATGATATCAATATCACTGTTAATGATACTACTGGAACTAATAATTCAGCTTTAATGTGGGTTAATGTGTCTGATACTACAAACCCAACAATAAATTAGGTATCACCTTCAACATCTGCAAGTGATTTTTCCCAGAATCATATTAATGCAAACGTGACATCTACTGATTTAGACTTAAACACAACAATAATTTGGTTATATAATTCAAGTAATGTTTTGATAAATTCATCTAATAGTTCGAGTTCACCTTTATTTATTAATTTTACAAATCTTGCTGATGGGACATATCATATTAATGCTAGTGCAAATGACAGTACTGGAAATGTTAACTCAACAACAACACGTTCAATTTTATTAGATACGACTTATTCTACTTGGGAAAATAATAAAACAAATTTGACTAATTTAACTCTTTTAGGAAGTACAGTTTATTTCAATATCACATTTAATGATACTAATGCAAACCAATATACTTTTAGCTGGTATAATGGAACAAATTGGACTAATAATTCTGTAGCAAGTTATACAAATGGCCAAGAGATTGAAATCATTAAAAATACAACAACTTCCTTAGGAGATATTAATTGGACATGGTATTTTAATGATACAGCTGGAAATTCTAATCAAAGTGATATTTGGAGTGTTAGTATCAATTCCATGGATTCAGATAACGATGGGCTACTTGATATTGCAGACCCTCTGTGGTACAATGAATCTAATGTAACAAATTCAGGAGTTACATCACTAAATATTACTGTTGGAGGGAATACTACTGAAGGAATATTTAATGAAATACAAGAAATGAACTTTTATGATGAAACAACTTTAATGATTAATTTTAGTCATAATTTCACTCAATCTGTTTTGGATTTAAGCAATATTACAATCACAAAGACCGCAACATCATTAATTGTTGATCTTTCTAGCCAATTACAATCAAGTTATAATAAAACTATTTACATCACTGATGATAGTTTCATCACTTTGTGTGTTAAAGATGAAGAGATTAGTAGCATTAGTGAGATGAGTTCTGGATGTACTGGAAGTAATGAAACTGATTTTACATCTTGTTTAGGTGGAAGTTTATCTTCAGGTGGAATTAATTGTACTGATTTGGGGTCGACCATTAAGGTTGATAATTTACAATATTCCGCAATTAGAGGGACACAAGCAAGTTCTAGTAGCAGTAGTAGTTCTAGTAGTAGCGAAGGATCATCAAGTGGAGGTGGGTCATGTCCTCCAGGTACTTCATTAATTGATAGAAAATGTCAAAGCCCTGTGCAAGAGGAAGAAGAGGTAGTAGTAGGAGAAGAAATAGTGGAAGAGGTAGTAGTAGAAGAGATAGTGGAAGAAGTAGTTGTTCAAAATGAAGATGAATCAGAAACTAAACAATCTTTAGTTGGGATGGCATTTGGACAGTTTAAAGAATTGCCAAAAACTGCTTTTTTTGCTATGGGGATTTTTCTTTTTCTTTTACTGAGTTCATTATTCTTCTTTATTCTTTACAAAAGAAGACAAGAAGAGGAAGAAGAAGTTCAAAGAAGGCCACTTGCTTCGAGCGAAATGATAAATGAAGAGTTCACAAGTAGAAGAACTGTTGAAGATATCAAAGAAGATGTTTTGAGGATAAGGCAGCAGATAGAGTTTTTAAAAAGAAAGTGCGATTGTAGAGAGAATAATAAGCTTTACCAGATATATAAAAATGCGTTATACAAAAATATGAAGAGATTGCAATATGACTTATACGAACTCAAACAACTTTCTGAAAAAAGATAAATTAATTTAAAAAATAAAGAAAAATAAAAGTTTAGTTTTATTCTATGCGAATTTGTTGTAGATCCATGCAAATACATACGCTGCTACAAAACTCCAAATTGCTGCTTCAAGCATACCTGCAATGATTCCACCAATTGTTGGTCCAAAGAAAATGTGCCATTGCGCCATTGCTTGCGCGGCTGTGCTGTAGATACCTAAATTCCAGCCAATTCCAAGTAAAAGCATACATGCTGCAGAAAGAGCTGCTGCTGCGTAGCCTAATGCTAATTCGTTTAATCTCATAGTTTTTGCCATCTTTGTTGCCTCTTTTTGTGATTAATATTATTTCTAATAATGATAGTAATCAAAACTACCTAATAACTGTTACTAAGTTCATTCATTAATACTTGTTACAGTGTAACCTTCTTCTTTTACTACTGCTTTTAGTTGACCTACTGTTATTTTACTTTCATCAAAAGTAACTTTTGCAGTGCCAGCTTTGTGATCAATTTGGCTTTTACTTGCTCCTAAGTCTTCAAAATCATCTTCAAGAAGAGCTTCACAGCTTTTACAATGCATTCCTTTGATATGTAGTGTTATTGTTTTTACCATTGTAATTTCATAGATTGTAACAGCATATAAGCTTTAGGTGAAACTAGTTTCAGGTGAATCTTATAAGGGGTTTCATGTGCTAATAAGTTATGAAATCAGAAAACGAAGTATTTGGTCATGATAAGAAAGTAGATTATATCCAAGAATCACAGCATCCAGTGAAGCGTATTGAATGTGTAGTTGAAGGAATGACTTGTTCTAGCTGCGAGGTCATTTTAGAAAGGCGGCTTGGTCGAGTTAATGGCGTACACACAGTTAGTGTAGATCGCGCCGATGAACGACTCGTGGTTGAGTGCGATGAAAATGTGAGTATTGATACACTTAGTAATGCAATCAAAGGCAAAGGATATACTTTACACGAACTTGATTCTCAACATAATCTACTTAAAAAAGGAGGGAAGTTTTTTTCAATGCCTTCTGGGAAGTGGGAAGAAGTGGGTGCTGCGCTACTGGTTTTACTTTCTATTTATGTGATTGTGACTTCATTTGATCTTTTGCCAAAAGGAATTGGTGTAAAAGATGGGATGAGTTTTGGATTCATATTTTTAATTGGCCTTGTGGCTGCAACATCAACATGTCTTGCAGTAGCAGGTGGTCTACTTCTGGCTGTGGCACAAAAGTATAATGATGCTAATCCAGGAGTTAGTGGTTGGCAAAAGTTCAAACCACATATTAGTTTTAATGTTGGTAGAATAATTGGATATACTTTACTTGGTGGAGCAATTGGGGCACTAGGGTCTGTACTTACAATTTCCCCTACTGTAAGTGGGATGATCACTATTATTGCAAGTCTACTTATGATTGTGATGGGATTACAACTACTTGGGATTTTTCCTTGGATGTCAAATATTCAACTTAAAATGCCAAAATTCATCGCTCATAGAATTTATGGCGTTGGTGAAAATAAAAATAATAGTGGTGGAGTTGTTTCATCTTTTTTTTTCGGAGGAGCTACATTTTTCTTGCCGTGCGGATTCACTCAGGCACTTCAGTTGTATGTACTTGGTAGTGGAAGTTTTCTTGCTGGAGCACTTACAATGCTGGCATTTAGTTTAGGGACTTTGCCTAGCTTAGCTGGGATTGGATTATTCACTAGTTTTGTAAAAAAAGGAAATGTGCAAAAATATTTTATGACTTTTTCAGCTATACTTGTGATAATTTTAGGAATCTATAATTTTGCACCTGGTTTAACTATGGTAGGAGTTGATGTTAGTTCACTAGATTTTGGAGGAAGTGGTTCTGAAGCAGTGGCTGGAACTATAGAGGAAGGCGAGAGTGGAGAAGTACAAGTAATTGAAGTAGAAGTTCGTGGCCTTGACTATTATCCAAATTCCTTTACTGTCAAACAAGGAGTCCCAGTAGAATTTTTAGTTGATGGAAGTGGAGCCGTTGGTTGCGCTCAGATTTTTGCAATACCTGACATGGGAATTAATCAAAGGCTAAGTAGAGGAGTCGATACAATTACTTTTACACCACAAAAAACTGGGAAGATGATTTTTAGTTGTGGAATGGGAATGGCAGGTCCAGGCGTAATTGAAGTTATTTGATATTTTTTTATTTTTACTATTTTTTTAGCTAATGATTTATTAAGTTTCTAGTTTTTTTAGTAGTTGTTATGCATAGAAACAAAGTTTCTGGCACCGGAAAGGTGGTTAAAGAAAAATTAATTTTGAAAGATAAGTTGTTTCATAAAGACAATGTTAATTATTTAGCTAAATTGATTCTTGGTGCCCATGATTCTTTTGATGCTAAGGCGTTTGAATTAGATGTTCTTAGAAGATTTCCTGAATTAGAACTAAAGGAGCGAATGTATTGGATAAGAGAATGCCTTGAGAAGTATTTGCCAGAAGGTTATCTTGCTGGTTTGAAGATATTATTGGAGACTTTGAAAGATGTTGAAGAGGGTGGAGATTTCATATTTGGTGCATATTCAGAGTATGTGGAAAATAATTGCAAAAGTGTGGAAGACTTAGAAGTTTCACTTAATGCACTTGGGGAATTCACAAAATATTGCTCAGCTGAATTTGCAATTCGATTTTTTATCAACAATTACCCTGATGAGAGTTTTTCTAAAATGATGAAATGGGCTGGAAGCGATAATTTTCATCAAAGAAGGTTTGCTTCTGAGGGACTTCGTCCAAAACTGCCTTGGGCAAAAGGAATTAACTTTGATTACAAAAAAGGTGTTTTGGTATTAGATGAATTGTTTCATGATAATGAGAGGTATGTGACACGCTCTGTTGCTAACCATCTTAATGATATTTCAAAAATAGATCCTGACTTTGTGGTTGAGATATTAAAAAGATGGAAGGAATCAAAAAAGCAAGATGAAAAAGAAATGCAGTACATAATTAGTCATTCTCTTAGAACCGCAATCAAAAAGGGGCACGTTAAAAGTTTTAATTTTTTAGGGTTCAATGAGAATGCTGATGTTTCGATTAATGGGTTGGGGATAGTGGATCGGAGATTGAGGATTGGTGATAGCTTAGAATTTTCATTTGAGATACTTGCTAAAGCTGCTGAGAACTTGGTTGTAGATTACAAAATAACTTATCCAACACCCAGTAGTAGAATTTCAACAAAAGTGTTTAAGATTAAAAAAGTTAAGATTGAGAGTGGTGGGAGTGTTAGTTTTTCTAAGAGACATCCATTTCGCAAGATGACTACTAAAAGATTATATTCTGGGAATTACAAACTTGAAATACAAGTGAATGGGGAAGTGATTGGAACAGATGAGTTCTATTTAGAAGTATGATAAGAAAAAAAGAGTTATTGTTTGAGAACAACTACATTAGTCATGCCGCGGCGCTTTCTTTCAACTAGTCCTTTACCTTCAAGAGTGTCTAGAAGCCTTGTGATTTTTACTTTGCTTAAGCCAAGAGTTGTTGTGAGTGTGCTTTGGTAGATAGACCCTTTTTCCTTGAAGATTTCTTGCATGATCTGTTTTTCTTCATTGTTTGCTAGGGAATCAATAGTCTTTTGCTGCTCTTCTTGACTAGGAAAGGAATCTTTTTTGCTAGTAGTTACTTGAGTTTTATGGATATGAATTTGTTGTGCTGGTTTTTCTTTGATAACGAACGCAATAATGGCCCCTGCAAGTGCTACTAATGCTGTTAATGAATAGCTTACTCCTTTTTGTACATTAAGAGTTGTTGTCATAGGGCAAGTAATACCATGGCTACAACTTTCTGCAACTATTTTAGCTAAAGCCTGATTAAAAGAATAAACGATTATGAGAATGAGTGCTGATATGGCGATTATAATGTAACCCACGTGTTTATTTTTCATTAAGAGGGGAAATGGTTGGGTATAGATATAAGGTTTATGGACGATTAGTAGACTTTGCAAAAGATTTAATAGTCATTTTCGATTTAGTTGTTGTTATGAAGCATAGATTTAGTTTTAGAGTGAGAAGCCTTGTGCTGATTATGTTAGTTGTTCTTTCTATGTTTGTATTAGTTTCATGTAACCAGCGTGCGAATGTAGATATTGAATTGTTTACTGAGTTTTCTGATTTGGAGAGTGTTAATAGTTCGTATTCTGATTTTGAAAAGCCAACGGAGAATGAATTGCGCGAGATGCTTAGTGATTCACAGTATTACATTACCCAAGAAGCTGGTACTGAACGTCCATTCAATAATGAATATTGGGATAATCATGAAGATGGAATTTATGTAGACCTATTATCTGGTGAGCCATTGTTTAGTAGTTTGGATAAGTTTGATTCAGGTACTGGATGGCCAAGTTTTACTAAAGCTTTGGAACCAGGTAATATCGTGCTACTTGACGATTATTCTTTTGGGGTCATACGTACAGAAGTTCGTAGCAAACATGCTGACTCACATATTGGACATTTGTTTAATGATGGGCCTGCACCGGATTATTTGAGATATTGTATGAATTCTGCTGGGATGCAATTTGTGGCTTTGGATGACTTGGAAGCTCGGGGTTATGCTGAGTATCTGGAATTGTTTGAAGAAAAATAAATCATGACTTTTTTGTTTTTAAAATAGTTTTAAATACAAAATAGTCCTTGCAATTCCATGGATAAAAATGAGCGAATTATGACTGTAATTATGCTTATTTTAGCAGTAGTTGCAATAGTTTCAATCTTGCTTGCTAGTAGTGGTGTTGGGATTAGTAATACTGGGCAAGCCATGAGAAATAGGTTTGAAATTAGAAATGAATTGCCAGGAGAGAGAGCAGTTTTCAAAGCTAGTCCAATGTGGGAAGATGAAAAGGTAATTGTCTTACACTCAATGATAGAATAGATTTTGAAGCGTAAGGTTATGCTGAGTATTTGAGTAGAAACTTTCTAAATAAAATTACTTTTAAATATCATAACACCTATTCTGAAGTTATGAATAAAGATGAGCGAATTATGACTGTAATTATGCTTATTTTAGCAGTAGTTGCAATAGTTTCTATTTTGTTTGCGATCCATGGAGTTGGAATTAGTACTGAAGGCGAAGCTTTCAGACAAAATTATTTTGAAAATCCAGCTGAAGAAAGAAAGGGTGAAAGAGCTATTTTCAAAGCTAGTCCAATGTGGGAAGATGAAAAGGTAATTGTCTTACACTCAATGATAGAGTAGATTTATTTCTTGAAGAAAATTTTATTTTCTAATTAATTTTTGATTTGTTACTCAATGATTTTGATGATACTAACTGGGCAATCTTTGGCAGCTTGTTTATTTCTATCAAGTTCTTCATAATCTATTTTTGCAATCCAAGTGTTTTTTTTTTGAATTGAACCAATTAAATCTGATTTGCCATCTTCATCATTAATTTTCCACCTAGCTGGATCTTGCTCAACACAAGAGTTGCAACCAATGCATTTATTTCGATAATGAATTATTTTTGGCATAGTTAAAAATCACCTGATATTGATTTACATCTAAATCTCTTAAATTTAGAGTATGCCAGAAACGATACATTTCCGGGCATTTGGTCGCAAAGAAAACAAGATTTTCTTGCATTTTCAGAGATTATTTGAGTTTATTTCTTTTGTAAGTTGAATTCTTTCTTACTTAATTCAATAATTGATTTGAAAACATTAACAATTTCTGTGGTTTTTAATGAAGTGTTCTCTTGCACAAGAGTAGTAATTGCCCGCTCTTGAATTACATCAATTATAGGTAGATCTGCTCTTCTTTTTAAGTCTTGAATTTTTAATGATTTTTTTACTCTTTTTTCAATTACAGATAATAGTTTACGATCAATAATTTGTAATTCTGTTTGCATTTGTTGAATTTTTTCTTTACTGTTCATTTTTTAATCCTCAGATTTTTTGTCACTGAATTTTATTTAGTATTATTATGCTGACCATCAGGTTTTTTCAGATCAATTATCTTATACAATTTATCATTGTTTCTAAGTTTTTCTTCAATTGCTATTGTGATACTGTCGCCTTTTTTACTGCTAGTTTGTTCAATATCATTTACAATTATTTTTTTAACAGTGGATCTGACAATTCCAGTAGTTGGCCCAGTGATTAAAATTTGATCACCAACGTTTAGTTCGCCTGTTTCCATAACAAATTGGGCAATTTTAGGTTTAGTAAAGTAATTGATTACTTTTCCTAAAAATATCTTTTGCGTAGTTGCTTGTGAGCCGTATTTTCCGGCCCATTCTCCAAGCTGTTTTCCAAGATAGTATCCGCCATGCCAAAAACCACGGTTGAATACCTTTTCTAATTTTGTTGTCCAAGCGTCTATTTTTTCTTTAGTGTAAGTTCCATCTTCGTATGCATCAACGGCCTCGCGGTAAGCTCTAACTACTGAGTCAACATAATCTGGTGCACGTCCCCTACCTTCAATTTTAAGAACAGTAACACCTGTTTCAACTATCTTGTCAATGAAACCAATTGTACACAGATCTTTAGGTGACATGATGTATTTGTTTTCGACTCGAAGTTCGTCACCAGTTTCTTCATCAATTAACTTGTATGATCTTCGGCAATTTTGAAGACAAGCCCCACGGTTTGCTGAAGAGTTGTAGGTTGCTATACTCATATAACATTTTCCTGAAACTGCTACGCAAAGAGCACCATGCACAAAAAGTTCTATCTCCACTAGTTTTCCTTGCGGCCCTTTGATGTTCTCTTCTTTGATTTTGTCAGTGATTGATTGAATTTGTTTGATTGTAAGTTCGCGTGCTAGTACTATTACGTCTGCGAACTGAGCATAGAATTTAACTGTTTCAAAATTGCAAACATTAGCTTGAGTTGAGATGTGAATTTCAAGACCAATTGATTTTGCGTACTGCATTGCTGCGATGTCTGAACAAATTACTGCTGTGACGTTGGAGGCTTTTGCTGTGTCGCAGATTTTACGCATAAGAGTCATGTCATGATCATACATGATGGTGTTTAGAGTGAGATAAGTTTTGACATTATGCTCTTGGCAACGTTTTACAATTTCTTTTAAATCTTCAGTAGTGAAATTATTAGCAGCACGTGCTCTCATATTTAATTGCTCGATACCAAAGTAAACTGAGTTTGCTCCAGCATTAATTGCAGCCATAAGTGATTCATAAGAGCCTGCTGGCGCCATAATTTCTATAGGCCTTGTTTTTGTTGCCATATTTTTTTTAGCATCCACCAGTGTCTTTTTGTTTATCTTTGTCTTTAGGGTTTAAGAAAACTTTCAAGTAATTAGGGAGCTTTTCTTTCATTTGCTCCTTGTAATGTTCTTCAATTTGGAGTTTATCTATTTCAGCTTCAAAATTAATATCCTTACCATCTTTATCTTTTAATTCTGTAAAGTTGCTAATAAAATTCCGACCATTATCTTTTGTTTGTCTTGCTAATAACCTTGCTTTACTTGTTGCAAATTGTTTTGTTGCTGGAAACTTAGTAAATGCACTGGCGCCTGCTTTTAGAAGAGTCCCTACTTCTTCGCACCTTCTTAAGTTAGTTCCTGCAATGATTTCAAGTTTTGGAAAACGAATTCTGATGCTTGCAATCCAACTTGCGTAGAAGTCAACTGATGGGCCCTGTGTAAATGCTCCACCTTTAACTGGTTTTAATGCGTAAAGAGTAATTCTATGAAGCTGATGTTTTTCAATAAAATTGTAAAGATAAGTAAGGTCGTCTAATGTATCTCCAAGTCCGCAAATAACTGCAATGGAACGTTTAATTTCTGGGTTCTCTTCTCTTAGTCTTGTGAACATTTCATCGTAAGGTTTAATTGGTTTACTTGGGCAAACCTCTTTGTGAAGTTCGGGGTGGAGTGTTTCCATAGAGCCGCAGACACCTTTAATGTATGGAAGTAGTTCGTCAATACGTTTAGTTGTAAGTGTTCCTATGTTAAGCCAAATCTTTTCTCCATAAACTTTTGAAATAGTTCTTGCATATTCAATTAGTTCGTTGTCTGGCATCATGCCAATACCGCCAGTAAGAAATTCAATTCTCCAATTGAAGAGTTTACAAAATAGTGCTTCTAGGAGTGTTGATCCGTGCGAACGCTTTGAATCTTTAGCGTGACGTTTGTTATGGGAGTCTGTTGCACGAAAGCAAAATGTACAATCAAGAGCGCAGTACCAAGAAATGAAGATACATCTGCCATACCAAGTACGTTTGGTAGGATTGTTTTGGTCGTATACTTCGCTAGCTTGTTTTATGAGCGCTTTAGTTTCTTCGCTTAGCTTGATGTCTGATTCACGGATCCAAGAGTCTGAGTTGTAAGAACCTGCTTTATTGTTAGGAGTAGTAATAGCGCTAGGGTCGTGAGTAGGATTATCACTAGTTTGATCATTAGTATTTGTAGCTTCTTTGTTAGTTACAACGTTAAGTGGGATGCCTGCCATTATAGGAGTTATTTTGATGCTTCTTATTTAAAGGTATTTTGGATAATGGTAAAATATAAAAGCTCCACTTGGCTTTTTTTAGTTTGAGGTTTTGGCGGTGGGAAATTTTACGATAATAGATATTGAGACAACTGGTCTTTCAAAGCATAGCGATAAGATCACTGAAATTGCAGCTGCGAGGGTCCGAGATGGCAAAGTAGTTGATTCTTTTCAAACACTTGTGAATCCTGAGATGCACATCCCTTCTTTTATCACAAAACTTACTGGAATAACTAACTCTATGGTAGCAGATGCGCCTAAAATTCATGAGGTACTGGAAGGGTTTGTGTCTTTTTTAGGTAAAGATACCTTTGTTGCACATAACGCAACTTTTGATTTTGGGTTTTTAGCGCATAATTTACAAAAGCATCATGGACATGAATTATGTAATGAAAAATTGTGTACTCGCAAACTTGCTAATCGATTAGTTCCTGAATTACCTCGTAAGAGGTTAGGTGATTTGTGTGAACATTTTAATGTTGAGAATGAAGCTGCGCACAGAGCGATGGGTGATGTGAATGCGACAGTTAAAGTATTTTCAAATATGCTTGGGAAATTAGAAGCTCAAGGGATTTCTAAAGTGAGCGAAATTATCGCTTTTGAAAGAGCACCTCGAAGAAGATAAGTAGTTATTTCTTTTAATCAAAGTACTAAGCTTGCTAGGCCTAGGAAGATAAAAAATCCGAAGATATCTGTAGCTGTTGTGATGAAAATAGTTGCTGAAGTTGCAGGATCCTTACCTAAACGTTTCATGATCAGTGGAATGACTGAACCAAAAAATCCTGCAATAGCTAAGTTGATTACCATTGCAATTGCTGCGATTGCACCAATAAGCATATTTTGTTTGAATATGAATGCTATTGCGGTAATGATTAGCCCGATAATTATTCCGTTCAAAATACCAGTACTAGTTTCTTTGAAAATTACTTTGGCTCCAGTTTGAAGTTTTACTTCTTTAAGTGTGATAGCACGAACCATAATTGCGAGTGTTTGAGTTCCAGCGTTACCTCCCATCCCTGCAATGATTGGCATGTAGGCTGCCAAGAGCACAAAACTAGAGATAGTATCTTGAAAAAGTGATACAACAAGCGCTGCAAGGAACGCGGTTGCTAGGTTTACAATTAGCCAACGGTAGCGATTTTTTACTTTACTTGAAATTGGGTCGTTAACATCTTCTTCTTGCTCAACTCCAGCGAAACGATATAGAGATTTTGCACTTTGTTTTTGCAAATTTTTAAGAACGTCATCTGAATAAATTACTCCAAGTATACTATTGTCTTCGTGCAAAACTACAACTTTTTTGTGAGGGATGTGTTGAAACAAAGTGATTACTTCAGTGGTTTTTGCATCATAATGAATTGTTCTAATTGGTTTAATGAAAGGAGTTATTTTTGAAGAATTTTTTTGAATCGCTAAATCGTGGACTCGTAGTTCCCCAACTATTTTAGAACCTTTGAGTACCAGAATTGTTGGAACTTTTCCTGTTCTTTTTTCGTGGCGCTTTACAAGTTCACTGGTCTGCTTGAAAGTAAGTTTACTTTTTATTTCGATATAATCTAAACTCATCATTCCAGCTGCTGAGTGCGGATCGAATCTGAGCATAAACTCTACTTTTTCTTTAATTTCTGAACTTAGATTTTTAGTAATTTGAGTTTGACGTTTTTTTGAAAGTTCTTGAATCAAATCTGTGGCTTCGTCAGGGTCAAGGTAGTGAAGAATTTTTAGTAGTTCTTTATTTGTTAGAGAATGAATGATAGTTTGTTTACTGTGTTTTGTTAGATGCCAAAGGATAAAGCCTTGATCTTCAAGTGGAAGATCTTGAAAGAGTTTAATTTTGTTTTTAGGATGCGCGTTTTTGATTTGCGCTAGATGCTCATGGAAGTGCTTTATTGGTAGAGATTTTAGTTTTGTAGAATGTTTTGCACTCTTTACTCTAGTCTTTGCTTTAGCCATCCTAGTATTAATTAAGAGAATTTGCTACTTAAAACTATGGTTGTGTATTAGTTAAGAAGATTCTTTTATTGCTTGCTCTACGCCAAAATATTTTCGAACTTTATCTTGAACTGGACCTGCAAAAACTGAATGTATTGCGCCCAAAACTGTCCCAGCGACCCATGTTACAGTACCAATACTTGGCAATTTTGTTCCAAAAAAATTTGCTCCTTTTTCAATAGCACGATAGGTTATTTTTTGAAGTTCATTCATATTTGATATTTCTGGATCTACCTCAAATGCGCCTGTTGAATAAATCATTAAACCATAAGCAACTGCTTGAATAGGAGTGATCCCGATAAAGTTAACTTTTATTTGATCTCTAATTGGACTTTCTTTAGTTACCTGCATTTTTTGTGCAACATAATTTCTTATTTTTCCAACTGGGCGCATTACTGCGGCGTGGACCCCCAAACCAATTGCTCTTGTAGAGATTATTGTTTCAAGATCATTCCCTAAAAGAGCTTCCTGTAAACCATAAGTTGGGGTGTAATACAACCAACCTGCTAATACGTCCACATTATATTTTTTTCTTGCTTTAGGATCATTTGCAAATAAATATGCTTTTGTTTGTAATTCTAAGGAAATGTCTGCTAAACTCATGATTGTCTAATTCTGTTTGTTTTTTAAAAATGTAAGTAGAGGTTTATAGAAAAAAGTGCCCTCAGGCAAGGCAGCCTGTAAAATAGGTATTCCTCTCCCGGGCATAATTGCACCTGAGTGCTAAGCGTCGATCAAGGTATAATGGTCCGAAGACCTAAGCTATGCTCGCCCTTGGGCAATACGAAGGAGAGTGGCTGCTTTTTAATTGTATTGGTCTTAAATTGTTTTGTTGTCTTTGAGAAATTTTCTGACATGTTTGAAGATGAATTCGTATCCTTTACTATTGGGGTGCAAACCGTCTTCTAGAAGGTTTTGATAGTTTAGTTTTCTCATTAGGTTAAATATGTCTATTACTGGAATTTTGTTATTTTTGCAAACTTTTTTTGTGATATTGTTGAAACTCCCTATTTGCTTGTTTGTAAAAAAATAGTCCCCTTCAAAAGGTGATGTGAGTTCTTCGTTCGCTGGTGGAGTTGTCAAAAATATAATCTTTGTTTGGTACTTGGATATTTTTTGAATTATCTTTTGGATGTTTTCTTCAAATTTAACTTTGGTGATTCTAGGATTGATTGCAGACTTAGAGTCATTGAATCTGGAGTCGTTTGTTCCAATGGAAACAATTGTGAGGAATTCGTCAGTATCTCTTTTTATGCGTACTCTTGTTTTTAGTTCAGAATCAATTCTTTTTAGAAGGTCGTTGGTATCGTGTCCAGGAAAACCTAGGTTAACTACGTGGTGATATCTGCCAGAAGGCTCGAAGTATTTTTTGAGTCTGCCTACCCAACCAAGAGCTGGGGTTTCTCCAATACCAAAAGTGATACTGTCTCCCAAACAGATTATTGCTTTCATTTTGATTTATTCTTTAATGTTGTATAGTGGATAGTACTTATCCTTTAGATAGTTCAGGAATGGTTTTGCTGTTATGGTTTGTTTAGTTGCTAATTTGATGATTTGCTCTGTGGTTTTGGTTTTTCCGTGAACGTGAATTTTTTTATCAAGCCAGTCTTTGATATATTTGATGTTGCCTTTTTTTATTTGTTTTTTTAGTTGTTTGTTGTCAATGTTGATTTGTTTCCAAAGCATTGCACTATACAAAGTCCCAAGAGCGTAAGTTGGGAAGTAGCCAAAGTAACCTTCGCTCCAATGCACATCTTGCAGAACTCCACGGCTTGGCTTGTTTGGTTTTACGCCTAAGTACTCTTGGTACTTTTGGTTCCATTTTTTTTCTAGGTCCTTTGCTTTGATTTTTTGTGCAATGAGGTCTTTTTCAAGTTCGTATCTGATGATTACATGAAGACAATATGTTAGTTCGTCGCATTCTATTCTCACCAAACTTGGTTTTACAATATTGATTGATTCATAAAAATCTTTGAGTTTTAAAGATTTTAAAGTAGGGAAGTGTTTTTGATATTTTGGATAATAAAACTGCCAGAAATCAAAAGACCTGGTTACTTGATTTTCCCAGATCCTGGATTGAGATTCATGCAAACCAACAGTTGGACAATCTTGAAGACTAGTGTTTTTGAGATTCTTTCCCATACCCATTTCATACTGAGCATGACCAGCTTCGTGTGATAGGCTGGTGAAAGAGAACATTGGCTGATTTTCACGTACGGCGGTTGTGAGGCGCGTGTCATTAAAACTGATTCTTGTAGTAAAAGGGTGCACGGATTCAGCTATAGTGAAACGATTCGTATCTGGGTTCATTAAAGAGGCAATTTCATTAGTAACTTTGAGTTGAATTTCTTTTGGAAATTTGTATTTCTTGTTTGCGAGGATGTCTTTACGAGTTTTGTATGGCTTTGATTGTTTTATTTTATTTAGAATTTGGATTATTCCAAACTTAAGTTCTTCAAAAATGGGATCTATTTTTTCTACAGTCATGCCTTCTTCAAAGTCATCTAGTAAAATGTCGTAAGGGTGATTTGCGATGCCTTTTGGATCAAGGTATTTGATTTCTTTAAGTTTGAGGTTTACTACTTTTGTGAGTGTAGGGAGGAACAGTTTGGTGTTTTCTTTGTTTCTAGCGTCTACCCATTTGTGATGTGAAAGTGATGTTAATTTAGAGTACTCTTCTACGTGTTTGAGAGGGATTTTTTTGTTTTTGTCTTGATCTTTTTTTAGATGTTTTATTCTGGTTTGATTGTTTTTACTTAATTTTTTGAAGTTTACCTGGTTTGATAATTTATTGACTGCTGTTATGAATTTTTTGTTAAGAAAAGTTTGATGAATTTTAGTTGAGATGTAAGCTGACTGCTCTGCGCGCTCTGCGCTTGCAGCTTTAGGCATAATAGTTTGCTGATCCCATTGCAGCAATGCACTGATAGCCCCTAAATGAGATAGTTCTTTTTCAAAAGTATTAATTGTTTTAAGATATTCTTTAATCATGTTGAGAATGATTGATTTAAGGTATAAAAGAATACCTATGTTATCTTTGACCTATTGCTGCAACTGAAATGCTACTTGCTAATCCATAAGGTGTATCTTGCTTTTCAACTTCAGAGTAACTGTCATTTGTAGAAGGGCCGATACTTAAAGGGTTGCCGTCATAAAGATCAGTTATTGCAGCATAAAGCCTTAAGTCGTTTAGAGAGATATCTTCTGAACAGTTACCAAAATTATCGCAAGCTGCAACTGTTGCCTCTTTATCACTTGCACATTTAGGACTTATTGCTACCCAAATTCTGAGATCATAAAGGTCCTTTGCCCAACCTGCTTTTTTTGTTACCCACCTTTCTTTACCATTACAGTTCATTTTTAACCCAGTATCTCTGGGGTCTTCATCAGGAGAAATAATGTACGCCACTGTCATTTGATTAGTTAAACCACCTTTACTAAAATCATATGGGTGATTAGGAGCAGTTGTATCTTGCCTACGACAATTAACTAAAGCGTAATCAACCTGACAATGAAATTCCCACTTTTCTTTTTTTGCTGAAACTACAACCATCTCTTCATCACCGTGATAGGCCCAAGAAGATTTGCGCCTTTCTACCTTAATTGTAAATGGAGACTGCCTATTTGGAAATTGCTTTTTTATCTCATAAGGCGAATCATAAAGTGCGTCATCTGAGATTGGCCCCCAGCATAATTGATCAGAAGGTAGATGATCACGTTGGTATGCAGGGAGGACATCTCTTTCAACCCAATCTTTTTTTTCCCCGTCAACCACATAATTTATTTTGACAGTAGTATTTCTAGAACTAACTAAGTCCTTATGTAGACAAACGTATTGATCATCAATGAAAGAACCTTCACGATCTACTTTAATCATTTTTATCTCTGGAGGAAGATCATCAAATTGGTGGTGATTAGATTTGGCAGCCGCAGAGAGTGTTAGAAGTTGTGAGAATACTAATGCTGCTAGTCCTGTATACATAGTTTGTTTTCTCCAATAGTTATTTTTGACTAATCAGGTATTGTTTTTTGGCATCACCCCCTCAGATTTACCAAAATTGATAATAGAAAAAAAGTATATGAAGCTGTTGACACAAAATGAAATTTAAAACTAAGTAATGATTATTTTAGAAAAGGTATAATGCCTGCTTATTAAAAAATAGAAGAAGAAGAAGAAGAAAAAGAAAAAGATTACGCCTTTCCTTTTTCAAGTTCGCTTCTTAGATCTACAATCTTATGATAGTACTTTTCTTGAGTCTTAGCTGGAAGCTTTTGGTACTCGCTATAGATTTTAAGGTAAGCGCGTTTTCTTTGAAGCAAGTTGTTCGAGGAGCCTGCGATTTCAAAATGTTTTTGAATTTCTTTTTGTGCACGAAGTCCTTCTTCAATATGTTCACGTAGTTTACTTACATTAGCGTAGAAGTTTTGCTTATTCTTCTCGCTGACTTTCATGTATAAACTGTAAATTCCTTTATAGTGCCCTTTGAGTTCATCTACACTTTCTTCCCCAACAATGGAGTGAGCTTTACGTAACCTACGTCTTAGTTTAGCACTAGGTTTAGCGATTTCCCAATACCCAAAGACTGAACCTAGACCTGCTAACAAGGCAATACTAGTAATTGTAAAAGCGCGTGCTGGACTTGGTAAAGTTACAAAATCAAGAACAGTACTTGGCTCTTCTGTTGTTGGAGCTGTAGTTTGCTCTTCTACAGGCGCTTCGCAAGACCGAGTTTCATCAGGACGTTCTTCGTAAGTACGGCAATCTTTTTGGTCTACACAAGACCGAGTTTGAGAACCTTCACTTGAACATTCTTCCCATTCTTCACAAGTCCAATACTCTACACATTCACTGTCATCAGTACTAGTTGAGCTGGAACTACTAGAAGAGGATCCGCCACTGCCACCGCCGCCGCCACCACCGCCGGAAGAACTAGAAGAGCTGGAACTACTAGAGGAAGAACTACTAGAGCTACTTGATGAACTAGAACCTGGACTCACAAGAGGCAGATAATCACCAATAGTGTTGATTGTGATATTTTCACTAGCGTTGAACGGAATTAAAGTGTCACCGATGCCATCACCACTAATATTCCATGGAGTTACATTGAAAACAGCTGTTGCGTTTGCATTATCAAGACCAGCGTAATCTGCCCAAAAGTTCCCACCAGTACAATTTCCGCCAATGATGTTACTGTAATTAGTGGTACAGGAATAAGTTGTGTTGTAAGTGTTATACCCATTATCATAAACACTAAGAGTTGTTGCATTTACAAAATTGTTGTAGACACTATTGTTATGTGAATTAGTAAGATTTAATGCATAACTTGCGTTTTTCAGAGTACTATTTCTAATTGAATTGTTGAAAGCGTTTTGCAAGTTAATTGCAGTTGTCACATTTCTTGCAGTTACGCCAGTAATGTTTGAAGAGTTTGTATCTTCAAAGTAAATTCCTTGTTCAAAAGCTACGAAAGTACAATTGTTAACTACGAAATTGGTAGCATTTGTTACATTAAGACCAATACCTGTGCCATTTCCAATTATACTATACCCGTTACATGAAAGAGTGATGTCACTACGTTGCGAGGATGTGAAACAAGATCCTTGGCTGGTTAAGTTTCTTGCTAAGGTTCTATTTTGCGTTAAATCAATACAAGAGGCAAAGCCTAAGGAAACTAAAGGATAACTGTCTGCTGGCGACGAGTCAATTCCATTTGAACTATTATGAGGCACATCAGTATCCCCTACACCATCAGGGATCTCGTCCCAACCAGTGTAATCACTCCAAAAGTTTCCGCCACTACAGTTCCCACCAATGATGTTTGTATAACTGTCATCGCAAGATAAGGAGACATTAAAGTGGTTTGTTTGCGCAGAGGTATTTTTTTCTACAGCATTTTGAGTACTGTTGAAATAATTGTTGTAAATAGTGTTATTGTTTGAGTCTGTAAGATTTAATCCCACAGTATTATTTTCAAATTGAGTCCCAGTTATCCAGGAGTGATTTGTATCTTCAAGTAAAATTCCAGTTTCTGAGTTTGCAACGTGCGCTGAACTGATATTGATATTTGAAGAAGGGTCTACGTAGATACCTGTACTGAAATTTGAAAAGTTGGCATTTATCAAGACTACGTTTTCTTTATCTGAAATATTAATTCCATATCCTGAACCATTCCCATTTATTTGGTAACCAGCCAGATTAATTGTAATATTACTTGCTCTTACTTGAAGTGCAGCATCACTAGTGTTACAATAAAATGATTGATCAAGAGTCACGTCGTGATAGATGTTTGCACCACAAAGATTTCCAAACTCCAAAGAGACACCAATACTTGTGTTAGTAATATTTGTGAATTTGTAGTAAGAAGATGAAGCAGTAGCAGCTATACCCTTACTAGTTGTGCTAGGAAAATTTGTTATGTTTACCCTATTTGTACAAGTTGAATTTGCATTTGCAGGACTTGAAGCCTGTGGACAAAGATAAACTCCACCGTTAAGTCTTTGGCTATGGTAAACAAAAGTAGTATACCCTGTGTTCATACCTGTTGTTGTTGAAGTATCGATAAAAGTCATATTAGCATCTGTTGCGATAATAAGGTTCGATGCATCAACATCGCTTTGGTTGAAAAGTCCGTCGATAATTAGGTACTCAGATCCGCTTGAACTGTAATTGATTATCTGTAATTCATTTGGAACTACTGAAGCATTGCTTAGAGTGCCAGTTCTATTGGAGACTGCTAAGAGACTAGCTGTTGTCGTATTAACTGGCTCAAGGTAGATTCTTGCAACATAAAGTACAAGTGGATATGTGTCACTAGAAGACGCTGAAACTGTATGACTCGAAGGGTTATCTCCAATACCATCTCCTTCACTACGGCCACTTGATCCATCATCAAGTCCGTAATAGTCTGAATAAAAATTACCACCAATACAAGGCCCACCAACTATATTTGGAGAAGCACAAGAATAAGTAGTATACCAAGTGTTTGCAACATTTTCATTAACATTCACAGTATTTTCAAAATAATTGTTGTACAAAGTATTTGAAGCTGAGTCTGAACTGATATTGATACCATCATTATTGTCTTCTAACCAATTTTCTAAAAGAGTGTTACTATCACTATCGCTTGCTAAGACTATTCCTACGACGTTTTGTTTGAGAGTATTATCTTTAATTGTACTTGAATCAACGTCTAAAAGATTAAGTGCGACAGTAGAAGACCCGTTGATACTATTTGACTCAATTGTTGATGAAGTTAAAGACTGCGCAGTAAGTGTAGTTTCGATAAGATTTGACCAAATTGTAACGAAGGAAGCTGAACTTGCTTCAAGAATAGTAAATTGACTTCTATTAATTGAAGAAGTGTCTGAAGAAGTGAAATTAGTTTGCGAAGTTGCGTTATTGTTTACAAAAACCATATCGTCACTACTTGTGATTGTGATTCCTTCATGTAAAATACTACCTTGAATATTTGCATCATCACTACTTGTGATTTGAGTTGCTGGATTAGTACTAGCATTAACTGTAAGGTTGGTTATTGAAAGGGAATTAGCTGTTGTTATTTGAATACCGCCAGCTGCTCCTGATACTGAATCATTTAATGAAGTTAAAGAAGTGGTGTTTGAAGCATACCAGTTCAGAACATTTGAAGTGATTGAATTTTGATCTAGTGAAATTGAACTTGAATCTTTAAGATATACACCAGTAATTGTATTTGTTGTAATATTGTTACTAGTAATATTAGCTGAATTACTTGCTGATTTGACATAGATACCGTACTGCGCGGCAGTAAGAGTATTATTTTGCATCTTAGCAGAAGTTGACCCGCTGTGCACAAAAATGTTGTACTTATCACTATTGTCAATTTTGTTATCAATTACAACTGCATTGTCTGAATTTACTAAATAAACACCATGATAGTTATCGTCCATTAAGTTATCCCTCACAGTCAGGCTATCTGATCCGTGTGAATAAACTGAATAATAACGTCTTTGTAAGTTAATTGTGTTATCTTCAACAGTTGTGCCATCTGAAGAGATTTGATAAACACCGTTGTTATCGTCAGTGATTGTATTTCCAGTGATGTTCGTATTAGTTGATGAATGTAAATAAATCCCATAAAATGTATTTGCAGTAACATTGTTTGATTCAATTATTTTTGTACCGACTGCGTTTTGAATTTTAATCCCGTACTCAAAATTTTCAATATGGCAGTTTTTGATTATAACATTATCATAACCATTAACTGAAACTCCGGAGTTTGATCCGTCACCTAAGATACTAAACCCCCTACAGTCCAAAGTGATACTATTAGCATTAATTGTTACACCATCATCACTGGTACAATCTGTGATATTAGTTGTAAGGATAGTATCTTCAGTGATTGTTCGACATTCAGTGATTGAACCTTGGTCGCTTACTAAAGGCAGATAATCACCACCAGTGATTGCTCCAGAGACATTAAAAGGAATTTGTGAATCCCCAACTGCATCACCAGTTGCATTGTAAGGGAAGGATGCCCCACCATTATCTTTACCTGTATAATCACTCCAAAAGTTCCCTCCACGGTAAGTTCCACCAATGATACTGGTATTTTGTGAAAATGTCCCGTTGTAAAAGTTCATTGACCCATCGTCTTGTGCGTTTGCTGTGTTATCAAAGGCGTTATCCCAGACAGTATTGTTTATTGATGAGATCATATCAAGACCTAATGTATTTGAAGAAAAATTGCTTCCAAAAATCGTATTATTATATGAATCGTTTAGTGAAACACCAATACCATTTGAAGTTAGATTAACATATTCAATAAAAGAATCATTTGTCTCGTAAAATTCAATTCCTTTGCCTGAAGAAGAGATTGCAACTGTTGAAATGTTGATCTCTGTTGAAGGATCTACGTAAATCCCAGTACTAAAGTTAGTAATGTTTCCTGAACCCACTATAGTCACGCCTTGATGATTTGAAATATTTATTCCAATCCCTGACGAGTTCCCAGAGATAGTAAATCCATTGAGGTTTAGTGTGATGTTATCGGCACCAATTATTAGGCAAGAGCCATTACCATCGATGTTTGAAGAAAGGCTAGAACTTGTGATTAAAGTTCTTCCACAAACTACAGGGATTTGCATTAATGGAAGTTCATCTCCAGTACTTGCAGTAATTCTTGATGAAGAATTGTAAGGGATACTAGTATCGCCTATACCATCTTGAGAATCATTGTATGGGTATGAACCTGAACCATTGTCTGCTCCAGAGTAATCTGCCCAAAAGTTTCCTCCAAAACAAATTTCTCCTAAGATGTTTGTTGTAGAAGAGTCACAAAGGTAGGAAAGGCTGTAAGTATTTGATTCATTATCTTCAGCATTAATTGAACTATTGAAATAGTTGTTGTATACTGTATTTCCAGTTGAAGAATTTAGCATCAAAGCAACTGAACTGTTTCTTAAAAATGATCCAAAAATATTATTATTATCTGCCTCTCTTGTCCAAATTGAATAGTGAAACCCATCAATAATTGATTCTTCAATTACTGAAGAAGTTGTATCGATCAAACTAATTCCAATTGCAGAAGAAGAGTTTTCTAAAGTTAGTTCACTTAAATTTGCACCAGTTAAAGAAGAAAGGTTAATTGCGACTATTGAAGAATTAGTAATGGTTGTATTGTAAACTGTTAATGAATTTGCTGCTGAAGCATCAATTCCTGTCTGAAAATCTTGAAGATTACAGTGTTTAATTGTTACAGAAGTTCCAGTTACAGTAAAGGCAGTCCCAGTATTGTTTCCAAAAATAGAATATCCACCGCAATCTACTGTGATTGAAGAAGGGACTGTAAAACAAGAACCATTAACAGAAATATTTTCTGAAAGTTCAATACTATGAGTTAAGCTTGAACAAGATGCATTTCCTGAGCTTGCTAAAAGTGGTAAAAAATCCCCATTACTGCCAGTGATGTTTTCTGAGGAATTATATGGCAAAAGAGTGTCCCCTATTGCGTCACCAGTTGCATCTGAACCACTATAGTCATCCCAAAAGTTTCCTGCAATGGAAGATCCAGCAATTACATTTGTGGTTGTGGTTTTTGAAGTGTTGTAAAAATTAGTCCCATTATCTGCTACGTGAACTTTACTATCGGTGAAATTATTGTTGTAAACTAAGTTGTTGTTTGATGAACTAAAATTTAATGCAAATGTATTGTTATTGAAGATGAATCCAGAGAATGTATTATTATCAGAAGTATCTAAAAAGATTGCATAAGTGTTGTTTTCAAATTTAGTTGGCTTTTGAAGCCCTGGGGTATAATCGTAAGTTAAATTTGAGTTATCAGAATTTTCAAAATAAATTCCATAAGTGTTGTTGAAGATGAAAGACTCTTGAGATCCGTAAGTTAACGAGGTTGTACTTGAAGTTTTTTTGATTGCATACTCTGTTCGTGAGATATTTAGGTAGCTTAAAGTTGCTGAAGCTGTATTATCAAATGAAATCCCAATTGCTGTTTGATCTACTCCGTCAATTAAAGTTTGACCAAAAGTTGGATTTGAAGTTCCATTTAAGGAAATTGCAGTTATTGTTTCACCGATAAATTCTCCCTGGATTGTTCCGTCAAAAGTAGAATCTTCAACAATCATCCCATAATCATTGTCATAAAAAGAGTTGTGAGATGAAGGGAAAGTTCCAAGTGACTCGATATTTTGCGCATTAAAGAACCAAAGTCCAGCGTTTGTATTATTGTGCAAACTGTTGTTTGTTAAGGTTGAAGCATCTGAATTATCAATAACTACGGCATTAGTTGTATTAAAAATATCATTATTATGGATGAGAACATAATCTGAACTGAAACTTGCGTTAATTCCAACATCCACATTGTAGAAAGTATTGTTTTGAATGGTGTTTCTCTTAAGGATGTTAGAAGGATATGCTGAGTAGAGTAAAATACCGGTGTTTTGCCAAGTTACATTTGATGTAATGTTCTTGTTGTAAAATTTGCTTTTTTCAATTGTTACATCGTATGAAAGAGAATCTAAGAAGATCCCTGTATGATTGTTATCATAAAAGGTATTATTTGTTAAATTGATATTGTAAGAGTTCTGAACATAAATCCCATGTGTCCAATTTAAAAAATTACAGTTTTTGACAGTTACGTTGTTTACACCAATTATTTCTATTCCTTTTTGAGCTGCTACTGCGTCTGTCGAAGTAGTATTCCCAATAAAGTGACCCCTGTTTTGACAATCTAAAACCATAGAATCCACAATTGCAAGACCTTGCCCAGTTGTTGAAGTAACATTATCTTCACAGATCATATCTTCGCTACCAACACCTGGAAGAGAACAAGCTTGCACAAGAGGGTGACGGTCACCACTACCAGCAGCTAAAATATTCCCATCACGGTATGGGACATTAGTATCCCCAAGTCCATCACCAGTCACATCAGTACCTTCGTAAGTTTCCCAAAAGTTCCCACCAAGACAAGGCCCACCAATAACATTGGTTTGAGAACAGCTTTTGTTTAGATACCAATAATTGTGGCTAGCTAAATCGTTACAAGCTTCTGGGCTACCTGTTGTGGTTGTTCCATTTGTGTAAAATAAATTATTCCAAACGTTGTTGAAGCTGTCAGTGTCGGTAGACGCGTGACTCATCTTACTAAAATTAAGACCACACATTGTGTTGTTGTGAAATTCACTTAAAGTTACATTGTTAGAAATTGCGTTTGTGATATCAACTCCATCTGAGTTATCTTGGAAAACATTTGAAGTTAAAAGATTGTGACTTGCATTACCTTGAATTCTTGCCCCATTGTCGAAATCAAAAACTCTACAATTTTGAATTGTAACTCCACTTTTACCATTAATTAAGAATCCTGCATTATCAGTGGTTGCTCCACCACATCCACCCACACAAGTAACTGAATGGTTTTGACAATCAATTGTGACATCATCAGTATCGATTATAAACCCGTGCTCATTGGTACATTCATAATCATGACCAATATTGACTATATCTTCTGAAACAGTAATGTTACATGTTGTTATTTTTTGAATGTCTAATTGGTCGCCAGGACCGATTGCTGCACCAGTAATATTAGAAGTGTCGTCATTTAGAATAAAAAATCCAGCAGACATAGCAAGAACTCCTACTACAAGTACAATTGCTAGAGAAATACTTCCTTTATTCTGCCCAATCATTAAAACACCCAGCTCTCTAGCGATAATACTAGAAGCTCCACCTCTTTTATAGTAAAAACTACTATGCAATGAAAGATTGTGCATATTTAAAGCTTTGGATTAAACAAGAGTGGTTTTAGCGTCTATAAATTGCGCTGAATTGTTGCAGTGGAAATGGTGGTGCATTGAAGCTATGTTTGTTGCAACGACATTTAGGCTTTTTAGAGTTATTTTTGCGAGCCTTTAAATATGCTAGAAAGGTCATATGGTTCATGTTTGTTTTAGAAGAAAGGAGAGAAGTTGCTATGATTATTGGAGCAGTTTTACTAGTTGGAGCACTTGGTCTTTTTTTAACTGCAAGTCTAGAAGATAGTGGAAATGACATAGCAGTAGTTGGGCAAGCAGTGAGTTTGAGTTCAAGTATACCTACCGAAACAGGAATGTTGTATCTTCTTGAAAATGCATGTTTTACTGTAGAGAATCCCGGCGGAGAAAGCTGTTACGATGTTTGTCATGCCCAAAGTGACACAACTTATTGCTTACCACTTGAAGAGACTTGCACTGTAGCAACAAATGAAAATTGCAGATGTTGTAATGACATTTCAGAATAAAATTAAAATAATTGAATTTGTTTATTAAGATGGCAGCTAAAAAAAAAGAGCGTGGAAAAGAATCTGACTTGGTTAAAACTAGGGCTCAACATAAAAGGACCATTAAAAAAAAAGAATGGCAATTAAAAAAAGATCTGCGTGAACATGCTATGGACCGAAGAGATTTTAGTCGTGGAAGATATTCTAAAAAACATAAGGCAACTGACTATTTACTTTTAGCATTCATTGCGATAGCTGGAGTTGCAATTTTGGTTTTACTCGCATCTTATTTTACCGCTACTGGAGACGCTACGGATAGTGGAGCCATTGATTCACTTGGTGTTGTTGAAATTATTTCGCAAGAAAGTGTTTTACATTCTGGCAGTGGAGTTATGAAGTGCAATTACAAATGTGGACAAAGTGGAAGCTACGCTATTGCCAGTACACTTGATGGGGAAATTGTGCAAAACAATGCTGTGATTAGTGGTGATTGGACTTGTTTATGCGCTTTAGGGTAAGAAAATAGAGAACTAGCTTATTTCTTTGATTAAGTCAGTGATTTTTACTCTTGTTTGCTCTGAAGTGTTTCTATCTCTAACCGTCACAGTATCTTTGAGTTTTGGATCGCTGTCTTCGTCGAGTGCGAGCGTGTCAAAATCTATTGTAATTGCATATTTGATCCCTGCTTCGTCTGCTCTAGCGTAACGTCTTCCGATACTTGAAACCTCGTCGTAGAAAGTTTTTACATTGTTATCTTTTAGAAGTTTTAATACTTCTTTTGCCTTGTTTGTGATTGGCTGTTTGTTTTTAACAAGTGGCAAAACTGCAGCAGTAAAAGGAGTTACTGATTTTGGAAGATTTAGTACATCATTTCCTCTTGCATCCTTATTTTCTTTTTGGTCTTTTTGATAATTTAAATCTAAAAGAGTGTAAACATTACGGTCTACTCCGAAACTTAGTTCTAAAACATGAGGGATGAATTTTTGTTTACTTTGTTCATCGAAGATTTCCATTTTTGTTTTGGAAACTTTTTGATGTCCAGAAAGGTCATGATCTGTTCGATAGTGCAACCCACCTATTTCAGTCCAACCATGAGTATTAAGATCTGCTTCAATGTCAAAATGAAATTTGTTGTAAAATGCTTTTTCTTTATCATTTAATTGATAAAATCTGATATGAGTTTTTGGTATTTTTAGATGATTTAGGTAAAACTCTTGGATTTTCACTAAATGGTAAATGTAGAACTTTGGCAAGTTATGTTTTGTTACTAATTCGCTTGCTGAGCGTTGAACTATTTTGTTAGTTTTACGGTCTTCTAAAAGAAGTGTTTGGATTTTCACGTCTTTAATTGATTCGAAGTCTTCGTGCTCTTCGATTAAGTTTGGATTGAAAAAAATTTGCAGTTCTGCTTGAGTAAATTCTCTTAAACGAATTGTGAGGTTTCTTGGCGAGATTTCATTACGGTATGCACGCCCGATAAGTGCTAAACCCATGGGGAGTTTTTTTCTTTGCAATTCATATTGAGCTTTGAAATTCACATAAGGAGATTGAGCAGTTTCTGGCCTTAAGTAACCTGAACCTTTGGAACCAACACCAAGATTTACTGGAAACATCATATTCATTGTTTCTACATCTTGAAGTTCTGAATTACATTCTGGACATTTGAGATCTGCTTTTTTAATTGCAGTTGTTAGTTGTTCACTGGTCAAATCTTCAGCACGCTGTTTTGTATGTTCTTCAAGAAGATGATCAGCTCTAGCGCTCCAATCACAATTTTTGTTTTTTGCAAGTTTAGCGCAGTGCACAATTGGATCTGCAAAATTTTCTAAATGACCTGAAGCTTTGAAGACATTTTTATGCATAATATTAGCTGTTTCAATTTCGTAAAAGTTTTGATTCAGATCTAAGAAAAACTTTCTCCAAACATTTTGAAAGTTATGTTTAAGCATAGTTCCAAGATGACCATAATCATAAAATCCAGCTAAACCACCATAAATCTCAGAAGAAGGATAGATGAAACCTTTCTTTTTTGCAAAAGTAGCTAGGTCTTGGGAGCTGTGATTAGATTGATTATCTTTAGACATGAGATAATGACTTTGATTTCTTTTTATTAAGCTTGCTGATATAATTGCTTTATTTTTAGTTAGAATTACTTATTTATGGCAATTATGGTTTTTTTAACCAGAGAATGTGATCTTGATCCAATTCTAATTCATTTGCGATATCGTTTTGGATATCTGGAGTTGAATTTTGAAAAGTTTTTTTGATGAATGGCATCATTTGAATTGCACGTTTTTTACTAGTATGAGAATGTTTTGCTAAATGATCTGCTATATCATTACGTTTTCCGAATTTCATTTTGCTCATCCAAATTTTTAGAAGGCGCCTTGATTCTTCGTACTTAACAAAATCTGGATTTCTTTGAATTTTAGCCGTACTGATTCCTGCACTGAGTAGATCAAAAATGTAAACCATGAATCTCCAGTGTTGCCAACGCCTAATTCTACCTCGGTAAACATCTGCACGTGCTAGATATTCGTAGGCTTTTTGTAACTCTTGTGGTTTGAAATATTCTTTTGCAATGTTTTTTTCAAGCCATAAAAAAAGTTTATCCATGTCAACATCAATGTCGCGAAACGCTTCTTTTGCTGTTTTGGCACTGCTGCTTTTGAAAACAATTCTTAAGGCGTTTATGATAGTTGTTGTTCTTTTTCTGTCGCCTAGGCTAGTTATGTCGTCAAGAGTACTTAGAGTATTTATTCCTGCCAAAGTTTGTAAATCAATAAGAGCGCTTCGCATATCCCCGTCAGATTGCCTAACTAGGGCTGAGAGTGCACTATCTTGAATTTGAATATGTTGTTCTTGTTTGATTTTTGTTAGAAAACCAAGCATATTTTCGTAGGGAATTTTATCGAACTCCACCATCATGGAAATTTTTCTAAGACCTTTTAATTTAGAATCACTAGGATCATTTGCTGTACAGATTACTGGGAATTGAGATTTACTTAGGGCCTTGATGAGCTGCGCAGTTCCACCACGATCATACCTACCCGAGAAATTATCAACTTCATCTATTAAGATTAATTTAGGTTTCATGAATAAAGACATCTGACCCATGGCAGCTGAGAGAAAGGAATCAATATTTGCCTTATTTCTTTTGTTTGAAGAATTTATTTCTAAAATATCCATATCTAATTCGCTTGCTAAAGCGTATACTGCAGAAGTTTTCCCAGTACCAAGCGGGCCATGGACTAAAGCTGCTTTGAATTTGCCTTTGAGCTCTTTGTAATTAGTTAGAAAATGTTTTAGTTTATGCATGCCTGCTTCTTGACCGATAATTTGGCTGGAATGTTTTGGCTCGTATTGATTTAGGAATAATTTCATGTTATAGAGAAGTTTGGCTTTTGAGATGATTTAAGGGTTTTGGTGCTTGACTAACTCTTGACTTCTAACTTTTAGCTCTAACTTTTGGCTTCTAGCTTTCGCATATCAACCACTTTATCAAATTCATCTACAATTTCTCCAACTATTTCTTCAAGAACATCTTCAAGTGTAATAATTCCAGCAACCCCATCAAATTGATCCTTAACAATTAAGATATGAACGCGCTGTTTTTTGAAGCGATTTAAAACATTATCAAGAGGTTTTTTCTTTGTGATGGATTGTACTGATTTTCGCATAACTGATTCTATTTTCACTTTATCACGCGGATCTATCGGAATAAGGTCCTTAGCATACAAAATTCCAACAACGTCGTCAACAGTTTTGTCAAAAACTGGAATTCTAGAATGTCCTTTTTTAGTTATTTTTTTTAGAATAGTTTTGGTTAAAATTTGAGATTTGTTTACAAAAAATATATTAACTCGTGGAGTCATAACATCTTTTACTAATTTATCTGAATATGAAAGGCCACCGTGTAAAATTGATAGTTCATCGTGATCTAACTTAGAGCGTTTACTTTTTTTATGATCTTCTAAAAGCAGTTTTAATTCGCGTTTTGAATAAACAGTTGGAAGTTCCCTACCTAAAGCCCTATCAAGTATTTTAGCAAGTGGCCAAGTTAGTGGAAAAAGAATGATGTGAAATAGATAAACAATTGGGATTGCTTTTGCGCCATACTTTAGAGCATGTCTTGAAAATACTGATTGAGGAATAATCTCCCCAAAAATCACAATTAGCGCAGTTGCCGTAAGTCCAGCGATAAGTCCAGTTGCAATGGATCCAAGAAATACTGCTAAGGCAGAATTTACTGCAACGTTTCCAATTAAAAGTGTACATAAAAGTTGGTTACCTTTTTTTCTTAAAGGATATATCCTAATTGCATTTTTGTCTTTTAATTTAGCTTTACGTTTTACTTCAGAAGCATCAAGACCCATCAAGCCTAGAGTTAAGCCTGAGAAAAGAGCTGAAAGAATTAAAAGTAATAGAACAATAAGGTAGTTTATCCACATTAAGCATCATTTCCAGTATATTATGAATAGTTATTATTTTTAGTATTTTTATATTTTGTGTAAAGGCAAAGTTGATTTGGTTGTTTAGAAGTAGGGGTAACAGTAGATATTTATAGTTTCTTTTGGAGCAGTAAATAACGCAATGGATAACTTACGTTTAGGACTGACATATTCTGATGTTTTGCTGGTGCCGAAAAAAACATATCTAAAGTCTCGCTCAGAAGCTGATGTGCGAACACATTTCACTCGAAATGTTAAATTAAATTTGCCAATAGTTGCGGCCAACATGGCAACTGTATGTGAATCTAAAATGTCTATTGCACTTGCTAGATTAGGGGCAATTGGAATTATCCACCAGTTTTGTACTGCGCAATTTCAGGCAGCTGAAGTTAGGCGAGTTAAACGTTCAACTTCTTTTGTGATTGAAAAACCAATTTGCGTTGCACCTAACGCAACTGTTGCTGGCGCAGTTGAACTACTTGAAGATAAAGGAATCACTAGTTTAGTTGTAACAAATGATGGATTCATGACTGGAGAAGTTGTTGGGATTTTCACACACAAGGATTATCAATTTGAAGAAGATCATTCCAAATTAGTCTTATCAGTTATGACACCACGAGACAAATTAGTTGTTGGTGAACCAGGAATTAGTTTACTTGAAGCTAAAGAACTTTTACATATCCATAGAATTGAAAAATTGCCTTTGCTAGATCCTTCTGGTCGACTTGCTGGACTTATTACAAGTAAAGATATTGTGAAACTAGAGCGTTATCCAAACGCGAATCGTGATTCTAAAGGACGCCTTGTTGTTTGCGCAGCTGTTGGCGTTAAAGATGCAATGAAAAGAGCAGAACTACTAATTGACGCTGGAGTTGATGTACTTTGTTTAGATATTGCGCACTGCCATTCTGATTATGCAATTTCACGTATTTCTGAATTGAAAGCAAAGTGGCCTGATGTTGATTTAATTGCAGGGAATGTAGCAACTGGAGAAGCAGCTACTGCGCTTATTGAGGCAGGAGTTGATGGAATCAAAGTTGGAGTTGGACCTTCACCAGTATGTACTACTCGAATCATGGCAGGAGCTGGCGTCCCACAACTTACTGCAGTTTGGGATGTATGTAGAGTTGCTCGTATACATGGGATTCCAGTTTGTGCTGACGGGGGAATAACTTATCCAGGCGATGTGTCTAAGGCACTTGCTGCAGGTGCATCTAACATTATGACAGGATCACATTTTGCACCGTGCGATGAATCACCTGGACCAATTATTAGTAAAAATGGCCGTAGGTATAAACGATACATGGGCTCTGCTTCTTATGCGAACAATCATGAGACTAAAGAAAAAGTTGCTGGCAAACGTATTCGTAAACAATTCAATGTGCATGTTGAAGGAGTTCCAATACTCAAAGATTATCGTGGGTCAGCTGAAGGCGTTGTTGAAGGACTAGTAAAAGGACTGCGTTCAGGGATTAGTTATTGTGGTGCACGCGATATTAAAGGCATGCAAGAGAACGCTGAATTTATTCGAATCACTGCTGCTGGGTTTCATGAGAGTGGAAGTCGCGGCGATAAAATGAGTGATTAAGTTTTTAAAGAGACAATTTGAAAATAAAACTATGGGATTTAGTTATAATGTTGCCCTTTTTGGAAGATATTTTTCAGAAGGAGTGTGCCTTGGAACTCAAGGAGGGGCAAGAGAAGAAGTTCGAATTTTTAATAACACACAAATAATGGTTACTACTAGAGGAGATCTCTCATTTTTAAGCCCAGAATTAGTAGTATTTGATTTATGTGGTTTAGCTGCCGAAGATTTGCCAAGATTTCAAGTTGCAAGAAGAGGTGGTGGCCATGAAACACTTGACCTTTATACAGAGATGGGTCGTTTACGAGAAAAAGTTCCCGGAGTAAGTATTGGGTATTTGAGTCATCCTAGGAGTAAAAGAATTGATTCTAGCAAATTTGATGAAGGTCTTTGGAATCAGAATATAACTAAAGATAGGGAAGTGAATCTTCTTGAAATGTTAAAAACAGAAGCACTTGGATTGTATAAAGTTTTACAGGAACAGAAAGCAAGCAGATGAGTGATTATGGATTTTTGGTTGATTTTTGATGTTAGCTTTTTTAAAAGACAGATGAATTTAGGAAGTTATGGTAGAATACGATTTAGCAATGGTTTGCACTGATTCTCTGATGAATTCTTATTTTGAATTTCTTCATGGTGCAGAACGATTCACTTTATATGGTACTGTGGACCAATTGCTACAACGAGATGATAATCTAGACATTGTTGTGTTCACAACTGGAACAAATGATACAAGATATTTACATATTGATCTAGAAGACCATGTAAGAAGAGTAAAAGACAAATTTGGTGATCCGACTATTATTCATTATGATTTTGAAGAGATACATCGAATTACACCCAAAATTGAAGGAGTTGTTGATCTTTTAAAAGTTGAAGCTGGTCAAGATTACCCTGGAATCATAAAAGCACATAAAACACGCTTAAGGGAATAATTGTTTCCATTCTTCTTCTTTGAAACCTGTTATGTGGATAGTTTTTCCATGAGCTGTTCCAATTGCAAAAGGTCGTTTTATGAGGTTGCCATTGCTATGTAGGAGTTCGATTTGCTCTTTGATTGTGAGGGTTTCACGTTTCTCTTTTATGTTTAGTAATCTATAGTCTTGACCTGAAGTGTTGAATAATCTTTTGAGGTGCAGTTTTGCAGCCATTTGTTTTAATTCTCCTTTAGTTGGTGGCTGGATCCTAATTGGGATTTCTTGATATTTGATCCCTCGAGAGTCAAGGAACTTTTTGGCTTTACGGCAAGAACCACAAAGATTGTAGGAATATAGTTTCAAGGTCATATGTTTAGAAAGTGAGTAATCTTTTTAAAGCTGCATTGTTCTGAGCTAGTTACACGATATGTCTTAAGTGACGTACGAAGGCGCTATTTTAGTTGTCTTTGTTATTTCTGGCACGTGTGGAGAATACACAATGACCCAACAAACACTAGTTGAAGGTGCTACTGATGGTACTGATCAAGAAAATGCAGAGATTACTGCTATAGAAATGGAAGAAAAAAAGGCTTTATTATCACTAGATGAAGTTGCTAAATCGATTGTAGTTGAAAATGATCTGATAAATGGAAAACTCAAAAGTGCAGTAGTACAACATGAACTTGACCCAATTGATGAATCTACAAAACGTAAAGTCGAAAAAGAAGTTTGCAAAAAACAAATTGTTAAAGCGATGGTTGCTCGAGAACGAGTAATTACTGAATCTAGCGAGGCTGCACGCGAATTCTATAACCAATCCAGATTTGGAAATATCATTGAAGGAGGGAAAGTTGAGCTTAGTTTACTTGAAGGACTTTATTTATTTGAGAGAAATAGACTTGATTTGCGTAGTGAAGCTGGACGTAAAGTTACGTTTGAATCTTATCTACGAAAGGCACGTAAAGTTGAACCTAACTTTTGGATTCGCTACTTAGTTTTCAAAGATATTCGTAGCCGTGGTTATATTATCAAAACTGCACTTAAATTCGGTGCTGACTTTAGAGTATACGACAGAGGGATTAAACCTGGAGAAGACCACGCAAGATGGGTAGTTTACGCAGTTCATGAAGGAGAGACATTAACTTGGCACGAATTTTCTGCTAAAAACCGAGTTGCACATTCAACTAAGAAACGTCTTTTGATTGGAGTAGTTGATGACGAAGGAGATGTTACGTACTACGAAGTAAGATGGATGAAACCCTGAAATTACTTATTATTTTTAATTTATTATCTTATTTTCATTTATGATTTCTTCTTAATTTTTTTTATCATGTCTTTTCTTGGGTCTGTGGGCTCAAAAAGTTAATAAAGCTAGATTAGTGTTTTTTTAGTTATGTTGACAACTGATATGATTCTGAATTTTTTGAAGTATAATGGCCCTAGTTTGCCAACTGCTGTTTCTAAAAATATCAAAGAGAATACCCTAATTGCTTCAGCATACCTAGGTGAACTTCGAAGTGCTGGGAAAATTGAAATTAGTAAAATGAAAATTGGGAGTTCCCCACTTTATTACTTAGCTGGACAAGAAAACCAATTAGTTAAATTCGCTGGAAAAGTGTTTAGTGGCAGAGACTACCAAGTATTTGAGAGAATATCTACTGAGAAAGTTTTACGTGAAAGAGACTTAGATCTTTTGTATAAGGTCGCGCTTCGCAAAATGCCTGATTTTACCAAACCGATGCAAGTTGATGTTGGACAAGGGCCAGAGATATTTTGGAGATGGTATTTGTCTAGTTCGCAAGAAGTGAATAGTAAAATCCGCGAATTACTTTATGGAGTTGTAGTTAGTGCCCCTGAGCAAGTTAGTGATGTTGCTCCTGTTGTGCAAGAAGAAGTTCCAAGAGAAACTGTGGCGCCTGAAGTACCTAGGGTTGAGGAAGTTCCTCAAGAACAAAGTGGTTTTGACCAAAAAAGTTTTCCGACAGCAGAAGTTAATGAATCATCATATCCACCAGTAACTACTAAACGTGAAGAGGAAGTTAGAACATATTCTTATCCACCAAATACTGCAAATGTGCCACGTGGAGATTCTTTGGCAAACGATGTTGTGCAGGCAGTTGTAACTGATAAAAAAGAAGAAGTAGTCGAAGAAGTAAGTGTTGAGACTGAAATAGTTAAAGAAGAAGTTTTGGAAGATGTCAAAGAGCAAATTACCACAAAAGTTGCAATTGAGCCTGAAGTTGTAGTTGAAGAAGCTCCTCAAGAAAAAGAAACAAAAAAGGTAAGTCCTAAACAAGAGACATTAAATTCTAAGAAACAAAAAGAAGCTGAAGTTAAGGAAACCGAAGTTAAAGAAGTGCCTCAAAAGAAGGAAGTTGAAGTTAAAGAGGCTCCGAAAAGTTTAGTTCAAAAGATTAAAGAAAAACTAATGGGTGGAAGCCGCAAAAAGATTGGCGATTTTTTACCTGAAGTACTTGCATATTTTGATCGCCAAGGGATGAACGTTGACTCGCATGAAGTTGTACGTAAAAATTCTGAAATTACTTTGAAAATTTATGTGCCTTCCAAAGTTGGTGATATCATGGTATTTTGTAAGGCCAAACATAAGTCGCGCTGCGATGAAAAAGACATTAGTGCAGCTTACATGGAAGCGCAAATTGATAAATTGCCACTACTATTTTTGTATACTGGAACCTTAAGTCGAAAGGCAGAAGAGTTTTTAGAAAGCGGAGAGTTTGTGAATTTGATATTACTTAAATTGGATTTAGATTGATGAGATCATTTTATTAGGTGTGTTATGGGATTAAAAATTAAAGATATTGTTTTGAAACAGCCGATAAAAATTTCGGACCTTAGTGGGAAAGTACTCGCTGTGGACACAATGAATTTACTATATCAATTTCTTACTACAATTCGTGGGCCTGATGGTAACCCATTTACTAACAATAGTGGGGCTGTAACATCACATCTGATTGGTTTATTTAATCGAGTGACATCACTAATGGCGCAAGATTTGAAACTAATATTTGTCTTTGATGGAAAAGCGCCTGATTTGAAACGAGTTACATGGGAGAAACGCGAGGCTGCTAAAAAAAAGGCTAGTTTGCTACTTGAAGAAGCTCGTGAAGCTGGCGACTCAGAAGGAATGCGAAAGTATGCTGGGCGTACGGTAAAATTGTCTCGTGAGATGATTGAAGATTCTAAAGAAGTGATTCGCTTGCTTGGGCTTCCTGTAGTTCAAGCTCCATCGGAAGGAGAGGCGCAGGCTTCACACATGGTGGCTACTGGCAAAGCTTATGGATGTGTCAGTCAGGATTATGACAACATTGTATTTGGTTGTCCTAGGTTAATTAGAAACTTATCTATTGCTGGACGTCGTAAACGTGCAGGAAAATTTGCACATGACAAAATTGAGCCTGAACAGATTATTTTGGACGAAAATTTAACTTTATGGGAACTTGATTCAGATCAACTTATTGTACTTGCTGTTTTAATTGGAACTGATTATAATCCAGACGGGATTAAAGGAATTGGTCAGAAAAAAGGATTGAAATTGGTTAAGCAATTTGGTCATGACTTTGAAGCATTGTTTTCATCAGTTAATTGGTCAGAATTGTATCCTGACCTAGCTTGGAAAGAAGTGTTTTCAGTGATCAAAGATATGCCAGTTACTGATGACTATGATGCATCGTTTAAGGACGTTGACTTTGAAGGACTTGTTAGTTGTTTGGTTGGGAAGCATGAGTTTAATGAGGATCGGGTTCGCTCAAAGTTAGGTGGTTTGGTTGAAGCTAAAAAAGCTAAAGCGCAAAAAGGCCTTGGCGAATGGTTTTAGGAGTGTTTAAGTTAGTTGTTTGACTTCTTTTTATTTGATGGACGTACCTGAATTCTTTGGACAATCTTATTTCACACCACGAATTAGTTCTGGAAGGTTCGCTACAGTTTATAGTTTAGGGGACCGGTTGGCTGCAAAAGTTCCACATGTGTTAGTGGCACCTTGGAAACACCATGATGAGTGGATGCATGATGCTGAACATGGACTTGCACATGAGTACGCTGTAATGCGTCAGATGTATTCTTTGAATTTAGCAGTTCCTAGACCCGAAGGGATTTATAGTATTCGTGTACGAACAGTTAATACTCTTGGTGGATTATTATTTGGACATCGCATTAGCCTTGTGATGGAAAAAGTTAGAGGGACTTCTATTGGGATGTTATCTGGGTGGGAGAGGAGCAATGCAATGTCACTTGCGCAAGAAGCACTTCGCGAGGCAAGGCATAAAGGATTCACGCCGCCGGAGAATTATGATTTGGAAAAAGAAGTAATTTATTGTGGTGATAGTAGGGCTGATGAGCGACAAGTTGTCTTAACTGATTTACATGAATGGGAGATTGAGAATACTAGTTTTACAGATAGTGGTTTACGGCAATATGGAAATGTTGTTTACTTAAGAAGGCAAGAATAATTTGTGTTTAGTTATTCTTTGCTGTAGTCTCGCTTCGCGTAACCTTTACTTACATTATCGCTCCAAAAGGTTGGAAGTGTGTTTGTTGCGAATCCACGGAACTTGTCTGCGTAAATGTATAGTACTCCAGTTGTATCCTTATGGATTTTATAGTCTTCTTGCACTTCTTCATAGATGTCTTTGATTTTTTTACGTTCGAAGTCTTTTTGAAGTAAGGAGCTGGGTTTGAGAAGTAAATAGTCTGCTTGCCTGATTGCATTGATTTCTAAATTGCTGGAATTTTGCGTGATAAAAATAACACACAAATCTTTATGCCTTGCAATTAGAAGAATCTCGCTGAGAAGTTTATTGGCATTAGTCATTGCGTTACGGGAAGAGAATTCAATTCCTCCTTCGTCAATTAAAATTACGGAATCGTTTTTTATTTCATCAATATGACTTACTGACTTGATGTATTCAGGTAGAGATTCTTCTTGGAAACCCATAGCATAAGTTTGCTTTTTAGTTTTAGCTTTGAAGTTTTCTAGTAGAAACATACCAAGAGCTGATTTACCTGAACCACGTGCTCCAAGGATGATACCAATGGTGGATTTTTTTTTGTAAAACCAGGATTCAAATTTTTTAAGATTGCCTTCTAACACTTCAACTTCTTCTAAAGGGATTTTTTGTGGTGGAGATTGAGGCTGAATAGCTTTTAGATGCTCTTTTTGTTTTTTGATTTGTTTGTTTTTTTTATGAGTTTTATGAGATTGTTTTGCTTTTTTGTGAAGAGATTTAGTTACCCATGCTACTAGTTGTCCGATTTTCACCATGGTCCATTTGAAACAGTGCCAGAGAAGTTTTAGAAGTTTTAGAAGAAGTGGATCTGATTTGTTGAATAATTTAGATTTACGTTTTTTAGAAGTGGATTTAGTCTTAGAGCGCTTGCTAGAAGAACTTGTTGATTTTTTACTAGATTTAGAGCTTTTCCTAGGCATTATACAAAACGAATACCACTGAATTTATAAATATAATTCTTTACAATATTTTATGCCTGAAGTATCCCCGCGAGAGATTGCTGAAATTATTAAGAAACACTATCCAAATGCCAAAGGTGAATCAAAGGACTTAGGTAAATCTCCAAGTAAAGGACAAGAGATGATTGATCGTTTTGTTATAACTGTAACAATAAAAGGATTAGAAGTTTCTATTGCTGGTGGCGAAAACTTAGTGTTTATGATTAATAGACAACCAATTCATGCCATACGATATTTTCCACTAGCTCCCCGTGATTCGACTTTAGCAACTGTTGAATTATGGATGAAGGAAATTCCAAAATATAAAAAAAAACCTGTGATTCCTCTTGTTTCACAATATACTCGTAAATATCTAGGGAAAGAAGAATCTGCTGAACCTAAATCTCACTCAAATTACATTTATTATCCTTTGTATTATCTTGTTATCACAGAGCATTCTATCACACTAGTTTTGCGCTCTACAAAAAGAGTTGCATACCATTGGGAAATTAATGAACATAGTGACTTTGAAAAAATATTTCGTTTTGTACAGACCTTTGTTGAATCTATAAAAGAAGGGAATATTAGGTAGTTCTTGATAATTCTCCCTTAGTTTTATAAAACTAGTAATTTCTTGATTGGTTATGAAAGCTGTTAAAGTTCGTTTATGCGATGCGCAATTGGTGAAGAAGAAGCTAATTGAAACTAATGCCCTTGATACTTCGCACATGCCAGATCGTGATTCTGAGCACATTTACTTTCCTTTAGCTGAAGGGAGTGAGGATTCAGTAGTTCTTGGTTTGGAGAGCGTTGAGATTGTAGAACGCGAGATGCCTGAAAAGCGAGTGAATATATCTCTTAATGATAGGCTTGCTGGGTTTTTGAATACTGAGGAGTTGGCACTTGTTGGTCGCAGCCAAGAAGTTGTTGGCGACATTATGATTATTGAAGTTGATGAACGTTTGATTGGAAAAGAAAAAGAAATTGCTTCTGCGTTTTTAGAATCTAATAAACAAGTGAACGTTGTTGTTAAGAAATCAGCAATTCATTCAGGGCAATTTAGAACCCGTGGTGTTGAAGTACTCGCTGGCGAAGATCGTAAAGATACAACGCATTTAGAATCAGGAGTTAGATTATACTTACATTTAGAGAAAAGTTATTTTTCTGCTCGTTTAGGTTCTGAGCGATTACGGATTGCTAAATTGGTTAAAAAAGGCGAACGAGTTTTGGTGATGTTTTCTGGCAGTGCACCATATCCACTAGTTCTTGCAAAACATACGCAAGCAAGTAAGATTGTAGGGATTGAATTGAACCCTGACGCACATGCTTTTGCAGTTAAGAATCGCGAGAAGAATAAAGTAAGTTCTGATCGCGTTGAATTAATTAATGGAGATGTGCAAGTTGAAGTTCCTAGATTAATTGCTCATGGCGAAGAAAAAGAAGGTGGTTTTACTAAGTTTGATCGGGTACTAATGCCGCTACCAAAAACATCTGAAGAGTTCTTAGGAGATGCACTTCCAGTGGTACGTCCTGGTGGGATGATTCATTTGTATGCTTTTTTGAATGAAAAAGAAATTGATGATGAAGGCAAACGAATTGTGAATTTGTGCGAAGAGATGGGTTTTACATTGAAACTTGACAAAGTAGTGAAGTGCGGGCAACATGCACCTTACACATTTAGGGTTTGTTATGATTTGATTGTTAGTTAGAGAGTTAATTGATTATTTGTTATTTTAATGAATTTATTGAGTAGTTTTATATTATAGGGCCTTGTTTAGAGAGGAAGTTAATGGCAGAAAGTAAGGGTAAAGGGAATTTTAAGAAAGGAAGATCTGGTAAAAAGATCATACCGCAAGGTATCTTTGAAGTTTATACTGATGCGCGCCGTAAACAAAAATTGTATACTAAATCACTTCTTGGGACTAGGCTTTCTGAATTTGGTGAACGTTGTGTTAAGGAAAGAGATGGAGTATACCGTGAATGGGATGCTAAAAGGTCTAAACTGGCTGCTTTTATCACAAATGGTTGTGTTAATACTGGAATTCGAAGTGGCTCAGTTGTATTATATTTAGGAGCATCACATGGACATACACCAACTTATGTGTCAGATATGGTTGGACCTGACGGGTTTGTATTTGCACTTGACTTTGCACCGCGAGTTGTTCGCGATTTGGTTTTTATTTGTGAAAATAGAACTAATATGGCTCCAATTTTGGCCGATGCTATGCACCCAGAAACTTACGCTCACCGTATATGTGAAGTTGATATGGTTTTCATGGATATTTCACAGCGCGAACAGGCAAAAATATTTTTGCGTAACGTTAGGATGTTTCTAAAGGAAGGCGGAATTGGCCTACTTGCCGTAAAGGCACGAAGTATCTCAGTTAAAGGTCGAGCTTCTGAAATTTGTGAGGCTGTACGCGATGAGATTGGATCTGAATTTATGGTAACTGAGTTTCGCGATTTGGAACCCCATGAAGTTGATCATTACATGATTGCAATTAAGAAAAAAGCTCCTGCTGTGAATCCTAACAAAGGAAAAAATAGTAGTGGAAAAAAAAAAGGAAGTTTTAGAGATTCTGGAAACCGGGATTCTTCTAAAAACCGTAGTTCTAGTTTTAGATCGTTTGAAAAAAACAAAAGTGATTCTGGTAATAAAAGAGAAAAGAATTCTAGTAGAGGAAGTAGAGATGGAAAACGTAGATAGGTTCCATTTAAATGACTAAAATTATTTTAGCAAGGCACGGGCAGACTTGGTATAACAAAACTTTAGAGTGGGAAATTGGACTCAAGTTTGATCCAAAGCCAGTTGTTCCAGTAGAAGTTACAGATATAAGAGATACTTTGACGCCAAAAGGAGTTTTGCAGTGTACTAGATTGAGCAAATAGATTTCAGACGCTTCTTTAGTAAATCCTTATTTTGTTAATTCTGATCGCTTCCGAACAAGTAAAACTATGCAAAATGCTGTTAGTAAAACAGAGCATAGATTGGCACTAGGAGAAAATTATGCAAGATTAACTGCATTAAATGAAACAGCCCCAGGTACAGATGCAACACCAATGAAAAATGCTCTTGAAGCGATCATTACTGAAAACCCAGAAAGAGACTTATTTGTAGTTGGGCACGGGATTAGAAATAGGGATTTCTTAAGATTAATTGGAGATAGAGAATATGGACTTATGGGAAATGGTAACCTTTATGAACTTACTTTTGACAAAGGTGATTGGAGGGTAGGATTTTATTGTAGCTTCATGTGACTGATAATTTAATTAGAAAATTTGAATTAATTATTACTTTTGTTTGTCTTCTATTCTTCTTGAACTTTGATTATCTGCACAGGGCAAACATCACTTGCATCTTGGTTTGCTTCTTTTTGGTCTTTTTTTATTTCTAGTTCCCAATGTTCTTCAGGGGTTTTTTCGTCTTGGTTTGCGTTAATTTTATTTGAACCTTTAAGTTGAGCTAAGCCTTCGTCGTCCATCTCCCAAAATTCTGGAGCTATAGCTGCGCAAGCTCCACAAGAGATGCAGTCTGGTTTAAAATGAAGTACTTTTAATTTTGCCATATTTGTAAATGCGGTTTATTTTGATTTTAAGTTGATTAGTCTTATTTTTGACCCTTAGTTTATAAGAATTTTTGAAAAGATAGGATGATTAATCAAGATTTGATTGATTAATTGGGTTTATTTTATTATTATTTTGTTTTGAAAACACTTTTCGCAGGGGTTAGTTTTAAATATGAATTTTGTAGTTTATTATTGTGGTTTCTTCCCAAAAAAAAGATTTGTTTAAAATTGATGGCATTAGTAAGATCTATAATGGACGTTATGTGTTCAACAACGTTAGTTTTTCTATTAAACTTGGAGAGATTTTTGGAGTAATTGGAAAAAGCGGTTGTGGAAAAACAACACTTTTGAATATGCTAATTGCTGATACTAAACCTGATAAAGGAAAAATATTATTTCGTGATACAAAACTTGTTGATAGTGTTGACGACTCAACTGCTCTTAGATCTGTATTCAAAGAAAAAAGTGATTTGAAAAAAATGTATGGGTTTGCTTCGCAAAGCCCTAGTTTTTATCCAAACCTGACTGTAATGGAGAATCTGATCTATTTTGGATCGCTTTATGGTATTTCTAAAAAAGTCTTACTTGCAAACGCTGAGAGTTTACTTGAATTAGTTGAACTACACGCTTCAAAAAATATCTTGGCAAAAGAGATGAGTGGAGGGATGCAAAGACGTCTTGATATTGCATGCGCATTGATTCATGGACCAAGTGTTTTAATTCTTGATGAGCCAACTTCAGACTTGGACCCAATTTTGAGTAATGCTATTTGGGAAATCTTGCGAAAAGTTAATGCAAAAGGCACCACTATTATTATTGTGAGCCATAATATTTTCGAATTAGAATACTTATGTCATAGGTTTGTTGTTCTTAGTGAAGGAAAGGTTACTGCGCTTGGGACTGCTAAACAAATTAAAGAAAAAGCTTGTTTTGAAGAGCAAATTTATTTGCATAGTGAACCTGGTAAGTATACTGCTCTTTTGAATTCACTTAGTTTAGATATTCGCTCCAAAATTAAAGGCACTAACCTTAAAGGGAAACTTTTGATGATTAAAACTTTGGATGCGCCAAACGTACTTATGGCTATCATGGAAACTTTGAAAAAATCTCGTGAGAAGATAGTAGAGATTGAACTTTCTAAGCCTAGTTTAGATACTGTATTTGTAGATCTTCAAAAAAATGAGAAAGGCAAAATTACTGCGGTTGCTAAAGAAAACGATTCTAATGTTAAAATTGCTCAAAAGAAGAAAAAAGTAGATAGAAAAAAAGCAAAAAGAGCAGCGAAGTCTAAGAAAAAAAGAAAGAAAAATAATAAGAAATCAAAATCTGTTGTGGAAGAAGAAGAGGAAGAAGCAAAAGTGCAAGTAGAAGAAGTAAAAATTGAAAATGAGGGAGAAGAGCAATGAAATTTTTCACAATATTACACAAAGATTTCAAATTGCTGCTTAGAAGCAAATCTTCAGCATTCACAGCTTTTATTGGCCCTATGCTAATTATAGCACTTATTTTATTCGCTTTTTCATCAAGCCAAGAATTAAATGTTTCAATAGGGATATCAGGTTCATCACAAGAGGGAGTTGGAACTGATTTTTTTACTGGACTTGAAGAAGAAGGATATACTTTAATTGATTATGAAAATGTTGATGATTGTATTGAAGATTTGAAGTTCTCGATAATTAATTTGTGTGTTAATTTCCCTGAAAATTTTGTGTCTGAAGATGATTCTGATAAAAATGTAGAATTTTATGTTGATCAATCAAGACTTAATGTTGCCCAAGAAGTAATATACTCTGTCGGTGCAAATATTGAGAGCACCAGTGAAGAGATCACTGATGAGAAAACTAAAGAAGTTCTTGGTGGAATTGGAGAAGAGGTTTTGAGTATTAGTTTGTCACAAGAAGAAGCTATGCAAATTCTTGAAGGTGAAGCTTCTTTTGCTATGAGTGAGATCAGTTCATCAAGTAGTGATGTTGAGTCAGACGTGGACAGCATTGATTCTGAAATGGGGTCAGCAGTTAGTGATTCAGCTAGTGGAGTATTACTTGTTGATGAGATGAGTGATTCATACAATACTATTCTTGAAAATGCAGAAGACATCTTGGATGAAGTTGATGCAATTACAGACCCAAGTAGTAGTTTAAGTGATGCACAAGAGGCATTGCAAGAAGCTCTAGATACTGAAGGAGAAAATATTACTGATGTACTAAATGATCTTGAATCAGCTATGGGTTCACTTGCTAGCGCAGTTGGCACAATGGATACAAGTATGGAAGGATTACTTAGTTCTTCAGAAAGTCTTTCAAGTAGTGTTAGTTCATTACAAACCCAGATTGGATTAGTTGAAGATGAACTTAGTGACATTGGGACTTCAGCGAATGTGATTGCAGCTCTTTCAGGACAAGATATTGAGAATAAGTTTGGAATTTCAGTACATGAAATCCTATCTTCATCAGACAAATCACTATTTATGTTCCCATATTACCTTTGTTTACTATTATTATTTGTTGGGATGATACTTGCTAGTAACTTGATTGTTATCGAAAGGCAATCAAAAGCTTATTTTAGAAATAATACTAGCCCTACTTCTAACTTAACTAGATTTTTTGCTAGGTTTTGTGTTACATTTGTAGTTTTAGCACTACAAGCAACATTAGTTTTGTTAGCAGCACAGTTTTTTTTACACATCCCGGTTTTTGCAAATATTGCGATGACTGGATTGATACTAGTGCTCTCAATTAGTTTATTTTTACTACTTGGATATTTGATTGGTTATATTTTCAAAACTCAAGAAGGAACAAATATTGCTTTACTATCGCTAGGAGGTGCGCTCACCTTTTTGTCTAATTTGATACTACCAATTGAAAGTTTTTCTTATATCATTCGCGAGGCACTTTTGTATAACCCTTACATGCTAAGTAGTGAACTTTTGAAAAAGTCAATATTGTTTCAAAGTGGGATTGTATCACTTGGACCTGAAATATTACTTTTAATTGGGTATGTGTGTCTACTTTTTATCTTAGTAGTTGTACTTTTGAAACTAAGTGGATCTTCATGGTTTTTGAGTTTTGCTAAAAGACGATTACTAAAAAGACCACATATTTTGGCTGAAGGAAAATTTCGCTTTGATGATGGCTCTGAAATTGAGTACTTAGATGAATTAGTAATTGTTTTGAAAAGAATGAAAGATTCCTCTATGATAGAATACGGACACTTTGGAAGAAATAATGAGTTTGCTTTTTGGATAAAGGACGTGTTCAAAAAAAGATGGTTAGCACGTAAAATTAGAAAATCTAAGTCAACTCGCGAGATGGCTAAAGCTATTGAAGAACATCTTGTAAAAGAGATACAAAAGAATTCAAAAAAGTAAAATAAGTAAAATAAAAATTAAAAAAATCTATTGTTTGTTTCTTTGAAATGCCTTGCATTTCTAAGCCGTCAGAACTTTGTCCTGAAGTTTTCGTATTTGTTTATTATTTTGGTTTGATTTATCCTTCCCAAGTGCAACCAGTTATACCTGCAAGAGTGTCAAAGGTTTGAGTCCCAGAGATAACTGTTCCATCTGCAAAAATCCAGGTAGGGTAACTTGTAATTCCAGCTTCAGTGCAAGCTTGTGGGTCACCATTTGTACCTTTAGCATCGCATTCTGTATATGGAAGATTAACTTGCGCTGCTCCAAAAATATCTTTTTGTTCTTCACAATGTGGGCACCAGTATGCCCCGTAAAAGTTAGCTCCTGAGTCACTTATACAGGTTGCCAAATCTAAAAGAGCAGGGTCTGCGTTATTAATGTCAAGATCGTTTGCAGTTGTGCATGCACTTAGAAGCAAAGTTGCCGCTAGAAGTGTTAGTATAATTATTTGTTTCATATTCATGTTGTCACCTTTAATTTTTTAGTGTTTTGTGAGAGTGGTTTTTATTTCTTTTTTTGACGCGATGATTTCGCATTCCCCACCTATTGGAAAAGTAATCCTTGGGTTTGTATGCCCGAAATCCACGTTAGCAATAACTGGAATTTTATTTAATTCTACTTTAGTTTTGATTATTTTTGTGAGTAAGTCTTTGGTCATTTGAGTTTGCTTTTGGAATCTACCAATTACTATCCCCCTTAAGTATTTTGCATTTGGTAAATGTAAAAGAGATTGGAGGTCACGGTCAAAAGTTTTTACGTGAGCTTCATAATCATCTTCAATAAAAAGAATCTTATTTTTTAGGTCTGGCATAAATTTTGTCCCCTGAAGAAGATTCAATGTACATTGATTACCACCAATTATTTTTCCTTTGGCCTTTCCTTGATTAATTAGCCAATAACCTTTGTTTTTGATGAACTTACGTTCTTTCTGATTTGAATACCAAGCATCATCACTCCAAGTTTTGCTTGGAATCAGTTGAATCTTTGCATTTTGCATGAAGCATTTTTGGAAATATTTTATTGTAAACTCAAATCCTTTTTTCATTCCGAAACTGGAGAAATGTGGCCCAGAGTAAGTTACAAGTTTGGTTTTGTGGTAGATTGCATTTGTAAGCGCAGTGATATCAGAATATCCACAGAAGATTTTAGGGTTTTCTTTAATTAGCTGATAATCAATATTGCTAAGAAGTTGATTTGAATTAAAACCACCTATTACTGTTAAAATTGCTTTAACATTTTTATCTTTAAATGCTTCATGAAGATCATTTATTCTTGATTTAATTGATGAAGAGTCAAAATCATCAGATTTTTTTACATGTTTTGCAAAGGTTACTTTTAGACCAAGATCTTCTAATTTGGTTGTTGCTTCTTGGATTAATTCTTTACTTAGAATAGAGATACTTCTTGAAGGAGCAATAATACGAATCTCATCGCCAACTTTTAATTTAGGAGGAATCATTTTGGAAGTAGAGTAATGATTATTGTTTGAAGTAATAAATGTAACTTAAGATAAAGATAATTGTGATTGAGATTTGAGAGACTAAGCAGCCAAGACATAATATTCCCACTATGATTTCTGTAATGATTAAGTATATTGTGAAAAGCATAGCAATACTTGCTAGAGATAACTGAAACTGTTTTAGCTTTTGTCTTGCATTTTCTTTTAGTTTGTGAAAGTGAGTAATTGCTGTGAGTAAGAGAACGATGTAACCCACAATTCCCATCGCGGCTATTGGAATTCCAGCTATGCTAGAATATTTTGATTGAGCCAAAAGAGTGCATGAAACTTTATCATTAATATCACAGACACTTGGATTATCAGATTCTTTGTTGTGAATTTGCAAAAGGTAAATTGATGACATTAAACCGATTATTGAGAAAACAATTAGGAGTATTGGAATAAGCTTGCTAGATTTTTTGGTTTTGGTCTTGCTCTTTTTTCTTGCCATAAATTTCACTTCTTTGCTATTGTATTTACTCTTTATCGTTTAAGGAAGCGATGTAATGCTCTGCTTCAAGTGCTGCCATACATCCAGTGCCGGCTGCAGTGATTGCCTGACGATATTTAGTATCTTGGACATCTCCGCAAGCAAAAACCCCTGAGATTGTTGTTTTTGTTGATCCTGGAATTGTTTTAATGTATTTATGCTCATCTAATTCAATTTTTGTGTCGCTGAAAAGTTTGGTGTTTGGAACATGGCCAATTGCTAGAAAAAATCCAGTACAAGGAACAATTGTCTCTTCGCCAGTTTTGGTATTTTTGATTTTAGCACCAGTTACCTTTTTTTCGTTTACGTCCATTACTTCAAGTACTTCGCTATCATAGATAAAATTAATTTTAGGATTATCCATTGCTCTTTTTTGCATTGCTTTACTTGCTTTTAGAGTATCTCTTCGGTGAATAACTGTAACTTTACTTGCGAACTTAGTTAGAAAAGTTGCTTCTTCCATTGCTGAATCTCCACCACCAATAACTACTACTTCCTCACCTTTGTAAAAAGCACCATCGCATGTTGCACAAGAAGTTACGCCCTTGCCCATAAGAGCTTTCTCTGAATCTAAGCCAAGCCATCTTGCGTCGGCCCCAGTTGAGATAATAACTGCTTTAGCTTGAAAGGTTTGGCTTCCAGTTTTAATTGTAAATGGAGAATTTTTGAAATCTACTTCTGTAACGTCTTCGGTTAGGAATTCTGTGTTGAACCTTTGCGCTTGTTTTCGCATTGTCGTTATTAAGTCTGGCCCGTTAACACCTTGCTCAAAACCAGGAAAATTTTCCACTTCAGTTGTTAGCATTAATTGCCCACCTGCCTTGTAACCTTCAATTACTAGTGGTTTTAGTTCAGCACGCGCTGCATAAATTGCAGCCGTCAAGCCAGAAGGGCCCGCACCTATTATGATTAGATCTTTAACTTGAGAAGAATTTGTGTTTTCATTAGAATTGATTGTGTCTGCCATCTGTTTTTTGGACTTTTTGTGTATAAAAAGATATTGGAAGGAAAAGTTGGTTGATTAATGATGTATTATAACACAATAATGTTTATAATCAAAAAAAATAGAGGTAATCTATGACAGATACAGTAAGAACAGAACTTGGAGATATTGTTTTAGGAGAAACCATGGTTCAAATCACTGATGATTGTGCGAAAAATATGCCACCAATGCATAATCTTACTCTTGGCAAAGGTTATATTGTCATAGATTATGGTCAGTTTCCAAAAACAGAAACTGAATGGTTGCGGTACAAAGATGATTCTGACAAAATAAAAGATTTAGCTACTTTTAATTTTAAATTGTATCTTGGTGATTAAGTATTCTTTTTGCTTCTAGATTAAGATACCTTAGAGGTTAATTTAATAAACGATGTTCTCTTTGTTAGTGCTATGAAATTCCGTATGGCTGCTAAAGATGATGATCGCTTACAGCGAATTCCTACTGATGATTTACGCATAGCACGAAAGTTTGCCACTGCTTTGGAAAAGGAATTTCAAGATTTTCTAGTTGGAGTTGTAGTTTTTGGAAGTCATGCAAAGGGTAAAGCTGGAGCACACAGTGATATTGATGTACTAGTTATTGGTAATGATATGGATTTTAAGATGACTGGCTCTTTTATGGAAGCATATCGATTAATCATTGAAAAGCTGATTGTGAAAATTAGTCCAAAACTACATGTGACTTCTATGACACTAAGTTCATTTTGGGAATACGCTAAAGTAGGCGATCCGATTGTAACAAACATGCTTCGAGATGGAGTTGCACTTTATGATACTGGAAGTTTTAAACCACTTCAACATTTACTAAAACAAGGTAGAATTAAACCTACAGATGAAGCTGTATGGAGATATTATAGTAGAGCACCAAGTACGCTTGCTAACTCACGTTGGCATGTTATGCAAGCAACTCTTGATTTATATTGGGCAGTGATTGATTCAGCACATGCAGCACTTATGAGCGCTAATGTGATCCCACCAAGCCCGGACCACGTAGGAGAATATTTGCATAAAACTTTTGTGAAAAAAAGAGAATTAGAAGAGCATTATGTTGACACAATGAATAGCTTTTACAAACTCAATAAAGATATTGTACACCGTAAACTTGAGAAAGTAACTGGTCCACAGTATGAAAAGTTGCACACAGAAGCGGGGAAATTTGTAGCCAGGATGAAGAGAATAATATACAAATACCACAAGTAAAATTAGAATAGATTATGTTTCTAAAGAGATGAAAAAATGACTAAAATGACAAAAAGTTTAGGAATTAAGGATTGGCTACTACGGTATAAACAGTTATTTTTGAACCCAGGATTATTTTTTCATGATATTCGAAAAGAAAAAGAGATTGGCCCAGTAGTAATTTTTGTTGCGGTTTTAAGTTTAATTGCAGCAGCACTAAATTTTGTGTTTGCTTTGCCTTCACTTATTGGTCAAGGAGCTAGTGGAGTTATGCAAATTGTCTTCTCTTCAATAATGATTATTTTAGAACCTATTTTCACATTACTTGCTATTTTTTTGATTGCTGGTGTTTTATATTATTTATTTAGGTGGATTGTAAGTAGTAAAGTTGATTTTGCACCTTTGTTTAAGGTAGTTGGATATTCTAGAACTATTGCAGTACCTTATGCTATTGTTTCAGCACTACTATTTTTTGTTTTTGAACTAGCAACTCCAGGAAATTTATACGCTAGTTTTGCTAGTGGAGCAGGAATTTTAGAATCCACTCCTACAATAGTACTATTTGTTCTTGGAGGAATTTTGTCAGTTGCTTCTTTTATACATGTACTTTATGCTATGACTTCTGGAGTTGTACTTTATGAAAATATTAGTTTTGGTAAAAGTATTGGAATGATTCTTCTAGCTACAATTGTAGTGATTGTGGCTATTTTGCTACTAAGTGGACTTGTTACTGGAATGATATTTGCGGTACTTGGCACTGCACTAGCATAACTTTTTATATAGTTCTCTTTATGAATGATTATGGCTGAGAATGAATTAAAGAGTAAAATATTACCGTTTGTATTACATAATGCTATTTCTTTTAGCGGGAAGGTTAATCCGAAAGCTTCTATGGGATTTGTTCTAAAACATTTGCCTGAATTACGAAAAGATGCTAAATTAGTACTTGCTGCTGTGGGCGGGATTGTAGAATCTGAGATTTCTGGAAAAAGCGTAGATGATTTGAAAGCTCGTTTAGTAGAGGTTGCTCCTGATTTTGAGGCGCAATTGAACGCAAGTAAAAAAGAAGAAGTTAAAGGACCACTTAAGCCGCTGCGTGGCGCAGAAAAAGGAAAACTTTGTGTTAGAATTGCACCTTCACCAAGTGGGCCACTACATATTGGGCATGCTTACGGGTCTCTTTTGAATTTTATGTACGCGCAGATGTATGGCGGCGAATTTATTTTACGTATTGAAGACACTAACCCTTCAAATATTTACAGTCCAGCATATGACTTAATACTTGATGATGTTAAATGGCTAACAAATGGGAAAGTTGTAAACTGCGTTGTACAAAGTGAAAGACTCGAAACTTACTATAAGTATGGTCGTGATTTGATTGATTCAGGAGACTCATATGTTTGTGATTGTGACTCTGATAATTGGCGAGAGATGAAAGCAAAAAAGGCAGCATGTAGTTGCCGTGATTTAGAGATAGTTGATCAGCAAACACGTTGGGATAAAATGTTTATTCCAGTTGTTGATGGTGGATATAGTGAAGGAGATGTTGTTGTGCGATTAAAAACAGATATTGCTCACAAAAATCCAGCAATGCGAGATTTTTCACTGTTTAGAATTAATGATCATGCACATCCAAAAGCTTCAGGAGCTACGCGAGTTTGGCCACTGATGATTATGAGTGTTGCAATTGACGACACATTACTTGGTATTACACATGTTTTGAATGGGAAAGACCATTTAGATAATGGCCGCAAGGAAACTTTGATACTTGAAAAGTTAGGTTTACGTGTTCCTTTGTATCAACATTGGGGACGAATTAACTTCGAAGGTTTTGCGTTATCAACTTCTAAAACTCGCATTGCAATTGAGCAAGGAGAATATACTGGATGGGATGATATACGTCTTGCAACTTTGCGTACTTTACGTCGTCGTGGATACCAAGTTGGCGCTTTTTCTAAATTCGCTGCTGCTATTGGTTTGAGCCCTAATGATAAAACTGTCTCGTGGGATGAGTTTTGGAAAATGGTTAATTCTTTTAACAAAGAGATTGTAGAACCGCTGGCTAATAGGTATTTCTTTGTAGAAGATCCTGTTGAAATTAATGTTGAGGGGATGTCGTCCCATGATGTTTCGCTTGCTATGCATCCTGATTTTGTGGATCGAGGAAATCGCTCTTTTGTTGTTGGTCCAAAATTAGTACTTGCTTCTAAGGATTTTAAGACCCTAGCTACTTCGCGTGTACACCGCTTGATTGATTGTTGCAATTTTACTGTTGATGAAAATGGCAGGTTTTTGTTTCATTCAGAAAGTTATGATGAGTATAGAGATGCTGCTAACCGAGGCAAGATTTTGCATTATTTACCTGCTGGAGCTAGTAATGTTTGTGACTTAGAAATTATGCGAATGGGTCATAAAATAGTTAAGGGAAGTGGCGAAGTTGGGCTTTTGTCTTGCAGCGTTGGAGACATTGTGCAATTAGAGAGAGAATACTTTGCAAGAGTTGATAGAATTGATTCTGAAAGTGGCAAAGTTTGGCTCTGGGAATTACATAATTAAATTATTTCTTCTTTTTTTTAGTTCTTTGTACCGAGCTTACTGTATTTGAAATAGTTAGCTTTATCAATGATTAGAGTTTATTATCATTAAGTGAGTGAAATTCACTTATGAATGAAACTCTGTTTCATTGCTTTATGCATTTGGTTTTAGCGCTTGGGTGGCTGCTAAAGGTTGAATGTTGATTAATTATTATATGGGTGGAAAAATTTGCTAAAAAATTTAAATAATTTTTTGCACCAAAAGGTGGGAAAAATGAGTATAGTGGTGAGGGTATGGGAAAGATAAGCATAGATACACCGCTTGCTGAATTGACGCTTAGGCGTTATGAAAAGCCAGCGGTAACAGGGCGAGAACTAGTACGTCGCGTTTGTTTATCACTTGGACTTTTACAGCCAGGAGATTCTCGGGATGTGATGGTCGATATTTTGTATGTTCTTTTGCGTGCTCGACAGCGCAGCGAAGAATTACATTCTGAAGAAATCAAATTTGCAGTTATGAGTATTCGTAAAGAGAAGGGTCTTCCTATGCTTGGGATTGCAAGTTCTAATATTAGACGTCAGTTAAAAAGATTGAAAGATATGCATTTAATTGAAAGTAATGCTAACTTATATCGGATCATGGAAAATGCTGGCCTAGGTGAGCTTTTCCGTGACAAAATTGAAGGATTTATTTTGAAAAGTGTTCTTGGCCGGGTACGTGAGTATCTGAAATCTGTTGATGAAGAGTTTTCACTTGAACGAGTAGATGAAGCTGAACCAATTCCTAAAATTGATTAAAAATATTTAAACCAGAATCTGAGTTGAGATTAATATTTTTTCTATTAAAATTTTTTAGTTATTTTTATTTTTCTTTTTCTTTTCTTTAATGTTGATTGATTGTAGTTTTGCAGTGGCATAATCTTTAAAGAACAATTGTGTTGTTTTATTTTTGATGGATGCTGGATTTGAACTTAGTGCTTTAAGTCCCCTTGATGGGCGGTATTTTAAAATTACAAAAGAGTTGACTTCTTATTTTAGTGAATCTGCATTGATTAGAAGAAGAGTATACATTGAAGTCCAGTATTTACTTTCTTTGTTAGAAATTGGGGGAATCAAAGAAAAATTTGGGGAATTAAGTGGCGATTTTAAAAAAATAAGTGAACTGAGTGATGTTTCTGACGAAGATATATCTTTGATTAAAGAGATTGAAGAAAAAGGGCATGTTGGTTTAGAAATTTCTGCAACCAGGCATGATTTAAAGGCAGTTGAATATTATTTACGTTTGAAATTGAAAAAGATTGGCCTTGAGCGAATTTGCCCTTTAGTTCATTTTGCTTTGACTTCTGAAGACATCAATAATATTAGTTATGCTTTAATGGTTGGTGAAGCAGTAAATGAAATTTTGGTTCCTGAATTAAAACTTGTCTTGGCAAATATTGAAGAATTGGCTCTTTTAGAAAAAGATACAGTTTTACTGTCTAGAACGCACGGACAAACTGCTAGCCCAAGCACATTTGGCAAAGAAATGATTGTATTTGCTTCAAGGTTAAATAGACAAATTAATAGACTTTGCTCTTTCACCTTGCAAGTTAAGTTCAGTGGTGCCACTGGGACATTTGCTGCATGGAAGCATTCACTTGAGGATGTAGATTGGATAAATTTTTCGCAAAAGTTTGTTGAAAAACTTTCTTCAACAAATGGAAATTATCTGAAAATGGGGATTTATAATACACAAATTGAGTCACATGATAGTTTATGTGAAATTTTTGATGTTTTTGTTAGGGCTAATAGTATCTTACTTGATTTTTGTCAAGATATGTGGAGATATATTAGTGATGGGATATTAATTCAGGCAATTGAAGCTGGAAGTGTTGGTTCGTCCACAATGCCACACAAAGTAAATCCTGTGAACTTTGAAAATGCAGAGGGGAATTTAGGAATTAGTAATAGTTTGTTTTCTTTTTTTGGGAAAAAGTTGCCTGTTTCTAGATTACAAAGAGACCTTTCAGACAGTACTGTTTTGAGGAATATAGGGGTTAGTTTTGGGCATAGTTTAACTGCTTATAAGAATGTTTCAAAAGGGATTTCTAAAGTTTGTGTTAATAGAGAATTTTGTAAAAAACAAGTTTTAGCTGCCCCTGAAGTTATTTGTGAGGCTATTCAAACTAAATTGCGTTTAGAAGGTAAGCCAGATGCATATGAATTGCTTAAAACATATAGTCAAGGAAAAACTATTGATTTAGATAATTTGCGTCGTTTCATATTAAATTTAGATGTACCATTGAAATGTAAAGAAGAACTACTTTTGCTTTATCCTGAAAATTATGTTGGGCTTAGTTGTGAATTGGTTGAGAGATATTTTTCTTCAAAAAAATCTTCAAGGGATTCTGATGAGAAAATAACCAGCAATCATTTTTCTTCTGAAATTTTTAAAAAAGTTGAAAAATTAAAAATCAAAGAGGGTTATTTATCTTTAAAGCAAAAAGCCTATTCTCAAGTAAAAGATATTTTGCCACCTCCTGCTCTTAATTTTGAAATAAGTAATTTTGATTATGAAGTTTTAGAAGAAAAAGAAGCCGTGCATTTGAAAATTTCTGACTCTCAAATAATTATTGTTGGAGGAGCATTTTATGGAGATGAAGGGAAAGGGAAATGGGGGAATGTGCTTAGTAAATATTGTGATTTTGTTGTAAGAGCCAATTCTGGTGCGAACACAGGAAGAACTGTATATCTTGAAGGGCAAAAATTTGTTTTTCACATAATTCCTTCTGCAATAGTGCATGGAAAGAAGTGTTATGTTGGTCCAGAAGTAGTATGTGACCCAATTAGCTTATTTGATGAAGAATTATCTGCGTTATCCTCTAAAGAGATTTCTTATGATAATTTGTCTCTTGGAAATTTCCACATCACCACTCCATATCATAGAATAATGGATGTGATTGGGAGTAAAAATAACAGTTCTACAGGCGTTGGGATTAAGGCAAGCCATGCTTGCATGAAAATGAAAAGAAGTTTGCGCTTAGACCATATATATAATTCTCCTAATTTTGTTGTTTCTATATTAAGAAAAAATATAGAGAATTATTTAGGTTTTTTATTTGTGAAGGAAATTAATTTAAAAAATGTATATGAAAAATTATTAGAAGTTAGGAAAAAAAATCAAAGAGTAGTTCCGATGCACGTCCTTAATTTTGCAAAAGTACACTACGAAGAAGGTCTTGAAAAAGCACTTTTGTGGCTTTATAATCTATACAAAGAACGGGTTGTTCTAAATTCTTTTTTCCCGAGAACTTGTGACGTTTCTTATGAAATTAGTTTAGAACTTAAAAAAGGAAAAAGGTTACTATTAGAAGGAACACAGAGCTATTTTTTATCAAATAATGTTTTTCAAGGATTTGCTAACGCGACCTCTGCAGACACAACCTCAATGGGAGTTCTATCTGCGAGTGGAATTGATGGAAGTAGCCATAAAGTAGTAAGCTTCTCTGTGCACAAATATCCTGGGAGCACAAGAGTTGGGAGAGGGAATATACCTAGCTCTTTTACAGACCAAACTAGGTTTTCTTCTCAAGGGATTACGAGTATTTTTGAATTAGGTAACGCATGCAATAATTTTGATGAAATTCACAAAAGATATTTTGGATTAATAAATGATTCAGGAATTTTAGAACCTGGGATGTATCATGACAAAGGAGTTGTTGGTTTTGATGAAAAACAAGAACCTAATTCTTCACTTACTGGATTTGGTAAAAGTTATGAAATTGGAGAAGCAATGGCCATTTGTAGTTCAAGAAACCTTAAAGAAAGAGGGGCAACTACTGGGAAACCAAGAATTTGTGGTTGGTTTGATTGTGTTTCAGCTTACCAACAAACTTTAGCTCAGGGAAAAAATTTGTTTATCTCTGCATTTGATAGAGGATCAGATTATAATGATGTTGGACTAATAATTGCCTATGTTGTTTCACTTCCAAAAGAAAGTGAAGGGGAAGTTTGTGAAGACGAGAAAGGGAGTTATTTAGTTTCTGGAGGAAAAAAATATAGGACTGGAGACATAATTAATTGTGGTGATGCATTGCCAGAAAGTTTTGTATTAGAATATTGCTTGCCAATTATTCGTAAATTTAAGGGTTGGAAAGGAAAAGAAATGAATTATTTGACTAAAAGTATCCCAATTGAAGTATCTAAAGTTTTGAATGCAATTGAATTTTATACTGAGGCAAGAGTTTTGGGGATAGGAGTTGGCCCTGAAGACCACCAAGCAATTTATTTGAAAAGGATTTAAACTATTAGAGCAAAAAAAATTAAATTTATTAGAAAAATATAATTAAAAAAAAATATATTTAGATAATGTCTTCTTCAGAAACTACAATAAAGTCGCCGCTAGCAATAACTGCGCTAAAAGGGATTAATTGTTCTCCCTCTTTATCTTTTTCTAGTTCCATTCTATCAGTGTAGCTAGTTGGATTTCTTAGAACCAAATGAATTAGTTCGCCTGAACCTACTTCAAAGACTAAATCTCCTACTTCACCGAATTTTTTACCCATCTTTGAGACAACTGTTTTGCCTAAAAGATCCTTAGAATAACTTTTTTCTTTTTCCATGACCCTCACCTGTGAATTATATACTACCTAATGTGTTTTTTATGTTAGATGTCTCTGTTTTTGCTTATAAAAACTTTATGGTGGGCCAATTTAGGTATTCAAAGTGGCAGAAACCAAAATTTAGGTGGAAAGTTTAAATATTAAGCCTGCTAAAAGCAGATTATGGCAGTTAAAAAATCAAGAAGTGAAGAAGAAATTGAAAGAGTTGGCTTTCACAAAGGTAGCCTTGCGACACTTAGTAAAGAGCGTGAAGAGTTATCTCGTATGGTTCAAATAGTAGAACAACTAATGCATATGCACATTGAAGAACTTAAAAAAATGGGCGTTGACTTGGCCGCTGAAGCAGCAAAACCTGGTGCTACTAAAAATCCTGTTAAAAAAATGAAAGGCAAAAAGGATTTAGGTGAAATGCTTTAGATTTGTTGATTTATTTATTCTTATTATTATTAATTTTTTATTTATTCAAAGCCAGTTGGTTTAAGGGCATACAAAAATTGACCTCTTTGAACTTTACCACCCTTAAGTACGGAGCCAACTAAACCTCTAATGGGTTGTTTTCTTTCTCCTTCTTGAATTAGTGCTGCTGGTTTGAATCTTGTTTTCAAAGTTTCATCACCAAAGTGTTTTGCAAGTTTTTTCCCTGTCTGTTTACATGGCATTGCTCCAGCATACCCTTCAAGTACTACAGCATCATTTCCTACTGGGCCACCTTGATAATTACCATCTGGACTGATCACTAAACTATACCCATGGAATCTAGAAAGAAACGTGTCACCTTGATCTGGTTCTATTAACATGTTAGCACCTAACATTCTTGCTTCTAAAGTTTCTTCTTTAGAAAGGCATAAACGCTGGTGGATCGTATCAAGTTCTGCTTGAGAGATTGCAAGCCATTGCCGCGTATTTCTAACAAGTGTGCCTTCTGGGATTAAAGGATTGCGAAATGGTTTTGAACTTGTTGTAACACCGTGATATGTGGACCCAATGATTCCGCCAATGTCAAATCTTAGTGAAGCTACAGGTACATTAAATCTTGGGACATCTCCAGAAAGATCATTTGGAGAATTATATAGTCCTGCTATGGTACCAATTCTTGTAATTGTTTTATAATTCATTTTTTAATTGAAAAGAAATTTAAAAAAAATAATAAAAAACTTGCGTAACATTGACTTAGTTCTTAGTTGCCATTATAGCTACTAGAAAAACTAGAGCTGCAAGAGCAATTACAATACCAGCTAAAAGATATACTAAATACCTAATATCTTCCCAAGAGTTTTCTTGAGTATAAGTAGTTGTATCTTCATTACTTGTATCTAAACCAAGAGTTGTCAAATCAACTGTGAAACCGCTATCGTCTTCATCATCGCTATCATCATTACTACTAGATGTACTACTAGATGAAACACTAGCTGTTGACCATGAGCTTGCGCTATTGTCTTCACTTTCAATTCCTAAAAGATCTTCGATGTCGTCAATTAAGTCTTCAATATCATCACGTAAATCATCAAGACTATCAATTAATTCGTCTTCTTCATCACTAGTGATATCTTCATCGTCTTCTGAGTCATCAATGTCGTCTTCTAAGTCATCAATTTCATCAAGCATATCATCTAAGTCGTCAAGCATGTCTTCGAGTTCCTCAGTTGCATCTTCAAGATCACTTTCGTCATCATCGTCAATTGCATCTTCGTAATCTTCTTCAAGATCTTCAAAGTCAGCTTCAAAGTCTTCAAGGTTTGTTTCGAATTCTTCGATGTCAGCTACATATGCACAATAGTCACTTGAGCCGTCACAACTTTCGTTTACAGTAATTGAAAAAGTAACAGTATCTGTGTTAGCTGCATCATCACTAGCAACAATTGAAACTTCTTGAGTTCCGATATCGCTATCACTTGGTGTCCAAGTAATTGTAAAAGTTGTTCCGTCAAAAGTTAAATCAACGTCTTCGGTTAAGTCAAGAGTTGAAGTTGTACATGTACTTGTACAAGTTACACTAGCGTTTGCTAAAGTAATTGTGTCAGTTGTATCTTCATCAGTTACATTAAAACTTAGAGTAAATTCTTCGCCTGATGTTGCTTCTTGACTTGCTACAGCGTCAAAAACTGGAGAGTAAGTTGTATCTTCGTCTAAACAGTCTGGAGTTCCATCGCCATCAGTATCAACTGTGTCGTCAGATCCTTCACAAACATCGTCAGCGTCTAAAACTCCGTCGCCATCGTCGTCGTCGTCACAACCATCAGGTGTGCCGTCAGCATCAGTGTCAACAGTGTCGTCAAAGCCTTCACAAACGTCTAAATCATCAGTTACTCCGTCAGCATCTGAATCATCACATCCATCAGGTGTTCCGTCAGCGTCAGTGTCAACAGTGTCATCAGATCCTTCACAAACATCAAGGTCGTCAGTTACTCCGTCACCATCAGAATCAGTTTCACTTGGATCGGTTTCTTCAGTAACAGTTACAGTGGTTGTAAAATCATCTGAATCTGCTCCACTTCCATCGGTTGCTACAACTGTAAAAACGTATGTTCCAGCTGCGCTTGGAGTGAAATCGTATTCAATTGACCAGTAATCATACTCTGGTTCCACTTCGAATAAAGTGATCTCAGATAAGTCAACTAAAACTTCAGATCCAGTACCATCTACATAAGCGATAGAAACTGAAAGAAGACCATCTTCATCTGCGTCTGCAAATTCAACGTAAAGATTAGCGGTTTCACCAAGAGTAATATCGTAGGCTTCTTCTCCAGTTAAGGATGGTGCTGAACCTGTACTATCGTCTACTGGGTCACATTCGTCACCTAGACCATCAGCGTCAGTATCTAATTGATCTGGATTGATAGTTGCTGGGCAGTTATCAACATCATCTGCAATCCCATCACCATCAGAATCAGGGATAGGATCTTCTGGATCTTCAGAACCATCATCTGATCCTTCAACTGCAGCTTCAATTTCATCAACTACTGCTTGTGCAGAAGCTTCAAGAGTTTCCGCTCCAGCTTCAGTGATTGCTCCATCTGCTGCCATATCTTCAATGTGTTCTAAAAGTTGATCAAGCCTTTCTTCGATACTTTCAAGTTGTTCTTCGATAAGTTCAGCTTCTTCAGTTGTAGCTGCTTCTAATTCACTTAGAAGTTCATCTGCTTGATCTTCAAGATCAGAAATCATTTGATCAAACATTTCTTCTTGAATCTCTTCGTGAGAAGGTCCGTATGAACCTACTGTAATTGTAAAACTTTGAGATATTGTTGAAGTTCCATCAGTTACTTCTACTGTTACTTCATGACTTGCCGGACCAATTGCTCCAGCATCGTCTTCTGTTGGAATCCATTCTAATTCAACTAGATAAGAATTAGTCATAATTTCTACTGGAGTACTAAATTCTTGTTCTTCAAGAGTGGATGTTCCCACACAATCTGTACAGCTTACCGCTAATGAGAATGTTAGTGCGTCACCATCAGTATCTTCTGCGATGATCATAACTGGAATGGTATCTCCTACCATTGCCCCAGTACCTATCGCTTCTACTGGAAATGTTGGTGCGTCAGCAAAAGCTGAGCCTGCTAAAGTGCCAACCATAAGTAGGGCCAGCATTAAAATTCCGAAAATTTTTGTTAATTTATTCATGATATATCACCTTGGTTTATAGTACTATTAGTTTAATAATCGCTCGAGTTACTACCTTCAAGAACTAACTTACTTTATAAACTTTATGTCAAATATGTAACTTTTTAGTAGTATCTTGTTTAGGGCGGCTTTTTAGAAGCTAGAATCAGATAATTATGGTCCCACGGTAGGCTTTTGGTACATAATTTATGATATATCCATCTTTTACTTGAGCCCAACAAAAAACTTCATCTTGGAATATAAGTAGAATTGAACTATTATTTGGGTGATCTGTTTTGATCTCTTCGCCTTTCATGTAAGTTAGATAGTCAGGCTCTGTTAGTTTTAGAGAATTTTTTGGTTCTATTTTAGCGCTTTTGGCTATTTGACCGATTTTTTGAGCTGCTTGCATGCTGAGTCTTAGAAAATCACCTTTTCTTTCGCAAAAGTAAAACCCACCTTTATCAATTCTCATATTTTCAAAATCAAAGTTTTGAAATTCAGGAGAAATTATGTATATTTTACCTTTAGCTGTTTCATAGAAAAGGTAGTCACTTGGGAAATCTACATCAAAACGCTCTTTGATTGTATCAAGAATTTTAGTAATATCTTTTCTTCGAAGACGTTTGATATTTTTATTTGGTGATTGGCCCATGTTAGAAGTGGTTATTTTGATGCTGATTTAAGTTATTTACTAATTTTTTATGATTTGTTAGAAAAAAGGGGTATTGGGATCGGAAACCGATCACCGTTAAAAAAAAATTAAAAAATGTGATTTTAAAATTAACAAAAAAAAAATATGATCTGTTTTTTGGTTTTATCCGTATTTGAAATAAATCCAAAGTCCTTTAAGACCAACTAATAAACCAATGAATACTGGCCAAGTTGTCCATCCACGCCATCCGTTAAGGATAACAAGTGCACCGATAAAGAAAAGACCTAAACCTTTCCACTTAGGAGCTAGTCCTGAACATGATCTTGAGGGCATAGCTGGAGCCATTTGCACTGCAGCTGGACTTGCGCGTCTTGCTGAAGTTCTTCTTTTAGTAGTTCTTGTTGAACTTGAACGCTTTTTTGCAGGTTTTCTTGCTGCAGATTTTTTTCTTGCCATAAGTATAATCACCTCTAAATGATATCTTTTGGAAAGCTGATTTGCGTATATAAATGTTGTGATGTGCCTTATGCTTCGCTACTCTTGCAGTTTTAGTTTTTTAGAATCAGTTTAGGCAAGTGCCTTGTAAAGTAAAGAAATCTTGGCTCTTTGATTAAGGAAAAAAAAGTTAGTGGAATAGGATTGTCTCTACTGTATTTTTCAAAAACTTTTTGAATCTTTTTTTGAGAGACTAAAGAGAGAAGTTTATCCCAATCGTTATTAGTAAAATGGTCCATTAAATTTCTGATTATCTTGTGCAGTAAGAGTTCACGTCTTAATTTATTTAGGGCTTTGTGATAACCACCAACTTTGTAAGTGTTTGATTGAATCTTTTGTGAGAGAATTTTGGCTGCGCGAAGCCCGGGAATTAAGCCACCTAGGGTTGTTGCTTTGACGTGCCCAGCAGCATCCCCTAAAAGATAACAATTATCTTTTTGCATTTTTTGTTTGTGAGAGTAAATTGGAATTACACCAGCTTGCATTTGTTTGATTTCAAAGTTGTTGTCTTGGATGAATTTTTGGAAGAACTTTTTTGGAGGTTTTTTACTTGCGAGTCCCACACGGCTTTGCTGCTTGTTTTCTGGTACGTCCCAAATGAAAAAATCTGGGCACCAATCATTACGAAAGTATGTTATGAAGGTATCTTTGTTGAAATGGTTCAGAGAAGCAGTATTATGATTGTTGTTAGGGCCATGTTGCTTTTCTACAACTGCCTGGATGCCATAATAATTTTTTCTGGTTTTTTCATAGAAACCGTATGCTTTAGCTGTTTTGCTAAGTGGGCCGTCAGCTGCGATTACCAAGTCAGGGATTATTTTGAACTCATGGTGGTTTTTGTGGTTTGAGTGATTTTGGTGGTTTGAGTGATCTGAGTTGTTTTGCGTGGTTTTGTTTTTGATTATGAGGCCTCTGCCTTCTTTTCTAATGAATGAGTGCTGGGTTTTGATTGTAGCGCCTGCTGCTTGTGCTCTTTTTTTGAAGCTCTGATCGAACTTAGTCCTACACACAAGATACTCTTTTTGATTTGTGATTAATGTTTGATTTTTGGATTTTACAATTACTTCACTGAATGTATTTACTAAGAAATCATCTTTTGATTTAGCTATTTGTGGAAAGAATTTATCGAAGTCTTTTGTTAGAAGCCCAGTACATTGAATTGGTTCACCTACCTTTTTGTGTTCTTCGTAAACTGTAACATTATGACCAAGTTTAGCTAGAAGAGTAGCTGCATGGCAGCCAACTGGGCCAGCCCCAATAATTGCAATATCAAGAGATTTATTAGAAGAGTGTTTCATAAGAGATTAGGTTTAGGTTTGGTTAAAAGTGTTGTGAATGAAAAGAAGATTTAGTGAAGAGATTAAATGAATTATTTAGAATCTAATTTAAAAATTGATGAAAAAAGTTCTTAAAAAAATAATTAAAAGAAAAAAGGCAAATTGCCTAGTTTTGTTTTTTGAAATTTCTTAGTGTGAAAAAATATGTCTCCTCAAAAAAAAGAAAAAAAAAAGAAAGGAGGAAGACAGATCATACTCCAAATTATCTACTTAGCTATTTCTAGCGTTTGTAAGTAATTAGTAGTATGTTTGTTCTTCGTCGTCGTCTTTACGAAGTCTTGTAAACCCAATAATTAGACCAACTAATACTAGAAGTACAACAAGTACAATTAGTGCGATTTCAAGAGCGTTTCTTAAAGAAGCTCCTTCACTTACACTACTTGAGTCTGCGTCTACATCTACAGTTAGACCAATGGTTTCAAGAGTTTCGCCTTCGCTTGCAACAGTTAGAGTTACTGGAACAATTCCAGCAGCATCGGTAACAGCTACATATCCGTAAACAACTTGGGATTCTCCTGCGGTAAGAACAACTAGGCTCTCACTTAGGGATGCACTTCCAGAAGCTGCTTCTAAGTTAAGGGTAAAGGTTTCGGTTTCGTCGCCTTCGTTACTTAGAGCAACAGCAAAGGTAGCGGTTTGACCTGCACTTACATCTTGGCTTTCAGGGCCAACTGCAATTACAAGACGTTCTTCACTAGCATCGCTGCTTTCTTCGGAACAGTATCGTCCGTCAGTTACAGTTAAAGCGTAAGACTCACTAACAGTTGAGTATTCGTCGTAATCAAGTTCTACAACAAGCTCGTATACACCAGCTTCTGCACAATCAGGAATACTTAGAAACATCTCTTCGCTAGTTTCGTATTCAACTCCTTCACCGTCTTCATCAACTTCTACGTTGTCAATAAAGTCGGATGCACTAATATCTAGAGCAGGAACTGAAACAGTTACTTTAACATCTTCTTCATCACGGTCACCGAAGTTCTCTACTTCAACAGTAGCAAGAACTGATCGACCAGCTTCTACAGAACTTGAGGATAATACAAGATCTGCGATGTCAATACCATGACGAGATGGTTCAACTGATAATCTTACAATAACTTCTTGAGTTGCTGAAGCTTTATCGTCAACACGAATTCTTAAGTAGTAAACGTCGTCGTCTAATTTAGCTGGCAAATCAATCTCAAGATTAACGTATTTGGTGGTCAAAGCGTCCATATCAAATACATGAGATTCATCTTCAAGATCTTCATGATCATCATATTCGTAGCCGGAAATTTCAATTTCAACTTCTACGTTTTCAACATTGTCAACACCTGCTTGAAGTCCAACTTCTACGCTTAGGCGTCCGTCTTGTTCAACAGTAAGTGCGCTAATAGCTCCTTCACCAGTTTCAACACTGTGGCCGTTTACTTCGATTGTATCGATTGTAAGACCGTCTGCGCCTACAGCGAAAGCTGTACTTGCAAGTGCTAGAAACATTACTGCGAGAGCAGCAACAATTTGTAATGCTTTTTTCATTTTTCTATCTTCCCCCGTTCTTTGCTATATTACAAAGTTTGGAATGTATTTTACTCTAAAGTAACAAATTCTTTTTAAACCTTTTGGTTCCTGTGTTACTTTCGAGTAGTCAATTAGTTATTTAGTCTTAAAAAAGTTAAAAAAAATAGGGAACTAAATTACCCTTAATTCACGATGAGTGGTGTGGCTATAATCCTCACCAGTCAATGTGACTTGAACTAAATATTCTCTGCCAGCTGCGTAACTTGGGATGTAAACTGGAACGTTCACACTTGTTTGTTCGTCCATGTCTAAATCAAATCCACGGCTTGCGAATTTGCGACCAAGTTCTGGAATCACAACAGTTACCTGCATGTTTTCCAAATCGATGAATCCGTCGTTTTCAATTGCAATGTTTAGTAGAGCGTAATCGCCTGCTATTACTTCTTCATTGTCAAACTGAACGTTTGAATACACTGCTCTTCCTAAAGTTCCGTGGGTTGCCCCAGTATCTAGAGCTTCAAGAACAGTCACTGTTACAGTAGTTGTACCACTTGCGTCAGGGTTATCTGTTTCAAAAACAGTAAAGTCCCATTCGTAAACTCCCTCGTCTCCAGATTCAGTTATCCAACTAAAACAAATATTTGCGTAACTACCACAATCTGGGTCAACAATAATGTCTTCAGGAAGACCTTCGTAACTTATACTCAAAGAATCACCATCTAAGTCAATGTATGATATTTGCACAGTTGCAGTATCTCCTTCGTTAACAGTTACATCTTCACCACCAATTGTTGGAACATTGTTTGGAGATGGACTTTCGTCGCAAACATCTCCAATTCCATCGCCGTCAGCATCTGCTTGGTCTGGGTTGTAAGTATCTGGACAGTTGTCGTCATCGTCTGGGATTCCGTCAACATCACGATCAGAACATGATCCGTCAGTATCAACAACAGTTACAACAAAAGTTACAGTATCGGTGTTTCCATCGCTATCAGTTACAACGATTTCAAATACGTGACTTCCAATGTCATCACAATCAGTGATCCATTCTAAATCCCAAGTTCCATCTTCGTTATCATGAAGAGTTGCGTCTTCATTACCAACAGTAATTTCAGCCTCTAAATCAGCGATGTCAGTTTCGTCGCTGTCTTCAGCTGTGATTTCGATTTCTAAGGTATCTTCTGCTTCTACTTCAACATCATCAATGTCTTCAATTACTGGGTCATCGCCAGAAAGTTCATCAATAGTAATCACTATTGTATCAGATCCAGTTAAACCAGCAGCATCTTGCGCAGTCACAGTTATTGTGTAAGTACCAATAGCTGTACCGTCAGTTGGGATTGCGTATGAAACTTCGATTAGCCCAATTTCATCATAAACTCCATCGCCATCAAGATCTTGTTCTCCATGGTCATCAATGTCTCCAGGAAAAGTAGGTGACTCGGTAATTGTTACAGAAACAATGTCAGAAAAACCGTTCGCGTCTTCGTAAGTAAAAGATTCACTAATTGTTTCACCTTCTTCGTAAGTAGGCGCTGGGTCTGAAGCAATTACAACTGGCGCGTTTGTACTAGTAGTAGTACCATCATCAGCTACAGTAACTGTACAAGTAATAGTTAGAGATCCACCTGCAGCATTAGTTAAAGTTCCGTCAGGATAATAATCTAATACGTCTACATCAAAAGAGTAGTCAGGTCCTAAATCATATGCGTCATTGTTACCTACAAGAGCCACGTCAAGAGTTCCATCAGAGTTTAAGGTTGCCCAAGATTCTAGGGTGCTTGCGCTGCTAAGAGAGTATAGTAAATCATCTAAGTCATCGTCAGCTACAAAATCATTTAAGTCAAATGTTTCGTCAACTCCTTCAGTTGCAGTCATTTCGCAAGTACTTGATTCGTAAGGGTCTTGATTAACATCTGTTACAGTTACAATAAAAGTAGTTGAATCACTGTGCTCAGTTGTTGAGTCAATTGCTCCATCACCATCATTATCTTCGTAAGCAGTCACAGTTACTGTAAACTCGTCAGATAAATCTGGATAGTTTGCATGATCAATAAACTCGTAAAGTGGAGTTATATCAATACTTACTGTGTTAGTTGCTGGGTAACTTGGTAAAAAAGTTGTTACTGTTCCAACACTTGCACCATCAGTAGAGGTTGCATCGTATTCCACAAGAAAACTAAGGGTTTCCCCACCATCTTCAGCGGAAGCAGTAGTTGTAAAAGTTGCAGTTGTTCCTTCAGGAACTGTTTGATCTGCAATTGCAGTGATAATAGGTTCATCACAAACATCTCCAAATCCGTCACCGTCAATATCTGATTGGTCAGGGTTGTATGTATCAGGACAATTGTCATCAACGTCTGCTACGCCATCACCGTCGGTATCAGCTAGAATCTCTAAATCAAGAGTAGCAGTTGCTGTAAGGCCAGTGTCATCAAGAACATCCACTTGAAATGTGTAAGTTCCAACAGAAGTACCATCGATTGGAATTTCATAGTAGATTTGCGCAACTCCATCGGTAACTCCATCTCCATCAACATCACTAGTTAGTCCAAGATCTGTGAAAGTTCCAGGAAAAGTAGGTGTACTACTAATAGTTACAGTTGAAGTTGTAAGAGTTAAATCGTCTAAGTCACCATAATAAAATGCTTCTTCCAAATCAATGGTTTCGCCTTCAAGGTATGGACCAATTACTCCAGCTGTTGAAGGTGCAGTAGCTGATACTGCTTCGAAAGCATAAGGAGGACGAGGTGTATCGGTAATTGTTAAATCACAAGTAATTGTATCTGAACCACCAACAGCCGTAGTGGTTGTTGTAAAATAATCTTCTACAGTTACATCAAAAGTGTATGATGCTGAAGCTGTAGCGGTTGATTCATCAAAAATACCTGTTAAATCTGCAGTAATTAATCCATTAGCATCTACAGTTACAAAACTAGGTTCTGTACTGTCGCTTGTGAAAACAAGATCGTCGTTGTCATCATCACTTGTGAAAGTTGATAAGTCTAAAGAGTCAACTGCATCTTCAGCTACAGTTAGGCTGCAAGTACTGGTAAATTCTGGATCACGGTTCAAGTCTTCTACATTAACTGTAAAAGAAGTTGAAATACGGTGCTCTTGATATGAACCAAAACTATCGTAATTTCCATCACCATCTGCGTCATCAAGTGCGTAAATGGTTACACCAAAATTATCTGTTAGGCCGCCAGTTGCATAGTTAGCGTGATCGATAAAATCGTAAAGTACATTAGTTGACCAAACAAAACGGTTACCTGAAGGAGCTTCACTAGATGAGATCTGAGTAGTTACAGTAGTTCCGTCATCAGAGATTGTATCGATGTTAACTGAGAAAAGCATGGTTTCGCTTCCTTCATTAGGGTCAACAACAACAGTTACTGAACCAGTGTTATCTTCAATTACAGTCATGTCGCCAGCTTCAGTGGTCCATTCTTGAAGATCACAAACATCTCCAAAACCATCGCTATCAATATCTGATTGATCTGCGTTAGCTTCATCAGGGCAGTTATCGTCAACGTTAGGTACGCCATCTCCATCATCATCTGCGTAAACAGTCAAGTCGATTGTGTCAGTTGAAATAGATCCAGAGGAGTCAGTAATTCTTACTCTCAAATCATAATCTGCTGAACTAGATCCGCCAAGACCATCTGTATCAATTTCGGGGTAATAATATTGAGTAGTGTATCCACTGCTTGAGCCACGCCCAGTTTGGTAGATAATGTTTGATTGAACAACAGTACTTGTACCTGAATTAACTAAGTCAACATCTATTGTGTACCTAGAAGTACCTGATGCTTGAATTACAGCGTCAACTAAGTCTGCTTCAACTGCTTCAGTAGAAGTTCCTGCGCCGTCCCAAACTGCAACAGGTGTTACTGCTGCTGCAAGTACAAATGGAACCATGCAAAGCATTATTGCGATTGCAAAAAATGCGATTTTTTTATATGTCATATTTATTCTCCCCCGAGATTTGTTATTTCTTATTTATTTTAGAAATGTATTACATTTCTAAACCGACAAAGACTAGCTTTGTAGTATTTTGATTTTTGTGTATTATTTTTATTATTTTGATGTGCCCAGTGATCTATTACCTTGAAGGCTTACCTTCCTGTAACATTTACCATAGCATAGCCACCTAAAACAGGTGTTGCTCCCTTATAATCGGTTGAAATTACAAATCCCGGAACTACTCCACCCATAACTCCAAGACCAAAACCAACTGGTTTTATTGCTTCTGGACGAAATGATGCATCAACTGAACCAATAGCACCTAAACCATAACCGCGGTCAACAACATTATCTGAAAGATTTCTATTTGAAATACTTGCCCAATCTGTGTCCTCTGCGAATTCTATTGCTTGATATTCGCCAGAAGTTTCATTAATTGCTCCAAGGCTGTGTCTAACTTGCTCTTGCCGATTGATTTCAGTTTGAGAAACTTGTTCGTCTCCACCTAAAGCTGCAACTGCTGCTACTCTAAAATCCATTCTCCAATTGTCTCCAAGTTTAAATGAAATATTTGGTCCGCCACCAATTAAATATACACCACTATCCCCAGTAATTTTTTCTCTTACTTGGCTACTAGTTGCAAGTTCAGAAAGACCATACATACCGCAGGCCCCATCTGATTCTTGTTGCATCCATGGTTCACAAGGAATTGTTCCTAAACGTGCGTAACTAATTGTTTCTAGTTGTTCTGTAACATCGCCAGTAGAAGTTAGAGTTCTATCGTCACCAATGCCTGCGTAAGCTCCTAAAATGTGAAGTCCAAGACCAGTATCTTCACCTTCAAATCCAAGAGTTAATGCTCCGAAAAATCCGCCAGTGTTATTTTTTTGGCCAAGGGTGCTCATGCCCCCTGCTTTAATATCAGCAAAAGGTACAATTCTTCCTGACCCACTTGCATCTGAACTTTTAGCAGCTGCTAGGTCACTAGGAACAGAATAAACAACGTTGTTTGTGGTTATGTTAGTAATAATAGTATCTCCAGCCGCTGGTGGGGCTGCAGGAGATGGTGGTGCTGCAGGGGATGGTGGTGGCAATGGAGATGGCGTAGGAGCTGCTGGTGCTGCTGCAGCAACTGGTGCTTCACCAACATATGAACATTTTATTGGGCCAGCACTATCTGGACAATAATTTTTAAGGATTAGTTCCCCTCCAGGCATATCGGTTGCTAGATCTTCAGCAACACAATCCCACTTAGATGGGTCTCTAATAGAATCACTTCTATTACTGAAAGTTTTATTTAGTACTCCTTGAAAATTATCGCCACCTTCTACACCACAGATATAAGCTACGTCGTCGTCGCAACCACCAAAATCCATAGTTGTTGCTGTTGGTGCTGCTGCTGGTGCGCTGCTACTGCCAGGTGCAAGAGCATATGAAGTTGTTGGTACTGCTAAAGATAGAGCTGCTGCTGCAAAAACTGGAGCATTGTTTTTTAATAGATTTGTTAGTGACATTGTTTTTTTCCTCGTATATGTTTTATTTTATGGTTTTTTTTGGTGTTTTATTTTGGGTTTTTTCTTAATTTTTTATAGTGATTTTTTTATCGTGGTACGCTCTGATTTGATGTTGAATAGATCCCCTTTGCAGAATTGAAGTCATTTAGTGTGGTATAAACTTGGTCTCCACCATCAAGAAGATTCAAAGTGTCTGCTGCAAAATGTGGGACTTCTAAGTTACAAGAACCATACATTTTATTGACAAAAGCTTCTGAAGTATCGGGTGCGCCAGCAAAAGTCATTGTGAATCTAACTTCTCCTTCAGTTTCAGTTCTATCTCCAGAAGCCCCTAAGTAAAGATCAGCAATAGAAAATAGTTTTCTTGCGTCATTATTATCAGATGGATTTAAGTCTGCAAGAGCTGCGCAATAGGTAGGAATGGGTGCAGAATCTAATTGGCTTTGAGTGTAATCTGCTTTAGCCTCTAAGCCAGCATTTTTTCGCTCAAGTCCAGTTATTTCTTCTTGAGAGGCTAAGTATAAATCTATTCGATCTTTTACTGGTGCAAATATTGAATTTGGTGATGATAGAGAATACCCAACTGCTGCCCCACCTGCGACTAATACTGTGCCAGTTAAAAGTGCGATTGCTCCATTCAAAAATCTTCTTTTGAGAGATGGAGATTTTGGTTTTGGTTGTGAAGGAGCACTTGGTGATGAAATTGTAGAATAGATCTGTGCTACTGCTGATTCTAATTGACCTTGTGTAGTTAGAAGACTGTTTTGTTCAAATATGCCTTGTGGGTCTTCAATTCCAAATGCATCTACAACTTCGTATGCCTGTTCTGCCAAATTAAATGATAGAGCAGTTTCAACAAGAAATCTAAGTGCAAGATTATCTGTTTGACCAAGGTCGCTAATTGCGTTGTCAATGTGCACTTTAAGTGGGTCTCTTGCTGCAGTGATGTAATTGTTTATTGCACTACCTAATGCACTAGTATCTACTTTGTGTGTTTCATTACCTTGATAAAGAGTTCTTTCACTATTAACAAACCAGTCACCACCTGCTAGAGGAACAATTCCCTCTAAGGCATAAGTTACATTTTCTACAGAATGCCCAATACCGTGTGCAATTTCTCTTGCTCCAGTAGATTTCATTCTAGCTAATGCGTCTGAAATAATTGGCACAATATCTTTAGCTACTGCTTCTTGGTCATTAGCAAAAGTATGTCTTTCATTTGCATTTGGGATTAATATAGAAATATTTGCACTCGAATAATTTAATTCTAATTGGAGTTGCCTTCTTAATCCATCTATTTCTTGGTCATTGACATCAGCATAACCTGCTGTAGCGAAAGCCACATTTGTAGCATCTTGAAGGCCAATTAAATGGTTGGCCTTACGTATTACTGTGTCAGCTAGATCAGTAAGTGTTACTGGATCTTGTCCTGGGATTTGTGCATGATTAGTATCACCATGGTTTTGAAAATATATCCCACGAATATTTGTTTTAAGTAATTCTTTAACAACTGAAAAATCACTTGGTTTGTTTGGACCTTCATGTATAATGCCTTGAACTAAATTTGCTACACTAACACCAGTGTAACCTGGGTGCGCTTTTCTTAATTCATGTTGGAGCAGATCTTTTGAAACAAAACGTTCAGAGAATCCTTCACTTCCTCCTGTAAGAGAATCATATCTTGCGATCCCTAATTCGAGACCACCAACTTGCTCTTCTAGAGTTGAGATTGTAGAACTTGATTGAATTATTGCTGCTGCCATAGGAGCTGACACAGAAGTTCCAGTAGAGATAAGAACCCCTGCAACATTTATACCACCATCATCATCTGCTCTTACTCTGTATTCTCCAGGTACATCTGGATTGACTTCTAGTGCACCAGATTGAATTATTGATCTAAGTTCGTCTGGATTTACTCCTAAATCAAGTACTGGTTGCCATTGGCTTGGTTCGTCTGTCATTTTGTTTTTTCCCTATTAAAAGTCAACATTTGTATTTGCTGGTGGAAGACCAGATGTGTTATATCCTAAACCTGCTGCAGCTGATGTTATTTCTGATTGTGTTAGTGGAGGAGTATCATCTTGTTCTGCTGCTGCGTGGTTTACAATATACTGCGCTACTCGAACAAGTGCTGCACCAGTTAATTCACCAGAAGCAAGTCTTGCTTTGGCAAATTCTGCAGCTACAACTGCTTCTCTACCAGTGTATCTTGCTCTTGCACTACTTAGTTCTCCAGCTAATCTTGCAAAGTCACCTCTACTAGTTGCTGCTGCAGATTCTAAGTCACTAATTCTTCCTGTGTAAGTTTCATTTTGGCCTCTTGCTTCTGCGAGTTCGCCTTGAAGAGTAGCGTAATCTGCTGTACCTTCTCTTAATTCAGCCAACTCTACTTGAAGAGTAGCGTAATCTGCTGTATCTTCTCTTAAAGATGCAAGTTCACGCGCGCTAGTTAATCCTGCAGCTAAACTAGCTGCAAGAGAAGATGGTTCTGGGTTTATTACTCTGTAATCAGCTAAAAGATCTGCGTGATCTGCAACTGCAACTGATAGTGCTGCGGCATTTCCTTGTGCAGCTGCTAATTCCCTTTGTGAATAGGCTAATTCTCCCCTTAATATTGCTACATCTGCTACTGCGCCAGTATTGATAGCTTGATCGAGAGCCCTTTCTGCGTCTGCTAAAACCCCTTCATAATCTGCTTTTGGAACTACTGCAACACGATCTTCATAACCTTCAACTGGGCCGCCAAGAATTCCTTCTACTTCTGCTTTTTGTCCAGCAGCGAATTCTCTTACTCGTTCGATGATGTCAGGCAAAAGTTGTGCGTCTTGTGCTAATTGTCTTGCTTTTACTTCTATTTGAATAGCATCTGTTAAGTAAGATTCCCAATCACTTGTTGGTGAAATCATCCCTTTAAGAGAATAAGAAAAACGAACTCCTCGGCTTTTTGCGAAAGCTAATGGGTCGTCGCCTTCTTGGGAATAAAATCCAATATTTTCATCAAATATTTCTTTTGCTTTTGCTTGAAAATTTGTATCTCTTCTTGCTAAAATGTCAGTGAGTTTCACTATTTTGGCAAAAGTTACTCCCTCAAATGCAAGCGGTCCATAAAGTTTTGGACCAGTTTCATCTACAGCAACACTATAGTGATGTGCCCCATGACTAGTTCCTTCAGGGATACCAAGAACTCTTCGAAGCTGATCCATTCTTACTGGAACAAAACCTTCGACTTCGTGGTTAAGTAAATTGTAATCTGCGACTGCAGTTCTTAACTCATCTAGATACCCTATTGGGCTTAAAAATGATAGAGAGTCAGATTGAGGTTGCACTGGAGCAGGTAAATCTATTGCTACTGACTCGAGACCTTGCGGGACTGATACTGCGCTAACGCCTGGATCAGCACTGGCTGGCCTAGGGATATTGAAAAATGAAGTTTCTTCGCCAGAAGTTGCACCTGCTAACATTTTAAGGACAGTAGCTGAATCTAATTTGACTCCTGCCTTATAGACCCTATCGTTGTGATCAGTGAACTCTGTTAATGAATGAAATTTACCGTTGTGAAGATATAATCTATGGTCTGCTACAAAAGCGCTTATTTGTGGATCATGTAAATGAGTTAATTCTACAGTCTCACTATCTGGAAGTGCTTCATTTCTAGCAATTAATTCATTAGTTGCTGCTTGCATTGCAGTGGTATAAACTTGAATACTAGAAGCTAAATCAGTTGTAACTTTTTGGCCTTCCCTATGTTCTCCATCTAAGCCAACCATTACTGGGCCACGTAATCTTCTCATTCCAACTTGCCTTTTCCCTAGATTAAATACTACTTTTCCAAACTTATTAGAAAGGTGGCCAGTCCCACCATACCTAAGAATATCTTTAACTAACGAAGCTTGCGCTGGAGAGAATTGACTTTGTGCAGCTGCTACTAATGCTTCAAGGTTTGTTGTCATTGTTTGTTTGGTACCGTAACCATCCAGCGCCAACAATGACACAAAGAAATTCAATTGGTTTCTTTGTGCAAGTAAAATTGATCTTGATCAAAAATCAAATTACTTTACATCCATCACTTCTTAAAATCGTAATTGAACTACGAATGTGTTGCTAAAGCCGAGGTTTCTTTATAAATTTTTTGTATTTTATTCTGATAAAGTAGTGACATAATTGCTTTTTTGGAAATACAATCACTGACTTTGGAGTTTTTGCTATGTTTTTGTTTATATAGTTTATAGAAGGAGAGGCTATAGGTTTTGTTTAGAAGAAATGCTACTTGGGTGGTGGAAGTAGACTCCCTTGGCAATTAGAGAAATTATTAGGATTATTTTCCACTCCCGCACTGGTCAAGTTTGGGGTTTGTTTTTAAATCTAAGTCAATCTGTCTAGAATTATGGAAACAAATGATTTGCAAATGTTTGAAGAGGTTAAATCTAAAATCCATGCCATTCGCGGCGTTCAAGTAATGTTAGACCGTGACCTGGCTGATCTTTATGAAGTAAAGAATATTCGGCTACGTGAGCAATTTAAAAGAAACATTGAAAGATTCCCTAAGGATTTTGCCTTTCAACTCACAAAAGAAGAAACAAAATTAATGGTATCGCAAAATGCGATACCTTCAAAACAACAGCTTGGAGGACATTTACCATATGTTTTTACAGAGCAAGGAGTTGCTATGCTCTCTGGAGTCTTACGTGGTGATAAAGCAGTAGGAGTTAATATCCAAATTATGCGAGCATTTGTGTCTATGCGCAGGTTTATCTCTACAAATGCGCAGATCTTTCAAAGAACCTGGGTTATTGAACAAAAGCTTCTTGAACATGATAAAAATTTTACACAAATTTTTGATGCAATTGAAAGTAAACAAATAACTCCTAATCAAGGTATCTTTTTTGAAGGGCAGGTATTTGATGGACATGTGTTTGCATCAGATCTTATTCGAAAAGCCAAGAGTTCACTTGTGTTGATTGATAACTATATTGATGATTCTGTCCTAACTCTATTTTCAACGAGAATGGAAGGAGTCAAGGTTATCATTTACACAAAAGATATTAGTAAAAAGCTAATGCTTGACCTTGAAAGATTTAACACACAATATGGACCAATTAAATTGAAGAAATTTACAAAATCACATGATCGGTTTTTGATAATTGATGATAAAGAAGTGTATCATATTGGGGCCTCTTTTAAGGACCTTGGCAAAAAATGGTTTGCGTTTTCTAGATTACATTTGGATGTATCAATTATTTTAGATAAATTAGGTGGTGATAGTGGTGCTTAAAGGAATTACACCAAGACTGTATCAGCAAACAATACTAGGGAGTTGCGTTAAAAGTAATACACTTGTTGTTTTGCCAACAGGTTTAGGTAAAACAGCGATTGCTATGATGCTAGCTGCCTTGCGACTTAAGCAGAACCCTGATTTGAAAATATTAATGCTGGCACCAACAAAACCACTTTGTGAGCAACATGCTAAAAGTTTTAAAGCGCATTTAGATTTTGAAAGTTTAGGAATTTCTAAAGGAGAAGAAAGTGTTGTAGTGTTTACTGGAACAATATCTCCAAAAAAAAGAGCTGCACTTTGGGAAAATGCGCGAATTGTGATTAGTACTCCGCAGGGCCTTGAAAATGATGTAATTAGTTCTCGTATTGATTTGTCACAAGTTTCTTGTTTGATTTTTGATGAAGCCCATCACGCTACTGGTGATTACAGTTATGTGTGGGTAGCTAAACAATACGAAAAAATGACGTCTTCTGCTGGTCGTATTTTGGCATTGACGGCTTCGCCTGGATCTGAACTAGATAAAATCAAAGAAGTTTGTTCTAATTTATTCATATCCGCAATTGAAGTTCGTACCGACAACGATAGTGATGTACGAGAATATGTGCAGGAAATTGAGAAAACTTATTTGGAGGTGGCTTTTCCTTCATGTTATAAAATTCTACATGAAAAATTAAAATTTGTTATGAAGAAAAAACTTGTAGCAATCCAAAAACTTGGTTTACTGAATAAGCTGGGTCTGACTAAAAAACAGCTGTTAATGTTTCAACGTGAATTGCAACGTAAGTTATCAAATGGAGTTGATTATGATGTGATGAAAGCATTATCACTTTTGGCTGAAGCACTTAAAGTTGAACATAGTGTTGGTCTTTTAGAGTGCCAGGGAGCTGGAGCTTGTAATTATTATTTGAGTAATTTGATTGAGAGTGCAGCTTCAAGTAAAACAAAAGCTGTGAAAAATTTAGCATGGGATGCTGACTTTAAAGAATGCGTTACCTTAGCTAAAGGACTAGTTGATTCTGGGAAGCAGCATCCCAAGTTTGATTTGCTTATTTCTATGGTGTATAAAGAATTGATTAAATATCCGCTTGCCAAAATTTTACTTTTTACTGAACTACGTGATAGCGCTTTAGAAATTGCTGCAGCTTTGGAGACTAAGGAAATTCGGTCAGAGATATTTGTTGGTCAGGCAAAAAAAAGAGGTTTAGGATTGACGCAAAAAAAGCAAAAAGAAATGCTTGAAAGATTTCGAAGTGGCGAATTTCCTGTGATGGTTGCGACATCAGTAGCTGAAGAAGGACTGGATATTCCAAAAGTTGATTCTGTGATTTTTTTTGAACCTACACCAAGTGCTATTCGCACAATTCAACGCCGTGGACGTACTGGGCGTAGTGCAAGTGGGTCAGTTAGGATACTTGTTTGCAAAGGAACACGTGATGAAGCTTACAAATGGGCAGCGCATCATAAAGAAAAAAGAATGTACAAATTTTTGGAAGACTTGAAACGAGATATTTCTTTGGTGCTTGCTGGTAAGGAGGGTGTTCCATCAGAAATTACTGGGCAGAAAAAACTAGGTGGCTTTAGTGTGAAGAGTGAAGTGAGTAAAGTTGGTAATGGCGTTGAAGAAGAAAAGGTTGGGAAAAAAAGTGGACCTTTGATACTTTGTGACCATCGTGAAAAAGGAAATTTGGTTTTGAAAGAATTGTTTGAAATGGATTGCACTGTTAGGCTTTCTCAATTAAAATGCGCTGATTATGTACTTGGTGGAGAAGTGGGAGTGGAGCTCAAGAAAGTTCCCGACTTTGTTAATAGTTTAGTTGATGGCAGGCTGCTTAAACAAGTTGGAGAACTTAGGCGCGAGTTCGCTAAATCTGTTGTGATTGTGGAAGGTCAAGAGGATATTTATTCTGTTAGGCGTGTGCATGCGAATGCGATACGTGGGGCTCTAGCTTCAATTGGCCTAGGCTTTGGAGTTCCTGTTTTGTACACTCGCGATGAAAAAGATACTGCGGAATTGTTGCTTTTGATGGCAAAACGTAGCCAAAGTGGTGGTGGAAGTAAAGTTTTGCATACTGACAAAACCGCTGGAGGGTCAATAAGTAATTCGCAAGAGTACTTGATTTCTGCGCTCCCAAAAGTTGGTCCGAAAATGGCGCGCGGGTTACTAGTTCATTTTGGATCTGTGCAAGGGGTAATTAATGCGAGTGAGAAAGATTTGCTTGAAGTGGATGGTGTTGGAAAGACTATTGCAAGTGCTATTGCAGGGTTGGTTAGTTCTAAGTATGAGAAGAAGTGAAGTTCCATTGAGGTTTTCTAAAAGTAATAGTTAAATAACATAGGGTCTTTGGTTTATTTAGGATGGATGAAGACGATAATTTTACTCGAGATTTTGATTTTACTAAAGCTGATCCAACTAAAGCTGACCCAACATTTTCAGATGATTCTCTTTATGAACATAGTACAGAAAAAGTCAACCCACCTAGGGAACTTTTTGATGAAGAAGATACCAAAAAAGCTCTTGGGACTGACTTATCTGAATATTTCCATATGGATAATTCTCATCCTGATTTATTCTTATTAAGAATACCAAAACCAAGCGAAAATAACTATACTGTCGCAATATTTGCGCTACAACGTGATTTATTAGAATACCTTTCTTCTAAATTGCCAAAAGATAAGGCATACCTTCCTCTACTTGCCAACATACAAGGAGCCGCATTGTTAACACCGCGGGCTGCGTGTATGAGACTTTACAATCTTTCAAGTATGCTACAAGGGTTCACAGTTACTGATGACCTAAATACTGCAAAACTCCGAATGCAAAAAGAAGGACTTAATTCTGCATACATTGTTAGTCAAGTGGCTAACCCAAATTCCTTTCTTAAAAAAATCCCAGCCAAAAGTATTAAACTTCCTGGTGAAAAAAAAAGCGAATATTTTGGAGGAGATGACAATATATTTCGTGCACGTTTTTTCGAACAATTTCTTTATGATAAAAGAATGTATGAAGCTCAAAAGAGAGGGTTAGCGAAGCGAATTGCAGCTCAAGGAGAAGAAAAACAACTAAGATTGCACCGAGAAAAAGAACGCCGTAAAAAATTATTACCCAAAAAACGTGGGATTTTCAGTGGTTCATCATCTAAAGAACCTGATTTTTATTTGACAAAATTACGTGTTGATTCAGACAAGTATAGTTCTTCTATTCCAATTGGAGATGTGTACTTACTTTTCCCATTGTCCAAAGATTTGATTTTAGCTGAAACTAGTATTTGGGCTCGCTTACGTAGGTTTAGTGCGTTTTCTGGCCCACTACTTTTTTCTTCTACTGGAAAATATCGATTACGAAATTCGCTTAAGGAAGTTGAAATTGGAACACTTAAAGATCTTGCACGAATTGAAGGAATAGAAAAGCATAAGGTAAAGTTTTCTTTTGAAACATACATCAAATTTGCTGATCAACGATTAAACCGACAAAAACTTGGCAAATATTTTAATCGGTTACGAATGTATATTTTAAGTAGTAAAGAAGTAGGCACACGATTTCGTGGCAAGAAGGCTATTACAATGTTAATTCCTCGTTATCAACTTGTCCTTCAGAAACGTTTGATTGCGCAGGGGATTGTAGGTGCAATAGAAAAGAAGAAACCAGTGCGATCCCATAAAAAACCGCTTGCAACAGTCTATCCTTTGCCTGGACAAACTATATCTGCTGCTAAAAATATGCGACGCGAAGATTCTGATATGGGAATTGCTGCTAAGTGATTGGGATTTAAATTATAGAAAGATTTAAGTTCTTAGGTTTGCTTGTCTATTAAAAAGAGGTTTTAGAAATGTCAATTTTGGGTTTACGTCATCTTGAAACGCGTCCAGATTTTTATGTAGTTGAATTAGATATTCATTCTGTGAAGACTTGGCTACTTTACCCTGTTGCTTATGATTTATTGTATTGGCTTGCGCAAGCTGGTTTTTATCGGGAAAGGAATCAAATTGGTATTCCATTAGTTGTTAGTTCAAATGGAGCTTTTAGTTGGAGAGGACACACAGTACACGTTCAAAATCAAGTTTCTGCAACTGCTTTGTTTCATAATAAAAATTACACTTTTGGTAGAGATAAAGCAAGCTCTCTAGGGTATTTAGATCAAAATTTCAGATTATTACTTCAAAGTGCTAATATTTTCTTAGGAAAAAAAACAAGAGAATTTGTTCAAGATGCTAATCATTTAGTTGATTTTTTTGGACATGGGAATAATATTAGTTTATTTTTAAATGCACTACAAAGATGCCATGAACAAAGAGTAGCTCAACATAGACCACAAGTTGCTGCGATTCCTAAAACACCAAAAAGAGGACTTTGGGGGAGAATTTTTGGGGGCCAAAGAGAACTTGAACCAGCTGGGGCTAAGTAGTTTTTTAATTAGAAGAATTTGTTTTACTTTAACACTCGTTCATTTTACCGCGTTGCCAATCTTGAACTAACATAATTGAAGCTCTTACAATATCAGGCTTTTTGCCTCTTAAAAAAAGATTGTTTTTGTTTGCTAGATAAATTAGAATTGCTTCAGGGTCTTCTTTTGCTGCTACTTTGACTTCTTTTGGGATTTCGTAATGAGTTGTAACCAGATCAAATTTTTCAAGAATAAAGTGCAAGGCAATATCTTCAGGATCTTTTAGTTGATTAGCGTCGATAGCAGCAATTTTAGCGTGGCGGTAATCGTCTTTTTCACCATAAGGATAAACTCCAGGTGCGTCGAGAAGCATAATATTGTTGTCAACTTTTACTTTTTGCATACCTCTTGTGAAACCTGATTTAGCGGAAGTTCTAGCTGCGTGCCTTCCAGAAAGTGCGTTGATTAGTGAAGATTTTCCAACATTAGGATACCCCAAAACACCAACAACAGCATGTTCTCCTTTTGCAAGTTCACGGATTTTCTTTTTGAGAATAGTAGTTCCAAGTTTTTGAGTAGAAGATATGAACACGCTTGGACGAAGAATTCGTTTGTATTTTTCAATATCTTCTTTTTTGGCTAAATCTATTTTATTGATTACGTATAGTAAGATTTTTTTGGAGTTCAGTACTTTATGCTCAATTTCAATGTTACGAGATTGTTGAACCTGCCGGGCATCAAGTACTTCAATTAAGATGCCTGATTCCTCAATTACATCGTTTACGTGTTTCCAAAACTGTGCCATGAGGTCTTATTTTTGGCCAGGCTATTTAATTGATTCGTAAGTTTAATGAATGGCAAGGGATTAATGAAGGTTTATGTGGATTCACAATTTAGATCCAATCCTATTTTCACTTGGTCCAGTTAGTATTAGGTGGTATGGCCTTGCTTACTTATTTGGGGCACTTTTTGGGCTTTGGTGGCTACTGTTTTTACAGCGCAAAGGAGAACTACCTGATTTTTCTTCAGATGATTGTTGGGATTTGGTTTTGTACCTACTTGTTGGAATTTTAGCAGGATCACGACTATTTATGATTTTTTGGCAACCAAGTGTTTATTTTGGTGACCCATTAGAAATATTTAGAGTATGGCATGGAGGGATGAGTTTCCATGGAGGCTTGTTTGGAATAATAGTTGCAGGATTATTATTTGCTCGCAAGAAAAAAGGAGCTAATTTTTTTGTACTTGCAGATGTTGCGGCTTTTCCAATGCTTTTAGCACTTGGCGTTGGACGGCTTGCTAACTTTGTTAATGGTGAACTTGTGGGACGCATTTTTGATGGACCTTGGTGCGTCGTATTTCCTTCTTATGATGAGTCATGTAGACACCCTTGGGCAGTTTATGCTGCTTTGAGAAGGTTTGTATTTGCATTTGGACTATTTGGCTTGTCTTATTTCCAATATTTTAGAAATTTTGGATTCAAACCAGGGTTTATCTTTTGGAATTTTGTATTTTGGGATGGGCTTGGTAGATTTGTACTTGACTTTTGGCGAGTTGATCCTTTGACGCTTGGCCTAACCCTTGGGCAATGGTTTAGTTTGGTAATGGTAGTAATTGGTGGATGGTTCCTGTTACTTAGGCATAAAGAAGATTGGAAGAAGCTGATTAATGGTTTTTTCAAAACAAAAACTAGTTGAGCAAAGTTTAATAAAAAGAAAAGTGAAGTCAAATATAGATAAGGGACGATTATTGAACATGGCATTGAAAAAAACAAAATTAAGCAAAAGGCAAAAGCTTGAGCAAAGTAAAGCTTGCGGGGCACTATCATACTTGCTATTTGGAATCATCTGGTTTTTTATGGATGAAAAAATGCGAAATGACAAATTTGCGGCATTTCATGTAGGGCAAGCTATTGTGTTTTTGATCACTGCAGCTGCAGTGAATATCTTAAACAGCGTATTATGGATTATCCCATTTTTTGGTATTTTTACAATGGCAGTTTTACAAATTGTACTGTTAGTACTTTTTGTATATGGAGTAGTAATGGCTTTAACTGGGCAAAAAAAAGAACTGCCACTGATTGGGCATTTTGCTCGGCAATTTAGATTATAGTTTTAGAAGTAGGATTGGTTATTGGAGGAAATGAAAATGCAGAAAAAAATATTATTGATTGTAGGATTACTTGCCATTATGATGCTAGCACTTAGCTCATGTAGCAGCGAAGTTAGTGGTGACCCAGTAGAAACTGTAGAAGAAGTTTCTGAAGATTTACCTGTTGATGAAAGTGACTTGAACACAGAAAGTAGCGATGTTGCGCGAGCTTCTGGAGTATCTCAAGTTGTTATTGAAGGGATGGCATATTCCTCAGCTGATATCACAGTGAATGCTGGAGACACAGTTGAATGGATTAACAAAGATTCTGTTGATCACACCGTTACCTTCGAAGATGGTAGGTTTGACGTTGAAGTTCCTGCAGGAGCTATTGTTAGTTATACTTTCACCGCTGAGGATGAACTTGGAGAAGCAAGATACTTTTGTAGCTTTCACCCAGGTATGCGTGGATCTGTTCTTGTTTTAGAATAGGAAATTAGTTAATTTTTATTACTTTTTTATTTTTAACTTCTTTTGATTATTGTGATTTATGCACTGAATTCTTTTAAAGAAAGCTTTGTTTGAAAGTTGATGGTAAGACCCATTTTTATTTGTGGAAGAAATTCTGGCGGTGTTAATGAAGCTTTAATTGATGAGTTATATGCTGCACTTGGAGATTCTTTTTATGCGACCAGAAGTGCAGAAGAAGCTGATGGGATTTTAAGGCATGCTACTAAAACTGGAGATGAACTTCGCGCTACATTCATTGGAGGTGATGGTGTTTTTGAGAGTGGAGTTACTTCTTTGAGGCAAGAGCTTGGAGCTGATGCTTTTTCAGAATTAATGACTTTTGCACACCTTGGAAGAGGTTCAGGGAACTCGATGATCGCTACAATTGGCAAAATGAAAAAGCCAGTTAGAAGTTTGCGACGTTTGAATGAAGGCGATACTGATGGATTAGAATTTTTAGAGATCCCATTGATATCAACAAATTTTGAAGGGATTATTGGAGGGCGACGTTTTTACTCACTAGCAGGAATTGGGCTTGATGGACAAATAATTAGGGATGCAGAAGAGCACCGAAAAAAAGGTGGTTTTTGGTCAACTAGAGGACTTTTAGGTTATTTGGCATCTATTTCTACACGCACTTTGCCACATGAACTTAGACGACTTTTTGAAAAATTACCAGATGTTACATTTAATTATGACCCAGAATTTGTTAAAAAATTGTATCTTGAAAATGGAGAAATGAGGAATACCCAATCAGGAAAAATAGTTAATGAAACATGGGCAGTTATGCTTGGAGGAATTAGGAATGTTGGTAATGGTGCTACATTGTTCCCTAGTAGACAAAGTGACGAAATTGAAATGCGAGTTTTGAAGGGACCTAAACTTAGTACTTTGCCTAAACTTTTTCTTTATGGGCCTCGTTTATTTTTAGACGGTTCTCCAGACGCAAGTGTCGGAGAAGATTATGTGATTAGAAGAGGTGGCAAAGTGACTGTTTCTTTTCAAGATGATTTACCACACCCAGTGCAAGTTGGTGGAACGTATGTTGGAGGGAGTTCAAGAGTTACTTTTGGGTATGATCAAGCCACTTTTAGTGTTCTGAATAATAAATCATTGTAGATGTGAGAAAAGTTTTTTTGGGTTAAGCGTAATATAATTTGTTTGCTGCACGTTGCTCTCGATCTTTTACGCTACCAGGTTTATTGATTCTTGGACGTTTAGATTGTGGGTCACGTCTTAATGTGATCCCTAATTCTTTTAGAAAAGTATTCATACCTTCAACTTTACCCATTGGCCCTTGCAAGTTTCCTTCAATCCCAGGTTTACCTGTGAAAACCATTAAGCGGTCAGAGATATTGTCTAAAAACATCAAATCGTGATCTACTACTAGAACTGTTGTTTCTTTTTCGATTGCAAAACGTTTGATAACTTTTGTAATTAGAAGCCTTTGCTCTATGTCAAGATATGCAGATGGCTCATCTAAAAGATAAAGGTCAGCTTCCTGCGCTAAAGTTTTTGCAACAACAACACGTTGCAATTCACCGCCAGAAAGTTCGTTTAATTTTTTTGTTAAATATTTGTCTAAACTAAGTGGTTTAACTAATTGAGTACTGTAATTTGTAACTGCTAAATGTAAAAACTCTGCAACTAAAGTTTCATCATCTTGGTAATCAAGATACTGTCCCTTGTATGAAACTGAAATTTCTTCATTGAGTGAACCAGAGCTTGGTTTTTGAAGTCCAGCTAACATTTTGATGAATGAAGATTTCCCAATACCATTTTCTCCTAAAATTCCAATAACTTCATTTTTGTAAATAGTTCCAGAGTTGGCGTTAAGAGCGAAATGTTCATACTTTAATTTGAGGTCTTCCCAAGAAATCAGTTCCACTGGAAGTGTTTCCCCCTTGTCAACTCCCCCTTCGAATTTGAGCGGAGTTGAACGGAATCTAACATTTTCTTCTTTTAATTGTCCGTCCAAAAATTGATTGATTCCTTCACGGGTGTTTTTAACACCAGAAACTATTCCGTAAACAGCATCATGACCATACATGATATTTAGAAGGTCCGTCATAAAGTCAAGGATTATTAAATCGTGCTCAATTACCATTACTGCATTTTGATTTTGAGATTTGTTTTTGTTTTCAGCTAAAGATCTGATAAACTGGGAAACTTTGATACGTTGTTTGATATCCAAGTAAGATGATGGCTCATCGAAAAGAATTAAGTTAGCATCTTTTAGAACAGTTGCCGCTATTACTGTACGTTGTAATTCTCCACCACTTAATTCACTAATGTTTCTGTCTAAGTAAGGAGTTAGATCCAAAGCTTTTGCAACTTCTTGAATTTGTTTGTCTGAATCGTCTTTTGTGTTAGAGTTGGCTTTTTTAAGTAATTCTTTGGTTGTCCCTTTGAAGTTTTTTGGAATTAGCTCAACTTGCTGAGGTTTGTATGATAGTGTAATGTTGCCTTTGAAAAGTTCCTCAAGAAAAGCTTGCATTTGAGTTCCTTTGAAATATTCAAGTACATCTTTATTTGTGATCTCTTTGTCATACTGACCCAAATTAGCTTTGAAAAGTCCTGCCAAAATTTTGAAAGCAGTTGATTTACCTATACCATTTCTTCCAAGAACTCCAGCAACTTTACCAAAGAGCGGTGTTGGAAGTGAAAAAAGAGCAAAAGAGTTTTCACCGAACCTGTGAATTGGTGATTTGTTTAAAGAAGTTGGAAGATTAATAATTTCAATAGCACCATAAGGACAACGTTTTGGACAAATACCACAACCAGTACACAAAACTTCATCAATAATTGCTTTAGTAGTTGTATCGTCACCTTCTTTTACACAGTCTTCCCCAGTACGGTTAACTGGGCACAATTTTGCGCAAAGATAGTTACCACAGCCCAAAGGATTACATTTGTCTTTGTGAATTACCGCGATACGTCTTTTCATTGCAAAGCAAGCGCAAGAGATAGTTTTTAAAATATGCCCTTAGAATATTTTCAAACCAGAAAAGTGGTTTTTAAGATTATACTCTTTGGAGGCGATTTTTTTAAGAATATGTCACCTGGATTAAATAGTTCAAGAATATCTTTTTGGTGTGGTTCCAGGTCATTATAATTCTGCAAATAGGGTTAAACCTGTTGGAAAACTTAATTGGGCGAAAGTTTTAGGGCTGGCTGGCCTTATTGTAACTGCGTTGAACATTGGTGAGTATAGAAATATTACTCAGTCACTAGACGCAGAACTGATGAGCGTTACGCAAGTAGAACGGATACAAGATAATAATCCTTTTTCTTATTTTACGTTAGTTGGAAGATCAATGGCAATTACAGATTACCAAGAAAAACAAAATATAGGTGGATTAGAGCAAGTTGCATCTTATTCACATTAATATTTTTTATACAAAAACTTAAAAATTAGTTCTAAGGAGTTAGTGAGTACTTCCCAAAACAAAAATATTGAAACCATTATGCCCTCGTAGCTCAGTGGCTATCCTTTACAAAGGATAGAACATAAAGAAGTGCGGGATGCGTAAAAGCTTACCCACATAATGTGAAATTATGCCCTCGTAGCTCAGTGGTAGAGCGTCTGCCTCGTACGATTCATGTTTTTTTAATCAAGGGTTAGCAGAAGGTCGCGAGTTCAAATCTCGCTGAGGGCTCTTTTTTCATAGTCAATTAGGAGTTATTTCTTGTCCACAACGTTTTTATAGGGTGATTGCTCGGATCATTGTAATATGGATATTGATATTGGCAAGAATTTTGAAAGAGAAGCTATGCTAGAAGCGCAAAAAGAGGCGCAGGCTGCCGTTGATGAAAATGCTAAAATTCAGAGCGCTGAAGTAGTTGAAGAAGTAACTGGTGGTCTTGGGCTTGATTCTAAAACTATTGGAATTACAGCTGCTGTACTGGTTGGATTATTTTTAGTAGCAGGTTTTGGTGGAGATATCATCGGAATGTTTGATGGAATAGCTCCAACTTCAGCAGTAGTTGCTGATGTTGATACGTTACATGACCAAAATATTGAAGGAACACTAAACTCTGAAGAAGGATACATGTACAATGAGTTTAGTTTTGTACTACTTGATGGGCTTTGGTGGACGGAGCTTGTAAAAAATCGTGTTGATGGCCAAGGAATTGAGATCGTTAAAACACCACTACATTACGGACCACAAGACGTTGAAGCTGTGACAAACAGTGGAGTACTGGATGCATCTTTTGATAGCGAAATTGAAGTTTTTTTAGCAATTGACCCTAATGTACAAAATAAATATTATACTTTAGCATTATCTGAATTAAACTTTAACATCGTTAAAGGGATTGGACGTAAACCACTTGCTGTATGTACTGAAGAAGCTGATGAATGTGCTGGGCGAGAAATCCTTAGTTGTGCAAATAACCCTGAAAGCCTAGCTGTAATTGAACTTGTGATTGAAGAAGGAAGTTTAGGTGAAATTGAATTTGATGGAAGCTGTGTTAAACTTATCGGAGACGATGAAACTTTGATGCATGCAGCTGATAGATGGCTACTTCACTGGTATAGTATTATGCCTCTTGAGGATATGCAAGTTGCTGTAGTTGAATCTGCTGAAGGCGTTGAGGTATAGAAGTTGAAATTCAATTTTAGAAAAAATTTGTTTTATATTTTCTTGCTTGTAATTTTATCAGTACTTTTTTTACGCCATTTCGATACTGGAATGGTTGATGAATCGCTTTATGGCGTAGCTCCTTTTGTGTCTGAGAGTGGCGGAAGTTTCGTTGCATCTTCAGAACTAAGTAATGAAAGCTATTCTGAAAATGGAGATACTATCTCTTACCAATATGGAGATTTTAGATTCGCACTTTACGATGGACTTTGGTGGACTGCAGTTTATTTAGAAGACAGAAACACTATTTTACAAGTACCACTTCACTATGGTGCATTAGATATTGAACACGTTGTATTTTCAGGCGAATTAGACTTGGAATTTGATGACGATGCTGACATTTACATTGCAATTGACCCGAATGTGCAAAACAAGTATTATACCTTAGCGCTTTCTGAAATAAATTTTAATTTAGTTAAAGGAATTATGCGACGCCCAGTTGCTGGGTGCACAGTTTCACACGAAGCGTGTACTGAACGTGAGGTTATAAGCTGCTCAAATAATCCTGATAATTTGCCAATAATTGAATTTGTTCTTGAAGAAGATGCACTAAATGGGAGAGGACGTGTTGAGTTTGATGAAATGTGCATCAAAGTAATTGGGAATGAAGATGAGCTTTTGAAAGCTGCTGATGCATTGATTCTACTTTGGTATGGAATTATTTGATGATTTTTTAGTGTTCTTATTTTTATTTTTAGATTATTATTTTTTGTTCTCTACCACTTATGTCGCAGAAACTGTTTAGATAATTTCTTAGTATTTCTTTTTGTATGGTAAACGGAAATATTGCTGAAGATGGAGCTTATGATTATGCTGAGGGACCAACTGAAATTAACGTTCCAAGTGTGGCATATACAACAGTTGAAAGTGCTAAAGCAGCTGGAAGAGTTGCTCCAAGAACAGTGATTAGTGGGCCCACCAATGGAGATTTAGAAAGTAATTATATGAAGCCAGCGGCGCTTGGGGGGGCTGCTGGTGGATTACTTGCTTCAGCTGGGGTTCTTGCAGCACAATCACCAGGACTACTAGATGCTCTACAAGTGTACGATGGGGAAGTTTCTGGCTACGCTGCTGTTGCTGCTTTAGTACTAGGCGCTGGAGCAGTTATCGGAGCTGGTATTGGTGGTCTTACTGGAAGAGTTTTTGAGAAAAGAGAAAATACTAAAAGAATGTATGCACCTAGTGGCATTGATTTGTGATCAGAATTAATTGTAATTTTACTTTTTATTGGACTCCCCAAACCGGGTTGTCTCTTCTTTTGATTTCAACAATTTCTTTAATTAAAGCTATTTCGTTTTTACTTAGGTGTTTTTTGAGTGTTTTTAATTTATTATAATCATCTTCAGTAAGATCTGTATAAAGGTAATCTCCTTCATTGATTTGGCGGCCAATTGTAATATTAGGCATAGCCATTGGAACTTGCATACCTTGCTGCGCAATTGTAATTGATTCTTTTTTGTCGTTTTTGAGACTTTTCACAGACGTAATTTTAATTCCTTCAGTATTCATAATCGGATCACCAACTTTGATTGTTCCAATTTCGATATCCACTCCGCAGATGGCAGGATTACTTTGCCGAAATATGTAGCCAGACATGATTGAAAATTTACAAGGCCTTGTGATCTTGGTTAGTTCTCTTTTTTCTATTTGCTCTTTTAGTTTGGTTGTGAATTTATCGTAATCTTCAATTGTTTTATAGATCACATCGTGGCTGATAATTGTAAGATTTTTATTTTTTATTTGGATGTTTAGTTCTTCAGGGACTTTTATGTTGAAACCTAAAAGAATACCTGTAAACTCGTCGTTTTCTTTTAGAGATTCTAAAGTGGATAGGTCGCGTTTACTTACATCTCCAAGACCCGCACTAGCTATTGGGATTTGTTTATCTTCTAAAAGAGATTTCATTGCTTCAAGACCGCCTAATGTATCTGCTTTAATCATAACTCCGCAAGATTGGTCGTCAATTTCAATTAGAACTTCCTCAACTTCAGTTTGAACTTCAGCTTTTATTTCTTCAAGTTCTTTATTTGTTGGCTTAGTTACTGCGCGAATTGGCATACCACTCATAGCGTTTTCTAAATTAGGTGCGGCAATTTTAACTCCTGTCGCTGCGAGAAGTTGTTTACAATGTTTGAATTTTGATTTTTTATCTCGAAGGTCACTTAGCTCTTTTGGTTCTAGAAGTGCTCTTACTTTTGTAACAATAGGCTCATTCATACTGCCAATGATTAATGTGTCATTAACTTTGATATTACCATCATAAATAATTGTATCAATTGTAACGCCAAGCCCTTTTTCTTCTTTAACTTCTAAGATACTTCCTTTAGCGTTATCTTCTTCATGAAGTTCTAGTTTTTCTTCAAAGAACTTTTGAGCAAGACCAGTCATTACCATTAGAAGTTCTGGGATACCTTGGCCAGTAAAAGCTGAAAGTGGAACAATAGCAACTTGCTTTGTATAATCTTGAACTCTATCGAAACGTTCTGCTTGAATTCCTAATTCGCCAAACTGACCAACTAGTTCATACATCTTTTTTTCGAACTCACCTTGGTGCTGGTAATCTAAACTTTCAATATTTTTTAGAAGGATTTTGTCTTTATCGTAAAGCCAGCCATGTTGTAGATCTATTTTATTAGCGGCTACAACGAATGGTACTTTGTTTGCTTTTAGAATTTCAATTGACTCAATTGTTTGAGGTTTGAAACCTTCATTGATATCTACAACTAAAATAGCAATGTCTGCTAAAGACCCTCCACGTTTTCTAAGGCTAGTGAAAGCAGCGTGACCAGGAGTATCGATTGTTAAAAATCCAGGAATTGTGATTTTTCCTTTCATATGATTTAGAAGTGCACCACAAATTTTTTCAATTACACTAATTGGGATTATAGAAACTCCGATTGCTTGGGTAATTGCTCCAGCTTCGCCAGCAGCCACAGTGGAACGTCTAATTTTGTCCAGTAGAGATGTTTTACCATGATCTACGTGACCTAGAACTGTGATTAAGAGCTTTCGAAGTGCCATGACCTTGGGATGCTTGAGCGTATTTTTAAGGTTTGCCTTGTTAATCTAAGCCAAGATCCCATAATACAATTTTGATGGATCTACTAGTAAGACCTTTAAAGTAGAGTTTGTTTTGCTTAAGTATGCATATTCAAGAAGAAAAGATCGTTTTAGATATTGAAGTACCTGAAGGAGATGTTTCTAAAGATATGGATGTATTTTACAATCCAGAGATGGTCCATAATAGAAATGTAAGTGTTGCTGTTTTATCTGCTTTGATGAATGGCGGAACTTATTGCGATGTTGAATTTGATTCATTGAAATCTTGGAAAATTGCACTACCACTTTGTGGATCTGGAATTAGAGGCCTTAGGTTTTTGACTGAATTAGAAGTTGGTCGGATTGCTAAGTTTTATGTGAATGACAAACGAATTGGATTTGAAAAAGATTTTAAAGAATTGGCTGCTGTAAATGGTGTTTCTTTGGATTTAGTTCCAAAAGAAACTAAGGGGCAAAAATTAGAAGGTTCTGACTTAGACATTAAAGTTTTTGAGAAAGATGCAGAATTATTTTTGCTTGACAATCGACATTTTGATTATATTGACATTGATCCGTTTGGTTCACCAAACCCATTTCTTGCTTCTTCAATTGCTAGATTGACACGCGGAGGAGTACTTGCTATTACTGCCACAGACACTGCGGCTTTTACTGGAACTTACAAATCTGTTACACGTAGAAAATATTGGTCTTCAAGTATGTATAATTACATGAAGCATAATGTTGGCCTTAGAATTTTAATTCGTAAAGTGCAGCTACTTGGAGCGCAGTTTGACAAAGCCCTAATTCCAATCTTGTCATATCATAAGGGACATTACTATCGCGTTTTTTTTGTTAATAAAAATACTAAAACTGCGTGCGACCAAGTTTTGAAACAGCACAAATATTTCTTATATGATAAAAAAGGCATAGATTTCAAAGTAAGTTATGACACTGTTTGGATAGATGGTGACCGTAGAACTGAAGAAGCTAAAGTTCGCCCTGGAGTGCAAGTTGCTGGCCCGTTATGGTCAGGGGAACTTTGTAATTTGGATTTACTTAGAATGATTTCGCATAAGGATATGTTTGAATTGGAAAAAGAATTCTTTGAAGGGTTGGAACGTGAAGCTGAATTTGAGGAGAGAAATATTGGTACTGACAGAAAAGTTGGATTTTATGACATGCATATCTTGGCAAGTTATCTTAAACTTAAAGAAGTTCCAAAGTTCGATGAATTCTTGGCTAAGGTTAAAGGTGTTAGATGTTCTTTTTCGCGAATGGGATTTTATAGTAAGCTTAGTAGCTGCGATATTTTAGAAATACTTAAGAATTATTGAATGCTTAATTTCTAGTGGTAAATTATTGGTTATTCAAATCAGAACCTAGTGTTTATTCTATTGATGATATGAAACGTGACAATGCTATTTATTGGGAAGGTATCCGTAATTATCAAGCACGAAACTTTATGCGCGCTTGCACTGTTGGCGATAGAGTGTTATTTTATCACAGCAATGCAAAACCTCCTGGGGCTGTTGGAGAATGCAAAATTGTAAAAGAAGCGTGGCCTGACCCAGAACAGTTTAATCCTGAATCTAAATATTTTGATCCGAAAGCCAGTTTTGAAAAACCTAGATGGACTGTGGTTGACATAGAATTTGTTTCTAAGTTTGATCGATTGGTAAGCTTGCAAGAAATGAAAGAGAATGCGAAGTTAGCTGAGATGAAACTTGTGCAGAAAGGTTGCAGATTATCTGTAATGCCAGTAAGTAAAGAAGAGTTCGAAGAAGTATTACTGATGGGAAAAGAGTAATTAGTCGACACCTTGAGACCCAATACTGATTCTTTGAGTATATCCTGGAACTGTACTGAATTCATGAGTATAATGTGGACGCCAGAAGATAACTTCAGACCCGTTTTCTAAACCATATGTTGTCCCTCCATATAGTGGGGTAGTTAATTCACAGGCATCATCTACCTCTTGAAATATTGCTACGTTTTCATAGTGCTCGTTTATTTTTGTGCTGCTTTCTTCTAACATTGACTTTAGTTGTTCGTTTGTCACACCATGAACATCTCTTTTTAAAACGATATCAAATATATTTATATTGCTAGCATAAGGGTAATTTGAAATCACTTCTATTGCACCCATACTAAGGCCAATAATGAAAACGTCTTCACTAATTTCCATGTGGCCAGCTAAGCCCGAACTTGTTGATTCCAAATCATAGCGGACATAAGGTGTACCATCTTTTGTTTCTTTAAATATGGGATTCATTGCAACTATGCTATTTGTGAATCCACTCTGAATTTGATTATCATATTGATCAAAGAATAATCTCAATTCATCAGATATACCAGAACGTGAGATTCTTTGAAATTGTTTTAAAGAATTTAACCAAGGCTCATATTCTAAATTAGTTGGAGTTACATCTATATTATCTGAAAACAGAGGAAGATAAAATCTAGATTCTTCAGTTTGTTGAGGTGGGATAGAACATGTTGAAAACGCAGAAATTTCAGTATAAAACCATGAGTTAATTTCATCATCCACTTCTTTGATAGAGTCAACAATTGAACTGTCCACTTTTGAGCAATCGATAATAATATCTTTTATTTTTGAAGCCTCTAATTCTTTCATATTTACACCAATGCAACCTGCGCTTTGATTAACAACATGGTTATAGTTCCACGTATTTTGAATATGTATAGGCAGTTCACCCGAGGAACCGTTTGTCGTGACTTCTAAATATGGGATACTTGTGTGTATAGTTAAATCTGTTTTATTTTTTCCATCTTCAAAAACTTCTGTTAACTGTTCAATAGAATGGTATGCTGTGAAGTCACCATAAGATGATGTGAAATATACAGTATCTGTTTGTACCATCCCACCTAAATTTGAATTTGGAGCTATATGAATAATGTCTTTTTTAGGAAAATTTATACTCACTATTTTCTCTAAATCAGATGCAGTATACTTTGAATCTACTGTAGTAAGATCATTTACTTTTTGCTCAGCAAGATGATATAACCCGTGCGCTAATTCCTTGGGAGTAATTCCAGATCCTACGCAAAGTCCCATAGAAAAGAACGTTATTACACTTGCTCTACTTAACCAATCTTTTGTTGTTTTGTTCATGTTAATTTAGCATCAACTAATTCAATCCATGTAATTGCATGAATGCTTTTCCTCTGGGCGTATCTCTAATAACCATGTATGCGAGTGCTCCAAGAGTTGTGATAACTGGATAAGAGCCTCTAGAAGCTATTACCCACTTCTTACTTTTAGCTAAATTTTCTTTGTCTTGTGGTTTTAGAAAATCTGCTTCTTGTAGAGCTTTCGCTGCATCTTCGGATCCTTTTACTAAAAACTCGAAGGGACCACCAGGATAATATGGCTCATAAAAAAATGCTGCTGTCACTGCAGCAACGGATGGAGGTAATTTATCTAGATCATCATTATGGTGTACAAATGATCGAAAGTCATACCCAAAGCGACCACTCCTTAAACTTACTTCTCTTACTCTATTATGACTGATTAATTTAGGGTAACCATGCTTTAGATCATCATCATTTTGTACCTTGATTAGCCCTTGAGAATATCTTTCAAGTAAAAAATCGGCTTCTTGTCCAAGAAGAGCATATCTTGCAAATTGTGGTAAAAAAAAAATTGACACTAGCATAACAACCAGAGTCATATCCTGTCCCCCTTCTATTGTATTCTTCACCATACAATAAAGGATGCATTGGGTCTTCTACTTGCCAATCAAGAGGTTTTGCAATTGCATCGGTTGCAATATTTGGATCAGTTGCTTTGCGCGCTTCAAGAAAAGGAAGGTGCGCCCAAGATAGAGGTCCACCTAAGTTAACTGAACCATCTGAGTTTAGTGATTCAGATCTGATTTGTTCTGCAAGTGTTTGTAGATATTCTACGTGAGGATGTTGGGTCATTTTTGTAATTCATCCCAAATTACTTTTAGGTGTGGAAGTGCCAAATCGTTAGCTTGCTGCGCTTCTGTTACTGTTCTTCCGCCAGCCCCTGTAAGATAACCAGTATCTGGGTCTTGTGCATAGATATATTCTAAATCAGTTATTCCATATTCATTTTCATTTGTTGCACCATTGAATCCATCTGCTCCTGCGTCTGTCATATAAACCATTCCAGAAAGAGGACCTTCATTTGGACAATTACTGTTTGCAGCAGATGCATGAATGTGAGTTGCAGAATATGATTCAAAAATAGTATTTGAGTTGTAGATATCTAACACCCTAATTGGTGCTCCGCGTGGTGCAATGTAATTTCCTTGACCATGTTCTTCAACCCCAATTGTGACGCAAGACCCATCAATTACACCAACAAACGCAGAATAGTCAATGTTTGTTGTACGACTATCTCGAGGGTGATTTTCTTGCACAAAATCCGCAATATTATTTGATAATCTTGCAACTTCTTTATCGAGTGGATTTTCATTTTGGTACATGCTGCAACCAGGCGTTACAAATGGCGCCACTAGTAACAAAGCTACTGCTGCGATATTTTGTTTATATTTCATTTTTTACCTCAGTAAATGTTCTAATCCTAAATTGTTTAACATCGACTCATCAGTTTCTCTTGGATTCCCAAGGTGCGTTAGAACTGCAGCAACATAGACTTCTCTACGTGTAGCGATACGTGTTAATTGTTCAATATGAGGATCTAGTTTTTTTTGGACCTCAGGATCTGATTCTGCTTCATTTACTGCTATCAAGTATGTACTCAATGCTACTTCATGTGAGCCAATGTATTCACGTAGTTTGGACCCTAAACCATCAGCTGTATTTTTCCCATCACTTAGTGCTTTTGAGAGAGGGCCATTTCGCCTAGTGATCCCTTTCAAAAATCCATTAGTATTTGTTCCAGTTAATCCTCTAACTGCTGCAAAAGAATCTCTTGTTAATGAAACAGCATAATCTTGCATAATTTGTGGTGTTGCGCCTAATTTAGATGCTCTTTGATCTAATTCAAAATATGATACTGCAACTGTGCCTAAGCCTGCTGCTGCAAATTGGTATGGGGTTTTTTCTGTCATAATATCATCTCGCTATTGTATTGTTGTGTTATCTATTCAAAACACTATCAGAACCACCTAATATCATCAGTTTGACTTGTTTGCTTTAGAAATTAATTGATATCAATGATATCAATTTGGCAAAAGTAGTTAAATGAGGATTGTTTTGAAGAATTTGATGAAACGAAAACTTATTGCTCAAGGAGCTGGTGGCTTTACTTTTTATGTGCCAAAGAAATGGGTTGATTCTAGGGGCCTTGGTGCTGGCGATGAGATTGAAATTGAAGAGATTGGCAATAACTTAGTTGTTAGCTCTTTTGTAAAAGACGAAAAAGAGATTGTATTGTCCTTCAAAGATTCTGAGATGGCACAAGTGTCTGCCTCAATTACCCACATCTATCGTTTAGGTTATGGGAAAATCATAGTTAAAGGGAGTTCTAAAATTTTACGTATAGTTAATTCTAAAGTTCTTCCACTCTTGATGGGATTTGAAATAACAAGTAAAGGTAGTAAAAAAATAGTTCTTGAAAATTTAAGTGAGCCAAGTGAGCAAAAATTTGAAATAATGCTACGCCGAGTTTTTTTTATTCTTAAAGAGATGCATGAGAGAAATAGTCAAGAACTAATTCGTGATAAATTAGAAGAAGATTTAGATGATTTACGTTTGCAGTTAGATAGAATTTGTTATTTTCTTAAACGTTCTTTATCAAGAAAATTAGTACAATTAGAAATGCCACAAATCTATTGGGAGCTTTTAACTTATTTGATGGCAATTGGACATGGGCAATACTACTTGCATGATTATATGAAAAATGAACATGTTCCTCGTACAACTAGAGTAGATGCGCAAAAATATCTTGAAAAAGTAGGTAATTATTTTGATTTACTTTCTGATGCCCTTTACAAAAAAGATGTTGGCGCCATTTCAAAGATTAATTCTTTGAAAAAAACTTTAGTGTTTGAGGAAGCAGATGCGCTAATTGCTTCTAAAACAAAAGGGTCGCCACTACTATCAAAAATCCAATATGTTGCAAGAATGATACAACTTTGTTCTGGAAGTGTTTACTATTTGCTACTTGATTTAAAGAAGTAAATGTGCTACTCGTAGATAATCTAATGCTTCTACAGTTCTTGACTGATGTGATGCAATTCCTGCACCTAAACGTAATGCATCTGCCCCTGCTGCTTGGAGGATGTTTTGTGGTGATTGGTTATCCCCTAAGATTTCAGAAACAAGTTTGTAAGTTGCTACAAAGCGCTTCGCTTTTGCTGCAGTTTCTCTTGGTCCAGTTGGATCAATTGTACTTGCAAGATAACGCATAATATCTTCTCTTGGCTCACCTACTCTTGTTTGACCATAATCTAAAACATGTCTGATGCCATTAATACCTTGATGAATATTTTCTACTTTGAAATCTCCATGAACAATACGTTTGGAATCTGATTTACTAGCATCCCAGATTAGTTCTGCCCTGGAGTACTTTTCTTCTAATTTTCTTGCACCAATTTTGATGTCTTTTGATAGGTGAGAATTTCCAATCATCACCTCAACTTTTCCCCAACCGTACATTGCTGCAACTGGAGTTTTTTGAAATTGTGGTTCTTTAGATAATGGTCCCATATGGTGGTGAAATAATGCAAGATGGTAAGCGTCTTCTACTTCAGGTATTGCAGCAAATAAAGTTACGTTTTGTTCGAATTCACTTGCTACCTGTGTTAGTACTACTCTTTTTTGTGTAAAATATTTTGAATATGACGCTGCCCTTTTTGGATTTATAATTGGACCATCTAAATGTCTTGTGATCACTGCTGCTAATTGGTCTGTACTAGTGGCACCATAAAATTCAGGAGGGATTACTTCAAGACCGTCAACATTTTGCATGGCGCGAAGAACATCAGCCTCTCTACCTAGAATTTCTACTCCAGCTCCTAATTTTGCAACAAGAGGATTACCTTCTTTGTCTATTAGGTCAATTACATAAGGAGTTGAAGTTGGCGTTGAATTTCTTCTTGTTGCAAGTATATCTCCTAACTCTTCTCTTAGTTCTAAAAGAGGACCAAGTGCGTGTTCTGGAACTCCAAGTTCTGTTACAAGTTTGTGCGCTAACTCGTCTACTGCAGTAGACCTTCTTTGACTAACCTCTGCAGTAAAGTACCCTCTTTTATTCACTTCTACTTTAACTGCAATATTGTCTTCTGGCAATCTTTCTTTCAGTTTCCTTTGAATATCTGCTTTGGGTTCTGGAATTCTATTTGGTTCTAGATCATAAATGAAATCTTTTCCACCAAATCTTCGTAAACCTTTGTGAAGATCTAATTTTTCAAAATCTATGTTTGGGGCATTTAATCTTAATTCATCAATGGTGTATCCTCGCCTTACAAAAAAATCCATCCAAATATTAGCAATTTGTGTTTTTCTTGCAGTTGTAAATGTAAAATCGTATGCTCTTCCTGGGCCACCGCCGTGTGGATATGTGTCCCACAGAGAATATGCTTCCTCTGCATCAGGGTTAATATCTAAACGTAGATTACTTCCGCTAGGATAAGAAAATCCTTGTGAGAATAATTTTTTTAGTTCATCACATTCCTCTAATTTTTCTGCGTCTTGCCAATCCAAATAATGACTGACTAATGATTCTTCATTGAGGCGATTACCATCTATGTCGATTATCCCTCGGTGAAGCATGTAGACCATATCCCAGGCAAGATCACATTCAGCTGAAGTATAGGGATTTTGGTTTGGAAGGTCTTGAGATTGAATTGTTGGAGCAAGTCCATTAGCTAAAGCGAGAAGAGGAATTACTATCCCTTGATTAACAAAAGGTTGACCTTGCATTAGTGTGCCTGCGTAACCGACTTCTAAAAAATAATTATCTGGCATATCAGCATTGACTTTTGCTGCGAGATCTTCAAAAAGACCTCTGTGATTTTTTGTAAAATATTCTTCAAAGAATTGTCTTGCTGGTATTGATAGAAGCTCATCAACCAATTTGTCTAATTTATCGGTTCTGATTTTAGTTCGTGGAGCAGTTCTTTGTGCATAACTATCTTTTAGAGGTGATTCATCAAAATCGGGAAAGTTCCGATAATCTAACCCTACTTCTATTTCCCATTTTGATGGTGGCCTTAGGCTTCCTGTACTATTTTCATCCCAAAAGAATTCACGTGATGCAAGTAATCTTTGAGGGGTTAAAACTAGGTCACCCAATGCTGTTAAAGAGTCTTCTAGCATAGAATCGTTTAAAATGAAGCGTATTTAAAACAATGTCCCTAAAAAGTAGTAATTTTGATATTTAAGAGAAAAATGATTAAAAAAAGAAAATTATTAATTGGTTTACCCTAAAGCAAGATCCATTTTAGCAACTTCTGCGTTTTGTACTTGAGGGATTGCTTTGAATTTTTCTATGATTGCATCAAAGTCTGCTCCATCAACATCGTACATTGCTAGAATTTTTACAGCCTTTAAACCAAAAGCAATTGGTTCAAGTTCAGTTCGCATTTCTCCAAGTGAGCCTGCTGCTTTTGCAATCTCTTCTGCTTGTTTACTAATTGAGTCAAAGTCAACATCTGGTGACTCTGGCATGATTTTGAATGTAATTACTGCTTTAGAACCCATTTTATTTCTCCACCTTGTATTGGCATATTTATTATTTAATTTAACAAAAATTGATTTATGATATTAATTAGGGCCGACAAAGCCACAAGCGCAAGTATATTTGATTGCGTTCTTTCTTTCGAAGGTTGAACGGATAATCTCGTTTTTGCCACAGCTTGGGCAAGGAAAACGAACTGCACCAGTATCATTAGTCACATCTTGTTTTGTTGCATGAGATAATGTTATTTCCATGGACCCTTTGGACTTAGGCCTGTTTATAAATCTTACCTTGGCTAGCTTGAAATTCTATAGTGAGGAAGTAGTAGATTTTGATAAATTCAACAAAATATTGGTTAGTTTTTTAAAGTAACTACTAATTAGTAGTTTTGTGATAAATTATAGCTCTACACAGATTGATTTTGGAGGCAAACCGCTGCATTTAGTTAATTTAGCTAAAGGTCAGTTATTTGATGATTCTGATGATTTAGAAGCAAGAGTTGCTAGACGTGAAAGATGTTGGGATGAGTTATCTTCAAGTTTAGATATTGCACCTTATTCTTCTTGGGGAGATGCGTTGGAAACTGGAATGGCTTTAATTGGTAATGTCATTGATACAGCCATACACCAAAAATCAGAAGTTAAACAACGAATAAATCTTCTAGGGGATTTACAAGAAGGCCAAGAAGTTTATGTTTTAATTGCTGGTGCTGGACAAACTGAAGGAAACTTTCGTGGCCTTGCAGGAAAACTTCGAGCTGCTGGAAAAACAGTATACGTACATGGATACGATTTTGAAAATGAAACTTTAACACAAAGTGGGGATGGACTTATGTCTGAACTTAAGAAAATTAATGGAGCTGAAGCTAAGGTTGCTGGAATTTTAGGACATAGTACAGGCGCTGATATTTTACTTCACTTATCTACAAAAAATGAAAGTTATGCTAATTTGATCTCTAAGTGGGACACTCAAGTTTTAGCAGTTGCTCCAAATAATGGGGCTTATTTAACAAAAGGAAATATTTGGCAAAAAATGTTGCGAGCTACTAAACAGATTCATGATTTTGATGATTTGAAAACTGAAGCAGGAGCATTTAGAAATAACGAAATGTATGGTACCGTTCAAGAAAATATTGCGGATCAAACATTAGTTGTGATTTGCACAGGCGATAGATTAATTCTTCCAGGGGCTGGTCTTCATGAAAGAACATTAATTGTGCCTGGCGAAGGCCACATAAAAGAAGTCAATGGAGAATTTATGCATGACTTGTATATGGATATTTTTGATAACCCTCAAACATACCGTGTTTGATTTTAATTTACATCAATTTTAAAAAGAAAATAAAATAATTGTGAGACTATGAAGATGAAAACTGTACTTGTTGCTGGAAAATTTGATGTACTTCATCCTGGACACTTGGCTTTGTTTGAAGCTGCGAGAAAACTTGGTGACCGATTGATTGTAGTTGTTGCTAAAGATTCTACAATTAAAGAACGCTTTGGTTTTGAAGCTACATATAGTGAAGATGTTCGTAAACAGTTTTTAGATGCCTTAAGTATTGTTGATGAAGCGATCATTGGAAATTCAGGGGACGAGATGGAAGTTTTACTTTCAGTTAAACCCGAGATAGTGTGTTTAGGTTATGATCAACCTATTGATGAAAAGCGAGTATTAGAATTTGCTAAATCACATGATTTAAAATTAGAAGTTGTGCGTTTGCCAGCGTTTGGCGAGGACTTGTTCAAAAGCTCTAAAATTAAAGCAAAAGTGGTTGAAAAAAGAAGTAGGGCTGAAGTTGTTAAAGAGTTTAAACCAGTTGGAGTTAAGAATAAAGATGTTTTAGAATCAGTACCAGTAGTTACTGGAGATTACCACGAGATTGAAGATTGGTCAATGGATAAAAACGGTTATTTTCTTATTCGTGTTGACACTGAACGCAAAATATTAGAACTTGCGCATTGCAAGAAACTTGGGATTGTTGATTCTATTTTTGAAGGGAAGAAACCACAAGATGTTTACTATGAATTGCACAAAGCGAACTTGATTAGTAGAATTGATCATGCAGCCTATGTTGGAAAAGAATTGTATAAGGCTTATATTGCACTACAAAAAGGATTAACTTACGTGCAAGATAGTGAATTAGAGTTTTAGATTATTTCTTAGTTTAGATCTTTTTTAACTTTTTAGCAGCCCTTAAGATATAAGTTACAAGTTCTGCATTTTTTATTTTGCCAGTGAGTGCTTGCTCGATTGCTTTTTTAATTGGCATTTTAATTAATTTTTGAACTTCCCCTACCTCCCTATTTGGAGTAGCGAATTGGAGATTTGTTGCTAAAAATCCAGTTGTTAAAGTGTCCAAATTTCCAGGCATTACTTTTGTTTTTCCAAGAAGAGTTAGTTTTTTTGCAATAATTCCTGCTTCTTCAAGAAGTTCTTTTCTAGCTGCCATTATTGGGGTTTCACCTTTTGAAATGCCTCCGCCAATTGGTTCGCATTCCCAAGACCTTGTTGGATAGCGGTATTCCTTTAGAAAATATATGTTGCCTTTTTTGTCAACTGGGATTACTGAAGCACCCCGGTTGATATAATAATAAGAATAGGTTGATTTTTGTTTTTGAGGGTTAAGAACTTTATTATGGAAGAATTTTCCACCGTAACTTTTATGGATAATTTTTTCTTTAACTGTTTTCCAGAACTTTTCTTTTTTAACCATCAGGAATAATTAGTTGTTAAAGGTTTAAGTAAATTGTGAAAAAAGTAATTATTTGTTGGCAAGAATATGAATTGTGTTATTGGCAATATTAGTTTTTATATTTAGAAATTGCGCAATCACATGAAGGTTTGTTGTTGTATGATTAGTGACATCACTCGTATTTATTTTAGAATTTGTTAATAAAGCCGCAAAAGGGATTAGTTGATCACAAAGAAGAGGATCAATAGCAGCTTTGGACTCAATTAGACTTAGAAGCTGATTGGAAGTTTCTTCACCAATAATCTCCGCGCGTTTGTTTTTTTCCAAAAGTGAATCTGCTAAAAGCCGTGGTGAATTAAATGGGTCAGTGAATCCATTTTGACTATGGACAGAGTGAATTAAAATTTCTCCACCAGTACTTAATGCTGGGAAGTAGCCTAAATCAATACTTATTGGGACTTTTGCCCTTAGAAGAGTTTGCCTTGCTGCTTTGATTAACCTTTCACCTACTTGCCTTTCTTGAAGGTCTGCTGAAATATTAACAAAGCCCTTAATGTGTTCTAGTTTACCTTGATTTATGAAATTGTAATATCTTGTTTTTGATTCAATTTCTTTGATAAGTTCCTGATATGACGAATGCGCCTTTGATTTGAATAGTGGTGATATTTCAAGCATTACTTCTCCGCCACCTTTTGGATAATATCCACGCTTTTTGATTGTTAGTTTGATGTCTTTTGTGAAACGCTGAATTAATGGAAGAAGTACTCTTTGAAGTGAGTCAACCCCGGCTTGCCATTTACCGCAAGTTCCTCCTTTAACTGTAATTGTAACTTTACTAGGTGCAAATAATGATGGAAGCAGAATTGCTTGGAAAAATAGCGTGATGCTGCCAGCAGTTTTTATATCGAATTCGAAATTACCTGACTTGATTTTTGCTGGTTGAAACCACATACTTGTTTCACCAAGTTTTACTTCGCTTGATTTTGCGCCTGGGCAAATTTGTTTTAAGGCTTTGATTGCTTCAAGATGTTGCGCTTTAAGGCCTGGGACTTTTCTGTTAGCTCTGATATTGTCAATACGAAATGGTTTTTGAGTGAAGATTGAGAATGCTAAGGCCGTTCGAAGAAGTGCGCCACCACCTTCACCAAAAGAACCGTCGAGTGCTATCATACTCATTGTGAACCCTCCAAAACAGATAGGATCTCTTTTAGAAGTAATGGAAACTTTGCGTACCCTGCAGATTCGTTAAAGTGACCTGCGCCATTGACGATAATAGGATTTATGTTTAAGTTAGTTGTTACTTCCTTAGAAATTTCCATCGGGACATATGGGTCGTTATCTGACACATAAGCTTTGAATACTTCACAATTTTGTTTTACTGTTTGCCAGTTGATTGGATTTTCAATGAAAGTTTTGTTGACAGGATCAAAATCTGGGTTTTTTAATTTTGAAAGGAATGGGGCCACTAAAAATGAAGCTTTGATTGGATTTGAAATTTGTTGGTTTTGAAGTAGATCAAAAATGAAAACTGGCCCGAGACTATGTCCTACAAAAATTGTGTCTTGATCTAATATGATCTTTTGGTTTTTCCAAGCTTGGCGCCAAGAATCTAATGATTGATTATTAGGTGTTGGAAAAGTTGGCGCTATTACTTTGTGCCCAGATGATTCAAGTTCTGTTTTTAGCCAGGGAAACCAATTTTCTTCTGGATTTCCAAATGACCCATGGATTAAAATTATTGTTGCCATATTTTTTGTGTAATTATGATTAATTTTTACTACTGTTTTGCGCTGCATAAAACTTTCTGGTTTTGAAAGCTACAATAAGTCCTTTTGTTGTATTTAATTCTTTGAATGAAAGATTACTCTTTTGGAGTGTTTCAAAAAATCCTTTCTTTTCTAATCTGTCTTTATGTGAAACAGTATTATCAATGAAAATCATTCCTGTATCTTTTATGAGTGGAATTGCTAAAGTGAGATAATTTGAGTACTGGGAATTATTTCCGTCGATTAGAATTGCATCAAAAAGTTCTTTTTTTGTAATTAGCTGTTTCATATACTCATTAGCATCAGCAAGGATTATTTTGATGTTTTTTGCGATTTGGCAGTTATTTGTGGCTTCCATGAATCTTTTTTCTTCAATTTCTAAACTGATTACTTCTTCGCAGATGAGTGCGAAATTAAGGGCTGAATATCCATTGAATGATCCTATTTCAAGAAGTCTGTGCAAATCATTTTGCCGGCAATAATTAAGCATAATATTCATATTTTCCTCAGTAACATTCCAGGAAGTTCGCTCTAACTCGAGCTCTTTGATTTTTTGGAGGATTGTGGAGTCCATATACGTTATTTGGAGCAGAAGTTTTTTATAAGCCTTGTTGAGATAATGTGCTTGTGGGGATATAGTATAACTTGGTAGAACATCGGGCTCCAGTTGTTGGAGCGAAGAGCCTCTTGGCAATGACTTGTTTTGCTGAAGATACCTGAGGATCTGGGAAGTAAAAAGTACGTGCTTTTTACTCAGAAATTCAAATCCCAGTATCCCCACTTCTTTTCATGATTTTTTCTTCCCACATTTTTACTTGATTAGTTCCGTGCAAAACAACATCAAACCCAAACCCAGAGTTGTTTTTGGCATTAATTCTTGCTCTAAATCCAAATTTTAGAAGAATTTCCTGAATTTGCTCAATAAACTTTTTTGATTTGTTAGTGATTTTTATGATCGGATACCTGTAATGACGGTCTTTCTTAATAAATTTACAACCATCAGTCCAATAAAGACCTCTTAAAAACCCAAATAGCAATTTTTTATCTTTTTTGAATTTTTTTGGTATTGAAAGATTTTCCTTTTTCCCGAATGGCAGCTGGAAATTCTCATGAAAAAAGTAACAGATTATTTTTGAATGTATACTTAAGGAAATTGCTGAATCTTTTATTGCTCTTTTTTTTAACTTGTGTCCGAATTGTTTTAAAAAGATATTAGTTGTATGATTGTGAAGCCACTTCTCTTTTGAATTAAAACAATATGTGAGAATATAATTATATTTTTTGTTTTTGTACAAATTTCCATCTCCAAACTGAATTCCAACTAATTCAGCTAATTCAACTGACATTTCTTTAGGGAGATTCACCTTCCTTAGTTTAAGGTTTGTTCCAACATTTGGTCTTTCGAGTAACATAAATGATATTAGTGTGATTGGTTTTTAATTAATACCAAAACTTGTCCAGTGGGTAGTGGCTTTACCTTCCCATACTAAATCTTTATATCTAAAGCTAGAATTTTATGTTTATGAATGAATCTGTGACTAATTCTTTGAAAGAGATCAAATACATAGTGTTTGATTTTAATGGGACACTTTGCGATGATTCTAAAATTGGATGGGAGAGTTGTAATCATGTTCTACAAGAAGTTTATGGGCTACCAGTGATCTCCTATGAAAGATTTCTAGATACTTTTGGAACGCCATGGACTGAATTTTATGCAAAAAATGGAGTTGATACTGGAAAAATTGATTTTGCAATTCACCAAGACTGCTATCAAAAAATTAGTGCAGGACTAATTCTTCAAAGATTAAAATTACGCTCAGGGATCTTGGAAGTTTTGAAATTTTTGAAAGAGAGAGGATTTGTTTTAGGTGTTCTTAGCAGCAGAAATACAGTTGATTTGACAAAAGATTTGAAATTATTAGGAGTGGATCATTTTTTTGAAGCAATTGTTGGAGAAAATCATTTGTATGAGGATGGAATTCGAGCTGCTAAAAAAAGTGATGTACTCATTAGTAAATTAGGAGTTGTGAACTGTAGCGAAGTTGTTTATGTTGGAGATATGGATCAAGACCTTCATGTAGCAAAAAATGCTGGATTTGTAAGTGTTATTATGAATGGTGGTTGGCAATCACGCGCGCGACTTGAAAAACTTGATACTGAGCATTTATTTGATTCATATGAAGAGTTTAAAAAAATATTCTAGTTTTATTTTAATGAAGTTTACTTATTTTTAATTTATGAATTATTCATTTACTATGTATTTACAACTACGTAGTATATCGAAGCATTTAAGTTTGCATGATTGATTCTTTTGTTTATTGATCGATGGCACATCCTAATATTCACACAAAACATCCAACTCGTAAAATGCTTGTTGGCGCAGCTACTCTTAGCGGTACAGTGGTTGGGGCAGGGATACTTGGAATCCCATATGTAGTTTCACAATCTGGATTTTTAATTGGATCAGCCATAATTATTCTAATTGGTCTTGTTTTTTTAGCACTTAATTTATTCATGGGAGAAATCGTTTTGCGTACTCGTGGATTTCACCAACTGACAGGATATATGGAAAAGTATCTTGGTAAATGGGGGAAACTAGGGATGCTTTTTTCCATGACTGTAGGAATTTATGGGGCACTGGTTGCTTATTTAATCGGGGAAGGACAATCAATTAAAACGCTTGTTGAACAAATTCCATTTTTAAGTAATATTTTTGTTGGAACAGGGCTGCATTCTACTTTTGTATACATGATTGGATTTTTTATTTTCTGTGGGATACTTGTTTGGCTTGGTATGGATGAAGTTGGAAAAGCTGAAACTTTTGTAGTAGCAATCATGGTTCTTGTGATTTTGATTATATCTGCTGTTTCAATTCCAAAAATGAACCCTAGTTATCTTAGTAATATTAATTTTGGGTCTGCTTTGGCGCCACTAGGTGTAATTATATTTGCATTCATTGGGTCAGCTGCGATCCCAGAAGTACATGAAATTGTTGGAAAGGACAAAAAAGTGTTCAAACATGCAATTGTTTTAGGGACACTAGCTCCAATGATTTTGTATGTTTTATTTTGCGCAGCCGTTATTGGGATTGTAGGGTTTTCTAATTTTGAGATGTTGTCAGCTAACGAAAAAATTGCGACAATTGCACTTAGCTATTATAGCCACCCAATACTTGGTGGGCTTGCTAACTTACTTGCAATACTTGCAATGTTTACTTCTTTTATTACACTTGGAGAAGCACTACTTGAAGCTTACACTTACGATTATAAAATCCCTAGAAAAATTTCATTTTTACTTGTAATGTTTGTACCACTACTGATTGTTTTGTTTGATTTGACTTCTTTTATTTCAGCTTTAGCGATAACTGGTGCGGTTGCTGGAGGGATTGATGGAATACTAATTGTACTTGCATACTGGAAAGCAAAAGTACTTGGGGACCGTAAACCAGAGTATAGTTTGCCACTTATGAAAGGGGTTGGTTATTTGATTATGACTTTATTTGCATTTGGAATAGTACACGGCGTATGGAGCGCGATTTTTTAGAAAGAGTGAAACTTGATTGGTTTGGCAACAGATTTATGCAGAAACGCTTTAGTTTCTGCGAACGTTATTGCTGATAGGCAATAACATTTATATACGCTAAATAGGTTATCTAAGTATTAGAATTATAATCGAGGTGAATGAAAAAATGGCTACATTAGCATTATCAGAAGTTATTTTAGCGGTGATTATTGGAACACTAGCTGCAATTGTATACTCTTTGCGGGTTTTAATCTTGCTTGAGAGACGTGTTGCAGGTGTTGAGATGAATATCTCAAGAATGACTAGCAAAATTTTGAAAGAAGAAGATATGATCTTAGCTGCTGTGAGTAAGAAACGAAAAGTTGCTCGTAAACCAGCACGTAAGAAAGCTACTAAAAGAAGAAAACGTTAGTTTTCTTTTATTATTTTTTAAATTTTTTTAAGAACTTGATTTTATTTACTATTTTTTTCTAATAGATTATTTTTCAGCGGTTTTTTTCTTAGTTGCTGCTTTTTTCTTTGGAGATTTCTTTTTTGCTGCTTTTTTAGGCTTAGCTACTTTAGCTTTAGCGGTTTTTTTCTTAGCAGCTGCCTTTTTCTTTGAAGATTTCTTTTTTGCTGCTTTTTTAGGCTTAGCTACTTTAGCTTTAGCGGTTTTTTTCTTAGCAGATTTAGCTTCTTTAGCAGCATTTTTTTTAGCAAGAGCTTCTTTTTTCTTACGAATAGTTTCTCTTCGCTTTTCGTTTGAAGCTTCTTTTGCTTCTGCTTCCTCTTTAAGGCGTTCTTCTTTTGCTTTTGCAGCAGCTTTTTCAAGACGAATTGCTTCTGATTTGTGAATTGCTTCTAATTCAACTTTTAGGTCAGCTATTCTTTTATTTAACCGGGAAATTTTCTCACTGTTTTCATCTTGTTCTAGAAGGTTCCCACATTCAGGGCAATGAAAATCATAATCTAAAGATTCATTCATGTCAAGACGAACACAAGTATCAGAACAAACGTAAAAAACCTCTTTTTGCTCTTTTTCAAGTGTAGCTTCAAGACGTTCTAAAGTTTGTTTTTTTTGTTTAATATATTCAAATTTGATGGCATCCATCTCTAAAGTCCAATAATAAATGTACCAACCTTTTTGTTTGTCCTTTTTTCGTGTGAAGGAAACAAGATTTTTGTTATATAGAAAATAAAGCATACGTCTAACTAATTTTATGTCTTTTTTGAGTTTAGTTGCAATATCGAACTCAGAAACGTTCTCTTTGCCCTTAAGTAAAGCTACTAATTCAAGCCCATCTTCACGAACTATTCGAAAGATTACTTCTTCTACTTTTTGAGGAGTGAGTCGCATTGAAGTACAATTAGAAATGGCTCTTTTAAAGGTTTTGGCCCTGGAGTGGGTTATTTTGGGTTACGGCAAGCAGTTCTGATAGATTTAATCCAATACGTTCACTTAATTGCACTGTAGCTACAAAAGCAGTTTTTGTTTCTTGAAGGTCCTCTGGGTGGAAAAAAGTCCAATTTTCTCCTTGGAATTTTACGGCTAGCCAAAATTCACAACCAAAATTTCTTGAGAAGGTTCTTAGTTGATCAATATCTTCATGACTAAAATATTTTCTAGAGTCTGCTGTGCTTTTAGCTTCAATTGCGATACGTCTGTGACCGTTACCTGCAAGAAGATCTGGAGCTGGATACCTAGTGGAACCTGAGCCAGCGATACGTACTGCTGACCAGCTAAGCGCATGGAACTTATGGATTAGGTCTCGCTCTGCATTAATGCCCTTAGCCTTGCGATTTATAGAGCGTTTCTTCTTGATTTTCTTAATTTTTTTGGGTTTTGTAATTTTTATGTCTGACATTGCATAAGAAACAAAGGGGATACGCCTTTTAAGGATTGAGTGAAGGTGACCAGTGCGGGTAGTGGGTCATGAAAAAGACCAGATAAAAATAAATGTTCACGAACTAATACCTTACTTCACACAAAAAAGTATTCCGCCTAATTTAGAAATTGAGTTAAATATTTAATTTTTATAAATGCCTAAATTTTCTGCAATTTTATCTAATGTCTCACTTAATGGTTCTACCGTAGCTGCTGTAGAAATTCCTTTCGCATAATATTCCGCCAAACAACTAGTCACATATACCGTTCCAGCAAAAAATGCCATTCCAACATCTGGTTCATCACCAATTACGCTGGAAATACCACCTAAGAAGGAGCCATATTTACCAACACTAGCAGCGGCGACCATAAGTGCGCTTTGATTTAAAATTTGTTTGAGATCTGATTCTTTACTCATGCTAACAGATATTGATATAAACTTTATAAATCTTTCTTTGTTTGCTACTTTAAAATGGTGACAAGTGAGTGTGTACTCAAAACCCACTGTATTATTGTCCAACTGCGTTCAGTTATCAGAAACATAACATAATTAGATTCATACATTTACTACTAGAAAATCCTTGGCGAAAGTTACGTTCTTTGATGGTTTGAAGTGCTGCTTTGCTTCTTTTAGAAGTGAGGTTGTTGTTTTGTATCTTAAAGATGGATGTGTGAGGATGAGTTTTTTTACGTTTGCTTTTTGTGCTAATTGCGCACTTTCTTTTGCAGTCATATGGTCGTGTTTTTTGGCGTGCGCAATGTCACTTGAGTGGAAAGTAGATTCGATGATTAATAGGTCAGCATCTTTTGCGAGCAATTGTGCACCCTTACAAGGCCGAGTGTCTGGTACGTACGCCAATTTTTTTCCTTTGCTGAGTGTTGAAATCATGTCTGCAGTGATAGTCTTATTATTTACTTTGATTGATTTTCCTTGATGAATTTTAGCTAAGTGTGGACCAGGTGGAATTTTTAATTTTTTTAGTTTTGATTTGTTAATACTACGTTTATCGTTTTCTTTTAATGCAAAGCCAATGCAAGGAGTTGAATGTTTGAGAAGTTGAGTTTGCAATGTTATGTCTTTGTTGATTTTGATTGTTTGCGGATTAGTTGATTCAGTGAGTTTGTACTTAATTGCGTTGAGGCTTGGGAACGCTTTTTTCATGTAGGAAAATAGTTTCTTGCTTCCCTTAGGACCATAAATTTCAATCGTTCCTTGATATTCATTTGCGCCCATAGTTGAAAGAAGCCCTGGCAATCCAAGTACATGGTCTCCATGCCAATGACTAATACAAATTTTAGTTATTTTGGTTGGTTTGATACCTGCAATTTTTAGTTGGCGCTGAGTTCCTTCACCACAGTCGAAAAGAATGTTTTGGTCATCTCGCTGAATAAGAATTGCACTGTGATTACGCTCAACTGTAGGCTGCATACAAGTGGTGCCCAAAAATGTTACTTTCATTGTAGACTGGAAAAGATAAGTCGCTAGATAAATGTTACTCTTGCTAAGACAATAGTATTAGTTATCTTCTAAAGCTATTTTTAGATTTTTGAGGGTAGTAACTTTAGGGGTGAACTCCCTATTGCCTTTTCTGTCTACTAAGACTGCTTTGATTTGTTGATCTTTTGCTGGATAGATGTCTGACTGCATACTATCACCAACAACAGTTACATTTTCTTTAGTTGTGCCAAGAAGTTCAACAACTTTTTCTAAAAATTCAGGGTCACTTTTGATAACTCCTAGGTTACAAGAAAGAAAAATTTCATCAAACAAATTGGTTAGTTCGAATTTGTTTAACACGTTATTTATTGATGCTTTGTCAGAATTAGCAATTAGTACAATTTTATGAGTTTGTTTTAATTCTTCTAGGGCCTTTTTAGTATCATCAAAGAGTGTTGCAAGTAGCCAGTTCTTATTCCACATGCCAACAAGGTCATCTAACTTTTTTGGAGTTGAATCAATATTAAACTCTTCATAAACTTCTTCGAATGCTTCACGCATACTCTCAAAGTTTTTGGTTAGAAGTGAATTTTGCATACGTTTGATGTATTCTTTGAATGGAATATTTGGCTTTATGATTGCTTTAATTTGTTTTACTGGTGAATATACGCCTTGCTGCGCTAAAGTTCCCCAAAAATCGAATAGAATGATTGGTTTACTGCTTGAGTTTGAATTGTTAGTGTTATTTTCTGCCATAGTATAGCTTTTTAGTGGCTTTGTTTTTAAAAATTACCTTTTACTAGAATGATTTTATATATTATGGGGCTGTATGCTCAGCTATGGATATTCAGAAGAGATTAGCACTTCTTAAGGAAGTTGGCGAAGAAATTGTAAAAGAAGAAGAAGTTGTGGCGCTTCTTGAAAAGCACGATGGCATTAAGTCTCGTTTTATTGCTTATGATGGGTTTGAACCTTCTGGAAGAATACACATAGCACAAGGCCTTTTACGCGCAGTGAATGTAAACAAAGTAATTGCTGCTGGTGGGCACTTTAAAATGTGGGTAGCTGATTGGCATGCATGGGCGAATGGCAAACTAGGTGGCGATTTGGAGAAGATTCAGATCACTGGGAAATACTTTATTGAAGTTTGGAAAGCTTGTGGAATGAATTTGGACCATGTAGAATTTGTATGGGCAAACGAAGCTATGAAAGACCCTGCTTATTGGAAAACAGTAATGGAAGTTGCTACAAAAAATACACTCAAGCGAGTTATGCGTTGCGTTGAGATTATGGGACGAAGCGAAGACGCTAAATTACATGCATCTCAAATATTTTATCCTTGTATGCAAGCAGCTGATATTTTCTATCTGAAAGCTGATATTGCGCAACTTGGTCTTGACCAGCGTAAAGTTAACATGATGGCAAGAGAAGTTGGACCAAGTCTTGGCAAATGGAAACCGATTTCACTTTCACATCATATGCTGATGGGCCTGCAGCAACCAAGCGTTGAAGGTTTAAGTGGGGCAGAGCGAGCAATCAAATTGAAGATGAGTAAATCTCTACCTGATACTGCCATTTTTATGACTGACTCAAGCGCTGACGTTAAACGCAAAATGAAAAATGCATGGTGCCCAGCTAAAGAAGTTAAAGAAAACCCTGTACTTGAATATTGCAAATATATTGTGTTTGAAATTTTAGATAAAGAAGAGTATGTGATTGAGAGGCCAGAGAAGTTTGGTGGCAATATTTCTTTTACTAATTATTCTGACTTGGAGAAAGCATATGTGGCTGGCGATTTGCACCCACTAGATTTGAAACAAACAACTGCTAAATATATTGATAGATTCCTAGAACCTGTACGAGAACACTTTGCAAAAGATAAAACTGCAGCTGCGCTTAAAGAGCAAGTTGAAGGGTTTATTGTAACTAGGTAAAATGGATCAAAATGTTCAAGATTTTCTAGATGAACATGAATTAAAGTATAAATTGCATCAGCACCCCGCGGTGTTTACTTGCGCTGAGGCTGACATCCATTGCAAAGGTATTCCAGGGACTGCTTGCAAAAATTTATTTTTGAAAAGTAGAAAGGGAAATAATTTCTTTTTAGTTATTTTACCGGCAAATAAAAAAGCGCGTCTTGATGAACTTAGTAAAATACTTGAAGCTAAAAAGTTGAAATTTGCTAATGAAAATGAATTGAAAGATTCTTTAGGGCTACTTCCTGGTTCAGTTTCCATTCTTGGTTTACTTAATGATTCTGAGAAAAAAGTTAACTTAGTTATTGATAAAGAATTATGGGATGCTAAGATAGTAGGATTTCACCCAAATATCAATACTGCAACATTAGAATTTGCTCAAGAAGAATTCCATAAATTGGTTAAAATATTACGGGATGGGTTTAAGATATTAGCACTTTGATTCTAATAATTTATTCTGGCAACTATTTCCCTTCTAAAATCATCGTTCCGTGATTTCTTAGGTACTTTTTGGCGACTCTTTTGATGTCACTAAGAGTTACTTGTTTGATTTTTTTGATGTACTGACTCATGTCTTTAGCTTGACCTATATCTTGCCAGAATAAAAGCCCATCTGTAATTTTTTGAGGGTCATCAAGGTCCATCAAAAAATCACCTTCAAGATAAGTCTTAGCGTCTTTAAGATCTTTTAAAGTAGTATGACTTGAGTCTTGCAATTTATTGATTTCTAGTTGAATTAGTTTTTGAACTTCTTTTAGATGTTTTTTACTTGCTGAAGCAAAAACTACAACATAACCAAAGTCAACCTCTGCTGAGTGTTCTATTCCTATGTCATAAGCTAAACCTCTTTTTCCTCTAATTTCAGAAAAAAGTTTCCCACTTTGGCCTTTACCTAAAATTGCCGCAATAATATCTAAAGTGTAACTGTCTTTATGGGAGCGAGGTACCACTGGATAACCCCTGAGTAAATAACTTGATGAGTAATCTTTCTTTCTGGTTTTTTTGAAAGATCTTTTTAGGGGCGTCTCTAAAACCTTTGGCCTTTTGCTAGGTTTACCTTTTGGAAACTCCTTGAAGGCTTTTTGTACTAACTGTTTGTATTTAGAAACATCTCCAGAGATAGCAATAGTTAAATTTTGAGCAATGTAATTTTTTTTATAAAATTCATATACCTTATTTCTATTGAATTTTTTGATGTCTTCTTTTTTCCCATAACTTGGACATTTACAATTGTTTTTTTTGAAAAGTGATTTTTCTAATTCAAGCCAACCACTTGATTTTGGGTCGTCAAAAAACATATCTATTTCCTTAAGTACAACTTTTCTTTCTCTTTGAAAATCTTCATCACGAAATATTGAATTTTGAAGAATGTCTGCAAGGATATTTATTGCTTTAGGCAAATGTTTGTTTAAGACCTTGATGTAATAACTAGTTCGCCAATTTGTAGTATAAGCGTTAAAATCACCACCAAGAGACTCTATTTCATTTGCAATTATTTTTGCACGTGAGCGTTTGTTAGTTCCTTCAAAGACTAGATGTTCAACCATGTGAGCAATCCCTTTTTGACCAGCTTTTTCGTCGTTACTACCTACTCCAACCATTATTTGAATGGAAACTGAGCGGCCACGCTTATGCTCGTACAATAAAGTGATACCAGAAGGTAAAACATGTTTTTTCATAATAGAAATGTTCTTTTTTGGGTTTATATACTTAACTAAATTAATTTTCGTACAAATTAATTTCGTTGGCATAGTGATTCTTAAGAGTAAAAAAATGAGACATAAGCTAGATAAAGAAACTTGAGCGCTATTTTTTGATGAACGTTGACAAATTACAAAAATATATGGCTGGAGCTGATTTGGACCTTTGTATTCTAGTACACCCTGATACTAACTTGAATTATTTTGTAGAAAATAACCTTAGTTATGGTGTTCTTTTGATATGGCAAGACAGATGTGAGTTACTTGCATCGGCACTAGATGATATTGCTGCACCCTTGGGAGTTGAAGTTTTAGAATATAAGAAGAGTTGGATGGATGATTTAGCTATAAGGCTAGGTGCTTTGGAAAAAGAAAAACTACGCATTGGCGTGAACAAAAATTCTTTGACTGTGAAATTGTTTGGGGGGTTCCACCAGAAATTTGGATCTGCGGGAAAGGACATTGAATTTGTAGATATTAGTGAAAAGTCATCTAATATTCGATTAGTAAAAAGCGAGTTAGAATTGTCTAAGATGCGCAAAGCCGCAGAAATTGCGGATAGAGCCCTTGCGCTCCTTCTTGAGAATTTTCGAGAATCTGGGCTTGGCTCTTTTCCACGAGAAATAGAAGTTGCGCTTTTCTTAGAAGCAGAAATTCGAAAACAAGGAGCAGGACTTAGCTTCCCAGCAATCGCTGCATTTGGAAAAAATAGCGCTGTGCCGCACCATGTTCCTGGTTTGACTAGACTAGGCGGAGATGATGCTTCTGAATCTGGATTTTTACTGCTGGATTTTGGTGCAAAGTTTGAAGGATACTGCTCTGATATGACCCGTATGCTCTATTTGGGCAAACCTAGTGTATTCGAATTAAAAAAGTATGAAAAATTATTGAATGTACAGAAGAGTTGCGTCCAGTTAGCGTCTGTAAACCTAAAATGTTTTGACTTGGATGCACATGCTCGCCAAGGACTTGGCAAAGACGCAGAATTTTTTATTCACACATTAGGCCATGGGATTGGTAGTGAAGTACACGAGAAACCAAGATTAAGCAAAGATCCAAAGAATTCCAATGTTATTTTAGAAAAAATGCCATTCACAATTGAGCCTGGCGTCTATTATCCGGAAAAATTTGGACTTAGAATTGAAGATACTTGCGTTTTTATTGACGAGAAACTTGAAAAATTAACTAAAAGTAGCAAAGAACTAGTGATTTTACAATTGAAGTGATATTGCGATTGAACAACAAACATACAAAAATTAAAAAGTTTTTGAAGTTTGTTCACGCAAACCTTTTTAAAGAAGTTACGGACTATGTGAATGTTTCAATTAAGTAAAGTGAGTGAGCTTATGAACGCACTCTTGCTGCACAATCAAATACTCTCGTATTTGTAGGGAAACATTTATAAGCTGCATTTTCGGGGCCGTAGTGTAGCTTGGTCTATCACTAGGCGTTTGGGACGCCTGAACCCCGGTTCAAATCCGGGCGGCCCCACTTTAAAATTTAGAATAGATATTAGGAGAATTAAAATGTCATCAGCAAAAAGATTTGGAGCTCGATATGGGCGAAAGACAAGGCAAGTGTTTGCTCGTCATGAGATGAGTTCACGTGCTAAGCATAAGTGTCCAGTGTGCAATAAAGTTAATGTAAAACGCCTTGCAATGGGAATTTGGCAATGCCGAAGTGTTAGTTGTGGCGCAAAAATCGCTGGCCGTGCATATAGCGTTGCATAAGCCGTTAAAGGAGATATTTAGAAAATGAATTATACTTGTTTTGATTGTGGAAAAGATGTTGACCAAAGTTACACAGTAACAAGAGTTAGATGCCCGTACTGTGGAAGTAAAATTCTGTATAAAGGACGAAGTGTTACAGTAACTGTTAAAGCGCGTTAATTGCGTTTTTAATGTATTTACTTTAATTTAGCTTTTTAATAGGAAATAAAATGACAGATTCAGATTTTTCACAACTTAGACTTCTTGAACAAAATATGGGTCACTTATCATCACAAAAATTAGAAGAGCATGAAATTCTTACTGAAGTTAAATCTGCACTACAAGACATTGATGAGAGCAAAACTAGCTACAAATTAGTAGGAAAATTAATGATCGCACAAGATATTGAAACTGCAAAAAAAGAACTTGCAGAAAAAATGAAGATAAGTGAACTTAAAATAAAAACTATCGAAAGTCAGGAAAAAAAACTTAGTGAAAAAATGACGTTAATCCAGCAAGAACTTGTTAAAAAAGATAATAAAAACCATAGTTGAGGGTTTTTGGTAGAATATAACATGGAAAATCAAATTGCAGAGGCTTTGGAACTTATTGAAATTCTTAAAGAAGACCAAGACTGCAGTAAAAAACTTGGCGAAGGACTAACTGCAATTTCTACTTTACTCAAAGGAGACTTAGAATTGAGAGTTCAAAAAGGAGTACACGCTCTTGAAGAATTAGATCTGCAAGGAATGCCATCACATTTGAGATCCCAGGTTTGGGAATTAATTAGTTTTCTTGAAAGTTTTGCTTAATATTTCTAGATTAAATTAAGCAACGTAGTTGTAATAAATAAGTTATTTTCCAAAAAATGCATAATTTGGAACATAGAAAATATCTCCATTTTTTGTTTTAATGATTGTCTGAGTCAGACTTGTTTTTACTACTGCTCCATCAATTTGTTTTGTTTGGATAAATTTTCCTTTACGAAAGATTTTGTTTTTCCTTAGTTTATAATATCCAAAAAGGTTCAATGGTAAGTCCTTAGAATGCGAAATAAGAGTGAAGCCTATCAAAAGAACAGTTATGAAAGTTATGATCAAAAGGGTGAACCTTGCGATTTGGATTGTTTTAACCAACCATAAAAGAGTTAATGCATATAACGCATAAGATAAGATATTAGCAATATCTGTTTCTAAATCCATTGTAATACCAGCAAGATTAGCATATTTGTTGAGTTTGACATATTGGAGAATTTTACGAGTAAACCCTTTTATTATTACTGCCAAAGTAAAACCAATAACGAAAATACCAACTGCATCAATGAATTTTTCTATGAGAAACGTGAAAATTGTTAGGATGCCCATTTTGCTGCTATCTTTTGGTTTTTGAAGTTTTTTTGTTTACTTTTTTTATTACTTTTTTGCTTGCCCTTGATTTTTTTCGTTTACTTTTTTTAGTTATTTCTTGTTTTTTTATTTTTATTGCTTGATTTGTCGCTTCAATTCTTTTTTGAATAGGGTTTTTTTTTATGTCTTCTTTTTTTTGTGTTTTTGGAGCACGCCATCTATCAATGAAAATGTTTGCTGAAGCTAAGATAATGGTCCCTGTGATTACCACATAAGCAATTGAAGCTAATTCTTTTGCTCCAGGTAATTCACTTTGTACAGCAATTTGAGCAATTGCTGCTGCTGCAAGGCCACGTGCAAACATACTATCGATTATGCCTTTATGTTCTTGACCTACTATTTTTTTAAGAATGATTGAAGACCTCCTTGAAAGCATCACTGCGACACTGATTAAAATACCAATGATTAATATTTTTGTATCTCTTATGTCAATTAGAATCCCAATATAAACAAAGAAGAATGTTTTTAGGAAAAACGAGATTTGATTGTAAAAAAATTCCTCATTTCTAGTAGTAATTGATATTCCTAGATCTCCTTTGATAGCCATTTCTTTTTTTACAGCATCAGTTGAAGTGATCCCCCTTAAAATCGAAGAAATTTTTCTAGAATTGTTTAATACTAGGCCAAAAAATAAAGCTGCTATTGCTCCACTTCCTTGTAAAAATTCAGTTACAACAAAAATTACCAAAAGGTAAGCAATTGTTAACATATAATTATGTTCTTTGAAAACTTTTACAACAAGGATAAACCACAATACTCCTGCAACTATCCCCATTGCTGCACCAACTGCAAAAAGCGCCACTATTTGGGTGAAGGTTGATTGCAAACCAAAGTCTCCTAACTGCATAAATTGAATTACTGCAAGAGAAAAAACAATAGAGAACACATCAGTTAAAGCTGATTCAAGTGTGAGTAGAGAAAATATTTTGGGAGAAAGGTTCATTTGCTTTAAAACAGGAATTACAAAGGATGATGATACCCCACCTAAAGTAAAGCCAGCGAGTAAAGACAGCTTCCAATCAAAACCAAAAAGTAACATTATTGAAGTTACGACAATTGTTGAGATGAAAAAATTCCAGCCAGTAAGGACTATTGAATCTGTGAATTCTTTTATTAAAGAAGCTAAATTAATATTAAAAGCACCATCAAAAAGTAAAAATACTAATGTGAATGTTGTGAATATCGGGGCAATTATTTGAAGGTCAGTTGGAGAAACATAACCAAGTGCTGATGGGCCGATGATAAAACCTAAAATTATCAAAAAGAGTACATCAGGTATGCCAAACCGCTTGAAAATGAATTCTGCGAAAGAACCAAAGAAAAGGATCAAACCGACAAATAGAAGCGTGATTGTTATAACATCCATGACAAGAAGAAAGCAAAAATGCTTTATAACATTTTAGTTTTGACAATGCACCTTATTATATTAAAAAAAATCTAAATGATGGATTGTACGAGGGTGTTCTATAATGTTTATTTTCTTTGCAAATGGATTTTTATTTGATTGAATTAGTGAAATCTGTTTGTTTTGCATACTAGGTGTTAAAATATTTTTGGGAAGCTGATTGAATTTATTACAATTGACTATTTTATTTTCAGACATAAATATCACCTCTTGATAATAAGGCTTAAGAGAATTAGTATTAAAGGAAAATGGATGTTTGTTCTATATTAGTGATCATTAAGACTAGAGTTTCCTTTTTTGGATAGGCATTGTTTGTTTTAATTTCTATGCTTAATTTTTTTGGACTTGCTTTAAATGCTTACAAAAGTTTAAGAAAGGGTGTTTTCTGAATAAAGACAGGTATTACTTTGGGAAAATATGATGATAAGATAAAGGCGCTTGAAGAAGAGATCAAGAAGACCAAATACAATAAAGCTACTCAGGGCCATATTGGTATTTTAAAGGCAAAAATTGCCCAGTTAAAGGATGCTTCAGCTCAAAGATCAGCACAAAAAACTGGGCAAAGTGACTATGGGTTTACCGTGCGTAAATCAGGAGATGGATCAGTTATTTTGCTTGGGTTCCCTTCTACTGGAAAATCTACTCTCTTGAACAAACTTACAGGGGCAGGGTCAGAAGTTGGCTCCTACGCATTTACAACACTCACAGTTGAACCTGGGATGATGGAACACAAACAAGCAAAAATTCAAATCTTAGATGTTCCAGGGATTGTATCTGGAGCAGCCTCTGGAAAAGGAAGAGGTAGAGAAGTATTAACTGTAATTCGAAATGCTGATATGATACTTTTAGTTGTTGATGCTACACAACCTCAACAGTACGAGGCAGTTGTTAAAGAAGCCAGAGAAGCGCATATTCGAATGAATAAACGTAAACCAGATGTGTGGATTACTAAAAAAGGACGTGGTGGAATTCAAATTGGTAAAACCGTCCCATTAGATGTTGATGATGATACATTAAAAAGAATCCTTCGACAGTTTAGAGTTAATAACGCTGATGTTTTGATTCGTTCTAAAGTTGATGTAGATGATTTCATCGATGTAATTGAAGGAAATAAAAAATATTTGCCTTCTGTTGTTTGTGTTACTAAAGCAGATTTAGTGACTAAAGTTGAATTAAAAAAAATTATGAAAAGAGTTCATGCAGACATCGCTATTAGTGCACATACTGGGTGGAATATTGAAAAATTAAAAGATTTGGTGTTTGAGCATTTGGATTTTATGCGTATTTACATGAAGGAACCTCGAAAAGATGCAGACATGGAAATTCCGTTGATAATTACACGGGATTCGTCTATTCGGGGAGTTTGCCATAAGTTACATAAGGATTTTGTGAAGAAATTTAAATTTGCAAGGGTTTGGGGGCCTAGTGCTAAATTTGCTGGTCAAAGACTGATGCTCCATCACGTTCTAAAAGATGGAGATATTTTAGAACTACATATTCATTGAATTTATTGTCACTTTATTTCTGTTTGTTTGTGATCATTTTCTGACTAGAATTTTTAGGGGCGCCCAATATTTCCATCTTGGTGGCCTACAGTCTGTTAATTTTTTGCTTTTTTGTATGAATGGATAATTTTTACAGGTTGCTGGGCGGTGATTGTAAATTGAACAAATGAATTTTCCTTGGTGGCCTTGATCTTTTTTATTTTGATCTTTTTTTAGAAAAATACATACTCCGTTCTCTTGCACTAGTGTTATTTGAAATTCTGGAAGAATTTCTAAGCCTTTGTTCACTTCGTTCAAAAGTTTTTGAAAATTTATGTCCTTTTGAGTGAAGTCATGAGAAATGAAATTCTGGCGCTTTAATCCTGTTAACTCTATTTTTTTTATGTCGTCTTCTGAAACTACAACAATTGGGCGGCAACATTCTCCACAAGAAGTGCATTTGAAACTTTCTTTGATTAAAAATTCGTCATTTGATTCTGGGTATGTTGGCATGGTTGATTAGTAAGATGTAGTTTTATAAAAATAGAGGTAAATTAGAACTTATGTGCGGAATAACTGGAGTTTTTCATGATAAAAATGCTAAGGAGCAAGTAGCTATGGCTCTATCAGTACTATCTAATCGTGGTCTTGATGCTAAAGGAATTTATGATGAGAGTAGTGAAAATAAGAGTTATGCCATTGGTCACTGTTTGCACGCGATTGTAGGTCATGTTCCTCAACCAATAAAATCACTTGATGGAAAAAGTGTCTTGGTTGCAAATTGCGAAATCTATAATTGGAAAGAATTAGCTTTGAAATATAATCTTTTGGGAGAAAATGATGCTGAAGTTTTACTTGCATATTTAGATTCACTCGCTTTTGAAGATATTTCTTCAAGACTTAAGGAACTTGATGGAGTATTTGCATTTGCTTATTTACGTGCAGGCAGAGTTTTTTTAGCACGCGATATTATTGGTGTAAAACCACTTTTTTATTTTTATGATGATTCAGGGTTTGCATTTGCATCTGAAAAAAAAGCTCTTGAAGCCATGGACTATATTGATGTGAAGGAATTAAACCCCCGTCATCATTTAGTATATGAAATTGAAGAAAATAAATTTTCTAAAGGAGTAAGGGGTTTTTTCGATATTTTACCTGAAAGTTCTTTAGAAATTGGTGTTTTGAAAGATGAAGTTAAATCTTTACTTGATAATGCTATTTTAAAACGTGTTCCTACTGGAGTGAAAATTGGTCTTTTGTTTTCTGGTGGTGTTGATTCCACATACATCGCTATTAGATTATTGGAACTTGGAGTAGATTTTACTTGTTATACTGCGGCAATTGATGACCCGATGCATACAAAAGAGCCTGAAGACTTAGTAATGTCTAAACTCGCTGCTGAAAAGTTAGGGCTTAAATTAGAAATTGTGCAAATTGGATTGGATGATGTTGAAAGATATTTGAAAAAGGTAGTTCCGCTTATTGAAGATAATAATGTTGTGAAAGTTGGAGTTGCAACTACTTTTTTTATAGCTAGTGAAAAAGCTGCAAGTGATGGGTGCAAAGTTATTTTTTCTGGGCTTGGTAGCGAGGAGATATATGCAGGATATAATCGGCACCTGAATAGTACTGATGTGAATAAAGAATGTCTATCTGGGCTCCGTAAAATGTATGAGCGAGATTTGTATCGTGATGATGTTTTGACAATGGAGAATAATTTAGAATTGCGAGTTCCATTTTTAGATCATAATCTAGTTGAATATTGTTTGAAGATCCCTTCTAAGTATAAAATTGTTGAAGAAGTAGGAAAGGCAGATGGAGAGAAAGTATTAGTTAGTAAATGGATATTTAGGCAAATTGCACTTGAAAGTGGGATGCCCTTCGAGTTTGCACTTCGAGGTAAAAAGGCTGCACAGTACGGGTCAAGAATCCATCATGGAATCCAGAAATTGTCACGCAATGCTGGTTTTAAACGCGTTAGTAATTACTTGAGTGATTTTTATCCTAGACATAATTTGAAATTAGGAGTTTTATTTAGTGGTGGTAAAGATTCAGCTAGTGCTGCTTGGATTATGAAAGAGCAAAATTATTTGATCTCTTGTTTGATTTATATTCAAAGTAAAAATTTAGATTCTTATATGTTTCAAAGTGCCGGCAGCGAAATTATTGATTTGCAGGCAAAGGCTATGGGTTTGCCATTACTAGTTTATGATTGCCTAGGAGTTAAAGAAGAAGAGTTACTCGATTTGAAAAAAGCTATTGAGCTTGCAGTTAAAGAACATGGGATTAATGGGATTGTGACTGGTGCACTATTTAGTAATTATCAACGTGATAGAATCGAGAAAATTTGCGATGAGATTGGAATTAAGGTTTTTAACCCACTTTGGCATAAACCACAAGATGTTCACATGCGCGAAGTTGTTAATAGTGGGTTTAATGCAATACTAGTTGCAGTTGCTGGTGATGGATTGAATTCGTCTTTTTTAGGTAGGGTAGTTGATGATTCTTTAATTTCTGATTTATCAGTGATGCCTGGGATAAATGTTGCTGGAGAAGGTGGAGAATTTGAGAGTTTAGTACTTGATGGGCCACTGTTTTCTTTTGGTAGGATTGAAATCTTGGAGGGTGAAACAGTAATGGATTCTTCATGTAGCGGAAAGATGATAATTAAGAAAGCTAAGTTAGTTGAAAAGAAAGTAAAAAAATAAAAAAATAAAGTTTTTTCTAGCGGATACTCACTTGATTGAAATTAAAGTTCTGACTAACACCTTGCTCGAACGCATAATTATTCAATTGTGTTGTAAACTGTGTTTCGAATTCTGACTTAGACATTGAACCACTAATGTAGCTTGCATAGTTATCTCTTAGATCTTGTGCTTGACTAGCGATTGCTTCTTCCATTAAGCTCCCCATAAAATTATCGAATTCACTACTTGAAAACATCATCCCGCCTTCTGATTCTGCAGTGATCCCTTCACCACTTAACCAATCTACAAATTTGTCCCAAGCACTTTTCTCATCATCTTCTCCAGGGTCATATTTGCCATTCCCATTTTTATCTGTCCAAGAAGAACTACTAGTTGATCCATCTTCGTGCAAAATAGTGTCTGTTCCGCCGACAATATTTCCATTACTATCAGTACTAACCCATTGAGTATAATCTCCATTAGAAACTTTCCCATTAATATAACCGTTGCCGCCGCCTATTCCTACGGCTGACCTTGCAAACATGTCAGAGATCATGGAATCAACATCAGTCATGTAACTTGGAAGGGTTGTCATTATACTATTACCATATCCTGTACCATATGCCTCACCAATTAAAGAATTAAGGTTGGCTGTATCAGCTAAGTTGGGCCAGCCATTTGCACCTAAAATATCTGAAAATTGGTTTGTAAATGCCTCTGAGAAGATCATTTGGCCATCTGGGCCTGACTCCACCATTTTTGTAACACGATTTAATTTAAGAAAACTATCTTTAGCTTCAACAAAATTATCAAATACTGCTTTAGCTTCAGTTGCAGTTAAAGAAGACAAAGCGTGATCACCTGGCAATATCTGACTAGATCCATCTTCAAAATATAAAGTAGTACCTACTTCTCCAACGCTTGCAGACTCAAGGTTGTTAAAAGTGGCTCTTTTTAGTACATTGCTAGTTAAACTTGGTTCTATAAAAATTGTCATGGAGTAAGTGAATTCTTCTACTGAACTTGTTTTTGATGCTTCTGATTTAATATTTAGTTTAGAATGACTGGCTGTTCTGAAGGCTTCTCCAGCTATTGCAGAATCACCATCACCTAAAGGTAAGTCAATTCCTCCAAAATTTAAGATTAGTCCAACAACTGCTACCACTGCAACAATTGCTATTAAAAAATTGTTTATTCTGTTATTTTTATCCATCTTTTACACACCTCAATTATTTTTGTTTTATTTTGGGGATTGACCCTCGCGTGTATAGCTAAATTGTTCTTTTTACGTATTTAATAGTATCTAAACCTCTAGTAAAATAATTCTATATCTCCCTTGCTTGGCGTAAGCTTTTTAAAGGGGGGTTGGACAGTTGGGATTGATATGTTAGAGAGAGGGGCGCGAGATGTGCTTTCCCAAGAAGCTAAATGGGAGAGTAAACTTGCTAAAGCGGCGCTTGAAGCTGAAAATAAGATTCTACTTGCAGATAAGGCTGCGCAAAAAACTCATTTTAAGATTGTCTCTTTAGCAAAAAAAAATGCAAAGGAAAAACTTGACTTGGCCAAATCCGAGAGTGATTCTAGGGCAGAACTGATTCTGACTAATGGGAAAAAGCACGTTAAAAAAGTTGAAATGCTAAATAACGATACTAGAAAACTTGCTAAAGAGCTTTGTCAGACATTAATTAAGGAGGTTTCTTTTTCAAATTAAAATTTTTGGGATTTTAAAATGTTGAAAGAAGATATTTTCGATGCGAACAAAAAAACTCTACAAATTACTTGTTTTTGCAAAGCAAGAGGATAAAATTGATACAATTAATTCTTTGCAGCACCTTGGAGCAATGCACGTAGTAAAAGCCGATGTTGATCAAAAACAGATGCAACCTGATGAAAGTTTGCCAAATGTTGATGAAATCAGTAAAATGCTTTTGAAATTACAGTACGTTGCAAAAGAAACTGGGGTTGACAATACTTTTTACTTGGAAGGTTTGCCTCCTGCAGAAAAAGTATTGAAACAAGCAAAAAAATTCATAGATATTCATTTAGAAAAGGTAAGAGGGGTTGTTTCACGCAAAAAAGAAACTTCCTCAAAAAAGGCCAGGTATGGGGCGCAATTAAGAATACTTTCTTCATTACCTTTTTGCGTTAGTCACGCTGACATTCAAAATAATAATAAGTTGGTTCTTTCTTCTGCTAAAAAAATCAGGAAATTAGGGAAGCTGTTTATAGAAAAAGTAATAGTTAAAGGAGAGAATTCTAAAAGGTACTATTATCATGTTCAGATTGCAAGTAAAAACTTAGCTCTGGCACTTGAGGTAATTAAGAAAAGTCAAATTAAAATCGTTGATTTGAAATTTTTGAAAGGTGGGAGCTCTCAAGAACTGATTCGTTTTAAGGATGTGACACAAAAACTTACTGAAGAATTAGATGAAGTTGATAAACGATTGTTCAGAATTATTAATGGGAAACAAAGTAAAATTAAATTTTTGATTGCTTCACTTTTGAATTATAGGGAACAGTACAATATTACTCGATTTTTTGCAAAATCTAAAAACTTTTTTGCAGTAAGTGGTTACTGCGAGGGAAAGGATGTTAATAGGATAAAGGACTCCCTTCCAGATACTAGTATTTATGTTAAAGTTGCTAAAAAAGGAGCTCCTACAAAATTAGAAAATTCATCTTTTAGTAAAAATTTTGAACTTGTAACTAAAATGTTTGGGACACCAACATACGGGATGGTGGATCCAACTGTACTTGTTACTTTCTTTTTTCCTTTCTTTTTTGGTTTTATGTTAAGCGATATTGGTTATGGACTTTTACTATTACTTGGAGTTGTAGGCCTGTATTTACATTTTGGAAAAACTTTCAAAAAAGGGGCAGTTATCCTTGGAAGCAGTGCGATTAGTTCTATTATATTTGGTGCTTTGTTTGGTTCTTTTTTTGGTAACCTAATTCACATAAACCCCTTATTTATTGATAGTTTCCAAGGGTCATTTACAATTCTTAAAATTGCGCTAGTTATTGGTTTAATACACATTAACCTTGGATTAGTTTTGAACTTGTATCAACTGATTTTACAACGCAGAAGTGCATTTGTAATATTTCTAAAAGGGGCACCTTACTTTTTATTGCAATTATCTGTTATTTTGATTATTTTCAAACAATATGTGCTTGCAATTATACTTGGGATTTTGCTTTTGGCTGCCTTGATAAAAGACAAAGGGATTTTTGGAATAATGGACATCACTGGATTTTTTGGAGTTTGGTTTAGTTATGCACGGCTACTTGCGCTTAGTTTAGCTACTGCAGGGGTTGCTCTTGCAGTGAACATTGTTGCTGAAAAAGCACTTGGTTTTGGGTGGATCGGAGTAGCATTATGGCTACTTGTGATTGTACTTGGGCACACATTTAATTTTGCACTTAATGTTTTGGGATGCACAATTCACTCTGCACGTTTACATTACGTAGAGTTTTTTAGTTTATTTTTTGAAGGAGAAGGGCATCCATTTAAGGCGTTTGCAGTACAAAAAGAATTAGAAAATAATGAGGAAATTTAGAAAAGATACTATTAGTATGAACTAATATTAAAATATCGGAGGAAATAAAAAAATGGTAGATATAACTAGTGGACTTATTGCAATCGGAGCAGGAATTGCTATTGGATTTGCAGCGCTTGGTTCAGGTATTGGGCAAGGGATTGCGTCTAGTGCAGCGGCAGGAGCTACTGCTGAGAACGAAAAATTACTCGCTAAAATGCTTGTATTCGCGGCTCTTCCTGAAACACAGGCAATTTATGGGTTTGTTATCGCTATTTTACTACTGTTTGTTTTTGGAGCATAGATTAATGCTTTTGAAATAAAACAGTTTAAGATAGTGATAATTATGCGGAGCAACAAAATTGCTAGCACAAAGAGAGCAAAGCTCTCTTGTGCAAGGAACCGAAAGTTCCTTTGCACCGAAAGGTGAAGTAAAGGAGACCCTTAAAACAATGATTGTACGAGATAGAACAACAGAACTTGAAGGCTTTTTAAAAGCCCAGTATGAAACACAAATTCAAGAGATTGGTGTTGAAGCTGAAGCTAGGTATGAGAAGTTTGTTAGTGATGCTACTGATAACGCTAAACTTGAAGAAAAAGAGATCATGTTTTTTTTGGAAAGAGAGACTGAATCATATGACACTATGCAACTTAGTTCTGCTCGTTTAGAATCTGAGCGATTAAAAAGTGCCGCTGAACTTGCTCTTGTTCAAAAGGTACTAGCGGACCTTGCAATTGTCGCAAAAGGACTTGGAAAAGAAGAGAAAAAAGCTTTTTGTAAGGCTCTTTACCTTGGGCTTTGTAAAAAAATAAAATCAGATGGCTTTGTAAAAAATGATTTTAAGTTTTATTGCCCAAAAGATGTTAACATTAATTTTTGTGAAGCTAGTCTTTTAGGACTTGAAGTTGTAGCAGAAAATGATTCCATGCTCTTTTCTTTTGGGCTTAAGGACCTGCTAGAATCAAAGCATGACGATGTAATTAAGTTTGTACTACATTATATTGAAGACAGAGTAGAATAATAATAATAATAATAATAAATGAGATTTACATATGGAATTTGAAATTTTAGTATTGGTATTTGGACTTCTTTTAGTTGGGGCAGTTGCGCTGATCCCGGTATTTTTAGTTGTTAGTAGGATTTACCCTTTTGCTTATGCTAACGCACGTATTCGTGCAATGCGTGCACTACTTCTAAAAAAGGAAGATTTTGAAGACTTGCTTGCAAAACCATACAATGAAGCTATCTTTACTTTAGAAAAAAAACACTACCCTACATTAAGTAAATTTTTAGGGGCTGATTTTAGTTATAGTAGTGTTGATAAAGCACTTCGATCTGCTTTAATTGAAGACCTTGGAAAAGTTCTTTCAATTGCACCTGAACAAAGTAAACCTTACTTGTCTGCAGTTCTTTCCCAATATGATGTTGAAGATATTATGACTCTAGTTAGGTCTTTGAATGCGAAAACTTCGGGCGACGTATCTGCAAGTAACCTTGTAAATGTGACTAAACTGTTTAGTAGCGAGTTTGTTGATAAAGCAGATTATTCTCTTGAAAGTATTCATAATGAATTGAAAGGAAGTGGTTATGCTATTATACTTGAGAAAAATATGGATGAGATTAGTAAAGGCAATTTTCTTTCTTTTGAAATCGAACTTAAAAAAGCTTATTTTCGAAGATTACTGCACCATGCTAAGAGTGTGGAAGCAAAAGCTTACGCTAAAAAAATAATTGATGGAAGAAATATTGGGCTTGTGCTTAAAGGGATGGATCCAATTTTAGATGGAGGGCGCATTGAACTTTTGGCTTACCAGGGGATTAAAAATGGTTCTGGGCCAGCAGTTGCTGTTCTTATGAAAAAACATGGATACAGTGTTAGCTCAGAAGACCCAATACAAATCGAAAAAGAGTTTTACTATGGGATTTTACGTTTTGCAGAAGGACTTTTATCAAAAGATCCGCTTAGTGATGCTAGCTTGATTGGATTTATAGCTCTTGATCGGGCAATTCATAGAAATGTGAACATTTTGCTTAAAATGAAATCTCATGGATTTTCACGTGAAAAAATTAAAGGGGTGTTATCATTATGATTGCAGTAATTGGGTTTGAGGATGATGTAGTTACTCTTGGCCTTAGCGGGGTTAGTGAAATTGTTGAAGTGACTGCTTCATGTAATCATGAAAATTTAATTTCACATGTTTTGCAAATTTGTAAATCTGGAGCTAAGACTGTTTTTATGAGTCAAAAATTACTTGAGATGCTTAGTGCAAAAGAAAAACAAGGGTTTGGGATTTATTTCATTGAGATCCCTTGTGAATTTCAAAATATTGGGCTTGAGAAAATTGATGCTCTTGCAAGAGAAACGCTAGGGATTAGTTTAGATAAAAATTAAATTATAAATATTTATAGAGGGAAATCAAAATGTCAAAAAAAATCACTGAAGAAAAATTAGGACGATCAAAAAAATCAAACAGTACTGGGAAAAATGTAGGAGAGATCATGCGTGTCTCTGGACCAGTTGTTTATGCTAAAATGCGGGCTGCAGTTAATGACTTAGTGAAAGTTGGAAATACTGGGCTAATGGGAGAAGTAATCCAACTTGAAGGGTCAACTAGTGTTATTCAAGTTTATGAAGATACAATTGGGCTTATGCCTGGAGAAAAAGTTGTTAATACAAAAAAATCTCTAAGTGTTGCTCTTGGCCCTGGTATTTTAGGTGGTGTTTTTGATGGAACTCAACGTCCGCTGGATGTTATCGCTTCAAAATATGGAGTGTTTGTTCCGCGTGGTGTAGATATTCCTTCGCTTGACATGGACAAAAAATGGGAATTTAAGGCTAAAGTTAAGATTGGAGCTGTAGTTAAATCTGGAGAAATTATTGGGGAAGTTAAAGAAAACCCCATTATCACTCATAAAATAATGGTTCCAAATGGAATCTTTGGGAAAGTTGAAAAAATTTCTAGTGGAGCATTTACTAACAAAGATATTATTGCAAAAATTGGTGGAAAAGAAATTACTATGGTCCAACATTGGCCAGTTAGAGTCCCACGGCCTGTTGAAGAAAAACAAGGAGTACATAGGCCACTTATTTCTGGACAAAGAATTTTAGATTTTTTTGCGCCGGTTGCTAAAGGAGGAGTTGCGGCAATTCCTGGGCCGTTTGGTTCTGGAAAAACTGTTACTCAACAACAACTTGCAAAGTGGTGTGATGCAGATATTATTATCTATGTTGGTTGTGGAGAAAGAGGGAATGAAATGACTGAAGTTTTATCAGAATTTCCGCACCTTAAAGATCCTAAGAGTGGACAGCCACTTATGAATAGAACTGTTCTGATTGCAAATACTTCAAACATGCCAGTGGCGGCTCGAGAGGCTTGTGTTTATACTGGAATTACTATCGCTGAATATTTTAGAGATATGGGTTACAATGTAGCACTAATGGCAGATAGCACATCTAGATGGGCTGAAGCTATGAGAGAGATTTCAGGTAGACTTGAAGAGATGCCTGGTGAAGAAGGATACCCTGCTTATCTTAGTAAAAGGCTTGCTGAATTTTATGAACGTGCTGGCTATGTGAAAAATTTGTCTGGTGGTGAAGGGTCAATTACTGTTGTTGGTGCTGTTAGTCCTCCTGGAGGGGACTTTAGTGAACCAGTTACACAAAATACCTTGCGGCTTGCTAAATGTTTTTGGGCGCTTGATGCGAATTTGGCAAACAAAAGACATTACCCTGCAATTAATTGGCTTAGAAGTTATAGTTTATACAATCGGATTACAGATAAATGGTATAATGAAAATGTGTCTTCTGATTGGGGAGAAATGCGTAAACGATGCCATAAATTACTGCAAGAAGAAGCTGAACTCCAAGAAATTGTTCAACTTGTAGGAGTTGATAGTTTACCAAAGGATCAACAACTTTTGCTATTTGCAGCACGTCTTGTTCGTGAAGACTTTTTACAACAAAATGCATTTCATGAAGATGACACTTTTTGTCCTCTTGAAAAACAAGCTTCCATGATTCGTTTGATTTTTGGGTTTTATGACACAGCAAAAGAAGTTATTGAAGACTTGGATTTGGATAAACTTCGGGAATCTTCTGGGGTTCAAGAACTTGCACAACTCAAGTATAGGCAAAATGATACCTTTATGGATGGAAAACACGAAGCTGTTGAAAAGGAAGTTATGAAACTTATTGAAAAATCACTGAGATAAATTTTGTGAAAAATAAAGATTAGAAATGGATTACTAGATAAAAAATAAAAATTTAGAAAATAAGAATAATTAGAATAAATAATAATTTTAATTGGAGAAATGAAAGGAAAATGGCATCAGCAAAAGTTCAACCATGGTACAAAACATCTTCATCTTTGAAAGGACCACTACTTGTAGTTGAAAATGTTAAAGGGGTTTCTTATGGAGAAATTTGTAAGATTAAAACTACAGATAATAGGGAACTTTTAGGACAAGTTCTTGATACAAGTCGTGAGAAGGCAGTTGTTCAACTATTTGATAGTAGTATGGGAGTTGATTTGGATTCTCAAGTTCAATTTACAACAAAACCAGCAGAGATTGGCGTTAGCCGTAAAATGCTTGGAAAAATATTTGACGGTATGGGAAGACCAAAGGGTAAATTTACTTACACTCCAAAAAAATATCTTGATGTAAATGGGTCAGCGATTAACCCTGCATCTAGACGTAGCCCGTCTGACTTTATTCAAACTGGGATTTCAACAATAGATTGTATGACTACTCTTGTTCGTGGACAAAAGTTACCTATTTTTAGTGGAGCAGGACTTCCACACAACGAACTTGCAGCGCAGATTGCAAGGCAAGCTAGTGCTGGTGGTGAAGATTTTGCAATAGTATTTGCAGCAATGGGAATTACCTACGAAGAAGCACGATTTTTTATGGAAGATTTCAAAAAGACAGGTGCACTTGAAAAAGCAGTTGTATTTATGAATCTAGCAAATGACCCTAGTGTTGAAAGAATCATTACGCCACGTGTGGCACTTACAACTGCAGAATATTTGGCATTTGATTTGAACATGCACGTACTTGTTATCTTAACTGATTTTACAAATTACTGCGAGGCACTACGTGAAGTTGCAGCTGCACGTAATGAAGTTCCTGGAAGACGAGGATATCCAGGATACATGTATACTGATTTAGCCGCAAATTATGAACGAGCGGGAATGGTTGAAGGAAGTACTGGGTCAATTACGCAAGTTCCAATTCTTACTATGCCTGCTGGAGATAAAACTCACCCGATTCCTGATTTGGCTGGATATATTACTGAAGGACAAATTGTTTTGGATGCTGGACTACATAAAAGAGGGATCAGTCCTCCGATAAACCCATTGCCCTCACTTAGTCGGCTGATGAATAATGGTATTGGGAAAGGGAAAACACGTGAAGACCATTCTTCAGTTGCAGATCAGATGTATGCTGCTTATGCTAGAGCGCTTGAACTAAGACAATTAGTTTCTGTTGTTGGTGAATCTTCACTTTCAGAAGTTGATAAAAAATATTTACGCTTTGGAGAAGCTTTTGAAGATAAATTCATTAATCAAGGAAGTTATACTAACCGGGGAATTAAAGAAACATTGAAACTTGGTTGGGAACTTATGACTATACTTCCACGCTCAGAACTTAAAAAAGCAAAAAAGGCGTTTATTGAAAAATATTTACCTAAGAAAAAATGATGGAGCTAAGTTATTTAGTTGGGATAATAGTTGAGCATTGTAGGAATTAATTATGGCAGATATGACAAGTGCAACACGAAGTGAGCTTTTGAAAGCTAAGGCTCAAAAAAAACTTGCAATAAAAGGACATAGCCTTCTAAAGCGTAAGCGAGATGCCTTAATTCGCGTTTTTTTTGCGAAAATTAAGGAGTATAAAATCTTGAAAAAAAGAACTTTGGAAAATTTGCAAATTGGATATGACACTGTGAGAATTGCCCAAGGAGTTAGTGGAGTTAATAGGGTTAAAAGTTTGGCATATTCAATGACTCCTTCGTTTGCAATAAACTCAAGTGAACAAAACTTGATGGGAGTTAAAGTTCCTAAATTTGAACTTAAAGATCTTGGGGCTAGGCTTAATAGTTCAATGATTGGAACTTCTTATTATGTAGAGATGGCAAGACTGCGTTTTGTTCGGACAATTCCAGATTTAGTTCGCTTAGCAGAAGTTGAACAAGTTATCTTTACTTTGGCTGAAGAAATTAAAAAAACAAAACGGCGGGTTAACGCACTTGAATATATCAAAATTCCAGAAATTGAGGGGATTGAAAAACATATTAAAGATCGGCTTGCAGAAGTTGAAAGAGAAGCGTTTTTTAGACTTAAGAATGTTAAAAAGAAAATTGAAGCACAGGAAAGAGCAGCGAAAGCCTGAACTGAATGATAGGGTTAAAGTTAGTTCTTTGCGAGGTAATGCTGGCACTAAAAAAATTTCTTCAAGTTGGCTAGGTAGAGTTTTTGATTTAGCCTATAATAGATTTCTTGTTTGGTTTAAAGTTCCAAAAAATAAGATTTTGGCTTTTAGAATTGTACTTTTTGCCACTAACTTCTTACTACTTCTTGGGATATTTATCTTCATGTGGCTGAATTTCTTTGAATAATAATACTGAGTTTTTTGAACAGTATTCATTTTTGTAGAAATGTAGTTCAATTAGTCATTATATCTTACAGACTGGTTCTTCTATTTGTTTAGCTGTATAAGTTATTGCAACTAATAGTACTATAATACCTAAAATACTGAATTCTTGTCCGCCAAATGGCAGAAAGCTCCCTAAAGTAGTGAGGCCAATTGCTGAGAGAACACCAATTCCACAACTTGGGCAAGCTGGTGCTATTAAGGTGAGAATAATTCCAGTGCCAGCAGATGCTTTTGCACTGCCACTAAGAGTTGGTTGTGATGCACCTAATTGCTTTTTTATTCTTAAGGCATATAAAACCATAGCAATTAAAATTGCCGAGAGTAAAGATAAGAGAATCATCATAACGCCTGGGAAAAAATGGAGACTTCTAAGCGTAAAATAAATGCCATCAATGAACGTTCTTGGACTGCTAAAAAGAAGTTTTCCAACTTGAAAAAGTTCTAAAATAATTGCGTTTAAGACTATGAAAGATGCTGTTAGAGCGAGAATTATTAACTTACTTTTACGGTCAAACCAAACCCTTTTCACTGCTAACTTGGTTGTTTTGTAAGTTTGTTTGATTTTTGAGATTGATGTTTTTTGTGTCATTTTCGATTTGTAATTTACTTTTTAGGTATTAGAATAAGAAAGAAAAGAAAAAATAATAAAAACTTTTTGAAATAGCTGTCTTTGATTTGCTTAACTTGCAGCTAAAGCAGCTTCAATTGCTGCTTCAAAAACACTGTATGGTTGAGCTCCACTAATTTGGACACCATTCACAAAGAAACTTGGAGTTCCTTGTACACCTAGTCTTCCACCATCACTAAAGTCTTCTGCTACTTCACTTGCATATTTTTGTGAACTGTAACAGTCACTAAATTGGTTCATATCAAGGCCAAGTTCTTGCGCCCAAGATTCATACTGAGCATCTCCAAGAAGATTCTGGTTCTCAAATATTAAGTCGTGGTATTCCCAAAACATATCTTGCTCGTTTGCACATTCAGCTGCTAGAGCTGCTGGTTGAGCTTCTGCGTGAAAACTAAGTGGAAAATCTCTGAAAACAATTTTTACTCTTCCATCAGCTACGTATTCTTCTTCAACTTGCTTTACAGTTGGATAAGCACGTGCACAAAATGGACATTCAAAATCACTCCACTCTATGATTGTTACTGGTGCATCTGCATCTCCAAGTACAGGGTCTGTGTCTGCATCATAATAATCGCTTGCAACGAAGTCGTCGAAGCTTGGTGCATTGGCTTCTGCTGCGCCTGCTGCAGCATCTGCAATACCTGCTGCTGATCCTCCAGTTTTTGAAATGTCGATATCCCAATTAGCAAAAAGAGACACTACAAGTAAAACTGCTAAAATTGCAGTTGCAATTTTCCATCCTTTAGTTTCGTCTGTTTTCATGTTTTTGTGTGCTGCGCTGTGGCTAGCATGTTTTGTATGTGTTTTATGTTCATGGCTATGCGCTTTATTATGATTTTGCGCAGTCTCATGAGTTGAAGCTTTTGTGTGTGTATGCTCCTTATTTGTTGTTGATTCTGCCTTTAGTTCTGAAGTTTGAGTCATAGTTTGACTAACTTCCTCTTTACTTGGTACAGATTCAGTTTGAGAAGATTCTTCCATTTTTTACTACCCCCTATTAAATAGAGTGTTTTTGAAGGTTTTGAGTTTATATGCTTTGTGATAGCGCGGTTATTTTTATGTTAAAAAAGAATTTGAAGTTAGTTTTTGCTTGGATTTTCATTGAGTTTTGGCAGGTGTTTTGGTTGTACTTTAGTTGAGTATTAGTTGTTTTTGATTATGTATATTCTACTTTGTGAAAAACTATGTTAGTTTGAGTATAATCTTGCACCTTACAAAATGGTTCAAGTAAAAGCTTTATTTTTTTTGTGGATAGTCTTTCAGAGATAATTGTGTTGTATTGGAATTCCTGAAAAGATGGTTTTCTTAGAAATGCTGCAGTTTCTTGAAAGTTAGCTAATTCATTGATTTCTATTTTTTTATCTGTGTCTGGATCAAGAATGACCTTACCCTTTACTTTATCCACTAGAATATGAAAAATTTTTTCTTCCTTGTTTATTTCTTGTGAAACTTTTATGTAAAGAGCTGGAATCAAATAAGTTGTAATTTTTTTTATGTCTTTATCTGCAATCAATTTAATGTCTTTGATAGATAATTTGCTTGGAACTATAGAAATGAGATTTTTGTTTGCGAAATTTTTTGTTTGTTCAATAATACTTGGCTCTGTTGAAGTGGATTTAATTTGTGGTGTTTTTTGTATTTGTTCCATTGGAACTAGTGGTGTTTTGTTGTTATTAGACGGCGGCGTTAAACTTATTTCTTGAGAAGCTGAAATTGAGTTATATTTTTGCAAAACGTTAACGGCTTCCCCTCCATGCTTTGATCTGCGGCGCCTGATATTTACCACAAGTGGCCGATCAACAATTCCACAAATAAGCGCGGAACCAATTGGGAGATTTTGGATCTCGTCAGCGGTTTCACTACCAATGCCTTCGGCGCTGCTGGTAATAACTCTTAGATCATTTGGATTTGTGATTTTCATAATTATTTGAGTTGAACATTGCGCTAGAACTGTTTTTTGTAAAAGAGCTGGACGTTGAGAGATAACGCAAAGTCCAAGGCCAAATTTTCTGCCTTCGCTACTGATTAATCTAATTATTTCTGAAGATATGGCTGTTCCAAATCCTTTTTCAGGAACAAAGTTGTGGGCTTCTTCAATTACACAAAAAAATGGAGGTATTTTAGCTTTTTTTCTAGCGATGAAAATATCTTTTAGAAGTTTTGCGACAATCATGGAAGCAATTTTTGGGTCTGTTCCTCTTAAATTTAGAATTGATGCCTTGCCTGGAACAATTATATCAGTAAGTGGCGTTGGGCTTGGCGAAAAAATATTCAAATCTTTTAGGTGTTTAATTGTATCAATTACTGGCCAGATGTTGGCACTTTCAATTTGCTGCAGTTCATATATTATGTTATCAAAATTTAGTTCATTTGCAGGAATATCTTTAATTGCAGAAAAAAGCATGGCTTCTTGGGTGTTACTTAAAGAAATTGGAAGAATTTTGAGAAGCTCATAACTTGACATGCGCTCACTTAGCCTAAGGGGTTTGAAATCTGGATTTAATTCCATATCTCCAAACTCTTGAATTTGGTGTTTGTAACTTTTAGCATTGATACTCCATTTTAGGAGTTCTTCTTGAGAGTCTGTGCTTTTTTCTTTTAAGGTACTATATTCTCCGTGCGGATCAATAATTAATAGAGGCACTTGTCTTTCAAGAATCTCTTCTAAGAGAACACCAACTGTGTATGATTTTCCAGCACCAGATTTTGCCAGAACTGCAAGGTGCCTTGTTAAAACTTTTTGCAAATCAATATGTACTTCAAGATTTTTTCCTTCAAGTGTTCCCATGTAGGCTGCGTTACTGTCTAGTTTGATTATGTCTTTAATGAAATCGTCTTGCGCTTCTAAAACTTCAGCGCGTAGATTGAAGGGAGTTCTGATTCCCTTAAGTCTATTATCGCTTGGGTCTTTATATCCAATAACTGTACACTTAGCAGTAAGATTATCTTGCTCACGGATAAGTTCCATTAACTGGCATAAAACAAACCCGTATTCTGAATGATTTACTTGCAGAAATTGAAATTTTTTAGCATAAGCACTAGTAACATTAAATTGAAATTTAGTTGTTAATACCTTACCAGTGATTTTTCCAAGAATCATTATTTGGTATCTTGGGCCATGGGTTATATTTAGCTTATGCTAGTTGAGGCAATAGATAGAGGTTAGTTGGCTCGTTATCACTAAGTTTAGAAGATTATTCCAAGGCGATAAAGGGCGAGTCCTATCCAAAAAACTAAGCCAAGATAAAGAAATGCAAAAAGTGGTTTGAGTGGTAAAGACTTCATAATTGGCCAATGAGTTACTTTATCGTGTAATTTTCCTTTAGTAAATGTAAGAAGAGTGTAAGTTAAGCTATCTATAATAATGAGATAATACAAAATCGCTTCAAAAGTTATTGGCATAGAAAATAAAAAAGGAAATTAGTATAAAAAAGTGTTGATGTTTTTTGAAATTTAGATTTATATTATTTAATGTGAATTTAATTAATCATTATCTACACGTGGCGCCAGAATAAAACTCATAGCTAACTTGTCAACTTCTTTGTATTCAAGTTTTAAAGGATAATCATTGTTAAAACTTAAAGATACGTTACTACCAATTTTTGATCCACCCATCATTTTTTTAAGATACTCTAAAGAATATTTTGCTTTGAATTTGCTATTTTCTGGGTCTTCTCCGGTAGTTGTGATCTTGGTATTCTCATCTTGCTTTATTTCTACAAGTGCTCCTGAAAGGTCACCTTTAGCTTTGATAAGTAGAGATTCTTTATCACCTAGAAAAGTAACTGATTCTGCTACAACACTCACATCTTCAATTGCATCTGTTAGTTGCGCGGCTGGCATTGTAATGTTGCAAGGGAAATTAAGGTCTGGTACTTTTTGTTCGCGTTCGTCAAGTTCTAGAAGTGCGATTGTAAAAGATCTGGCTGACTTGCCTTTCAAAATTACTTTAAGTTGATTTTCTTCGCCTGTTTCAAGAGTTAATACATCATCGCCTTTTGCTCTACGTAAGATTTGTTTAAGATTAGCTAAAGATATTGAAAATTCTTCAGTTCCATTTGGTACATTGAACTCAACAAAACTTGATGATAAAATTTTTAGAACTACCATAGCAACATTTGCAGGGTCCATTGCTACCATCTCAAGACCGTCACTGTTTACCTTGAAAGTAACTTCGTTTACAAGTTCGGAAGCGATCGCTATTGGGTCTTTTAGATATTTTGGTTCTGCTAGGACTAATTTCATGAGAAAATCAGGCATTCAAGCGTTTAAAAGCTTTATTGTGGTAGAAGCTTAAGTTGTTTTTCCCTAATAATAAAGAAATTGATTATTTAACAGTGAAACGTTTCCCATCACCCATCAAATGCGCAGTCTCGCCTTCTTTGTAGCCTAGTTTTTCTGCAATCTTTATGAGTTGTTTTCCAAACTCTGGGCCTGCGTGGCTTGGAATAATGTGTTTTGGATTTAGAAGTTTGAATAATTCTTCGTGATCTTTTCCACTAGCATGGCCAGAAGAATGTAAATCTTTGAGAATATGAACCTTTTTTGATGATAATTCTTTTTCAAGAACTTTTCGCTGCGCAATATTTGATTCTACTGGGATTACTGAACAACTAAAAATAGTTAACCAGTTTTCGTTTAAGTTAAGGCTTGTTTCTCCACGAGACATACGAGATAACTGCGCATTAGGTTCACCTTGATGGCCAGTACAAACTATTAGATACTTTTCTGGGCCTTCGCGTTGAATTTTTTCAAGGGCATTTTGTACCACTGGTCTGCGGGCGTGAAAAGGGATTGATTTTGGAAAATCTACAATTCTAATTCTTTGAGCAGCTGTGCAGTATTTTCGCATACTTCTTCCAATGAAAACAACTTGGCGATTCATTTTTTTGCCAATTTCAATTAAAGTTTTAAGCCTAGCTATTTGACTAGAAAAAGTAGTTACAATAATTCCTTTTTTTTCCAAGTCAGGCATTGGATTATTTAGAAGAGCATCCTCAAGCATTTGTTTTGCATGCGCCTCACTAGTTGTGTGGCGATCCTCACTTGCATACAAAGATTCGCAAATTAAAAGGTCAACTCCTTCCTCGCCAACTTGTTTTAACTTTTCCATATTGATTGGAGGCCCTAAAGTTGGTGTGTGATCTAATTTGTAATCATTAGCATAAATAATTGTCCCATAAGGAGTAATTACTCTAAGCATTGCTGTATGAGGAATAGAATGAGTTACTTCAATGAACTCTACTTGAATCTTATCAGAAACTTTGTATGTTGTGTTTAATTTTTGAGCAATTAGTTTGTTTGGAAGAGTCATTCTTTCTCCCTTGCAAATTTCTTTAATTACTTCAATTGTGAAAGGAGTAGAAACAATTGGGACGTTTGGAAACATTGGGGCAATAAAAGGGATTGCTCCGACATGATCTAAATGTCCATGGCTTGGGATGATTGCTTTGATTTTGAAGTGCCAGTCTTTAATGTGATCAATATTTGGAATTGCATTTATTTTCACAAGTGGTTCGAATTCCTTAGCAACTGGATTTTTCACATCATTTTGGGTATGTTTAATGTAACTTTCAAGTTCAAGGCCCATGTCGATTACAATCACTTCGTCATCTACTTTGATTGCGGTACAGTTACGCCCACATTCAGAAAATCCGCCAATTGTGCATACTTCGAGTGTCATTTTAGGTATTAGTTTGTCCTCTCTTTATTAATGTTCATACCTTGATTCAGAAAAAAAGTGTGAAGAGGGCGCAAAAACCTCCGATGGCTAGCCTGCCTTGGGTATCGGCTGATATACTGTGTAGAGCAACGTTATAGAAAAACATATAATCTTCGCATTTGTATTTATTTTATGAATATTAGTGAAATCCAACATGCTTTAGATGTTCTTGTTTATTTTAATTCTAAGATACTATCTGTGCATAGGTTTTTTCAGCCAGAACAAATAATTATGCTCTCCTTTGAATACGGGGAAGTGAAGGGCGGTTTTACTTCTCATCATTTTAACAAAAACAAAGGTCAGATTGTTGGACTTCTTCAAAGATTACATGATGAATTGATATTATTAGATAATTATCTTAAAAAAGAAACTGACATTGAATCTTTATTAAGGGCTTTTGATAAAAGAGTATATCGTAACATTCGCGAAGATACTAGGCGTGTTGTGAAAATTGTTCGTTCATTAAAATCTTTAGCAAAAGAAGCAATTGAAGTTACTCGGCGCTACATTAAAGGCCAATGCGACAAAAAAGAGATTGGTAGAGTATATGTTGGCGTATATGAAAAGATGGAAAAGGATCTTGATGGAATTAAAAAAATTATGGGGAGGGACTTGTATATCGAAAACCTTTTGGGAAATATTCTTAGAGAGATGCGTGAATTATGGGAAACAAAGATTAGGGGAAAAACAGGGTGGTTTTTTCATGGAACGAGCGTCTTGTTTTTGCCAAGTATTCAAGTACACGGGTTAGATAATAAAAAACTTCCTAGGGGAATAAAAAAGGCAATAGAACATATGTCAAAAATATACGAAAAATATAGACCAAAAAGGCATGTTGATATTAATTTAGATATGGGTTCTGTTCAGCCAGCATTAGGTTTTCGGGAAAATGCAATAAGAAAAGATGCAGCTGCCTCTAACCTTCCTGCTTTTTTGTATGAGATTCTTAATAGAGATGTTCTTGGTTGGGAAGAAGAAGAAAGGGCCAGGTATCTTGCACAATTGACTGAAAACGAGAGAAAAATTGCTGAAACTTGTTTTAGGTTTGGCCGTATGTTAAGAAAAAAAAATAAAATGGTAGTTCTTCATATTGTATTTAACTCAGCTTTTCTGAAGTACATGGGCATACCAGATTACTTCTCTGGTTTTGATGCTTTTTTTGCCCTTTGTCAAAAAAATGGGCTTATCCGTTTACCTGAGATCTATTCCTTTAGGCGAGATGATATAATCTTTGTACGTTTGCTTGAAAGATTAGGTTCCCCAGTAGATGTTAAAAGAGTGAATTTTTCATCTCCAAATAACGTTGAGATGCGTTTTGATAAACCTATTCTTCCTTCATTTATTTATATTAAAGTGAAAAGTGTTACTGGGGCAAAACTTATTCCAATTACTAGCTGGGGACCTAAAATTGAGCCAGTGATAAGTTGAAATCTGCTTTACTAAAAATCATATAAAAGAAATGGTGCGGGGAGAGGGATTTGAACCCCCGTACCCACTAAGAGAATGGATTTTGAGTCCATCGCATTTGACCGCTCTGCCATCCCCGCACGAATAGTTGATTTTTTAGAATACGTTTTTATAAAGATTCTGTTTTAACTATTTTTTATGAATAAATATAGGCATGGGCTTGCAGTAGATATTGCCCTTTTGAAAGAGGATAAGGTTTTCTTAATTAGGCGAAAAGGTTCGGATTTTGCTGATGGAGAATACCGTACTCCTGGAGGAAAAATTGATCCTGGAGAAGATGCATTAATGGCTGCCGTACGTGAAGCTAAAGAAGAGATTGGAGTAAATATCTTGCCTGAAAAAATGAGTCCAGAAATAAAAAATGCTCTTTTGAAAGGCCTTAAAGGAGAAAATTTTAGCAGTTTTGGTTTTGATTTAAAAAAATCTGAAGAAAAATAATAATAAATTATTGAATGCTTTGAAGCTGAGATTCGATATCTTTTAACTGAGATTCTAACTCGTCAAGTTCATGGTGAACCGCTGGAGAAGGGCCACCTGCTTCAGGAGCAGATTTTGACTTCATATACGTTGCTTCTTCATGGTCTTCATACTTGTCTTCAGCTTCTCCAGTGATTGCCCGTAATTTCCCTTGAGGAAAATAGAACTTTAATTTCCCGGTCAATAAAGAATTGAGAACCTTGAGCTCTACTTTGAGTTCTGAGAATAACCTTACTTTTTCTTCCTGAACATGGCGAAACTTTTCATAACTTTGCATGAAAATAATTACTTCACGAAGTGATTCTAATACATCTCGGCGAACAAGTGCTGGCTCAGGTATTTGAACCATGTATCCTGGAGATTTATCATCTCTACTAGAAGCGCGTCTGCTCACTGATTTTTTACTTGCTTTTCTTTTTGCCATAGTATTAAATTTAGTAATGTTCTGGTTCGTTTAAAGTTTGGTCGATAAACTCAACTTTTTTCTCGATTTCTGAAAGGGCATTTTGCCACTGTTCTACTAATTGATCTTCATCGTTTTTAAGATCGTGAATTTTTAGTAGAGTTGATTTTGAGTCATCAATTTTTTTGCGAACTACTTCAATCAAATCTAAAACATCACGATAATCGTTAATTTTTACAAATACTGGCATCTTTTCCATCATTATTCACCTACCTAATACTGCGCAAAAAGTGTTCTGTCCGCAGTTAATAATTTATCATGAACTTTTTTAATTGCATCTTTCATGCGTAAAAAGTTCTTTTCCTCGTTATATTCTGAATGTTCTAAGTCTTTTGTTAATTGAGTTAGATGTGTTAATTCTGAATTTAAATCTTTAAAATCCCCTAAGATTCTTTTGTAGTCACGTACTTTAATGTAAAGGTCACTACCTTGGTGTCTACTAGGTGCTGCTGGTGAAGAAGACATTTTTGAAGAGGAGGACACTTGCCTTGGAGCTAAAGATGCTGCTGGGCTTGATGGTTCATCAAGACTAGGCATTCTCATAGGAGGAGGTCCCCTTGCACCTAAAGGAGCAGATGCAGCTAAATGATCGTGATCATCAAAATTGAACGGGTCGTCGTGAACCCCTGCTGCTGCTTTAATGTGATCTGGATGGATCACTTTGTCATGCATAGAATCTTCATTAAAACTTAATGATTGCTCGTGCGAAACTTTTGGAAACGCAGAGGCTGGAAGCTGCTTTTTTTTCTTACCGAATAACCATCCCATCGTGGTCAAATGAAGATAGAGTGTATTTAAAACTTTGTTGACTATTTTAAAATGGTTACATTGCAACAATTGTTTGCTTTTTGTGTCGTTTGAATTTTTGTTTTGAGAAACTGGTTTTAGAAATATCTAAAAAGAGATTGTTTTTAGTTTCTTATTTATGTTTAGTTTTGATGATGAAGAGATAGTGTTTTTCTGTAAATTTTGTTTTGTGTTTTTTGGAGGGTTTTTTATGTCGCTATTTTTCATATTTAATGTGCATGCTGACGTGGTAATTACTGAAGTAATGTATAACCCAGATAGATGTAGTGATTCTGATTGTGAGTGGGTAGAACTTTGGAATAATGGGTCAGAAGAGACTAATTTGTCTGGGTTTGAACTTGATGGGAAAAAAATTAGAGAAACCACTGGTAGCGTAGAAGATATTATTATTGCTCCTGACTCCTATGTTGTTTTTGCAGATGAGCTTTTGGATTCTGACGGAGACAATGAAAGTTTTGAAATCTTTTTTGGAAATGGTGATGGGTTTTGGGATGAAAAAGACCGTGAAGAACTTGGTGAGAAGGTTATTGCTTATGATTTTTCTTTGAGTTTAACTAACACTGAAGACCAAGTTATTTTGTTTAATGGTACAGATAATGTATCTGAGTTTACTTATGTTGATGCACTTGGTGCTGATGGGAATGATTACAGTTTAGAATTAACCCAGGAAGGAGAAATCAGAGAATCACTTGTAGTGTTTGGAAGCCCTGGAAGAGTTAATGGGCGATGGGCAATAAGTTTGGATTATTCTGATCTTAGGATTAATGAAATTTTGCCTGACCCAGAAGGGGATGACGATTCATTAAAACCACTTGGAGAATGGATTGAAATTGTGAACTTGGGAGATAAACTTGTTGACTTGGAAGGGATTTGGGTTGAAGATAGTGCAAGGAATAAGTTGTATGTTTCAGACAGTACTGTTTTGGATGAAGATTTTGGAAATGAAGGTAACACAATAGTTGGGCCAGGTGAATATTTAGTAGTTTATCGAAATGGACAGACCAGTTTTAGTTTGAATAATGGTGGGTTTGAAGAAGTTTTTTTGTATGCTGAAAAAATTAGTGAGGCAGGTATTTTTGAGGAAACAGAAAATGATTGGTTACTTGACTCAATGAGTTATAGTGATGCTATCTCTGGGATGAGTATTGCGTTAATTGATGGTGATTGGCAAACTACTGCGCCGACAGTTGGAGAAGAAAACTATTACTTGGGTCCGTGTGATTGGTCACTTGATATTTTAATGGATGGAAGTGTGTTTTCTGAAGACGACTTTGAGTTTGAAGTTGAACTTTTTAGAGAACTTGGTAGCAGCGAAGAAGTTAGTGTTAGTGGAGAAATTCTGGATTATTATGGAGAAACTGTTAAAGAATATAGTCCTTGGACAAATGAGGAAATTAGTAACTCTAGAACAAAAGATTATTCACCTAATTTAGCTGAAGGGATTTATGAAGCAGTTTTTACCATAGATGATGTTGAGTGCTCAGATATCAATTCTGAAAACGATGAAGTTAGTGCTTTTTTCGCAATTAATCCAGATTATCAATTAAATGAGAACAGTTTAGAAATTGAAACTGTTTATGATGCTGGGTCTGATGACAGTTATGAGTGGGGCGAAGCATTTAGGGTCAAAGTTAACATTTACAAAGGAGATGAAACAAAAACAGCTATCGAACTTTATGCTGTTGACAATGAAGGCGAAGTTGTTTCTGAAAGAACAAAACTAAACGCATATGAAGAATACCAATACTACACGCTAACGCTTCCTTTGCAACTAGATGCAAATTGTAACGAAGCTTATCCAGATGGAAAATTATATCTGGTTTTGGAAGGATTGGGACTTGAAGAGAAGTATAGTTTTGAAGTTTTTGGGATTTCAGATGATACTTGCGAGAACTATGATGATTATGCCTTTTTGAATGATGGAGACTTTGGAGAAATTGAAGCTGAAGAATACCAGCTGTCTGGACTAGATTTAGCTTATGCTCCAGGTGAAGCATTTAGTTTTGATTTGCAATTTTTAACTGATGAATCTGCGCATGAATACAGTGCTTGGGCTTATGTGTATAAGGGGTCTTCTTGCAAAAGTTGTTTTGATGGAGAAATTAAAAGAGAAGAAAATTTACAAGAGATTTCTTTGAAAGCTAATTCTATTGGAGAGATTAGCTATTTGATTAAATTAGATGATGACATATCAGTAGGCGATTATAATTTGAAAGTTAAAATCATGAAAGATGACCGCAAAACTGCCGATGAAATCACTTCAGAAATTTTGGTTGTAGAGGGCGGAATTTTTGAAAATGTTTTTGATGAGTTTAGTTCTACCGGAAATGGTGGCGAAGATAATGAAAGTGGAGAAGAAAGTGATTTTTCTGAAGAATTTTTTGTAGGTTCTGAATATATTGATGAATCTATTTTTGAAAAAAAAGGAGGCATTGTTGTCTATCAATCTACATCGCAGCGAGCTTACAAATTGGTCCCTTATATGATGTTAATTAGTTTGGCCCTTATGTGCTATGTTGTTTGGAAAAAGGCATAGTTGTTAGCCAAAAAGCTTAAAAGAGTAGAAAGCTGAGATTTAAGATGGAAAAAGAGATTAAATTTCACGCTATTATTGAAGTACTTGGAAAACCAGAAAAACACGTTTCTGAAATGATTGAAAATATTGTTAAAAAAGTTTCTGAAGATGAACGTTTTATTATGTCTGAAAAACAAGTCGCTTCCACACAAAAACAAGAAAATACTGATTTATGGAGTACTTTTTGTGAAGTAGATGTATCTTGCTCAGATGTTCAGAAGATCACAGAGTTTTGTTTTGATTATATGCCTTCATCAGTTAATATTGTGAGCCCACAAACACTTGAACTTGGGCAAAAAGAATTCACAGATTATCTAAATGATCTTCAAGGAAGATTACACCAAGTTGATATGGTTGCAAAACAAATGAAGATGAAAAATGATTTGACTTCAAGGAACATGGCTGGTCTTTTACGTAATTACATTTTAGTTTTACTAAGTAAAAATAAATTGACATTAACTCAGCTTAGTTCTTTTACTGGAGTTGCAGAAGATAAACTTGGAGATTACCTTGACAAATTAATTGATGATAAAAAAGTTGATTTGGATGGAGAATTGTATGTTCGGGTTAGTGGAAAAAAATAGTGAGGTGATTATTTTATTTAAGTTTCTGGACCTTAGTTTTTTAGTACCAAGAACACTTGTTTTTCATTGCTAAGTCGCCTAAAATATCGTCGAAAAATTCTCTTTCCACCTTGTATAGTTTTTTGTTTTTTTGGAATTCTTTTGCGTAAACTTCCCTAGTTATCCCCCAGTTAGTTAGTGTTTTTGGATAAGTAGAATCTGGAAGATTTTCTTCGAGGTCTTGTTTCCAGGTAGTGTAAGTCCCAGGAAAATCACCTTCTAAAATCTCACAAATTTCTTTGCTGGTTTTTTCACCTTCTTCCCTAACAATATAATCATTAGTTCTTAACATATTTGTGTAAGGGCTTTTCCCATTTGCAAAAATATATGGTTGGACCAAACAATCTTGCAAAACTACTGGGTCTTTCTCTTCTTTTGCAAGTTCGCCATAAGCTTCGCAAACTGTCTGAGTGTTGTCATTTTTTGCTCTTTCTTCTAAGATTTTTTCTTTATGCTTGGAAAGTATGGGCCTTGCTGCATGGCCAAATTCGTGATGTTGATCTGAATCATCAGCTTTGAGTTTGTCATCATAAGCTACTCTAAAAAATGTCTTCCCTCCTTGATAAAAAGCTGCTTTATCATATTCTTCGCCTTCAAAAAAAATGTCTGGTAGCGTTCGTAATCTATTTTCAGAATCAGTGAGATATTCTTGTGAAGTTTCTAGTTGATCAGTTGTGAACCTTTCAAATGCTCCTTGACCTTGTAAGACAGTTCCGTAAACAGCATCACCTTCTAGGTGGGTAGCTAGGCCTTTAAAGGAATTCACCATTGGGATCATTCTTTGGCCACCAGCTTGTGCTTGCTCTAGCTGCTCGGGAGTGAATTGGTCTCCTTCTGGTGCACAAGCCATTGAACCAATTGCTAAGGCCAAGGCAAACGTGGAGTATTTTGACATGATTTGTTGAAATGGTCTTCTTTTATAAAAGTTACTACGCTTAAGTAGTTATTCTAGTTCTAAGAAGGTTTAAATAGCTGATTCTTGGTCTTTTGGATATGGATTCGATGCGACAAGTGGAAGCAATACTTTTTGCTGTAGGGAAGAAGATCAGCCCTGAGAAAATCGCTATTTTGACTAGTCTTGAACTTAAAGAAGTGAATAAAGTTCTGAAAAATTTACAAAAAGAGTATGTAGCTTTAGAAAATAGTAGCCTTAAGGTAGAAGACTATGATGACGGGATGTGGAAACTAACTGTGCGCGACAAATATATTCCTGTTGTCTCAACTCTTGTTGAAGAGACTGAACTTGAAAGGCCACTTATGGAAACCTTGGCAGTAATTGCTTGGAAATATCCAATAGTACAATCAGAGATTGTTAAGCTACGTGGAAGTGGGGCATATGAACATATGCGTGCGCTCGTTGAGCGAGGGTTTATTGAGAAAGTTCCGTTTGGGCGAACTTTTAAAGTTAAATTGACTAAGAAATTTTTTCAATATTTTGATCTCCCTTCAGAGGAAGCTAAAGAAGCTTTTTTGGCAACAGTACCACAAGAAGTGTTAGAAGACGCTGACAGTCTTGATAAGGAAATTGATGAAACAGAAAGACTTAGTGAACAATATTCACTAGATGCTGCGCACCGAGGAGAAATATCTCGCGCTATGCAAAGTGCAAAAATTGATGACAATATTGGGTTAGAATAATTTGTAGATCTTGTTTTTTGTCGTGAATAAATTTATTTCTTTTCAAAAAAAATGTTGTCTGGGTTTTTACCATGATGCTCAAGAATTTTTGATGCTGGTAGAGAACAAGTGTCTTCCAAAGAATATCCAAGAAGTTTTAATGTTTTTATTATATTTTCTTTGCTGCCTTCTACTTCCATATAAGTAGGTGTATTTGGAAAAGTATCTATATCAATTATGGATTGAATATCTTTTGTATTTATTTTGAATGTTTTACGATTTTTTTGGCGATGTTTTATTTGTTTTAGGCCAAGTGCGAGAAATAATTGCTTAGCTTTTTCTGAGTCGCTTACATCAAACTCGATCTCTTCTGCTTCTTGAAAAGTCCCTTCTCCCCATTCTTTATTTTTTGACGTTTTAAGGTCAATTGATGTTTTGTTTGCTTTTTTCCTTACTCTTAGAAATGCTCTTTTTTTAATTAGTGAATTGTCTGAAAAGTCAAAAGCTCTTTCTTCAATTAAGATTTCTTCAAGTTCTTCTGCGCCAAGGTCTCTTAAGGTTTGCATTACTTTCTCTTTATCAATTTCAAGAATTTTTACTTCGATTTCGATGACCACGTCTGTTTTAGTTTTACTGAGTTATTTAAGGGCTTTGCTGCTTTTTTGAGAGCGTTGGTTGTTTTGAAGTTTTTTTAGTGATTTGTGGCCAGTATCACCACAAGGTTTATAAAGCGTTTTAAGCCTATTTTCTCGTGGAAAAGAGTAGTTATTCTAAGAGGGTTTTTTGAAGCGTTTTTATGGATTCAAATGAACAGCCCGAAGAAGGTTTGGTAGATGTCGAAACCCCTGAAATTCAAGATTTAGATAGTAGTTCTGGTGCTGTTCCAGGAGAAAATATTCTTGAGGAAACTCACGATAAGATTGTGCCTATGCTCGTTGAAGACGAGATGAAGAAGGCGTATATTACGTATGCTATGGCTGTAATTGTTGGTCGGGCACTTCCGGATGTACGTGATGGCCTTAAACCGGTACATCGGCGTATTTTGTACGCAATGCATGACTTAGGGATGTTTCACAATAAACCGTCAAAGAAATCTGCACGTATTGTAGGAGAAGTTCTTGGGAAATATCACCCACATGGTGATCAGTCTGTTTATGATGCTTTAGTTAGGATGGTCCAAGGGTTTAGCCTTCGTTATCCACTCATTAAAGGTCAAGGTAATTTTGGGTCTATTGATGGGGACAACGCTGCAGCTATGCGTTATACTGAAGCTAAACTATCTAAGTTAGCTGAAGAAATGCTTGCTGATTTGAAAAAGGATACTGTTGATTTTCGGGGAAATTTTGATGAAAGTCTAAAAGAGCCTACTGTTTTGCCTTCTAGAATTCCAAATCTTTTGATGAATGGGAGTAGTGGGATTGCTGTTGGGATGGCAACAAATATACCCCCTCATAACCTTACTGAGCTTTGTAATGCTATTCTGGCGATTCTTGATAATCCGGAAGTTGAACTTTCTGAACTTGTGAAACTTGTACCTGGGCCTGATTTCCCAACTGGCGCTGAAGTTTATGTTGGTGGGAGTTTGCTTAATGCTTACAATGGCGGGAAAGGCCGAGTGATTATGAAGTCAGTTGCGCATATAGAAGAGGCTGGGCAAGGTAGTCGTGGTGCAAAAATCATTGTTTCTGAAATTCCTTACCAAGTAAATAAGTCTGATTTGATTATTCACATCGCTTCTCTTGTCAAAGAAAAACGTGTTGAAGGGATATCAGATATTAATGATGAGAGTGACCGAGATGGAATTAGGGTTGTGATCAAATTAAAAACTAATGCTGATGCGCAAATAGTGTTAAACCAATTATACAAATTTTCTAATTTGAAAACTTCTTTTAATTTGAACATGCTCGCGCTTGTTGATAATTCCCCACGAATGCTTGGGCTTAAAGATATGCTTGTATATTACATTGCCCACAGAAAAGAAATTGTTGTTCGTCGGACTCAATATGAACTTAGGCAAGCAGAAAGCAGGCTACATATTTTAGAGGGGCTTTTGATTGCTTTGATTAATTTAGATGATGTGATTCCTGCTATTCGTAGTAGTAAATCCGTTGAAGATGCTCGGAACCATTTGATTACTGAATACAGTTTGAGTTTAGAACAAGCTAAGGCAATTCTTGAATTGAAACTGCAAAAACTTGCTGCTCTTGAACGAGAGAAAATTAAATCTGAACACGATGCACTTGTTGAGATTGTAACTGAGCTTAAATCTATTCTTGCTTCTGAAGAACGAATTTACAAAATTATTCGCGATGAAACTGTTGAAGTTTCAGAAAAATACGGCGGGCCAAGACGTAGTAAAATTATTTTCAATGAAGATGATGACTTGGATATTGAAGATTTGATTGAAGAAGAACAAGTTGTTATTACTCTTACTAATGCTGGCTACCTAAAAAGGCTACCAGTTGATACTTACAGGGTGCAAAATCGTGGTGGGAAAGGAGTTGTAGCTCAAGGAATGAAGGACGGAGATTTTGTAGATGAAGTATTTGTTTGTTCTACTCATGCATGGCTACTTCTTTTTACAAATCTTGGGCGAGTACATTGGGTTAAAACTTACCGTATTCCAGAAGGAAGTCGACAATCTCGTGGTAAACACTCTGCAAATATTGTTGAACTTGGCGAAGGTGAAACAGTAAGTGCAATCATTCCAGTTAATTCTTTTGAAAACGAATCTGCTGAAGGAGATGATTCTGAAACTGGAGATAGTTGCTTGTTTTTTGCAACCGCTAGTGGAACTGTTAAAAAAACAAACCTTAGTTTGTTTAGCCGCCCAAGACGTGGTGGTATTCGGGCAATTGAACTTCTTGAAGGAGATTCACTTGTTGGAGTTAGGTTATGTAATGGCGGAGACAATATTTTGCTCGTTACTGAGCGAGGGTATGCTAACAGGTTTATGAGTGAGAATGTTCGTTCTATGGGAAGAACCGCAAGAGGAGTTAGAGGGATAAGACTTCGAGATTCTGATAAGGTTGTATCTGTATTAGTATCAAACCCTGAAATGCAAGTTCTTACAATTACAAAAAGAGGTTATGGTAAAAAAAGTAAAGTTTCAGATTATAGGCTCAGTAACCGTGGAGGGAAAGGAGTTATTAATTTGAAAGTTACTGAAAAAAATGGGCCAGTAGTTAGTTCTAGGCTTGTTTTGGGCGATGAAGGATTGATGCTTATGAGTCGCGAGGGAATTGCTATTCGGGTTAAAGTCTCTGCAGTTCCTACAATTGGGCGAGCTACACAAGGGGTTCGTGTTATGCGATTTAAAGTTGAAGGTGATGAAGTTGCGGCTGTAGCTCTTATTGAAGCTGATGAAGATGGCTCTGATGGAGAAGTTGTTTTAGAAGATGAAAATTTGGAAAACGAGAATCTAGGGGATGGAGATGTGTCTGAAACTCCTTCGCCTGTTTTGTTAGAAGAAAAAAGTGATACTAAGGCAAGTGATGAGAGTTCAACAGAGGATGGTTCTTTAGTGGAGGACCAAAAAGATGTCGAATAATACTGATAATGATTTGTCTGTGGCCCGTAGGGTTTTTGCAATAAGCAACCCTGGGATTTCTTCTTTTTTATATGATGAAGTGAGTGAATTTGACTCTACTAATGAGAATAGTGGTTGTTTTTCTGATGTTTCTTTAATGCGTGATGCTTGCTTTTTTTCTGGACAAGTTAATGATTTAGTTAATTACTTGCGTAAAGGGCACTTGGCAGCTTCCATGCATTTACTTCTTGGGACTGCTGAGGCCGTTGACGGGTTGGATGTTAACTCCTTACTTGCGTTTAAAGACTTTTTAGGTTTGGATACTAATGAAAAAGGAGTTACACTTAGTGTTTCTGTTGAAGGAGTACGTGGTAATGAGAATAGAATTGCGATTTGTGGAAAAGTTTCACAAAATATTCGGGACGCATTAAAAAATAAGTGCGGTGTTGAGTCAAAAATTGATTATAAAAATCCACAGTACCGGTTTGTTGTTTATTGTACCGAAGAAATTCTTGGCCCAATTGAAGGGAAGAGTGCTAATGAGAATAAATATTTACTTGGTTTGAAGTTGCATTCTGAAAATTTAGATTCTCGGGCTTATCGTGTTTTTCATCACAAAGCTGGATACAAAGGAGATTTTGCTGCTGCTTTTTTAAGAGTGCTTGGAGCGAAAAAATCTAGTGAAAAGCTACTAGTTTGTCAAGGACGCGATGGGATGTTTGCAATTGAAGCTGCTTTGATGCATAATGGCACCGACGTAAGAGAAGTTCAAAAAGATATTTTAGAGAAAATCCCTTTATTTGTTGATTCTTTTGATACTGAAACTTATGAAGTTGAAAATGGGTCAATTGAGTTTGTGAAAAATGAAGATAAAAAAGTTACTTTTGTTAGTGCGTCTTCCCCGAATGTTAGGTCTTCACAGAGTAATTCGAAAGTTGCAAATGTTTTTGATTCTATTCGTTTTTCTAAAATGCCTCTTGATGAATATGCATTTAATCTTGGTAATGATCAATTTGATTTAGCGATTATCCGATTAACTCGCAAGGATGAAAGGGACTTAAATGAATTATATTATCAGCTTTCTGAGGTTTTAGTAAATGGAGGGAAGGCACTCATTATATGTAGACAACTTCTGGAATTGCCTGTGTCTGACCGATTTGAAGAGATTTCACGTGGATCTTTGTTGCGCGGACATGGAGAACACAGTTACGTTTTAGTTAAACTGATTTAGTTTGGCCATAATAGTTAATTTATGTCGAGTATGGATTGCTTCATTAGAAAGGATTAAATACAATTTTCGTTTATGAATGTTTATGGGAGGAATTGATCAGGAGCAGCGGGCTAGAATTAAACAGTTTTTAGCTTATAGTAAACCAGAAAAAATTGCATTTGTGCTGGTAGCTTTGTTTGCTGGACTCATTTTTAGTTTACGTTTCCCTGGAGAATCTTTTACAATTAGTAGATGGTTTAGTTTTTTTATCTGGTCAAGCGTAATCGCGGCAATTAGCATTTTAATTAGGGTTAGCTGGCAAAAAATGGTTGGCCTTCGAAGAGGGTACTATGTTGAATACCAAATTCTTTGGGCTGGAGTTGCTGCAAGTTTACTACTTGCAATTGTTACTCGTGGATATATCCCCCTACTAGCTCTTGGAGCTGTTACTACCACATTCATGGTCAGGCAACGTGTTGGAGAATTTCGGTATGGGACATCATTTAAGGATGTAGCCATGGTAATTATGTGGAGTGTTATCATTCATTTGATATTGGCTGCTATCTTCGCTTTCTTGTTATATGCATTTCCTTCATCAGCTCTTTTTGAAAAGGCAATGCTAATGAACCTAATGTTTGCTTTTGTTACGCTTTTACCACTACCAACTCTTGATGGGATGCAACTGTTTTTTGGAGATCGCCAGATGTATTTTCTTGGTGTTTTAGCTCTTTTATTTTTTGGGTCACTTTTGATTACTCAAAGCAGAATTGGTCTTTTGGTGGGGCTAACTTTAGGGCTAATAATTGGAGCAATATCTTATTTGTGGACTGATTAGATTTATTTAAATGGTGAGATTTAGAGGGAATAATGGGAAAAGGTATTGATCTTCATGAATATTGGCCAGAAACTTTGGCAGGGATTTTTTTAGTCATCACTTTAATTATTACATTGACTGCAAAAAATAGTTTTGCTGGATACGTTGGGGTTGCTATTGTCGCTTTTTATTCTGGAGGAATTTATGTTTTGTACAGAGACAATGAACCTTTTTGGCCAATCATTTTGATTTGTTTTGGTGCAGTAATTGGTATTTTAGTTGGGTCTTCATTTGGTAGGCGTTTTTTTGTACTTTTATGGTATCTTCTTGTACTTTTATTATCAATTTATGCTTTTGAGCAAAACTGGGTCCAAAGATTTAAAAGAAGGAATTGGATAAAGTAAGTATGAGTGTCAAATTAGCGGGAAAAAGTATTGTAGTTAGTCGTAAACCTGGGCGTGATAGAGATGGGCTTTGGACTTGCGTTGTAGGACTTTTTACTGATAATAATCCTCATTTAAAGGCGAAAGTACCATTTAAAACATTAGAGTTCTCAGAGTGCGTAAAAATTAGGCTTCATGACTTACGGAATGTAAGTTTATACTTAATGGGAAATGATTTGGTTGTGAATGATTTGAAAGAAGTTTGTTTTGATTTTGATGAAAATTCTCGGGTTTTAACCATTAGTGGCATTCAAGATTTAAATTAATTTAGAAAAATATTTTTTGGTTTTTAAGTTAGTTGATAGTTTGTGTTTTTTACATTCTAATATTTTCTAAGATGTTTATTGATTTTAATGAGTTTCTTGAGGCGATACTGTTTGCTGTAATTACTTTTCTTTTGTTATGGTCACCAAAAATTTCGTCATGAAGCGCTCTCATATTTTCTTTTGCTTGCTGGGTTTGATCTTGTTTTAGAAGTTCTATTGTGTCGTTACGTAACACTTTGATATGTGATTGTTCTCCTCTAAGAACCCACCCAATAAATTCCACCATGGTAAAAGTTAAGGTTTTTTCTTTTAAAAATGTAGCGGTCCTAAATGTGTGAGTTAATTTCAAATAAATTGGCCTAACCCAACTTGTTTGTCTGGTACTTTTCCAAACACCACATCTATATTTTGTTTTAAGATATGGATTGTTTGTTTTAAGTAAGGTGAAAAATCATATTGATCACACAATTCTAAACTCATCTCAAGATATTTTACCACTGATCCTTGCGAGATGGTAAATATTATTTTTGATTTAAGGCTTTTACATTCCGTGCATCTTCCGGAAACTGGTGGGCGACGGTATTTGGTATTACAATTAGTACAACGAAACCCTTGCATGGAAAATTTACGGAAATTTCCTTTTATGTCTGCTAGAAAATGTTTTTGAATTACAAGGCGCGCTACTTGGTCCATGTCTACTGCGCGAAGTTTTCTTGCGATTTCCATTTGCCCAAAAAGTTTTTCTTTCATACTTGGAACTGTTTTATATGCTGAACACTTTACTCCATCATTAAAATCATCCACGTCATGAGTGAAGCCAAAATCTTCGTATTGTTTCTCTGTACCAATTCTGTGGTCTAGTTGAGCAATTTTCTTTTGGTCTTTACCCCAGCGAATATCCCATGGCGCTTTCATTTCTTGTGCGCCTTCGTAAAGTTCCAATGGGTAGCGCCACTGCACATCTATTCCTAATACTTGATCATCAACTTCTGCTGGGTTTAAGTTTGGAGTGAGAACAAGTGCGGCGTCCATTGTGGAACCACGACTAGAGGGGAGATATTTTTTTGAGAAATTAATTAGACCATCTAGAAGGAGGAGAATTGCTGCTTCGTCTCCATCACAATCACGCCTCATTCCTGCGTGATACATTGGGTGAGTTAGAAGTCCTTGAGTATTAGAATAACCAATTATTCTGCCAACTGTTCCAGCAGAAATGTGGGGTGCTAAACCAATTACTAGGTGTCCAACCAAATCTTCTTTTGTTTTTGCATTATAGTGGGCTGGAAGATCGTAAAAATTTGTTAAGATGTCATCAATGAACTTAGAAACTCTTAGTAAAACTGAACCTGCGCCATCTTCAATTTCTTCGTAATGTGGCAAGACAATGTCTTGAGGGAGAATTTCTAAAATCTGATTTGTATTTGTGAGTGGTTCTTTTCTTATATCGTGAGTGTACCCTAGGTTTTTGAGTTTAGTTATGGACGTGCCTATTTCTTTAGGTTTAAAATGAGTTAATGGGAGCTCTGTACAATCGTAGCGAGTAGTCCCATCTTTGTTTACTGCGACTTCATATTTTGCCCTATAAATTCCTTTAATTAAATTTTCAGGTATCTTTTGTCTATTTGAAACTACCTTTACTCCCTTGATTAAATCAGGATAAATTTTCATATTTAGTTTTTTTAGAGTTTTATGAAACATATTTTTTATGTTTAATTCGACTGTTGCATAATCATCATAATTATTGTTTTTAATGTCAATTATTTCGTCGCCAAAATCTTCTTGTAATTTCAAAAGCCAGTCCTTGTTGAATTGGCTGGTAATCTTCCCCTTTCCTTTATCAAGTGCGCCCTGAATTGATTTCATTCTACCACCTTCTTCCCCTACTGGAAAGAGCATATGGGGTCTTCCTTTCATCGCCCGCATTTTAGCTTTTTCTGGTCTTCCCATACGTGCACCAATAAAAGTTCCAGATTTATCTTTAATTTTTATTTTTGCGTTTTGTTCAAAGTAATCTAGGGCGTCTTCATAATCTCCCGTGGTTAGTTTGAGGTCTTTTAGTTCTTCTTGGGAGTTTATTTTTAGTAAGTAAAGAAAAGTTTTTGCTTGGGTATCACTTATTATTAAGTTTGAATCTAGAGTTATTTTGTGGGGCATACCTATTTCTTCTAGAACTTCTTTTGCTTCAGTAGAAAGTTTGTTATCAGGTTTGAAAGGTAAAATTATTTCTGCTGTGTTTTTTTCATCATCTTTTTTTATTTGACCTTCTTTGAGGTAGTTTATGAGGGTTTGCAGCTTTTTTATGCTAATTAATCTCCAATGGTCAATGAATATTGGGTGAAGTGGGACATCTAATTTTTCGCTAAGAAGAATTGCAGTTCCAAAATTAGGAGAATGGTAAAGTGGTTTTGTAATTGAATTTTTTATTTGCTCTTTTGTTAGTTGATCGTTGACTTCTAAAAATTGTGTTACTTTGTCGTAATCTATTTTTTTATGGTCTTCGTCCTCTATTTTTTGGATCTGCATAATTGCTTTTTCTAACTCTAAAGCCCACCACTCTGGACAATATCCTGCAGGGACTAATTTATGCCCATTCTCTGAAAAATCACCATAGTTAAAGAGAATATCTCCTAAAAATAAAACTTGGTCTATCTCTTTTCTAATTTCTTTTGCTTGATCTTGGCTTGTTATTTGCACAACGTCGCCATTTTTTAATTTGACAATTGGCCCTTCGATTGTGTCGCAAAGAGTGAGTGAAGTTGCTTTTCCTGGGCGCTCTACTTTACATTGCGTTCCTATTGCAAAATAATCGTCCATTACAACAAGGGTTGCTGGGTGGATTGCTGAAGCTGAAAACCCAGAAGTTCTACCTCTGCCGTAGCGCAGCCTTAAACCACCAATGGCTAAGGGATGAGTGATAACTGGGCGTCCAGCGACAATGTCTGCTACAAAAGTGTCGTTAGCTTTTGGAGATTTTCTTTTAGAAACTTTTTGAACTTTTGGGGCTGCGTCGCCACTTGATTCTTCAAGTTCTTTAGCTTTTTTATCTTCTTTTTCTTTAGTGCTTCTTGCGTGAATCTCGCCTTTTAATTTTAGAAAATCTGTCATGAATCCCCAATTTAACTCCATGTCTTTTCCCCATTTTTCAAGACGTTTATTGAGTTTTTTTGATTTTTGACAAAGCCCTTCTGCTACTACAAGGCACATCCCACCACGAATCAGGTTTGTTTCAATTCTGGGGATATCTTTGTAATTACTTACTTCAATACGCTCAGTTGGATCACCATCTACTTCTACAGGAAGTTTAGATATCATGAATTTCAATTCTTCATTGCTTGGGCGATATTGTAAATTAGTTACCCTTTCATGATAGTCGTTTATTTCTAGGACGTATCTATTGATTTCTTTTTCGTCTGGGTCCCATGGAGAATAACCCATTTTTACTCGTACGTAATCACTAATAATTACTGAAACACTAGATGCTGTTCCTCCAGCACCACGAACTGGTCCAGCGTATTGAATTGCAAAATATTCTTTTCCGTCCTTTCTTTTTTTTAATTTTAAACCTATGAACCCTTCAAGGGGCGCTGCTACAATCCCTTGAGTTAGATATGAAAATCCTGTACGGATACCTACTTCCATGGCTTCGATTTTGTTTTTGAATTCGCAAAATTTTTGCTGCGCTACTTCATGCGCTATTACCATTCCAACGCGCCAATCTGAAAGGCCGTATTTTTCTTCTAACTCCGTGATTCTGCTTGCTACATTTGATTTTGCAAGTTGTGGGGCTACTATTGAGATAATACCAATTACTCGCTCCGCCATAGTGTTTGCTAGAATTATTTCTACATCGGTTTCAGGATCAAGGCCTTTGGACCTGGCTTGCCTTGCGATTTTGTAAGCCTCAAGAGTACCTTTTTTTAGATCATCGAAGTATTTTTGGACTCTTGGGGATGCAACTGGCGCCATAGAATTGTTGTGAGTTTGGCTCTTTAAAAGCCTTTATGGCAAGTGGCCAGTGGGTCTGGATTAGGGTAACTGAATAGTTGTTTTGCAGGAGTGTTTTTTGTTGTCTTTTACTTTGCTGCACTTAACAATTGGACCTCTGCTGCCTCTACTCCAATGATTACTCTTTTTTCATCATAAATTAAAGATTCAAATATTTTAACTAATTCCCCATCAATTTCAATTATCATGTCTTCGTCTTTTTTGTCTGTCATAATTGCGTGAATAAACGCATATAACCCATTGATTTTTAAATTTATTTTACCAGTTATTTCAAATAATAATTTTGAGACCATAACTTCACTATAACTTCCTTCTGGCCGAAGCATTGTTGTTTCAAGAACTAACCTTCTTAATCTTTTTGAATATTTAATTATGTTTTTTGCAAGTGATTTTTCTCTTCTTCTGTTCCCATTTAATTGTGCTTCTAATAATCCTAAAAATTTATCTGAAATATGGTCTATGGTGCTTAAAATTGCAGATTCTTTTAATTCTAATTTTTCAAAAAATATTGGTTCATATCCTCTTTTTCTTCCTGTCGCGGTTGTATGTAAAGTTTTTGTTAATTTTGCGATAGATACTCTGCTTGCTATAATTCTTTTTTTAAGGCGATTTGTTTTTCCACTGCTAACTGACGGTATACCTGTAACCATGTTTGATAATAATTTGTTTTAGTTAATAAATTTTTCTTTTAGTTGTATTTGTTTACATAAAGCTTATTAATAGATAATTAAGATAGTTATTTTTGATGGAAGATATGGTTGATTCTGAGACTTTTGTATTATCGCTTGGTGGTTCTATTATTGCACCTGATCCTGACAAATCTAATTTTAAAGACACGAAAGGGATTGTTGATGTTGAATTTTTGAAAAAATTTAAGGCATTTATTTTGGAGTATGTTGAGAAAGGCAAAAGATTTGTAATTATTACTGGTGGGGGAAATTCTTGTCGTAGGTACCAAAAAGGTTTACGTGATGTATATCCAGAAGTTAATTCTGAAGGAGTTGATTGGCTTGGGCTTTGGGTTACACGAGTGAATGCTCAATTAGTTTGTCATATGTTTGGGGGCGCTGCTGAATTAATTACTGACTTTAATCCTTCACTTCCAATTACAAGCAAGGCTTCAATTATTGTAGGGGCTGGATATGCACCAGGCCATAGTACTGACACTGATGCCGTACTTATTGCAAAAAATATTGGCGCTAAACATATAGTGAACTTAAGTAATATTGATTATGTTTATGATAAAGATCCATCTGAATTTTCTGATGCCAAAAAAATTGAAAATATTTCTTGGGACGACTTTATTGATATTTTGCCAAAAGATTGGAAACCTGGTTTGAATAGTCCATTTGATCCGATTGCTGCACGTGAAGCTCGTGACTTGGGAATTGGCGTTGCAATGATTGGCGGCAGAAAACTTGAAGAACTTGGTAAATTAATTTCTGGCAAAGATTTTGAAGGGACTAGAATTGAATAATTGATTATTTACTGTTTATGATAAACTAAATCCTTTGTTTTTAATTTTTTATTATGCTCTTTTTCTGGCGTCTTTTAGTGCAGGAGATAATTGTTTGAATATCTTTTTTATCTCAGCTATTTTCTTTGGGTCGTATCTTCTTCCTGTAAATGCATCAGCAGTCCTTTTTTTTGAGGCTTGAAGCTCATTACTTCTAGCTCGAAGTACCGTTGTTTCTTCAGTCAAATATCTTTTGAGGTAATGTGTATTTGGTAAAGGTTTTACAAAGCGTATAACTCCTCTTGTTGCGAAAGCTGAAAGTGACTTACTCTCACTAGAATAAAAATAATCTAAATTTTTGTCTGTAGAACTTGCAATATTGAATATTCTGCTTGCTCTTTTTGACCACAAAAAGCAAAATCCTACTCTTAATTTTTCTTGTTTTCTGAAAACTGTTTCTTCTTTAATTCTTTTATCTTGCAAACTTATTTCGGCAATGAATTTGTCACCTTCTTTTTTTAGTTTTGCTAAACTAGCTTGCTCTACTCCTCTTTCAATTGTTCTTTGGTGGTCAAAAATCTTTGGCCCTTCTTGCCCTCTTGTGAAAAAACCTTCCCAAATGCGTCCTATGAATCCCATTTTGTTTGTTATTTTACTTGTTATTTTGTTTGAAGCCTTGTGGTTTAACTTTGTTGTGATTTTTTGTTTTTAGTGAAATAGTTTTGCGACTTCTTCATCTATACTTTTTTTGTTAACATTACCTATGTTGCCTTGTTCTACCATTGAATCAACCCATGCTGTGAAAATATTAGGGTTGTGTACTTTAGGGTTGATCTTACTTTTTCTTGTTGCTGCCTGGCCCATATCAAAATGAAACTCTCGAAGAAATTTGATTAGCCAAAATGGATCAAAATCTATTTGGAGAAGCATTGCCGCTAATTGGAAGGCAGGTGTGTGACCCCTCACATTTATTTTTTTTTGGTGAAGTGTTGCTTCCCACATGTCCTCTGGGCAAACTCCAATCCATACTGCCCTTGGTGAAGCTCTAGTGTCTAAGGTAAACTTAGGAGTATTCTTGTATAAATGAACATATATGCCAACTATTCTTCTCACTGTTTTTATTTCAATTCTAATTGGTTTTCTTTTTGATGCATAAACAGATAACTTATTTTTTTGTTGGAACCTTGTAGTTATTACATGGCTAGGTGTGAGGGTAGGGATTGCTCCTTTGTAAACTGACCTTATAAATCTGGCATGGGCTCTATGAAGGGAAGGAACGAAAAAGTCCATTTCACCAAGCCCGCTTGAACCTTTTTTTGATTTTCTTACGATCGGATCTCCTTTATCTTCTATCTCTTTAGGATATATGGGGCCAGAGCATACTGCCATTGCATTCTCTTGAATTATCCAATTGAACAGCTGGGTTTTTGTTTGACTTAAAATGGCAATGATTTGCCCAAATGCCTCTTTTGTAGAAACACCATTTAGTTCCATGGTTCTAATTATGTGTGCTCTTCTTTGTTTTTCAAAATGCTCGGCATTATGGCGCATTTGATTTATGATTAGATCTAGATTCGCAATAATTTGTGTTGCTTTTCTTCCTATAAACATTCTTCTGACCATTCCAGAATTGTTTTTTTGTTCGTCTTCTATTTGTGAAATTGTTCCTAATACTGCGTGTTGTGTGTGTGGGAATTTTTTTATGTTTGCTTGGATGAAGAGAAGTAAATTTTTTGTGTTTTCTAGTTCTGTTAGATATTCTGTGCGTTTTGTGGCTATTCCTTGATTTTTTATGCGATTAAGAACTCTTCTTGAAGCTCTTACTGCTGCTAAAGTATCTTTAAGATTACCCATAAGAGTAGAATGTGTTTAAGATTTATTAAATTCTTGTTTTTTGTTCTACACGAATCTTAGAACTTTTACTTCTCGTGTTTTTAGATTCACTATTGGGACTCGGCCAGGCTCTGGGGTGTGCCCTAACTTTTCTTGGAAATCTGTTTTTGCTTGCCAGCATGATCCACAGATCATAGTTACTCCTTTGTAATGTGCTACGCTGCTATAGTGGATGTGTCCAGAGATCATAATGTCTGGAACTTTTCTGATTAATAGTGGGTCTTCTTTGAAAGAAGGTAAGTACGGTGTTGATTTGAAAGATGGTGCTAAATGCCTGCGCTTGAGTAAAAATTTCATGATCAAATCTGCTCTATGGTATCCTCCATTGTTTCTAATCTGGTCAACATTAGCTACATAAAAATCAAAAGAGTATCCATGATACATTAAAACATCAATTCCAGAAAATGAATCTGTTTTTGCTATTGTGACAACACTTGGGTTCGATAGTAAAGTTACGTTTGGCATCTCATGTAATTCTTTAGTGTATTCTTTGTAAAAACTTGATTGAGGTTCAGCTAAATGCACAACGTCGTGGTTTCCTGGGCATATGAAAATTTGTTTGTCAGTTGGAATTTGTTTAATGAATCTTGCAAATTCTGCATACTGGCCTTCCATTGTTTTATGAGTTAATTCTTTATCTTGGTTTGGGTAAATTCCAATCCCATCAATTAAATCGCCTGCGATGAAAATGTATTTTACTTTTTTAGCGGTTTCTTTTTGCTGGTCTGAACCTGTTTTTGCGCAAATCCAATCTATGAATTTTTGGAAATCTTTTTCTAAAAAATATGTTGACCCTACATGGATATCACTTAGAAAAATTGCGTGTTCTTCAACTGGTGATTTCTTTATTTGTTTCCCACTTGGGATGTCTGGCCAAACAATGTCATTTGCAAATATTACGTCACCTGAATTCATACCTCTAACCCCGATTACTTCATCAAAAATTAGTTCACTAGCGGCTTCAAAGGCGTCTTTATTGTTTTTTGTGATAATTACTTTCATCTGACCAGTTAAGTCTTCTAAAGTAAGAATTATATTTCCATTTTTGGTAGTTGCAACATCAAATACTACTCCAATAATTGAAGTGTCTTCTTTTTCTTTTTTTTGAAGTACACGAGAGATAGAGGTGACTGATTTCATCTCTGGGTGTTGCCGGATTATTTTTTCTAAAAATTTAAGGCGGGATCTGAAGAAGTTGGTAAAATCTTGAACTTTATATTTGTGAGGGACGTGTTCATGATTAACAGCTACTTCGTATGTTATTTGTGGTTCGTCTTCAATATCAGGAATGTCGTCTAATGAAATTGGTTTGCTTTTTTCAAAAATTTCTGATTCTTTAGTATTTGTATCAGTTGTTGTTTCAAAAGAAACTTCGTGGGCTTCTTGTTGTTTTTTCACTGCAAGAAGCGCTTTATTATTTACTTTATTTTCTTGATTACTTTCTTGATTTTCTTTTTGTTGCTTATTTTCTGAACTTAAGGGATTAGTTGTTGTAGTAGTTGTTCCAGAAGAAAGATGGGCGTTATAGAGATCTTGCTCTTGTTTAGTTTTGGTTGCTAACTCTTGCTCGGGAGAAATCTTTTTTGTGGGAACTATGGCCATACTAGTTTGCTGTAAGGAAGAATCCAAATGGTTTTGCTCTAAAGAAATTTTTGGATTGGAACTAGTGGAATTTTCTGATGAAAGAGATGCTAGAAGTTTTTGTTCTAAAGACTCTGGATCTTCACCTGCGTTTAACCTTGACTCAATGTTTTCAAGAACGTCAGAACTAGGCAAGATGCCGTGATCTACTAAAGATTTGATTATCTTTTCTTTTGCTTGCATTGTGAAATTTAATGTGGGTAGAGTACAAATTTTAAAAAAATCAGATTTGAAGAGATTTTTCTATTATCTCTTTGATTTTACGTTTCATATCATCATCAAGAGAAAGCGATACTTCTCTTGTTCTCCCATAACGGCCTTTACTAATAATTTTTGCATTGATTATACCAAGCATATCAAACTCTGCTAAGATATCAGAAATTCTACGTTGAGTTAAAACGTTATAATGTGCTTTTTTACACACTTTTGCATAAACATCATAAATTTCCCCTGTGAAAAATGGGCGTTTGCTGGGTGTTAGTAGAAGTATCGCGTAAAGAACCATCTGATGTTGTTTAGGTTGACTAGTTACTGTTCCTACAATTTTGTCTGATTCTATTTTGTCTTCAGCGTCATCAAGATGAGGGATTGTTATTTTACTGGAGTTTTCTCTATCTGCAAGTTCTCCAGCTACGCGAAGAAGATCTATTGCCCTACGTGCATCCCCATGTTCGCGTGCGGCGTAAGCTGAACATTTTTCAATTACCCCTGGTTCTATTGCATCAGGCCTGAATGCTCCTTGTGCGCGCTTTCTGAGGATGTCTTGGATTTGTACTGCATTGTATGGTGGAAAGATTAATTCTTCTTCAGAGAGCGAGGATTGGACCCTAGGGTCAAGGTTTTCTGCGAATACTAAATTATTGGAGATACCAATTAATGCAATTTGTGCGTTTTTAAGTTCACTATTAATTCTAGTAAGGTTGTAAAGTATTCCATCACCCATTTTTTTTGTGAGCTGATCTATCTCATCAAGTACTAAAAGAACAACTTGTTTTTTTGTGTCAACAAGAGAATAAAATATATTATAAATTTCGTCTGTTGGAAGACCAGTTGCTGGAACATCAGTTTTTCCAAACTCTTTAATGATTTGAGCTATTAATCGGTATTCTGTGTCTGCTACACGTTTAAGCTTACAGTTAATGTATACTGGTTTAATTGGGATGTCACGTTTTTTTGCAATTTCACTCATAGACTTTAATATGTATTTTAGAGATAGTGTTTTTCCAGTTCCTGTTTTACCGTAAACAAAAAGGTTCGATGGTTTTTCTACACGAAGTGCAGGCGCTAAAATATTTGCAATCTCTTGGATCAAGTCTCCACGAAAAAGTACTTCTTCTGGGAGATATGAAGAAAGGAGTAGTGATTTGTTAATAAAAAGACTATCACGCTCTAAGTAGTTTTCAAAAAAATTGTTCATGTCCATTTGTTTACCTTGTTTTTGAGTTGTTTTGATTTTAATTTAATAATTACTTAAAGGATTTTTGTATGTTGGGGTTTTTATTGTTTTCCATGCGAAATGAGCTATGTTCGTTGATACTCTTTTGGTAATTTTTTTGCTTCTCCCCTCCCCCTTGGTTTCGTTTGGAAATGTGCGTTGAATTTTTTTGTTTGTTTGTTTGTGAAAAATTATGTTTTATTGAATAATTGATTGTTTTTGTGTTTGTTTAGTTGTTTAAGGAATCATTGATTTGTTTTTGTTTTTTTAATTCTTTGTTTTTTTTGTTATTTTTTTTTTCTTTTGTTTTTGTTTTTTATAGTCTATTATATTATTATATCTATATAGTAAATAATAATAATAATAATAATAATAATAAGAGAAATACCAGTTATGTTTGATGAAAACAGCAGTTAACTTTTAATTTTTTTAGTGAAAAAAGAAATTGAGTTAAACGTGATCTTTTTCTAGCAAAAAGAGTGATTTTTGATATTTTCAATATCGCAAGTTTGCAGTGGAAATAGGGGGGTAGGGGAGAAAAAATATTTTTTGAATTAGAAATAAAATGCAAACAAAAACAACTGTTACAATGAATAGTTTAAAGAATAAACCTACAAGGTTTATTATTATGTTTTACTAATTAAGTGCAAGGGCTACTTCGTCACATTTATAAATATGTAAAAGGTTATTTTCAATTAATGGTTTTAGAGTCTTTATTTAATCCCTTTGCAGTAAAACGTTACCCATGGGAAATGTTTATTGCAGGAGTAGTTTATTCTTTGATTAGTTTGTTTTTAGCATATATATCTTTTAGAGAGCATGCAAGCCTTTTGATGGTTTTTTTTATTGTGATGAGTGCTATTCCTTTGATTTACAATGCAATAAAAAATGAAGAAGAAATTGATCTTAAAATTCATAGTGAATGGAAATTACTTCGCGAACATGCAAAGGTACTTTTATTTTTACTATATTTTTTTTTTGGAGTAGTGGTCTCTCTTGCAGCAGCATATGTTTTGCTCCCTTCTGGAATAGTTGAACAATTATTTAGTGTACAAACAAGCGCAATAGTAGATGTCCAAAATAATGTTCAAGGGAACCTAACACAGTTTGGATTATTTGGTGGTATTTTTTTGAATAATTTGAAAGTATTACTTTTTTGTTTGATTTTTAGTTTTTTATTTGGTGTTGGAGCAATATTTATTTTGACATGGAATGCGAGTGTTGTTGCTGTAGCAGTTGGAAATTTGTTTAAAACTCAAATAGCAAGTTTGGCAACTGAGTTTGGGTCAGTTGGAATCATGCAATATTTTGGTATTGGGACAGTGAGTTTTTTTAGATATATGTTTCATGGAGTTATTGAAATTGCAGCATATTTTGTTGCAGGGATTGCAGGGAGTATAATTTCTATTGCAGTGATTAAACATAACCTTGAAGAAGAGAGTGTTTTGTATGATGCACTTGACTTAGTTCTTATTAGTCTTATACTACTACTTTTTGCAGGAGTTGTTGAAGTATATGTGACGCCATTAATTTTTAGTATTGCACATTAAAACAAGAGTTTTGAATATTATGACTGTTTTTAAGAAGCTTAAGGAATTTTATGTTTAGAGAATTTTTATTTTACCTGGAGCATTTTGAAACACATCTCCAGATTCAATCATTTTGTCAATCATTTTTTGAGCGTTTTGGATGTTTGTTTTTTGTAAAAGAAGTTCAATTAGAATACCATCTCCTTGGTCTTCATCTTTAATAAAAGTTAATAATTGATCAAAAGAAGAAATCCCTTGTTCTATTTTTTTGCTAGGAGGAATAACTTTAGGTTCTGGAGTTTTTTGTTTTTTTTGGGAGGAAGTTTCTTGTTTTAAGGAATTAATTTTTGAAGAATTAATTTGATTTGTAAAAACACGACTAGGGTTAATCTTTTTATGGAACCATTTAAGCCAAAGTGGATCAACCTTTTGGATACAGTCAGGGAAGATGTAACGCTCTTTATTGTATTCTCTTGCTCTGCCGATACAACGCAAGACATCCCCTATCTTCACACTTTCAATTTTTTTATTTTTTTCGAAAAACCTAAGTAAAATAGTGTCTGTCCCGTCATCTAAAAGTACATTTGTAATTGAACCTTGATTTTGTTTTTCAACAACAGTACCAATTATATGTAATTTGGCAATTTGATTGGGATGATCAAAACTTAATTTAAGAAAGGATTTTTTATCTTCAGTTTGAATAAAATGACAAATATTGATTTGCTTGACACAAAGAAGACTTGAAGTGTCACGTATTGCAGATTTAAAATTTGGAGTTTCCATTTTCAATGATTATTTGTTTAGAGTTTTTGGATGAACCCACGTTTAGGTTCGAAAATATCTCCTGATCTTCTTAGTTTTTCAAGAGTTTTATCAACTTCTTCTTCAGGAATATTTTTTTCTTTTGCCATCTGATGAATTGCTTCAATTGGAAGAATTTTTTGGCCAGTTTCTGATTCGACTTTTGAAATTATTTCTTTAATTACACTAATTTTACTTCGTTGAGAAGCAGTAATTCTACTGGAAATCCTATCAATATCAATTCTGCCAGTTTCACTATCTTTTGCAATTTGGTTTAAAGAATAATCAACTAATTCTATCGCCTTTTCAGCATCCTTTTTCAGCACTTTTTTACCAAGACGTAATTTTGCTGAAGCTTCTGCTAATCGCACTAATGCTTCAAGTTGCCGGGCAGTAATTGGAATAGATTTAATCCCAGCTTCATCACTATTGGAGTTTCGCATAGTAATGTAATATTTTTTAATTTCATCAATTGCTTCTTGTGTTAAAAGAGGATTTGTTTTTTTGCGAACATACAAAATAAATTTTTTAAGAATATCAGTTTCTATTTCACCTGCAGCAATTTTAGGGTTTTTATGAAGTTCAAGAATAAATCCAGCTAGCAATTCATCTTTTTCACGGCTAGGGACATCTTTAATTGGAAAAATCAAATCGAACCTGTTAATTAGAGTTGGAGGCAAATTAATTTGGTTTGCAATCAAGTCGTAAGGATCGAATCTTCCAAATTTAGGGTTTGCTGCAGCAAGAAGTGACGTTTCACAACGAAGGGTCGCTTGGATATTTGCCTTACTAATACTAACAGTTTGCTGCTCCATTGCCTCGTGCAGAGCGGACCTATCTTCTTTAGTCATCTTATCAAGCTCATCAATAATTGCGAACCCATGGTTTGCTAAAACAAGTGTACCTGCTTCAAGAGACCAACCACCCAAAAATTCATCTTTAACAACACTAGCAGTTAGACCTGCTGCACTTGCACCCTTACCACTTGTGAATCTGGCTTTTGGAGCAATTCTAGAAATACGTTTTAATAATTGTGATTTACCTGCACCAGGATCACCAATTAAGAGCATATGTAAATCTCCACGGGTTGCAACCCCATCTGGGCGTTTTTTTCGGCAACCGCCAACTAGTTGTAAAACCATTGCTTCTTTGATTTTATCATGTCCGTAAATAGAAGGAGCTAAACTATTACTCACAAATAAAAGCACATTAGAATGATTTGCAATTTTTTTAATTTTTTTTTCATCTTCATCTGAAATTTTCATCTCTGCAGGGTCATCTTCAACAGGCTCAATAAAATTTGCTTCTAATATTAAATCGAATTTTGTAGATTGACCACCAGCACGTAAAGTGATTGGGACTTCAGTTACCCACCCATAAACGCGCACTTTAGTACCAGGAGAAGACTTTCTTTCAGTAATTGGGCTTACCAAGTCCCCTTTTAGAAAAACATTGATACGCTTTGGTTGCGCCCCATCTAAGTCATCAGGAGATTCTTCAAGAACTAAACCTTGACCATCAAGAAGTTCTTTACTAATTTCTCTAAATTTTCCTTTACGGCCACAAGAACACCTTGTAGGCTCTTTGTATTTCTGATCAAGTTGAAGCACACTTAAAATATTTCCACAACTAGGGCATTCAAACTTAGCGGTTGCAACATGTGGCCTTACATCTGATTTTTGACGAACAATACCAGTTGACCAGACAAATTTTCCAAGATGTTTTGACCTAATCTCACTAACGTTTATTTTGAGTGAACTTGGAAGGTTTCTGATACGTAGGTTAAATTTTTCAACCTTTTTTGGCAAGTCAAATTCCTTAATAGCAATTTCCCCTGCTTTTAGAACTTCTTCTGGGCGTTCAATTAACTCATCAACTAATTCTGTATTAAATTTGATTAATTCTGAAAAATCAACTACAAGTGACTGTTTTCCTTTTCTAGCGGTTTCTAAAAGCTGAGCGTGGTAATTTTGTTCAATAAACTCTTTTAGAAGCCTAATTTGTTCACTAGTCTCTAGAATTTCTTCAACTTCTTGTGTTTTAGAATCGCTCATGTTAATAATGGGATTTTTGTGTTTTAAAAGCTTGCTGCTGATAAAATAACGAAGGACTGCAAAAGATATTTTGGAAAAGAGGTTTAGAAAAGAAATTTAGAATTCAGATATGTGTAAATCACGAGGCACTCTTATTTTGATATATTGCATTATTGCCTTTTTGACAGATATTAACTCTACGTTGGTAAGATTATTTAGATATATTATCTCATCTTTTTTTCTTTGCTTTGCATTGACAACTCCTGTTTGAATTGCTGTTGCAATAATTATTGACATATACTGTCCATAAGAAACAAAGTCATCAACGCCAGTCCACCTTTTATTTATTTTTTGCGCGCTATTATTGTCTTTTGGATCAAAGGCAATTGCTCTTCCTTTTGCAATTTTGTGAGTAAATAAAGGAACATGTTCATTGAACCAAGTGTTTGGCAGCGCTTGGATATGACTAAGCGCTGCTTTTGCAAATTCTTTGTCATTTGGATCAAAATATAACACAAAAGGTTCAATCCTTCCACAACTAACTAGAGCAGATTTACTTGACTTTGGAAATTTGAACTGGAATGGAATTTGTTTTCCTTTAGACTTAGATTCTTTTATCCAAATATTTAACATTCGAATGGCTAGGGCACAGAACGAACCCCAATGAACATTACAATAAACTCTAAATACACATTGGTCATCTAGTTTATCATCTTTGTCAAGAGCAGGATCAAAAGAAGTACATTTGTTCCAAACAGTTAATGAGCTTATATGAAATCCTTTACGGCGTACGGCAGCTTCTGCGTTCACTAAATTTTCTTGAATGAGTAATTTTGATTCAGGTTTAATAGTATTTTGTGCATGGCTATGATAGAAAATATAAATAGAATCTTTTAACCTTTTCATTCCATTATTTCCATTCGGAGAAAACCAGAATTGGTGATGCCCAATTAAATATGGTAATAACTTGTCTATATCAAGTTCAACTTGTGCAAAATATTTTTCAAGTTTCATTAACAAGATATTAAATAAAGAAGTATATAACGATTTCTACAAAAGTCAAGAAAAAAATTAAAGAAAAAATTAATATATTTATTTTGTTTATTGATTAAGTAGCTTTTCTAGGTTTTTGATTAAAAGATCGGTTGCTTCATGCACTTTTTCTTCTGTTCTAGTTCCAGTACAAACAATTTTCCCATTTGAGAAGAGAAGAAATGTTGCGCGTGTACCTTTAAGCTTATGAACTAACCCAGGGAACTGTTCTGGTTCATATTCAGTATTTGGCAATTTAAGTCCAAGATAATTTAAATTAAGTTTTATACCAATAGAACCTGAAGCTACAATATTTTGTACAGTAATAATTGGTTTAATAACGACTTTAATATCAATTTTTTTAAGTGACTCGATAATTGATAAAACACTTCTATCTACATCCTTAAGTGTTCTTGCACCAGTACAAACAACTTTTCCTGATGAAAAGATAAGTGCGGAAGTTTTTGGATCTTTAATTCTTAGAACTAGTCCAGGGAACTGTTCTGGGTTGTATTCAGTATTTGGCAAAGTTGCTGCCATTTTTTCAAGAGGGATGTCTTTTTCAAGGGCGGTTGATACAACAATGTTTACAATTGTGATCTCTTTTTTTCCCTTTATTTTTTTTTTTTTAGTAGTTACTGGTTTAGTTGTTTTTGCCATGATTTTTGCCTCCGTGATAGATAATTAATTCAGATATGTAAAAACTTTAGTTTAAAAAGCATTTAAATACTCTTTTCGCTTCGACTTTATAAAGCTTATTAATTCCTTTATTAAGGGGAACCCCTTCATTTCCAGTGGAGAAAAGATAAAAACCCCCAGTTTGGCTGATTTAAAGGCAAAAATTGGCTTTTTTGTTTTGTATGAGAAATTTTACTAGTTTCCAACAAGTTTTGAGTATATACTAATAGCGTCTTTTTTTGTTTTAGCTTTAATTAGGGCTCTTGCATCTTTGAATATTCTGTGGCCATCAATTTTGATAGAAAGAGGCGATGAGTTAGAAGAACCAGTTAAATCTGCTAAGAGGCGAGCCATTTTTTTAAGATCGATATCACTTTTTTTGGCAGGCAGGACTTGGAAGAAACCTTGACAGAACTTAGAAACTCTTGGTTCTTTGGGATATTCTAGAATCCTTGGGTTGCTATTATTGTTATCTTTTGGCAATTCTTTTAGGGTAAAAATTCTTTGTGAAAAATTAAAAGTGTCAATTGAAATTAGTTTATTTTCAAGGTTTTTGTGATTATTTGTTAAAAATAAAATTGCAAGGTTTGTTGCGTATGAAGCTATGATGTGAGTTGTTGAACCTAGGACGCCTACTTGCGAGCAAGTTTGCCCTTGCGCATTTTTTGGTAAAAAAGATTCAAGAGAAATTTCTTTTTTAGTAATTAGAGAAATTTGGCCACTTGTTTGAATTGCGCTTGTGAATACCCAAGGAATAACTTTTTTTTTGTTTACTGTTTGTCGGAAAATATCAAGAAGAAATCTTGTTTGAAGGTTATCAGTACAATCAAGAATCAAATTAGTATTTTTTGGAATAAGATCTTCAATATTTTCTTTGTATAAATGATTTGGGTGGATAATGATAGTGGATTTTGCAAGCGAGTTGATTTTTATTAAATGATTTTTGAGGGCAATAACTTTATCTTTACCTACATCATTTTGAGTATAAAGAGATTGTCTTTGAAGATTACTTAATTCAACAATGTCTCTATCAATGACTGTAAGATTTGTAACGCCCGCCCTTAGAAGAATTTCAGCGGATGTTGACCCGAGCGCCCCTGCACCAACAATAGTTACGTGGGCAGTGCTTAGGGCTTTTTGACCAGAGATTCCAATCTCTTTGAGAACAATTTGTCTTGAATAACGTTGTTTTTGGATGTTTGTTAAAGCCATATTTTAGTTGGTTATTTTTTATTTTTTTCTAGGGTTTAGTTTACTTAATTAGTTCTTTTAATTTACAAGCATTACAAGTGTCACCGCTACTTGGCTCTTGACATACTTGACAAGAGTTTGGTTCACAGGCAGATTTCTTTGAAACTTTGCTTGGCAAAGTTTCTAAGCCGGTGCCACTTAGTGGCCCAGTTTTGGGAGAGTGATCATTTTTAGGTATAGAGTTAGATTGATCTTTTTCTAATTCACGATTTCTGAGCATTGGCATTAAGTCAAGAAAGGATCTGATAATTCCATTTTTTGTTCCAGGATATTTTGCTTCAAAATCATTTAGCATATCTCTTATTTGTGAACGGTAGCTAAGTGAGACGTTTGGGCACTGAGTATAATTTACTTTGAAACCTTTAAGAAATGTGTAAAGCCTTGTTTCTTTTTCTGAACAAAGATATAACGGTTTAATTCTTCTAACAAAACCATCATGGGCTTTGATCCCTGACATTGGCCCAAGTTTTGCAGCTAATTTGGTGTTTGCCTTAAAAATATTCATTATGACAGCTTGAGATTCGTCGTCAAGATTATGGCCAGTAGCTAATTTGGTTGCGCCCATTTTTTTTGCGTAAGTATTTAGAAGATTACGCCGCCAGACCCCACAAATGTTGCACGGTTTCTTTTTGGTTTTTTTGTGGATAATTGGGTAAGCTTCATCTAATGTTTTTGAGTATTCCTTTTTGAACGAAGCAATTGTGAGTGGCACGTCATGTTCTTTGCAAAAAATTTTAAGATCATCAAGAGTTTTACTTCTGTAATCTTTGATTCCCTCATCTATAATTAGGGCTTGAAGATTTTCTTTTGGAAAATTACATTTTTGAAAATATTTTTTGAGCAAGTATAGTACTGTTAAAGAATCCTTTCCACCAGACGCAGCTACACAAATTTTATCATTTTTATCAACTAATTTGTATTTACTGATAGTTTTGAAAACCTTAGATTCCAAATAGTCAAAGAATTCAGGTTTGGTAAGTTTGCCGTGCTGCAGCTCGATAACGTACTTTTTATTCTTATTGGCAATTTCTGTTTTAGGTTTGGTTTTCGATTCCATGTTATTTGGTGTTTTAGCCACCAGAGATCACGGAGAGAAGAGTAATAGTATCTTTATCATTTACAGTATCATCACTTAAGAGAACATCAGAACCTCTAGTAACAATGACTGTTTCAGAATTTATTGATGTTGCAAGTAAAAGGTCCTTTACTGTATTCACAGAACCTTCTTTGAAATTAAACTTAGTTGTTGAAAATTCTTTTTCGTTTACAATAGTTACTTCTTTTGTTGCTAACATACTTTTTCTTCCCGCGCGTCCACTAATTGGCCAGGCGTTTATAGAGTTGTTAAGTAGATCGCGTTTTTAAAAGGATTTGCTATAATTATTATAGAATGGGTGTTTTTTGAGACTATGGAAGAAAGTTTACAAGATTTGCAATTCATTGATGAAAGGGACTGGAAAAAGTTTTTGCGAATTTTAGAAAGGACTAAACGTCAAAAAAAGAGTGTATTAGTTCGAGTTCACGATGAAAAACAACTTGTCCATGCAATTGAGAAAAGCCATTGCAAATATATTTTAGGTAGCGAAAAAGTTCACCATAAAGATTCTGTACATTATGTACGTAGTGGCCTTGACTTGGGAATTTTACGTACAGCTAAACGCCGGGGAAAAACTATTTGTTTCTCATTTTGTGATTTCACTAAAGAATCAAAGATAAATTTGGCTGGAAGATTGCTGGCCCGTATGAAGCAGAGTATGGCACTTTGTCGCAAAGAAAAAGTAGATGTGGAAGTAAGATGTTTTTGTGGCAGTAGTAAATGCGAACATGATCCCAAACAGATTAAATCGTTTGAAAGAGTAGTCTGTAAAAGATAAACTACAACAAAGAGGTTCTAGGCCACAGATGCTTAAAAGTTATTCACTATTTTTTAGTTCTATGAAAATTGATTCTACTAATCACTCCGGTCAGAAGTCTTATAAAGCTTCAAAAAAGAGTTTTCCATTAGAACTATTAGAGAAGGTATTTATGGGAAGTCCAAACACAGTTCCAGCGTATAAGAACGCTTATTTTTGGGGAGGGATAGGAGTTTGCCTAATAGTAGTTTTTTCTGTTATTGTTGTAATGAATGGCGCTTCTATTACTGGACAACTTGTTAATGGAATGTTTGATAGTAATTCTAATCTTGCAGGGTCAGCAGTAAGCAGTGGCAATTTGGATTCAGATAGCGGAATTGAATCAAGTGATTCTTCAAATTCAAACTCCGAGAATAATGATGGTGTATCTGAAAGTGATTCAACTGACTCAAGCTCTTCACGTGGCGTTAAAAGTAATGATTTACATGAAATCTCTTTGTCTTTTTCACAAATTCCAAATTTAGAAACTGTAATTTCTGTACCAGAAATTGTAATTGATTTATCTTCTATAAATGGAAAAATTTTACTTGATGGAAGCGAATTATCTGTTGACTCAAGTAGTATCGAATTAAAACTTACAGATTTTAGTGGTAGTTTGAATTTGGAATCAAGCAAACTTAGTTTAGATGGAGGAGCTCGAGGAGTTAGTGTTAACGGAGTTGCACTTAACAATAATGGGGACATTTCTGTATTTATTTCTGAGATTGATTACAGTAGTTTACTTTTGAGCGATATGGGTCTTGATTCACTTTATTTGCCAGCAGGTAGTGGGGAACTTGAAGTTTATGACCGGTTAACTTACAAATTAAAAGATGAACATTTAGATTTGACTTCATTTTTTGGAGAAGTTGAAATTGTTCCACAAAGTAGTGAAGCTTTGCGAATGGATGGGGAAGTTAAAAGCTTAGAACTTAGCGGCAGCTTACTTGAACTTGATGTTTCTTAAGAGAGTAAAGTCTTAGTTTAGAATAAATTCTAATTTTGTTTTTGTAAGTAATATTTATGCCGTATTTAGTACAGTGTCACTAATAGTTTGAAATGTTGTCACCAAGTAAGTGTGTCAGAAGTTATGGCATAAGGTTTATATATAATCCTTAAGAGTTGCTCCTTTAGAGTTATGATTAAATTGGAAAGCAAGCAATTGTAATAATTTTAACTTGTGGTTTTGGATCTTATTGATAATACAATTTGAAATAATTGTGAGAATAAAAATACAATACAAATTATACGGAGATTAATAAAAATGGGAATTTATGAAGTTACACATGGCGCAGATGCATTAACAAATTTTAAAGCAGTTCTTGATTATGCAAGGGCAGAGCTTGGAGTAGTTCCAGCTTGGGTTGTAATGGATGACCGTATAAATAAGAGACTTCCAATGGGGGACTTTCTTGCAGACGCAATTTATAATGATAGTTTAGGAGAGGGAAATGACGCTTTAATAAGAGTAACTTCTGGAGGGGATAACGAGGATGCCCTTGTAAGTATGAGACATATTGGAAGAAGTCCTACTTTGGTTGGTGCCCCACTACACCCTTCTTATGAATGGACTTTTGAGGAAAGAGCCCAAGCATATAGTGGTATCCCAGAAGAGATGGAAGGTTGCCCTGAATTAGTTTACTTTATGGCTACAGACAGAGATGTTGAGCAGAGTACTAGGTCTACTGAAGCAGGAACACATCTTTCGAGAAGAGCTAGGGGAGAATTTGGCCTAAATAATATTGTTGTTGATTATACTTGGTCAGGAGTTATTGAAAAAGTTGCAAAAGATGGACTTGGTCAAGAGTTTAGAGATACCTTGGAGCATGGAAGAATGCCAGTAAGAGCTGCTTTAGAAAAAACTGAAGATTTAGAAGAAGATGGCGGAGTAATATATAGGGCATTGGCTTTTGCAACACATAAGTATCTTTTAGCTATGACAACTCAAGATAGATTTGATCCTAATGTTTGGGCAAAGGAATTTGCAACTACACAGATTTTGCCAGGAAGGTTTAGATTAGAAAATATTGATTTTCGTCATTCTTAATTTTTATTTTTTAATTTATTTTATATTTTTAATTGTCCCAGAAGAATAACCCAACTGTTTCTCCAGAGTAACCAAATAAATCTTTACCAAGATATTGGGCAAGCCCATTGTTAGCACCAGCAACATTTCTTAAAGTCCAAATTCCAGTCCCCTTCCCTTCGGCTTTTGTTTTCTCTGGTTCAATTAGACGAGAATCACTTAGTATCAAATTAAAATAATCTCTCATTTGGAGTTCTTCTGGTAGACCATCAATGTAAACACCCATCTTTTTTAATTCTACAAGTTTTTTAGGCAGGCCATCAGCATTGTCTGTTAGTAACAGAATTTTTGAAGGTGAATGTCCATTATACTGTTGTAATGCAGCTAACCTGCCAGAATAAACATTAGCATCTAAATCAGAAAAACTTCCAAACTGAATTAATGCTTCTGAACCACCAGCAGCAATCATATTGTAACCAAGATCCCTTATAGACCCTAATAATGTATCTGCAAGACACTCTAACATCCAATCTTCTGGTGTTGATAAGGCACTAAATTCATATTTTAATTCATCTCTCCCTTCAGAGACTGCTTTTGTATTTGTAAGAGTCATAGCATTTGTAACTAAAGCCCTGATGTCATTTGCGCCACGTTTTGTAAGTTCTTCGACATCAACCCCAATTCTTCTAATCTCTTCTCCAATTGTGGTGATTGCAGGTGCAGTCCCATTTTCATATCTTTGAATAGAGTCCCAAGTTTTAGTGAGTGGATTATCACCGAGGTTAATGTTTGCAACCAAACGGGAATGTTCAGAGAGAATTTTTGTTAATTGGTCTTCAAAAGAACCACCTCTTGTGAACCTTGTCACTCCACGTAAAATTCTTTTTGGATCTCTTCTGTGGATAGGTCTTATCCCAAGATAATCACACATAGCATTTGCATAAGCAGAATCAAGTTCATTTTTTGAATTAGTTCCTGCAAATAAAGAAGTACATGCAACTAAGAGCGCGTCTTCTCTAGCATTAGTTCCGATAGACCCAATAACATTATTAATTCCATGTCTTGCATGTCTTTGTTGAATTTCTCTTACCGAAGTAATTAACCTAGCCCTTTTTTCACCGTCTTCAGCTTCTTGTTTTAATTTTCCAACTTCTGCTTCTGCTCTTACTGCTCTAGTTTCAGCTTTTGCTTCTGCAGTTCTAGCATCAGCTGCCTCTAGCCGACCTTCAAGTGCTTCTTCTTTAGATGTTTTAGCAGCATCCCAAACCTTTCCTGCTCTTTTATCTGCTGCAAGAGCAGCAGGATCATGCCCAAGAAAAAATTCAGCAGTTTGCCCGATTTTGTAGAGGCTTTGCCCGATACAATTACTAAGAAAATTAGATGCCCTTTCCCAAGGAAATGGTGGTTTTCCTGCTTTTAGTCTTTTAGCTCTGAGTAATTGATACCCAACACTAAGAAAATTTGGAATGAATTCAGCGCCTCTTCTAATGACACTTTCACTTTTTTGTTTTGTTTCACTAAGATCCCATTCAACCCCATAACTTTCAGAACCATCAGAACTTTCTATTCTATGGCTTATGTCGTAAGTGATCCCAATTGAGTCATAGAATCTTTGTTTTGCTAGTTCTTCATCTTTAGTGAATGGAGATTTGTAACAAGTAACTTCGAATTTTTTTGCTCTTGGCTCTATGTTTTTAACTGTATTCATAGCAATTGCAAGCGTTATGATACTCCCATCAGCAATTGCATCATTAGGATCATGATATCTTGTTGAAAAGCGAAGAGAAGTATCAGTATATCCATCAGGAGTGGTATGCATTAACTTGTTTAATTTGTTTGCGGCGCGTTCAACTGTTTGTTCAAAAGCTTCACCTGGAATGATTTTTTTATTACCTTTTCTTAACCTATAACTTGCAAGAAGAAATTGGATCAATGGGTTTTCTGGCATAAGACTAACAGCATTGTGAAGAATTACAGGAGAGTGATCCCCATAAATTTCTCGGAGGTTAGTATACACTTGATGCCTTCCAGCTTGAGATAGGCCGTTTAACCCGTTGTCTACAACATAATTTGTTACGTTTATAGTGTGTTCTAAAAATGCTCTTCCATCGTCAGAAGCAAATTTTCTAGGGATAGTTTTTTTTTGAGAAGGAGGGACAGGGATATTTTTTGTCAAGTGATCTAATATTTCAACACCGGAATGTTTTATAGCTGAAGTTAAAATGGCCTCGACAGTTAAGTTAACAAAAGCTCCTTCGCCGCCAAGATGATCTTCTAAAGATTGAACCATTCGTGTTACAATACGGGTTTATTTAAATATGTTTTGCAACATTTACTCTTTGACGATGACAACATAGTTTATTAATATTTTTTTTATTACAAGTTACTTATGTCATTTTTCAATTCACTGATGGTTAGGGTATTACCTGCAAAAATAGTTTATAATCAACTATTGAAGAAGATGAAAGACCATAAGTCATTCATAAAGTTTTTTTCTAAACAAGACCCAGAAATGTTTTCTTTACTACAAGAGAAATTTTTGCTTTATTCACTTAAAAATAATGCTGTAAAGGTCCCACAATTCAAAAAATTTATTTCTTCGAAAAATGTGCATGTTGCTAGTATTTCTTCAACAAAAGGGTTTGTTAAACATTTTCCAGAAACTAATAAACAAAATTACATTTACAAAGCAAAAAAATTAGAAGATTTAACTCAAGGAAGAGATTTGAAAAAAGTTAGTTTAGTTGTTAAAAGTTCTGGGCATTCAGGAAAACAAAGTTACTGGTTAAAATCTCACAATCAAGATTTATTTTTACATTCTACTATGGGAATGGGCCTTGATATGAATTTTAAAATTTATTCTAAAAAAACACTCGTGATAAATGGATTTATTTTAGGTAGCTGGGTAGCAGGGATAAATTTTGGGGAGTATGCTTCATGGAATTGCCCTTCAATAAATATTGGCCCAGACAAAGAAGAAATTTTACAAACTTTACTGGATTTAGAAAGCCAGTTTGATCAATTTATTATCAGTGGATACCCTCCATTTTTGAAAGAATTAGTAGATTTTGCGAAGTCAAAAAAATTCAGTTTCAAAAGATCTAGTGTTCATTTTTTCCCTGGAGCAGAAGCTTTTCCGGAATCTTGGAGAGATTATATGCAAACAGAAGTTAAGGGAGCTAAAATAATCTCTGGGTTTGGCGCATCAGATATTGGACTTGTAGGAGGAATGGAAAGTTCTGATTCTATTTTCATTCGCCGGAAATCTCTTGAAAATAAAGAATTACATAAAGCACTTTTTGGAGATGTTGAAGAAACACCAATGCTTTTTCAATACCCACTCTCGAACCATATTTGTGTTAACAAAAACAATGAATTAATTTTTAGTACAATTTTACCAGAGACAACTGAACCTGTGATGAAATATAATATTAAAGACCAGGGAGGAGTTTTGAGTTATTCTAAGATGAAAGAAATTTTGTCTAAATTTGGAATTAATAAAGAAATTAAAGTCCCATTGCCTTTTTTTTATTATACTGGAAGAAGTTCTGGCGCAGTTAACTATAATGGGTTTTTCATCTACCCAGAGAATATTAAAGATACAATCTATCAAAATAAAGAAATTGCTAGTAGCGTTACTGGAAAATTTCACTTTCATTCAGGATACACTTCTAAAAATAATAAACAATTAGTTATTGAATTTCAATTAAAGAAGAGTAAAAGACCAAACCCAAGAATTTTATCAAGTTTTACAAAATTGATAATAAAAACACTTAGAGAAGTGAATGGTGGATATAGAGCTACACACATTAAATTTGGAAAATTAGCTGAACCCAAAATAATTTTACATTCGTTTGATAAATTTCCACAGAAAAAAAGTATAAAAAACCATTATTCTTAGCCACATTTGCCTAAAGATTTATATTTTGAGTTTGAGTAATATGTTTGATGGAGTATTACTGGTTATATCTTTTGGTTTTTTTTGTTGGTTTATCTTTACTTTATGAAATTCTTAGAAGATCAGAGAAATGGGATTGGCTCGTTTTTCTTGCACTCCCAATAATTCTTGCGCCAGTTTGGATGGACAAAGGTATTCATGACAGTTTTACTTGGGTTAAACTATATTCAGTAGTTGCTGGTGTTTTGTTGATAATGTTTATTCGGTTTACTCAATCATATAGGAAAACACTTCTTAGTCAACTTTTTGTTGCAGTAGTTGCTATAAACATCTTAGAAGCTTGCTTTGCTGCATTTATGTCATTAAAATTGGCATTCATTCTAAATTCGATAGCAGGGATTTTTTTGATAATTACGTTGTGGCAAAGGGCAAAAGGAGAAGTAAGTGATTCGAAAACACACGATTTATTATTTTTAGGAATTGATTGGTATTGGATAATAGCTTATACTATTTGGAACCTCGGATTTGTTTTACTTTTGTATCCTGGCGCAATTTTCAAACACATTGCTATCTTACTTGTACCTGTTGCTTTTGAATTTTATCAAAAAGGATCTTGGCTTCAAGCAAGAACATATTCTTTAGGAATTTATTTGATTTTGATATTTTCTTTTGGAAGTTTTTTGAGTTTACCAAACTTAGGATATCTTGCATTCACTAAGTTTGCTTTTGGGTTATCTCTACTGGGATTTTTGGCAGCTGGTGCTTACTTAGTATATTCACTGAAATATAGTTCAAAAAAGCGCCCATGAGAATTTATAAAGTAAGTTTCTTTTGAGAAGGTTATGAGATTATCAGATATAGTACAAGCAGTAAGCTTTGCAGCAATTGTTTCTTTAACAAGCGGATGCGATTATGCTAGTAAAACAGTTGGAGAGGCATTTCTTCCTGGTTTATCTCAAATAGAATATCCACTTGGTTGTGATCCGAATGTAGGAGTCCCATTGAGTCAGACAGAACAAAAACTACCTTTAGACAATGGTTATGGTGCAGCAATGGCCGGACCTTATAGCTTTGATTAATTATTTTCTAGAAATTCGTTAATGGCTTTACTGATTTCTTGAGGTTTCTCAACAATTACAGCGTGGTCTGCGTTCTTTACAAAATAAAATTTTGCGAGTTTATCCCATTTGATAATTTTTTTCGCAAGGCAAGGAGGAGTAATTTTATCATTTTCTGAAGAGATAACAAGTAATGGGCATTTCAATTCTTTGAAAGTGTTTTCGATTTTTTTCTTACTTTCTTTCATATAAGTTTCACCTTGGTCTAAAGTATAAACAAGACTACGAATAGGAGTTACATGAACTAAATGGTGAAGAAGATCCATTTTGTTGTGTTCATAATTTGAAAGGTCACAGTCTTTCATATGAGGAAAATATTTGTTTTTAATATGAGTATTGTATGCAATGTAACGGATTAGCTTTGTTAGGAACTTTCCTTCATGAAGTAAATCATCATGTTTGAAAGGATAAACAGGAGAAGGTTCAACTAAGATGATAGATTGAGGTTCATGTTCTGGATGAAAAGATTCGTAGCAAATTGCGACTCCTCCCCCAATACTGTGACCAATTAGAGAAAATTTGTTTATTTTTTCTTTTTGAAGAACAACACCTAAGTCCTTTGCAAAAAATTCTGTTTTATATTTTTCAAATTCATCTGGAGCGTCACTTTCACCATGACCTCGAAAATCAATTCCTAAGGTAGAATAACCTTTTTTTTTGAAATAAGTAATTTCTTTTTTCCAAGTAGTCCAATTACCACCAACTCCATGTAAAAACACAAGGACATGATCATTTTTTCCTTTGTGAAAATTGTATGCCACTTTCACACCATCAAAAGATTTTATTTTTTTCACGTAGTTTAATAGAAGTTTTCGTATAAAAGGATATCTTTTGTAGCGATATCTTTGGTAAAGTGAACCAATAGCACTAAACCCTAGGTAAAATGTGTCATTTTAGCACCTTTTGGAAATACTTTTATAGAAACAGATGATTTATTTTGTGGAGCTTGGATTATAAATGGTTAACGTGGGGAATAAAAATGCATAAAAGACAATTTAGTTCAGAGAGTAGTTTAGTAAGGAATTTATTAGCTCTAGTAGTAGTAGGAGTGATTGGGAGTGGTTGTAAAAAAGAAGAAGATCGTGCTGGAGCAATATATGATGAAGCAACACAACAGTATAATCCAGATGAATTTTGTGACGTATGGTTAAGTGATATTGGAACTGCCGCGCAAATATATGTGCAAGACGATTGTTCAACATTAGATTTGAGTTTAGGGTATCACGATATAGAAACAGGGGTTGGGCAACTAGTTACAACCGGAGCTTCTAAATTTGAGGCAAGGTTTGACCTAAGCAAACTTAGTGAATGGTATGGGGGATATTTTAGTGAGGGTGAAGCAGGTGCAGGATACCAGCTTCAAGATGCTAACGAAGAACCACTTGGAGAAATAGATTGCACAGATGTTGCAGTTCAATTAATGGCGCATTCAGATTATGCAATTGGCCCTGGGCTTTGGGGACAAGAATTTGGGTCAGGATATGGGACTGGGTTCGCAGTTAGTCTTGAAATGGTTACAGAAGAAGACTTTGATGACGCAGTACATTCAATAACGTTTAATTGCGATAGATAAAGAGTGCATTTAACAAAGAACTAAGATTAAATTTTATTATTATTATTATTTTATCATTTAAACTCAAGGGTTATTTTGAAAAAACAAAAGAAAGTTTCTTTTTGAAAGTTTGTTCTCGTCGTAACGTTTATATAACTCTTTAAGCTAATTTAAGCCTATGGTGATTGGTGAGAAGAAAGTCTTCTCTATTAAACTGCGAGTAGCTTTTGCCCTTTTACTAATTAGTATTTTATTTTTGAGTTCTTGTACTAGTAAAGCAACTATTTTTGATGATTGCCTTAATGGTCAGAATACACAAAATTCTTGGATTGCTTCAGATCAACGGGTTTTATGCGTGGGAGTTGAAAGTGGCGACATTAGTGATTCACCAGTGTGTCTTCGAAAAGCGAATGGAGAACCAGCAAGTAGTAGATATTTTGATCAAATGACAGCTAACACTTTTTTGTATTTGTATGAAGCATCCTTTAACTGGGCAATTTCAGATAATGATGCAATAGAAATAGCAGCAATAGCATCAGATGAGTTGTATGGTGATGGGATAATAGAATGCCAAGACGAAGATCGTAATGAGTGTAATGCAGGTGATGGTTTTTATGATGATGTAAATGATTGGGAAGGAGGAGGAGCAAGTGGAAATTGTGTTGATAAACTTAAGTTTGACGTTAGTGCATTTTTAGCACCTAGAAGAAATTATTATGGAATTGATAGTACAGATGTTAGTCAAATAAGAGAGAAAGGTGGAATAAACAATATTCCAGCAATGCTTGTGTGTGGAGGAAAAGATGGATTAAACTTAGTTAGCGAAACTGGGCATGCATACGGTAACTATTGGGATCTGTTTGACGCAGATCATAACCCTGACCACTTAATTGTAACTCAAAAGATTCCTTCAACAGAAGAAGGTGGCATTGCAACATACGAGGTTTTTTTGTGTGATGGGAAAAAGTGGCGAGACTTTGAATATATTTTAAACCATTATGATGAAGATGGTGATGGCGCTCCTGGAAGTGGACCATTTAGTCAAGGAGATTGGGATTGTGATGATAACGATGCGCGAGTGCAAAGTGATTTAACCCCATTTAATGGTCTTGGAGATGATAACCCAGTAGAAATTTGTGGCGATGGCGTTTCTAATATATGTTTGGAATCTAATTTGTATGATAGGTTTAGTAATGTTTATGATGAACTTTATCCAGATAGAGATTATGAAGATAGGATTCCTGAACAGCCAGATAGCTGCCATGAAAACCCAACAGCATGCGAGAGTCATTGTTTATGGCGAGATAACAGTTGCGATTATTTAAGTTTACAAGGCGATGCTTGTGAAGGAAACGAAACAGAATGTGATGATTCATTAAGTCTTGATGATATTGATATAGAACCAGGTTTTTGTTGTGGAGCTGGCCTTTTTGATCAAACTAGTGAAGGGGGATATTTAGGAGATATTCGCGAGTGGGACGGTGGAGATCAAGAGTATGCTTGCTTGAGTACAGATATAGACTTAGTTCCACAAGTAGTTGATGCGCCGGAAAGTTGTGCTAGTGGAAGTAAGTGGTGTTGGATTTCTGAAGCAAGCAATCAACTAAAAATTTTTACAATTAGAAGTTTTGGAGAAGAAGCTTATGATATTGTGTCAGAAGGAGGACAACAAGGTTGGCTCGAGTGTAGTGCTGACGAACACGTTGGACCACACAATTCAATTGACGCTGAGTTAAACCCATGGATACTTGGAGCTAATAGACTTTATTGTACAAAAGAAGGAGACCATTATGCTTGGGCCGAATGTGTTTTGGACAGTTCTAGTACTGAAAGTGAATCTGGAATAGTATATAATCCAAGTTCTACTAAACTTCGTGAGATTGGAGATGGGGCTGTAGCACTTCCAATTGTAATGGTTAGTGAAAACTTATGGAAAGTTGACTTGACTTCAGCAGGATCATATACTGAAAGTTATCAAGAACTTTACAGTATTGCAAACTTTGATCAAACACTTGATTTTACAGATTATGATTATTTAGAATTTTTTGTTAGGTATACAAATGAAGGAATAATAATTCCTGAAAATATTAAATTGCTTATACAAGGTCTTCCAATTGATATAACGACAGAAGAACAAGTAATTTATTTTGATCAATATGTACTTGGGTATGCTGTTAATGCACCACTACTTGAAGGTGGAATTGAACCAGGCGGGTTTATTCATGTAAAAGTACCAATTGGAAACTGGCTTGATGTATCACAGTTAGCGTTCACTCCTTTGCAAGCTAGTAGTGAGATTGAAGTTGCTAATGTATACTTGAGTAAGAGTGGAGAAGACCCGTACATTTGTAGTGGTGTTGACGATACTGTTCTTGCAAATAATTGGCTTACAAATTTAGATGTGAGTGATTCAGAAACAGATGTCGACGGAGAATCTATTTGTATTAGCCGTTATGGTAGTGAAGCTTGGCTTGGAGATTATGAAGGATATGGCGAAGTCGAGTATCGAAGTGCTAGTTGTTGCGGAAATGCAGCTAATGAATATTATTCTGGAAAAAGTTTAGATACAGAGTATGGGTGTTTTAACTCAGAACCAATAGCAAATGGCGAGACCGTGATGACTGTTGAATATAACGTAGAATTCCAAGTAGAAGATTATGTTGCAGAATACCAAGACAGAACTATTAATTGGGTTAGTTCCGCAAGTGGATCTGTTTTGCTTGAAAATTTCAAATGGATTTGTGATTATAGCACTAGTGATTTTTGTGATTTGAATCCTGGAGAATGTGCTGAAGATTGCCCAGATAGGGATGATGAACTAGACTGTAAGACTACAAGGAATTCTGATAGAATGTGCGATGAGGAATATGATAATAGGATAGCTGAAACAGGAAGTAGTAGTAGAGATCCAGGATGTAAAACAAATGGTGGTGACCTACCTACTTTTGAAGTATTTTGTTCTGAAGGAAGTGAAGATTATAGGGAGTATCTAGGACCTGTTGATGAATTGACATTAACTGTAGGACAAATTGGATATCATGAAGAAGAATATTACATTGGTCCAGATGATTCAAAGAGCGGAGAAGATTATATCTCTTATGATGATTCACCAGCGTTTTTAGGAAAACACATTCTCTCAAGATCAGAAGTTTTGTCTCCTGATGGTGGGGAGTATAGTTTAGAATTATCTTTTGAAAGCGGAAATTCAGATGAAGTAGAATTATTTTATTTTACTCCACATGACCAAAGAGATAGGGGAACAACTTTTGAATTTGATTGGGACGACGATTTTCCTGAAGACTTTGAAGTTTGGATTATGGGCACTGTAGAAGAAGTTACAATTAGTGTTTTTGAAAATGAAACAAATAGTGATTATTCCTACCCTTGCATAGAATCAGAATGCACATTTGCACTACCTGGACTTCCACCATATAAAATTACAAACAAACATTTGGATCTTTATGAGATGTATTATGTTGCAGAAATTGATGGTGTTGAGCAAGAAATTTTAGTAACAAATGATGCTAGCCAGAATTTTGATGAAATTGGAGCGGTGAGTGTACGAGAAATTAGCCAACAAGTTTTGTATGAGTATGACGCAGAAGTTGAGAACGGCGGATTTTATGGATGTAATGCAGTGGATTATTTAGAGGCACTTGCACTTGAAGATGGAAGCGTAGTTTTATCAGAAAATTATGGTTATTGTAGTGTACAAGGAAATTTTTATTGTTCATATTCTGATTCTAATTTTTTAGTAAGTAGTTGGAGCGATGAAGGAATAAGTCAAGTTGGTTACGCGGAAATTGAAGAATATACTGCTGAGACAGAATTTGAATTAAAGGATGCAAGTTATAGCGCAACTCAGAGAAACCATAGTAGTTCCGTTGTTTCAGGAAGAAACTTTATCTCAAACATGGACTTTGATTCTACTGAAGGTGCAGACTTAATCTTTTGGCAATTAATTGATAGTTCTGGAAATTTAATTGAAGACGAATATGGTGAATTAGATTATGAAATTTTTGAAGTAGATTCTGGAAATATATTACGTTCTGGAAGAATTTCGCTTGCGCAAAATGAGTATTATAGTTATCAGGACGAGAGTGAGTGTAGTTCTATTAGTTTAACTCTTGTTGACCAAAATGGAACTGCTAGCGGGGTTTCTGAAAGTGAATGGAGTTATTTTCCTTCAGCTGGGAATTCATATTTACGAATTGAAGTAGTTGGCCCATGCGAATATAGTTACCCTTACTTACAACTTGTTGATGACTTGGGTGCAAGCGAAGGGTATGTTGGACTTAGTGAGGAAGAAAGAGACGATCTTTTAGAAGCAGGTGAATTACATGCTGATGGTGGATATGATCAAGAATATCCAGTTCGTTCTGGAGCCGCTTGTTGTCCTGAAAACATGTGTTATAATGGATACGCGTGCGTTGAGGAGATGTCAGGAAATAGTTATTTAGCAGAGGACACTGGGAAAGAATCATTTTACCGATGTATTGAAGGGGACTGGAACCATTTAGAACCACAATATGATTGGAATAATGAAGAGTTTGGCTTTTGTGAACAAAGTGAGCAATGCTACGTGACTAGTAGTTTAAGTGAAGGAGCAAGTAGCGAAGCAACACTTGAAGACTTTTATGACGGAATTTACCCAACGTGCGTAAATGATGGAGAATATTTACTTGATCATTATTGTGACGCTGGTAGCTGGACTAGTAGAACTAAATTTGTAGCTTCACAACTTATTGAATTCGCGCAAAGCGAAGACTATGTTTTATACTGTAGTTATTTTGACGATACATTTGTAGATTATGATAAAAACGATTACAATTATGTTAATTATTTGGCAGGAGAAGTTAGCGCAGAATCTAGCGGAACCGCAGACTTAGGAACTGCACTAGGCGGGAGTAGTTCTTCAAGTACTAGTGAGACAACAGAAGTATGTTTTAGTGCCCTTGAAAATAGCGAAACTGGACGCAGGCTTGTTAGTCAAGATGAAAACACTTGCATTAATGCAGTGTGCGTTTTAAAGTATAAATCTGGAGATAACTATGCTGCAGCTTTTGGAGCAAGTATGAATGTGGATGCAAGTGAGGAACAATCATTTTTGATTCCGTTAGGGATTGGAGTATCTGATTTGGACACATTTTGTGACGATGGAACTGGCGCGAGTGGATTTATTTCTTGTAGTGAAGAGATGTGGTATGCTAGTGAACTTGGTTCACTTATTTATGCAAAAGAAGGAATTAGTATTAGTAGTTCTATAATAGACCGAGTGACATCTTGGTTTAGTTCTTTATTTGGCTCAACAGAAGCTGAACTTAGTGAAGACTTTTTAGCGCAAGCTCAAAATTTTAACCGCCTTTACATTGCAAGTGTAGGAGATTATTCAGTTCGGGGAATTCAAGAAATTGTGTCTGAAAACGAAACAGTTTCAGTGGAATTTGATGGATTTGAGTCGCCACTTTGTGATTTTATTAATAATGCGCCTGAAGAATACATCTATGAGTATCAATGGCCAGCAGAGCCAAAAGAACTTGTTCATTGTGAACTTAGTTCGGACGGAGTATACAGGGTTTTGACTGCAACAAATACAGAATTTTGGTGGAATGAATTAACTGCTAACTTGCGTATTGAAGCTAACAATTAATTAGTTTGGCGTTGTAATATATTTGTATTAAATTTAAATTATTATTTTAATGAGAGAGTATTATGAAGGATGGTGTTATCTAATCGTGGGCAAGTTACTATTTTCATAATCTTAGGGATTTTACTTCTTGCTTCTGCTGGGTTTATGTTTTTTATTGTGAATATGGTGCAAACTGAAGAACTTGCAACTGAAAGTGAAAATGTAGTTAGTACTTTATTTGAAAGAGAAAGTTTGCGAATATTTACAACTGATTGTTTAGAAGATAGCTTAGAAGAAGGATTAATTTTACTTGGTGAGCAAGGCAGAATTTGGGAAGGACAAAGTGGTGGAAGTTTAACTTATCGTGATAGGATTAACGGCGTGTTATATGGCAGCGAGAACAAACAAATTTACCTTGGGGTTACTTATGACGTAGACGAAAATAATTCTAATAGTTACCCTTGCACTGTAAATACTAGCAGCGCACCAGATTTTTGTCAATATAGTGCTTATGATTTTGCAGAATTTGGAGTAAAATCTTCTTTGACACTCTCAACAGTGGAATCAGATTTGCAAGCCTTTATGTTAAAAGAGGCACAAACTTGCGCTGAAGAATTTTTGAACAGCGAACTTAGTTATTCTGGAGACTTAGTTGTTGGCGATATGGAACTAACAGTTGATATTGAAACTGAAGGGTTTGATATTTCAGTATTATATCCGTTTGAATTAGTTGTTGGTGATGAGAGTTATTTTCATTTAGAAGATTTTGATTTTTTTTATATTAGTGATTTTCAAAGTTTTTTTACACACGCTGTATCTAGGCCGTTAATTTACGAAGCACAAAATATAACTTATCCTTTTAATGAAGAAATTTTAAATCGTCAGTCAGTAAGGTATAGGGAATTGTCTCCAATTTTTAATGAAGTCGAAGGGAGTGATGGGGATACAATCATTAGTTATGATTTAGATGAAGGAATAATTTTGAAAAATTCACCTTATAGTTATTTTTTGTCTATTGAAAATCGTCCGCCAGCACTTGATTATGTGTCTAGGCGCGCTTGTAGTGAATATGATTATCTAGTTATTAGAAGTCATGAAGCAGAATTAGGAGGGATTGATATAATCCCATTTGCACTTGACCCAGATGATGATAGTATTAGTTATACCAGTGCAATTGATTCTTCGTTAGGGTATTATGTAGAACTTGCAGATAATGGAACAATTTTCATGGAAGCTGGAGTACTAGAGGAATCATTTGTTTCTGATATTTATGAAGTTAAAGTTAGTGCAAGTGATTCGCATGGACTTTTAGATTGGCAAGATGTACAGATATTAATTGACACTGAAATGACTGCAGAAGTTATCGTGGAAAATCCATATAGTTATACCGACCAGTCTAGTAAAACAATGGTTAGTATTGAAGACCCGACTTTTGTGAGAGTAGCACTTGGGGGAGAAAGTGTGACTACAGATGCTACAGAAAGTGCTAGTTTGTCATATACAGATGGTGGTCTTGGCCTTGAAGAATGGAGTGGGCTTTATTGGAATTTTGAAACTGAACGTGAAAATTGTTTTAGTTTTCCTTGGCCGACAAGTCATTTTGGGTGCGATATTGATAGTTATTCTAATGATATTGAAAACTGGAAAAAAAAACAAGCAGAAAGTAATTTGCCGCACTCATCTTTTGAAACTGTAACTTCAACAGGGAGATTGACTTTGGAGTTTTCTAGAGACTATTGTAGTCAATACGATGACCCTGAAGAGGACTATGTGGATTTGAATGTAGTTGCTTGTATCCCACATACAAATATGACTAACCCATTTGCTTACCCTTATCATGGAGAAACCTATGATGAAAATGGCCCAGTCTATGGGGAATATTTAGGAGAAAATGAACGTGTTAATCCTTTTTTAGCAGGCCATAGTTGTTGTAACCCAGATACAAATGCGCCTTATGGCGCGGAATTGGAACATGTTTGTTATGAAAGTGTTCCAGGATGTTATGGTGGAATAATTGGATTTAGTACTGGAAGTGATAGTGGATATGTCCTTGAAGAATCCTATGACGTTTGTAGTGGGGAGCGAGGAAATATTTGTGGAGATACAAGTATTGATGGAGCAGATTATCGACTTTTTAATAACAAAATGATTTGTGGGAGTTCTGCTTATGAAGAATGTAATTTAAATTCAATTCCAGATATTTGCGAAGGAAAAGATTCTTGGGGCTTTGTTGTAGATGAAACGAACGGAAGAAACGGATGGTGTCATGGAAAGATGGGGTGTAGTGAAGTAAGTTATGCGAATTCAGACAATCCAATTGTGTTTATTAGTCAAGGAAGCGTACCAAGCGATTTAAGTTTTTTAGCTGCAGAATTTAAAGCAAATGATGATGAGGGGAATACAAATTTTGCAGTGAAACTGGGCTGTTCCAATCTTCCATCTTTTGCAAATGAAATTTTTGAATGTGATTCAAATTATGATGGAGTTTTTGAAGGACAGTGCCAAAATGGTGTGTGTGTTTAATTTTTTAATCCCAAAATCCTATGTAATCAACGGCGCCCGAACCACGAATAGCAATGTCAGGAGTTCCTCCAACATAACATCGAGTAGTCAATTCTTCAAGTGAAGATCCATTTACAAAAACTTCAACTAAACCTTCATCTGATTCAATTAGAATGTCATTCATATCAGATTGGTCTAGTTCGAAAAAAGTTCTAGGAGAACCAGGACAGTCTGGCATTTCTATTGTCCCACGTGAGCTATAAAAAAACACAGACATTGTTCCAGTATCACCACGTAATTTTATTGCAATGCCATCATTGTGAGGTATTAGTGAGGTTTCAAAAGAATATGAATCTGTTTCTAAAGGAAAATCTTCTGTGTAGATTAAACCATTATCTAAAAAAGCAGACCCACTATTTACTAATGTATTTTGGTTATAGTCAGTCCACTTATCTGAAAGAGATGCTCCATTAAAAGGGTCACAGAAAATAGCACCATCACAATAGTCGCTAGCTGAGTCGTTATTAGTATTAGAATCTGAGTTGCTATTTTTGTTTTGTGGGTCACACGGCTGAACTTTAGCAAAACTGACCATAAGGGCTGGGCGGATATTGTCATCATCTTCAGTTGCGGGTGGTGTTATCCAAAAATTTTCTACGCTTTGGTAACCATCAGTTAGTTCATTTGCATTAACTTTTTGAATACTATTTGCAGCATCACCAATCCAATCAAATAATCTTCCAGATGAAGTTTCAAGAACAGAGATTTCGCCACTTAGGCCTTTTGCTTTTGAATATAAAAATAGTCCAGTATTTCTGCCTAAAGAGAAAGTCGGGTCATCTAAGTCAACACAACCAGCGTAAAGGTCAGGTTGATTTTCTACCCATTTCACTAGAGGTGTTAGTACCTTAAATTCATCTCTATTTGAATTAAGTCTTCTAGAGTTGTAGTAGTTGTTTGCACTATGCAGAGTAACTTCTAAAGTTGGAGAAATATTTCCTATGTTATTTTTTTTAGCATTTCTTAGGACAGCCAAAGTGTGTTTTGTTTCTGTTACAATAATTCCATTTTCGTCTTTTTCTAAGGAGGAGTACACTACAAACGTATGGTCATCGTGGTCATCAGAATAAATATGACCAATTTGCGCAGCACAGATAGGTGACCCTGCTGAATTTTTTACAGTAACAGTGAGAGGATTTTCTTCGATATCTGGGATAACTGCTTGGCATTGGTCATTTGCAATTTTTGCATTAGCAGAACTACTTTTAACTTGGTTAGTAGTTTTATACCAATCAATAGAATATTCTGGGTTACATGGGCCGCAAGCAGGTAAAAGTGCAAGTAAAAGAGCATTAACAATTTGTATCCCTTTTTTTGATCGCCTTGGCATTTTGTTTGAAAAGATCTTATTAGATAAAAAGGTTTAAGTTTGCAATCACTTTTTATTTGTTATGGGTGAAGGGAGAATCAAGAGAAGAGGCCTAATTAGTGTTTTAATTTTGGTGTTTTTAATTATTGTTTTGAGTAGCTTGGTGTTTGCAGATGAAAGCTGTTTCTTACATCCAGAGTCAGAGTACTATTGTCAAGAAATTAGTGAGGAAATAGCAAAGGTGGAATGTTTTGGATTTGACGATTGTTTTTTTGATGTTTTGTTCCCAGGAGTAAGTTGCAATTTTTTTGAAGAATGTACTGAAATTATGTGCCAAAGCAGTTGCGAGTTAACTGCGAGTGGAGATTGCCGTTATGGAGGGATCCCAAGCGGGAAAGAAGAAAGTTGGTGCGCTAGTTCTTGTTGTAGATTTTTAGGAAACGAAGGACATTCTTGCCAAGAATTAGGTAATGAATGGGAGTGCCAAATTGCAGCAAAAAATTCAGGCACTAGTAAGTATTCATATGAAGAAGTTTACCCAAGTGAAACCTGTAGTTTGGAATGCGTATTAGAAGTATATTCTGAAGAAGTCTCACTTAGTGAAACAGAAATTTTTAGTGTTTATGAGTTTGAAAAAGAACTTAGTGAAGAATTTGAAGTAGGTGAGCTAGGGGACGAATATAGCAAAGGGACTAGTGCAGAGATTGTAGAAGTGGAATTAAGTGAAGAATCCGCTTATGAAAAAAATGGTTCTGGGAGAGGGATTTTAGTTTTTCCATTTGCAGCAATTGTATTCATTTTAATATTATTGTACATGAAAAGTCAAGGAAAAAATAAAAAAATTGGTGGAAATGGATTAGCTAAGCAAAAGTCTGCTGGGTCTAATAATTCAAGCGAGGATTTGCGTGAAATGCAATCTTTTGGCCAAGGGGTTGAAAAAGAGAAAGTAAGTGCGAGTTTTTTTGTAAAACAACCAGATTATGGTTTGCCAAAGCATGCTCACACTACACGTAAAAAACAAAGACTTGCAGAAGAGTTTACTGGTTACGTTTCAGAAAAAGAGAGTGATTTGGAGTTAAAAAACAGGAGCACTACTAGTAAAGAAGATACAAAAAAACTAGTTAAGCTGATAAAAAAACATGAAAGAAAAACAAAGACACATGTTAGAATTTCTGATTTACATGAAAGGTTGGCAGCTATAGAGAAAAAGAAGAACCCTTTTGAGAAACTTAAATCACTTTTAAAGAAGTAAACCTTGATGATTTAGAACATTTTTTTTTTGTAGGTTTGTTATTTTTAGCTATTTCTTAGAGCTCTATTGTCGGAACGTTTATATAGGCCTTTTGGGTCTTTTCAGATAGGAATTATGGCCATATTCCGACGAGAGAAGAGTACTTTTTTTAGTAACTCTTATTTAGGTGATGGTACGGCTTTTCAAGAAATTGCCAAGCGAAGCTTTTTGCTCTTAGCCATGGCTTTGTTTTTTGGAATATTTTTAGTAATTTCTTCAAGTTTTTTAAGCCCATTTGGGCATGCAGCTGATTTAGAAGGATGTTATCTTTATAGTGAAGGATCTGAAGACTTGGTCTGCCAAGTAGGAGTATTAGAGTCCGAAGCGCAAGCAGATTGTGAAAGTGATTCTGAATGTGATTTTAGTGCAATGTTTATTCCTGGCGCTAGTTGTAGTAGTTATGATGAATGTACTCAAGTTCTTTGTTCAGTAGATTGTGATTATCATTCTCTTAGCATCTGTGAAGGACTTGGTGGAAGAGCATTAGAAGCTGACGAACAAAATTATTGGTGTAGTGAAGGATGTTGTGATGTTGGAAACTTTTGTGAATATGTGGATTTGCGTTATGAATGCGTAGAGCGTGCAGACCAACAAGGGCTTTCAGAAGATGACATCACGCTAATCACTGGAAGTGAAATTACTCCAAGTTATTGTCAAAGTAGTATTTGTGGTGTTGTTTTAGAAGATGCGAGTTTAATTGGATTTGTTGTTGACTTAGATGGCAATGCACTTTCTGGCGCAGAAATGGAACTTAGTAGCAGTATTAGTACAGTTAGTTCAAGTGATGGAAGTTATAGTTTTACAAACATCGACCCTGGAAGCTACATCTTACGGGTTTCACTTGACGGATATAGCGATGTCTCTTCTTCAATAAGTTTGGATTCAGCTGAGCAATCTGAACTTGATATCACATTAAGTGAATCTGGAGAAACTTATACTCTTGACGGGTTTGTATTTAATCAAGCAGGAGATTTACTTAGTTCAGTAGCTATTTGTTATTTAGGAAGTGACGGGAGTAGCGATTGTGGAAGTAGCTCTAGTGATGGAAGTTATACTTTTGAAGAATTAGCAGTAGGGACATACACTTTTACTTTGACAAAGTATGGTTACCTCAGTACCGAAGTAGAATTAATTGTATCATCACATTTATCAGAGAACTTGGTAATAGACTCTATTGATTTTCAAGGAGTGAGTGGATTTACTTGGCTTGATTCAGATGGCGATGGGGAACTTGAACATGATGGATCTGAGAGCGTAGTTTATGGAGCAAGTATTTTTGTTGACGGTGTTTTACTCGGGAACTCAGAATATCCTGAAGGGAATTATGAAGTGTACCTTGAAGAAGGAGACTATACAATTCATGCTACTTTTCAAGATTATGTGAGTGAGGAATTGTTTTTAGAAGTTGTTTCTGGTGAGACAACAGACCTAGGTCTACTTCTTTCAAAAACAATTGGTGAGTGTAGTTATGGCGAGGAAAATGATCAAAAACCTGTAGAGGAATTATTTTTAGAAGTAGTTTCTGGCGAGGCAGAATTGGAACTTAATTGGGATAAACCTTGCGCTGAAGTAAGTGGTTACAAATTAGAATTAAATGGGGAATATTATCAGGCGTTATCACCACTTGCTACAACATTTATTGATAGTGACTTGGAGTGGGACACAATGTATTCATATTCTTTGTGGGCAGTTTATACTGATGGCCCACTTGGAGAAGATGGAGAACATGAAGTTAGATTATCTTCGTCATCTGCAGATGCCAGTGTGACTCTTGGTAGTAGCCATTGTGAAGGATATGCAGTTGGCGAGCAATTTTGTTTATTTGACTCAGACAGCACCTCTAGTATTAATGAAAGAAAACAAGTTTATAGTTGCGATGGGGAGAATAATATTGTTGCAGTGACTGACTGTACAGCGCTTGATGATTCTGATTCATCATATTTTTGTAGTGCTATCTCTGAAGGCTCTGCACTTTGTAAGGATGCAGGAGAATGTGGAGTATGGCCGCAAGGTGCTGACCCATTTGGACTTTATTATGAATCAGATTCATGTTATGGAGAATATCAAGAAGAGAGTGGATATGACAATTTTTGTTATTATGATTATTCTTATTCAATAGTTGATGCATGTTTTAGTTGCACTGAAGTTACAAGTTGTTTTGATTATCAAAGCGAAGATGCCTGTGGAAATAACAATTGTCTTGGACAAAGCTGTCATTGGATCGATACTAGTGCAGCAAGTGTTGAAAGTGGAGAAGCAGGAACTGGAAGTAGCGAATTTTTAGATTATAGTGCAATTTTTCCAGTTACAGATGAACTAGGGAAAGGGTATTGCGCTCCGGCTGAAGAGAAGGAGATTGCTGCAAGCAGCGGAGAATTTTGTTCTCTTTGTGGATCAGAAGCAAGTTTATTTGAAAACAATTATTGTATGCCTGAAGTTTGTAATAGTTTAGGTTCTTGTTTTAGTGATAATGATGCAAGCGAATGTTTAGAATGTGGAGATACACCAAACTCACTTTCAAATTGTTATACCTATAGTTCTTCATTAGAGTGTTCAGGCGGACTTGATACAAGAATTAGTTCTGGATTAGTGATTGGGTCTGATGATCAATGTTCTTGGAATGTTTGTTCTTGGCAAGAGAGTAGTACTGGAGCAGCTAGTGTAGATAGCGGCGAAGTGATTCATTCATTTTTTGTGGATACAGGTTATTGTTTTAAAGATGGGAATGGAGATGGAGTTGATGATTGTACTGAATTTACTGCAGGAGAATATAGTTCTTGCCAAGTTGATGTGATTTCACCTCAAACAACAGTTGTAACTGACAGTTTTGAAGTAATTAGTACAGTGCATAGCGAAGTTAGTTTTTTAACAGTGGACCAAGAAAATCCACTTGGGTCTTTTGCTTATTGTTTGGCGCCAGCGGACTCGCCAGCTTGTGATGATTTTGAATATCTCTTTTATGAAGGACTTTTAGGAGAAGAAGAAATACTAGTGAATTTGACTAATAGTAGTTTTATTCTAGGATCAATAATTGATGGAGAAAGTTATTTACTTAGATATTTTTCACTTGATAAATATTATAATCAGGAATCTGTTTTAGAAACATATGTGTTTATTGACACAGAAGAGCCTTCATATGATATAGAATATTTGGCTGAAACAAGCGCTGACATTAGTAGTTTATCTGTTTATTTGAGTAATATGAATGAACCAGTTAGTTGCGATTTTAATTTAGAAGAAATTTTACCTTCTGGGAGTATTGATGAAGTTAGTACTGAACGAGATTCTGATAAAGAAGCAATTTTTGAAAATTTACTTGGAGTTATTTATTCTCTTGAAGTGACTTGCACTGATGATTACGGAAATTCACATATTGAAAATGAAGAGATAGTATTTGATTTGGAACAAGATATAACTTTAATTTATCCAGAATATGAAGGAGTTGTTAGTGAAACAGAAATTGCTTTTTCTGTAGAAACTGCGGTAAGTTCTGTTTGTACACTTTATGATACTGATAGTGGACTTAGTTTGGCCGCCTTTAGTGCTGATGAAGGGGGGAAATTACATGAAACAAATTCTCTTAGTGGATATTATGAGGGAGAATATGCAGGAAATATTCAAGTAGTTTGCCTTGAACAACTAACTGGAGATATTTTAGAAGATTACTTTTTCTTTACAATTGATTTTACTGGGCCAGATACACAAATTATTTTGAGTGAAGGTGAAAGAAGTGAGGAGCCAAGTGGGTTTGCCTGGGAAGAGTTTTTTATTGAAACTGCAATTGTAGGATTTTCTTGTAGTAGTGATGGATTTGAATGTGCTAACACATATTATTGTTTAGGAGAAGGTTGCGAATATGCAGCGGCTGATGGATACACAGAATATGTTGGTGAACTTTTAATTGAGCAAAGTACTGAGATTTGTTATTATTCTGTTGATGCTGGCGGCCTTTTTGGTTACCCTGATTGTGGAGAAATTTTGATTGAAGGGTATGGTCTTGTACTTGTGAGCCCTGAACAATATTATTATGAAGATGAAATTTGGGGAGTTAGTAATACTGCCATTTTTGATTGGGCTTTCACAACAAAAGTAGATACTGGAATTTGTACATTTGATTTTAATGATGGCTTTGATATTTATTCTCAGCCTGCATACAAGACAATAGAAGCTGAAAGTGATAATTACTATGTTTATCCTGATTTTCCTGGAGATGTTTTGAGCTCTTATGGGAGTAGTGGTGATGTGAAAACACTTTATGTGGCTTGCGAGGATTATCGTGGAGAAGTTGGCCCTGCCACTTTGATGAACTTAGAATATGACCCAAGTGCACCTGAGATAGGGAGTGCTTACGCTGATCCAGATTTTGTAACAGAAGGTATTGAGACCTTTTTGTACGTTAATACTGATGATAAAACTGTTTGTAGATTTAGTGATTTGACTGCAGATGAATCTTCTGGCGAGATTCTTGGATCTTATGAGTATGATACTATGGAGTATGGCTTTGAAGGTGAATTAGAGGGAATCTTAGACTTATCCCATATCTCTGATTTTGAATTTAGTTTTACTGGGGCACAAAAAAATTATTTGCTTGCTGCGCAATGTAAAAATGGTGCAGGAGATTTTAGTGAAGCTGTAGAAATTGAATTTGAAGTAGATTATTCTGTTGAAGGATACATTGCGGCAGTTTCACCAGAAGGATATGTGCTACCAGGAGAATATAGTTTAGAAGTTGAAACTAGTAAAAATGCAATTTGCGAAGTAGATGGAATTAGTTTTGAAGAAACAGGTGGAGTTGACCATACTTATGCATTAGGCGTTTTAGAAGAAAGAGATTACCAATATGTTGTTTCTTGTAGGATTGGAGAAGTTAGCCGTGAAGCAGAAGTTATTTTTAGTGTTGATGCGACTGCCCCGGTAATTGATACAGTAGATGATGGAAGTTATTCATGTTCATTAGAACAGGTGTCTTTTTTCCCAGCAAGCCTGGATTCTGATATTGATTTATTTTATTACGAGGTTTACGTAGGAGACTCAGGGATAGAGGATGAGAGTTTAGGAGAATTACTTGGAGAAAACTTTACTGAAACTGATACTGGTACAAGTGATACATTAGTTGCAAGTGGAAGTTTGCCATTTGGAAATAGCAGCAGTGTGGATGTTAGTTTAACTGAAAACGCAAGTTATTTTGTTAGAGTAAGCGCCCAAGATTTTGTAGGGAATTTAGGGGAGTCAGTTGATAGTGATGGATTTATTGCAACAGATCCTGAGAGTGAACTTTGTTTATCAGACTCAGATGAACCAAGTGTTGCAGTCACAACTGGTGTTGCATGTAATCAAGTTGCAGTTAGTTTAGATTGTTCTGATACACTTGGATGCAAAGAAATTCTTTATGGTAAGTCAGGGGATAGTAGTAGCTGCGTTGCTGATGAAATTTATTACGGTGGCGCACTTAGTTATGAAGGAAGTGGATGGATTTGTTATAGTGCAACTGACAGTTCTGGAAATAATATTACTGGGAGTGAGATAATTGATTTTCCTGATAGCGATGGGGATGGGATTGCAAACAGTTGTGATCTGTGCGGTGGAAGCAGCGCGGGCTCAGCAGTAGATAGTGATGGGTGTTCTTTTGGAGAAACAAAAGACGATGACCAAACTGATGATTATGATAGTGATGGGCTCCCTGATACTTGGGAAAAATTGTTTGACCAAACCAGTTGTGAATTTGATTATTTATCAAGAGATACTGACAATGATGGGATAACTGATGGAGATGAAGATTACGATGGTGATGGTCTGCATAACTATGAAGAATACCGTAATGGGTACAATCCTTGTTTAAGTGATGCACCAGCTAGTGACGATGGACTTGATTTAGACGATTCAATTGACACAGATTATGATTATGGAGATAGCACTCCTACCAGTTCTAAAGGAGGGATTGCAGGGAAACTGCTTTTCATATTTGGACTTTTGATGGCTTTTAGTGGGATTGGCGGTTTGATTTACTATTATACTCAAACGCTCCCAGGTAAAAAAGTAGTTTCTGATACTCTTTCTGGTAATTTTGGAAGAAGACAACCTGAGGCAAGACCGAGTATTAATGCTGGAGCAAGTAATGTAGGTTCCAGGAGAAGTTCAGGGGTTCAAGGAAATAGAGGAGTGCAAGTAGGAGTTGAAACCTCAGCTGCTGGAGCAAGTCCTGGAATTTTTGCAGGTCTTCGTGATAAAGTATTTGGGCTTCGCAGAGTACATGAAGGTCGTAGAAAAGATAAGTCACGTACTGGTGTATTTGATGAGTTTACGCAAGAAACACCACACTTAGGACATTTTGAAAAACACATTCGTTCACGTGGTGCTAGTTTAAATCGGCTTGACAAAGTAACTGATACTTATAGTGAACATCGAGAAGAAGTTCGGGCAGGACTTAAACCACATGAAAAGTCAGTGTTTGATAAATTGGATAAAATAAGTAATGCAAAAGCGAATTCTGAAGGTGGAATTAATTCTGTTGCAAGTAAAGAAGATGCGCAAGATATTTTTAAGAAATTGCGAAAATTAAGCGACCAACGTAAGGAGTAAGATTTAGTGATTTTTTGGTATAAAGTAGGTGAAGGTAATGTTAGGAAAAAAGGCGCAAGGGATTGGACAGGTGTTTATGTTTATTGTAGCAGGGATTACATTTGCATTTGTAATGATTTTTGGTTATAATGCAATCTCTGATTTTTTAGAGCAAGGAGAAACCGTTGAATTTTTTCAATTCAAAAGTGACTTAGAAAATAGCGTTGAACGGATTCATTCTGAATATGGGGCTGTTAGACAAAGCGAATTTTTACTTCCAAGTAAATATGAAGAGATTTGTTTTGTGGATTTGGACGCAGATTTTGATCCGAATAATGAACTTTGTAGTAAAAACCCTATCGCATGTGATGTTTGGGAAACTGCAAGCCAAGAAGGAGGGTATGCAGCTGCTGACGAGAATGTATTTTTAACTCCACCTGGCCCAGTTGTGTTAAAGGTATTTAACTTAGAAATTGAGGATGGTTTTTTGTGCGAGGATATTTTTAGTGGAAGCTTTGCTCTACGACTTGAAGGGAAAGGTTCACGTACTGCAGTTAGCGAAGTTTCTTGATTGATTGGGTGGATGTTTGAAACAAAAATTGATTTGAACTTTCACAGAGGCGAAATTTATGGGTGATATGACTGTTTCAAAAAAAGGGCAACTTACACTTAGTTTTAACTGGATCTTTGTGATGGTGGCTGGAGCGGTAATTTTACTTTTTTTTGTTGGGCTTATAGTTAAACAAAAAGATAGTTCTGAGCAAAAACTTAATTTTGATGTTGTAAATATTTTGGAATCAATTCTTGTTGGAAGTACGGTCTCTGAACAAACAATCAACACGATTGACACTAGCGGGATTTCTAGCATGGAACTTTTTTTTGAGTGTGAACTTGATTCAGACGGCGGATTTTTAGATGTGTTTGCACGTTATGGCATTACTGGTACGACAGCTAGTCAGGAATTACCAATACAAGTAATTATGAGTCCTCCAAAATTTAGTACCAAAAAATTAATTTTGTGGAGTTTACCTTATGAAATGCCCTTTAAAGTAACAGATATTTTGATTTTAACTGGGCAAAGTCATCAATATTATGTGTTTGGTAGTTCAAGTTCTGTTTTAGGTTCTGAATTACAAAATGCAACAAGTTCTTTTAATATAGACTTTGTCACCAGTGCATCTGAAATAAGTTCTATTGGCGCGAATGAACATGTAAGAATAATCGATTTGGATGGAAGTTATATTGCTGCTGGCGCCCCTGTTCCAATTGAGCTGAATTCTGCGTCAGACCAAGATGTCAGCGCGGTAGTTTTAGGAATTGGAGGGTATGACTTGTATCAAAAAGAAGGAAATGTATTTGCAAAAGTAAATCGCGCTGGACAGATTCCAATAATCTCTTTATTTAATTCAGACAGGGATGCTGCGCAAATAAGTGCGCTTTTTTCAGGGTCACAAGAAAATTATCAGTGCAATATGATGAAAGTATTCAAAAGAATGGAAATTATTGTTGATGTTTACGAAGGAAAGGCTATGCAACTTGCCAATTTTTATGAAAGCCCAGAAAATTATGATTCAGAATGCCTTTTGCTTTATGACGATGTAGCAGGGGAGTTAAATCCTCTTGGGGTTCAAATTACTAGCTGCGTTGCAAGAGGGTATGAAGATTGTCTTAATATTGAAGAGTATTCTAGGAGATTATTAGAACTTAATGACGAATTAGATAATGCTGGGTGTATTGAATTATATTAGTTTACAAGGGATAGTTGAATTAAATTTAGATTATTAGGAAGATGGGCAAAATGAAAATCGGTAAGCATGGACAAATGCAAATGATGGAGACCGTTGGAGTTATTTTCATATTTTTTGTATTGATACTTTTTGCAGCAATATTTTATTTTAAATTTAGTCAATCTAGTTTTGAGCAGTATCAAGAAGAACTTGTGGCGCAAACTGCTATGGATAATACGCTTATTGCTTTGTTTTTGCCAGAACTTCAGTGTAGTCAAGGAGAAGCTGAAGCCGAAGATAATTGTGTTGATTTACTAAAAGTACGGGAACTTGTAACTATAATGGAGGCCCATTCTAATGACTACTATTTCAATTTGTTTGGGTTTTCTAAAATTTCTGTAAATATGGTCTATCCTGAACAGCATAGTTGGATCATTTATGACAGAGAAAAAGTAAGTATTAATGATGAAGGAGAAACAGTAGCTAGTTGGACTAGAAAAGAACCAACTTATTTTATTGTCGCGCTTAGAGATTATACTCTTGGTGGCCCTGAAGAACTTTATTCTTATGATGGAGTTTATAGCTTTGGATATTTAGCAGTTGAGGTGTATAGTTAATGGCAGCTGAAGTTTTTGTTAAATTTAGATTTAAAGGATCTAAATTAGGGCAGTCAGAAATGATTGGACTTGTAATAATAGTTATTATGATTACTCTTGGGATGCTTTTTTTAGCGAAGTTTGCACTTCAAGATGATTCTAGTGAAAAAATATTTACCAGAAAAGGACTGGCATATTCTACAATGAGTTCGTTACTTAAATCTGAAGTTGCTTGTGTGGAACCAGGAAATTCAAGAGTTAAGGTGCTTAGTATTGGACTTGAATTAATAGATGATTGCGCAGCGAATTATGCATCAACACTTAATTCACATGATTGTTTTGGAATGCATAGCTGCGCCTTTATGCAACAAGAAATAGAGATTATGCTTAATGAAACACTTGGTGTTTGGCAAAAAGATTATTTATTTCAATCAAGACTTCTTGCAGGAGAAGAGCCGATACTTATAGATGTGCGCGGCGGTAGTGGGTGCGCAGGTTCTAGTAATAGAGATACAAGTGGTTTGTTTCCTATTTTTGTAACTGACATTGGGATTGTTGAAAATATTTTGTATTTATGTGATTGAATTTTGTTATCAATAAAAATTTTAAGTATTTTTTAAATTGAAGTTTATAGCGACGGGCTGACAATAAAGTTGTTGATAATATATGTAAACTACGCAATCTTACAGAAATGAATATTCATTTCTGAATGTTGCTTTACAGCAACGTTTATATACTTCTTTTTGCACATTTTATTTTAGTTAAAAAAATTCCCAAAGATTGCCAATTCGATTGGGGAAAAGAGGTTGATGGATGATGGAACTTTTCAAAGGAAAAAAAGGACAAGGACTTTCGCTTAACGTGATTATTGTTGCGGCATTAGCATTAATAGTTCTTGTAGTTTTGGTTCTGATTTTCACTGGTCGAATGGCAGTTTTTACCGATGGTATTGGAGAAGCAGGGCAAGCGCAAATCACAAAATATAGAATCACATATGGTGATTGTCGCCCAAGTTTATCTTCTGAACAAGCATTTTTGAATGATATGTCTCGTGCTAAAGATGATTCTGACAACCAAGATGTTCTTGAAATTGAAGCAGCCGAAGAGTTTGAAGAAATAGTTTCAGATTGTCGCTCTGCTGGAATTGATGAAAACTCATGTGAATCTGTTTCGGGATGTAAGTGGAAATAAAGGTTTAGTATTTTTAATTTTAATTAATTTTTAATTTTTGTAGAGTTTGATGTGGTGCATTATGGTAAATTTACGAAATTTTTTAGCCGGTAGAAAAGCGCAATCCAATATGTTTTGGATTATTATTGGTGCGGTGATTGCACTTGTTGTAATGGTTGTTCTAATTTTGATGTTTACAAGCAAAAGTAATGTTTTGGAAATTGGGCTTTTAGATTGCGGTAGCAAAGGTGGAAGTTGCGAGTATGAAGATTCAAATGATTGTAAAACAAGGGGCGGAGGAACTTGGTCTTCAGCTTTTGAATGTGAAGGAACCTCAGGGTGCTGTTTTGAGAAAAGTACGGCTGATAGTTAGTACTATTAGTTAAAAGGTTTATTCTGTTCATTTTTTAATTTTATAAGTTATTTTTGTATCTTTTTGTTGTTTGATTTTCCGGTAGCTTTTTATTGGCACAAGTCTTCTTTATCGTCTATAATGCAGAACACAAAAAAGGCAATGAGTTCAGGTACAACAGTATTAATTGTTGTTAGCTTAGCAGCTTTGATGCTCTTTTTTGTTTTTATGATTGGACTTAAAGGAAAAATCTCTGGAATTGCACCGTGATCTATTTACAAATTGGATTTATTAGGTGTATTTTTGAGAAAAAGAGGATGGATAATGAGATCTAAAAAAGCAGCATTTGAGATGAGTTTTTTGGTTAAAATAATTTTGGGACTTTTATTATTATTTGCAGCAATTGGGCTTTGGGCTATTCTTAATACAAAGTCTAGTGGAATACTTGGAGGGATTTTGAATCTGTTTTAAAGATTTGAGAACATTTACTTGTAGTGTTTAGGTTGAAAGATGGGAAGTTTGAACAGAATGGTGATGTATATTATTCCTTTACTAGTTTTAATTGTGGCAGTTTTGGTTTTTTATGGAGAAAGTGGTATGTGGGAAGACCTCAAAGAAACAGTTCTTGGGGTCACAGATTATGTGGATTTTGAAGTTGGTCTTGAAGAACTTGATGGTGGAGAAGTCGTAGTTAGTGATAATCAAAAATTGTTTGTTAGCCGGCTTGTGGATGTCATAGGGCAGATGCGAGATGCCAATAAAACGTGTTTTTCTCAAGTTTCAGTAAGTGTTCCAGATTTTGGAGAAGAAGGAATGAGTTTATCTTTAAAAGTTGATGATTCAGGGAATGGGTCACAGTTAATAGTTGGTGGAGGTGCTGGGGGCAAACAAATTGTCACTAGTTTAAGTCAGGAAATACATGGCGTTAGTCCTTGTGTGATCGCTGGAGATTTACGTGAAGCACCTAACTTTTTCTCTTACTATATTTCACAAAGTTCTTCAGCTCTTATTGAACCAAACTATCGAAACGTGAGGGGACTTGACATTAGGTTTTCAGACGGTGGAACTTTTGGAAATAGTGGTAACAAAATAGAAATTCCAGAGTTTGGTAATAGTTTTGTTAATGATGAAAATGATAATTTTGAAAATGAAGGATGGCTTTACACACCAGGGAATGGAGTAATTTGTTTTTTCCCAACTAATTATGTGACTGATGCAAGTGAAGATGGGATTGGAAATGAATGGTTTGATTTAGGAGAAAAAGATTCTATTGCTAATCGCGCTAAGAATGGCGATTCAAAGGTGGTACTTTGCTAATGGGACTTGAGAAGAAGGAAAAGTGGTTTGTAATTAATTCTAAAAAAGGGATGACTGGGTCAGTTTTAATTGGTATGATGATTACACTTATTGCATTTGTACTTGTTTCTGGGACTCTTATGCGCTTCATGTCAGAATCAAACGATATTGCAGCTGAAGTATTATGTCATGAAAGTAATGCGCTTCGCGCACAGAGTGCGGTTCGATTAGAGAGTATGGGAGTTGATGTTGAAGCAAAATTGGCACCTTCACTTTGTAAAAATATTGTTAAGAAGGTTAGCGGCGAGCGAGATGAAATAATGCGAGAATTCGCTGATTCGATGGCTAGTTGTTGGTGGATGTTTGGCGAGGGTAAATACGAAGAGCTGTTACATGATACTGACATAAATGCTTTTTTTGATATATCAAATACAGAAAATATGTGTTTTAATTGTTATACAATACTTGTTGATGAGAAAGAAATCGAAGGCGGGTATATAGCTCAAGAAGAGTTTGAAGAATTTTTACGTGAAGAGACATATTCAAAATCTAATACAAGTTATTTAGATTATTTGCAAAGTTCTGGTGGCCCAGGTAGAGCAATTGTAACTGCGCCTGCGATAATTCCACGAGAAGCTTATTCTATTTCGTTTATGCCTAAAAATAAAGAAAGCTCATCTGAATTTTGGTTTGGTGTTGCTGAAACTGTTGGAACAGTGGCGCTTGTTTATGTCGGTGTTGGCGTTGTTGTCACTGGAGGAGTGATCGCTGGTGCTTGTATTGTTGGGACCGGTGGAATTTGTGCTGGAGGAATTGCAGCAGCAGCAACAGCAGGTGAAGCAGTATTTATTGCGAGTAGTTCACTTGCAGTTGCTAAAGGCGGACTTATAGTTGGTGGAGTAGCGCTTGGTGCTAGTGCTTACACAGGTAGCGCAGCGTATAACGATTTAGTTGATACTGTTTTTGACGAAACAGAAAGAGATGTGAGTACTGTTTCACTTAATTTTTTAACAATTGGCGAAGAGAAATGCGGATCAGAAGATATCGCAGGGAAATAAAGGTGTTATATTGAGATCTATGTTTTTGAATAAAAAAGGAGCTGAACAGATTTGGTGGAAACTAATGACTCTTTTGATTGCAATAGTTGTTTTAATGGTAGCTGTGCGGATTTTTTTCCCTGGCGTTCTTGGCGTTGGAGATGATATTAGAGGACAGTTTAGGTCAGTGCAAACCGATAGTGATGGGGATGGATTTCGAGATTTTCAAGATGATTGTCCTTGTACATATGGTGACTTAGGAAATTCAGGTTGCCCAAGCGACTATGAACTTTTAGAAAAAGCGGCAGACCAAGACAGTTATAATTCTGATACTGAGTGTGGCAAAACGAATACTGATCAAAGCGAAGTTGATGTTTCTTCATTTGAAGGAGGGTTTGAACATTATAGATCTATTGAAATTTTTGGTGATGATGACAATGGAGAAGTTTTGGGTGCTGGGACTGGTGAAATCGCACAGGCGTGTGTTGGCATGGTTGGGCGAGAATGCCATAGCGAAGATAATGATTGTGATGTTGACGAATTTAGTTATCCAAAAAATAGTGATTATTGTTTAATTATGGCTAGTGAAGATGATGGTATTTTAGATCCGCACGATTGTGGACAAGCAAGTTTTGGAAGTGGAGCAATAATTTCGCAAAGTGGAGTAGCTTCAATTAAAGAGTATATGGTTCGCGGATCTTATTTGTCAATTGATGATGAAGCTGACCCTGAGGGACTATTTTCTTGGAGATGGGAGTCTAGTTCAGAATATGGTTCTTTGATTTGTAGCAGTGGTTTTTGGTTTGGATGTAAGGACGGACAAGAAGGACGCAGTTTGGAAGTTTCTGGGAAAAATTATGTTTGTAATAGTGGAGAATGGGTGAAAAGTTAATGTTTAAAATGAATCGCAAGGGTTTTATGGTGAAGTTTTTGGTATCACTACTATTAGGATTAATTGTATTTGCACCAGCTTGCATGATTGCGTCTAATATATTTCGTACAAGTGATCAAGCCAAAGAGAACTATGCGGATTTCGTACAAGAGATAGCGAACTTTGCTGCTGAATCGTTTGTAGGCGAGAGAAGTAGCGAAATATTGATTATGGATGAAGAGACAGCAATTGTTTATTTTGAAAATGGAATTTCACAAGTTGATGTTGTAATTGATTACCCATTCCCTGAAACAGATCTAACAATGTTTTTTGAGAAACCCTCTGCATGTGGAGATAGTGGAAATTGTATTTGTTTATTTAGGAGTGTTCAGTCTGAGAGGGATGACTTTTATCAAACTGAAGGAAGTGACACACTTGTTACTACTGTAATTAAGGCTGAAAGAGTGCTTTGTGAAGATTTGAGTTTTCCACTTGAAATTGATTCTTGCGCAGTAGGAGACCCAGAGAATGTAAATTCAGTGAGTTGTGAAGGTGGGTTTGTAATTGAAAGAAATTTGGCGGAAGCCACTGAACTGGTACTTGCTTATGACGAAGATAACCGAAGGCGAGTAATTTATCTGACCCGTACTGATAATGCAGTTGTTTTAACGGATTCTAAAGCTCCAGATAATTTAGATTAGAAGTAGAAGTAATAGAGAAATTGCGTGGCCTATGATGAAAAAAATATTTGGTGGTAAAAAGGGAGTTCAAATATTGTTTATAGTATTTGAACTTTTGATAGTATTATTTGTGATATTTACATTGGTTAAAATTGCAGAATCTTATGGAAGTACAACTGGAACTCAAAAAGCGATACTCTCTAAAGATTTGAAAATGATGGTAGACACATTAGTAGCTACGCCTGGAGATGTTGTTGTAGAATACCCTGGGGATGTTTCATCATATCAATTCCACTTGTTTCAAGACCATATTTTAGTTGCGTTATATGATGAAGATAAAGGCTTTGGAATATCGAATTATTTTTCTCTCCCTAAAGGATACAAGGCAACAGGGTCAGTAATGGAATCAGAGAAGTTGTGTTTTGTGAAACAAAATACAAATATGTTACTTAGTAATTGCGTTTAGTGAATATGTTTGGATGGAAGGTCGGATAAGGTAAAGGCAATATTTAGAAAAATGGTTAGGATGTTTAAATCAAAAAAAGGGCAGTATGATATTGCACGTAAATCCATTTTTTGGATGATCGCAGGAGTAGTAATTACAATTACAGTACTTGCTTTTGCAATGATTTTATCCATTTATCAAGGAGAAGTGTCCACAGTGCCAGCTGAATACGAAGCAAAACTAACTGCACTTAGGTTTGTAAATACAGCTGAGTGTTTTACTTACCAAGACTTAGTAACTGGTAGGATAGAAAGTGGAGTTATTGATATAGATAAGTTTACTCAAGAAAGACTTGATGATTGTTACCGTAGTGATTCTGAAAGGGGGTATAGCAGTTTCAATTTTGGATTGTCACTAGTTGGGTTTGATGCTATTGATGTTGACAGTGGAGAAGAAAAAATATTGATGACGAATAATTTTTTTAATAAAGTTGATTTTACTTTGAGGTTCCCAGTTATTGTTAGAAGTGGAAGTGAAGAATTCAGTACACAACTATTAGTGTTTGTGCAAGAGGGGATTTAATGTTTTTGGTGAAAAGTAAACTGGGAAGAAAGAGGCCAAGATTATTTGCTTCTAAAAAAGGGCAAATTGATGATTTGTTTGATTTAGTGTTTACTATCTTAGCGCTTTTTTTTGCGGGCGTTTCATTATTTTTGTATCTTACTTTTACAGTGAGCGCTGCACAGGAGCAGACCAATGCTTACCTGGATGACTTTGAACTTGAACAAGGGTTATCTCATTATATGCGTTCATCTTTTATTTTAGAAAATGAAGGTGGCGAAAGTGGCGAAGATGGAAAAGGTAGTGAAAGCAAAGGTATATCTGATGAATTGGGTGAGAGAAGTTATTTAGCAAATGAAGTTATAGTGCACGGAGTTGAAGTGTCTAATTGGGGTTTGTTCGAGGCGCACGCTGAGGCACATTTTGAGTCAACAGGATATGAGGGAATTGTGATTGTTTATTCATCTAATGAATTTTTAGAAGAAAATGTACTTGCATCTTATCGCGCTGGTAGCGGAATTTTCACTCGGCCTGATTTTTATGCACAAGTGGAAGTACCAATAAGTTTGGAAGAGGGATTGGTTAGTGGTAGTGAGAATGGCGCAAATGGATTAGAAATTCAGAGCGTTATAGTGAGGTATTATGTTGAGATTTAATTTTTTAAAGTTTAATTTCTTAAACAAGAAAGGAACAGTTATTAGTTTTATACTTATTGGACTTATATTTGCGTTTGGAATATTTATGGCCCTTTCAGATAGTTTTGACTTAAGTTTGGATACTGATTTTCCTGTAAAAGGACAGTGGCAATCTGATTTTTTAGAAGAGTATAGTTCACAACGTGATGAAATTTTGTTATCTAATGATTTGATATTAACGTTAGTTTTGGAAGATAGCACAATTGATTTGGCTAAGAAAGGCGGATATTTTAATCTGAGTGATAGTAGTTCATGTGGGGCGTATAGTGGGGCTGCCCTTTGGAATTTAGGAGGAAGTTTTTGTTTTCCATCATATAAATCTGAATTTTTGAAAGAAGCCGCGAGCGGAATTTTAGAATTAAATAGGAGTGGGTTTGACCATATTGAATATAATATGTTTTTTTCAGGAGAAGAAATTGTTTTCTTGGCTTCTGATAAGATTGAAATTTTGCCACGTTACTTTGAAGAAAGTAGTTTTTCTGAAGAAGAATTACAATGCCTTGGAGAAAAAGGAAAAGTGCCTACGGTTTTTGAGTATAATGGAGAATTAGTTTATAATTCTTGCAAAGAATGTTCTAACTTTGATTCTTGTTCAAACTATGCGTCTTCTGAATATTGCGATTTGGACCCTTGCTCACTTGATTGTGTGAGTTTTTACTCTGAGAATGAATATGCTTCTTGTGGAGTTTGCCCTGAAGAAGTAAGTTGTGATAAATATGTTAATCAATATTATTGTGATTATGACCCTTGCAATTATGGTTGTGAATGGGATGTTAGTTATTGCGAAGAGTCTTTAAGTGATAAGGGAGAGTTTGCCCGAAATGGCCTTGAAGTACTTGATAGAGTAGAAGTAGTACAAAATGCAGATGTATTATCTTCTTTCACAAATTATTTTGTGTACCCACATTTTAGTTATTCTAGTGATTATAAATTTGAAGAGTATGATGCACTTTTTGATGCATCAAAACAATTACTTTTGAGTTGTTCTGGTGTAACGCCTTTGCAGCCTTGCCTTGATTCTAAGGTTGGTGAGAGGTGGAATTATGGGTCTTGCCTTGAAAGTTCGTTTAGCTTTGTTAATGGGAAAGTAGAATTTTGCGTTGAGAGTTTGTATGAGCGGGATGTTGAATATAATTTTGCACTGGATTTTAGTGGAAGCTCAGGAGTAATAAGTGGCCTTAGCGCTTTATATGATTCTAGTTTGAATTCTAATAGTGGGGGATATGAGATTAGTTTTGAAGCAAGTAGTTCAATTGAATCCTATGTACTTTATTTTACAGATTATGAGAATTTAGGTTTTAGTGGCAAATGGCAAGTTTTTTCTGAGTTACAAAGTACAAGTTCTACAAGCAATGTTTTTGAAAGAATTTTGATTGAAAAAGTGAATAGTTGTCCAGCAGAAAATTCAATGGAAATTGGTAAGGGATATGTGTGTGGAGATGAAATAAAAAGTGTGTATTTTGAAAGTAGTCTTGATTATGCAGGTGGAGATTATTATGTTGCAGTAACTAGTGTTTATTCTGGCGAGGAGAGTGAAATTAACGGGATTGTAGCAGTTTCTTCTTGAGTGATTAGTGTTTAGCACAGTAACGCTTATATACATAAAAATTTCAAATCGCTCACTCAAATGAGAGTTAAATTAGACTTATTTTGAGTGGTTTTAATGAGCGGGGTGCTTTTAAATGACATATAAATTATCACTAGATCAAGTTAAAGAAAAGTTAGTTGAGTCTAAAAAAATAGATGCTGCTACTCTTGATTCTAAAATCAAGGCAAAAATAAATGAATTATCTGGACTTATTTCTGAAGAAGGTGCAGCGCACATAATTGCAAATGAACTTGGAGTTAATGTACTTCCAGAAGTGCAAGATACTAAGATGAATATTCGAGACTTAGCGCCAGGAATGAATGGTGTTCAGATGCTTGTTAAAGTTGCTCAAATTTGGGAAATGCGAGAGTTTAGCAAAAATGATTATACTGGAAAAGTACAGTCAATGCTAGTTGCTGATGAATCAGGAAAAACTCGTTTCACATTATGGAATGATCAAGTTGATCATTTTAAGGGAAGTAAAGAAGGAGATGTTCTTTTGATCAAAGGTGTATATGTCAAAGAAAACAATGGCAGAGTTGAAGTACACCTTGGTAAAGGTGGAACCTTTGAAGTTAATCCTGAAGGGAAAACTGTTGAAATTAAAGTTGGCGGTGCTTTTGAACGTAAAGAACTTGGATCACTTACTGGTGGCGAGGAAGGCGTTGAAGTTATGGGAACAATTGTACAAGTTTTTGATCCACGATTTTTTAATGTGCACCCAGAAACAGGAAGACGAATTCGCGAAGGAGAAGAAGGAGACGTTACTCCTGCACTTTCTTATGTAATGAATGCAATACTTGATGACGGGACTAGTAATATTCGTTGTGTTTTTTGGAAAGCTCAAGTTAACATGCTACTAAATAATGATGAAGCTAAAATGCATGAGTATCAACAAGACTTAAGCTTGTTTGAAGATGAAAAAACTGATTTACTTGGAGAACAGTTTGTTGTTCGAGGAAATGTTAAACATAATGAAATGTTTGATAGGTTAGAATTTTCTGTTCGGACTGTTTCGAAGGCCGATCCTGCAGTTGAAATTTCTAAACTTGATGCTGCAAGTTCTAAGGGAGCAAAGGAAGAAGTTGCTGCTAAGGAAACAGTTGAAGTGAAAGCTGAAGAGAAAGTTCAGGAAACTGTAAAAGAAACAGTTGTGGAATCAGCAGTTGAACCTGTAGTAGCAGAAGAAGCGGTTAGTTCTGAGGTTTCAACTCCAGTACCAGCTTTAGAGGCAATGGAATCAGTAGAAACTGTTGAAGCTGCGGAAGTAGTTGCAACAGAAAAAGTCGAGTCACTTGACGATTTACCAGCTGTTGAAGAAGAAATGATTCAGTAAAAAATTATGTAAACAGTAAAGCTTAAGTTATTTTTTTGTTTATTCTTTTATTATGTTATTTTATGGCCACGTACTACTTGGAATTCTAGCTTTTTTATTGTTGAAACTATTTGGAGTTTTTTCAATATTTGGTGATTCAGGGTTTATGGCTTTTTTATTAATGGGAATTTTTGTGTTTATTGGGGCACTTCTTCCAGATATTGATGAAGCTAATAGTAAAGTGAATAAGTGGAGTGGACCTATTGGAAAAATTGTAGCTGCGCTATTCAAACACCGAGGGATTTTACATTCAGTACTTTTATTTTTTGTACTTAGTTTAGTAGTTTGGAAATTGGTAGGGCAGGCTTATGGGATTGCATTATTTGCTGGTTATCTTGCGCACATCTTAGGAGATTCTATTACGCCAATGGGAGTTAAGATATTTATTCCATTTTCCGAGTTTAAGATAAAAGGGCCAATACGTGTTGGAAGTATATGGGAGAAGTTTTTATGGGGAGTTTTAGTTTTGGTTAATGCTATATTGTTTTGGAAGGTGCTTATATGACAAAGCATCATGACCCTAAGGAATTGCGCGAGCACAAAGAAATTATGACTGGAGCGCAAGAAGAAGTAGATTCACACCTGCATAGCCATTGGGAGCAGCATAAACATTGGTATACTCCAGTTATCTCTTTATTTTTAGTTGGATTGATGTTATCTTTTACACTTTCAGCTTTTCCAGTTGGCGACATTTTGGCAAGTTTGGCTGCTAGTTCAGTACTTGATTTTGACGATTCTTTAGAGTTTGATTTAGGCGAAGTAGTTTTATCTTCTGAAGTTGCTTTGTATTTGTCAGAATTATATGTAGGAGAGGAAGGAGCAGAAATAAGTGTGTGTTTGGAAGGCACTATAAGTTCTGATGGAAACAAATTAGGGTATAAGATTGATTCTTACTATATCCCACAGATATTTTATCGTAGTTTTTCTCATGTTAGGTTTGAAAGTTGTAGTGAGGAAACGATAATCTCACTCCATACACACCCACGCGGAAGTTGTATTGCGTCTGAAACTGATTTGAATACTCTTCAAGGTTGGCAGAAAGGCGGTAGGCCTGAGATGGTAATGCTGATTCAGTGTGGCAACAGAAGGTTCAGAGTAGAGAGTTAGTATTTTTTATTTTTTTGTAGTGTTGTATGAACCAGATGCCACCTATTAGCGTGATTAGAGAAAGGATAATGAATAAGGGCTCTTTAACTGACTTAATTCCATTCCCAACATAAGCTAAACTTAAACTCCCACTCACATGTCCAATTGTTATTAAAGTCAAAAAAGTTTTAGGATTAATTTTAGAGAAACCCGCAAAATAAGAAATTTCATCATCTGGGAAAAATGGAAGGAAATACGCCAAAAATAACAATATTTTGCATTTTTCAAAGTAGTGATCGTATTTTTTGATTATTTTGGGATTTACAATATGTTTTAATATATTTCTTCCAAGAAATCTACCAAGATAAAAAGCAATGATTGTTCCAATAACTCTTCCAATCCAATTATAAATGAATCCTTGCCAAGTTCCAAAAATAAATCCCCCTGCAATTGAAACAGCGTAGTGATTAAATGGAGTAATAACAACTTGAGTTATTTGAATTAAAATGAACATTAAAGGAGCAAATGACCCAAATTGAAGAACGTAGTTTCTAATTGTTTCTTGGTTTCCAAAAAAAGATGAAGGGAAAATATATCCCGAAATTAGTAAGATAATAGGAATAATTGTCAAAAGATACCAAATGAATTTAATTTTTTTCATAATAATAATTTTTTAGTTGTTTTTGTTTAATAAATTTTCTGAAGCCACTGGACACTATAGTTTTATGGGGGTTTGTCGCCCTTTAACATTGATTTTTCTTTGGCCACTACCCACTGGTCACCTTCGGATGGCGCTTTTAAAGGGATTATCATTTGTAGTTCTTGCAAGTTGGAAACGATTTGCACCTTGGCAGATCAAAAGGGCGTTGAAAATTAGTCCGAAAATTGTGTCTGTTGAAATAAGAAGCGATAAGCAACGAGGTGAAGAACTATGGAAAGTTATGTAGTGAGTGAAAGTAGTGCAAATAATATTGGGGAAGGAATCCAATATGGAAGCGTGCCGACAAAGCAGGCTAGTGTTAAAAGGTATACTAATACCAAAGTTAAGGAAGAATTTATTGTGAGTGATGCAATTGCTTCAGAAAGTGGAGTACAGTTTGGTGGTTCTAAAAACTATCCACAAAAGAAGTATCGGGCTGGAGCGATATCTGCGACAGTATGGTCTAATTCTTTTCAAAATGAAAAAGGAAGTGGGAGCTATAATACAGTTTCACTTGAGAGAATATATCAAGATAAAGAAGGGAATTGGAAATCAACCAATTCACTTCGATTAAACGATCTTCCAAAGGTAGCAGCAGTAATGCAACGTGCATATGAGGATCTAATCATTAAAGAGCAAGAATTATTTAAAGCAGAGGTGAGTGTATAATGGCAAGAGCAGCAAAAGTAGAGAATATAATTATGCAGAAAAACGAAGTTTTTGGCACCAAAAAGGTGGTAGATGAAATGAATATTAACGAAGAATCAGTTTTGGAAACAGAAAAAAATGCAGTTGAAGATGATGTTCCTGAAGCAATCGATGTAACGAGTCTTCCAGGAGTTGGAGCAGCGACCGCTGAGAAACTTCAAAGTTCTGGGTTTCATGATGTACTTAGTATTGCTGTAGCAAGCCCTGGGAAATTGTGCGAAGCTGCTGGAGTATCTGAAGCTGTGGCTCGTAAGATTATCAATGCAGCAAGAGACTCAATGAAGATGGGTTTTGAAACTGGAACGCAAGTTTTAGCTAGACGAGCAAAAGTTATGAGAATTCCTACAGGAAGTAGCAATATTGATGCACTGCTTGGCGGAGGTTTTGAAACTGGAGCAATTACTGAATGTTTTGGAGAATTTGGTTCTGGGAAAACACAAATTGGACATGTACTAGTTGTACAAGTATTGTCACGTGATCCTAAAGCAAGTGTTGTGTATATTGATACTGAAAACACCTTTAGGCCAGAAAGGATAAAAGAATTATGTGTAGGAGTAGGACTTGATTATGAAGATGCATTAAGACGGATAATGGTTGCACGAGCGTATAACTCAGATCATCAAATGTTACTTGCTGAGAAAGTTGAAGGCTTAATTAAAGAGCAAGGCAAGAAAATAAAATTAGTTGTTGTTGATTCATTAACTGCGCATTTTCGAGCAGAATTTATTGGACGTGGAACCCTTGCTGAGAGGCAACAAAAGTTGAATAGGCATATGCATACACTTGGAAAGTTGTCTAGTTCACAAAATATTTGTGTTTTTGTAACGAATCAAGTAATGTCAAAACCAGATTCATTTTTTGGAGATCCAACTGTTGCAATTGGAGGACATATTGTGGCTCATGCTAGTACCTTTAGAATTTATTTACGAAAGGGCAGAAAAGGAAGCCGGGTTGCAAAACTAATTGATAGTCCTAATTTGCCTGAAGGAGAAGCACCTTTTGAAGTTACTGGGCCTGGGCTTAAAGATTTTTGATGATCAAGTGATTGATAAGATTGATAAATTGAAATAAATTATTTATTTTTTCTTTGTTTTTTCTTTGTTTTTTCTTGTTTTTTCTCCATATATCTTTTTGTTTTACACACGAAGCATTTTTATATTGACTTTCTTCTGGGAAGGTAATAAAGAACATAATTAACTATATGAGGCAAAAAGTAATGGAACAACAAGTACCAGTAAAAGAAGGTCAAGAATATGAAGTAGAAGTACAGGCAGTAGGAGCAAAAGGCGATGGTATTTGTCGAGTAAGGGGCTTTGTGGTGTTTGTTCCAGGCGTTAAAAAAGGCGATTATGTAAAAATTAAAGTTAAAAAAGTTCTAGCAAAAGCAGCTTTTGGAGAATTTGTTGCAAAACTAGACAAAAAACCAGCATCAAGTTCACATTCTTCATCTAGATCAAAAAATTTTGCAACCGTTAAAGTTTCTGATATTCCACGTGAATCTTACAAAAAAGAGTATAAAACTGATATTGAAGAAACAGATGATTTTGGTGCTGATTTTGAAGATGACGATGAGATGTGATTGTTAATATTATCAGTTTAAGGCCAGTTTAGCATTTTTTAAGATGTAATGAAGGTTTAAATTTCAATAAGGATTATATATTCATTCTTCTTTTAGTTTTAATTAAGTTTATTTTGTATAGAAGATAGTTTGAGAATTATTTTAGGGGTGGGATTTATGAAATATATTTATTGGTTAAAAGATGCTGGAGAAGCTGACGTATCGCTTGTAGGATATAAGGCAAGAGCTCTTGGAAAAATGATGAATGGCGGATTTTTAGTTCCTTCTGGATTTATCTTAGCAAGTGATGGTATCTCACGCTTTTTAGAAGAAGCAGGGATACTTAGTCAAATAAAAGAGCTTTGCGCTTCGCTTGCATTTGGAGTTGAGTCTTCTGAAATCTCTTTTGCAATTTCTGAATTAGTACATAGCGCAGAATTTTCGCCTGAATTATCTGAAGATTTGCTTGATCACTACGAAATTTTCGGGGCAACACAAGGAGGAAGTGTTGCTGAAGGACTAGTAGTTGCGCGCGAAGCATCTGTTGCTGTTAGGCAAAGCTGCGCTAATAGTTCATTGCAAGGGAAGGTTAAGTTGGCTGTTAATGGAGTAAAAGATTTACTTAATGCAATAAAATCTCTTGTGGCAGGATATTATAGCGCTCCAAATTTGAAAATTCATAAGGGAGAAGGATACCCAGCAATACTTGTTCAAGAAATGATTAATTCTCAAAAAAGCGGATTAGTTTTTACCAATCATCCATTTACAGGAGACACTGAAAAAAGTGTAATTGAAGCTGTGTATGGCCTAGGGAATAGTTTAGGAGAAGAAGGAAGTGTATATGACTCTTATGTAGTTTCAAACGGACCAAGAGAAGTTGTATCTTGCGAAATTGATGAACAAATTGAAGGAGCATTTCATGATGATGGTAAAATTGTTCAACGTAGTGTTGATTTAAGAGATCAAGCAAATCAAACATTAACTGATAGGGAATGTGGTGAAGTAACTCGGCAAGGGCAGAAAGCTCAAAAATCACTTGGAGGGGCCTGTAAATTATCATTTTCAATAATTGGTGAGAACGTATATTTATTGTCTGCAAAACCATTGAATGTAGAAAGAAAAATTGAAAGTAAGGCTGAAAGTAGTGTTGGAATTAGTGCCGAAAATAATGAAAACCAAAGAAATGATAGTGATGTTGCCTTAGAGAGTGCAAAAGAAACTTCAAAAGTTTTAACAGAAGAATTAGAACAAGTAAAAGAAGCTAAGGAAAAACTTGACGAAGTTGAAGTAGAACCAGAAGAGTCTAGTGAAACTTTGGAAGAAGAAACGCAAGTGCCTTTTGTAACTAATGTTATTCCAGCAGTTCCAGTTAATAATGAAGAGTTAACTGAGGAATTAGGAGATGACGATGGGGACAATGAAGATGATGAGCCAGAGGAATCAGAAGAGACAGACGATGTTGCTGACGGTCCTAGCGAGGACGAAGATGAAGCAGAGGACTCAACTGAAGAAGATCCTTCTGAAGAAGAATTAGAAGGTCAAGGAAATGACACTGAGAATATTTTAACTGGTTCAGATAGGTTGGAAAATTCAGGGGATTCACAAAGTCAAGAGTCAAATAGACAAGGAAGAAGATTTGGCGCTGAAAACTCTTATCGGAAAAGTATTCCTAAGTATCCATCATTTAAGAAAAAGGGTGGTAAGTTTGGAAGGAATGTTTATAGTTAGATTTTTATTTTATTTTATTTTTAAATCAAAACCTTAATTTGTATCCTTGATTATGGGCGCCTAGTTCATATAATTCCCATGCAGATGACAAACTAAGTAACCTTAGTTCTATTCCACTTCTACTATTTCTAGAATTCAGCTTTCTCCATTCAAATTTTGGCTTGTTAGGATCAGTTAAATCTACATAGCATAAAGGAGAGTATCTGTGAAAATAAGTAAATGAATTTTGGAATTCATCAAATAGAGTGTGGAGCCCAAGTTTGGTTGTAGAAGTTGTAGTGGTACTTCCCCATAGTTTTTTTGCTTCAGAAGTCAAATATCTTGTTTTTCCGATAGCTATAGGAGTTATTTTTTGATCATTCCCAATTACTTCGTCTATTTCTTTTAGTGTATGTTGATATGCTTTAGCAGCAAAAGTAAAGTGCGATAAAACTCTTTTTTCTAGAATTCTTGGAAATAAAGTTAGAGTTTCTTGATGTAAATATCTGAATTTTGCCCCTAGCAAAGTTTTTTCAAATTCAGTCATATGGTCCATTGTTTGTTCACATTTTGTAGGTGTGCTTTTCAATTATTGTTGTAATGGCACATTACAACTGAGCATAAGGTTTTTATCTAAAGGGCGATTATTTGATTTATGATAGAAAAAATGAAGTCTTCGCTTTTAGGGATTGGACTTACAGCTCAGCAAAGTGAATTATACTTACTTTTAGTAAAACTTGGAAAGTCAACAGTTGCTGAACTTGTAAAAAATAGTGGAGTTGGACGAGTTTCATGTTATGATGTTTTACAGCGTTTAGAACAAAAAGGCTTAGTTTCATTTGTTAATGAAGAAGGAAGTAGGTCATATAGGGCAGCTAGTGCTGATCAACTTTTGTGTTTGGTACGTGAAAAAGAAGCTAAGGTTGCTAAAGAGAGAAAATTAGTTGAAAAACTGTTACCTAAGCTTGAACAAATGCAAAAGCTATCAGTAGAATCAGAAGATGCATTTGTTTTTAGAGGAGTTCAGGCACAGAGGGGATTTTTTGAAAAAATACTTAGTGAAATAAAAAGTGGTGAAGAAATATTTGTCTTGGGTGGCACAGGTAAGGCTTTACTTAGTTTGCCAATTTATTTCCCTCAATGGCATAGAAAGCGCGTAGAGAAAAAAGCAAGTGTTCGAGTGTTATTTAACCATGACTTAAAAGACAAAAGTTTTGTGCGTATGCCTTCTTCTTCTGTTTTGTTTTTGAAAAAGGAATTAAGTTCGCCTACAACTATCTTTATTTTTGGGTCATTTGTCGCAACTTTGCATTGGGGCGAGAACCCAGTTACATTTTTGATTAAATCTACAGCGATCGCTAAAAGCTATAGGAAGTATTTTTTAGAACTTTGGAAGAAGGGTATTAAGAAAAGCTAATTTTTTCTTTGTCTTTTAGAAGAAGATTTTGACTTACGTCTATTATCTGGTTTCTTATTTTTTGAACCCTTTTTTTTAGTTTTAGTTTGTTTTCTTTTAGGTGTTATAGGGATTCTAGTGAATTTATTACATTCTTGGCATTTTAGTACAACTTTTTTGTTCTGGATTCTGACTCTTTGATTTGTTCCAGGTGTTTGATAAGAATAACAGTGTTTGCAATATTGCCTTTTGTAATTAAGAGGAAGTCTCATACGTACTTTCATTGCAATTTTACGAGCGAGTTTAATTAGTTTGTTTGTGAGATTTTTGTCGCTACGCTTTTCTTTGGCTAGAGTAAAAACTGCTTTTAGATGTTCTTTTGCAATTACTTTTTGCCTTTTTTTGGGAATTCGCGCTTTAGCCAAGGTAATATCAAAAACAGTAAGGTTCTTTAAGAATTGTTTGTTTGTAATTGTATGCCAAGAGGAAGACCTGCAAAAAGTAGAGTACGTCAGCGTATTGTTGAGATACTTGCGCATATGGGTAAAGGTTATGGGTATCGTGTTTCTAAAGTTTATAATGAGATTTATCCAGAGATTGCATCTAGATTAGTGTATTATCACTTACGCAAAGGGATTCAAACGGGAGAATTTGTTGTACGTGAAGTAAAAGTAGAGAAAGGAAATTTCTCCTGGGGGGCAAGCGTTGAAAAAATCTATTATATGCTAGGTCCGAATGCTGAAGTGAAAGGATTGAAACAAGTTGCTAAATTTTTTGATAAGAAATACAAATAAATATTTGTGATTTTAGTGAGTTCTAAAAGTTGTAATAATTAAAGAATTAAAAAATTAGAATATAAATTAAAATATAAATCCAAAGAGTTTTTTGATTAGTGGTAAAAGTAAACTAAAGAGTAAGATGAATAATAGTAGTACACTTATTTTACTGTAAATATGGTCTCCTTTCACTTTTCCTTTGAGTTTTCTTAGGAAAATTTGTGCCATTTTTCCACCATCTACAATTGGAAGTGGTAGAAGGTTGAATAAACCAATTCCTAAACTAAGGATGAATGTCCAACGTGAAAATTCAACAAGCCAATTGATTACTTCATACCAAGCTCGTTTTAGGCCTGTTTGATAAGCTTCTTTGATTTGAAAATCGTTAGAAATTGTAGAAATTCCTAAAAAAGGACGAGATACATCATCAGGGTTATTTGTTAAAGTAATATTGTAATCTTGAGTTTCTCCAAGTTCAGTGTTGTCTTCAGATGTAGCAAAACCAGTTACAGTAATTGTATCTCCGGGCCCTTCACATTGAAGAACACTCGCGAAGTCTTGAAAAGTTGTTGTTGTTTCTCCATTAATAGAATTGATAGTTGTTTTTAGAGGAATTCCTGCGATTTCAGTTGGCATTAATTCTCCAGCGTAAGTTTCGAAAGTAAATCCTGTTTCTTCAAGCATACCTGCATGAATTGGATTGAAAACGAAGCTTAATAGTAAGATTGCAAGTCCTGCTAAAAGAACGTTAGCAAATGGGCCTGCTCCTAAAATTGAATAGTTAACAATGTCGGATTGTTTAGCCATTTGTTTTTCATCAGGTTCTACAAAAGCTCCGATGATAGGTCCAATTAAGACAAACCCAGTATTATGAATTTTAACTCCGTGAGCTTTTGCAACAATACCATGACCAAACTCATGAATTAGTGCAATTACAAAAATTGAAATTAACCAATGCCAAAAAGGAAGAACGCCTAAACCGGGAATGTTTACTCCTGGGAGGATGAGGGCAACACCTGATTGCGCTGCTGGTTCTATTAATAGTTTGATTAGGTTTTGAATAAGAGTATAAGTGATAAAAATCATTCCGATGAAACCAACGCCAGCCGCTACATAACCAACTAGCTTGATCCATTCACCATATCTTTTAGAAGCCCATTTCATAGCTTTGATTCCAAAACTAGTTCTATAGAGCATAATGATTTTTGCTTGAAAGTCAATTTTGGTTTTATGCAGATAAACAAAAATTAAAATCGCTAAGTAAAAGAGAATAATTGCTTTGTATCTTAGAATAAAATCAATAACTGCTTCAACCATCAAAAGAAAATGAGGAAGTTTTCCTTTTTAAGGTTACCTGAAATTTGGATTTGAAAATTGAGAAGAAAAGTTGAATGTAAAAGTTTGTTTGCTTTGTAAAGATAATAAAATAAAAATATAAAATAATGGTTTATTTTTTCTTTTTTGGTCTTAGTTTATTTGATCCGCCTTTACCGCGACCTTTAATTTTTCCAGCTTGCACTTTTAATGGGTTAGCTCTAATCTTACGCTTTGTTTTTTTATCAACAAAGATGTTTTTGAAAAGGCGTGCTTCAGCTTCTGGGAATTTTGTTGCCATGTATTATTTCACTTCCGTTATATTTTTGATTTTTGTAATGTTAAGTTTATTTTACTTGTTTCATTACTTTTTGTCCCATTAAAGCCCAGTACAAAACGTTTCTTCCTTCTGTACAATCTTTTTTTAATTCTTCTGGGATTTCTAAATCGAATGTTTCAAAACTGGTTTCGTCCATTATGTTTGCAATATTTCCATTGATTGCTAAAACTTGAGCAGTTTTCTTTTCAATGATTGGAGCTTCGATTTTATCGTGCCCTGGCATCATTGTATTTCTTTTTTTGCTATCAAGTAAACCAACAGCGGTTAAATTTACTTTTGCATGCCCGTGTTTTCCAGGCCTTGATACTGAAATGTCAGTTACTTTACACGCTACACCATCAATTAAGCAGGTATCGCCTTTTTTTAAGTGTCCAACGGTTACTAATTTTGTTTCGCTCATTATTCTCCACCTATGATTCTATATTTTTGAAAATGTTATTTGCAGCTTGATTTTTTATTAGTCTCTTTAAAAGACTTTTTGTTCTTATTTACTAGCTGCGAGGCTAATATCTTTATCTGTAATAGTTTTACGGCCAGCGTGCAAAGCGAATTTTTTTGCTTCACTAGCAATTTCGAAGGCTTTTTCCTCTAAAACTTTCGCTAAAGCTTCTTTTGCACCGTCGGAAACTCGAGGTGCTCCAGCGTCACGCATAATTTTATCCATTGCGTTGTGCGATACATATCGTTTTTTGTTCATTTGAACTTCATCTCCTAGATGCTTGGAAATACATCCTAAAAGGCAAAATTGGCCTTTATGTTTATAAAGCTTGCGAATATTAGCTTTAAATGCTAATTTTAGACAGTTGATAATTTTTTGTAAACTCAGCTAAATTCTTCCGTAAGATATACGTTTATCCAAGATTAATCACTTAAGAGTAATTAAAACAGAAAGGTTTTTAAATGTAGTTGAATTTAAAGGACTATATAACGGTTGGCTGCATTAACAACCCGAAAGTAAACTTGACTTTCTTAAAACAGCCTTAGATAGTGGATAGATACTATCGGAGGATGTAAAAATGAATAGTAAAATGAGGGGATTAGCATTACTTTTAATTGGAGCAGTTAGTGCTTCTAGGTCTGGACAAGTAGATGATAATTATGGAGTAATTTGGATAGATGGAGCAGTTCACGTTTCTGGTCCTGAACAAGTAGATGATAATGGAACAATCGAGGTAGATTATAGAGTAGATTCAACTCAAGAACATACTTTTGTGAAGAGGTTAAGTAGAGATGCTGCTCCTTTAGAAGACCCACTTGAATCGTCTGATAAAATTTATAAATTGCAAACTGGAATCTCTCGAGCAACTAGTGAACAAGACTGTAGTAAGTTAGCTTTGAGACTTGGGAGTGCGTATAGTTATGACCCTGACATGGGAGAAATTCGTTATATGAGAATGCCTAACCCTTCTGCGATTAATCCTATAGAATTTTCAGGTGCTTTAATACATTATGATTGCCCCGAAAGTGGATTTTAATTATTTTTTTAATTTTATTTTTATTAAATAGTCATACTTCTTAATTTTTTTACACGTTCACTTGTACTTGGATGTGTTGAGAAGAGTTTTAGAAAAGATTTCCCTGAAAATGGGTGATGAATAAACATGTGCGCTGTAGCTTCAGTTTGACCAGATTTTCTAAATGGATGATGCGCTACATTGTTTTCAATTTTTTCTAATGCAGATGCTAGGCTGTATGGATCCTTAATAATCTTAGCACCAGTTTCATCTGCTAGAAATTCGCGAGACCTAGAGATTGCAAACTGAATGATCATTGCCATTAATGGAGCGATGATTGCTAAAGCAATAAGCTCTAAGATATTGTTGTTATCACTTCCTCTGCCACCAAAACCGCCAAGGATTGCTGCCCAACGTGCCATAAAAGCTGCGTAGGAAATAACTCCGGCGATAGTTGCTGCAACGCTTGAGATAAGGATGTCACGGTTTTTAATGTGGCCAATTTCGTGCGCTAGAACTGCTCTAAGTTCATCTTTAGTTAATATTTTCATAAGTCCAGTTGTTACTGCAACTGCTGCATGTTTTGGATTACGTCCAGTTGCAAAAGCATTAGATTGAGGAGTATCTATAATGTAAAGTTTTGGCATTGGTAATTTTGTTCTACTGACAATAGATTCTAAAATTTGGTAAAGTTCTGATTCTTTATTTTTATCTGCTTCACGTGCTCTGTACATTTTTAGAACAATTTTGTCAGAGAACCAATAACTAAAGAAATTCATCCCGATTGCGAATATTAATCCTATTAGTAAACCTGTGTTTCCACCGAAAAGATATCCGATAAGTAAGAGTATTCCAGTAAGGGACCCTAATAGTAATGCAGTTTTAATTTGATTTTTAATCATGATAAGTATGTTTTAGATAGTTTGGTTTTTAAGGGTTGTGGACTATGCGTGTAAGATTTGAGATATTTTTATTATTTTTATTTTTCAAATAATTTTAAATAGTTAAAAACAATGTTTCTAGTGTTATAGTATTTTACTGTAATAACAAATTAAATAAATTATTATCATTAGAGGTGGTTAATAAATGGTACTTGAACATATTTTTCCTGAAGATTGGCTTGAACAAAAAGCTGGTTATGCGTTTTTACTTGGAGTAGGATATTCCATTGTTGGAATTTTAATTGCTTCAATTTTATTTCCTGGCGACCCTGCATTAGTAGCAGTTGCATTCACATCAATTTTACTTCTTCCTGAACTTTACAAAATATTTGATATGGAAGAACGTCAAGAAAGAATGGAGAAAAAAGTCTCGTTCAAAGCTTTGTTTCGTGATGATTGGGATATTGTAAAAATTTATGTTTTCTTGTTTCTTGGAATTCTTTTAGTATATTCGTTTGGAACAATGATGCTTCCAGCGTTTGAAACTAACACTTTATTTCGTGAGCAATTAGAAATTAGACTTGGTCAAGGGTTTGCTGGAAATGCATTTGCAAGTTCAGCTGTTGGAAGTTTATTTTGGTCACTACTTTCAAATAATTTTATGGTAATGGTGGCTTGCTTTATTATGGCACTTTTGACTGGAGATGGAGCAATATTTTTGATTACTTGGAATGCTTCAGTATGGGGAACTGTATTTGGATACACTGCAAAAGCCGCTAGCAGTTTTAGTGGAGAAAGTGTGCTCTTGGTCTTTGGTAAAATAATGGCAGTGGTCACGCCACACATGCTAATAGAAGGTATGGCATATTTTTTAGCAGCGATAGCTGGGGCGGTCATATCAAAAGACGTGCTACTTGAAGAATTCGCATCAGATCGATTCATGGAAGTATTTGGGTTTAACTTGTACTTGCTACTTGGCGCTGTGCTATTTTTACTACTTGGAGCGGCAGTTGAAGCCTGGGTACTTGAGAACGTGATTGTTTATCAAGAAATAATCCGAATGAGCTTTTTAGGGGCTTAGATTTTTTTATTTTTCGATACCTTTTTATTCTTCTTTTTCTTTTAATTTTTGATGGTGATGAGTCAGAGTGATTTTATTGAAGCTGCAGAAGCAGTTAGAATTGCTTTAGAATGGAGCGAAAGAAGATCAAAAGTTATTCAAAGAGCTCAAAACCAGTATTCTGCATTGTTTGATTTGATAAACCCAGAGTCTCTTGTGGCAGTGCATTTAACTGACCATTTCCCTAAGCACGGGAAAATAAAGTCAAGGGGTAGTGTGTTTAAGAAAAAAAGTTCTCAGCTAGATTGGTTTCCACGAGAAACAATTCATTTTTGTTTGAATGGCCCCGTTGGTTCGCACATGTTGAACAGTTGGGATGGAAAAAAATTTGCGATAATTATACCTTTTAAAGCAATGATCCCAAGAATTTATAATTTAGCACCACAAGATACATTTGTTGTTGGAGATTTTGTTTTACCTTATGGTACGGAAGTTTTAGGTAAACATGATGATCTTCCTAAAAGAGCTTCGGCTACAATAAAATTGATACCTATAGCTGATATTGAAAAAATAGAAGCAGCAGTGATGAGGCGTGTGGAAGAGAAAGGATTACCTCCAGCGGTAATAAATGCTCATAATTGGAGTTTTGCTGATATGAAGAATGCTTCACGTATGATTTTAAGGGAGGCAGGTAGAAATATTGATCTGACCTGGAATTTTGGAGAGATAGCTAAGTCTGCTTTTTGGAAAAGTGAACAGCACAATCATTCTTTATTTGGTGAGGTTGAAGAAGTTTCAAAAATTTTTTCTAACTTATTACAAAGAGAGGATTTTTCATATAATTCTTCTGTAAACAGAACAGATTTTTTTAGCGCACTTAAAAAAAGGTTAAAGAAAGTGCAGCGCGAAATAAAGAAATTTTTGTTATCTTTGAAAGGTAGTTTTCAAAGGGAGTTTGTTGATGCATTGAAAAGAATAGATGATTTTTTGAAGCACTTAGAGGGAGAGTTACCATCTTTAAAGAGATTTCATGCTGACATGGGAGAGCTTGCAATTATTTCTGATCTTAGGCGGGCAAATGAATTGTCTGATGTTGAAAAAAGGTGGCTTGTACGAGAAAACCAAATCATTGAAGAGATAGGAGAATCTTTTATGAGAGGTGTTAAAACTTCTTTTCGAGCAGAATTAAGTAACTTGCAAAGAACAGAAAGAAGAGTTTATCAAAAATTTCAAGAGTTAGATGGTAGGTTAGTAGATATCTCCCAAGTAAAATCTCTTTTAATGATAAATGGTTTGCGAGAAAAGTTACGTGTTCAAGAAGCTTTTTTGGTTAAACAGGTTCCAGCAGTGATAACACAATTTAGAAAAAAAGAATTGAACCTGGATAAAAACCATGCAGGGAAATTGCTTGAACATACAAGTTATTATCTTAAATCTGCTTTGGCTGCGCTTGAGGAAATTGAACAAGCATTACAGAGTAGACTTTCTTTTGATGAAAAGCGTAAGGCAGCTTCGCATTGGCAATGATTTGATCAACTTTCATTTAATATTATAAATAAAAATTAAGAATTTTTAAACATGTAAATGCCTTAACCATGAGGTTTACAGGTTTCGTAGAAGTCGCATTGCCCAGTTTTCCATCTGCAAAGTGGAGTGATTGTTCTTTTGTAATCAACAATATTATCAGTTATATCTGTGTGAGCATGAATGTTTTCTATTTGCAGTTTTGCATTTTGAGTCATATCATCAGTTACATCAATCATTTTCAGACCTTCACGTAAAAAGAATGCACCAACTTTTTGAGGTAGTTTTCCGTACTTTTCTTGGTAAAGAAGTGCGTAAATTGAAAGTTGAAGCCTAATTGAATCTTTAATTACAGCTTGTTTATTTGTTTTATAATCAATAATGTGAATCTCTCCATTTTCGTGATGTTTGATTGCATCAATGAAACCTCTAACTTGGTGAGTTTCTGATTTGAATTCTTGCTCGCGAACTGGAGCTATTTGAGAAAACATATCAGTAATTGACCTAGGATCTTTTGCATATTCTTTTTTCATATCTTTTAGAAAATGATTACACCAGTTAAGAACCATCATCATAGTTTCTTCAAAGTAAAATCTGGTTTTGTCTGGAGTGAGGTCAAGTTTTTCTAATTTTTCTGAGTAACTCGCCCATTGGTTTAGTAAGAGTTTTTGAATTGATACCTTGAATTCTTTTTCAAAATTATCCATAGTGTAACTCGAAACGTCTAAATCATAGAAGTATTCTAAAGTTGAATGGGCAATGTTTCCACGAACTGTATGGATTGAATCCTTACGTGGTAATTTTTCGATATAAGAATAATAATATTTTCTTTGACATTGCTTGAAGGTGTTAATTGAAGAAGGGGATTGTAGTCGTTTTGCCATAACTGGCTTATGATAGAGTTTTGTTTATATGTATTGTGGGGACTTGACCAGTGGAAATAGAGTCTATTTTTTAGAGCTAAGCTTAGACAACTTTATAAAGCGGGCAAATTTTTAGCTTACAATGGCTACACCGTACAAAAAGCACAGATCCAAAGGCAAGTCTTCTGGAGATGGAGAACAAGTTCTTAGAGTTAGGCTTCCAGCTGGGAAAGAACTTTTAGGAATTGTGAAACAGCGTGTTGGTGGTAGTCGGATGATGGTACAATGCCTTGATGGGAAAACTAGAAATTGTAGAATCCCAGGAAGACTTCGTAAATTTTTATGGGTTCGTGAGGGTAATATTATTATTGTTGAACCTTGGGAACTTGGTGGCGATGTTAAAGGTGATGTTGTTTACAAATATCGATCAAAAGCAGAAGTAGCGTTTTTGAAGCGCCGTGGCCTATTGGACGCGATTGAAGATGATTTTTGATTAGTAATTTTATTCTATTTAGGGTTAGCGTGTTTGTTAGTATGTTTGCTATGCGTTTATTCTAGCCTATAAATCCTTAAAAGTAATTTTACCATAATTTAGATATGGTAAGAGGAATATTGATTGGACTTTCTACATTATTTACAGTATTATTTTTAGGTTTTTTTGCACGTTATGCGAGTTTAGAAACGAGTTGTCTTTGGATTAGTGGAGTTATTTTTGTATTAATTGTTTTAACTAGTATTACTTCTTTTTTTCATGAGAAAGGAGAAGCATTTAGTCTTTTTAGCTCAGTATTGATGCTTCTGGGAGTATTATACTTGTATGTGCTTGGACAAAATTTAAGTTATGCGCTTAGTATGTTTGCACTAGTACAATTTGTTTTAGCTTTGCAGATGGCTCCTTGCAAAAAGGTTTGTGAGAAAAAAGAGGAAGTTGAAAATTCTGTTATGGTTTCTAAACCAAAACATAGTATGGTGTTTGATTCAAGTAAATCTATGGCAGCAAAAGACTCAGAAGGGAAAAGGATAGTTCCAATCCCTAAACGAGCACGTAAAGTTAGTAGTTCTAAGAGTAAGGTTCCTAGAAATAAAGTTTCTAAGACAGGTAGTATTGATGGAAGTACTAGTACTAATAATTTTGTAGCTAGTAAAAAAGGGCGTTATTATCATAAAAGCGGAAGCGAGTGGGCAGTTAAAATCAAAGAAGATAATCAAGTTTGGTTTAGTAGCGAAAAAGAAGCTCAAGATGCTGGTTATAATGCTTCAAGAGATTTGAAAAAGAGTTCTTAAGTATTATTTTTTAGTTTTTGTTTTTTTAATATCTATTTTTGAATCTGGCATAGTTTCTTCTTTGATTAATAAGATGATGATTATGATTGCGCTAATTGAGATTGCAGCGTCCGCTACATTAAAACTTGGCCAAAAGGAAGTAGCGATAAAATCTATCACTTCACGCCTGATGAGCCTATCAATCATGTTACCAATAGCACCACCAAGAAGTAAAGCGCTTACAATTTGGTAGATTTTGGTTTTAGGAATTTTTGGATAATAGAGAATAAGTGCAATTACAAAAATTAGCGATAGGATACCTAAAAGAAAAGAAGAATTTTGGAAAATGCCAAACCCTGCCCCAGTATTAGTAGAGTAATGAATGTTTAGGAAAAGAAATTGCAGTGTTGGTTTAGTTTGTTTTATGAGAATTTTTGTTAGTTGATCTAGTATAACTATAATTGATGTTATCGCTATGAAAATGTAAAGAAAATTGTTATTGGTTTGTTTATTTACCATACTTAAAAATTAACTTTGTCAGGTTTACCAGAGATTATGGTTTTGGTTATTATGTGATTGATTTTGTTCTTGCTCTTCTTGTTTTGCGATGCGTTCAATAACATTTACTCTAGAGTCAAGAGATTGCAAAATTGCTTTAATTGTATCTAATTTACTTGAGATTAGTTCTAGGTCGCGATTCCCTGAATATTCTTTTTTTTGATCAAAAGCCTTAGGTCTTAGAGAATCATGATTTGCTCCAAAATCACTAGGTGGAGTTGGCGCTGGAGAAATGGGGTCGCTGCCAGGAGGTGAGCTGTTAGCTGGACTTGGTGACATAGAATCTTTACCAAAAGGATCATGTTCTAAACCGATGTTTTCGTGAAGTGGAGTTCCACCAAGGGGATCTTTTGCGGATGAGCTGAAACTATCCATATCAAAACTGCCAAAATCGTCTTTTTTTTTCCAGAACATTAATTTATCCATAACACCCATATTAAAGTTAGTTAAGAAGAAGGGGGATTTAAAGGTTACTCTAAATCTTTGATATTTTTGAGAATATTATCTGCACTACCTTTTTTTGCTTTAACTGCAGAAGGCGATCCGCCACCATGCCAAGTAAAACGTGGTCTCATTTGGATTGGAAATAATCGTTCATTATTATCATCGAATAAAATTGCTGCTCCTTTTTGACGAGGCAGATTATTTAGTTCTACATCAAGACCTGTTCTCATATAACTTTGCATAAGAAGACCAAGGGCTTCAATATCCATTTTAGCAGTGAGTCTATGAGATAGTACGATATCGGATTGAGTCATTACATCGGTATGAATTTTTCCTGGTTGTTGGGTTGCTAGAATTAAAGAGATCCCTGGCTGACGACCTTCACGTAAGATAGTGATAAGAGCGTCACTTGCCGCAGTTTTACCTTCGCGTGGCAAAAGTTCATGTGCTTCGTCGATTGCTATCCAAACAAGAGGCTCTTCTTGTTTTTCTTTAGTATCTTTAGAAAAATAATGCATTGCTTTGTCAACACTTTGAAATTCTTCGCTTTTACGTGAAAGCATACGTTGTTGAAAGAGACGTTTACATAAAAGACCAGTAACCATTGCTTTAATTTCCCAGCCACTAGGCATTGTCGCGTAAGGACTTACATCTAAAACAGTCACTTGGCCACCTTTTACGATATCTTTTAGTGGAGTTCCATTTTTGTCAAAGATTTTCCAGCCTTTTGCTTTTTCGAATAGATTAATGACTACAGACTTAGTTACACGTTCTGATTCAGGGTCATTTCTTACTAAAGTAATTAATTCATCTAAAGCATATGGAATGTTTTCGTTATTTTTTGTTTGAACAATTTTTGTTAAGAGTACTCCCTCTGCGGAATTTGCTGGGACTTTAAACGTATCAAGCCAATCTTCTGGACCAACATCAGTAGGAGTTATTGAAAAAGGAAAATCTGTAGGGATACCTTCTTCTTTGTATTTATAGTAGAATCCACTTGGCGTATAAATTTTAACATCAAGAGGTTTTGGTTCAAAGCCCCATTCTCTTAATAGGGCTGCGTCTTGGTAATTAGGATATTTCATAGTCCAATAAATACCCATGGTGTCTAGTAGAACAATAGAGAGATTTTGTTTGATATTTTTTGGGAGGTCTGCAAGCCCTTCAGCGATGGACCCCATAGTATAACTTTTTCCCGATCCTCTTTTGCCGCAGAGAAAAATAACGTGTGCTCCAGATACATCAAGGTAAACTGGATTGGACAAGCTGGTGGTTTGACCCATCTTTACGAACTGTTTTGCAATGAAAACTGTTCCTTTTTTGCCTAGTTTCTCAACGTCCTTTTTACTACGGCCAATAATTACATCAAAAGTCATATGTATAGGAAGAAGGAGCGTTTTGGGATATAAAACGTTTGGTTAATTATGTAGTTTGTTATTAATTGAAGAATAATTTATTTTGGCATGTCACCAAATTTTGTTAAATAATTTATTTGGCCAATGTGTTTGGTTAGGTCAGGAATTGATGATTATTGTGAAAATAAAAAATTAAAAAAAATAAAATGTGTTTTTGTAATTATTAACTCAAATCTTTTTCAGTTAAAATTTTGATTCTTGCTTTACCATCACTTATGTCTTCGCCACCAACAAGGTAGTGAATTTTAAGTTTCTCAGCTGTACGAGCAAGTTCTGCGTCAACTCCGCCATCAAGAACAATTGCGTGAATTCCACCACCTAAACTTTTGATAGTAGAATTAAGTTCAGTTAAAGGAACTTTCCCTAAAATTGATAGTTTGGTGTCAAAGATGCATGCGCCCCTGGTTCCGAAAAGATCTTCAAGAGTTTCTTTGAATTTCTTTTTTTCGCCTTCAGCTAAAGCTTTTGGGCTGCTTCTTGGAGCTGGAGCCTCTGTTCTTGAACTGGTATTTCTATCAGTTCTTGCTGGCCTTCGATCATTTGTACGTTTGTTGTCGCGATCGTTTCTTGTTGGCCTTTTATCGTTTCTTGCTGGTCTTCGGTCATCTTTACGGATAACTTTTTGTTTTAAAGTTACATCTTTATTGATGAGTCCGCCATCTTTAGTAATCCCAAGATCAGTTTTTGCTTGCTGCGCTGTAATTTTTCCACGAAGTGCTTTATGAATTTCTTTTTTGGTCAATTCTTCAACTTCTTTTCCGTCAGGAGCTCTACAAACAAAATCCACTTCACAAACAGTTACAAGTTCACGGATGTTTAGTTTTCCACCACGGTCACCATCAACAAAAACAGTCATTGATTTTTGTTTAGAAAGTTCAATTAGAGTTTTTGGAACTGAACTTCCTTCCATTGAGATAGCGTTTTTGAATCCATGTTTTAGAAGTGTTAGAACATCTGCTCTTCCTTCTACTACAATCACATCTTCACCAGTTTCAACATCAGGGCCGCAAGGTAATTTATCTTTTCCGTATTTTTTGATCTCTTTCATACGTACAGATTGTGATACTTCTTTACTGATCTCTTGAGAATCAGGCAAAGTATTTTCTGTAAGATTGTGAAGAAGTTCTTTTGCACGTTTAATTACAAATTGACGCTTACTTACACGGATATCTTCAATTGATTCAACTCTTAAAGTTGCATTACATGGACCAATTCTTTGAATAATTTCAAGGGCCGCTCCAATAATTGCAGTTTCAGTTTTATCAAGACTACTTGGGATAATAATTTCTCCTTTGGTTTTTCCAGCAGTTGTGTTTAATTTTACTTCGATTCGTCCGATTTTACCTGAACGTTGAAGTTCACGAAGTTCTAAGTCTGAACCTAGAAGTCCTTCAGTTTGTCCAAAGACTGCACCAATTACGTCTGGGCGATCTACGATACCATCAATTTTAATTGAAGTGTGAACAATATATTTTGCTGCTACTTGGCTAATTTTTGCCATTTTTTTTAAGTCTCCGAGCCATACACTTTTGTGCTGACTTCATTTATTTTATAACTTGTAGCAAACATAGAATTAGTAGTACTTTTGCTAGTATAATGTTCTAGCTTTACAACACTTGGTTTAGCTTATTTGTTAATTAAGCAAATGTAATGTTAAAGTACTTTTGAATATGAAACTTTGTCAAGAGTTTCGCTAATTGTTATGTTTGCTGCTTTTAGAATTCACGAGTCATCGCTACTATCACTATCTTTGGTACAAAGTGAACTTGTACAAGTAAGCTTTGCTTACTTTGTGAATTGTAGCTTAATTTAATTCAAAACAATTGATGAATGTGAATTCTGAAAGTTGATTGTTATTTCTTAGCCTTTTGACCTTGAATAAGTAAGGTATTATGTATAGTTTATTTAAAGTTTGTGGTTTAATTAGCAAAATTCCTTTTGTTTGAGAAAAAGAGCCAATTTTAACCTTATTTAATATGAAAAGAAATTTTAATGTTCTTTTTGATACAAAGTGAGCAAGCTCACTTGTACATGTAAGCAAAACTTACATTGTAAAAAAAGGGACCTCAGGAAATCTGGAGGATCTCCTGAGGAAAGAGGTGGTTTTGAGGTGTTTTGATACTACTTAATAATGGTCATTTCTATATAAATCTTTCGCCTATTTTGTTACTTTTGAGTGATTATTTACTAAATTATTATAAAGGGACTAGTGATTTTGGTTTAATTGAGTAATGAATTAAAATGTCAACACAAACAGATTTAGATAGAGGCCATAGATTTTCATCGTGGTTAGTGAAAGAAGTTAATTCAGGTATGATGGATGGCCCATTGAACATTTTACACGTGGGCCTTGGTTCATCAAAATTTTTTGGTGGAAGTTATGAAGCTTATACTTTTTTTTCAGTTTTAGAAGAGGCTGAGATTGATTATAATTTAACAGTAGTTGATATTGAGCAAAGATTACTGGATGATTTTTTGATTCGTGAAGAGTTTCAATTTGGGCTTATTAGTAGAAATGCCCAAGGATATCCAGAAGAATATATGTCACTTTGGGATCAGTACCTTTTACGAACTGGTCAAGAAAAAGTTGTTTTGGAAAATGCGCAACAGCATGTAAAACCAGATCTGCGAGATATTTTCAGAGATAATTATTCAGATCAGAATATTTATTCTGCTAGAGTCCCAAGAGAGTTAGCAAATAAATTGAGGAAAGGAGAAGTTAATTTAGTCCAAGGAGATATTAAAAATGTTGATCTAAGACAGTATGGTCCATTTGACGCAGTTTCTTGTCAAAATGTTTTGTATCATCTTGGAAATCGCGATGTTCAAAAATTACCTGGAGCATTGAATATTTCTAGAAATGTTCGTAAAGGCGGCGCAGTTTATTTAGATATTCCATGGTGGGGGAATGATGATCTGCTATGGGGTGATGCTTTTTTTGAACTTTGTGGATTAAAACTTGAGCAGAAAGTTGGTGAACCTAATGGGATACATCGCAAAGTTTTAGAACATGGGCTTCCAGGAGAAGTTGTGACTCCAGAACTGTGGCATTTGTGGGAGAACCAAAGCTATAGAATTGGAGTTGATGGAAGCATTACTGGCTTGAAAAGTGGTGGTCCTTATGATTATCTTTTCAGATCAGGGGCACCACGCCGAGCGCGTTTATATTAATTTTAAGTAAGTACTGTAGCAGCACCTTTGTTGAATTTGGTTATTTTGGATAGCGTCTAGATCAGGCAAAGGTTCTTAATGTTTACTCGTTTTTAGTTTCTAATTATGGTTACATTGACTTACCAGGAACGGTTCAAAACAGTTAAAGGAGTGTTTGATGCATTTACTAAACGTAATTTGTTCGAACTTCAGACTCGTGGATATTTTGAAGAATTAGTTTCTCCAATAAAAGTAGGTAAAGAAAGTAATATTTTCATTGCTAGAGCTAAGGGTGAGGATTCTAAGGGCAAGGAGACCATTAAATATGTTATTGTAAAAATATATCGAGTACAAAATGCTGATTTTTCTGGGATGTTTAAGTATATTGGACAAGACCCACGCTATGAAAATCTGAAGAAAAGGCGCCGTGAAATTATTTTTGCATGGGTGCAACGTGAATTTAAAAATTTGTTTATTGCTAATAAAGCAGGAGTTCGAGTTCCACATGTACACACTGTAAAAAATAATGTAGTGGTAATGGATTTAATTGGTGATGAGAAAGAAGGAGTTGTAGCAATGCCGCTAAAAGACTTGGTTCCACAAGACCCAGAGGCATTTTTAGACGAGATCTTATTGCAAGTGCGTAAATTGTGGCATAAAGCTGGATTGGCGCATGGCGATTTGTCTTCATTTAATATTTTGAATTTAAGAGAAGGTAAAAAAGATACTCCTGTTTTGATTGACTTTTCTCAAGCTACTGTGACTAAGGCAGGGTTAGCACGCGATTTACTTGCACGGGATATGAAAAACGTCTTGCAGTGGTTTCGTAAACATGGAGTTAAGAGAGATTTGGATGAGACAATTGAGTCTGTTTTGAAAAAATAAAATTTCTAACACAAAGAAAGCATAGCTTTCTTGTGCAAGAGAATATGATCCTCTTTGCACCGGAAAAGTGAAAAATAAATTGACTAAAATGTAAGAGTTTGTTCTAAATTAATGAAATTTATGTCCTAACACTTTTTAAAGCAGAAGCGTTCTTTGCTGGTCTATGGATCAAGAAAGTATGGAATCAGCAGAATCAGAGAAATTAGATGAGTCTGTCCAAGCTAAAGTAGAGGAAGCTAAGGAAGCTGAAGAGATTAGTAAGGGCTTAGATAGTTTGCCTGAGCATGTGCATACTGAAGAAGAGATGCACGAGGAACTCAAAATTCCAAAAGATAGAGTTGCTGTTCTAATTGGATCAAGTGGTGTTACAAAGACACTTATTGAGAAAAAAACAGAATGTTCTATTAATGTTGATTCAGCTGATGGTCAAGTTACAATTTCAGGTTACGACGCAATTAGACTTTTTGATTGTAAAGATATCGTTTTAGCTATAGGAAGAGGATTTAATCCTAAAATTGCACTTAAACTTCTTGGAGAAAACCATTCACTTGAAGTAATTAGACTTCGAGATGTTGTTGGTGGAAACCAACGTGGCCAAGAAAGATTAAAATCTAGAATTATTGGTCGTGAAGGAAAAGTACGTGGCGAAATTGAAAGATTAACTAAATGCGATTTGTCTATTTATGGAAAAACAGTTGCAATCTTAGGAGATTCTATGGATGTAGCATTGTGTCATAGGGCAGTTGAGATGCTACTTAAGGGAGCTATGCATAAAACAGTATATCGATTTTTAGAAAAGCAAATCAAAGATGCAGAGATGGGTCTTAAAGATTTTAAAGAGATGTAGACCTATTTTAATTTTGTTAAAACTGATATTGTGCCAGTGATATTTTTTTCAATTTTGAATAGCAAAGCAACGTGATTTGCTAATTTATTGATTTTTTTTTTGAGTGGAACGATAATTCTGAATGCTTTTCTCCCAATAGTCATATTTTTTGGTTTAATATAACCAATATTTTCCAATTCATCTAAATTCAAATTAGCTAGTTTTCTAAATTGATTTTCAATTTCACTGACCTCAGATAGGATTTTGTATAATTCAGTCATTGCAATTTTCGAGTTAATACTTATTTCCTTATCTTCTTTGAATTTTGCAGCTTTCATAAGGAGGCTTTCTTCTCTTTTAAGTTCAGTTTTAAATTTTGGAAACTCTTTTAGAATCTTTGAAAGTCTACTTTTGATTTTTGGGATAGAATTTTTGTTGATAGAAGCAACATCTTTTGTATCTTCTGTTAACCCATCAGCTCCAATGTTCCATAAAATCTTGTGTGCAAGATCACTGATTACTTTAAATTCTGCATATCCTTTGGTGTTTAATCTAAATCCTTCTTCAATTTCATTATCTATGAGTGCCTTGAGTTTATTTCCATCTTTTAGCGATTCTTGATGTTTCTTTCTTCCGAAAGTGCGCCTCCATAGAAGAATTCCTATTGATTTTAATATGCCCATGGTAGTGTTTGGTGTTTAGAGTTTATTATTCTTGTGGAAATCCTTACATGCAAGAATATACTATCTTTTTTAACTTGGATTTTGAACATTATTATCCGCAACTTTTTTAAAGCAGTATTTTTGACTGGTTTCTCATGGCAAAAGTACATGCAAGCGAATTGGCGAAAAAACAAAAGCAAATTTCCGTAGCTGAATTTTTTGAAAAAAACCGTCATTTACTTGGTTTTGATAACCCAAGACGCGCACTTTTAACGACGATAAAAGAGGCAGTCGATAATTCTTTAGATGCATGCGAAGAAGCACGTATTTTGCCAGAAATTTCTGTAGAAATAATCCAACTTAATGAAAAACGATTTAGAGTGATTGTTGAAGATAACGGTCCAGGGATTGTAAAAAAGCAAGTTCCTAACATTTTTGCAAGATTATTATACGGTTCTAAGTTTCATAAACGTGCTCAAACACGTGGTCAACAAGGGATTGGAATCTCAGCTTCAGTATTGTATGGTCAACTTACTACTGGAAAACCAGCTAAAGTTATGACTAAAGTTGAACGTGGCGCAAAAGGGTATGAATGTAGAGTTAAAATTGATACTCTTAGCAATTTACCTGTAGTGTCTGATGAAAACGAGTTTGAATGGGATGAAAAAGAACATGGAACTCGTATTGAAATAGATTTAGATGGTCACTATCAAAAGGGACGTCAAAGTGTTGACGAGTATATGAAACAAACAGCGATTGTTAATCCACATTCTACTTTTATTTATACAGATCCAAATGCAAATCAATTAATTTTTCCGCGAGTTGCGCATGTGCTTCCACCAGAAGCTAAGGAGATTAGGCCGCACCCTTACGGAGTGGAACTTGGTATTTTAATGAAGATGATGAAGTTGACTTCTGAAAAAACAGTTGGGAAATTTTTGAAAAATGATTTTGAAAGTGTTGGACCTAAAACAGTAAAAGAAATTTGTGCTAATAGCAGTTTGCTTCCAACTATGAAAGTAAAAGCTGTAAGCCGAGAGCATTGTGAGAAACTCATTAAAGGGATTGAACGTACAAAAATAAAAGCGCCGCCAACAGACTGTATTTCACCAATAACTTCTGAGCTTCTTGAAAAAGGACTTCGTAAAGAAATTAATGCAGAATTTTATTGCTCAGTTTCACGGCCAGCAGTAGTTTATCGAGGAAATCCATTTGTAATAGAAGCAGCACTTGCATATGGAGGAGAGCAGCTTAGCGATAAGACTGTTAGAGTCATGCGGTTTGCGAATCGCGTCCCACTTTTATATCAACAAGGAGCATGTTCAATTACTTCAACAATTCAAAAAACAGCCTGGAAAAGTTATGGATTACAACAAAGCCGAGGTGGACTTCCAGTCGGGCCATGCACAATTGTAGTACATATGGCATCAACTTGGGTGCCTTTCACTTCAGAGAGTAAAGAAGCACTTGCGGATTACGAAGAAATTGCAACTGAAGTTAAACGGGCAATGCAAGATATTGGCCGAAAATTAGCTTCTTTTGTACGTAAGAAAAAGCGTTTGAAAGATGAGGGTAAAAAACGAGATTTCATTACAAAATTTATGCCTCATGTGGCTGATGCACTTAAAGATATTTTAGATTTGAGCAGTCTTGATAAAATTAAAATTGAAGAAAGCCTTGGTGAGATTTTAGAATCAGACAGAGGAGAATTAGAAGTGATTAAAATAGATAACCCTGATTATGATCCTGAATTCGCAAAGATTGGTCGCGAAGAACCAGAAGCTGACGGTGATAAAGAATCTGAGGGAAGTGAACCTAAAGAGACCGATACTGAGAAGAAGAAAGAGAGTGGTCAACAAACTCTTTGATGATATGGTTAGTTAAAATTTAGTTAAGATATAAGGAATAAAAATGGCAGATAAAAAAGAAGTAAAAGCAGGTAAGACAGGTAAAGTAGATGTTGTTGCAAAAGTAAAAAAGATTGCAAAAGAGATCTATGGCGAGATTTTGCTACTTGAAAAGCCAGATTTAGTAATGCCTATTCGTTCACTTAGTAATGTTGCTTATAATGAAAAAGAAGGATATTTTAGTATTTTAAGCAAAGTAAAAACACGTACACTTTCTGCTAATACAATCAAGACATTTGCACAAACTCTTAGAATGATGAATTTGAGTAAAGATTTAGTTGAAGCTAAAGATATCGCAACCAAAAGGGAGGCGTATTATGTTTCTAAAAACTGGGGAGATGCTCGTTTTAAGGAACAACCAGAATCAGATACCGTAATGGATGATATTGAAGCTATGATGCGAGTTAATCGCGAGCAAATTGGATTTATTCCTGAAGAAAAAGGTGGGGCTGTTGCTGGGGAACTCGTTGTAATTGATAAAGATACAGAAACTGGCGAGGCCTTGAACATTGATTGTACAAAGTTTGGTGCTGGTGCTTATTCTGTCCCTTCGAGTGTTGAGCATTTATCATTTAAAACTAAAGCAAAATTTGTTTTGGCTATTGAAACAAGCGGTATGTTTGAGCGATTGAATAAACACAAATATTGGCGAAAAGCTAATTGTATTCTTGTTTCTATGGGAGGAGTTCCAACTCGGGCATGCCGCCGGTTTATCAGAAAACTTGCAGATGAGAAAAAAATCCCAGTTTATGTTTTTACAGATGGTGACCCATATGGATTTGGTTCCATTTATCGTACATTAAAAGTTGGTTCAGGAAATGCTGCACATATAAATGAATATTTTTGTGTTCCACAAGCACAGTTTATTGGTATCACACCTTCTGATATTGAAGACTATAAATTACCAACTCATCCACTTAAAGATGTGGATATGAAAAAAATTAAAGATTTAATTAAAAACGATCCGTTCATTAAACATCATAAACCTTGGCAAAAAGCCTTAGTTAAAATGGCGAAGATGAAAGTAAGGGCAGAGCAGCAAGCTCTAGCTAAACATGGACTTAATTATGTAATTGATACGTATCTTCCTGAGAAAATTAAGAACCCTAAAACATGGCTCCCTTAGGTTTTTACATTTTTTTTTTGAAGATAATTATATAAATCGATTTTTCTTACTTTGATTATGCATCATAAATATCGTGGATGGTTTGCAGTTATGTTTGTGACTTTTGGAGTGATGGTAGTTTTTTCTATGCTTGGAGATGGAGGAATCACTGGAGCTGTAGTTGGTAATTTTGATGGTGAGGTAGGAAAATCAGTTAGTGTAAGTAGTTGTGGGACAATAAGTTCAGATATTATTTTTAGTTCTAACATTACTGCAACAGGAGATTGTTTTACAATTGAATCTGATGATATTGTGATTGATGGAGCAGGTTATTCTTTGTTTGGGGATAATAGTGGCACTGCGTTTGTTCTTGGAGGATATGAAAATTCGACTATTCACAATTTTACTGAAATCATTGGGTTTACTAATGGAGCTACTGGTATAAATCTTTCCGAGATTAGTATTTTGAATGTTGATTTGTACAATGTTAGTGAGGGCGATGACGTATTTATTTGATTTGTATTTTTTGAATTAAATAGTGGAATGAAATTTTTCGAGAAGATAATATATATGATTGTTTTATTTTTAAATTATGAGATGGGTAAAGTTGTATATGATTCCTTTATTTCTTTTACTACTTCTTTGTTTTTTTAGTGTCGCCTATCAATTAACTGTAATCAATGAAGATAATTTTGTTTTAGGGATGTTTAGTTTTATAGAATATTCTAATGAGACTGGTGGTATTATAATTTCTAATGGAACAAGTGATATCTTTTTGTCAAATCAAGATGAATCAGGAGTTGTTAATATGAGTGGAAATGTACTTTTGGCACATATGAATGATAGTTCTGGAGAAATTCTTGATTATAGTGGTAATCAAAATAATGGGACCTTGTATGGAGCGAGTTATTCACAGCCAGGATATATGGATGACTCTATCTCCTTTGATGGAACTAGTGATGTAATTGATTTTGGCGATATTGAAATGAGTGCTTGGACAGGAATTACAGTTAGTGCTTGGTTTAAAACTTCAAGCAGTGCTGCTAACCAGCGAATTGTTTCCAAAGATCAAGTAGGAGTTAATGGGAATTTTCTTTTGCGTAGAGGAACATCTAATGGTTGGCAATTCATGGCAATTGATAGTGGTACCTGGAGAATTGCGCAATGGGTAACAACGTCACTTCATGATGGTGAGTGGCATCATGCGATGGGTGTTATTGATACTGACGCAAATAAAATTTATTTATATATAGATGGGGTAGAAAAAGCATCAGCCACATTTAACGCAGCGACACTTAGTGATGCACAAAATGAAGAAGTTACAGTTGGCGCAGATAGTGATGTTGCTTCTCCAGATAATGAATTTATAGGGAATATAGACGAAGTTGCAATTTGGAATAGGTCTTTTTCAGAATCTGAAGTAATTGAAGTTTATAATTTTCAGTCCGTGACTCTTGGGGATTCATATGGAATTGGTGAATATGATAGTGAAATTTTTGATGCTGGCGCAAGTAAAGATTGGCAAAGTGTTGTTTGGGAACAAGATTATTGTTATGGTTGTGCCTTGCAAAATTTTTCTGCAACAGAAGTTGGTTATTTTAATGAAACAGTTGATATGAATAATACTATCTTTTTGTTTCATTTTGATGAAAATGCATTTGATGCACATGCTAGTGGCACAGATTTTTATGATGCTAGTGGCAATTATTATCATGCTGATGCAGTAGGGAGTGGAGTTACTTTGGATCCAACTGGGGGGAAATTTGGTGGCGCAGTCAATTTAAGTTCAGCTACAAATGCAATTGATGTTGGTTATCTTAATTTTACAAATGTTTCTGATTTGACAATGGCAACCTGGTTTAAAATATCTGATTCTAGTGGAATAGAAAGAATTTTTAGTAAAGATCGCGGTACGGGAGAAAGAGATGCTTTTGTAAGTAGATTTAATGGTCAAAATGCAGAATTTTATGTTTCAGATTCATCAATTAGCGATTGGCGGTCTAATATAGTTGGAGTTAGTAGCGTTTTTGATGGTGAATGGCATCATCGAGCGGACGTGATAGATTCTGTTAATGATTTAATTTCTACTTATATTGATGGTGAATTGGTTGATACCGCAGCTTACCTTGCAGATTATATTGATGATGTTGACAATCAAAATATTACTCTTGGCGATGATTCAGATTATGGTGACCAAGGGTATGATGGCTTATTAGATGAAGCTGCGATGTGGCCTCGCGCTTTTGATGCAGGAGAAATTGAGGCATTATATGATAGGGGTAGAATTCAAAATGTGACATTGTCTGTTCGTAGTTGTGATGATGATGCTTGTTCAGGAGAAACTTTCACTGAATTTGCAGGTGATTCTCCTCAAGACATTTCAAGTTTAGCAGATAATCAGTATATTCAGTTTCAAGCAGAGCTTGATTCTAGGTTATCAAATGAAACGCCAAGTTTATTTTCTGTGAACTTAAGTGATCAGGCAATAATATTAACTCAAAAAAATGGGACTGCATGGGTTTGTCCAGATGGTTGTAGGGCAGCTTCTGAAGCCCCAGGTACTACAGCACCTGGTATGCCAGTTCTAGTATCACTAGCAAACGCCAGTAGTGGTACAGATAGAACTCCGAGGCTAGAGTGGGATAGTTCTACAGCTGGATCAGAAGGAGCCACAACTTACAATTTACAAATTGCTACAGATGAAGGATTTAGTTCTTTAGTTTTGGATGTGAGTAGCATTGCTGAAACAAATTCTAGTCAGACAGAATATAATGTGAGCGTGGATTTGCCAGTGGACGACATA